>NZ_JBIVVR010000004.1:465548-631097 GCF_044757755.1 Streptomyces sp. NPDC091209 | reverse complement strand
CAATCTCACGGCCCTGCGCGAGCTCGCGCTGCTGTGGGTCGCCGACCGGGTCGACGAATACCTGACCGAGTACCGCAGCGAGCACCGGGTCTCCAAGATCTGGGGTTCCCGGGAGCGGATCGTCGTCGGACTGACCGGCGGTCCGGAGGGCCGCACGCTGATCCGCCGGGCCGCGCGGCTCGCCGAGAAGGGCGCGGGCGGCGAGGTCATGGCCGTCTACATCGCCCGCAGCGACGGGCTCACCTCCGCCTCGCCGAAGGAACTGGCCGTCCAGCGCACCCTGGTCGAGGACCTCGGCGGCACCTTCCACCACGTGGTCGGCGACGACATACCCGCCTCCCTGCTGGACTTCGCGCGCGGGGTCAACGCCACCCAGATCGTGCTCGGCTCGTCCCGCCGCAAGACCTGGCAGTACGTCTTCGGGCCGGGCGTCGGAGCCACGGTCGCCCGGGAGTCAGGACCCGACCTGGACGTCCACATCGTCACGCACGAAGAGGTCGCCAAGGGGCGCGGTCTGCCGGTGGCGCGCGGGGCACGGCTCGGACGCTCCCGGATCATCTGGGGCTGGGTGATCGGGGTGGGCGGCCCCGTGGTCATGGCGCTGCTGCTGAACACCATCGACCTCGGCCTCGCCAACGACATGCTGTTGTTCCTGGCGGTGACGGTCGCGGCCGCCCTGCTCGGCGGTCTCCTCCCGGCCCTCGCCTCGGCGGCCTTCGGCTCGCTGCTGCTGAACTACTTCTACACACCGCCCCTGCACCGGCTGACCATCGCCGACCCGAAGAACATCGTCGCCATCGTGATCTTCGTGGGCGTCGCGGTCTCGGTGGCGTCGGTGGTGGACCTGGCGGCCCGCCGCACCCACCAGGCGGCACGGCTGCGCGCCGAATCCGAGATCCTCTCCTTCCTCGCGGGCAGCGTGCTGCGCGGCGAGACCAGCCTGGAGGCCCTGCTGGAGCGGGTCAGGGAGACCTTCGGCATGGAGTCGGTCGCGCTCCTGGAGCGGGCCGGCGACGTCGCTCCGTGGACGTGCGCGGGCAGTGTGGGACCGGCGCCCTCGGCCCGCCCCGAGGACGCCGACGTGGACATGCCGGTCGGCGACCACATGGCGCTCGCCCTGTCCGGACGCGTGCTGCCCGCCTCCGACCGCCGGGTGCTGGCCGCCTTCGCCGCGCAGGCCGCGGTGGTGCTGGACCGCCAGCGCCTCCAGCACGAGGCCGACCAGGCCAAGGAACTGGCCGAGGGCAATCGCATCCGCACCGCCCTGCTGGCCGCCGTGAGCCACGACCTGCGCACCCCGCTCGCCGGGATCAAGGCCGCGGTGTCGTCCCTGCGCTCCGACGACGTGGCCTGGTCGGAGGAGGACCGGGCCGAACTCCTCGAAGGCATCGAGGACGGCGCCGACCGCCTCGACCACCTGGTGGGCAACCTGCTCGACATGTCCCGGCTCCAGACCGGGACGGTCACCCCGTTGATCCGGGAGATCGACCTCGACGAGGTCGTCCCGATGGCGCTCGGCGGTGTTCCCGAGGACAGCGTGGAGCTGGAGATCCCGGAGAGCCTGCCGATGGTCGCCGTCGACGCCGGGCTCCTTGAGCGCGCCGTCGCCAACCTCGTCGAGAACGCCGTCAAGTACAGCCACGTCGACGAACGGGTCCTGGTCGCCGCGAGCGCGATCGCCGACCGCGTGGAGGTACGCGTGGTGGACCGCGGCCCCGGCGTCCCTGACGAGGCAAAGGACCGTATATTCGCGCCCTTCCAGCGCTACGGAGACGCCCCGCGCGGCACCGGAGTGGGCCTCGGCCTCGCGGTCGCCCGCGGCTTCGCCGAGGCGATGGGCGGCACCCTCAACGCCGAGGACACCCCCGGCGGCGGACTCACCATGGTGCTCACGGTGCGGGCGGTGGACCGCCGGCCCGACCTGGCCGCCCGATCAGAAGTCGCAGAAAGGCAGGCCTCATGACCCGGGTCCTCGTGGTCGACGACGAGCCCCAGATCACCCGAGCCCTCGTGATCAATCTGAGGGCGCGCAAGTACGAGGTCGACGCGGCCCCCGACGGAGCCACCGCGCTCCAGCTCGCCGCCGCCCGCCACCCCGACGTCGTCGTGCTCGACCTCGGCCTGCCCGACATGGACGGCGTCGAGGTGATCAAGGGGCTGCGCGGCTGGACCCGGGTGCCGATCTTGGTGCTGTCCGCCCGGCACTCCTCCGACGAGAAGGTCGAGGCGCTCGACGCGGGCGCCGACGACTACGTCACCAAGCCGTTCGGCATGGACGAGCTGCTCGCCCGGCTGCGCGCCGCCGTCCGTCGAGCGGAGCCCACCGGGGGCGAGGAGGACGACGTGATCGTGGAGACCGAGGGATTCACCGTCGACCTGGCGGCGAAGAAGGTGCACCGCGACGGGCGGGACGTCCGCCTCACCCCCACGGAGTGGCACCTGCTGGAGGTCCTGGTCCGCAACACGGGCCGCCTGGTCAGCCAGAAGCAGCTGCTCCAGGAGGTCTGGGGGCCGTCGTACGGGACGGAGACGAACTACCTGCGGGTCTACATGGCCCAGCTCCGCCGCAAACTGGAGGCGGACCCCTCGCACCCGAAGCACTTCATCACCGAGCCGGGGATGGGGTACCGGTTCGAGCGATGACGCGATCTCGACGCCGTGGCGACGCGGTCTCCCGTCCGGGCCGCGGCACCGAAGCGTCCCGGACACCGATCCGGGTGACGCCCGGACACCTATCCGGGTGACGCTCCGACACCGATTCGGGTGACGACGTACGCACCGGTGTGAGTGATGGCGCTCGCGTCGGTTCGAGGGGGTGCGGCCTCCGGATCGTGTGAGGTCCGTGCCCGGTTCGGGTGACGGCGCCGCGGGTACGTAGCTGTCAGCGCCCCCCGGTACGCTTTCGGTATGAGTGCTGTTCCTCGTTCCGAAAAGCCGGCGGGCCGCTTCCGGCGCATGATGGACCGGCTCTCCTCGTCCCAGGAGGACCTGGAGTCCGAGGAGCTGCGGGAGGACGCCGCGACCGCGGGCTGCACCCGTATCGGTGACTGCCACGACCGGCAGATCGTCACGGTTACTGGTACCTTGCGCACGGTCACTCTGCGGCCGAGGGCAGGTGTTCCGGCCCTGGAGGCCGAGCTGTTCGACGGCTCGGCCGCCCTGGACGTGGTCTGGCTCGGCCGCCGTTCCATCGTCGGCATCGAGCCCGGACGCAAGCTGATCGCCTCCGGCCGTATCTCGATGAGCCGGGGCCGTAGGGTGTTGTTCAATCCGAAGTACGAACTCAGACCCCTCGGACGGGAGTAGCCGGTGACGTCGCTCGACAAGCCGACCGAAGACGCCCAGGACGCCCAGCAGGATGCGCGGGCGGTGACCGAGGCCGCACTCTTCGAGGCGTTCGGCGGCGTGCGGGGCATGGTCGAAACGGTGGTGCCGGGCCTGCTCTTCGTCACCATCTTCACGATCAACAAGGACCTGCACTGGTCGGCCATCGCCGCCCTCGCCGTGTCCCTGCTGCTCGTCGTGGTCCGCCTGGTACGGCGCGACACCGTGAAGCACGCCTTCAGCGGTGTCTTCGGCGTCGCCTTCGGTGTGGTCTTCGCGATGATGACGGGCAACGCGAAGGACTTCTACCTTCCGGGCATGCTCTACACGCTCGGGCTCGCCGTCGCCTACATCGTGACGACCCTCGCGGGTGTCCCGCTGATCGGCCTGATCCTCGGCCCGGTCTTCAAGGAGAACCTCTCCTGGCGCACCCGCAACCCCGGCCGGAAGAAGGCGTACGCGAAGGCCAGTTGGGCCTGGGGCCTGATCCTGCTCGCCAAGTGCGCCGTGCTCTTCCCGCTCTACTGGTGGGGCGACACCACCCAGTTCGGCTGGGTCCTCATCGCTCTGAAGATCCCGCCGTTCCTGCTCGCCGTCTGGCTCACCTGGGTCTTCCTGGCCAAGGCGCCGCCGCCCATCGACGTGTTCGCCGAGATGGAGGCCGAGGAGCAGGCGGAGAAGGAGCGCAAGGCCGCCCTCGCGAAGGAGCGCGGCGACGCCCCGGCCCCGGCCCGGCACCGCCGCGAGGCGTAGGCCCAGCACGACTGGCACGACTGGCACGACTGGCACGACTGGCACGACTGAGCACGACGGCGGTACGACGAAGGGGGCGCCCGGAGAATCTCCGGGCGCCCCCTTCGTCGTACCGCCGCGCGAGACGCCTTCCCGCCGCGAGACGCCTTCCCGTCGCCGGGACGTCGTACCGCCGACGGGAACCGCTAGCTCGTCGCGTTCGTGTCGCGGCGCACCGACAGCAGGTCCTCCAGCTGCTCCTCACGGGCCTGGGCGGCCACGAAGAGGAGCTCGTCGCCCGCCTCCAGGGAGTCCTCCCGCGAGGGGGTCAGGACGCGGGTACCGCGGATGATGGTCACCAGCGACGTGTCCTCCGGCCACGCGACATCGCCCACGGTCGTGCCGGCCAGGGCGGACTCCGGCGGCAGCGTCAGCTCGACGAGGTTGGCGTCGCCGTGGCTGAAGCGGAGCAGCCGCACCAGGTCTCCGACGCTGACGGCCTCCTCGACGAGGGCCGACATCAGGCGCGGGGTGGAGACGGCGACGTCCACGCCCCAGGACTCGTTGAACAGCCACTCGTTCTTCGGGTTGTTCACCCGGGCGACGACCCGCGGGACCCCGTACTCGGTCTTCGCGAGCAGCGAGACCACGAGGTTGACCTTGTCGTCCCCCGTGGCCGCGATGACCACGTTGCAGCGCTGCAGCGCCGCCTCGTCCAGGGAGGTGATCTCGCAGGCGTCGGCGAGCAGCCACTCCGCCTGGGGCACGCGCTCGACCGAGATGGCGGTCGGCGCCTTGTCGATCAGCAGGATCTCGTGACCGTTCTCCAGCAGTTCGCCCGCGATCGAGCGGCCCACGGCACCGGCACCGGCAATGGCGACTCTCATCAGTGACCCGCCTCCTCTTCAGGGCCCTTGGCGAACGACGCCTCGACCTTTTCCACCTCGTCGGTGCGCATCATCACGTGGACCAGGTCGCCCTCCTGCAGCACCGTCTGCGAGGTGGGCAGGACCGCCTCACCCAGCCGGGTGAGGAAGGCGACGCGCACGCCCGTCTCGTCCTGGAGGCGGCTGATCTTGTGGCCCACCCACGTGGCGGAGGCGTGCACCTCGGCGAGCTGCACACCTCCCGTGGGGTCGCGCCACAGCGGCTCGGCGCCCGAGGGCAGCAGCCGGCGGAGCATCTGGTCGGCCGTCCAGCGGACGGTGGCGACGGTCGGAATGCCGAGGCGCTGGTAGACCTCGGCGCGGCGCGGGTCGTAGATACGGGCGGCCACGTTCTCGATGCCGAACATCTCGCGGGCCACCCGGGCGGCGATGATGTTCGAGTTGTCACCGCTGGAGACCGCCGCGAACGCGCCGGCCTCCTCGATGCCCGCCTCGCGCAGGGTGTCCTGGTCGAAGCCGACTCCGGTGACACGACGGCCGCCGAACCCGGAGCCCAGCCGCCGGAAGGCGGTGGGGTCCTGGTCGATCACGGCGACCGTGTGCCCCTGTTGCTCCAGGTTCTGGGCAAGAGCGGAACCCACTCTTCCGCAGCCCATGATGACGATGTGCACGACCGTCCTTCCGCATGTGAATGGTTACGGCTCAGGCTAAACAGGGTCTCAGACCGCCGCCCAAGCTACACACGCACGGTCGGCCGGGGGCACCCTTGCGCAGGTTCGCCTGCGGTTTTTCGCGGAACGGCCCGGGAGCGGCGGTGAACCCGGGGGTTCACCGCCGTGTGATGCTGCGAACACTCGCGAGAGTCAGGATTCCGAGGCCGATCAGTCCGACGGTGGCGCCGATGAGCTCCGCGGACAGGTGCATGGGTCCTCCAGGGCGGTCGGGAGCGGGGTTTTGTCATATAGACACGTGGATCTTCGGGGCCACGGAATCCGCAGCCGGAGCCCGCCCCGTTTTCACCCGGAGAGCAGATGATGTGCCGATGAGGTACGGCGGGTGGGCGGCTGCCAGTTCGAACCCTTACGATTCCCTGTTGTGTCCAAACTGACCGACGTGCCGAAGCGGATCCTCATCGGGCGCGCACTGCGCAGTGACCGGCTGGGTGAAACGCTCCTGCCGAAGCGCATTGCCCTCCCCGTCTTCGCATCCGACCCGCTTTCCTCCGTGGCGTACGCGCCCGGGGAGGTACTGCTGGTCCTTTCCATCGCGGGCGTGTCGGCCTACCACTTCAGCCCCTGGATCGCGCTGGCGGTCGTCGTGCTGATGTTCACGGTGGTCGCGTCCTACCGCCAGAACGTGCACGCGTACCCCAGTGGCGGCGGCGACTACGAGGTCGCCACCACCAACCTCGGTCCGCGGGCCGGCCTCACCGTCGCCAGCGCGCTCCTCGTCGACTACGTCCTCACGGTCGCCGTCTCCATCGCCTCCGGCATCGAGAACCTCGGCTCCGCGGTCCCCTTCGTGGTGCAGCACAAGGTGGCCTGCGCGGTCGCCGTCATCGTGCTGCTCACGCTGATGAACCTGCGCGGAGTCAAGGAGTCCGGAAAGCTCTTCGCGATTCCGACGTACGTCTTCGTCGCGGGCGTCTTCATCATGATCGCCTGGGGCGCCTTCCGCGGACTCGTGCTCGGCGACACCATGCACGCGCCCACCGCCGACTACCACATCAAGGCCGAGCACCAGGGGCTCGCGGGCTTCGCCCTCGTCTTCCTGCTGCTGCGCGCCTTCTCGTCCGGCTGCGCCGCGCTCACCGGCGTCGAGGCGATCTCCAACGGTGTCCCCGCCTTCCGTAAACCGAAGTCGAAGAACGCCGCGACCACGCTCGCGGCGATGGGCCTGCTCGCCGTCACCATGTTCTGCGGCATCATCGTCCTGGCCATGACCACCAAGGTCCGCATGGCGGAGAACCCCGCCACGGACCTGATCCACAACGGCGTGGCGGTCGGCTCCTCCTACGTCCAGAACCCGGTGATCTCCCAGGTCGCCGAGGCCGTGTTCGGCAAGGGCAGCTTCCTGTTCATCGTGCTGGCCGCCGCCACCGCGCTCGTCCTGTTCCTGGCCGCGAACACCGCGTACAACGGCTTCCCGCTGCTCGGCTCGATCCTCGCCCAGGACCGCTACCTGCCGCGCCAGCTCCACACCCGCGGCGACCGCCTCGCCTTCTCGAACGGCATCGTCCTCCTGGCCGGCGCCGCGAGCATGCTCGTCATCATCTACGGGGCCGACTCGACGCGACTGATCCAGCTCTACATCGTCGGCGTCTTCGTCTCCTTCACTCTCAGCCAGACCGGCATGGTCCGCCACTGGAACCGTCACCTGGCCACCGAGACCGACCAGGTCAAGCGGCGTCACATGGTCCGCTCCCGGGCGATCAACACCTTCGGCGCCTTCTTCACCGGGCTGGTCCTGGTCGTCGTCCTCGTCACCAAGTTCACGCACGGCGCCTGGGTCGCCCTGCTCGGCATGGTGATCTTCTACGCGACGATGACCGCGATCCGTAAGCACTACGACCGCGTCTCGGAGGAGCTGGCCGCCCCCGAGGGACCGTCCGACGACAGCGTCCGCCCCTCCCGCGTCCACTCCGTCGTCCTGGTCTCCAAGATCCACCGCCCGGCGCTGCGCGCCCTCGCCTACGCCAAGCTGCTGCGCTCCGACACCCTCGAAGCGCTCAGCGTCAACGTGGACCCGGCCGAGACCAAGACGCTGCGCGACGAATGGGAGCGGCGCGGCATCGACGTACCGCTGAAGGTCCTCGACTCGCCCTACCGCGAGATCACCCGGCCGGTCATCGAGTACGTGAAGGGCCTGCGCAAGGAGTCGCCGCGCGACGCGGTGTCCGTGATCATCCCCGAGTACGTCGTCGGCCACTGGTACGAGCACCTGCTGCACAACCAGAGCGCCCTGCGCCTCAAGGGCCGGCTGCTGTTCACGCCGGGCGTCATGGTCACCTCCGTGCCCTACCAGCTGGAGTCCTCCGAGGCCGCGAAGCTGCGGGCCCGCAAGCGGCAGGACTGGAACGCGCCGGGTGCGGTGCGCCGGGGGCCGGCCCACGAGCGGCACAAGGAGCACAGCCCGAAGAGCTAGCGCCCGAAGGGTGGGCTCGGTCCGGGAAGAGGCGCGCTCCGAGGGCGGGGCGGCCGAGGGACGCGGAAGGGATGCGGTTCGAAGAGGTCGGCGGCCGAAGGGGTGCGGTTCGAAGGGCTGGCGGCCGAAGGAGTGCGGCCCTCGGAACGACGGGCGCGGGAAGCACGTCGGAAGCACGTAGACTGGTGGGCTGTTGTCCGGCCGTTTCCCCCTTCTCATCTGGAGTCACCCCACCATGCAGGCAGAACCGAAGAAGTCGCTGGTGGGGGACGAGTACGAGGTCGAGATCGGCCCCGTGGCGCACGGCGGGCACTGCATCGCCCGGACCGACGAGGGCCAGGTCCTCTTCGTCCGGCACACACTGCCCGGTGAGCGTGTCGTCGCCCGGGTGACCGAGGGCGAGGAGGGCGCGCGGTTCCTGCGCGCCGACGCCGTGCGGATCATCGACGCCTCCAAGGACCGCGTCGAGGCGCCCTGCCCGTACGCCGGTCCCGGCCGCTGCGGCGGCTGCGACTGGCAGCACGCCAAGCCCGGTGCCCAGCGCCGGCTGAAGGGCGAGGTCGTCGCCGAGCAGTTGCTGCGCCTCGCGGGCCTCACGCCCGAGGAGGCCGGCTGGGACGGCACGGTGATGCCCGCCGAGGGTGACAAGTTGCCCTCGGGCGAGGTCCCGGCCTGGCGCACGCGCGTGCAGTACGCGGTCGACCCGGACGGCAACGCCGGACTGCGCCGCCACCGCTCGCACGAGGTCGAGCCCGTCGAGCGCTGCATGATCGCCGCCCCGGGTGTCACCGAACTCGGCATCGAGGAGCGCGACTGGTCCGGCATGGAGGCCGTCGAGGCGATCGCCGCGACGGGCTCGCAGGACCGCATGGTGATCCTGGAGCCCCGCCCCGGCGCCCGCCTGCCGCTCGTCGAGCTCGACAAGCCGGTCTCCGTGATGCGGGTCGCCGAACAGGACGGCGGCATCCACCGCGTCCACGGCCGCGCGTTCGTGCGCGAGCGCGCCGACGGCCGTACCTACCGGGTCGGCAGCGGCGGCTTCTGGCAGGTCCACCCGATGGCCGCCGACACCCTCGTCAAGGCGGTCATGCAGGGTCTGCTGCCGCGCAAGGGCGACATGGCGCTCGACCTGTACTGCGGCGTCGGCCTCTTCGCCGGCGCCCTCGCGGACCGGATCGGCGACCAGGGCGCGGTCCTCGGCATCGAGTCGGGCAAGCGCGCGGTGGAGGACGCCCGGCACAACCTCGCCGCGTTCGACCGCGTCCGCATCGAACAGGGCAAGGTCGAGGCGGTCCTCCCGCGCACCGGCATCACCGAGGTCGACCTCATCGTCCTGGACCCGCCCCGCGCGGGCGCCGGCAAGAAGACGGTCGAACAGCTGTCGGCGCTCGGCGCACGAAAGATCGCCTACGTCGCCTGCGACCCCGCGGCGCTGGCCCGCGACATCGCGTACTTCCGCGACGGCGGCTACAAGGTACGGACGCTGCGGGCGTTCGACCTGTTCCCGATGACGCATCACGTGGAGTGCGTGGCGATTCTGGAGCCGGTGAAGAAGGACGCCTGACCTGCGATTTTGTGCGTGCGCGTAATGTGCGGTGCGGGCGTTACAGGCGATATCTTGACGCTGAAATGACGCTCGTGACGCTCGTTCTGATGGGGTGTCAGGTTACCTGAGGGGCGGTTCACATGCCCTGGGCGCCCAAGGGCAGCGGAACATGCGCCATCCTCAGGAACCGCCCAGCGGCATACACCCGTTGCTTGCCGGGCGCTTTAGCCTCTGCCGGTTCGATCCGTAGGCGCTTGTCGACGACCGCGCCCTCGGGCTGCTGCTGGAAGCCGCGCGGTGGGCACCGTCGGCGGGGAACTCCCAGCCCTGGGGCTTCTTCACCGGCAGGTCCGGTGAGCCGGAGCGCGACCGGATGCTCCCTCACCTTGCGCCGAGCTCGGCCCACTGGGCGACGGACGCGAGCCTGCTCGTCGTCACGCTGACGCGCCGGCACGTCGATGACATGCAGCTGCTCTACTCCGAGTTTGCGGACTACGACCTCGGCCAGGCTAGCGCCCACACGACTGTTCAGGCCCAGGCCGCGGGACTGGCCGCGCACCAATTCCGGGCCTTCGACCTGGAGGGGCTCACCAAGGAGTTGGACCCGAACCCGGGCTGGGTGATCGTCTCCATGGTCGCGGTGGGCAAGGCGGCCGGCGGACCGCCGGAGGGCCGCGCCCGGTACAGCGTCGCGCACTTGCGCTCCGCTCCCTGGTCAGGGGCATTGCGTGATCGGGATTGGTTCGGTTCGCCGGTCTCGTGAGTGACGTGGCGTCATCTCCGTTGTGCGGCAAGGGGACCCGGAGAGCAGAGCAGGCACGGCGCCTGTGATCATGTGGTTGTCGAGACCCATGAGAACCGAGCGAGACCGGGCCTGCCCGAACATCATCGCCCATCCCTTCGCACCCGTGTTCTGGGCTTGCCGCTCGACAACCATGGCGGCCGCGGGCACACCGACCGTTGTGCGTCCGCCCATGCCAGCGTCGCGATCACTTGTTCTCGCCTTCCATGTCCGCCGAGTCGGGCACCTTGAAGTCGTAGACCCGGGCCGTGCCAAACCCTGGGTGCTTGGGGGCGGCTGGAGGTTCCGCTGACGATCGCGGCGTAACCGTTTCTTCGTTCCGTCCTCCATGGAGGGGCAAAGGAGCATTCATGCGTCAGGGAAGGTCTCCACGTCCACCAGCGCCCAGTCGTGGAACTTGCGGCACACCGTCACCAGGTACTTGAACACATCGGCCAAGCGGGCTGGAATCACTCTCTTTTCAAGTACTTCGAGGTGAGCGGACCCTGGTGGAAAGGGATGCGCACGGACGGTGCCGAGGGGGAGCCGCGATGTCCGGACCGCTCTATGTTCCCGTTCTGCCGACGCGGCCGCACGCCGCCGGCGCCTGCAGGCGACTGTGGCCGGACGTCCGCGCCGCTATCAGGCCGTTGTGGAATCTGCCGCCCTTACCCGGAGCCGTAACGGAGACGCTGGCCAAACTGGTTGGCAAGTACGTCGATCCGGTGAGCGTCGTGAGCCGTCATGGTGGATGGATCGACGCTCCCTTCGGCGAGGATGCCCAGACCGCCGATCTGGCCGAAGCGTTGTCCGTCTACTGCGAGTTGGGGCGGCTCCGCCCGGTCACCGGGCCGGAGCGGACCGAGACGCAGCAGGCGGCGGCCGTGGAGACGGCCCGGCGCTGCGCGCGCGGACTGGGTGTGCGGGTGCGGGTTGCGAAGGAGTGGGACGACAGCCTCGGGGAGCACGTCCGGAGCCTGCTGTCCCGAACCGGTCCTGAGGTACCCGTAGATCTGCTGCTCGACATGGGCGCGGTCCTCGATGACCGGCCCGACGCGGGCAAGGAGGCGCTGCGCGACCTCGACGCGCTGATGCCCTTGGCGGTCTGGCGGAATGCGGCTCTGCTCGGAGGGGGCTTTCCTCGGGTCACCGCCGACATGCTGGAGGAAGGATCGTACGACGGGGCACGGGCGGAGTGGCGCATGTGGCACGAGATGCGCGCCACAGGCAGTGCCTATGCTCCGCTGCTCGGCTATGGCGACTATGGGGTGCAGCCCCCGAGCGCCCTCGCGCAGGTTCCTGCACCCGGGAGGAAGGGCGGACCGTCCTGGGGTGTGCTCCGCTACACCACCGACAGCTCGTATCTGCTGTTCAAGACGCTGGCCCGGGGGCCCGACCGGATCGCGGTCAATCGCAGCGCGGCTCGCCGGATCGTCGAACTGCCAGAGTTCCGGGGAGCGGGGGCCGGACAGGGCGAGGAATGGTTGAGCGACTGCGCGGACGGCCCGCTCTCGACAGGCGAGGGTGTGGGCGGGCCGACGGAATGGCTACGGGCGGGCAACCTCCAGCACATGACGTACGTCGTGCGGAGTCTGCCCGGCGGCTGAGCGGGCCGCCGGGCCTGGCCGACCGGGCCAGCCGCCTTGTCCGGCGCTCAGCCGAGCAGCGGTACCAGCGCGGTCTCGCCCGCGAGGATCCGCCAGGCTGGCACGCGCACCGTCCGGCTCACGGGGCACGGCTTGGCCCCATGCCCCCCGGAGGGCAGTCCGGTGAGCAGGTCGCTTCGCGCGTGGGTCAACCGAAGGTGTCGCGCGGGCTCCGTACCGGGCTCCGGGCCGGGGTCGATCAGCACCGCCGTGTTCTCGCCGGCGTCGGTGAACAGCAGGTCCACCGGGTGACCGCCCACCAGAACGGCCCGCTCCAGATCAGTGATACCCCGTTCGGCCAGGTACCGCTGCAGGCGGTCGGCGAGGTCCTTGCGGGCCTCGGTCACCGTGCCGGGCGTGCCGGCCTCGGTCGTTGTGCCGTCGTCACCTGCTCCCAGCGGCACCGAACGTGCGGCGAGGAGGGCGGGCAGGCCGCTCTGGTCCTGCCAGAAGGCGCGGCTTCCCACCGTGATCAGCTGCGACTTGGCCCGCGTGACCGCCACGTTCCACAGGTTGACCTGACTCGCGACCCAGTGCGTCGTCCGGGGCGGTGTGTTGTGCGCCGCCACCGGGCTGAGTATCATCACGTCCCGCTGTCCGCCCTGGAAGGTGTGGACGGTGCCGACTCGGACGCGGTCGTCGTCCCGCCACATGCGTGCCAGTGTCTCCTTCTGCGCCCGGAACGGTGTTACCACTCCCACCGTCGCGTCCGGCGGAAGTCCCGCCAGCAGTGCGTCGACCACGCGCCGGACGGCCTCCGCCTCCTGCACGTTCCGCCAGGACTGCCCGTCGCCGCCGCGCGCCGATTCCCCGGACGGTACGTCGACCCAGCCGAGCACCGGTGCCGGGTCGGCCGCTCCCAGCGGGTCGTGCGTCGGCACCTGCAGCCGCACGTCGGTCAGCACCCGCAACCGGCCGCCGTAGCAGTGGCCGTTGACGACGTCCGCGATCCGAGGGTGGCAGCGGTAGTGCTCGTCGAGGAGCAGCGCGCTGTCGCCGTGCTGCTCGGCCGCGTGGTACGACGAGTGCACGTGGTAGGTGAGGCGATGGTGCTCCAACTGCGCGGCGCTCAGCCCGGCCCGTACCCGTGCCTGACGTTCTTGCTGCGGCGACACACCGGGGATGTGCCCGAGCTGCATGGGGTCACCGATGATCAGTGCCCGGCGGGCCCGGAACAGCAGGGGCAGCACGGACGGGATGGAGCACTGGCTCGCCTCGTCGATGACGACGAGATCGAACAGTTGCGGGGCGAGTTCCAGCTGCCGCACCGAATGGGTGCTGACGGCCCATCCCTTGATGTGCGTCATCAGGTTCTTCTGGCTGCGCTGGTATCCGGAGCGGCGGCGGAGCGCCTGGAGCCGCTGGTTCATGAGCCCGGTGGCCCGGTTCAGGGCCTCGGCGGACAGCGCACGGGACAGTTCCGCCGACAGCCCGGACAGCGCTTCGGCCGTCGCGAGCCGGGATTGCTTGAGCCCTTCCTCGTCCCATTCCCCGTGCCGGTGGACGAGTTCCCGTACCTCCCGCTCCACAGACACGATCCCGGCCAGGGACTCCAGCAGTTCGGGCGGCACGGGTCGTCCCGTCGCCCATTCCGGCCATGCCGGTCCGGCACCGTCCGTATGCTCCGCCCCCGCCGCGACCAGAGCGGCGAGCGCCCGCCCGCGCCGCCATGCCCCCAGTTGCCACCAGCGGGCCCCGGCAGTCTTTCGCGCCCGCTCCGCCCACCGGCCCAGCGATGCCACGCCGTCGACGTCCACCGCCCAGGCCTCTTCGAGCAGGGACAGGGGCAGTTCCAGGTCCGCGGCCCGCTCCTCCCGGTCACGGAGCAGTTCCAGCAGCCGACCTTCCTCGCCGACGCGGTGTGCGGCCTGTGCCGTCAGCCGGTCGGCCGTTCCTCGCGTGTTGCGCAGTTCGCCGCCCACGGTGGCCGATCCACGCCGTGAGGCCCCGGCCGGTTCGGCGAGCAGCCGTTCCAGTTTGGCCGCCTCCCGCTCCAGCGCCTCCGCGTTGCCCGTTCGCATCAGCAGGCCGGGTGCGATGGCGTCGCAGCGCTGGGCGACGACGTTCACGGCCTCGTTGTTCGTGGAGGCGACCAGCACCGACTGCCCCGCGGCGACACAGGTGGTGACGACCGCCGTGACGACCTCGCTCTTCCCCGTGCCGGGCGGTCCGGTCGCCACCGTCAGCGGCTGGGTCATCGCCGACGAAATCACCAACTCCTGGCTCTCGTTGCACGGCCCCGGAGAGACTGGCGTCACTGGGCTCACCGCGAGGGCGGTCGGTGCCGGCACCTGCCGGGAGCCACCGTTCAGTAGCGCGTCCAGGGCCGTGCCCGCGATCTGCACGGTCCGCGTCGAGATCTGGACCAGGTTGTCCACCAGCGCCTGGGTGGCCATGGCTTCCGCGCCCGAAGGCACCAGCAGCACGGCCGCGTTGTGCGCGCCTGGCCGCAGCGCCTGCATCACCGTGCGGTCGCTCAGCGCGGACGGGTCCAGCGGTTCGAGTTCCGGCAACCCCAGTTCGTCCAGCAACTCCCTTACGGCGCGGAGCATCTGGGCGTCGTTGCCCTCCTGCCAGGCCGGCTGCCAACGCGCGACCAGGTCGGCCGCGTCGCCGGCGTCCAGGAGTTCCGAGACGACGCCGCTGTGCAGCGACGGCACCCCGCTCGGCCGGAGCACGTCCCGGCCCTCCTCGTCCGGCGCCAGCTCCATCTGCTGGATGAGCAAGGGCGCCAGCTCCACCGTCGCACGCCGCCCTCGGCCGCCGTCTCGCGCGGGCAGCGTGATCGCCGGATAGCCGTACCAGTATTCCTGTCGCGAGCCCGCCTCGGTGTACGAGCCGCTCCGTCCCTCCTGCGGCCGGGGCAATGCGCTGGGCGCGAGGATGTGCGGTCCGCGCCCCGACTGGATGGTCTCCTGGCCCTGGGCCAGCAGGAAGTACTTCTTGTCCCGGCCGCTGTCGCGGTCCGGCCGCATTCCGGCCGCCGCCTGCGCTGTGAGGCAGTCCGCGTAGTACCGCAGCAGCCGCTGCCGGTCTACACCGTCCCGCTCGTCCGCCTCCGCCAACTCCCGGGCCTTCAACAGCGAGGGGGAGCGCCGGACGGTTCCGGAGGCGTCGTGGGGGAGCGCGGCGAGTCGCACCGGTCGTGCCACCGACCGGGCGAAGGGAAGGCTCCGGGTGGCCCTGATCGTGGACTTGGTGGGCCGCTGTTCCTCCGGTACGCCGTCGCGGGTCATCTGGGCGGTCAGGTAGTCGAAGAGGTCGTCCGGGGTGATCCAGCCGCCCTCTTTGATCCGGCCGTTGCGCAGCCCTTCGACGATCTCTCCGGTGAACCGGGAGGTGCCGAGGCCCGACCCTGGCGGCGCCATCGCGGAGGCCGCCTGCAGGGCGTCGGAGGCGGTGATGAAGTAGACGCCGGTCGGTCGCAGCAGGGTGCTCGGCGCGGGCCGGTCCGGTTCGCCCGACGGGCCCTTGGCGCTCCAGCCCTGGACGACGGATCCGCTGGAGCAGCAGTCGAGCAGGACGAGTTTGGAGGCGGCCCGGCAGGACTGGAGCATCCGCTCCAGGAACTCCGCCGGTACGGCCGTGCCCGGCAGATCGGCGGGGTCGGTGTCCCGGGTCAGGAAGTACAACTGGCCGTCCTGCTCGCAGTACTCGCCGTGCCCGCTGAAGTAGAGCAGCGCGGTCTCACTGGGCTGCCGTGCTTCCAGGAACGTCTCGACGGCGTGCAGCATCTCCGCGCGCGTCGGCTCGGCGGCCACCGCGCACTCGTTGTACATGCCGATCTCTGTGTTCTCCAGCACCGCCCGCATGTAGTGCAGATCGGCACGTACGGCCGGGAGGTCGGCGTACGTCTCGCTGCCGTACGTGGATACGCCGACGAGTAACGCGTGCCGGTCGTTGTCGGTCATCGCGCTCAGCCCGCCGTTGTCGCCGTCGTGCCGTCGTCTGCGAGGAATCGCTCGACCAGCGTGTCGTCCTCGCGGGCCTCCTTGCCGGTGATGTGCAGGATCGCCCCGTCGGGCCGCTTGATCACGATGGTGCGCTGCGGGACCCGCGCCAGCCACGTCTGTACCAGCGCGACGACGAACGAACCGGCGCTCAGCAGCAACCCGACGGTCTCGGCGGACGGCCCGCCCTTGTCGCCGACTCCCGCCAGACTGCCGGGCTCGGGAAGGTCAAGCGTGGCCGTGGGGTCCACCTCGCCGAGCGCGGCAAGCAGTTCGCGTGCGTCCTTACGGGCGCGCAGCGGATCGTCGTCGACGACGGAGATCAGGTATCCGATGTGGTTGTCGGGCATGGCAGTCTCGTACTCCCCCTGGATTCACCGGCTCCTTGCCGGGCGAACGAGACTAGTGCCCGGTACCGACACCGCACGCCCACGAGGGTCCGCCGTCCGGGTCGTTGGCGTGAAACCGGCCGATGATGGCCGGGTCGTGCGTGCCTCGCGTCAGGCGCAGTTCCGCCCGAACAGCCTTCCGCGGCGCGCCTACGCGTGGGCGCCCGCCCAACGGGTCCCCAGCGCCCCACGATCAGCAGGCCCCGGCCGGACTCCGCGTCGCCCTGCGGCTCCCAGTCGGAGAGAAGCACACCATCCCGCTCCGGTCGAAGAGCCGGTGGCGGATGTGCTGTTGGAAGACATCGCTGGTATAGCTCAGCAGAAGCGCCCTCGGTTCCGGGCCATGACGCTCGTATGACGCTCCAGGTGACCCGGCGGCGGCTTCGAGCGGCCGCGAACTCCCCCTGACCTGCGGCGATGCCACCTTCCCCTTTGTGTGACATCTTTCCGATGACGCATCATGTGGAGTGTGTGGCGATTCTGGAGCCGGTGAAGAAGAGCGCTTGAGCTGCAGGTTCGGGGGGCGTGCGTTATATGCGGTGTGGGCGATCAGGTGATATGAGGAGCTGTTCGCCGGTGCCGGCCCACTCACCGGCCCGGTGATGCGGGCCGCCGCTGATGCAGATCTTCAGACGGTCGGCGGGGGAGCGGTCGTAGCGAGGGATCCTGGGCCAGGAGTATTTTCGGCAACGGCGAGGCCACCCTGTTCGGACGACGTACGGCGGAAGCGCGAAGGTCCGCTGCGCGTTGCTCCACCAGCTTGGTAGTGCCTCGCTGTCAGGCATCGTCCCCGGGTAGCGCTGAGAGGAACGCGTCGATGTCCTGGCGGACGTAGCGCGAGACGTCGGTCAGGACGGCGACGGTTTCCTTGAGTTCGTGAGCCAGCTCCGGGGCGGCGGCCCAGACCTCTGGCTTTCTGGTGACGACCGCGTACAGCAGGTCATCGTCGAACCATCCGCCCTCGGCCTGCTTCGGCGCGGTGGCCCGCAGAATTTCCACGGCCAGGGGCAGTAGCCAGGGCAGCCCCACGTCCTGCCCGATCAGCCGGGCCAGCTCGTGCGGCTCCAGGGTCGCGACCGGCCGACGCCGCAGTTCGTACACGTTCTGGACCATGGGGGTCGTGTCCGCAGGAGGAACCGGCCAGCGCAGGCCCTCCAGCTCCTCAAGGGAGCTACCGCGGTCGAACTCTTCGGGCATCGTCGGTCCTCTCGTGCTCCGCCGCTGCGGCGCGGAGGCGTTACTTCTGGAGTGCGTTTGTGCGTCTGTGCGTCCGCACCGTTCAGGCTACGGATCGGCGGCATCCGCAGCCGCCGTCACCCGTGGCCGATGGATTTCAGGAAGCGGTTCAGCCGTTCGAGCTCGACGATGGCGTCCTTTCGCTTCCTGCTCAGCACTTCCATGCCGCGCGGGGTGATCGTCTCCGGCGGCTTCTGCAGTTCCTTGGTCAGGATCCTGCGGATGCCCTCCAGGCCGTTTCTGGCCTGCTTCAGGTCGCTGATGTGGTCGAAGGGGGTGCCGTCGGGCTTTCGGGCTACGACTTCGCCTCTGGCTTCGCGGCGAGCGGCGCTGTAATGGTTGTGATTCGGCTGGGAGTTGATGGACCCGATGGGGTCCTTCTTGATGTTCTCAAGCTTGGTGATGGCATTCAGGGCGTCGTCGCGCAGTCCCAGGTCGCGGCAGTCCTCGGGCGCGAGCCCCAGGGGGTCCGTCCACCTGTGAGGGTTGTGTACGTACGTGTTGGGGTTCGGTGCCGGGACCAGGCCGAGAGGGTCCGGGCTGAGATAGCGGGCGGTCTCGGCGTCGTAATAGCGGAAGTAGTTGTAGTTCAGGGCGGTTTCGGGGTCGTGATATTGCCCGGGGAACCTCAAGGGTGTGTAGGCGGTGCTGTTCTCCGCCCATGCGGTAGCGCCCCACAGCGTGGAGCGGGCGCGCCATGCGATATCGCCTTCCTCGTCGAGGAGTTCCGTCGGGGAACCGACGAGGTCCGTGATGATCGCGAAAAACCGGGTGTCGATCTCATCCCGGCAGGTGTCGCCCGTGGCGTCGCCTGCCCCGATGCGCTCGGTCTGCGCGACGGGGTGCAGATCTTGGTGGTCCCAGGTCAGGGTGACCGGGCCCGGCAGCCCGTTGCCGGTGGTGCTCTGCTCGCAGAGCGTCGGGCCGTCCCAGGTGAAGTCGACCTGTTCCGCCACCGAGACGCCGTCCGTGGCCATGCGCTGCTTGGCGATGCGGCGGCCCAGCGGATCATAGAGATAGCGCCACAAGGTGCCGTCGGGCGTGCTGACCGCGGCGAGTCGGTCCTCCGCGTCCCAGGTGTAGCGCCAGGTGTCGGGCTTGCGCGACAACCGGGTCTTCTGCCTGAGCACGATGCGGCCCAGGGCGTCGTGCTCGTAGCGGACGGCTCCCGCGCGGGTGATGCGAGTGCCCTCGTACGTGCGCGTGCCGGTGGCCTCCGATCCCGGGTGCGAGTGGGGCCATGAGGCGTCTGTCTGGTTGCCTGCCGCGTCGTAGAGGTAGCGCTCGGACCAGTTCCCCGCCCGGACCCGGGTGACGCGCCCGGCCGGGTCGAGGTCGAAGCGGCACGCGCCTTCGATGTCGTCATCGAGGCCGATGAGGTTGCCGTCCGCACGGTAGTCGTACGCGCGGCGGCGTATCGAGCGCCCGTCGGTGCCCGTGACCGACTGGACGGTCAGCCGGCCGAGGGCGTCAAAGGTGTGGGCCACGCCGATGACGTCGCCGATGCGCCGGAGCGCCTCCTGTCCCGCCAGGTCGTACTCGAAGTCGATCGTCCGCCCGCCGGAGTGCAACGCGGTGCGGTTGCCCGCGGCGTCGTAGTCGTAGCGGCTGGTGGTACCGCTGGGAGTGGTGCGGCTGATGCGGCGGCCAAGGATGTCGTAGCAATACGAGATGGTCCGGCCGTTGACCGTCTCCGCGAGGAGTCGTCCCTGACCGTCATAGCGGAAGTCGACCTGGACCTCGGGCGCGGTGGCCCGCGTGAGCTGCCCGGACGAATCGTAGGAGTAGCTGTTACTGAGGGCCCCGGCCGTCTGGCGCACGATCTGCCCGAGTTCGTCGAGGGCGAAGTGCGTCGTCAGGCCGAGGGAGTTCGTGCGGGAGACGAGTCGTCCTGCCGCGTCGTGCCGGTAGCCGATCGTGCGATCGTCGAAGTCGGTCTCCGAGAAGGGGCGTCCGGCCGGGTCGTAGGCGTACTTCCAGTTCAGGCCCTGGGCGTTGGTGACCTGGGTGAGGCGCAGTTCGCTGTCGTAGGTGAAGGTGTGGCGCATGCCATCGGGGTCCGTGCGCGCGGCGAGCAGGTCGAATTGCGTGTACTCGTAGTGGGTGGCCGCGCCCAGTGCGTCGGCGTGGGTAGTGCAGTTGCCCTCGCTGTCATAGGTCCACGACTCAGTGCTGCCGTCGGGAGCGACACGGAGCATCGGGTTGCCTTCGACGGACCACTCCATGCGCGTCACGAAGCCGAGCGGGTCGGTGAGCCGGACGGGGCGCCCGAACGCGTCGCGCTCGAAGTACGTCGACGCACCCAGCGGGTCGGTGACGCGGTCGGGGAGGCCGGCCGGGCCGCAGTACACGCGGGTGGTGTGGTCCAGGGCGTCCGTGACTTCGGTCAGATGGCCGGATGCGTCGTAGCCGTAGCGGGTCACCACTCCGTCAGGGGCCGTGACCCGGGTGAGGTTGCCGCGCTCGTCGTACTCTCTGCGCCACTGGGCGCCGTCCTCGCCCGTGACCGTCGTCGGCAGCCCGAGTTCGTTGTACGTGGCGGTCGTGCCCAGTCCGTCGGGGCGGGTCACCGACACCACCCGTCCCCGCTCGTCGTACTGATAGCGGGTGGTGTGCCCGAGCGGATCGACGAGCGCGGTCAGGCGCAGGTCCTGGTCCCACTCCTGGCGGGTGACATGGCCGAGCGGGTCCGTCTCCCGGATCAGGCGGAAGGACTCATTGTGCTCATAGACGCGGACGTGGCCGAGCGAGTCCGTCACCCGGGTGGTGCGCGTCGCGTCCTCGTAGGTGAGGGCGGAGGCCAGGGCATCGCCCGTGCCGCCGGTGGCCACGGCCCGGCCCGACTCGTCGTAGGCGTACCAGTACGTAGTGTCGTTGCGGTCGGTCCAGGAGGTAAGGCGGCCCGCGGCGTCGTATGTGTAACGCATGGGCAGGCCAGAGGAGTTGACCTCCTCCGTGAGACGGCCGGTCTTGTCGTAGCCGAAGGTGAGCAGGGTGGTGCCGGGGGAGGAAGGTTCTGTGGGGTCCAGTAGGCGCAGGCCGGTAATGCGTGACAGATCGTCGTCGCGGTCCAGAGCGATGCGGTAGCCGCCCGAGTGGGTTACCGCCGCGGGGACGTCGCCCTCTTCGTACTCGATGGTGACGCGATTGCCGTGGCGGTCCTGGAGGTATTGCAGCGGCAGATCGACGGCCTCGCCGGCGGCGGCCGGGACAGGGCTGTGGAAGACCTGGACAAGGCCGCTATCGGGATCCGTGACGCATATCGCGCCGTCGAATCCATCGGCCCAGGCCAGGGTCAGGCGCGAGCCCGGGGTCTCCGGGTGGACAGGGGCGCCGGCCTCCGGGTCGGGCAACGGGAAACAGAGCCGGGCGCCGTCGGCGGCCGCGTAGACGAAGCCGTCCTCGTCAGCCTGGACTCGCTGGTCCAGGGAGGAGGCCCAGGAAGGGCCGAACCAGCCGCCGAAGCGGTACGAGGAGACATGCGTGCGCTCCAGGAGGAGCGGCAGCACGCCGGGCAGCCGGACATCCGTCCGCGTCAGCGCCACGTCACCGGTGGCCACGTCGATAGGGTCCCGGACGAACTTCTTGAGCGCGTCGCGCACCGAGGCGGGCAGCTTGTCGAAGCCCGGCCGCAACGAAAGCCGTTCGAATGAGGCGCAGTTGAGCTTCAAGGCGCTGCGCAGTTTGGAGAGATCCCTGGGCTTGAGCTTACCGAGCCCCTTGCCCAGCAGCGTGGACAGGCTGCCCAGACCGACCCCGAAGGCCGCGCCGAGCGCCAGGGTCTCGGCCAGCTTGCCGGGGTCCTTGAAGGTGGAGGGGTCCTTCAGCAGCGTGTCCAGCGCGGCGAACTTGCTGCCTTCGCCCGCCATCTTGCCGACCCGCGCGATCGTCTTGATCTCCTTGAGGGCCTCCAGGGCCCGACGTAGGCCGCGGATGACCTCCAGGACCGCTCGGATGGTGCGGGCCATCGCCGTGCCGGCGTGCTCGATTCGGCCGATCAGGGCCATGGCCTTCGCGAAGCGCGCGCCTGCGGCGAGGCTGCCGACCACGGCGGAGGCGCCGCCCGTGAGGACTGAGAGGGCCAGGCTCGCCATCTCCACCTCGATGATCTCGACGATGATGACGTTGAGTTCGGTGAGCAACTCGTGTGCGTCGTCGGCGTACTTGTCCAGAGCGTCGGCGCCGTCGCGCAGCGAATCGGCCATCTTCGTGGCCTGCGAACGGGTCTTCTTCGCCCGCTTGCTGAAGGCGGTAGCGGCTTTACCCTCCCAGGTCACGCTCCGCAGGGCGGCTTCCGCGTCTCTGACGGAGGCATCCACCGCCTCGGCCAGGGTGCGCCACTTCTTGGCGATCTCCCGTACGCCGTCCGGGTCCACCGCCGGGTCGGAGATTCCCAGGAACTCCATCATGCTGGCCATGTTGTCGCCGGCCATGTGGTTGAACTTGTTGATGTAGTGCAAGGGGTTGAGGTCGACCACGGCGCTCAGCCCTGATTCTTGCCGCGCGCTGCGGCCTCGAGCAGGGCGTCGAGGACGTCGAACGCCTCGGAGAGGTCCGTCATCAGCTTCGCCTCGCCGTGCCACTCGTCCACGAGGTCCGCCGCGACCTCGGCGAGCGTCTCCATGCCTTCACGCACATCGTCGGTCGCACCCATCAGGGCGCCCAGCGCGCCCAAGGCCGAGAGGTCGTGCGAGGCGGACTTGAAGGCGTGCAGCGGCTTGGCGATGTGCTGAGGCGCCTTGCGCAGCCGTGGCGCCGCTTTCGCTATCGACTCAGAGTCCTTACCCAGGTCCCCCATGACGCCTGTCCCCCCGATACCACGCGTTACATGTGCACAAGTCAACTGCGGAAAGCAGTCGATCCGGATAAGCGTATTACCCGCATTCGGTCACGGACGGCAAGGGGGTTGGTCCTACCCGGGTCGGTCTGCCGATCCCGCAGCAGATCAAGTCCTCTCCTCCGCCGCGCAGTTCTCGCAGATACGAACTCGAGCCGGTTGCGCGGCGGCGAATCCGGGGGTGCCGCCGGAATGGCCTGCTCCCGACCGGTTCCCCGGTGTGGGTGCAGGTATCGGGTGCGCGGGGCCGCGAGATAGTGCGGACTGAGTGCGTGACGCTCTGCGCCCTCGCGCACACGCCATGAGGCGAGAGAACGGCTGTGTACCGGATGCTTCCGTGACTCACTCGCGGCAACACCTTTCCGATGACGCATCATGTGGAGTGCGTGGCCATCTTGGAGGAGGCGGCTAAGGCGGGCTGAGGCCGAAGTCGGCAAAGGATTCTGGTCGCGAAACGTTCGGGCGTTGCCTGCGCCAGGGTGCGGCTGGACCGGGTCGTGAGCCGCTCAGTCGGCTGGTTCGGTTGAGAAGCGCTTCGGTTCCGACAGAGCGGCGCGTGCACCGTCGAAGTCGGCGAGCCTTGCGGACACCGTGGCTACGGCCAGTCGCTGGGGGAGTGCCACCGAGAACTTCAGACCACGTACTGCCCGCGGGTCGACATCGGGGAGGACCAGAGCCGGTGCGGCCTGAGCGGCTTCGATCGCCCCGCGCCACATGTCCTGGGTCAGATCTTCGCAGCCGCAGGAAGCAGTCCGTCGGGCGCTGCACCGGGTCACGGTAGCCAGCCCACGTCCACCAGCGGACGTCGTTGCCCTGCCGGGCCACCAGCGTCCCGCCGGGGTGGACCAGGTGCGGCGCCTCCTCGTCGCGCCATTCCCGGAGGCCGACCTCGGCCCGCCGGGTGAGGGACACCGGCGGATCGGCGCCCAGGAGAACCTCTCGCATCGCGCGGGTCAGGGCATACGACAGGCCGATGAGCGTCCCCCCGGACCATTTGGCCACCCCGCCGCTGTCGACCGGCTCGACGAGGACCCTCTTGCGCCCCCAGTCGATGAACGTCACCTGCCAACTGCGGCCCACCAGCAACAGGCGTCGTGGGCCCGGGCGTTCCTCGGTGAGTACGGACGGGTCCATCCGGCCGATCTCGGTATCGTGGTTGCTATCGGGTAGGTCCGTGACGACGACGACCCCGATGCGCCCATCGCGGAACCCGCACCCTCGGGAGCGCAGTCGGCCACGTGAAGCGCGGCAACCAGGCGCAGGGCGCGTGGGCAGCGGCGACCAAACCGCCCTATGTCAACCGCCAGTTGTCCCCTCCTGACGGGATATCAACTGGTGTCGGCACATGTCCCACGGATAGCGTTGGTTTACTTGCGCAACCCCCACCTCAACAGGAGTCCCAAGTGAACCGCCCCGCCCGGCTCGTCGCAGTCGCGCTCACCGTATCCACGGCCCTGCTGCTGACCGCCTGCGGCTCGGGAGGGGGCGACGACTCGTCCTCGGACAAGATCAAGGGGGCGGACGCCGGCGGCGAGAAGGCCTCAGCGAGCGCGAGCGCTTCCGCTCCGGCGGGGCAGGACGCCGCCGGGCGGCCGAAGATCACGCTCTCCAGGGAGTTCCAGGCGAACTTCGAAGGCTGGACGAACAGTGATCCGAAGCTCCAGGCGATCCTGAACGACGGCCGGGAGGAACTGAGGTCGGAGTACGCCGCGGTCATCGAGGCGGATCTGAATTCCAGCGCCGTGGCGTTCTACAACTCGGATGCCACCTTGGCCACAGCCCACAAGTGGATCAAGCAGTTCGTCGACGACGACGAGAGTCTGATCGGCAGCGTCAGAGCCTTCGACCCCCAGGTCCACATCAACGACACCGGCTCGGGCGTGCTCTTCTACTGCGTCGACGAACGCAAGGCGTCCACGAAGAACCGCAGGACCGCGAAGATCACCACCACCGCCGACAAGCCCGAGAACGTGATCCAGTACCGCAACCGACTGGACAAGAACCCCCAAGGCGTCTGGAAGACCACGTCCTCGACGGTGGTTCCGGGAGCCTGCGGCTGATGAGCTTCGCAGCGAAGACGTGCACGCTGTTGGTCACGTCCGTCTACGCGTGGTCCTCTCCTCCACAGCGGCTTACGGCGCCATCGGAGATCAGGACAACAAGCCCCCTTCCTCGACGCCTTCCGGCGGCGCATCCGGCAACACACTGAGAGCCAAGGCCACCGCCACCCAGATCAAGGTCACGCAGTCGAACGGCAGCACCTCGGGCACCTCGCCCAAGGCCCTCGCTCCCGTGGACCCCAACTGGAAGCCCCCTGCGTGCTGGTACGAACCGGTGGCCACGCCACAGGCACTCAAGGCCGCGGTGGACCGCCTCAAGAAGAACCCCAACACGGAACTGGTGCCCGTCACGCCCACGCTCAGTTGGGGCGAGGACCTGATGGTGAACCACTACGAGAAGGGCAAGGCGGAGAACGGCAGCGGCGACGGCTACGAGACCTACAACCTCGGCAAGAACGGGATGTTCTGGCGCGGGGTCATCAGTCAGGACAGGGCGAACGACCCCCCAAGTCCACGGTCAACGTGCCGACTTGGGTATGGCTGGACAAGGGCACCTTCAAAGAGGTCAAGGTCCGCGCCGAGCTGGCAGCCGCGGGAGTGTGGGCGGAGACGACGGCGAAGCCGGTCGCCCTCCACCTGAACCCGGGCACGGGCGACGCCGAGACCTACCCCGCCTCCGGTGACTGCGCGATCAACGACGACGGCTCCATCGGCACCCCGTACGCCAAGGGCGACGCCGGCAGGACCCCGTCGTGCGGCATCACCTACCTGCGTGCCACGGACGGGAAGCCGTACCGGCTGAGCGCGTCCATCACCTGGCAGATCTCCTGGCAGGGCAGCGGCGGCGCGGCGGGCGACCTGCCGGACGGCACGTTCGAGACCACCCAGGACATGAACGTCCAGGAGATCCAGTCCGTCAACCGCTAGACCATGGCACGGGGGAACAATGAGTGACATTCGCATCGACTTCGATGTGCTTGATCGGGTCCGCCGGGACATCAAGCACATCGGCGAGCTCATGGAGGGTCCAGGCAAGGAGATGGACGAGGTGGACGGCGACTCCATGGGTGTGAGCATGCTGGCCGCGCGCATGAACGACTTCGGTGACGAGTGGTCGTACGGGATCAAGCAGATCAAGAAGTTCTCCGGTGCGGCGGTCAAAGAACTCGACATGATGAAGCGGGCTTTCGAGCAACTCGACGACCAGCTGGACGACGAGCTGCGGAAGTCACGGGAGAAGCACGCATGAGCGACCTGTTCTCGTGGACTTCTCCGACGCAGACCTCACCGCTGAAAGACCGGTTCCCCGCGGTGGGGTTCGTCCCCTGCCCGGGTGAACCCGACACCGCCAAGCATGTGGTGGGCATCGTGCAGCGCACCGCCAAAGCGCTGACCGAGATATCAGACGTCCTGCGCGGCACAGGCGAGGGGGACTGGAAGGGGCGCCACGCCGATGCGTTCCGGGCGCAGTTCGACGACGACTTCCTGCCGCCGTCGACGCGGCCGTGGCCGACGCCGTCAAGCTGGCGACCGTGAGCGCGGTTCTGGGCGCGATATCGCTCGCCATCCTTCTCGTCGCCCCGGTCACCGGCCCGCTGGCCCCCGAGTTCGCGGCCGCGGCCGCCGCCGTCGGGGTCACGTCAGGTGCCTTCGCACTCGGCGCACTGGGATTGCACGCCACCGCACGAGCCGTTGGCGGCGACTCCGTGGTCTCCAACCGGACCCTGGCCCAGGACGCTCTCGGCGTGCTGCCGTTCCGCAACGCGTTCCAAGGCATCTCGCGGGTCGTCGCAGCCAGCCGCGCGGCGGATGCGGCAGCCAACTTCGGCCTGGTGGACACGGTCGCCGCCTTCATCGCCGACCCGACGGCACTGGGATACTTCGCTCCCAAGGACGACCGGCAGACCATCGAGGCAGCGCTGCCGGGCGGCGATCTGCTCGTAGCGTTCGAGAACGCCTGGAAGACCGGCAGCGACAAGGACAGAGCAGCCAGGCAGGGGAAGTGAGCCGCACGATGAAAGACCCGGAAATACTGTCCCGATTCGACGGGCGAGGCCACGTCGAGTTCCTCCTCGGCGGCTTCGAAGGCAGTCAATCCAACAAGATCACGGCCATCGGCTTCGAGTTCGGCTACGACCTCCAGGCAACCGAGATGCCGAGCAGGAGCGCCATCCGCCTGGTCCTCGTCCGGAACGATTCCCCGACAGCCCGACAACGTGCCCAGCAGACCCAGGACCGCCTGCGCGCGGGAGGCCCACTCCTGCCGACGTGGAACGCTCCCGGCGCACAGCCAGGCACGACCCGGCCCGCCACGGCTGAAGAGATGACGGCGGCGCGCCGGGGTGTGACCGCCTACGAAGCCAACGGGGCAAAACGTTTTGCCCTCGTCGTCGCACTGCTCAGTCTCGGGTGCTTCATCGTCGCAGGAGTGCTGCGGGACCGGCCGGGCGCCGCGCTCGCTGTGCTGGTGGTGTTCGCCGTCCCGTTGGCCGTGACCGCGGCGTTGATCCCTCGATGGATGAAGCGCTGGTACGAGAAGAACCAACAACTGGTGGATCTCTACGACCAGCAGCGGATCGGCCAGGTCGGGCCCCCGCCGCCACCGCCCGGCCCCTCCGACCGGCATCCTGGTACAGGAAACGGGCAGTGATGCGGATCGACTTCTCGGTACCGGCCGAGTTCGAGGAAGTGCCGCTGGGCATGGACTTCGACGCGGCTTGGGCCAGGGTGAACGCCCGAAGCGCGTACGGATCCCTGACAACCGCGACGGACGAGCAGCGGCTGACGGAGATGGCGCGGGCACTGCAGCGGATATCGCGATTCCTCGACGACAGCGGGGTGGTGTATGCCGCCAACTGCCTGCACTCCTTCGAGGGCGAGCCCTCCTTGGGCTCGCTCGCTGTCGCGGTCGTGGGCTATCCCTACGGCGACGACGCCGCCACGGCAGCCCGAGGGAGTCTGCGAGGCGTCCTGGCAACGCGGGGGGGAAGGCTGGACCGGAACGGTGATCGACGCTCCGTGCGGCAAGGCCGCCGTCTTCACCGGTGGCCAGAGCCATGTCCTTCCTCCGACGTTCTCGCCTACCGGTGAGCAGATCGAGGTACTCACCGCCGAGTTCCACGCGATGATCCCTGTCGTCTCCGAGGGCGGAGGCGAACAGCGCATGTGCCTGATCGCCTTCTCCACACCCCAGATCACTCACTGGGAGCGGTGCTACGCACCGGTCATGGCCGGCGTGCTGCGAAGCCTCCGCTTCACCGAGGGCGAGCAGAACAGCGCGGACACCGACGTCGCCCCACCCACGAGGTCCGTGGAGTCGTCAGGGCAGTCGGTTCGCTTGTGATGGCAGTAGTGGAGCCGGGCGCGGAAGCAGGCATGAGCGGCGCTGCCGAGGATGAGGCGCGGAAGAGGCGTACCCGTTACCCCGTCCCGCTCGCGGTCGGCATCGGCTGCTACGTGCTCGCCGCGATCGCGGGGCTGTTCCTCCTGACGGACGACTTCGGTCCTGCCCTGTTGGTGCCCCTGTGGATCGTGCACGGTGTGCTGCTCATCCTGCTGATTCGGAAGCTGGGCGCCAAGGAGTCCAGCACGTACACGGCGCTGTTCATCGTGATCACCTCGCTGATGTCCGTGTACGTCGCCACCATGGCGCGCGACGATCTCACGCTCCAGCAGCGCGGGGAGAAGGTCACGGCCACCGTCGTGAAGAAGTGGCTGGACCCGGCCCAAGGGCGCAAGAACCGCGACTACAACTACACGCTGGAACATCAGGACGGCACCAAGGTGCCGGGACCGGTCATGAAGACATCGTCCGACCGCTACGACATCGGCCAGAAAGTGACCGTGCTCGAGGACCCCGAGGGTGAACTCCGCCCCCAGACACCGGGCCAGGCGGACGCGACGGGCGAGTCGCTCGGATCAGTTGCGCTCGCGCTTGCCGCACTCGGCGCCGTCGGCTGGATGACCTGGCGGGGGTCGGACACCGCGAGACGGCGGGACGACGGAAAGCCGTCGGTCGGCTTGCGCAAGGCGTACAAGGCCGTCACCGGCAACTACACCACGGGGGAAGAGCAGGAGGAGAAGCTCCGCGAAGCCCTGCGCACGTACCCCGCCGACCGCCGCGGCTACATCAAGGTCCAACCCGAGGACTACCCCGACCTGCCGCAGCAACGAGCCGCCCGGATCGCCTGGGAGATGGGCCTGCGCGCGGAGGCCACGGGCAACCGGGGTTCGTGGCGCTTCAAGGAGACCGTGATCGAGGAAGTCCCGCACGACTGAGCCGGGCCCACGACGCTCCGTGCGGCGAGGCCTTTCACGAAGTCCGCGGAGGCTTCGGAGCAGTCGCTGCACTCGTAAAGGCAGTCGTGGGATCGGGCGCGGAAGCAGCACCGTGTCCGAAAGGCTCGCCGCCGGTGTGGAAGGTGTGGAACGACCTCCGTGCCACGGGGAAGCACGGGCCCATCCGCAGCGTGACCGTCCGCATTCGGCCGCATTCTCGTAACACCCGGACTACGCGGCGCAATTCGTCCAGCGCAGCCGAGTGACGGATTCCGCAGGACCGAACCGACGAGGATGCCGATGCCCCCCACGCCCCGACACCCGGACCAGGTGACGACGCCCCACCCCGACACCGCCCAACACCGCCCAACACCGCCCAACGAACCCCGCCCCGAAGATCCAGGAAGCCCTCGATGCCCGCGACGCCCTCGCCGACGCCCTGTCCCAGGCCGGCATCCAGCTTCCCGCGATGGACATCCGCACCCCCTGGGCGGACGACCGCAAGGCCGAAGCCCGTTACGCACTCGTCCACCTCGGCGTGTGCTCGGCCCCCATCGTCCTCCTGCTCGCGGACGTGATCACGAAGGGGATCGCCGGGTGACAGAGGACGCCGACGGGATCCCCTCCGTCGGTGCGACCGTCCACGACACCGCCCGCGACCGCGTCGGACGAGTCATGGGCCACATCGGCCCGTACGTCCAAATCCGCCCGCTCGCCGGTGGCATCGAATGGGACGCCGACCCGAACCACCTCCGCCCTCTCACCCCGGCCGAGTTGCTGAGCGCCCGGGTCGCCGAAGCGAACACCCGCAGCAGACAGCACAGATGACCGGACAGTGAGGCGACAGGGGACAGCGCCCCAGCCATCCGAAGCCGGACCCCCGGCACCCGCCCACCCCCGACCAGCCCGACTCCGTACCGATCCCCGCCCATGCTCGACACCCTCGCCTAGGATGGCGAGAACCATCTCAGCGGCCCGACGGGCTTCCTGATCCGTCCCGCGAAAGCGCACGGCGGACATCGAAGGACATGCCCCCACCCGCACGAGTCTTCTTCGTGCTGCCTGGGGGCATTTTCTTGCTGTTCCGTGAGTCCGCGGCGTCCGTGGCCGCCCGCATCCTCGAAGGGTCGCTGGCGCTGCATCTGACCGAGAACTTCCGTCACCAGCACGGCCGAGGCGCCGGGCAGGCGGAGGTCCGGTCCTGGGAACGCAGCCTCCCGGCTCTCGTCAACGCCCTCATGGACGCCGGGCTCGGCGACGTCGAGGTCCTCATCGAGTACAGCCTGCCCCTCACCAGCAAGCGCGCGGACGCGGTCCTCGCGGGCGTACACCCCACCACGGGTGAACCGTCGTACGTCGTGGTCGAACTGAAGCAGTGGAGTGAGGCGCATCCGGAGGAGGACGAGCCGCTGCTGTGCCGGATCCCCTCGTACCGGGATGCCGTCCTCAACCCGATCGAGCAGGTTCGCGGCTACTGCGAATACCTGCTGTCGTTCAACGGAGCGCTGGAGCGAATGCCGAAGTCCCTGTCCGGGGTGGCGTTCCTGCACAACGCGACCGAGTTCGGCGTCGCGGGGCTGCGGAGTGTCAAGGAGGACCAGCACGGGCGGATGTACACCGGCCAAGAGCGCGGCGCCTTCCTCGACTTCCTGCGCTCGCGGCTCGCGGCGAAGCCCGGCGCAGAGGCGGCCGATGTACTGCTCGGCGGCAGGATCCGGCCGTCCAAGCAACTGATGGCCGTCGCGGCGGCCGAGATCCGTGACCGCGAGCAGTTCGTCCTCCTCGCCGAACAGCGGGTCGCCTATGAGCAGGTGATGTCCGCCGTCCGCAAGGCGAAACGGTCCAACCACAAGCAGGTCGTCGTGGTGACCGGTGGTCCCGGCTCCGGCAAGAGCGTCGTCGCCCTGTCGCTTCTCGGTGAGCTGTACCGGCGCGGGGTGACCGCCCTGCACGCGACCGGCTCTGCCTCGTTCACCAAGACCATGCGCAAGGTCGCCGGGGCGCAGAAGCCGGCCGTGCAGAAGCTGTTCATGTACTTCAACAGCTTCATGGACGCCGAGCCGAACGACCTCGACGTACTGATCTGCGATGAGGCCCACCGGCTGCGGAAGACCTCCGCCAACCGCTACACCAAAGCGGAACTGCGCACCGGCCGCCCGCAGGTGGCCGAGCTGATCGACGCGGCCCGAGTCCCGGTGTTCCTGCTCGACCAGCACCAGGTGGTGCGGCCCGGCGAGATGGGGACGAAGGAGGAGATCAAGCGGGCCGCCGCCGAACAGGGCCTCGACTGTACGGTCGTGGAGTTGGACGGCCAATTCCGGTGCGGCGGGAGTGACGCGTACGAGAAGTGGGTCGTCGACCTGCTCGGTCTTGAGGGCGGTACGCCTGCTGTGTGGGAGCCGGACGGCAAACTGGAGCTGCGGACGGCCGAGAGCCCGCAGGAACTCGAGGACTTCCTCGCAGCACGGCGGGAGGTCGGCTACGGTGCGCGCATGTCGGCCGGCTACTGCTGGAAGTGGACCACCAAGGTCACGCCGAACATGACCGCGCTTCCCACCGACGTCGTCATCGGCGACTGGGCGCGGCCCTGGAACGTGTACGGCGACCGGTCCGTGCTCGGCGCACCGCCCGCACCCTTGTGGGCCACCGACCCGGCCGGTTTCGGGCAGGTCGGCTGCGTCTACACGGCACAGGGATTCGAGTACGACTGGTCGGGCGTGATCATCGGCCCCGACCTGGTGTGGCGTACGGACCGCTGGGTCGTGGACCGGTCGGCGTCGAAGGACCCGATCTTCACCAAGACGACGCCGGACAGCGACATCGACCGGCTGATCCGCAACACCTACAAGGTGCTGCTGACGAGGGGCATGGTCGGCACGATCATCTACTCGACGGACCCGGAGACGCGTGAGAAGCTCCGCTCGCTGGTGCATCCGACATCGGGGGTGGAGGCACTGGTTCTCGTGTAGTCGGGCCATTGCGACAAGTGGTCATCCGTTGTCAGTGGCACGCCATACGATCGGATGAGCCCGCGCAGCCGCCTGTCGAAGAGTGATCGTTCAGGGCCCAGCAGCCGCCTCTGCTCGGCGATGTCATCGACATCAAAGAGTCCATCTCCACCTCGGACTTTGTCCTCCAGCTCTCGGAGGCGACGACTCCGGAGGGTGCCGAGCGCGCGCTGCGGGACTATGTGGTCACGGAACGGCTGCTGGAGAACTTCGACGAGGCACTCGGACTGATCCGGGCGGCGCTCGACGGGCACACGTCGAAGGCGGCCTACCTGCACGGCTCGTTCGGTTCCGGTAAGTCGCACTTCATGGCGGTGCTGCACGCCCTGCTCGGCGGGGTGCCGGCAGCCCGCGCGCGGACGGACTTGGACCCGGTTCTGACCAAGTTGACGTGACCGGTGTGGGCGGTGAAGGTGAAGTTTCGACCACGCCCGTCAGGGATCGGAGTCCGGCAGCTTCTCCCGGATGGCTTCCAACCCACGGAATTCATGATCGAACTCGGAGTCGGTGACCGTGGTCCACCGGCCGCCTTGCCGCATGCGCGTCTCCGCCTCTTAGTTCTGTCCCCGGTCGCGGCCCCACCTGCGGTTTCCGCCACGTCGCGGACCTGCTGAACCCTAGCTCCGGCCGACGACAGCGGGTAAGTCGTGAGCAAAGCCGCAACCATCGCCGGGGGCGCGTTCAGGAGACCTGCGGGGAAAGCGCATTGTCAGCACTTCCGTGCGCCCCCATTTCGGCTGGTTCGGCCGAAGACGTACTGGCTGGGCGGAGGCTTTCCCGCTACCCATGACCATGAAGACGTGGGTGGGAACGGGGGATCCGGTGCTGCTCGTCATGGCCTTACTGGTGATCGGCGGCATCGCGCTGGTATCGCGGTGCGGGGGTCCGACAGCCTTCCACCGACCGTGTCGCAGGAGACGCAAGGGGCTGTTCGCGCGCTGCCAGGACCACACCGTCACTCTGATCACGATCACCGACCTGGCGGGCCTCGCGCTGTTCGGGCTGGCCTGGGGCACGTGGGTGCTCTTCGGCCCGGCCGCCTGATGCGGCGCAGGCGGAGCCAAGGAGGGTGGGCGGCCGTTCCCTGGTGGGTGTGGGGCGCGGGTGCCCTCGTGGGGATCAGTGCTTTGTGGCAGGCGGCTGAACTGTGGCCGGTGCGAACGGGTGGCATCGCGCTGACCGCCGTGGCAGTGGGACTGGGCCTGAAGCCGGGGCGGCTTGCCGTCCAGAGATGGGCGGACCGCTCGACGCTTTCCGCGGGATCCGTGCGGTATTCGCTGGCGCATCTCGATTCACTGGACCCCCGGGCCTTCGAACTGGCGGTCTGTTCCCTGCTGCGCCGGGACGGGCTGACCGCGCAGCATGTGGGCAGAACGGGGGACAAGGGGCCGACGTACTCGTCGTCGACCGTTCGCGGCGACGGGTCGTCGTGCAGTGCAAGCGGCTGCGCCCGGACCGAAGGGTCGGGGACCAGGACGTACAGCGGGTCAACGGCACGTATCGCCACGATCACGGGGCCGACTTCGCGGTGATCGTCACCACCGGAGGCTTTACCGCGGCCGCGAGATCCAGCGGCCCACGCTATGGGATCCACCTCGTGGACCGGGCCGCGCTGGAGAGGTGGGCGGACCTGGGTGAGCCGCTGTACAGAATCCTGCGAGTTCCGGACGAGGGTGCAAGGCGCAGGCACTACGCCCCGGGATCATGGCGATGGAGGCGGCATTGAGATGGCCGCGTATCGGCAGGGTCCAGAATCCTTGCTGCGTGGAAGGCGAACTGGCGGCACAAGGGCACGTGTCCGATGAGATTGAGTACTAGCGGTCCAGGTCGTCGCGGGTACTTTCAGAACGTCCGTCCCATGTCGATGTCCTCGCACTACCCTACGACCGGGGGATCTCGGTGGTCGGCGTGCGTGCTGGCGACCGACACAGCGGCACGTCGTACGAGTTCCTCCGACGACCGACTTCTTCGCAGTCCGGCGGGAGCCCAACGTGCCGTATACGGCAGAGATCAGCCGCAGCAATCCCACGAGCATCATCTTCCTCGTCGATCAGTCGACCTCCATGAGCGACCCCATCGGCGGTGAGATTCCCCAGCAGAAGGCTGATGTCGTCGCCGACGCCATCAACCGGCTCCTCACCGAGCTCTCGGTCAAGTGCGCCAAAGAGGAAGGCGTACGTGACTACTTCCACGTCGCGGTCGTGGGCTACGGCGCCACCGTGGGCTCGGCGTTCGCGGGGTCGCTCGGCGGCAGGGACATCGTTCCCCTGAGCGAGGTGGCGGACAACCCGGCCCGCGTCGACGAGCGAAGCAAGAAGGTGTCCGACGGCGCCGGTGGTCTCGTCGAGACGGTGGTCAACTTCCCGCTGTGGATGGACCCGGTCGCGCACGGCGGAACCCCGATGAACCGCGCCCTTCAGTACGCCGAGGGACTCGTCGCCGGCTGGACCGAGCGGTACCCGGCCAGTTTCCCGCCGATCGTCATCAACCTGACGGACGGCGAGTCGACCGACGGTGACCCCAGCGCGGCCGCCGAGGCCATCACCTCGCACGCCACGGCCGACGGCGCGGCGCTGCTGTTCAATCTGCACGTCTCCGCCGCGGGCGGCACACCCACCGCTTTCCCCGACACCGCCGACGGTCTCCCCGACAGCTACGCCCGCACCCTCTTCTCCATGTCGAGCCCGCTGCCCAGTCACATGCGTTCGTACGCGGCCTCGCAGGGCCAGCGGGTCAGCGAGTCCACCCGCGGCTTCGTCTACAACGCCGACATCACCACGGTCGTGCAGTTCCTCGACATCGGCACCCGCGCCACCGAGCTGCGGTGACGGCTCCACCCTCCTGCGTGTATGTCACGCACCTCGTGGCTCCCAAGTACGGGAGCACCGAGGCGGAATGCGAGGACGCCGTCGTCGTGCTGCCCAGCCGCTCTCACGACTACATGCTGCGGGAACCGCTCACCGCCGGCGTCTGCGACGGGGCAACCGAGAGTGCCCTGGCCAAGGACTGGGCCCGGCTGCTGTCCCGCGTGGCGGCCCAACACGCCATGGAGCGGCCGGACCTGCTGGACGGCGGCACCGCTTTCGAGGAGTTCGCGTCGTCGGCGGTGTCTCAGTGGGATCCCTGGCTTGTGCAGTACACGCAGTCGCGCATCGCGGAAGGGCGTCCACTGAAGTGGTACGAGCACACCAAGCTAGCCGAGGGTGCCTACGCGACCCTGCTCACCGTGCGCGTCGACCCGGAGTACGGCCCTGATACGAATGCCGCCTCTGACGCGTCCGAACCGGCATGGCGCTGGCGAGCCGCCGCCCTGGGGGACAGCTGTCTGTTCCATCTGCGCGACGACCGGTTGATGAAGGCGTTCCCGGTGGGGGCTGCCGAGGAGTTCGGCACAGTCCCCGACCTCTTCGGCAGCCGGAACCACGACGTGGCACTGCTGGCCTGCCGTACCCGGTTCATCGAAGGCCGGTGCAGGCCGGGCGACCGGCTGTTCCTGATGACCGACGCACTGGCCGCGTGGTTCCTGTCGGCCCCTGACCAAGACGCCGCGGTCGGCCAGTTGCTGGAGTTCTCCGGGCCCGACGACCTGAGCGGGTTCGTGGACTGGCTGAACGGCCTCCGGGACAGCAAGCAACTGCGCAACGACGATGTGGCCGTCGTACGGATCGATTTCGAAGGACGGTGAACGTGGGTTCGCCCACCGGCCAGCAGAGGCAGTTCCCCAGCGGTGCCGATTACGCGGAGGCCTTGCAGCACACGCGGTTGTGCTTCGAGCATCCCGAACTCAAGGGCGCACGGCCGGAACTGACCAAGCTCGGTCTGCCCCGCGCCATCTCCGGCGCCTTCGCGAGCGTGTTCTCGCTGACCTCGGCCGCGTCGGGTCGGCGGTACGCGGTCAAATGCTTCACCCGCCACGTCCCTGACCAGGAACGCCGTTACCAGGCCATCAGCAGCAGACTTGGGCAACTGGACGCGGCCGAGCTCTCCCAGCCCTGGAAGCTCGGCTTCGAGTACCTTCCTGACGCGATCGGCGTCGGCCGGGAGCGGTACCCGGTCCTGAAGATGGACTGGATCGACGCTGTCACTCTGTCCTCCTGGCTCGACGACAACCACACCGACCGGTTCGCCGTGGACCGTCTGGCCGACCGGTTCGAGGCGCTGACCCGCGATCTGTCGGAACATGAGATCGCCCATGGTGACCTTCAGCACGGCAACCTGCTTGTCGCGAGCGATGACACCCTGCGCCTGGTCGACTACGACGGCATGTACGTGCCGGCGCTGTCGGGCCTCGGCGGCACCGAGCGTGGCCACCGCAACTACCAGTCGCCCCTGCGCGGAAACGATGACTTCGGGGTGGCCCTCGACCGGTTCTCCGCCTGGGTCATCTTCATGTCGCTGAAGGCGACCGCCGCCGACCCGGCACTGTGGCATCGGCTGCACGAGCCCAGTGGTGAGTTCTTGCTGCTCACCGAGGAAGACTTCAAGAATCCGGGCGGCTCCACCGGGCTCCAGACGCTGCTCGCCCATCCCGACCCAACGGTGAGTGGCCTTGCCGACCAGGTGAGGTCCTTGGCCTTTCAGCCGCTGGACCTCCTTCCCCCGCTCGCCAACGCGATCCCCAAGCAGCGGAGCGGCGCGACGACGAGCGCATCAGCGTCGGCTCCCCCCACGGCACCTGCTCCGGGCACGGGCGGACTGCCCGGTTGGATGACCGGGCACGTTCCCCCGCAGATCGCCCCGTCATCGTCCGCGCCCTCCATCACTTCACCGGACAGCTTCAGTGACCGGACGCCGTTGGACATCGTCACAGCCGTGCTCTGGCCGCTGTTGCTGGCCGCGACCGCCTTGATGATTGTCGTCGGATTCCCGCAACCCCTCATCGCAGCCGTGGCGCCCGTCATTGTCGCCGCTGTGGTACCCACCTTCGCTTGGAGCCGCCGCGCCGAGAGGGCTCGGTCACGGGCCGTCCTGGCCGGGCTGACGGACGACCTGGCCAAGCTTGAGGACCCTGCCAAGGCAGCCGAGAAGTTACGCAAGGACAAGGCGAAGTTCGACGCGGCGGAACTGAAGCGGACCAACGCCTATCCACAGGCTCAGGACAAGCTCACAGCGCAGTACCACGCCGAGCTCAGGGAGGCCGAGCAGCGCAAGGTCCGTAAGCAGCGCGAGATCGACAAGAAGATCGACGGGCTCGCGGAGGAACTCCGCAGAGCCTTGGGTAAAGCGCTCGCCGACAAGCAGTCCGCGTTCGTCCGAGAGCGGCTCAGCCGGCGACTGATCGCGCAGTCCCCGCCGCACGGCATCGGGCCGACACTTGCTGCCCGTCTCGCTGCGGCGGGCATCCGAACAGCAGCCGATTTCACCGGCTACCGGCCTGTGCAGAACAACTCGTACAACAGCACCGGCGCCGTACTCGTGCTGAATGGCGGCCGTACCGTCAACGTGCAGGGGATCGGCGAGGCCAAGGCCATCGCCCTCGAAATCTGGCGTAATGACCTGCACGCGTCCGCCGTCGCCCAGCAGCCGATGGTCCTCAGCCCGGCGGAACGACAGTCGATCGAGCGGGACAGCACCCGCCGCCGGGCTCAACTCACCGACCAGCGCAAGGCTGTGGAGTCCGGGACCGAGGCCTCACGCGAGCAGGCGCGGAAGAACTTGGAAGACGGCCAAGAACGACTCTCCCGGGAGAACACGCTTGCCGGAGACCAGGCCCGGCAACAGCGTCAGGAGTTCGGCCGACGCACGGTCGCGCTCCATCAGAACAGTGTGCTCCACGGAGCGTTGAGCGAATCAAGGGAAGTCGCCAAGCTCCGGCATCGTGGGCTGTCGTACACGCGCTACATGCGGTTCCTCTACACCGGTCGTTGATTTCATGCCCGGCAGTCACACACCGTGGTGCGCGGTGTGGTGAAACGGGGTGCCCGGCTCACAGGCATTCACGAAGTTAATGCTGCTGGCCCAGGGCGCGGTCGCGCATTGCACAAATCTGGAGACAAGCGGCAAGTCGTGAACACTCGTGGGGGTCAGTTCGGGCAGGCAGTCGCGATGGCGACCGGGCCAGTCCTCCGGCATCGAACACATGATCCGGCCATCTTGGCTGTGCTTTGCGCCGACAGTGGCGCAGCGGTCTGCAGTGGACGGCCGCTTCCTTAAGATCGCAGTCACCTATTGCGGCCCGACGGGCTTCCTGCTGAGGACATGCCCCCACCCGCACGAATCACTCGTGCCCTGGGGGAACCACCTCGTGTCCATGCTCCTGCTGAAATTGGCAGCGCAGGATCTGCTGACCTTGAACTCAAGACGCCGTATGGTTCCGCATCTGGCCGCCAGGTGGCGGCACTTCCGTGGAGCCGACGCCTCGCTGACGGAACGTTCCGCTTGGGCTGAGAGCCTCGTGAGCCTCGCCGAAGACCTGGTCGCCGCCGATCGTGGAAACGTGGAGATGATCGTCGAGTGCGCTGCCACGCTCGACGAGACCGACCGCCCTGGTGAACCCAGGCTCATCGATGTGGTTCTTGTCGGCCATCACCCCGAAGGGAGAGGGCTGTCCGTCCAACTCGTCGAGTTGAAACGCTGGTCGATGGTGACCAGGGTCGAGCGAGCCACTGCGGAGCTCGTTCACGTACCGGGCCTGGGGACGAAGAAGCACCCCGCTCTACAACTACGTGAGTACTACCAGGCGTTCACGAGTGACAGGGGACCGCTGCACGGACTCGAATTCGCATGCGGCGGCTTCGCCTACCTGCACAACGCCACCGACGACTCGGTGCGACCGTTGGTCGATGTGGATGCGCCGACCGGTGTCTACGCCCACGTCTATACGAATGACCGGCGTGAACAGCTGATGTCCGACCTCCGGGAGCATTTCGCCGCCGAAGGTGCTGCCTCGGCGGCTGAGATACTGCTGCGGAATCTGGGCCTGCGCAACACGCCTCTGCTCGACGCCATGATCCGCTCCCGCGGAGAAGACACGGTCTTCACCTTGCGTGGTCGGCAGAAGACGGTCGCCGACCATATTCTGGACAGGGCTTCCAAGATCCTTCCGGATCCTCAGCGGCCCGCGCTCATACCGGACGAGCGGCGTGTGATCTTTCTGGTCACGGGTGGTGCCGGCACCGGGAAGAGCGCCATCGGTCTCCAGATCAAGGCGGAACTGGAGGCCGAAGGGCGGATCGTCAAGTATGCGAGCGGCAGCAGAGCATTCAACGGTGCCATTCAGGAGCATGTCGGTTACGGAGACCGGGAATTCAGAGAGACCTTCACCTACTTCAGCAACTTCGTCACCCCGCCGGATCCGCCCCTGGACGTGTTGATCTGCGACGAGGCCCACCGTCTGCGGGAACGATCGACGAATCGCTTCTGGAAACCCGAACAGCAGGGCACGAAGCCCCAGGTGGACGAACTTCTCGACGCGTCCCGACTGACGGTGTTCTTCCTCGACGAGGGGCAGTCCGTACGGCCCCACGAGGTCGGCTCCGTCGGGCTGGTGGAAGATGCCGCACGGCGGTACGGCGCAGATCTTGTCCAGTACCCGCTTCGAGAACAGTTTCGCTGTGGTGGTAGTGACGCCTACATCCGCTGGGTGCGCGCCATGCTCGGGGTCTCGGGCGAGGAGCCGGAGCGATGGACGCCGGACGGACTCATGCACGTCGAGGTCGCGGACAGCCCTGAGGAACTCGAACAGATCGTTCGGAGCGAGGCTCGGGCGGGGGCATCGGCGCGCATGGTCGCCGGTTACTGCTGGCCTTGGACCAAGCCGCTGGGCAAGGAAAGACGTCTTGAGGCCGACGTACGGATCGGTGACTGGCACAGGCCGTGGAACGCGTACAGCGACTCCTTCTGTGAGAACGAGGCGCCACCTTCCAAGATCTGGTCCGTGCACGAGAACGGTCTCGACCAGATCGGCTGTGTGTATACGGCGCAGGGGCTCGAGTGGGACTGGTGTGGCGTGATCATGGGTGAGGACATGGTGCGCCGGGACGGCCGATGGTTGTTCCGCCGGGGCAAGGAGCGGGAGGACAAGGAGACGGGCCTCAAGCGCGTTGCCGTACCGGGGTCGTTGGACCCCAAGGTGAAGCCCGGCAGCGTCGACGACCAGCAATTCGCTCGGCTCGTCCGGCACGCCTACCACGTGTTGGCCACCCGAGCGAGCCGTGCGACCGTGCTCTATTCGACGGATGACGAGACCCGGGTCTATCTGAAGGAACTCGTCGGTGAGGCTCAGATCCACGGATTGCGCCCTACGTGGGAGAACTTGCCTGAAGTCGCGCGCGTTCCCCATCTGCCTCGACCTCGCCGAGGGCGGCGCCCCCGTAACAGGCGCCAGGACAAGGGCTCAGATCCGAATGAGCTGCGTCTGTTCTGACGGGCCGCCAGGACATAGGGAGTGGCGGGCTCTCCGGGCCCGCCACCTACCTGTGTCAGAAGACCAGGTGTGCTGCCGCGGTCAGAGCCGCCACCATGAGATTGACGGCGACTCCTGCCGCGACGTTGACCAGAATCTCGCGAAGCCGGTCACGACGTGCAGGTTTGTACTCAACGGGGTTCACGGTATCCACTCCTGGGCGTGAGCTGGGAATGGCAGGGACAGCCCTACCGGGCATCCGCAGTCACACCGCGTGCAGTACGCAGCGGAAACCACTCGTCAGTCACAGTCGAGGATCGGCACCTGAACGCCGCCGACGTACCCTCCGGGAAGGTGCGCAGCGGGGAACAACTCTAGTGCAAAACCAAGTTGCCCGTGTCCTTGGTCATTTGGATCGCGTGATGTCCATGGATGCTGATCCGAAGCGGACTTGGGCGCTTCAGCGGTAGTCGGCCCGTGCGGGCAGCTCCGACGCCGTGGCCAAGGCGTCGCCAACCCCGTGACGCTGACCCCGGGGGCGTGGCGCCTCTGTGACATCGGGCACCGCACGGCCCGCATCCGATGCGGATGGGGTGAATGACAGGTTCTGATCAAAGGTTTGACCAAGCGCCGGACGTCGTCCCGTGTGCGTGGTCGGGTCTCCCGCGACGGCTCTATCGAAGCTCGTTCGGGAGGATCTGGTGTCAGAAACAACCCGCAAGAGACGGTGGCTCACGATCTGTGCCATCACCGCGTCCGCCGCCCTCGTCGCGATACCCGCGGGTGCGGCGCCCGGTCGGGGCGGCAGCAGCCCCTTCGGGGCCCGTACCCTCAAGCAACTCGCCGCCGAGCGCACGCAGTCGGTGGGCGCTGTCACCCCCAAGGTGACGGCGGAGGACGACGGCAATGAGGCCGACGAGATAGCGGAGGGCGCCGACCAGTACGCCGAGGCCCGCACCTCGCCCGGCGTCGTGGCACCCGGCGCGTACGGTGCCGCCTGGAGCAGTCTCGCCAAACTGCGGTCCACCGGCGGCAGTTGGCGGAACGTCACCGATCTGCCGTACAACTCCGACGACGGGCGCTACCGCGACTACGACTCCAACTCCAGTGGCGGTTCGGGGAATGTCACCGGGCGGATGGCCGCGATGGCCGCCGACGGTGACGGGTATGTCTACGCGGGCAGCGCGGGCGGTGGCGTATGGCGGTCCCGGTCGGGCGGCGGGCACTGGCAGCCCATCAGCGACAAGCTGTCCTCCCAGTCGACCGGCGCGCTGGCGTTGGACGGGTCCGGGCGGCTGTGGCTGGGCACCGGTGAGGCGAACACCAACGCGGACGCGTACCTCGGCAGCGGGGTGTACGTGCTGAGCGACCCGCACCACGGCACGTTCTCCTCCCGTAGCAGGGTCGGCGGTGACGAGCTGGAGAGCACCACCATCCACCAACTGCGGTTCGGTGGCGGCAAGGTGTGGGCGGCGACCAGCGAGGGTGTCTGGAGCCACTCCACGAAGACCCTCGGCGGCGCCTGGAAACTGGAGTTCGCACCCAACCCCGACTATCTGCCCGGCGGTTCGCTGGCCAACGACGCCTCGGCCCCGTACAAGAACATCACCAACGACATCGCCATCGACCCGAAGAACCCCGCCAAGGTGGTCCTCGCGGTCGGCTGGCGCAGCGGTGACGACTACAACGGCTTCTACTCCAAGGGCTCGAACGGCACCTGGACGCGGATTACCAGCGGCCTGGGCGACCTGCCGTCCGACGCGGACAACATCGGCGACGTCACCTTCGCCCGGTCCGCCGACGGCTCCCGCTACTACGCCATCGACCAGTCGCCGGAACAGCTCAACACCAACCCGGACAGCGGCCTGGAGGGGTTCTACGTCTCCAAGTCCGGCTCTCCCACCGGGCCGTGGACGAAGATCGCCGACTATCAGCAGTTGGCGGCCGACGGGTCGGCGCTGACCTCCAGCGGATACATGCCGGGCGTGCAGGCCTGGTACAACCAGTTCCTGACGGTCGACCCGGCGAACGCGGAGCATGTGTACGCGGGGCTCGAAGAGGTCTACGAGACCAAGGACGGCGGCAGCAACTGGTCGACCGTCGGCCCGTACTGGAACTTCGGCTTCTCCTGCTGGAGCATCGACCCGGCCAAGCAGACCGGTGACTGCAACCAGACCACCCACTCCGACCAGCACGGCGTCGCCATCGGCAGCTACCACGGCAAGAGTTACGTGTACGTCGGCAACGACGGCGGCGCCTACAAGCGCCCGGTCAGCGGTTCCCAGGACTCCTCGGGCCACGCCACCGACTGGACCTCCCTCAACGACGGCACCATCGACACCCTCCAGTACTACTCGGTGGGCATCGGCGAGGACCGTACGTACGGCGGGGTCTCCGTCACCGGCGGCCTGCAGGACAACGGTCAGTCGATTCTGCGCAGCAACGACAAGGTGATGGGCTCCAACTTCGGCGGCGACGGCGGCGACACGCTCACGGACCCGGCCGACGGCTGCAACATCGCCGAGGAATACGTCTACCTCTCCGTCCAGGTCACCCAGAACTGCGCGGTGAACGACGGCAGTTGGGTGACCGACCCCAGCAAGGTGACGTCGTACAACGTCGCCCCGGCCGACAACGCCACGAGTGAGGCCCGCTTCATCGCCCCGCTCGCGACGGACATGAAGAACAGCTCGACATGGATCGCCGGCGGCCGTCACGTCTGGGTGCAGACGCACGGCTACGCCATCCGCAGCGGCGACGAGTGGACGAGCGTCCGCGACCTCGGTGCCGGGCGCACCGCGACCGCCGTCGCCGCGTCCGGCGGCAAGGTGTACGCCGCGTGGTGCGGCCCCTGCAACAACCAGGGCTTCGCGCGCGGCATCTCCGTCGGCAACGCGGACGGCACCGGCTGGCACGACATCAACCTGCCGGCCACCGGCACGGACGGCGCGGTGCCCAACCGCTACCTCAGCGGCTTCGCCATCGACCCGAAGAACGCCGACCATGTGTTCCTTGAGGTCAACGGCTTCTCCCGGCACTGGACCGAGGGACCCGGCGCGGGGGTCGGCCACGTCTTCGAGTCGACCGACGGCGGCACCACCTGGAAGGACGTCTCCGTCAACCTCCCCGACGTGCCGGCCAACTCCGCGGTCGTCACGGCGAACGGCGGTCTCGCCGTCGCCACCGACCTGGGCGTGGTCTACCGGGCGCCGGGCCGTACGACGTGGCAGCGCGTCGGACAGCTCCCGGCGGTCGCCGTGCTCCAGTTGAAGCTGAGCCCCGACGGCGCCACCCTGTACGCGGCCACGCACGGCCGCGGCATCTACACGATCAAGGTGCGCGACTGCGGCTGACGCTGTGAAGCCGCAGGGGTGATCCCGGGTCTCCGGGGTCACCCCTGCGTCGTGTAGGGCACCACCTTCACGTGCAGGGTGAAGGCGACGCGCGGGGCGCCGGCCACATCCGGCGCCTTCGCCGACACGGTGACGTCCGCCGTACCGCCCCTTGTCCCGGCGCAGCGCACCGAGGCCCGGGCGGTGCCGTCCGCCGCCACCTTCCATCCCGACACCAGGGCGAAGGCCGGCGCGGAACTCAGCGCGCCCGTCCATCGTTTGTCGTCGTTACGGGGCAGGAGGAGCAGGGACACCGTGGTGCCGGGGCGTACGCACAGGTGTCGCTCGGGCGCGTCACCGGGGGTGACGTCGACCTTCGCATGCCCGGCGGCACACGTCCCCGGCGAACCGGACGGCGAGGGGGCGGGCGCGGACGGGCTGTTCCCGGTCGGGCGCGTCGGCGTGGTCGAGGACGGGCCCGCGGAGGCGCGCGTCGGCGTATCCGCCGTCGGTCCGGGCGATCCCGTCGAGCGGCTGCCGGAAGGTTCTCCCGTCGATCCGCCTCCGGTCGATCCGCCACCTGCCGGCGCGCCGCAGGCCGCGAGGACCAGCACTCCGGCGACCATCCATCCTCCGGCACACCACCGCATGTCCGCACCTCCCGGTCCGCTGGTCCGGCCATCAGCATGCCCCGCCGTCGTCGAGGAGGGCAGGCAAAGCGCGGAAAGGCACGCTGCGGGAGACGTCGGCACCGTCGCGAGCTGCTGGGTCCTTTTCCGAGACCCTCGTATGCTGGGTGCGTGAGGCGGACTTCTTTTGCGAACTGGCCCTGTTCCATCGCGCGCACGATGGATCTGCTCGGCGACTGGTGGACGCCGCTGGTGCTGCGGGAGGCGTTCTACGGGATCAAGCGCTTCGACGTGTTCCAGCAGGAGCTCGGCATCGCGCGCAACACGCTGACCGACCGGCTGCGTCGGCTGGTCGACGAAGGGCTCATGGAGAAGCGGGCCTATCAGACGGATCCGGTGCGGTACGACTATGTACTCACCGAGATGGGCCGTGACTTCTTCGGGGTGCTGGCCGCGATGAACAGCTGGGGCAACCGCTGGCTCAGCGGTGAGCAGGGGCCCCCGGTCGTCTTCCACCATGACCGCTGCGGGCACGAGAGCGACGCCGCGGTGGTGTGCGCCGACTGCGGTGAGCCGATGACGGCCGAGGACACCCATCCACGGCTCGGCCCCGGTTACCCGCCGCACCTGTCCGAACGCCCGGACATCCGGCAGCGTTTCACCGCCTGAGTGCGGGATGGCAGGATCCTTGGCCGCTGCCGCTGCCGCTGCCGCTGCCGCTGCCGCTGCCGCTGCCGCTGCCGCTGTGCCTTGGGCTTCCGCTTTCGGCCTGTGTGTCGGGAGCGGTTTTCCTTGACAGGTCAGTCTATCTACGCAACTCTCAAGGTCAGGGCCCTGGGATGGTGTGTTCCCTGGGATACGAGAGGAAGGCCGGAGATCCATGGAGTGGACGGGCGCGCGCTACGCGGACCAGCCGACGGTCGAGGTGCGGACACGGATCGACGCTCCCCCGCGACGCGTGTGGGAGCTCGTGTCCGACATCCGTCTGATGCCGGAGCTGAGCGCGGAACTCCAGTCGGTCGAGTGGCTCGACGGCGCGACGGGAGCGGCGGTCGGCGCGCGCTTCGTGGGGCGCAGCAGGCACGAGTCGCTGGGGGAGTGGGAGACCACCTCGTACGTGGTGGAGTGCGAGCCGTTCCGGGCGTTCGCCTGGGCGGTGGCGGACCCCGAACATCCCAGCGCCGTCTGGCGGTTCGGCCTGGAGGAGACGGACGGCGGCACCGAGCTGACCCAGTGGATGCGGATGGGGCCGGGTCGTTCGGGGCTCTCCTTCGCGATCGACCGGATGCCGGACAAGGAGCAGAAGATCGTGTTCGTACGGCTGCGGGAGTTCGAGCGGAGCATGACGGACACCGTCGCGGCGATCAGGAAGCTGGCCGAGAGCGCGGAAGGGGCGGGTGCGTGATGCGTACCTCCACGACGATCGAGGCGTCGACGGGCGACTGGCGGGAGACCGTCGACTTCGTGGTCGAAGCCGAGAAGCTCGGGATGGACATCTGCTGGGTCGCGGAGGCGTGGGGCTCCGAAGCCCCGTCTCCGCTGGGCTACTTGGCGGCGCGGACCGATCGGATGCTGCTCGGCTCCGGGATCATCCAGCTCGGGACCCGCACCCCCGCGGCCATCGCGCGGGCCGCGATCACGCTCTCCAACATCTCCGGCGGGCGCTTCCTCCTCGGCCTCGGTCCGTCCGGCCCCCAGGTGATCGAAGGGCTGCACGGCGTGCCGTTCGCGCGCCCGCTGTCCCGGATGCGAGAGACCGTGGAGATCGTCCGGCAGGCGGTCGCCGGGGAGAAACTCTCCTACGAGGGAAGGGAGTTCACGATCCCGCTGCCCGGCGGCGAGGCACGGCCCATGCGGATGTCCATGCGCGCGGAGCACGATCTGCCGGTCTATCTCGCCACGCTGTCGCCGAAGATGCTGCGGCTGACGGGGGAGGTCGCGGACGGCTGGCTGGGCACCAGTTTCGTGCCGGAGGGTGCCAAGGAGGCGTACTTCGACCACCTGGACGCGGGCCTCGCGGCGGCGGGCCGAAGCCGCGCCGACCTCGATGTCTGCCAGGGCGCCGAAGTGGCCTTCGCCGAGGACGAGGACGCGCTGCGCGCCATGGTCGCGGGCCGGAAGAAGGAACTCGCCTTCAGCCTGGGCGGGATGGGCTCGGCCACCACCAATTTCTACAACGCCGCCTACAGCCGGCAGGGTTGGGCGGAGATCGCCGCCGAGATCCATGAGCGCTGGCAGGCCGGGGACCGGGACGGCGCCGCCGGGCTGGTGACCGACGAGATGGTCCTCGGCACCACCCTGATCGGTACCGAGGACATGGTCCGTGAACGGCTCCGGGTCTGGCGCGCCGCCGGAGTCGACACGGTCCGCCTCTACCCCGCGGGCGAGACCCTCGACGAGCGGCTCACGACGCTCGGGCGGGCGCTGGATCTCGTATCCGCCGAGGGGCGGGTCGCTGCCGAGTAGTTCGGTCTCTGGCGAGGGGCGGGTTGCTGCCGAGTGGCCCGGTCTCTGCCCAGGAGCCAGCCGTTGCCGAGAAACCTGTTACCGCCGAGGATCCGGTCGCTACCGCGAGCCCCGGTGCTGCCGAGCGGCCGGCCGCCGCACCGAAGCCGGTTGCCGCCGAGAAGCTGATCCCGAGTCCGTCGCTCGGCCTGCGTGCTCGGCGGCTGTCGTTCGGGTTCGGGCGTGTGCGGTCGGCAGCTCTGCGCCACCGGCAGCCCCGCGACCGGCAGCCGGTGTACCCGGCCGACGGCTCTGTGACCGGCAGCCCGTGCGCCCGACCGATGGCTCTGTGACCGGCAGCCCGTGCGCCCGGCCGGCGGCTCCGTGACGGCGGGCGGACGACAGTCGGCCGTCACCCGATCGGTGCAACCCCCGTGGCGGGGGAGGGTGCAGTGGGCGGACGCTCGAACTCCCCGATGCTTCCGGCACGGGGACGGCCAGCGGCCGACAGCGCATCGAGGTGGTCGAACATGAGCCAGGATTCTTCGAAGCCTCCGAGCCCTCCGCCCGGTGGTGGCACGGGATCCCAGCCGAGCGGCGGCGACATGCCGCTGTGGGGAGACCAGTGGTCCGGGGCCGCGCCCGCCGCGGGAGGCATGGGGCCGCCGCCCACGGGAGGCGGCGCCTGGGCGGCCGGCGGTACCACCTTCGCCGGTGTCCTCCTGCTGGTGAACGGCGGCCTCAACATCCTCGAGGGCATCTCCGCGATCGCCAAGGACGATGTGTACGCGCGCGTCAACGACTACGTCTACCGCATCAACCTCACCGGCTGGGGCTGGATCCTGCTGATACTCGGCGCGATCGCCGCCGTTGCCGGATGGGGAATCCTCAAGGACGCCGGGTGGGCCCGGATCACCGGCATCGCGCTGGCCTCGCTGAGCATGCTCTTCCAGTTCATGTTCCTGCCGTACGCGCCGATCTGGTCGGTCATCCTCATCGCCATCGACGTCTTCATCATCTGGGCACTGGCCACGTACCGGCCCGATGCCCGTCAGCCGCGCTGACGCCCCCCTTTCATCCCGTCGCCGAACGAGCGCCGCCGAGAAGGGGGCTGTCGTATGCCGTGGAACCCAACGAACTGGACCGACCGAGCGGAACGAGACACGCGATGGATGACGTGACCGACCGGACGCGGGCAGACACGATCAGAGATCCGGAGGCGACGTGAGCGCCGGAGAAGTGAGCGGCGGCGCGAGCGGCGGCGACGCGCGCGAGATCGCCGACCTGCGGGCCCGGGTCGCCGAGTTGGAGCAGCGCCGGCCGAGGGCCGAGCATCACCGCGTCCGCTCGTTCTTCGCGGTCGTGCTGATCCTCCTCGCGGCCCTGCTCACCCCGCTGAGCGCCGTGTCGGCCTGGACGAGCGACCTGATCGGGAACACCGATCGGTACGTGGCCACCATGAAGCCGCTCGCCTCCGACCCGGACGTCCAGAACGCCGTCGCGAACCGAGTGACCAAAGCGGTGATGCAGCACGTCGACGTCCAGACGCTGCTCGAGTCGGTCGCCCCGGCCGACCGGCCCCGTCTGACCAAGGCCCTGGGCCCGCTGAGCGGCCCGATCACCAGTGGTCTCACCGACTTCGTGCACACCGTGGCGCTGAAGTTCGTCAGCAGTGACGCGTTCGCCACCCTGTGGACCGAGCTGAACAGGAAGGCCCACGCCACCGTCGACAAGGCGTTGACCGGAAGCGGCGGGGGAGCGGTGAAGCTCACCAACGACGCCGTCGTCATCGACCTCGCCCCCGTCATCGACCAGGTCAAGCAGTCGCTCGTCAACCAGGGACTCGCCGTCGCCGCGAAGATCCCCGAGGTGCACACCAACTTCACGGTGATGACCTCCAAGTCCATCGGCAAGGCCAAGAAGATCTACCGGCTGCTCGAGATCGTCGGATTCTGGCTGCCTGTGCTGACCCTCCTGATGGCGGCCGGCGGTGTCCTGCTCGCCGTACGCAGGCGCCGTGCGCTCGTCACCGCGGCGCTCCTCGTGGCAGCAGGGGCCGCCGTCCTCGGCATCGCGCTCTGGATCTTCCGGTCGATCTATCTCGACGGCCTTCCGGCGGACGCGTCCCAGGCCGCGGCGGGGTCGGTCTTCGACACCCTGGTGCGCTACCTGCGGGCCTCGGTACGCATGGTGATCACCCTCGGCGTCATCGTGGCGCTGGCGGCCTGGCTGACCGGCAGCGGCCGGGCGGCCAAGCGGGTCCTCGCCGGCTGGACCGGCGGCATCGGTGCCGTGCGTACGGCGACGGGGTTCGACCTCGGAGCGGTCGGAGCGTGGGTGCACCGCGTCAAGAAGTGGCTGAACTGGACCGTTGTCGTGGTCGCCGTCGTCATCCTGCTGGTCTGGAGCTACCCCACGGCCGTCGTCACGATCTGGATCGCCGTGCTGGCCCTGCTGGCCCTGGCGGTGGTCGAGTTCCTCGACGACGACGGCACCCCGCACCTGACCGGCTCGATCGACGGACCGGAGGCGGGCCCCATGTCCAGGAGCCCGGCCTGACGACCGGCCGACGGGCAGGGCCGGTCCGACAACCCGATGGTCATGGGCCCGTTCCGGCCGACGGCCGGAACGGCACCCCGAGACCGCCCGGTTGCCCCGTCCCCCTGCCGCCGCTGCCCATCGCCGCCCCCGCTGTCGCGCTGACCCGGCCGCCCCGCCGACAGGGTCAGCGCGATGGCGGGGGTGTCGGGCGTATCAGGCCCACGGAATCTTTTCGCCGGAGAGCCCCAACCCGCCAATCGAGTAGGCGAGTTGATGGTCAGGTCGGGTGCCGGCGTGCGCCTGCCGCGCGTACCCCTGCCCGAGGCGCTCGACGCGTTGTCCGACGGCCACGTGCGTGCCACGGTCGCCGGATCCGTCCCCAACGGATTGCACCTGACAGATCGCCAACCTCGGGCTATGCTCCCCGCGATGATGACTCCCTCTGAAATCAGATCGGGGGACCCGTCCGCGCAAGGTGAGTGCTGATGCTCACTCGAACCGCGTACGAGGATTCCCTCCTCTCCTTCTGGCCGCGCGTGCGTGACTTCGCCGTGCCGCCCACCATGATCGAGACCGCGACCGCCCGCCGCCTTTCCGGGGACTGGGCCGGTGCGTGCACCGCCGCAGGCCTCGACATCGACCTCGATCTGCGCTCCCTGGCACGCACGCACGGTCGCGAACTGGTCTCCCGAGTCCGTGCCGATCTACGCCATCTGGCTCCCGACCTGCTGCGCTGGCACATGCCGAGAGTCGCGCCCGACGGGCTGCTGCGTCCCGGCCTCACCCTCACACTGGCTCGATACGACCGTGCCGGGCGCGACGGCGTCCACCCGGTTCACCTCGTGGTCCGCACGCCACCGGCCTGGGCCGACGGCGGTCAGCGGATCAGCCTCGCGCTCTGGGACGGAACCCACGGCGGATCCCGCGACCGGTTCACCTGCGATGCCGGAGTCCGCCGCCATCCGCACCCCCGCCCAAGCCGACGACACCGCCTCGACCTGCACCGCCACCTGTGGGACACGCGCAGAACCGATGAACTGCGGGTCCGTTCCGGTGCCGACCTGCCCACGGGCGACACCCGTTCGGGGGACGCGGATCCACCGGAACCGGTTCCGTGGGACCTCGGCTGCGCCGTCGGCCGGTGGGCGGCCGAGGCGGCGATTCTGCTCCAGGACGAGGGGCTGACGGCCGGCACCGTCACCGTGCGGCTCGGGACCGGGCGGTGGCTGCTGCTGGAGCTGGTCACGGACCCGGCACGCGTCGAGCCGCCCACCCTGCGGACCGCCGCCGCGCCCGCCGACGGCAGCGTCCTGGCGGTACCGGCCCTGCCCGACGCGGCGACCTGGGTGCTGCCCGACCTGGCCCTGATCCGCGCCGGCGCGATCGAGGCGGAGCGGCTGCATCCGCTGGTCGCCTCGGCGCTCGTGCCGGACCGGCTCCCGGGCGCGTCCACCGGGATCGCGGACCGGGCGGGACAGCCGCGCATGGTGGAGTGCCGGGGCGCCCGGCATCGGATCGGCCTGGTCGACGGCGTGCTCGCGCCGCTCGACCACGACCCGGCCGAGATCCGCCGTGAAGAACTGCTGGTCGCACTGACCGGCACACCGCTTCCCTGCCTCCAGGCCATCGACGAGGCGCACCGGCGTCCGCACTGCCTCTCCGGAGTCCGTGAACGCCTGCGCCACGGCGACACCGCCGGTGCGCTGGCCGTCGTCGAGGGGCTGCTCGGCCCCGAAGCGGTGCTGCGCAGCGGCGACCTGCGGGACGAGCTCCAGGCGGCCGCGCTGCGCCGCGTCACCTACGGACTGTTCAGGGCGGGCCTGACCGGTCCCGGACCCGACCGCCTTCGCCCGGGGCCCGCCCGCCCCCGCGACCACCGTTCCCGCCCGCGTGGCACGACCGGCCGCTGACCGCACGTGGACCACTGGCCGTTGCCGACCACTGGCACCTCGTAGACCGACCACCGGCCGGTTGCCCGCGGCTGACCGCTTGCCGACCACTGGCACCTCGTAACCACTCCCCGTTGGCGACCGCCGGCCGTTCGTGCGGCGCCGACCGCCGGCAGCTCATCAACCACTCAGTGAAAGACAGTTGACCGCTCCGGGGGTCCACGCCCCGGCGCCCAAGCGGCCCCACCACGAAACCCAAAGGTGATCAAACATGCCCACGCGCACCCCGTTCGCCGAGCCCGATGCCCTCGTCGACCCGGCCCAGGCCACCCAACTCGACGTCGCCGACTCGCTGTTGGCCCTGCTCCGCGACACCCGCACCGAATCGCGTCCCGACAGTCAACTGGAGGCCCTCACGCTCGCCGTCGCCGCTGATCTGCCCGTACTCCTGTGGGGTGAGCCGGGCATCGGCAAGACCGCGGCCCTGACCCAGCTCGCCGAGGCCCTGGACCTGCCGCTGACCACGGTCATCGCCAGCGTCCACGAGCCGTCCGACTTCTCCGGGCTGCCCGTCCTCGGTGACGATCCCGCCGAACAGGGCGTGCCCATGGCCCCGCCGGAGTGGGCGGTGCGACTCGTACGCGTCGGCCGGGGCCTGCTGTTCCTGGACGAACTGTCCACCGCACCCCCGGCAGTTCAGGCAGCCCTGCTCCGTCTCGTCCTGGAGCGGCGCATCGGCACCCTCCAACTGCCGCCCGGCGTACGGATCGTGGCCGCCGCGAACCCGCGCTCCTCCGCGGCCGACGGCTGGGAACTGAGCCCGCCGCTCGCCAACCGGTTCGTCCACCTCCAGTGGGCCCACGACCACGAGGTCGTCGTACGCGGGCTCGGCGGCACCTGGCCGCGCGCGACCCTGCCACGACTCGACCCACGGAAACTGCCGGAGGCCGTGGACTTCGCCCGCCGCGCGGTGTGCGGACTCCTCGCCGCCCGCCCCGGACTCGTTCACCGGCTGCCCAGCGGCGAGACCCGCCGGGGCAGCGCCTGGCCCTCCCCCCGGAGCTGGGAGACGACCCGGAACCTGATCGCCTTCGCGACCGCCGCCGGATCCTCCCGGGAAGTGCTCTCTCTGCTGGTCAGAGGCGCGGTGGGGGACGGACCGGGACTGGAACTGCTGGCGAGTGTGGACCGGATGGACCTGCCCGACCCCGAGACCTTGCTCGCCGACCCTGCGGGCGCCGCCCTGCCCGAGCGGGGAGATCTGCGCCAGGCCGTCCTCGACGGCGTGGTCGCCGCGGTCCGCAAGCGGCCCGAGAAGGCCCGCTGGGACGCCGCCTGGGCCCTGCTCGTCCGGGCGCTGGACACCGGCGCCCCGGACCTGGTGGTCGTACCCGCGACCACGCTCGCGACGCTGCGCCAGGAGGACTGGGACGTTCCCGCGTCCATCGAGCGGCTGGCCGGAGCGGTGAAGCTGTCCCGGCGCGCGGACGACGCCGCGGCCCGCATCGCGGTCGACACCAAGGCGGGACGATGACGGCGGACGAGCCGGGGGTCCTGGACCTCGAAAAGCTGTATGCCGCCCGCCTGCACGCGGCGCGGGTCCGCCCCTACCTGGCGACGGCGCTGTTCGCGCTGCACACCGTCGAGTCCCGGTGGGTGCCGACGATGGCCGTCGACCGGCACTGGCGGTGCTACGTCTCGCCGGGGTTCGTGGACCGCATGCCCGTGGAGGACCTGGCCGGCGTCTGGGTGCACGAGGTGTCGCACCTGCTGCGCGACCACCACGGCCGCAGCGAACGGGTCGCCCGCGAACGCGGACTCACCGGCCCGGGGGAACGGCTGCGGATGAACATCGCCGCCGACTGCGAGATCAACGACGACGCGTTCGGCGAAGGGCTCGTCCGGCCCGAGGGCGCCGTCACGCCGCAACTCCTGCACCTGCCCCCGGGCGAGCTCATGGAGGACTACCTCCGCCAGTTCCGACTGGGGCCGCGTACCCAGAGCCTGGCCTGGCTGGACTGCGGCAGCGGCGCCGACGGACGCGAACGGGAGTGGGACCTCGGTCCGGACGGCGCGCACGGTCTCAGCGCGCAGGAACGCGACGCGGTCCGGTTCCGGGTCGCGCAGGGCATCAAGGCACGCCCCGGGAAGAACCCGGCGGGATGGCAGCGGTGGGCGGAGGAGGCCTTCCAGCAGCCCCAGCCGTGGCGGGAGTTGCTGGGGGCGGCCGTCCGCTCCGCGGCCTCGGGTCCCGGGGCGGGCGAGGACTACACCTACGGCCGGCCGTCGCGGCGCTCGGCCGGTGTGCCCGGCGTGGTCCTGCCGAGCCTGCGCCGCAGACCGCCCCGGGTCTCGGTGGTCATCGACACCTCCGGGTCCGTCAGCGACGCGGAACTGGGCAGCGCGCTTCTGGAGGTCTCCGCCATCTCCCGTGCCGTGGGCGGCCGCCGCGACCTGATCACCGTGGTGTCGTGCGACTCGGCGGCCGGGATCGCGCACCCCCTGTGCCGTGCCGAGGGCATTGCGCTCCTGGGCGGTGGCGGTACGGACCTGCGCTCGGGATTCACCGCGGCGCTACGGGCCCGGCCGCGCCCCGATGTCGTCGTGGTCCTCACCGACGGGCAGACTCCCTGGCCGGAAACGCGACCCCCGTGCCGTACGGTCGTGGGCCTCTTCCCCCGCGGGGGATCGGACGACTCCTACGACGAGGACGATCCCGACTACGTGCCCGACGCGCCGCCCGCCTGGGCGCGCGTGGTCGAGATCGGGTCGGCCCCGGCGACCCGGTGAACGCGGGACGGCCCACGCGGGACAGCCCGCGAGCAGGACGGTGAGCGGGGGCGGATCCGGCCGTGGGACGGGCGGGAGAGGCCGCCTGGCCGGGTAGGGCGGGCCGGACAGCCCGCCCGGCTGGTACGGCGGGTCGGACAGGCCTGGTTGGTACGGGGGCCGGAAAGGGCCGGCCGGTACGCCGGGCCCGGCAACCCCGGTCATACGTACGGCTCTTCGGCCGGACTCCGCCGGTACGGCCGGTCGGGCGTGCCCTACACGCTGTACCCCCCGTCCACCCCCAGCGCCTGCCCGGTGATGAAGCCCGCGCGGTCAGAGGCCAGGAACGCGACGGCCTCGGCTACATCCTTCGCGGTGCCGAAGCGGCGCAGCGGGGTGTTGCGGCGGGTGATCTCCAGTGCGGTGTCGTCGAGTTCGCCGGAGTCGATCAGACGGGCGGCGATGCCGTCGGTCAGCATGCCGGGTCCGACGCAGTTCACCCGGACGCCGTAACGCCCCTCCTCGGCGGCCAGGGCACGGGCGATCGCCTCGACCGCGCCCTTGGGGCCGGAGGAGAGCCCGTCGCGGACGGGGAAGCGGCGGGTGGCCACGGTGGTGACGGCGACGACACTGCCCCGGCTCTCCCGCAGCAGGGGCAGGGCGGGATGCACCAGATTGAAGAACGCCCCGGCGTCCGCGTCGAGTTGGGCGCGGAACCGGCTCGGTGCGACCCCGCTCAGGTGCGTCATCGGCACATGCGGACCCGCCGCGTACACGAGGGTGTGCAGTCCGCCGAGCGCCGCGGCCGTCCCGGACACGGCGGCGGCCACGGCCTCCTCCTCGGTCAAGTCGAGCCGCAGGGGCGTCACTTGGCGACCCTGCCCCGCGAACTCCTCCGTGAGCGCCGCGGCGAGCGCGTCGGCTGCCGCCTCGCTGTTGCGATAGGTGAACGCCACGTCGCTGCCCCGCTCGGCGAGCAGCCGCACGATCGCCGCGCCGATACCGCCGGTGCCGCCCGCGACGAAGGCGACACCTTTCCGACCCGTGAAATCCGTTGGTTCCGACATCGGCATCACAGTCCCGGGGATTTGGCGATGATGACCTTCACGACCTCGCTGGTCCCGGCGCGGAGCCGGGTGATGCGCGCGTCCGCGCACAGCGGGGCGACGGGGTATTCCAGCATGTATCCGTACCCGCTGAACAGGTGCGGGCGCCGATCCACCCGTCCCCGCCCGGGCAGCGGGTGACCGGCCGGCCAGGCGGAGACGGCGGAGTGCTCAGGGCTGGATCGTCGTCAGGTGGAGGTCCGTGCTCGACAGCGTCATCGGCGACGCCGAGACGGCGCGCAGACGTATGCGTACGCCGGCTCGCGGGAGGTGGAACTTGCCGTCCGGGGGCCGGAGTTCGTAGCGGCTGAAGGCATGACCGGCCAGCGTGGCCGGCCCGGACGTCACCGACCAGTAGCGGCTCATGCCCTGGCCCGTGGTCACCGTGAAGTGCGGACTCAGGGCCGCGTCGCCCAGATTGACGACGCCGATACTGAGTCCGGTCACCGTGAGGCCGGTGCGGCGCACGTCGACGACCTGCATGCGCAGCGGCGGTGACCCGGTGGCCGCCAGGCTCACCGCCGCCGCGGTCGGGGCCAGCAACAGGGCGACCGCGGCCACCTGGCCCCCGCGCCGGTGCAGGCCGCGCAGGAAGGCGGGCCGGGGCTGCCACGCGGTCCGGAAGGCCTGCCAGGGCGCGGTGATGGCGGCGGCCACCCACAGGGGCGTCATCAGCAGGTAGTAGCCGTCCTGCGAACGGGTGGCCACGTAGAACGCGCACCAGGGCAGCACGGTCGCCGCCGGTCCGAGCCGTCGTACGAACAGCACGAACAGCGCCAGCAGACCCGCCGCCAGCAGCAGGCTGGCGTGCGCGTACCAGGCGAGGCGGTCGCTGCCGTCGGTGAAGTAGAGCGAGATGCCGACCAGGCCCTGCCCGTGGATGTCCGCGTCCTGGGTGAGCGGCAGCGCGATCCCGGAGAGCCAGGCGCGCGGCTCGCTCACGATGAAGTACGCGTTGATCAGCAGCCATGTGGCGGCGGCGACGCCGATGATCCGCCCCACCGCGACCGCCGCCGCGCGGGCGCCCAGGTCCCCGCGGCGCAGCGCGTACACCCCGGCCAGCAGGAACGGTGCCAGGAACCAGGGGAGTTGCTGTGCCGCACAGGCCGCCCCGAGGCAGATCGCCCGCGCGATGTCGCCCCGGCCGCCGCCGCCCATCCGTGGCCAGCCCACCACCACCGGGATGAGCAGGGCGCAGGCGAGGATCGCCGGATAGCCGAGCCGCGCGTACGTCGGCAGCAGACCGAAGCCGAGGCAGGCCAGCGTCGCGGCGGAACGCCACGGCACCGGCAGCATCCGCCACATGACGATCGCGCCCGTGATCAGGGCCCCGGTGCCGACCATCGTCGCGGGGGTCGAACCGTGCCCGATCCACAGCAGCGGCGCGGTGAGCATCAGCGCGAGCGGTGGATAGCCGTACGTGTAGTCGTAGCCGCCGTTCATCGTCGCGGTGAGGGCGACGCCGTGGCCGAAGAGCCAGGGCCACGGACGGTCGTAGACCTGATGGCCGGCGAGGAACTCGTGGGCGGCCCGGGTGGTGAGGACCGACTCGTCGCTGCCCTGGTGGTTCATGACCAGCCCGCACGCGACGAGCGTGATCGCGGTCACGAGGACGACGAGGTCGAGCCGCGCCAGCGAGCGGCCCCGGCGCACGACGAGGGTCAGTACGCCCGTCGCCAGGATCGAGGCGTAGCAGAGCGAGACGATGGCGGCCACGACGAGCCGGTGGCTCGCGGCCTGCGCCCACAGCGGGCGCGTACCGATGAAGAGGCTGATGTCGGCCAGGAGGGTCAGGACACGGTGCCACTGCGCGGGCGCCTCGTCCGGGTTCCACTGCGCGAGGAGTCCGCCGGGCGAGGCCTTCGAAGGGGCCTGCCGGCGGGTGGGCGCCGGCTTGATTTCTGCCGAGTACACGCCGTAAGACGCTAATTCCCGCAGGTGAGCCGGGCGCGACAGGACGTGAAGAGTCCGGTGTGAGGCGAGTAAGAGCATGCCCCGCGCCGGTTTGGCATGTCGGTCCCTGGACAGGGACACCTCAGGCGTTGGACAGCGACACCTCGGTGGACTTGATGAGCGCGACGACCTCGGAACCCGGCGAAAGGCCCAGTTCGGAGACCGCGTCCTTGGTGATCGCGGAGGTCAGTTCGCCGCCCGCGACCTGGACCTTGACGCGCGCCATGGCGCCGCCGGAGACGACGTCGGTGACCGTGCCCGGCAGTTGGTTGCGGATGCTCAGCCCGTTCACCGGACCGGTCGCGAGGGAGACCTCCGTCGACTTGAACAGGGTCCGTACCGCGGAACCGGACGTCAGGCCGAGTTCCTGTACGGCCTCCACGGTGACGGCCGCGGTGATCTCCTGTCCGGCGTCGAGCCGGACCTTCACCGTCGCCATCACCTCACCGGGGGTGACGGATGTGACGGTGCCCGGGAGTTGATTGCGGATGCTCAGGCTCATGGGGGGCCTCGATTGCTGTGCGGCGTGATGGATATGGGCGTATATGCGTAGCTTGCCGCACGCGCCGTCTCCCCGTCCGGGTCGCGGACCGTGTCGCTGTTGGGCCGAACGGGTGACCATGCGTAAGAATTGCCCGGTGCAGACAACGAGTGGGAGCCAGGACGGGGTGGATCGATGACCGGCCACGACGTCACCGATGAACAGTGGGAAGGGCTCGCCCAGGTCGTTCCGCTGCGCGGCCGGGACGCCTGGCCCTCGGCGGTCCGCCACCGGTCGATCCCCGAGGCCGAGACCGAGACACGGCGCCGCTTCGTCGTCCTGCGGGTCAACGTCTTCGCGGACGCGCGCGACGTCGCCGAGACGCTGATGTCCGGCACCCCCGTCCTCCTCGATCTGACCGGCGCGGAGACCGAGGTCGCCAAGCGGGTCCTGGACTTCAGTACGGGCGTGGTCTTCGGTCTGGCGAGCGGCATGCACCGGGTCGACCGGAACGTGTTCCTGCTGACGCCCCCGGGGACCGAGGTGCGGGGGCTGATGGAGGGGGTCGGCGTTCCCGGACTCTGACCTCGCGGGGCGGTTCGGGGTGCGGAGCTCCCGTGCGGGGATGCGCGGGGCCTTGCGGTCACGGGTCGGCGGAGCTCCCGTGCGGGGATTCCAGGGGCTCCCGGTCCCGGGATCGGGCGGTTCCGTCCCCCGATCGTAGGAAGGTCCCCCGGGTGTAACGGTTCGCCTCGCCGTGGACGCTTACCGTCCGCATATGACTCTGTCCTCGCCGGAAGCTCCCACGGCGGCGGAAGCGCGCCCCGTCCGTCCGGGCGTCACCGAGCTGCGGCTCGCCGCCTTCGCCGCCCATCGCCGCGTCCGGTTCCCGCTCGGACCGCTCACCCTGGTCACCGGCCCCAGCGGCAGCGGCAAGACGGCCGTCCTGCGGGCCTACGAGGCGCTGGCCCGGCTGGGTGCCGGTGCCGGGCTCCGGGAGGTGTTCCCGGACCCGGCCGCCTGTGTTCCCGAACGGTCCCGGCCCGACGCCCAGCACCGCCGCGGCTTCCGCATCGGCTGCACGGTGGACGGACCCGAAGGCCCGGTCCGGCTCGATGTCGCCGTCCAGGCCGAACCCGAACTGCGCATCGTGGGCGAGCGGTTGTCGGCGGGCGGGCAGACCCTGCTGGAGACGGCGCTGCGCGACCCGGGCCGCCCGTCCGTCCAGGCGGCCTGGTACACCGGGGGTTCCTCCGCGGTGACCCGGGTCCCGCTCCCCGACGACCGCCTCGGCACCGCGCTGCTCCCCCTGCGCGTCGCGGGCCGCACCGCCGGAGAGTGCCAAGTCCTGGCCGCCGCCGAGCAGATGGTCCTCGCGCTGCGCTCCGTCTACGTCTGCGACCCGAGCCCGGACTCGATGCGGGCCCCCGTGCCGCTGGGCTCCGGACGGCTCCTGCGCGACTGCGGCAACCTCGCCGAAGTCCTGTGGCGCACCCGGTCGGAGTGCGGCCACCGCTACGCCCACCTGGTCACCGCGGTCCGCGCCGGCTGCGCGGGCACGGTCACCGACGTCCTGGCCGAGATCCTGGGCGACGGCACCGTCCGCGCGCTCCTCGACCGCGGGGACGGCGTCCGTACGCCGCTCGGGCTGCTCGGGGACGGCGAGTTGAGGTATCTCGCGCTGGCTCTGGTGCTGCTCACCGGACCGGGCGTCCTGGAGGTCGACCCGGCGGGCGAGGTCCCGGCCGCGTTCCAGTCGCTGACGGTCCTGGCCGACGGTCTCGACCGCGGGACGGACGCCCGGCAGAGCGGGGAACTGGTGCGGCTGGCAGCGCGGATGTGCGAGCGCGGGCACATCCGGCTGATGGGCGCGCTGGCCGACGGGGCTCACGCGTTCGGGGTGGCGGGGACCACGGTGGTAGACCTGACGACGTGAGTGAACTGGACGTAGCGACGCTGCAGCGCAGACTGGCCGAGTTCGCGGCCGCGCGGAACTGGCAGCCGTACCACACCCCCAAGAACCTGGTCGCCGCCCTGAGCGTGGAGGCGTCCGAACTCGTCGAGATCTTCCAGTGGTTGACGCCGGAGGAGTCGGCCCGCGTCATGGACGACAAGGACACCGCGCACCGTGTGACCGACGAGGTCGCGGACGTCCTCGCGTATCTGCTCCAGTTCTGCGAGGTGCTGGGCATCGACCCGCTCGCGGCCCTCGACGCGAAGATCGACCGGAACGAGCGGAGGTTCCCGGCGCCGGGGAGTTCCTGACGGACTCCCCGCGACGGGGCGCCCCTTGAAGGGCCTTGCGTGCAGCGGGGCGCCCTTGGCCGGCCCCTCCCCGTACCGGAGATCTCCTGGCGGGCGGGCTTCCCCGCGCCGGGGGACCCGCCGGCCCGGCGCCGGAGAACCCCTGACCGTACGACGCCGTACGACCGTGACGCGAGGCGAAAAGAGGAATCTGTTACTCTCCGTAGCCGTCTCGTCGGTCCGATGCGATTCCGTGTCCACAGATTTCGGGCTTCCTCTGGCTTTTCGTCTCAAGGGACTTCACTCTGGGTAGTGAACAAGGGAGTTCGGGCGGACGTGCGAGAGCGCGTCGGACAGACGGGGGCAGCGCATGGAAGCTATGCGGCTCATCGTGGCGAGCAGACGTGCCCTGGCGGAGAGCGGTGACACTCCGGAGGTAATGGCCGAAGCGTGGCAGGCGCACTCCCTGGCGCAGGCGATCGGCAGCCGCCTCGCCGTGTCCGGGCCGCCTGAACTCCGGGGTGAGGCACTCGGGTTGACCGAGCTGGCGGGTCGCGGCTGCGGAGTGCTCGGGGATCACGCCCTCGGCGTCGGCGCCTTACGGGCCGCCCAGCTCACGGAGCTGGGCGACGCGCGCGAGGCCCTGCTCTGCCTCGGCGGCCTCCTGGCGGAGGTCGGGATAGCCCTGGTCGGCATCGCCTGCGCGGCGGACGACGAGGGCACCTACTGGCAGTGCATGGAGGCGATCGACGCGGCGGACGAGTCCCGGGACCGCGTCCTGGAAATGCTGAGACGACTCGCGGTGCGGGACGAGAAACGCGTGGTGGAGCGGGACTCGGCCGCGGGGTAGCGGCTCCGTCGTCGCCGGCCCTCGCTCACCTCGCCGCCCGAGCGAACCCCAGTCGCCCCCGGCGCGGACCGCAGCCCCGACGTGCAGTCCTGCCAGTCCCCGGCGCCGACCGAAGCCCTGACGTCCACCTCGGTCAGCTCCGGCGGTGGCCGTTGTTCCGGCAGGCACCTCTGCCGGTCTCCGGCATGGACCGCTGCCTCGACGTGCACCCCCGTTGGCCCCGGAGGCGACCGCAGTTTCGACGCCCGGCGCCGACCGCAGCCCCGGCGCCGGGCGTCGGTCTCCGGTGCGGATCGCTGCTTCGACCCACACCCCTGCCGGTCTCCGGCACGGATCGCTGCTTCGACGCGCTCTCCTGCCGGTCTCCGGCCCCGCCCGCAGCCCCGACGCGCGCGGAGCCGCCCGCGTCCCCGCCGCCACGGGGTCCCTGCCCCGCGCCTTCGTCGCACCCGCCGTCCAACCGGTGCCGGTCGAGGCCGGATGGCCGGCTGACCGGACCGGCCGATCGCGCGCCGTGCCCCGCCGCTCAGCCCAACTGAGGCGTCACCTCGGAGGCGATCAAGTCCAGTTGGTCCAGGTCGTCGAGGTCGAGCATCTGGAGGTACATCCGCTGTGAACCGACCGCCTGATACCGGGCGATCCGCTCGACGACCTCCGCGGGCGAGCCCGCGAGTCCGTTGGCCTTCAGTTCGTCGACATCGCGGCCGATGGCGTCGGCCCGACGCCGCACCTCGCTGTCGTTCCGGCCGACACACGCCACCAGGGCGTTGGAGTAGACGAGTTCGTCGGTCTGGCGCCCGGCCTGTTGCAGGGCCGCGCGCACCCGGCCGAACTGCTGCTCCGTGTCCGCGAGCCCGGCGAAGGGGATGTTGAATTCGTCGGCGTAGCGCGCCGCGAGCGCCGGAGTCCGCCTGGCCCCGTGGCCGCCGATCAGGATCGGCACCTTCGACTGTGCCGGCTTGGGCAGCGCGGGGGAGTCCTTGAGCTGGTAATACGTTCCGTCGAAGGTGAAGCGTTCGCCGACCGGCGTGCCCCACAGCCCGGTGACGACCGCGAGTTGCTCCTCCAGGCGGCCGAACTTCTCCTTCGGGAACGGGATGCCGTACGCCGTGTGCTCGGCCTCGTACCAGCCGGCGCCGAGGCCGAGTTCCACGCGGCCGCCCGACATCTGGTCGACCTGGGCGACCTGAATGGCGAGGACGCCGGGGAGGCGAAAGGTTCCGGCAGTCATCAGGGTGCCCAGGCGGATGCGGCTCGTCTCGCGGGCGATGCCGGCCAGGGTGATCCAGGCGTCGGTGGGACCGGGAAGCCCGTCGACGGATCCCATGTGCACATAGTGATCAGAACGGAAGAAGGCTCCGTAATGGAGGTCTTCGGCGGCCTTGGCGACGCGGAGCAGCGTCTCGTAGGTCGCACCTTGCTGCGGTTCTGTGAAGACTCGAAGATCCATGTATCCATCATGCACCGGTCACAACAGGCGCCCCCTGTCGAACCGCTGTCACGGCCCCGATCGCGAGGCGGCTCCGCCGGCGGGACCCGCGGCGGTGGATGGGGGTCTGCCGACGGGACCCGCGGCGGCGGGTGGGGTGCCTCCGCCGACGGGCCCCCGCCGCGGTGGGGCGGGTTTCGCGGTGCGGCCCGCGGTGGGGCGCGTGCGGCCCGCGTTGGCGTGCGGGGCCCGCGGTGGGCGTGCGGCTCCGTAGGTGAGGTCGGCGGCGGGCCTCTACTGCCCGGCGAGCTGCGGATACAGGCCGCTCAGCTCGCCGGAGAGCCCGGCCTTGACCTGGCGGGTGAGCGCGTCCGCGAGGACTTCGTGGGCGTCCGTCTCGATCCCGTCGAGGGCCTGCTCGGCGACGCTGTGCGCGGTGACCTTGGGCACGTCGAGGCCCGCGGTCAGATCGGTGTCGACGTATCCCACGTGCAGTCCGGTGACCTTGATGCCGCGGGGCTGGAGCTCCAGGCGCAGGGCGTTGCTCTGGGACCACAGGGCGGCCTTCGCGGCGCTGTAGCCGTCGGCCCCGGGCACCGTGACCCACGACAGCACCGAGTGGACGGTCAGGATGTGCCCGCCGCCGTTGCGCTCCAGGACCGGGACGAACGCCCGGGTGGTGAGCAGCGGCCCGAAGAAGTTGATCTCGAACTCGCGCCGTACGTCGTCGATCGGGGAGTCGAGGAACGACGTGGAGGCCGTCGCGCCCGCGTTGTTGATCAGCAGGGTGACGTCCTGGGCCTGCGCGGCGGCGGCCGCGACCGACGCCGGGTCGGTGACCTCCAGCGCCAGCGGCACCGCGTCGGGGTGGGAGACGGTCCGCGGGTCGCGGGCGGTCGCGTAGACCTTCTTGGCGCCGCGTTCGTAGAGGGCCTCCACGAGGGTCTTGCCGATACCGCGGCTGCCGCCCGTCACGAGCGCCACCGAACCTTCGATGCTGGTCATGAGCTTCTCCTCTTGGGGCCGATAGGAAACCGATCGGTTTCCGGTGCCGTTCGCACTGTAAACCGATCGGTTTCCATGACGCAAACGGAGAACGTAAGCTGGGCGTATGACACAGGCGACCTCGACCGCGACCGCCGGCTCCTCGACCCGCGACCGACTGCTCGACGCCGCGGCGGACCTCTTCTACCGCGAGGGCGTCGGCGTCGGCGTCGAGGCGCTGTGCCGGGTGGCCGGGGTGTCCAAGCGCTCGATGTACCAGCTCTTCGACAGCAAGGACGGCGTGCTGGCGGCGAGCCTGGAACGCAGCGCGCCCGCCTACCAGGCGTTCCTGCTGCCCCCCGACGACGACCGGCCGCCGCGTGAGCGCATTCTGCACGTCTTCGAGCGACTCGAAGAACTCGCCGACCGCCCGGACTTCCGCGGCTGCCCCTTCGTGGCGGTGACCGCGGAGCTGAAGGCGCCGGATCACCCCGCGAGCCTGGTCGCCCGCCGCTGCAAGGACGCGCTGACCGCGTTCTTCCGGAACGAGGCGGAGCGCGGCGGAGCCGCGGACCCCGAGATCCTCGCACGCCAACTCACCGTCGCCTTCGACGGATCGGGCGTCCGGGCCGTCATGCAGGGCCGGGGCCTCGACGGCCTCGCCCTCGCGACCGCCACCACCCTGCTCGACAGCGCCGGCCTGAACGGGCGCGCGGATGCCTCCCGGCACGGGTCGGAAACCGCCGGCTGACCCCGGGCCGCACCCCCGGCGGGCTCCCGTGTGCGGCGAAAAAACCCCGGTCCACCTGGGGCGTTCGCTGTACGTTGGGGGAGCGCGCCGACGACAGGCGTCGCCCCTGCGGTCGGCCGCGGCGTGGCGCGGCCACGGCTGCGAGGGCCGGGGGAGAACCGGGAGCGGCGACGGCCGGGGCGCGCTCGCCCATGCTTGCGGCCCACCGGCGTCCGGCACATGCGCATCCCCGCGCACAGGCCGGGCGACCCGCTGGGTGTCCGCGGCTCAGAAGACGTTCCGAGGCAGACCCACTGTGTTCCTGACGATCAGTACCACCGGTACCCCAGAGCGCCCAGCGACCGATCTCGGCTTCCTGCTGCACAAGCATCCAGACAACGCGCAGACGTTCTCGACCTCGTACGGCACGGCGCACGTGCTGTACCCCGAGGCGACCGCGGAGCGGTGCACGGCCGCGCTGCTGCTCGAGGTCGACGCGGTGGCGCTGGTCCGGCGGGGCAAGGGCAAGGGGCGCGGCGGCGCCCCCGACGCGGCGCTCGCGCAGTACGTCAACGACCGCCCGTACGCGGCGTCCTCGCTGCTCGCCGTGGCGCTGAGCGCCGTCTTCTCCAGCGCGATGAAGGGCCAGTGCGCCGCCCGTCCCGAGCTGCCGGCCGAGACCAGGCCGCTGCGCGTCGAGGTGCCCGCGCTGCCCGCACGCGGCGGCGCCGACCTCGTCCGCGGGCTCTTCGAGCCGCTGGGCTGGACGGTGACGGCCGAGCCCGTGCCGCTCGACGTCCGCTTCCCGGAGTGGGGCGACTCCCGCTACGTACGCCTGGAACTGGCGGCGGAGGAGCTGACGCTCGCCGAGGCCCTGCGCCACCTCTACGTACTGCTCCCGGTCCTCGACGACGCCAAGCACTACTGGGTGGCGTCCGACGAGGTCGACAAGCTGCTGCGGGCGGGCGAGGGCTGGCTGCCGGACCACCCGGAGCACAAGCTGATCACCAGCCGCTATCTTTCCCGCCGTTGGTCGCTGACCCGGGAGGCCATGGAACGCCTCGAACTCGTCCGGCTCGCCGAGACCGACGACACCGAGGTCGAGCAGATCGACAACGCCGTCGACGAGGAGACCGACACCGAGGAGAAGCCGGTGCCGCTCGCCGTGCTGCGCCGGGACGCGATCCTCGCCGCGCTGCACGCGTCCGGAGCGAGCCGCGTCCTCGATCTCGGCTGTGGACAGGGCCAGTTGGTGCAGGCGCTGCTCAAGGACACCCGGTTCACCGAGATCGTCGGGGTCGACGTGTCGATGCGCGCGCTCACCATCGCCGCGCGCCGGCTCAAGCTGGACCGCATGGGCGAGCGGCAGGCCGCGCGCGTCCAACTCGTGCAGGGCTCGCTCGCCTACACCGACCGCCGGCTCAAGGGGTACGACGCCGCCGTGCTCAGCGAGGTCATCGAGCACCTCGACCTGCCCCGGCTGCCCGCCCTGGAGTACGCGGTGTTCGGCTCCGCCCGCCCGCGGACCGTCCTCGTGACGACCCCGAACGTCGAGTACAACGTCCGCTGGGAGACCCTGCCGGCCGGACACTCCCGGCACGGCGACCACCGCTTCGAGTGGACCCGCGAGGAGTTCCGCGCCTGGGCCCGCAAGGTCGCCGAACGGCACGGCTACGACGTGGAGTTCACCCCCGTCGGTCTCGACGACCCCGAGGTCGGCCCGCCCACCCAGATGGCCGTCTTCACCCTGGCCACCGCCACCGCCACCGCCACCACGACCGCGAAGGAGGAGAAGGCCGCATGAGCGAGCAGACCACCCCGGGGCGCGTCCTGCCCGTCACCGACCTCTCCCTCGTGGTGCTGATCGGCGCGTCGGGTTCCGGCAAGTCGACCTTCGCGCGACGGCACTTCAAGCCGACGGAGACCATCTCCAGCGACTTCTGCCGGGGCCTGGTCGCCGACGACGAGAACGACCAGAGCGCCAGCGGCGACGCCTTCGACGTGCTGCACTACATCGCCGGCAAGCGGCTCGCGGCCGGCCGCCGGACCGTCGTCGACGCGACCAACGTCCAGGAGGAGAGCCGCCGCGCGCTGATCGAACTCGCCAGGAAGTACGACGTGCTGCCCATCGCCGTCGTGCTCGACGTGCCCGAGGAGGTGTGCGCCGAGCGCAACGCGGCGCGCACCGACCGCGCCGACATGCCGCGCCGCGTCATCCAGCGCCACACCCGCGAACTGCGCCGCTCGCTGCGCCGGTTGGAGCGTGAAGGGTTCCGCAAGGTGCATGTCCTGCGCGGGGTCGCGGACATCGAGAACGCGTCGGTGGTGACCGAGAAGCGGTTCAACGACCTGACCCACCTCACCGGCCCGTTCGACATCGTCGGCGACATCCACGGCTGCGCCTCCGAACTGGAGACCCTGCTCGGCAAGCTCGGCTACGTCGACGGCGCGCATCCCGAGGGCCGTACGGCCGTCTTCGTCGGCGACCTCGTCGACCGCGGCCCGGACTCGCCCGGCGTGCTGCGGCGCGTGATGTCCATGGTCGGTTCGGGCAACGCCCTGTGCGTGCCCGGCAACCACGAGAACAAGCTCGGCCGCTACCTGAAGGGCCGCAACGTCCAGCACAGCCACGGACTCGCCGAGACCATCGAGCAGTTGGACCAGGAGAGCGACGAGTTCCGAGCCACGGTACGGGAGTTCGTCGACGGGCTGGTCAGTCACTACGTCCTCGACGGCGGGCGGCTCGTCGTCTGCCACGCCGGCCTGCCCGAGAAGTACCACGGCCGCACCTCGGGCCGGGTGCGCTCGCACGCGCTGTACGGCGACACGACCGGGGAGACCGACGAGTTCGGGCTGCCCGTGCGCTACCCGTGGGCGGAGGACTACCGGGGCCGCGCGGCGGTCGTGTACGGGCACACCCCGGTTCCCACGGCCACGTGGCTCAACAACACGATCTGCCTGGACACCGGCGCCGTGTTCGGCGGCAAGCTCAGCGCGCTGCGCTGGCCGGAGCGCGAGCTCGTCGACGTACCGGCCGAGCGGGTCTGGTACGAGCCGGCCAAGCCGCTGGCGACCGAGGCGCCGGGCGGTCACGAGGGCCGGCCGCTGGACCTCGCGGACGTGCACGGTCGCAGGGCCGTGGAGACCCGGCACGCCGGCCGGGTGGCCGTCCGCGAGGAGAACGCGGCGGCGGCCCTGGAGGTCATGAGCCGCTTCGCGGTGGACCCCCGGCTGCTCCCGTACCTCCCGCCGACCATGGCTCCGACCGCGACCTCGCAGGTCGAGGGCTATCTGGAGCACCCGGCCGAGGCGTTCGCCCAGTACCGGGAGGACGGGGTCGCGCGGGTCGTGTGCGAGGAGAAGCACATGGGGTCGCGGGCGGTGGCCCTGGTCTGCCGGGACGCGGGTGCGGCACGCGAGCGGTTCGGCGTCGACGGTCCGACGGGGTCGCTGTACACGCGTACCGGCCGCCCCTTCTTCGACGACGCGGCCGTCACCGAGGAGATCCTCGGCCGGGTCCGCGCCGCCGCGACCGAAGCCGGACTGTGGGAGGAGCTGGACACCGACTGGATACTGCTGGACGCCGAGTTGATGCCGTGGTCGCTGAAGGCGTCCGGGCTGCTGCGCAGTCAGTACGCCGCTGTCGGCGCCGCGTCCGGCGCGGTGTTCCCCGGGGTGCTGACCGCGCTCGAAGGGGCGGCGGCGCGGGGCGTCGACGTCGGTGACCTGCTGACGCGCCAGCGTGAACGGGCCGCGGACGCCCAGGCGTTCACGGACGCGTACCGCCGCTACTGCTGGACGACGGACGGCCTCGAAGGCGTCCGCCTCGCACCGTTCCAGATCCTGGCCGTCCAGGGCCGGAGCCTCGCCGCGCTGCCGCACGACGAGCAACTCGCCCTGATCGACCGGCTGGTGGAGAACGACGCGAGCGGGCTGCTGCACACCACGCGGCGGCTCCACGTCGACACCGGCGACCCGGAGTCGGTGCGGGCCGGTGTCGACTGGTGGCTGGAGATGACCGGGCGGGGCGGCGAGGGCATGGTCGTGAAGCCGGTCGGCGCGGTGGTGCGCGGCGGTACCGGGCGCCTCGTGCAGCCCGGCATCAAGTGCCGGGGCCGCGAGTACCTGCGGATCATCTACGGCCCGGAGTACACCCGCCCGGAGAACCTCGCCCGGCTGCGCGGCCGCTTCCTCAACCACAAGCGGTCCCTCGCCATCCGCGAGTACGCACTAGGCCTGGAGGCCCTGGACCGCCTGGCGGAGGGCGAGCCCCTGTGGCGCGTCCACGAGGCGGTGTTCGGCATCCTCTCCCTGGAATCCGAACCGGTCGACCCCCGCCTGTAGCGGGTCCACCCTCTTGACCTGGGCCGGCCCCGCAAGGGTCCCTCTGCGTCCGGGGGAGCCCCGCAAGGGGCGCGGGGAGCCGCGCGCCCGGCTGCCGCCGGGGCCGCAGCCCCATCGTGCTCCCACCGGGACCGGTAGTCGCCGGCTTGGTGGGAGCCCTGTAAAGGGTGCGGGGAGTCGCGGGCCTGGCCCCGTCGGGGACGCAGTCCCATCGTGCATCCACCGGGACTGGTAGTCGCCGGCTTGGTGGGAGCCCCGTAAGGGGCGCGGGGAACTGCGCGGCCCGCCCCCACCGGGCCCGCAGCCGACCCCGCCCCCACCGGGCCCGCAGCCGACCCCGCCCCCACCGGGCCCGCAGCCGACCCCGCCCCCACCGGGGCACACGCAACAGACCCCGCCGGGGGGAGCCCGGTCCGGGGCGGCGGGGCCCGGCGGGGTTCGGCCCAGCCGGGCGGCGAGGGAGCGAAGCGACCCTCAGCCGACCAGGCGGAGCCGAACCCCAGCCACCCCCACCCGCACGGTCTGACCCCAGACCAGCTCCACCGCATCCCCCTCCATCCCGTCCCCGAACACGATGAGCCGGTCCGACTCCACCGTCAGGGACAGCCGCCCGGACGCGGTGAGCTCGCCGGCCACGAGCGAGGTGCCCGTGGCCGGCGAGGGCCAGGCCTCGCGGACGAACCAGAGCAGGCGCTCGTCCGTGGGCCCCGGCAGCGGCAGCCCCCCGCCCCGCTCCTGCCACACCGAGCGGAGCCAGCCGGTGGCCCCGGTCCCGGTTCCCACCAGCACCCCGGAGGACGCCTGGGGCTCGACGGCACCCCCGTACTCGTCGAGCCCCAGGCGGTACCGGGCCGTCTGATGGCCCGCGGCCCCCAGATAGATCTCGTTGAGGGCGACCAGCCGCTGGGTGTCGTCCGCGACCGCCTCGACCATGGTCAGCTCGTCGGCGCTGCCCCCGTGCGCCGAGGCGAGCAGCGCGCCCGCGTCCCGGGGCCGGTGCCGCACCAGCACACCCGGATTGCGCCCGGGGTCGGCGTCGATCCCCACCACCGGCTGACCCGCCAGGTACTTGGCCACGTTCGCCACCAGCCCGTCCTGGCCGACCACGACCACCACGTCCTCCGGAGCGAACAGGAAGCGGTCCAAGTCGGCCCGTTCCAATCGGGCCTGACGCCAGGTCAGCGGAATCGCCGACACCACCGCGGCGAGCGCCTCGCGGGACCGCCGGTGCCGTTCGGCCACCTCCGCGATGTCCCGGCCGCGCGAGGACAGGAAGAACGCCGCCTGCCCGTGCGTGCCGTGCCGGGCCGTCAACTCCTCGTACTCGGTGGTCCGGTGGACGAGGACGACCCGGGGCGCGAGACTCACGCCGGGTCCCCGGCGGCCCCGTTGCCCAGCTTGGCGAGCAGCCCGGTGAGGACGTCGGGCGAGACGGTGAGGTTCTCGATCCGCGGCAGGTTCTCCGCGAGCCGGCTGCCGGTCAGCGCGTGCAGCGTGGCGACGTCGACGTCGCCGTGCACCCGCAGCCAGGCCGCCTGCGCCTCGGCCCGCGCCGCGCCGACCTGGCGCTCCGCCTGCGCCTCGGCTCCGGCGAGCCGTACCTTCCGGGTGGCCTCCGCCTCGGCGAGCCGCAGCGACCGGGTGGCCTCGGCCTCCGCCAGCCGGACCGTGCGGTCCGCCTCCGCCCCGGCGCGCACCGCGTCCGCCGCGGCGAGTTCCTCGGCCTCGCGGCGCGCGTTCGTACCCCGCTGGTCGACCAACTGCTCCTCGCGCCGGGCGAGTTCGATCTGGCTGGCGAGTTCGTTCTCGGCGATGGCGCGTTCCCGCTCGACGGCGACCGCCCGGCGTTCGTACGTCGCCTTGTCCGCGTCCTGCTGGATCTGCTCGCGGGCGGGAGTGCGCAGGGCCCGTTCCACCTCGGGCTCCGGGCGCAGCGCGACGACCCGCACGGCGACCACCTCGATGCCGGTCGCGGGCAGCCGGGGTTCGGCGGCGAGGCCGTCCGCGATCCGCTCCCGTACCGCCGCGACGCCGTCGACCAGGGCGGACGCCAGTGACGTACGGGCCAGGACGTCGAGCGCGTGCTGCTGGGCCGTCTCGGTGAGCAGTGATCCGAGCTGTTCCAGCGGGGTGCCGCGCCAGGCGCCGGAGTCGGGGTCTATGGAGAAGTCGATACGGGAGGCCGCGACCGCGGGGTCGCTGATCCGGTAGGTCACGGTGGCCTGCACCGCGACGTCCTGGAAGTCGGACGTCCGGGCGTGGAAGGTCATCGCCAACTCGCGGTCGTCGACCGGGACTTCGGAGAGTGCCGCGGTCAGCGAGCGGTACCAGAAGCTGAGTCCGGGGCCGTCGTGGACCAGGCGTCCCGACATGTGGTGCCGGACATGGGCGGTGGGCGCCCCGCGCAGATGGCGCCAGCCGAGGCGTCGCGTGATGTCGGCCATGAGTACCCCCTGGGCGCCGGGCGGTCCCGGCGCTTCCTCGTCCTTCATTGTCGTCACTAGGACGATAACGGGGAGACCGGCTTATCGTCAAGGGGACGAAATGAATGCGATGCGACTCGGGCGATCCGCGGGTGAACACGCGTCCGGATGGTCAGGATGGAGACATGGGATTCCATGTCGACTCCGAGGCCGGGCGGCTGCGCCGCGTCATCCTGCACCGGCCCGATCTCGAGCTCAAAAGGCTCACCCCCAGCAACAAGGACGCGCTCCTCTTCGACGATGTGCTGTGGGTGCGCCGGGCGCGCGCGGAACACGACGGGTTCGCCGACGTGCTGCGCGACCGCGGGGTCACCGTCCATCTCTTCGGTGACCTGCTCGCCGAGACCCTGGCGATCAGGGAGGCCAGGTCGCTCGTTCTGGACCGGGTCTTCGACGAGAAGGAGTACGGGCCGCTCGCCACCGACCATCTCCGGGCCGCCTTCGAGACCCTGCCCGCGGAGGAACTGGCGTCCGTGCTCGTCGGCGGCATGACCAAGCGCGAGTTCCTGGACGCGCACGCGGAGCCCACCTCCGTGCGCTTCCACGTCATGGACCTCGACGACTTCCTCCTGCGCCCGCTGCCCAACCATCTCTTCACCCGTGACACCTCCGCGTGGATCTACGACGGGGTCTCGATCAACGCGATGCGCTGGCCGGCCCGGCAGCGCGAGACCGTGCACTTCGAGGCGATCTACCGGTACCACCCGCTGTTCCGTGAGGAGGGCTTCAACCTCTGGTCGGAGGGGCAGGCGGACTACCCGTCCACCATCGAGGGCGGTGACGTCCTCGTCATCGGCAACGGTGCCGTCCTCATCGGGATGAGCGAGCGGACAACCCCCCAGGCCGTCGAGATGCTCGCGCACAAGCTGTTCGCGGCCGGCTCGGCCCGCACCATCGTGGCGCTCGACATGCCCAAGCGGCGGGCGCTCATGCATCTCGACACCGTGATGACGATGGTCGACGGCGACATCTTCACGCAGTACGGGGGGCTCGGCATGCTCCGCTCGTACACCATCGAACCGGGTGCCGGGGACAAGGAGCTGAAGGTCACCGACCATCCGCCCGAGCACATGCACCGCGCCATCGCCGGGGCGCTCGGTCTGGGCGAGATCCGTGTCCTGACCGCCACGCAGGACGTCCACGCGGCCGAGCGGGAGCAGTGGGACGACGGCTGCAACGTCCTGGCCGTCGAACCGGGCGTCGTCATCGCCTACGAGCGGAACTCCACCACCAACACCCATCTGCGCAAGCAGGGCATCGAGGTGATCGAGATCCCGGGCAGCGAGCTGGGCCGGGGCAGGGGTGGCCCGCGCTGTATGAGCTGCCCCGTCGAACGGGACGCCGTGTAGCGGCTCCGTGCCGGAGCCCCGCGTGGAACCCCCGTCCCGGAGTCCTGTACGGGCTGCACGCGGGGTCGTGTGCAGGCTTCACGCGGGGTCGTCTGCGAGGCCGCGCGGGGGACCGATCGCCGGAACCGTCGAACGGGGTCGAACGAGAGGCCGCATATAAATGCTGGGCATCGTATAGAATTCCAAGCGTTCGTCCCCGTCCTCGCCCCTCGTCATCCCTGGAGCGCCCCCATGGCGACAGTCCCGACCGCCCTCGCCGGCCGCCACTTCCTCAAGGAGCTGGACTTCACGGAGGACGAGTTCCGCGGCCTGGTCGAGCTGGCCGCCGGACTCAAGGCGGACAAGAAGCTGGGGGCGGAGACCCGGTATCTCACGGGCGTGAACATCGCGCTGATCTTCGAGAAGACCTCGACGCGCACGCGCTGCGCCTTCGAGGTCGCGGCCGCGGACCAGGGTGCCTCGACCACGTATCTGGACCCGACCGGCTCCCAGATCGGCCACAAGGAGTCGGTGAAGGACACCGCCCGCGTGCTCGGCCGCATGTTCGACGCCATCGAGTACCGCGGAGACAGCCAGGCCGCCGTGGAGGAGCTGGCCGCCTACGCCGGAGTGCCGGTCTACAACGGCCTCACCGACGCTTGGCACCCGACCCAGATGCTGGCCGACGTCCTCACGATGACCGAGCACTGCGCCAAGCCGATCGGCGAGATCACCTTCGCCTATCTGGGGGACGCCCGTTTCAACATGGGCAACTCGTACCTGATCACCGGCGCGCTGCTCGGCATGGACGTCCGGATAGTCGCTCCCCGGGCCTACTGGCCCACCGACGAGATCGTCGAGCAGGCCCGCGAACTCGCCGAGAAGAACGGCGGCCGCATCACCCTCACCGAGCACGTCGGCGAGGGCGTCCGGGGGGCCGACTTCGTGGCCACCGACGTCTGGGTCTCCATGGGGGAGCCCAAGGAGGTGTGGGCCGAGCGCATCGGCGCCCTCGTCCCGTACGCCGTGACCATGGACGTCCTGCGCGCCACCGGGAACCCGGACGTCAAGTTCCTGCACTGCCTGCCGGCCTTCCACGACCTCGGCACCGAGGTCGGTCGCGACCTCCACGCGGTGTACGGCCTCGACTCGCTGGAGGTCACCGACGAGGTCTTCGAGTCGGCGCACTCCGTCGTCTTCGACCAGGCCGAGAACCGGCTGCACACGATCAAGGCGATCCTGGTCGCCACGCTGGCCTGATGTTCGGCCGGACGACCTGGATCCCATTCGCCGCCGTCCTCGCGGCCGGAGCCGCTACAGCAACGGACGCCGCTGGGCGGGAACCACCGGCAGTCTGAACCAGACCGCCTTGCCGGAGTCGGTGGGGCGGTGCCCGCAGGCCGAGCTGAGGGCGCGGAGCAGCAGCAGGCCGCGCCCGTGCTCCTGCCAGGGGTCGGGCTCGCCGGGCGGGTGGGGGAGCGTGAGGTCGAGCGGCGGCGCGGGGTCGGGGTCGTGCACCTCGACCCGGCAGCCGGTCGGCATCAGTTCCACGACCAGCTCTATCGGCCCGTCGCCCGCGGTGTGCTCGACGGCGTTGGCGACCAGCTCCGCGGTGAGCAGTTCGGCGGTGTCGCTGTCGGCCGCGTGTTCCCGTTCGGCGAGAGCCGTGCGGACCAGGGCGCGGGCGACGGGCACGGCCGCGACGGTGTGCGGCAGCGCGATGCGCCAGAAGGCGGGTGCTGGGGTGTCGGGCAAGGCGGTTCCGTTCATGGAGCAGGCTGTCCTGCTTACAACCTAAGGAATGGTACGGCGCCGTCGGGCGAACGCGCTCGGTGGGCTTTCTCGTGACATCGGCCGGTGTGTCCGACGCGGGCCGGGACCTCCTTTCGGGACGTTCGGTCCGATACGGGCTGTGTACCCGGACGAACGGTCCCCCTCCCGTATCCGCTCCCGTCGTTACACGGCTATCGACGATCCGTGACGCGAAGACGGATCACCGGCACCTCGCGCCCGCCCCTTCACGACCTGTGGCCGCCCCCTCACGGGGCGCGGCCGCCGCTTCACGACTCGCAGTCACTACGTCCCGTCATGTAACAGCACGCCGCGTCACGCCGAACCGTCTCGGGGGGCGACATGACCGTCGATTCCCGGACACCGTGATCGCCCTATCGCGCACTCCTGACGACAGTCACAGATGAGTGATAACTTTGTTGAACAGTCGCACCGCGTCGCCCCCGCCCGAGGAGGCCGCCCGCCATGAGTCCCTTCACCGGCTCCGCCAGCCGCACATCCGACTGGGAGCATCTGCGGTACGAGCTCACCGACGGCGTCGCCACGGTCACCCTGGCCCGCCCCGAGAAACTCAACGCGCTCACCTTCGGCGCCTACGCCGACCTGCGGGACCTGCTCGCCGAGTTGTCCCGCGAGCGGTCCGTCCGCGCCCTGGTGCTCGCCGGTGAGGGCCGCGGATTCTGTTCCGGCGGCGATGTCGACGAGATCATCGGCGCGACGCTCTCCATGGACACCGCCCAGCTCCTCGACTTCAACCGGATGACCGGGCAGGTCGTCCGGGCCGTACGGGAGTGCCCGTTCCCGGTGATCGCGGCCGTCCACGGGGTGGCGGCCGGCGCCGGAGCCGTGCTGGCGCTGGCCGCCGACTTCCGGGTGGCCGACCCGAGCGCCCGCTTCGCCTTCCTCTTCACCCGCGTCGGGCTGTCCGGCGGCGACATGGGCGCGGCCTATCTGCTGCCCCGGGTGGTCGGGCTCGGCCACGCGACCCGGCTGCTGATGCTCGGCGAACCGGTACGGGCGCCCGAGGCCGAGCGCATCGGCCTGATCAGCGAACTCACCGACGAGGGGCACGCCGACGAGGGCGCCCAGGCGCTGGCCCGCCGCCTCGCCGACGGTCCCGCCCTGGCGTACGCCCAGACCAAGGCGCTGCTCACCGCCGAACTGGACATGCCGCTCGCGGCCTCCGTCGAACTGGACGCCGCGACCCAGGCCCTGCTGATGAACGGCGAGGACTACGCGGAGTTCCACGCGGCCTTCACGGAGAAGCGGGCCCCGAAGTGGCGGGGGAGGTGAACCCGGGATGCGTACGGACGCGGGCGGCGAGAACCGCGAGGACCGTGCCGGGGCCGGTCGCGGGGCCGGTGGCGCCATGCGCGTCGCGGTGATCGGCGGGGGACCCGGTGGACTCTACGCCGCGGCCCTCCTCAAACGCCTCGACCCGGCCCGCGAGATCACCGTCTGGGAACGCAACGCGCCCGACGACACCTTCGGCTTCGGCGTCGTCCTGTCCGACGAGACCCTCGGCGGCATCGAGCACGCCGACCCGGTCGTGTACGCGGCGCTCCAGGCCGAGTTCGTCCGCTGGGACGACATCGACATCGTGCACCGCGGGGTGCGCCACACCTCCGGCGGCCATGGCTTCGCCGCACTCGGGCGGCGCCGGCTCCTGGAGATCCTGCACGAACGCTGCCGCTCGCTGGGCGTCGACCTGCGCTTCACGGCCGAGGCCCCACCGGTGGACGAACTGATGTCGGCCCACGATCTCGTCGTCGCCGCCGACGGCGTGCACAGCCTCACCCGCGCGGCCCACGCGGAGGTGTTCCGGCCGTCCGTCGAGGAGCACCGCTGCCGCTACATCTGGCTCGCCGCCGACTTCGCCTTCGACGCCTTCCGCTTCGAGATCGCCGAGACCGAACACGGCGTGATGCAACTGCACGGCTACCCGTACTCGGCCGACGCCTCCACCGTCATCGTCGAGATGCGCGAAGAGGTCTGGCGGGCCTCGGGGTTCGCGGACCTCGACGAGGCGGAGTCCGTCGAACGATGCGGCAAGATCTTCGCGGACGCGCTCGGCGGACGCCCGCTGCGCGCCAACAACTCCGCCTGGACGACCTTCAGAACGATCGTCAACGACCGCTGGTCGCACGGCAATCTGGTGCTGCTCGGCGACGCCGCCCACACCGCCCACTTCTCCATCGGCTCCGGAACCAAGCTCGCCGTCGAGGACGCGCTCGCACTGGTCGCCTGTCTGGAGGAACAGCCCTCGCTGGAGGCGGCGTTGGCGGCGTACGAGGAGGAGCGGCGTCCTGTCGTCGCCTCCACCCAGCGGGCCGCCCGCGCCAGCCTCGACTGGTTCGAGGACATCGGCCGCTATCTCGGCCAGCCCACCCGGCAGTTCGCGTTCAACCTGCTCACCCGCAGCCGCCGGGTCACCCACGACAACCTCCGGATGCGCGATCCGCACTTCGTGGCCGCGGTCGAGCGGGAGTTCCGCTGCCCGCCCGGCACCCCGCCGATGTTCACCCCGTTCCGGCTGCGCGGTCTGACCCTGCGCAACCGTGTCGTCGTCTCACCGATGGACATGTACTCGGCCGTGGACGGCGTCCCCGGCGACTTCCATCTCGTCCACCTGGGCGCGCGGGCGCTCGGCGGCGCCGGACTGGTGATGACCGAGATGGTGTGCGTCAGCGCGGAAGGCCGCATCACGCCCGGCTGCGCGGGCATCTACACCGGCCGACAGGCCGACTCCTGGCGGCGGATCGTCGACTTCACGCACCGGCAGGCACCGGGCACCGCGATCGGCCTCCAGCTCGGCCACGCCGGCCGCAAGGGCTCGACACGGCTGATGTGGGAGGGCATCGACGAACCCCTGCCGGACGGCAACTGGCCGCTCGTGGCCGCCTCCCCCCTCCCGTACCGGCCGGACAGCCAGACGCCCCGCGCACTGTCGCGGGCCCAGCTCACCGATCTGCGCGAGCAGTTCACCGCGGCCGCCTGCCGTGCCGCCCGCTGCGGTTTCGACCTCCTCGAACTGCACTGCGCCCACGGCTACTTGCTCTCCGGCTTCCTCTCGCCGCTGACCAACCTGCGCACCGACGCGTACGGCGGATCGCTGGACAGGCGACTGCGTTTCCCGCTCGAAGTGTTCGACGCGGTACGGGCGGTGTGGCCGGCGGAACGGCCGATGACCGTGCGTATCTCCGCCACCGACTGGGCCGAGGGCGGCACCACCGGGGACGACGCGGTGGCGATCGCACGGGCCTTCGCCGCGCACGGCGCCGACGCCGTCGACGTGTCGACCGGCCAGGTCGTGGCCGACGAACGCCCCGAGTACGGCCGCTCCTACCAGACGCCGTACGCCGACCGGATCCGGCACGAGACCGGGCTCCCGGTGATCGCCGTCGGCGCGATCTCCTCCTGGGACGACGTCAACTCCCTGATCCTGGCGGGCCGGACAGACCTGTGCGCACTCGCCAGGCCGCATCTGTACGACCCCAACTGGACCCTGCACGCGGCGGCGGAACAGGGCTACGAGGGGCCGGGCGCCGGCTGGCCGATGCCCTACCGGGCGGGCAGCCGCCCCCCGCAGACCGGCCGCACCGACGCCCCCAGGCCCCGCCTCACCCTGGGGACCTGAGCTCGGCCCGGAAACCGGAGGTCACACGGCGTCGGGGTGCCCGGACCACGGGGGCACCCCGGCGAACTCGGCACCCGCGTCCCGCAGTCGCTCGTGCAGGGCCCGGAAGACGGTGGCCGAGCGGGCGCCCGGCCAGTCCCCGGGGAGCAGCGCGGCGGGCAACCCCGGGTCGGTGTACGGGAGATGGCGCCAGGAGTCGAGAGCCAGCAGATAGTCGCGGTAGGCCTGATCGGGCGGGGTGTCCGCGCGCCCCTCCCACATGTGCAGCACCCGCGCGTGCCGGCCGAGGAACGCCTCGTGCTCCTTGGCGATCGCCGCCAGGTCCCACCAGCGCCCCACCGCGTCCGCCGTCGCGGCGAACCCCAGATGCTCGCCGCGGAACAGCTCCACGTACGGATCGAGGCGCAGCCGCTCCAGGGTGTGCCGGGTCTCCTCGTACAGCCGCGCCGGGGCGAGCCACACCCCGGGGGCGGCCGTGCCGAAGCCGAGACCGGCGAGCCGCGAGCGCAGGACGTGCCGTTTCTGCCGCTCCGACTCGGGCACGGAGAAGACGGCGAGCACCCAGCCGTCGTCCTCCGGAGGCGCCGACGCGTACACCCGGCGGTCGCCGTCGTCGAGCAACTGCCGCGCGTCCGGCGGCAACGCGTACCCGGCGGCGCCCGCAGTCGTGCGCGCCGGTTCCAGGAGCCCGCGGCGCTTGAGCCGGGAGACGGACGACCGCACCGAGGGCGCGTCCACGCCGACCGCGGCGAGGAGCCGGATCAACTCGGCCACCGGTACCGGGCCGGGCGCGAACCGGCCGTACGCGCCGTAGAAGGTGACGATGAGGGAGCGGGGGGCGTGTTGCTCTGACACGTTGATCACTCTAGTGCGCGAAGATCACTTGGGATCGCCGCCTGTGGACAAGTCGGCCTCAGCCTCGGTCTTTTCCCGTAGCCTGAACCGTTGGAGCTTGCCTGTGGCGGTGCGGGGCAGCGCGTCCAGGAAGACGATCTCGCGGGGGCACTTGTACGGCGCCAGCTCGGACTTGAGGAAGGCGCGCAGTGCCTCGGCGTCCCGGCGCGCGCCCTGCTTGAGCACCGTGTAGGCCACCACGATCTGCCCGCGCGCCTCGTCGGGCCGCCCGACGACGGCCGTCTCGAGAACGTCCGGGTGCCGCGTCAGCGCGTCCTCGACCTCGGGGCCCGCGATGTTGTACCCCGCCGAGATGATCATGTCGTCGGCGCGGGCCACATAACGGAAGTAGCCGTCGGATTCACGTACGTAGGTGTCGCCGGTGATGTTCCAGCCGCCGCGCACGTACTCCCGCTGCCGGGGATCGGCGAGATACCGGCAGCCGACCGGCCCGCGTACGGCGAGCAGCCCGGGTTCGCCGTCCGGAAGCGGCGCCCCCTCGGTGTCGACCACGCGCGCGTGCCACCCCGGCACGGGCAGGCCCGTGGTGCCGGGGCGGATCTGCCCGTCGGCGGCGGAGATGAAGATGTGCAGCAGTTCGGTGGCGCCGATGCCGTTGATGATGCCGAGCCCGGTGCGCCCGTGCCAGTCACGCCAGGTCGCCGCGGGCAGGTTCTCGCCCGCGGAGACACAGCGCCGCAGCGACCCGATGTCGTGCTCGTCCGGCTCGGCCAGTTCCGCGAGCATCGCCCGGTAGGCGGTCGGCGCGGTGAACAGCACCGAGACCCGGTGCTCGGCGATCGCGGGCAGCAACTGCTTGGGGCCCGCCTGTTCGAGGAGCAGGGAGCAGGCGCCGGTCCGCAGGGGGAAGACGACGAGACCGCCGAGGCCGAAGGTGAAACCCAGGGGAGGACTGCCCGCGAAGACATCGTCCTCATGGGGCTGCAGCACATGCTTCGAGAAGGTGTCCGCTATCGCCAGCACATCGCGGTGGAAGTGCATACAGCCCTTGGGCCGTCCGGTGGTGCCCGAGGTGAACGCGATCAGCGCCACGTCGTCGGCGGCCGTGTCCACCGCCTCGAAGGGTTCGTCCGGGGCGCCGGTGATCCGCAGCAGCAGATCGTCGGGCGCGTCACCGCCGTACGTCGTGACCCGCAGTCCGGGGATCCCCGCCTTGGCCAGGTCGTCGACCGAGCGGATGTCGCACAGGGCGTGCGTCACCCGCGCGATCCCGCACATCGTGCTCAGCTCGTGCGGCCGCTGCTGCGCGAGCACCGTGACGGCGACCGCGCCCGCCTTCAGCACCGCCAGCCAGCAGGCCGCCAGCCACGGTGTGGTCGGGCCGCGCAGCAGCACCCGGTTGCCCGGGACGACGCCCAGTTCGCCGGTCAGCACGTGGGCGATCCGGTCGACACGGGCGCGCAGTTGGCCGTACGTCCACGGATCGCCGGACGGCGTACGGAACACCGGGCGTCCGGGGTCGGTGTCCGCGAGGAGCTCGGCAGCGCAGTTGAGCCGAACGGGGTAGCGCAGTCCGGGCAGGTCGAAGCGGAGTTCGGGCCACTGCTCGGGGGGCGGGAGATGGTCGCGCGCGAAGCTGTCGACGTGGGCCGAGGGTGCCGGCCCCAAGGTGTCCGCGGGATCCGCTCGATCCGCGGGATCCACAGGGTCCATGGAGGTTCGCCCCCTTGCCTTGGTGGGCGTCGTGGTGGGCTCGCACAAGGAGCGTATCGTGTTGGTGACGACAGTCAACGGTTCGCGATAACGTGGGGGTGTCCGACGGGGAGAGGGGACGGGCAATGACCGCATTCTCGCTTGATACGGGACAGATCGCCTGGTGTGCCGAACTGCGTACCCTGGCCGCGGAACACCTGCGCCCACTGGCGGACAAGGGCGAGCCGGGTCACGTCAACCGACCACTCGTCGCCGGACTCGGCCGACTCGGCCTGCTCTCCCGCCTGTTCACCTCGGGTGCCCTCGACCTCTGCCTGATGCGCGAGTCCCTGGCCCAGGTCTCCACCGAGGCCGAGACGGCCCTGGCCCTCCAGGGGCTCGGCGCCCACCCGGTCCACGCGTACGGCACCGCGGCCCAGCGCGAGCACTGGCTGCCCCGGGTCGCGGACGGCACCGCCGTGGCGGCCTTCGCGCTGAGCGAGCCCGGCGCGGGCTCGGACGCCGCCGCGCTGGCGCTCCGGGCGGACGAGGACGGTACCGGTGGCGGCTCCGGCGGCTGGCGGCTCACCGGCGAGAAGTGCTGGATCTCCAACGCCCCCGCGGCCGACTTCTACACCGTCTTCGCGCGGACCGCGCCCGACGCCGGAGCCCGCGGCGTCACCGCCTTCCTCGTCCCCGCCGACCGGCCCGGCCTCACCGGCACCCCGCTCGACATGCTCTCCCCGCACCCCATCGGCGCCCTCGCCTTCGACGCCGTACCCGTCACGGTCGACGACGTCCTCGGAGAACCCGGCCAGGGCTTCCGGGTCGCCATGAACACCCTCAACCTCTTCCGGCCGAGCGTGGGCGCCTTCGCCGTCGGCATGGCGCAGGCCGCGCTCGACGCGACCCTCGCGCACACGACGCGGCGCCAGGCGTTCGGCGGCCCGCTGAAGGACCTGCAGACCGTGGCCCACCGGGTCGCCGAGATGGCGCTGCGCACCGAGGCGGCCCGTCTGATGGTGTACGCGGCCGCGGCGGCGTACGACGAGGGGGCACCGGACGTGCCCCGGCGGGCGGCGATGGCGAAGCTGCTCGCGACCGAGACGGCCCAGTACGTCGTCGACGCGGCCGTCCAGTTGCACGGCGCCCGCGCCCTGCGCCGCGGCCATCTCCTCGAACACCTCTACCGCGAGGTGCGCGCGCCGCGCATCTACGAGGGGGCCAGCGAGGTCCAACGAACCGTCATCGCCAAGGAGTTGTACCGGGCGGCCGCACAATGCCCGGAAGCGGCCGACCGGCCACGGGGAGCGGGGTCGGCATGACCGCCGAGCAGCCACGGGAAACGGGCTCGGCGTCACTGTCGACCGAGTACACGGAACGGCCTTCCGCATGACCGTCGACCGACCACACGGAACGGGGTCCGCATGACCGCCGAGCGCGTCAACCCGCCGGAGCTCTCACCGCCGGCCGGGTTCTCCCACGCCGTCGTCGCCACCGGTTCCCGTGTCGTCTTCCTGGCCGGCCAGACCGCGCTCGACGTGGACGGAAAGGTGGTGGGGGAGACTTTGCCCCTGCAGTTCGAGCGGGCGCTGACCAATCTGCTGACCGCGCTGCGCGCGGCGGGCGGCGAACCGGCGGACCTCGCCCGGGTCACGGTCTACGCCACGGACGTCGCCGACTACCGGATCCACGCGCCCGAACTGGGCCGCATCTGGCGCCGGTTGGCGGGCCGCGACTACCCCGCGATGGCCGTCATCGGCGCCACGCGCCTGTGGGACGAACAGGCGCTGGTCGAACTCGACGGCTTCGCCGTACTGGCGTAGGGCCCGCGGGGAGAGCGGCCGGAGTTCAGGCCGCGACGGCCAGCCGCTCGACGAACACCCGGTGCGGAGCGATCACGCTGCCGTCGGGAAGCAACTCGCCACTGTCGTCGAAGACGATCGCGCCGTTGCACAGGAGGTTCCAGCCCTGCTCGGGGTGGGCCGAAACGATATGCGGGGCGGCGGCGTCCACGGACGGGCACGAAGACCGGTGTGAGCACATGGTGCACCTCCACGTGGGATGCGAAGAGTGTCGGCGGCGTTGTCGTCGCCCTCGCACACATAGAACATGCGCGCGCGGCGAACTGATCGGAACAGCCGGTCGTGAAGCGTGACAACACGAGGACAACTCTCGGACGTCCCCGAGACGGACGGTGCCAACTCGCCACCAAAGGGGTGATGATCACCGCCCTCGGGGCTCCGGGCAGGTACCTGTTGAGCGCCCTTTCCAGGCCCCCGCTCCAGGAGGTACTCCATGTCATTCCGCCAGGCCGTCGGCACGGCCGCCGGTGCCGCGCTGCTCCTGCTCCTCGCCCCGTCCGCCGTCGCCGTGTCCGCCCCGCACGACAGCGCCCGGACCGCCCCGTCCGACGAGGTGACCGTCGACGCCACCGGCACGGTCGCCGCCGACGGCACCATCACCCTCTCCGGCACCTACCGCTGCACGGGTGCCGCCGGGCCCGTGTTCGTGTCCTCCACGGTGTCCCAGGGCGATCCCTTGGCCAGCCACCCCATCGGCGGCTCCTCGGCGGTCTGCGACGGCGCGGAGCATCGCTGGAGCAACTCGGAGAAGAGCGCGCCCAGAACCCTCGTCCCGGGACCGGCGCACGTCGAGGCCACGGTGTTCGACATCAGCGCCACCGGCCTCCCCCTGCCCACGGTCCACGCCGTCCGGGAGCAGGACGTCACCGTCGCGCAGGGCTGAGCGCGTACGACGCCAGGGCTGAGCGCGTACGAGAGGGGCCGCCGATCGTGCGGGTCGGCGGCCCCTCTCGCGCCGGACGCAGACCCGCGCCGACCGGTGCCTGACGCGGTCCCACGGATGCCCCGGGCGTCGTCGATGTCAATCCGTGCCGTCCACGTACGGGCGGGCCAGCCGGCGCAGTGGAGACGTCTTGTCCCACACGTGCCAGCGCGCACCGCACCGGGGGTCGGTCTCGTAGGCCACCTCCGCCGGGAAGCCGTCGGCCGCGACCCGTTCGGCGGGTGGGCCGGCGAGAGCTCTGCCGCAGTGGGGACAGCGGTCCGGGGTCCGCATGGGATACATGCCCATCGTCAACGCTCCTGTCGTACGTGGGCGCCCGTGGTGCTGGTGAACGCCGCCCATCCACTCGTGGCGGCGGTGTCGCCGTCGCACACCGATAGACGCCATGCGTCGGGAGTCCAGGTGAAGATCGCGTCCTGGCCGAAGCGCCGTCCCAGTTCGTGTGCCGCGTCGTCGCTCATGCCCGCGACGGCGACACTCTCCTCGACGTGCATGCCGCGCGCGTCTCCGCCTGCCGCCGGCCACCAGGTGAGCCCCTGCCGGGCGAGCTCGTCGAGCAGCAGGCCGTGAGCACGGGCGTTGTACTCGGCGGAGGCGGTACGGCCAAAGGGATTCCAGGCCGTGATCACATGAAGGGCGGTGCCGCCGGCCGCGTTCGGGAAGGATCCCTCGGCCGTACCCGGCGAACGCGGCTCGACCCGGACGGTCCGGTCGTGAAAGTGGATGTCCACGACAGCGTGACGGTAGAGCTGCCAGTTCTGGGGCTCACCGGGTACGTCGGTTGCGTGCACAAGGGCCTCCTGTGGAACGAAGGACCCCCTTACACGCCGTGCAGGGAGATCGGTGCCTGCTCCCATGGGCGTGGGAGCACGGTGTCGCCCGGAAGGGCACTCACGCGGTGTGCGAGTCGGCCGACCGGCGGCTTCCCCGGTCGCGATCGGCCGGGTCGACCGAGCCGCAAGGTGTCACGTTTCCGGTCCCGGAGCAAGGGGTTTCGGATCATCTTGCCAAGGCCCGCCACGGGTGTTGGTTTCCCCGCTGGGGCAAGAGTTCCAGTGTGCAAGTCCCGGCCCGCTGGACGGCATTCCGTTCCGTCGCGGATGCTCCGGGGAGACGGCCGACCGCCATGTGCGGTGCGTGGGAACCGGAGATCACCGCAGTGCGGACCGTGCGCCACCGGGGTCCTTCGACTCCGGAAGGCAGTACGCAAAGGTGGATGGCCAGGACGAGGGCGAGGAGAACGAACGGGCCTTCCGCACGCATGATCCGTGCGCACCGACGGTGCGCACTTGTCCGGGTGAACCTTTGGGGTTCACCGACGTCGTGAGCGTGTGCTTCCTAGCGTTTGCGTTGGTCGGTGCAAGGGGCGGGCGGAGGTGAGCGGGCGGGTGAGTGAACCGGTACGGGAGTCGGGCGGAACCGCGGCTGCGGACGGGGGCTCGGACCACGACACAGAGGCTCCGGACCCGCCGGAACCGGGGTCGGGCGTCATCCGGGTCTTCGGGCGGCAGCTGAAGCGGTTCCGGCTGCGAGCCGCTCTGGAGCGCGCTGACGTCGGGGCGGGGACCGGGTACTCGGCTTCCACGATCGCGGCGTTCGAGCAAGGGAGGCGGGTGCCGCCTCCTCGCTTCATCGACGTGGCGGACGAACTGCTGGACGCGGGCGGCGTCTTGCGGGAGATGAAGGAGGAGGTCGCGCGGGCGCAGTTCCCGGCGTTCTTCCGCGACGCGGCCCGCTTGGAGGCGGAGGCGGTTGAACTCCACGTGTACGCGAACCAGGCAGTGCCAGGTCTGTTGCAGACGGAGGACTACGCGCGAGCTGTCTTTCGCATGATGAGGCCCCCGCTGGATGACGCGACCGTCGACGAACGAGTGGCGGGGCGGCTGGCTCGTCAGGAGTTCTTCGAGCGACGTCCCACACCACTCGCCACGTTCGTCATCGACGAGTCAGTCCTCAACAGACCGATCGGTGGACGCCAAGTGCTGCGCGGGCAGTTGGAGCGGTTGCGCCTCGCCGGCCGCAAGCGAACCGTGGACGTGCAGATCATGCCACTGGACCGGGAGGAGAACGCGGGTCCGGCCGGTCCCTTCACCTTGATCGAAACAGGGGATGGACGGAGGATCGCGTACGTTGAGGTGCAGAGCGCGAGTCGACTGCTCACTGAACGGGCCTCTGTTCGCAGCCTGGAGACCAAGTACAGCAGCCTCAGGGCGCAGGCGCTCACGCCTCACGAGTCGATGGCGTACGTCGATACGTTGCTGGGAGAGCTATGAAGGCCGCAAACATCAGCCACGGCGATTCTCGCCTGCTCTGGACAAAGAGCAGCCACAGCAGTGAAGAAGGCGGTGAATGCGTCGAGGTGGCCGCCCACGTTCACACAGTCCATGTCCGGGACTCCAAGGACACCGCCCGCCCCGGGCTCGCTGTTGGCGCGGGTGCCTGGGCGGTGTTCGTCGGGTACGCGGTCCACGCAGGCGGCTGAGGTGCGGGGCGAGGTCGTGAACGGCACCTGTGTGGCGGGGACTTGGGCCTGGGAGCGGGATCCCGTCCCCAAAGTGTGCCGCCGCACCGCCTCCCGACCCGTGCGCGCCCTGGTCGGAAAGTGGTTCGGCGACGTTCGCGCGAAGGCCGCTCAGATGTCCCGGAAGATCTCGATCTGCGCGCCGATCGAGTTCAGGCGCTCGGCGAGGTCCTCGTAGCCGCGGTTGATGACGTACACGTTCCGCAGGACCGACGTGCCGTCGGCCGCCATCATCGCGAGCAGGACGACCACGGCGGGCCGCAGCGCGGGCGGGCACATCATCTCGGCGGCGCGCCAGCGGGTCGGGCCCTCGACGAGCACGCGGTGCGGGTCGAGGAGCTGGAGCCGGCCGCCGAGGCGGTTGAGGTCCGTCAGGTAGATCGCCCGGTTGTCGTAGACCCAGTCGTGGATCAGCGTCTTGCCCTGCGCGGAGGCCGCGATGGCCGCGAAGAACGGGACGTTGTCGATGTTCAGGCCGGGGAACGGCATCGGGTGGATCTTGTCGATGGGCGCCTCCAGCTTGGAGGGCCGCACGGTCAGGTCGATCAGCCGCGTACGGCCGTTGTCCGCGAAGTACTCGGGCGTACGGTCGTGGTCGAGGCCCATCTCCTCCAGGACCGCGAGCTCGATCTCCAGGAACTCGATCGGCACCCGGCAGACCGTCAGCTCCGACTCGGTGACCACGGCGGCGGCGAGCAGGCTCATCGCCTCGACCGGGTCCTCGGAGGGCGAGTAGTCCACGTCGACGTCGATGTTCGGCACACCGTGCACGGTGAGCGTCGTGGTGCCGATGCCCTCCACCCGTACGCCCAGCGCCTCCAGGAAGAAGCACAGGTCCTGGACCATGTAGTTGGAGGACGCGTTGCGGATGACCGTGACGCCGTCGTGACGGGCGGCGGCGAGCAGCGCGTTCTCGGTGACCGTGTCCCCGCGCTCGGTCAGCACGATCGGCCGTCCGGGCGTGACGGAACGGTCGACCCGGGCGTGGTAGAGCCCCTCGGTCGCGGCGATGTCGAGGCCGAACCGGCGCAGCGCGATCATGTGCGGCTCGATGGTCCGGGTGCCCAGGTCGCAGCCGCCCGCGTACGGCAGCTTGAAGGCGTCCAGGCGGTGCAGCAGCGGGCCGAGGAACATGATGATGGACCGCGTGCGGATGGCGGCCTCGGCGTCGATCGCCTCCATGTCCAGTTCGCTCGGCGGCACGATCTCCAGGTCGACGCCGCCGTTGATCCAGCGGGTGCGGACACCGATGGAGTTGAGGACCTCCAGCAGGCGGTACACCTCTTCGATCCGGGCCACCCGGCGCAGCACGGTGCGCCCCTTGTTCAGGAGCGTCGCGCACAGCAGCGCGACGCAGGCGTTCTTGCTGGTCTTGACGTCGATCGAGCCGGACAGACGACGGCCGCCGACGACGCGCAGATGCATCGGACCCGCATAGCCGAGCGAGACGATCTCGCTGTCCAGCGCCTCACCGATTCGGGCGATCATCTCAAGGCTGATGTTCTGGTTGCCGCGCTCGATGCGATTGACGGCGCTCTGACTGGTGCCGAGCGCCTCGGCAAGCTGCGACTGTGTCCAGCCCCGGTGTTGCCGGGCGTCACGGATGAGCTTGCCGATACGTACGAGGTAGTCGTCTGCCATGGCGCGACCGTATATCGGATGTGAGATAAAGAGAAATGGAGCGCCGCCTTCCGGGTGGCCGGGCCCACCGTGCCGTGTTCGAGGGGGAGTTCGGGTGCCCGCACCGGCGCGGCGGCGACGCTCGCGGTGTGCCGGGAGGCATCGCGAGCCCGCGCCGCCGCCGATGGATGCCGTGAAGAGGCGCTTCCGTGACGGTTCGTCGATACTGGGGTCGTATGTCGCTATTGGGTCACTTTGACTTCCGGGTCGTCTTGCGCCAGCCGAACGGCCCGGGCAGGTCCATCGACGTCGTCCGGCGTCCGGTGCTGCTGTGGGTGCGCTTCGGTCCGTGCTTTCCGCCCGAGGTGATGGACCACGACTTGCGGTTGATGTTGAGCCGCAGTCCCGGAAGGATGCGGAAGCTCTTGCGGAAGGTGAGCGGCATGGCGGCCCCCGGTGTCGGTTCGGCCGGGACGTTCCCGGCGGACAACCGGGTACCCCGAAACGGCCCCGATGTGCCTGTCCTCTGCCTCGGGGTGTCAACTTCCGCCCTGGGGAGCTGAGTTGCCCTCGGGGGTGCCGGACTTCACCCCTGGGCGTCTGAGGCCGGGGTGTCCGGAGATTCCGCCGTTCCGGATGAGTGACCGTCACCGGCGGGCGAGCGCCCGGTGCCGGGCGCCTTCGGCCCGGCGCCGTCGCGACCGGCGGATTCCGGGCGATGCGGGCTTTCCGCTCGCCTCCGGGGAAATGGCTCTCGCCGGCCGGTCGGGCTGTGCCGGTCGGTCGGGCTGTGCCGGCCGGGCGACTCCGATCGGCCGGCTGGCTCCGATCGGGCAAGGGGTGTCGGCCGGACGGCGGGTGACGGTCGGGCGGGGGGTGGCGACCGGACAAGGGATGACGACCGGGCAATTCGCTCCGATCGGACAAGCGACACCGGCCGGACATGCGGGCGCCCGGACATGACCTGTCCGCCCCCATGTACTAGAGTTATCTCGACATCGAGATATCTGCCGAGGCGTACCGCAGCCGCACGGCGTCGTCGGGTCTGACGGTAAGGGTTACCTAACTTAGCCTTACCTTAGCGGATCGGCCATGACGTCGTGGCGGCAGGATGCGGTGGGAACGCGCACATCAATGAAGGAGACTGTCGTGTCGGCGAACAGCTTCGACGCCCGCAGCACGCTGCAGGTGGGCGACGAGTCGTACGAGATCTTCCGGCTGGACAAGGTGGAAGGCTCGGCTCGCCTTCCGTACAGCCTGAAGGTGCTGCTGGAGAACCTGCTCCGCACGGAGGACGGCGCGAACATCACCGCCGACCACATCCGGTCCATCGGTGACTGGGACTCCCAGGCGCAGCCGAGCCAGGAGATCCAGTTCACGCCCGCCCGCGTGATCATGCAGGACTTCACCGGCGTGCCCTGTGTCGTCGACCTCGCCACCATGCGCGAGGCCGTCAAGGAGCTCGGCGGCGACCCGGCGAAGGTCAACCCGCTCTCCCCGGCCGAGCTGGTCATCGACCACTCCGTCATCGCCGACAAGTTCGGTACGAAGGAAGCCTTCGGCCAGAACGTCGAGCTGGAGTACGGCCGCAACAAGGAGCGCTACCAGTTCCTGCGCTGGGGCCAGACCGCGTTCGACGACTTCAAGGTCGTCCCGCCGGGCACCGGCATCGTCCACCAGGTGAACATCGAGCACCTGGCGCGCACGGTCATGGTCCGAGGCGGCCAGGCGTACCCCGACACCCTCGTCGGCACCGACTCGCACACCACGATGGTCAACGGCCTGGGCGTCCTCGGCTGGGGCGTCGGCGGCATCGAGGCCGAGGCCGCGATGCTCGGCCAGCCGGTCTCCATGCTGATCCCGCGCGTCGTCGGCTTCAAGCTCACCGGTGAGCTCACCCCGGGCACGACCGCCACCGACCTCGTGCTGACCATCACCGAGATGCTGCGCAAGCACGGTGTCGTCGGCAAGTTCGTCGAGTTCTACGGCGAGGGTGTGGCCGCCACGTCGCTGGCCAACCGCGCCACCATCGGCAACATGTCGCCGGAGTTCGGCTCCACCGCCGCGATCTTCCCGATCGACGGCGAGACCATCAAGTACCTCAAGCTCACCGGCCGCTCCGAGCAGCAGCTCGCGCTCGTCGAGGCGTACGCCAAGGAGCAGGGCCTCTGGCTCGACCCGGCCGCCGAGCCCGACTTCTCCGAGAAGCTGGAGCTCGACCTCTCCACGGTCGTCCCCTCGATCGCCGGCCCGAAGCGCCCGCAGGACCGCATCGTCCTCGCGAACGCCGCCGAGCAGTTCAAGAGCGACGTGCGCAACTACGTCGCCGACGACGACGAGGCGGGCAAGGAGTCCTTCCCGGCCTCCGACTCCCCGGCCGCCGCCAACGGCGTCCCGTCCAACCCGGTCACCGTGACCGCCCCCGACGGCTCGACCTACGAGATCGACCACGGCGCGGTGACGGTCGCGGCCATCACCTCCTGCACCAACACCTCGAACCCGTACGTCATGGTCGCCGCCGCGCTCGTCGCGAAGAAGGCCGTGGAGAAGGGCCTGACCCGCAAGCCGTGGGTCAAGACCACCCTCGCCCCGGGCTCCAAGGTCGTGACCGACTACTTCGACAAGGCGGGGCTCACCCCCTACCTCGACAAGGTCGGCTTCAACCTGGTCGGTTACGGCTGCACCACCTGCATCGGCAACTCCGGCCCGCTGCCGGAAGAGGTCTCCAAGGCCGTCAACGACCACGACCTCGCGGTCACCTCGGTCCTCTCCGGCAACCGGAACTTCGAGGGCCGTATCAACCCCGACGTCAAGATGAACTACCTGGCCTCCCCGCCGCTGGTCGTCGCCTACGCCCTCGCGGGCTCCATGAAGGTGGACATCACCCGCGACGCGCTCGGCACCGACACCGAGGGCAAGCCGGTCTACCTGGCCGACATCTGGCCCTCCGAGGCCGAGGTCAACGACGTCGTGGCGAACGCCATCGGCGAGGACATGTTCAACAAGTCCTACCAGGACGTCTTCGCGGGCGACGCCCAGTGGCAGGCGCTGCCGATCCCCGAGGGCAACACCTTCGAGTGGGACCCGCAGTCGACGTACGTCCGCAAGCCCCCTTACTTCGAGGGCATGACGATGGAGACCACCCCGGTCTCCGACATCGCCGGCGCGCGCGTCCTCGCCAAGCTCGGCGACTCGGTCACCACCGACCACATCTCCCCGGCCGGTGCGATCAAGGCCGACACCCCCGGAGGCAAGTACCTCACGGAGCACGGTGTCGAGCGTCGTGACTTCAACAGCTACGGCTCGCGCCGCGGCAACCACGAGGTCATGATCCGCGGTACGTTCGCCAACATCCGCCTGCGCAACCAGATCGCGCCGGGCACCGAGGGCGGCTACACCCGCGACTTCACGAAGGAAGGCGCCCCCGTCTCCTTCATCTACGACGCCTCGCGCAACTACATCGACCAGGGCATCCCGCTGGTCATCCTGGCGGGCAAGGAGTACGGCTCCGGCTCGTCCCGCGACTGGGCCGCCAAGGGCACCGCGCTCCTCGGCGTCAAGGCCGTCATCGCCGAGTCGTACGAGCGCATCCACCGCTCGAACCTCATCGGCATGGGCGTCCTGCCGCTCCAGTTCCCGGAGGGCGCGACGGCCGAGTCCCTCGGTCTGACCGGCGAGGAGACCTTCTCCTTCACGGGTGTCGAGGAGCTCAACAACGGCACCACCCCGCGCACGGTGAAGGTCACCACCGACACCGGCGTCGAGTTCGACGCGGTCGTCCGCATCGACACCCCCGGCGAGGCGGACTACTACCGCAACGGCGGCATCATGCAGTACGTGCTGCGCAACCTGATCCGCAACTAAGCGGTCAGGCAAGGTAGTTGCCGGGGCGGCCCACTGCGGTTGCCGGGCAGCTCCGAGGCGGTTGAGGGCCGCATCCCCGGTCGACGGGGGTGCGGCCCTTCGCCGTCGCCCCCGAAGTCGGTTTCAGGACATCGGCGTTGCTCAGGTGGAACACAGGATTCCCTCAGCGGGCGGCGGCACGATTGCCCCATGTCTGGCGCATCTGGGGTCCTTGTCGGCCGTGTCCGAGTCCGTGTACCGATCGTCGGCGACGAGCCGGTGCTCACCGAGCCGCCGTCCGTCGTCCGCCCGCGCCGGAAACGCGACACACGCCGGGTGCGGGCGATCCGCACGGTGCGTAGTTTCGGGTACGCCACCAGGCCGCCGGTGGACGGGAGATGAGCCCCCTGCCCGGCGCACGCCGGCCACCGTGGACGCGGTGGCGCCGCCGGTCCCGGCGGAAGCGGTCCTTCTGCCCGAGGTCCCTGCCGACGCGATGCGTCCGTGGCCGAAGCGTACTTGGCCGAGGTGTTCGTACCCGATCCGTACGTACTCGATCTCCGGAGGCCCGATCCCTGCCCCGCCGATTTCCGCCGTCGCGGCCCGGCCGCGGTGGGTTCCCGCCGCCGCGGTCCCCGCGCGGCCGCTTCCGGGCGCTGCGACTCGTCCGTGACCGATTCCGGCCGTCGCGGTCCGTCCGTACCCGAACCCAGCCGTCGGCATCCGCGCGCGGCCGGTCCCCGCTGCCGCGTTCGCCGCGTACCCGCTCCCCGTGGACGGGATTCCTTCGCGCGCGCTCCCTGCGCACACGGCTCCTCGTGCTCATCGGACTGGCACTCTTCACGGTGTGCGCGACGACGGCGTGCGCCACGGTCCTCGCGCAACGCGCCTTTCTGCTCGCCGACTTGGACCGGCGGGTCGGCGACGCCGCCGAGCGCAGCCGGAGCGGCGTCCTGGCCGGGCCGGGCACCGGGACGGACCTCGGGTTCCTCGACGCGCGGGGGCAGCCGACCGGCACGATCGCCGCCCGGCTCGACGACGGCGGAACTGTCATCGCGGCCGAGCTCGTGACCCGCTCCGGCGCGCCGCGCCATCTCGGCGCCGCCCAGCGCTCCGCCCTCGCCGGTGTCGAGGCGGACGGCTCACTGCACACCCGTACCGTCCCCGGGCTCGGCGCCTACCGTGTCACCGCGCTCGACGGCGGCGGACGGCCCGTCCTCACCGCCCTCCCGATGGACGACGTACAGGACATGCTCAGCGGTCTGGCCGTGGTCGAGGGTGTGGTGGGGGCCGCCGGCCTCACCGTCGCGGGTGGCGTCTGCGCGGTCGTCGTGCGGCGTCGGCTGCGCCCGCTCGAACGGGTCGTCGCCACGGCCGTCGAGGTCACCCGGACGACGCCGGGACACGGCGGGGTGACCGGCCCGGCCGTGCCCGAACAGGACACCGACCCCGGCGGCGAGGCCGGACGGATCGGCGCCGCGCTCAACAGCCTGATCGACCATGCCGAGACATCGTGCGCACAACGCCTCTACGGCGAGGAGGAGTTGCAGCGCGGCGAGGAACGCATGCGCCGCTTCCTCGCCGACGCGAGCCATGAACTCCGTACGCCGCTCGCGTCCATCGCCGGATATGCGGAGCTGATGAACAGGGGCACCGGACTGATCGAACCGGCGCAGGCCTGGCGGCGGGTGTCCGCCGAGTCGGCGCGGATGACGGGTCTCGTCGAGGACCTGTTGCTGCTCGCCCGGCTCGACGAGGGGCGGCCGTCCGCGTCGGCGGAGGTGGACCTGGTGGCGCTGGTCATCGACGCGGTGGGGGAGGCGCGGGCCGCGGGGGAGGACCACACCTGGCGGTTGGCCCCCTTCCCGGACTCCCCGGCCCTGGTGGCCGGCGACGAGGCCCGGCTCCACCGGGTGGTGGCGAACCTGCTGGCCAACGCCCGCGCGCACACGCCGGCGGGTACGACGGTCGTCGCCACGGTGGAGGTGACCGGCGCGTCGCGCGTGATCCGGGTCCGTGACGACGGTCCCGGCATCCCGCCCGGCTTGCTGCCCAGTGTCTTCGAGCGCTTCACCCGCGCCGACGCCTCCCGCTCCCGGGTCTCTCCCGGCCACGGCGGCTCGGGCCTCGGCCTCGCCGTGGCCGCGGCGATCACGAAGGCCCACCACGGCCGCATCCACGCCGAAAGCGTCCCGGGCCGCACGGAGTTCACCGTCGTACTCCCGGCGGGCCGGTTCGTCACCCCGACCGGAGGGACCCCAGGGGAGTACACACCGGCGCCCCGGTCCGCGGGGGCCGTGGCACCCTGGGCCCGCGCCGACGAAGACGGCATGCCGACCGAACGAGTTCCGGGAGGCAGCGCCCCGACCCCGCCACCGGCGAGGGCGACACCGACGCCCCGGGCCACTTGGGAAGCCACCGCCTTCCCAAGGAACTGAGGAACCCCGGCGAGCCGACCATCTCCGGCGAACTGGCCCGCGCCCGGCAACTGGCCCGCGCCCGGGTCTCACAGGCCCGCGCCTGGGTCTCACAGGCCCGCGCCTGGTTCACGGGTCTGCGCCCGGCTCAAGGGCCCGTGCCAGGTTCAAGGGCCTGTGTCCGGTTCAAGGGCCTGCGCCCGGCGAGCGGACGTGTGTCCAGCTCACGGGGCGTCCGGCAAGCTGGCCCGCGCCCGGCTCACGGGCCTGTGCCAGGTTCACGGGTCTGCGCCCGGCTCACGGGCCCGTGTCCGGCAAGTCGACGTGTGTTCGGTCCACAGGCCTGCGCGCCCGGCAAGCCGGCCTGCGCCAGGTTCACGGGCCTGCGCCCGGCCAACCGGGCCTGCGCCCAGTTCACCGCCCCCTCCTCAGAACCAGCCCACCGCCTGCCCGAGCAGGAAGGGTGCCGGGACGAGAGCGGCCATGCCGAGCCAGGGACCCACCGGGCGGCCCTCCTGGAAGGGCAGCAGGATGTCCACCACCAGCACGGTGCCGAGGACGAAGCCGCCGCCCAGCACGGCGCCCGCGATCAGGCCGAGGGCGTTGTCGGGTGTCTCCCGGTGGCAGCCGAAGGGGCCGCCGCATTCGACGGAGGGGAATCGGGTCAGCAGCCACCGCAGGCACAGGCCGGGAATGATCCCGATCCCTCCGATCAACAGGTTCGCGAACGCGGCCCCCGCCAGCTCGCGGCCGAGGCCGCCGCCGCGGCCGGTGTTCACGGTGCCGCTCCGGCGACCCCCGTCACTGTCGGATTCCCGCACCGGTCCACCTCCTCCCGAACTCGCCTTGGTACGCGCCGTTTTCACAGGTAGAGGGCGCTGGCGCCCGTGAGGTTCCGGGAATGCGGACTCACGCGAGAGCCGCACCCCCATGTGAGGGGTGCGGCCCTGGTGTGTGCGCCGTGCGCGAGGCGTTCGGAATGCGCGCAAGGGAATCGGACGATGTGCTGGTGCACGACGCCGATCGGAACGGCTCGCCGAATCCGGGCGGCGGTACCAACGTTCGGTACGTCGTCTCTGCTCGGGGCTCGGGGCTCGGGGCTCGGGGCTCGGGCTCGGACTCGGGTGACGATCCGTCAACGAGCCGACCCTGCTGGGTCGGTTGAACGAGCAACGCTCGGGGCGGACCGGGTGGGTGGGTTCGGACCCGCCCGGTCCGCGAGCCCGGACGGGTCGGGGGAGGCCCTGCCCGGGATGGTGCGGCTTGTGGCGACCACGGTGAGCGACAACGTTGTCGAGCGGTCTGCGCAAGACTCTATCGCCTCAACGGACAACGATGTCAAGCAAGTTGATGCCCGCCTCCGGACGGACCGCCTCGTTTTGACGCCCACCCCTGTGCGGGCCGCGGGGGTTTGACGCTCACCCCCGTGGGGCGGGTGAGGCCCATTCCTGGGGCCGCGGGGTCGGGTGACCGGGGCGCGCGCCGGGGAGCGCCTCGGGCAGCCTCGGACGGGGCCTGTCATCGGCGTGCGCCATCTGGCTGTGTGCTGGGCGGGGCTCTGGTGGCGCGGGCCGTGGGTGCGCCCGGACACGTCGGCGGAGACGCTGGGGCACGCCGAGTACATGCGTGGGCCGTGGCGCAGGGGGCGTGCCGGGCGCGTCGCGGGGGAGGCTGCGCCACAGCCGGCGCAGGCGCGGGCGTGCAGGGCGTGTCGCTGCGGCGCTGCGGGCGTGTGTGCGGGGGCGTGGCAGGCGGCGCAGGCGGGGTGGCTGCCTGGCGTCCTGCCTGCGCTGCCGTCGGAGGTGGGTGCGCCTGGCCGGGTGCCAGCGGCGCCATCGGAGTGCGTACCGGGCGCGTCCCCGGTGGCGCAGGCGGTCTTCCGTGGTAGCCGTGACGCACGTTACTGTCCCTGCGGCTTGTGCGACCTGTGGTGCGCGACCCGTCCGAAGGAGGAGGGGCCGCGTCATGCGTTTCCGTCCGTCATCGTTCCTGCTGGCCGTCGCCCTGACGGTCGCCGGCGCCACTCCGGCGCTCGCCGCACCCCCGTCGGGTCCACCGGAGCTCGTCAGGGACCCCACCGCGTACGTCGACCCGCTCATCGGCACCAAGAACGGCGGCAATGTCTTCCCGGGCGCCGTCACGCCCTTCGGCATGCTCTCCTGGAGCCCCGAGAACACCCGCGGGGACGCCACCCGCACGGCCGCGCCCGGCGGCTACCAGTACGATGCCACGCGCATCCGGGGCTTCAGCCTCACCCACATGTCCGGAACGGGCTGCGCGGGCGGCAGCGGCGACATCCCGTTCTTCCCGTACGCCGGTGAGGTCACCTCCTCCCCGGCGAGCGACACCAAGGACGCCGTCTACGCCTCCGGGTTCGCGCACGCCGACGAGCGGGCCGAGCCCGGCCACTACAAGGTGGGCCTCGCCTCCGGAGTGACCGCCGACCTGACGGCGACCGCGCGCAGCGGCTCGGGCCGCTTCACCTTCCCCGCCGACAAGCCCGCCTCGCTGCTGATCCGCACCGCCAACTCCGAGGTCGGATCGACCGGTTCGACCGTGCGGATCGACCCGGCGACCCGGACCGTCTCCGGCTCGGTCACCTCCGGCAACTTCTGCGGCTATCTCGATCCCGAGGGCCAACGCTCCTACTACACCCTCTACTTCACCGCACGCTTCGACCGCGACTTCAAGACCACCGGCACCTGGCAGGACGACCGGCTGAGTCCGGGGGCCACCGAGGCGAGTGGCGGCACCGGAGGCTTCGGGCAGGGCGGCCGTCCTGTCGCGGGCAAGGGGGCGGGCGGCTATGTGGAGTTCGCGCCCGGCACCGACCCGGTGAACGTCAAGGTCGGTATCTCGTACGTCAGTCAGGAAGGCGCCGCCGCCAACCTCGACGACGAGAACCCGCCGTCCCGGTCCTTCGCCTCCGTCCAGCGTGCCGCCCACCGCGCCTGGCGCGAACAGCTCGGCGCGATCGACGTCGGCGGCGGCACGGACGGCGACCGCACCACCTTCTACACGGCGCTCTACCACGCCCTTCTGCATCCGAACGTCATCAGCGACGCCGACCGCAGATACCGGGGTTCCGACGACAGGGTGCACACCGTGAGCCGCGGCCACGAAGCGCAGTACGGCACGTTCTCCGGCTGGGACGTCTACCGCTCCCAGGTCCAGCTGCTGACCCTGCTGGACCCGGACACCGGCTCCGACATCGCGCAGTCACTGCTCGAACTCGCCCGGCAGAACGGCGGAGTCTGGGACCGCTGGCTGCACGGCGCGAGCGGCACGCACGTCATGAACGGCGACCCGTCAGCCCCCGCCCTCGCGGGCATCCGCGCCTTCGGCGGCACGGACTTCGACCTGCGCGGCGCGCTCGGCTCCCTGGTGAAGGCGGCGACCGTACCGACCGACGCGGACCTCTCTGCGGCGGGCAAACCGGTGCTCTCGGCCGGCCAGCGCCCCTCGCTCGACAAGTACCTCGAACACCACTACATGCCGTCCGTGTCCAATGCCTGGGGCGGCGCCGCCGAGACGCTGGAGATGTCCGGCGCGGACTTCGCGATCTCCCAACTGGCCAAGGCGGCGGGGGAGAAGAAGACCGCCGCCGACTTCGCCGAGCGGTCCCAGTACTGGCAGAACAACTTCAACATCGCGGCCGACCCCGGCGGCGGATACATCGCCAACCGGAAGGCCGACGGGAGTTGGGTCACCGGCTTCACCCCGTCGACCGGCAACGGCTTCGTGGAGGGCACGGCGGCCCAGTACACCTGGATGGTGCAGCACGACCCGGCGGGCCTCTTCGCCGCGATGGGCGGTCGCGCCAAGGCGCTCGACCGCCTCGACACGTTCTTCCACGACGCGGACGGCGGTTGGGCGTTCACCGGCAGCGGCGGCGACAAGTCCGAACTGGACAACGAGCCTTCGGTCAACGTGCCGTACCTGTACGACTACGCGGGCGCGCCCTACAAGGCGCAGGAGACCGTCCGCGCGGCGATGACGCGGCTGTGGTCGACGCAGCCCGACGGCATCCCCGGCAACGACGACCTCGGTGAGATGTCGTCCTGGTACGTCTTCTCCGCGCTCGGCATGTACCCGCAGGTGCCCTCGCGCGCCGAACTCACCCTGGCCTCACCGCTGTTCCCGAGGATCGAGATCGACCGCCCGGGCGGCGCCGACATCGAGATCCGGGCCCGGGGCGCGGCCGCCGACGCCCCGTACGTCCAGTCGCTGCGCGTGGACGGCCGTAGCAGCGAACGGCCCTGGCTCCCCGCCTCCTTCGTCCGCGACGGCGGCACGCTCGACTACACGCTGTCCGCCACGGCCGACAAGGGCTGGGGCAGTGCCGAGACGGCCGCGCCGCCGTCCTTCCGCACGGGCGAGCAGCCGTACCAGATCGGTGTGGGACCGACCGCGGCGACGCTCGCGCCCGGCGGCAGCACCGCGCTCGACATCCGCGCCCTGGCCCTAGGCGGCGGTGCCGGGCCCGAGGTCCGCTTCCACGTGGACGTGCCCGCCGGTGTGACGGCGACGCCCGCCGAGGGCACGGTGACCGACGGCGCCCAGCGGATCGCCCTCACCGCCGCGGACGACGCCGAGCAGGGGTCCTACGACGTCAAGGTGACGGTGACCTCCGCCGACACGTCGTACGCGCAGCCGGTGGCCCTGACGGTCGCGGCCCCGGGGTCCCTCCTCGCGGCCTACAACAACACCGGTGTCTCCGACGACACCGGAGACCACTCCGAGGCCGACTACGACGGCGGCGGCTGGAGCTACTCCCGCCAGGCCCTCGCCGACGCGGGCCTGACCCCGGGCGCACAGGGAACGGTGGACGGTCTGACCTACACCTGGCCGAAGTCGCCGTCCGGCCGCCCCGACAACGCCTCTGCGACCTCGCAGAGCATCGAACTGGCCGATCCGGCAGGCCGGTTGTCCTTCATCGGCAGCGCCGTGAACGGCAACCAGGAGACCAGGGCGACCGTCACCTACACCGACGGCAGTACGGACTCCGTCGAGCTGTCCTTCACCGACTGGACCGTCGGCGGCGGGGGCGGCACCGTCCAGTACGGCAACGAGACCATCGCCAAGGCCGCCTACCGCAACGTCGCCGGTGCCGACAAGGACCCGGTGGCCACCTACGTCTTCGCCACCAAGCCCTTCACGGCACCGGCAGGCAAGACCGTCAAGGCCGTCACCCTTCCGGATGACGCGGATCTGCACGTCTTCACCCTCGCGGTGAGCCCCTGAACCCCTGAACCCCTGAACCGAACGCGGGGCGGGCCCGGAGTCTCCTCCGGGCCCGCCCCTTTCCCTTCGGATGTGGCTCAGGCCAGCAGTTCCACCTCGGCGAGGGTCGACTCGCCGTCGAGGACGAGACGGTAGTGGGCGTACGAACCCGGGTTCGCGACCGTGAACGCCCGGGTCTGCCGGTCCCAGGTGAAGGACTCGCCGGAGCGTCTGTCGAGATCCGCCCACGTCGTTCCGTCCGGGGAACCCTGCAGGGTCCAGCCGGTCGGGGCCTTCGTGTGGTCCGAGGACGTCAGCGTGTACTGGACACCCTGGGCGGCGTCGCCGACCGGCAGGTCCACCGAGGTGACGGTGGCGTCCGTCGCCGAGGTGTTGTCGAACAGCGCGCCGTCTCCCTTGAGGACGTCCGCGCGCGGCGACGGCACCTTGTCGTCCTGGGTGACCGAGACCGGCGCCGCGTCCTTGCCCGTGCCCCAGGAGGACGGCTCGGCGCCCATGTCGAACTCCAGCACTCCGCCCCGGGTGATCAGCGAGTGCGGGAGCGAAGTCGAGTTCCACCGCTTGCCGTTGAACCGCACGCCCTGCACGTACACGTTCTTGGCGCTGTTCCGCGGGGCCTTGATCACCAGGTCGTGGCCGTTCTCCAGGTGGACCGTCGCCTTGGTGAACAGCGGGGAGCCGATGGCGTATTCGCCGCTGCCCATCACCAGCGGGTAGAAGCCGAGGGAGGAGAAGAGGTACCAGGCCGACTGCTCGCCGTTGTCCTCGTCGCCGTGGTAGCCCTGCCCGATCTCGCTGCCGGAGTAGAGCCGGGAGAGGACCTCGCGGATGTTCTTCTGGGCCTTCCAGGGCTGCCCGGCCGCGTCGTACATGTAGTTCACGTGGTGGGCCACCTGGTTGGAGTGCCCGTACTGGCCCATCCGTACGTCCCGGGCCTCGGTCATCTCATGGATGACCCCGCCGTAGGAGCCCACGGTGTCCGGCGAGGCGGTCTCGGGGGTCGCGAAGTACGTGTCCAGCTTCTGTGCGAGCGCACTGCGACCGCCGTAGAGGTTGGCCAGTCCCCGCGAGTCCTGCGGCGCGGTGAAGGCGTACCCCCAGCCGTCGGTCTCCGTGTAGTCGTAACCCCACACGCGCGGATCGTACTTCGCGGAGTCGACCCGCCAGTCGCCCTTCGCGTCCCGGCCCTGGAAGAAGCCGGCCTTCGAGTCGAAGAGGTTCACGTAGTCCTGGGAGCGGTTGAGGAAGTAGTCCGACTCCTCCTTGTAGCGTTTCTCGCCGGTCTTCCTGTAGAGCGCCTTGCCCATCTCGGCGATGCCGTAGTCGTTGACGTAGCCCTCCATGGCCCACGACAGCCCCTCGCCCGTGGCGGTGCTCGTGTAGCCGAGGAAGGGGGCGGTGGCCATGCCCTTGCGGCCCACGCCGGAGGTCGGCGGGACCACCGTCGCGTTCTTCAGCGCCGCTTCGTACGCCGACTTGGCGTCGAAGTCGACGCCCTTGACGTACGCGTCCGCGAACGCCACGTCCGAGGAGGTGCCGGTCATCAGGTCCGCGTAGCCGGGCGAGGACCAGCGCGAGGTCCAGCCGCCGTCCTTGTACTGCTGCACGAACCCGTCGACCATTTCACCCGCCTGATGAGGCGTGAACAGCGAGTACGCCGGCCAGGTCGTCCGGTAGGTGTCCCAGAAGCCGTTGTTGACGTACACCTTGCCGTCGACGATCTTCGCGCCGGTGTGGGTCGGCGTGTCGGGCCCCGGCATCGGCGAGAACGGCGAGGCGTACTGGTACGTCGAACCCACCTTCTCGAAGCCGGAGTTGGGGTACAGGTAGAGCCGGTACATGCTGGAGTACAGCGTCGTGAGCTGGTCCGGCGTGGCGCCCTGCACCTCGACCTTTCCGAACAGCCGGTCCCACTGCCTGCGAGCCCCCTTCTTGACCGCGTCGAACGACGTGCCGTCCGGGATCTCCTGGCTCAGGTTGTCCTTGGCCTGGTCGATGCTGATCAGCGAGGTGGCCAGGCGCAGGGTGACGGTGTGGTCGGCGCCGGGCTTGAACTTCAGATAGCCCTTGACGCCGCTGGATCCGCCGTCGGTCACGGGCGCGTCGAACACCCCGTAGACGAAGAGCCGGGTGGCGCCGGTCGACAGGCCGGACTTCACGTCCGAGAAGCCGGTGACGACACCCGCCGAGGTGTCCAGCGTCAGCCCCGCCTGCTCGGTCACGTTGTCGAAGATCACGCTCGCGTCGTCACCGGGATAGGTGAAGCGCAGGGCGGCGGCGTGATCGGTCGGCGCCATCTCCGCCTTCAGACCGTTCTCGAACGTCACCCCGTAGTAGTACGGCCGCGCGGTCTCGTTCTCGTGCCGGAAGGCCAGTTCGCGGGCCGTGCGCCCGGTGTCCGGGGCGCCGGAGGCGGCCGACGGCATCACCTGGAAGGTCTGCCGGTCACCCATCCAGGGGCTGGGCTCATGGCTCGCGCTGAACGCCTGGATGGTGGGCAGATTGTCCGCGTTGTTGGCGCGGGCGTAGTCGTACAGCCAGCTCAGCGAGCCCGCGTTGGTGACCGGCGTCCAGAAGTTGAAACCGTGCGGGACGGCCGTGGCCGGGAAGTTGTTGCCGCGCGAGAAGCCGCCGCTGGAGTTGGTGCCGCGGGTCGTCAGCGCGTAGTCGGCGAGGTGCGCCTCGGGCCTCTGCGGAGCGGCCTTGCGCAGCGCGACGTCGTCCAGCCAGCCGCGGAACTTCGCGGGGCCCTTCGGCGAGTCGTACGCGAGGAGGATCCGGTCGACGGTCTTCCCGGCCGCGACGGAACCGATCCGTGAGGTCACGTTGTTCCACTGGTTCACGTACAGCACCTTGGAGGCGCCCTGGCCCTGCGGCGTGAGCGCGAATCCGTGCTGGTCCACGGCGTTCAGATCACTCAGCGAGGTGCCGTCGGTGAAGACCAGGTCCACGGCCACGTTCGTGGCGTCGTAGTCCCGGTCGCCGTCCGCCATCGCGGGGAAGATCCGGTACGCCAGTTCGGTGTCGCGCCCGACGGCGACGTTCACGTCGAAGACCTTGTTGTACGAGTACGCACGGCCGTCACCCTTGTGGGTGCCCGCGTAGCGCAGCGCCCGCTTGCCGGTGAAGCCCGCGCCCGCCTTGGCGGTCGGCGAGCCGCTGGGACCCCGGTCCACGAGCGAGAGCATGTCCTTGGGCGTCGGGTCGTCGCTCTGGCCCGTCGAGAACTGGACGTCGGCGATCTGGAGGATGTCGCCGCCGTTGTTCCTGGTGACATCGAGCCGGAAGTGCTGGTACTCGACGGGACTTTGGATGTCGTACGTCTTGGTCTGGAACCGCTCGCCGAAGGTCTCGCCGGAACGGGTGTCGAGCGTCTTCCAGTCCTTGCCGTCGGTGGAGCCCTGGAGGGTCCAGTCCTGGGGGTCGCGCTCGTCGTGGTCGTTTGCGGATGTGAGCGCGTACGTGACCACCTTGACCGGCGCGTCCAGGTCGAACTCCGCCCAGCCGGTGGGCTCGAAGGTCAGCCATTTGCTGCTCGACTCGCCGTCGACGAGGTTCTCCTTGACCTCGCCCGCGCCGGTGTTCTCACCGCTGGCGCGCACGTCGCTGACATGGTCGGTCACGTTTCCGGGGATGCCGGTGCTGTAGCCGCCGTCGACCCCGGAGGACCGCTTCGTCCCGTCAGGAGCCGTATCCACCGTGTTGAGCCAGTCCGGAGCGGGATCGCCCGATTCGAACGAGGAACTGAATTCCCGGTCCGCGGCCGCTCCTTGGGCCGGCAGGGCGATGGCCACGCCCTGCGAGGCCGCTAACAGGGAGAGGGCCGTCACCCCCAGTGCCATAGGGGAAAGCCATCCGGTCCGACGCGTGGAACTGTGTCTGTACCGAGCTCTGTGCTGCATGCGCGAGCACCCTCCCTGCACCTGGACAACGTTGTCAATTTTGATGCGCAAGGACCATTTGGGAGCCAAGTTGACAGCGCTGTCAAGGGTGTTGGATGCGGCATCCGGGGTGAATACCGTGTGACGAACCGTGCATTGCGTTCATTGCGGGAGGTTGGCCTCCTGTGGATCTTCGCCGGGGTGGTCCGGGGCTGCCCCATATTTCCGGGAGGTCTCAACTCGGAAAAGACCGACGGGCAAACCTGCATTCGATCTTGCTCCGCTGGCGGGAAGTGGACTATACCTGTCGCGTCCGGCCAGTCGATCGACTGGCGCTGGACAGGCAGGACCCAGGGGGGAATTTCGCGGGCCGGCGGACCGTGGTTCATACACGTACCGCCGATTCGTCCCACTGAATCCCCCATGCACGACCCCAGCTTGACCTAACCGCGGTGCCGGGGAGGATCCGGTTCACCGCCTGAGTCCTGGAGAAGGCGAGGACTTGAGCATGGGATCCACTTCCGCCGAGAACAGCAGCCCCGAGGGTGTCGGCCGCCGTGACCTCATCAAGAGGTCGGCCGCACTCGGTCTGATCACCGTCCCGACGATGAGCTTCCTGTCCGCCTGTGCGAGCGGCGGGGGCGATGACAGCAAGTCCGGCGACAAGGGCACCGGCAAGACCACCAAGGACAACCCCTTCGGTGTGAAGAAGGGTGGCGGCAAGCTCGACGTCGTCGTCTTCAAGGGCGGCTACGGCGACGACTACGCCAAGGCGTGGGAAGCGTCGTTCGACAAGAAGTGGGGCAGCAAGAGCGCCCACACCGGTACGCAGGAGATCACCGGCAAGCTCCAGCCGCGCTTCAACGGTGGCAACCCGCCGGACATCGTCGACGACTCGGGCGCCCAGCAGATCAAGCTGGACGTGCTCTACAAGAGCGGCCAGCTCCTCGACCTGGCCGCGGTCCTCGACGCCCCGTCCATCGACGACCCGACCAAGAAGGTCCGCGACACCCTGATCCCGGGCACGCTCGACCCGGGCCTGCAGGGCGGCAAGGTCGTGTCCCTCAACTACATCTACACGGTGTGGGGGTTGTGGTACTCCGGCAAGCTCTTCAAGGAGAAGGGCTGGGAGGTTCCCAAGACCTGGGACGCCTTCCTCGCCATCTGCAAGGACGCCAAGTCGCAGGGCATCGGCGGCCTCGCACACCAGGGCAAGTACCCGTACTACATCAACGTCGCCATCATGGACCTGATCGCCAAGCAGGGCGGTCTGGACGCCATGAAGGCGATCGACAACCTCGACCCCAAGGCGTTCGTCGGGTCCGACGCCGCCCTGGCTGCCGTCGAGGCGATCTACGAGGTCGTGGAAAAGGGCTACTTGATGGCCGGCACCAACGGCCTGACCCACACCGAGTCGCAGACCCGGTGGAACCAGTACAAGGCCGCGTTCATCACCTGTGGTTCCTGGCTGGAGAACGAGCAGCTCAAGCAGACCCCGGCCGACTTCGACATGAAGTTCATGCCGATGCCCAGCCTGTCCGGCGACAAGCTGCCGTTCGAGGCGATCCGGGCCGGCTCCGGCGAGCCGTTCATCATCCCGGCGAAGGCCGCGAACCTGCCCGAGGCCCAGGAGTTCATGCGCTCCATGCTCTCCAAGGAGTGGTCGACGCTCTTCGCGCAGAAGGCCAACTCGCTCACCATCCTCAAGGACGGCGTGTCCGCCGGCGTGACGCTGCGCCCCGGTACGCAGTCCACCGTCGACGCGTCCAAGGCGGCGGGTGACAACACCTTCAACTTCCTGTACCCCAACTGGTACAGCGAGATGGACGTGTCCATCCAGAACGCGTCCAACGAGCTGATGTCCAAGCGCATTCAGCCGAAGGAGTGGCTGAAGCGGGCCCAGGCGGCGGTCGACAAGGCGGCCAAGGACCCGGCGTCCAAGAAGAACCACCGCGACTGATCACGTAAAACCCGGAACATCAGGGGCACGCGTACCCGGAACACCCGGGTCGCAGACCCGGAACACCAGGGCAGGATGCCATGCGAAAAGGGCAGTACCGGTTCGTCGCGGGGTTTCTCCTCGCACCTTTGGCGCTGTATCTGATCTTCGTGATCTGGCCTTACATACAGACCATCGGTTACTCCTTCACCGACTGGAGGGGTCAGTCGCAGACGTTCAGTTTCGTCGGCCTGGACAATTACAAGGCGTTGTTCCAGGACGACGTATTCCTCGAAGCGATCTGGCACAACATCCTGTTCCTGGTGTTCATCCCGGTGATCACCATCCTGCTCGCCCTCTTCTTCGCCTTCATGGTGAACGCGGGCGGGCGGGGTGGCGCCGGTGGCGTACAGGGCGTCGCCGGCTCGCGGTTCTACAAGATCGTGTACTTCTTCCCGCAGGTGCTGTCGCTCGCGATCGTGGCGGTGCTCTTCGGGGCCCTCTACCGCAGTGACAGCGGCGGTCTGCTCAACGGCCTGCTGATCAAGTTCGGTCTGGTCGACGGGAACAACCCCATCGAGTGGATGAACGAGCCCAGTCTGGTGCTCTGGTGCCTGATGGCGGTCGTCGTCTGGCACGGCGTCGGCTTCTATCTGGTGCTGTTCTCCGCCGCCATGCAGTCCATCCCGCGGGACATCTACGAGGCCGCGCTGCTGGACGGCGCGAGCCGCGCCCACACGTTCTTCCGGGTCACCCTGCCCCTGCTGTGGGACACGGTGCAGACCGCCTGGGTCTATCTCGGCATCATCGCGATGGACATGTTCGTGCTCGTCTCGACCACGACCCAGGGCACCGGGTACGGCGGCGGGCCCGACCACCACAGCGAGGTCATGGCGAACGTCATGATGCGCAACTTCCTCTACTTCGGAAAGAGCGGCTACGCCTGCGCCATGGGCGTCGTCATGCTCCTTCTCACCCTGATCCTGTCCGTGGTCACGCTGCGCGCCACCCGCCGCGAGCGCATCGAGTTCTGAGCGGGAGACACGACTATGAGCGCACCCATCACGGAGCCGACGAAGGTCGACGGCGCCGGAGTACCCCCGCAACGAAACGCCAGGAAGGCCCCGCCCAGGCCGGGCGACAAGCGCAGCGAGGGCATGGCCCTCAACGTCTTCTCGCACGGGTTCCTGGCCCTGTGGGCGATCCTGATCATCCTGCCGCTGCTCTGGCTGGTCCTGAGCTCGTTCAAGACCGACGCGCAGATCGGCGGCTCGGCCCTCGGCTGGCCCTCCAACTGGCAGTTCGACGTCTTCGTCCGGGCCTGGAACAAGGGCATCGGCGACTACTTCGCCAACACCCTGATCGTCCTGGTCTTCTCGGTCCCGCTGACCATGCTCCTCGGCGCGATGGCGGCCTACGTCCTGGCCCGCTACGAGTTCCCGGGCAACCGGCTCGTGTACTACTTCTTCGTCGGCGGGGCCATGTTCCCCGTCTTCCTGGCCCTGGTGCCGCTGTTCTTCATGGTCAAGCGTCTCGACATGTTGAACACGTACCAAGGTCTGATCCTGGTGTACGTGGCCTACTCGCTGCCGTTCACCGTGTTCTTCATGCACGCCTTTTTCCGGACATTGCCCACGGCGGTCTTCGAGGCGGCGGTGCTCGACGGGGCCTCGCACACACGGGCGTTCTTCCAAGTCATGCTGCCGATGGCCAAGCCCGGACTGCTCAGCGTCGGCATCTTCAACGTCCTGGGCCAGTGGAACCAGTACATCCTGCCCTCGGTCCTGATGCAGCCGCAGACCAGTTCGGATCCGGAACGCTACGTTCTGACCCAGGGCCTCATCCAGCTCCAGCAGCAGCAGGGCTACGCCACCGACCTTCCCGTCCTGTTCGCCGGCGTGACGATCGCCATGGTCCCCATGCTGATCGTCTACCTGTCCTTCCAGCGCCAGGTCCAGGCCGGTCTCACCTCGGCGACCCTCAAGTAACGATTCGCCCCTTTCTTCGCGTACGCCACCTCCGTCCCGGGGGTGGCGTACGCGTGTCCGGGCGCGGCCGGAAATCGAACCTGAGGATGGACCCGATTTTCGTCAAGGACTTGACTGCGGTAACCCGATCAGCGGAGCTTGGAGTTCACAACTTGTAAGTGACCGGGGTCCCGTTGGCGTGACCCAGATCACACGGGCGGCATCGGGGCCGCCCGGCTGAGGGCAGGAGTGGATGAGTCGATGGAGACTCCGGGGTCGCAGTCTTCGCTGCACCGAGCCAATCTGGAACGCGTCGTGCGGGCGGTGCGGCTTGCCGGCTCGCTCACGCAGGCGGAGATCGCGAGGACGACGGGCCTGTCGGCCGCGACCGTTTCCAATATCGTCCGTGAACTCAAGGACGGTGGAACGGTCGAGGTCACACCCACTTCGGCCGGCGGCCGCAGGGCGCGCAGCGTGTCCTTGAGCGGCGACGCCGGCATCGTCATCGGTGTCGACTTCGGGCATACCCATCTGCGCGTCGCGGTCGGGAACCTGGCCCACCAGGTGCTGGCCGAGGAGTCCGAGCCGCTGGACGTGGACGCGTCCGCGGCGCAGGGCTTCGACCGGGCGGAGGAGCTGGTCAGCCGTCTGATCGCGGCGACCGGCGTCGACCGTTCCAAGGTCGCGGGCGTGGGCCTCGGCGTGCCGGGGCCCATCGACGTGGAATCGGGGACCCTGGGGTCCACCTCGATCCTGCCGGGCTGGACCGGCGCCAGGCCCGCCGAGGAGCTGCGGGGGCGGCTCGGGGTGCCTGTCTACGTGGACAACGACGCCAATCTGGGCGCGCTCGGCGAGATGGTCTGGGGCAGCGGTCGCGGGGTCAGGGATCTCGCGTACATCAAGGTCGCCAGCGGTGTCGGGGCGGGCCTGGTGATAGAAGGCAAGATCTACCGCGGCCCGGGTGGCACAGCGGGAGAAATCGGGCATATTACACTTGATGAATCAGGCCCCGTCTGCCGTTGCGGCAACCGGGGCTGCCTGGAGACCTTCGCGGCGGCGCGCTATGTGCTGCCGCTCCTCCAGTCCAGTCACGGGACCGATCTGACCATGGAGGGCGTGGTCAGGCTGGCGCGGGACGGAGATCCGGGCTGCCGTCGCGTGATCGCCGACGTCGGCCGACATATCGGCAGTGGAGTGGCCAATCTCTGCAATTTGCTGAACCCGAGCCGGGTGGTCCTCGGCGGCGATCTCGCCGAGGCCGGTGAGCTCGTTCTCGGGCCCATCAGGGAGTCTGTCGGCCGCTACGCGATCCCCAGCGCCGCACGTCAACTCTCGGTGTTGCCAGGGGCCCTCGGGGGCCGTGCTGAGGTGCTCGGGGCGCTTGCTCTCGCGCTCAGCGAGATGGGCGATTCGACCCTTTTGGATGGGTCTCTGTCTGCCGTTACACCTGCCTTCACTTAGAGAACGAAACACGCCGTTGCCAACCCGTTAAGTATTTACTTCTTGACGTCGCACGAGCGGCCGAGTTGACTCCAAACCACCTCGGCCGCAGCGTTGCGGCCCTGTCAGGGAGGCACCACCAATGAACGCAATGATGCGTAGAGTCGTAATCGGTACCGCCGCTGTTTCCATGGCCCTTTCGGTGGCCGCCTGCGGCAAGGCCGGCGACAAGAGCTCCAGCGACAGCAGCAGCAGCTCCTCTTCCTCGGGCAGCAAGACCATCGGTCTCCTGCTCCCCGACAGCGTCACCGCTCGCTACGAGAAGTTCGACCACCCGCTCTTCGTCAACAAGGTCAAGGAGCTGTGCCCGGACTGCAAGGTCCAGTACGCGAACGCGGCCGGTGACGCCGCCAAGCAGGCCCAGCAGGTCAGCACCATGATCACCCAGGGCGTCAAGGTCCTCGTGATCAGCGCGCAGGACTCGGCCGCCATCAAGTCCTCGATCCAGACCGCGGTCAACAAGGGCATCAAGGTCGTCGCGTACGACCGCCTCGCGCAGGGTCCGGTCTCGGCGTACGTCTCCTTCGACAACGAGAAGGTCGGCGAGCTCCAGGGCCAGGCGCTGCTCACCGCGCTCGGCTCCAAGGCGACCCCCAAGTCGAAGATCGTCATGATCAACGGTGACGACGCCGACCCGAACGCCGGTCAGTTCAAGGCGGGTGCCCACAAGGCCCTCGACGGCAAGGTCAACATCGCCTACGAGCAGTCCGGTCTCTGGAAGGACACCGTCGCCGCTCAGAAGATGTCCGCTGCCATCACGCAGCTCGGTGCCAAGAACATCGCGGGCGTCTACTCCGCCAACGACGGCATGGCCGGTGGCATCGCGAACACCCTCAAGGGTGCGAAGATCAGTGGCATCCCGCTGACGGGTCAGGACGCGGAGCTCGCGGGTATCCAGCGCCTCGTCGCCGGCACCCAGTCCTCCACCGTCTACAAGGCCTTCAAGCCGGAGGCGGACGCCGCTGCCCAGCTCGCGGTCAACCTGCTGGAGGGCAAGGACATCAAGTCCCTCGCCACCCAGACGCTGACCAGCGGCTCGGGCGACAAGGTGCCCTCGCAGCTCCTCGTCCCGGTCTCGGTCACCAAGGCCAACATCAAGGACACGGTCGTCAAGGACGGTCTCTACACCGTCGCCGACATCTGCACCGCGGACTTCGCCAAGGCCTGCAAGGCTGCCGGCCTGCAGTAGCACGACCCGCTCGGGCGACCTCCCCACAACGGACGGTCGCCCGAGTTCCGACCGCTGAGCGGTCTCGCGAACCTGTCCGGCGCCTGCTCCACCTTCACACCCCGCTGCGGGGCGGGCGTCGGATGGATCCGTTGCGAAATGCGGCGGATTCGCGCATGTTCATCTTGTAAACCTTGTGCATTTCGCACATCCCTCCGCGCCGGTTAGTTCGAGCGCGGCATCCCCGCCGGTCAGGCGGCGAAGGAGATGGTTCACGTGTCCGCTACGCCCGTGCTGGCGTTGCGCGGAGTCTCCAAGCGATTCGGTGCTGTGCAGGCACTCACCGATGTCGAGCTGGAGGTCCACCCCGGAGAAGTGGTCGCCCTGGTGGGCGACAATGGCGCAGGAAAGTCCACCCTGGTCAAGACCATCGCGGGCGTCCACCCCATCGATGAAGGCGTCATCGAGTGGGACGGTCAGCCCGTCAGCATCAACAAGCCGCACGACGCCCAGGGACTCGGCGTCGCGACCGTCTACCAGGACCTCGCCCTGTGCGACAACCTCGACGTGGTCGGCAACCTCTACCTCGGTCGTGAACTGCTGCACCGCGGCGTCATCGACGAGGTCACGATGGAGCAGAAGGCGCGTGAGCTGCTCAGCACACTCTCCATCCGCATCCCCAGCGTGCGTATCCCGATCGCGAGCCTTTCCGGTGGTCAGCGTCAGGTCGTGGCCATCGCCCGCGCCCTCATCGGTGACCCCAAGGTCGTCATCCTCGACGAGCCGACCGCCGCTCTCGGTGTCGAGCAGACCGCGCAGGTCCTCGACCTGGTCGAGCGACTGCGCGAGCGCAACCTCGGCGTCATTCTCATCAGCCACAACATGGCTGACGTGAAGGCCGTCGCGGACACCGTCGCCGTCCTGCGCCTGGGCAAGAACAACGGCTCCTTCTCCGTGAAGGACACCAGCCACGAAGAGATCATCGCCGCGATCACCGGAGCCACGGACAATGCCGTGACCCGTCGTGCGGGGCGTCGCAACACGGAGGCCGCAAAGTGAGCGACACGTCCAAGGTTTCCAAGCCGGAGGCCGAGGTGGAGCACCAGAACACGGTGGCTCCCTCCGACGACCCCACTGCCGCTCCCGTGTCGGTCGTGGACCCGCGTCTGCTGGTCCGCGAAGAGGGTCTCAAGGGCTACATCACCGAGTTCAAGCGCAAGATCAAGGGTGGCGAGCTCGGCTCACTGCCGGTCTTCGTCGGTCTGATCATCATCTGGACGATCTTCCAGACGCAGAACAGCCGGTTCCTCAGCGCCGACAACCTGTCGAACATCAGCTACTTCATGTCGGCCACCGGCATGCTGGCCATCGGCCTGGTGTTCGTCCTGCTGCTCGGTGAGATCGACCTCTCCGTCGGCTCGGTCAGCGGCCTCGCCTCCACGGTCTTCGCGGTGTTCGTGGTCAACCACGGCGTGAACCCCTGGCTGGCCCTGTTCCTGACCGTCCTGACCGGTGCCGTCATCGGCGCGATGCAGGGCTGGTTCTTCGCCCGGATCGGCGTGCCCGCCTTCGTCGTGACGCTGGCCGGCTTCCTGGGCTGGAACGGCCTGATGCTGTGGCTGCTCGGTTCGAGCGGCACCATCAACATCCCGGCCGACAGCGGCCCGGTGTACCTGCTCGGCCAGAGCTCCTTCTTCATGGGCCAGGCCGTCATCGGCGCCTACCTGCTGGCCGGCCTCGGTGTCGCCTCGATGCTCGTGGGTTCGCTCATCGACCAGCGTCGCCGCAGGGCCGCCGGTGTGCCCTTCCGGCCCACCAGTGAGATCGCGCTGCGCGTCGGAGCGCTCGCCGTGGCGTCCTTCGCCGCCGCCGCCGTGCTGAACAACGCCTCCGGTGTCTCCAACGCCCTGGTGATCTTCCTCGCCTCCCTGGTGGTCGTCGACTTCGTGCTGCGCCGCACCACGTACGGCCGCAAGATCTTCGCGGTCGGCGGTGGCATCGAGGCGGCTCGCCGCGCCGGTATCAGCGTGCCGATGGTCCGCATCACCGTCTTCGCCATCTCCGGCGGTTTCGCTGCGGTCGGCGGTATGTTCTTCGCCGGTCAGACCGCGAGCGCCACGCTGAACGCCGGTGGCGGCAACACGCTGATGCTCGCCATCGCGGCGGCCGTCATCGGTGGTACGAGCCTCTTCGGTGGCCGCGGAAACGTTTGGTCGGCCCTCCTGGGCATGCTGGTCATCCAGTCGATCCAGACCGGTCTCGACCTGCTCAACATGAACACCTCCATCCAGTACATGATCACGGGTGCGGTGCTCCTGGGCGCGGTCGTCATCGACTCCGTCTCGCGGAAGAGCCAGAAGGCCGCGGGCCGCGCGTAACACTCCGCGGGGAACGCCACGGCACTGCGCGGTGGCCTCCCTGTGAAAGACCCTGTGCCCGGCGCCATGGGCGGCGCCGGGCACAGTCATGTTCGGACGGGAACACGTGTTCCCATCCGGTTGGGCCGATCGTGTGGCGTACATCGCCAGGCCCGGCCCGCGCCCGAAAAGGCGGAACATTAGACTCGACCAAGCCCGGCAACAGCTCTACTGCAAGGAGGCACGGGTGCCGCTGCTGACCCGCATCAGGGGACCGCGCGATCTGGACCGGCTCAGCCTGGAGCAGCTGGACCAGCTGGCCGGCGAGATCAGGACCTTCCTCGTCGACGCGGTCTCCAAGACCGGCGGCCACCTCGGCCCCAATCTCGGTGTCGTCGAGCTGACCATCGCCCTGCACCGCGTCTTCGAGTCACCGAAGGACAGGGTGCTCTGGGACACGGGCCACCAGTCCTACGTCCACAAGCTGCTCACCGGCCGCCAGGACTTCTCCCGGCTGAAGATGAAGGGCGGCCTGTCCGGCTACCCCTCGCAGGCCGAGTCCGAGCACGACATCATCGAGAACTCGCACGCCTCCACGGTCCTCGGCTGGGCCGACGGCCTGTCCAAGGCCAACGAGGTGCTCGGCAGGGACGACCACGTGGTCGCCGTCATCGGTGACGGCGCTCTCACCGGCGGCATGGCCTGGGAGGCGCTGAACAACATCGCCGACGCCAAGGACCGCCCGCTGATCATCGTCGTCAACGACAACGAGCGTTCGTACGCGCCGACCATCGGCGGCCTCGCGAACCATCTGGCGACCCTGCGCACCACCGACGGCTACGAGCGCTTCCTGGCCCGCGGCAAGGACCTCCTGGAGCGCACCCCGGTCGTGGGCAAGCCGCTCTACGAGACCCTGCACGGCGCGAAGAAGGGCCTGAAGGACTTCATCGCCCCGCAGGGCATGTTCGAGGACCTCGGCCTGAAGTACGTCGGCCCGATCGACGGCCACGACATCGAGGCCCTGGAGTCGGCCCTCGCCCGCGCCAAGCGCTTCGGCGGCCCGGTCATCGTGCACTGCCTCACCGAGAAGGGCCGCGGCTACCAGCCCGCCCTCCAGGACGAGGCGGACCGCTTCCACGCCGTCGGCAAGATCCACCCCGACACGGGCCTGCCGATCGCCTCCTCCGGCGCCGACTGGACCTCCGTCTTCGGCGAGGAGATGGTCGAGCTCGGCAAGGAGCGCGAGGACATCGTCGCGATCACCGCCGCGATGCTCCAACCGGTCGGCCTCGACCGGTTCGCCAAGGCATTCCCCAAGCGGGTGTACGACGTCGGCATCGCCGAGCAGCACGCCGCCGTCTCCGCCGCGGGACTCGCCACCGGCGGACTGCACCCCGTGTTCGCCGTCTACGCGACCTTCCTCAACCGTGCCTTCGACCAGGTCCTGATGGACGTGGCCCTGCACAAGTGCGGCGTCACCTTCGTCCTGGACCGCGCGGGCGTCACCGGCACCGACGGCGCCTCGCACAACGGCATGTGGGACATGTCCATCCTCCAGGTCGTCCCGGGCCTCAGGCTCGCCGCCCCGCGCGACGCCGACCAGGTCCGCGCCCAGCTCCGCGAGGCCGTCGAGGTGAAGGACGCGCCCACCGTGGTGCGCTTCTCCAAGGGCGCGGTCGGCCCGGCCGTGCCCGCCGTGGGCCGGATCGGCGGCATGGACGTCCTGCGGGAGCCGGGCACCGACGCTCCGGACGTGCTGCTGGTCTCCGTCGGCGCGCTCGCCCCGATGTGCCTGGAGATCGCCGCTCTCCTCGACCGGCAGGGCATCTCCACCACCGTCGTGGACCCGCGCTGGGTCAAGCCGGTCGACGAGGCCATGGCCCCGCTCGCCGAGCAGCACCGCGTGGTCGTCACCGTCGAGGACAACTCCCGGGTCGGCGGTGTCGGCTCGGCCGTCGCGCAGGCCCTGCGCGACGCGGGCGTCGACGTCCCGCTGCGCGACTTCGGCATCCCGCCGCGCTTCCTCGACCACGCCTCGCGCGCCGAGGTCATGGCGGAGATCGGCCTGACCGCGCCGGACATCGCCCGGCAGGTCACCGGTCTCGTCGCCAAGCTCGACGGCCGGTACGAGCGCACCGCCGCGCAGGCCATGGACGCGGTGGAGCCCGCGCGCGACTGACAGCGGCACAGGATGGGCCGATGGGCCGGTTTCAGCACCCTGTACGGGTGGTGGAACCGGCCCATCTGCGTGAACCGGGCCGCGTCGGGGGATACGTGCTACCTGCCCTCTCGATCATGTCGAGGACGACAAGCGTGGGAGGTACGTCCGTGAGCAACACCCTCTTCAGGACGAAGAAGGTCGAACAATCGATCTTGGACACTGAGGAGCCGGAGCACGCGCTCAAGAAGACGCTGTCCGCTCTGGACCTCACCGTGTTCGGTGTCGGTGTCATCATCGGCACCGGCATCTTCGTCCTCACCGGCAAAGTGGCGAAGGAGAACGCGGGGCCCGGGGTCTCGCTGGCCTTCGTCGCCGCGGGTGTCGCCTGCGCGCTGGCGGCTCTGTGCTACGCCGAGTTCGCCTCCACGGTCCCGGTCGCGGGATCCGCGTACACGTTCTCCTACGCCTCCCTCGGAGAACTGCCCGCCTGGATCATCGGCTGGGACCTCGTCCTGGAGTTCGCGCTCGGCACGGCGGTGGTGGCCGTCGGCTGGTCGGGCTATGTGCGCTCGCTGATGGACAACGCGGGCTGGCACATGCCCGAGTCGCTCAGCGGGCGCGACGGGGCCCACGGGTTCGGCTTCGACATCCTCGCCGCCGCACTGGTGCTGGTGCTCACGGCCATCCTCGTCGTCGGCGTGAAGCTCTCCGCCCGGATCACCACGCTGGTCGTCGCGATCAAGGTCACCGTCGTCCTGATCGTGATCATCGCGGGTGCCTTCTTCATCGAGGGCAAGAACTACAAGCCCTTCATCCCCCCGGCGCAGGCCGTGGAGGCGGGCAGCGGCATCAAGACGCCGCTGATCCAGTTGATGTTCGGCTGGGCGCCGACCAACTTCGGCGTGATGGGCATCTTCACCGCGGCCTCCGTGGTGTTCTTCGCCTTCATCGGCTTCGACGTGGTCGCGACCGCCGCCGAGGAGACGAAGAACCCGCAGCGGGACATGCCGCGCGGCATCCTCGGCTCGCTCGTCATCTGCACCACGCTCTACGTCCTCGTGTCGATCGTGGTCACGGGCATGGAGAAGTACACCAGGCTGTCCGTGGACGCCCCGCTCGCCGACGCCTTCAAGGCCACCGGGCACCCCTGGTACGCGGGCGTCATCAGCTTCGGCGCCGCCATCGGACTGACCACGGTCTGCATGATCCTGCTCCTCGGCCAGACCCGGGTCTTCTTCGCGATGAGCCGCGACGGACTGCTGCCGAGGTTCTTCTCCCGCGTCCACCCGAGGTTCCGCACCCCGCACCGGCCGACCATCCTGCTCGGTGTGATCATCGCGATCCTCGCGGGCTTCACCAGCCTCAGCGAGCTGGCCGAACTGGTCAACATCGGCACGCTCTTCGCCTTCATCGTGGTCGCCGTCGGCGTCGTCATCCTCCGCCGCACCCGCCCCGATCTGCCCCGCGCCTTCCGCACCCCGCTGGTGCCGTGGGTGCCGCTCCTGTCGGTGCTCGCGACGCTGTGGCTGATGCTGAACCTGCCCGCCGAGACCTGGCTGCGGTTCGCGATCTGGATGGTGATCGGCATCGTCGTCTACTTCCTCTACGGGCACTCGCACAGCCGTCTCGGCCGGCACGAGGAGACGACACTCGCCGAGACCCGCAACCCACCCGGCGGCACCGCCGGGTAGCCGACCCGTCCTGCCCCGGGCCCCGCACGTTCGGCTCCGGCGCGGCGGCGGCGGGGCTTCGCCGTGCCCGGCGAAGCCGGTGAATCCGGGTGACAGGCGGGCCTTCGGCCGATGGCGGACGGGCCGACGGGTGTACGAGTACCGGGCAGGCGAAGGGCCCGCCCGAGCGACGGACAGCGCCGGCCGGAGCCGGACGGCGGCGCACAGAGCGCGGCGCGGGCCGCTGACGCGACGCGCGCCGGACGGACGCGGACTCACGGTCAGCGGGGCATGCCCCCCGGGCCGGCGCGGCGGGCGCGCAGCAGACCGGCGGCCGGCGGCCCCGGACCGCCTGTGGCCCGGTGGTCCGCGGCGGTGATGTGCCTGTACCCCGGTGGTCTGTCGCGACGGTCCGCCCCCGGCGTGGCGCCCGGCGCCGATGGTGGCCTGTGGGCCGGCGGTCTGGCTTGGTGGTCCGTGGCGACGGACTGTGGCTCGGCTTCCCGTGGCGGCGGTGTACCCGGAACCCGGAACCCGGGATCCGGAGTCAGGGATCCGGAGTCAGGAGGCCGGGAGGTCAAGGGTGAGGGCGTACCGTGCGTGGCCCGGTGACCTCGGCGCCCAGTTCCCCCACCCGGCGCCGCAGTTCGCGGTCGGCCGTGACGACCAGGCGGGTGCGGTCCGGCGCCTCGGCCACCAGCTCCACCATGCGGTCGTCGCCGCTGCCCGGAGCCTCGTCGACCCGGACCCCGGGGACGGAGTCCACCCCACGGGCCGCGCCCTCGACCACCAGAACGATCTCCAGCGGGCCCGGGTGGCCGGGCAGGCCCCGCTCGGCGAAGTCCGTCAGCCGGTCCCTGAGCCGCTCGGCGGCACCACGACGGTCCCGCCACCATCCGTCCGGCACGGACCCCACCACATTGGCGCCGTCCACGATGAGCAGAGTCGTCATGTCCTCACCCTGCCAGAACCCCACGGCCCGGCGCCGCCTGCCGGCCGGTGCCGCGGCGGCCGTCGGGCCGCCCCCGGTGAACGCGCGGCGCGCCCCCGATTAAAGTGAAGCGGTGAACGTCGACTGGCTCATACGCGGCCGCGACGGCAGGCTGAGTGCGTACCTGCTGTCGGAGGCCACCGTCCACTGCCGGGCGGAGCGCGGACCCGGTGGTCCCTGGGACCCTCCGCGCACCGTGGGCGGCGACCAACGCCTGCACTCCGTACTGGCCTTGGGCCAGGGCCCCGATCGCTATACCCACCTGGTCTCCTGGCGTCCGACGGTCCGCGACCAGTCGGGACTGGTCCATTCGACCCACTACCGGCCGGACCTCGCCGCCCTCGACTGGAACCCCATCGGTCACCCCAACGGCAGCGGCGACCGGACGGGCAACCCCGCCGTCGCGATCGACGCGGAGGGGCGTGCCCATGTCTTCGTACGCAACCGCGGCGGCGGCGTGAGCATGATCGGCCAGAAGCTGAAGGGCGGCTGGGGGCCCTGGTGCGACCTGAAGGGGCGCAAGGTCCAGGGGGACCTCGCGGCCGTGACCGGGGAGTCCGGCTGTGTCGAGCTGTACGCGGCCGTCCCGGGCGGGGTCATGCACTGGCGCCAGCAGGAGGCCGGCACGGCACCGGCCCTGGACGAGGCGCTGGAGGCGCCGGTCCGACCGGGCAGCCTGCGCGCGCTCGCGACCTCGGCGGACTCCACCACGCTCTTCTTCACCGACGACGAATCGGGCGATGTGTGCGCCTGGCGTCCCGGCACCAAGCCGGTGGCCCTCCTGGCCTCCGCCGGCCCGGGGCCCGTCTGCGTGATCCGCTGTGAACTCGACGGCCACGACTGCACGTTGCTCGCCCAGCGCTCGGCGAGCGGACGGGTGGCCTTCGCCGCCTACCCGACCGAGGACGAGTCGGCGGGCGCCTGGTGGACGGAGTCGGGACCCGAACTCCCCGCCGACGCCCTGCTGGCGTTGGCGGAGGACGAGCAGGGCCGGGTGGTCGCCGCGACGCTCTCTCCCGGTACCGGCGAACTCCGGGTCACCCGCCGCAAGGACGAACCGGGGATCGCCCTGGAGGCATGGCGGTCGGTCTGACGCCGACGGCCGCCGCACACCGGAGCGCACGCCGACACCGCCGTACCGAAGGCGAGTACGGCGGTGGAGCGTGCCAGCCGGTGGGCGGACGCGCGGGGTCGGGCCCCCGCCAGGGACACCTTGTCGCGCGACGGGTCAGGAAGTCCCGCCGGTGGCGGGCGACATCGGCCAGACAGTCCCGGCCGAGAGGCCAGGCGCCGCCGTTTCCGGAAGCCGGAGGCCTCACCCTGATCGGCGGGGAAGGCCCTACCGGTAGAACCGCACGCCGCCGTTCGACCCGAGGGCGTTGAGTTCCAGCACGCCGCCGTCCGAGGTGACGTACACCGTGCCGGAGGTGAAGCTCCCCTTGCCGGTCCCCACCGGGATGCCCGCGACCGGGGTGGTGCGACCAGTGCGCGGGTCGATGCTGACGAGCTGCGGGGGACCTGACGTGGTGACGGCGTACACCTTGTCGTCCGCGCCGGACGCGGGGACGGCCAGCGCGGCGGAGGGGTGGGTCCAGAGTTTGGCGCCGGTCGCGGTGTTGAAGCCGTCGATCACTGTCCTGCCGGCGGCCGAGGCCGGGGCGACCAGGACGTTGCCGTAGAGCCGGACGGAGTGGTCGGCGCCGGTGTTGTTGCCGGTCGTGAGCTCATCGTCGCCCACGGCCAGTTTGCGGCCGGTCCCGGTGGCGTCGAAAACCCGCACGGCGTCCTGGCGCGCCGTGTGGACGGCGGCGATCAGTGGCGAGCCGGACAGGATGTGGGTCACCTCCGAGTGAGCGGTTTCGGGCTTGCGCCAGATCACCTTCCCGGTCTTGCCGTCGTACGCGGTGAGACTGAACCTGGCCTTCCGGTCGAGGCAGAAGTCGTCCACCAGCACGGCGCCTTCGGTGCCCGAGTCGTAGGCGTTGCAGTAGTGACCGCGGGCCTTGTAGCCCCATACGCGGCTGCCCGTGCGGACGTCCACGCCCCCGAGGAAGCTCTCGCTGACGATGGTGGCGACATCGCCCTGCACGTAGGTCGTGGCGATCGCCGCCGTGGGGTGCTTGGCACTGGTCAGCGGCATGGACCAGAGGATCTTGCCGGTGGACGCCCTGACACCGGCCAGCCAGGTGCAGCTGCTGCCGTCCTTGCCGAAGGCGACCGTGCCGATGCCCCGGGCACTGAGGGTCGGCGACATGGCGCAGGGGACGGTGCCGAGCTCCGCGGCGCCCGCGGAGGACGCGGCGCTCCACACCTGCTTGCCGTCGGTCAGGTCGTAGGCCCGCAGGCCGCCTCGGCTGCCGGCCCGGACGAGCAGCTTGTCGGTGAGCCAGCTGCCGATCAGCGCGTCGTCGGCGGCGGGCGCCGGTATGTGCCACACCTGCGTCAGCTGCTTCGAGGCAACGGTGGCGGCGTCCTCCTGCTTGAACACGACGGCTGCGGCGCCGCCGGCGCCGAGGACGGCAAGAGCGAGGGCTATCCTGCCCACCCGCCTGGCCTTCTTTCCGGCCCGTTTGCCGTTTGCGCCCGCAGAGGGCTGCGGCTGCGCGGTGACAGGCTCGGGGTGGCGGAGGGCCGCCCGGTCCAGGACGGCGGTCGCCTCCGACAGGTATCCGGACTCCGCGTCCGCCGATTCGCCGCCGCGCCGGGTGTGCGGGGGGATCCGGCGACCCGGCGCGCGCATGGCCTCGTCGTCGTCGGCGGCGTGGGGCTCGGGAAACCGCAGCGGCATGGTGGCATCCCACCGCGTGCCGGAGGATCTGCCGTACGCCTCGGCCGACGGCCTGTCGTCCCACGGCGCGGCCGGCTCCGCCTGCTGCTGTCCCCGGTACGGCTGCGGGCCGGGGGCCGACTTGCGGGGCTGGAAGGCCCAGCCGTAGTCCTCCTGCGGAGCCCCCTGGCCCGGCGACGATTCCGTCGGCATCTCCGTGATCTCCCCTGGTCGGGCATCCGCAAGCGCCAGCCGCGGTGATGCGCCGTGATAAATGTCGTTCCTTGCGGGCTCGTGCCCGGCTTGCCCTGCTTGCTGCGTATCAGCCGTTTTTGAACGAATGACCGAAGCTGTTCCGGGCCGACTCCACCTGGAACGCGGCCAGCGCACCCACCGAGGTGCTGATCCGCCAGTCCATCAACTGCGTGCCGCCTGGCCAGTCCTTGCGCTGGTCGTACCAGACGAGCCCGATGACGCCGGCTTTCGTGGCACCCCGGAACAGGTCACGGATGTGCGCCTCCTTGCCGGTGCCCTGCGCCACCCCGGTTTCCGCGATCAGCACCGGCTTGCCGGAGAAGCCCGCCACCTGACGCAGGGTCGGGGTGAACAGGCTGGAGAAGGCGACCCCGTCGATCGGCCCGTAGTAGCCGATGAGGCCGACCCAGTCGACGTAGGCGTTGCCCGGGTAGTAGGGACGCAGTGCGGCGGTGGTGCCCGAGTCGACCACGTGCGGAGTCCACACCCAGATCACGTTGGTGACACCCTGCGCCGTGAAGATGTCGTGCAGATGTTTCCAAGACGCGACGAAGTCGACGGGCTTGGTGTGCTGGGGACCCCAGGAGTTCCACGGACCGTTCATCTCGCCGGCGAAGGAGAGGGCCAATGGGCCGTCGTAGGCCGCGATCTGACCCGCCAGCCGGCGGATGTAGGCGTCGTCCTTGCCCTTGGCGATGTCGGCGAGCGAGGTGTCGGAGGGCACCAGCGCCATCATGGGCAGCTGGCCGTGATGCCACAGGAAGGCGTTGCCCTCCGCGTCGAAGTCGTCGCCCCAGGAGCTGTAGTACTCGCGGATGTCAGGGGCCCGCCCGGCCTCTTTGGCGAAGGCGGTGACGATGCCGTACTGCCAGGGCGTCTTGTCGTCGACGACGCCCAGCGCGCGGCCGGACGGCCTGAGCATGGACGAGACCTGGAAGTGCGCGGCCGGCGGGGCGGCCGTGCCCGCCTTGGCACCGCCGCTTCCTGCGCCGCCACAGGCACCCACCAGGAACGCGACGGCGATCATGAGGATCGAGGCGACCGTCGAGCGGCTGCGGCGGCGGGCTATGGCCATGCGTGAAGGTCCGTTCAAGCAGGAAACTGGCTTCGTCGCTCGAACTCTACGAGACCCGCGTGACATTCACCGAATCTTCATACTAGTCTTGTTACATGATCGGCGGCGGGTCGGCTAATCTCCGTTTCCACGCACATTGATCACCTTTCCGCACTGATCACTACTTTCAGCACAGCACCGAGCTGGCAGTTGTCACACGATGAAGGAAGCTCGAGGCTGTCGATGACCAGTGCCTCCACGGAGGTCGAGTCGGCTCCCGTCTTTGTGGACCAGACCGGTCTGCGCGGCCGCCGTTTGCGCGGCCTCGGCTGGCTGCTGGGCATCATCTGCACCGGGTTCGTGGTGGCGATGGTCTCCGGCCTGGTGGGAACCCAGTCGCAGGCGCCCGCGCTCACCGTCCCCGGCAGCGCGAACACCACACCGCCCAGCCAGTACCTGAACGCGCCCCTTCCCGCGGCTCCCGGCGTCGCCGAGCCCGGAAAGAGCACCGCCGCCCCGGCGACCACATCCGACGTCACCGCGTCCGTCACCACTACGCCGGCGGCCGGTACTGCGGCGTCGAGCTCCGTGTCCGTCGCCACCGGATCCGACGCCACCCCGTCAGTCACCGCTACCCCGGCGGCCGGTACGGCAGCGTCAGGCTCCGTGTCCGGCACCACCGCGTCAGTTACGGCTGCGCCGACGGCCGGTACGGCGGCGTCAAGCTCCGTGTCCGGCGCCACCACGCCGTAGCCAGACGCGACCGACCAGGAAGTCCATGTCCCGCACCCGTCACCAACGCCCCCGGCAGTCCATCGCGCGGCCGCGCCGACTCGCCGCACCTCCCCTGCGTTTCTTTCTGCCGGTGACCGTACTGGCGACCCTGCTGGCGCTGATGGTGCTTCGGGGCATGGCGAACAACGAGGTCTTCCACGACGAGCGCATCGCCGTCTCGGTGGACAAGGTCACCGTCCCGAACAGCGTGCTGGAGGGCGGCCCGATCGTCGACGCGCGCGGCGGCAGGAACAGCAAGCCGGTCAGCTACACGATCCCGAGCAAGACCGTCGTCCTCTCCTTCGACGACGGGCCGTCCCCCCAGTGGACGCCGAAGATCCTCAAGGTGCTGAAGGAGAAGAACGTCCGCGCCGACTTCTTCGTCACCGGCGCGATGGTCACCCGCAACCCGGCGCTGATCCGCCGGATCGTGGCCGACGGCCATGAGATCGGTCTGCACACCTTCACCCACCCCGACCTCGCGCTGCACTCCGGCAGCCGGCTCACCTGGGAGCTGGGCGAGACCCAGCTCGCGCTGGCCGGTGTCGCCGGCATCCACACCAGCCTGTTCCGCCCGCCCTACTCCTCCACCGTGGACGCGCTGGACGACTGGTCGTGGCCGGTGACCAAGCAGGCGGGGTCGGAGGGGTACCTGACCGCCTTCATCGACAAGGACACCGACGACTGGAAGCGCCCCGGCGTCGACGCCATCGTCAAGTCCGCCATGCCCGACCTCCCCGGCCAGGGCGAGATGATCCTGATGCACGACGCGGGCGGCAACCGGGCGCAGACGCTGGCCGCGCTGCCGGTCGTCATCGACAAGCTCAAGGCCCAGGGCTACACCTTCAAGACCACCGGCGAGGCGCTCGGCACCGGCTCCGCCAACGCCGAGGTCACCAGCTACAACCTGTGGGTCGGCAAGGCGTTCCTGTGGTGCACCACCTTCTCGGTGCGGCTGATGCCGTGGCTGGTCGGCCTGCTCGCGGTCGTCGGTGCGCTGGTCATGGCGCGGTTCGCGCTGATGCTGGTGCTCTCGGCCATCCATGTGCGGCGCATCCGCAAACCGGGCTTCTCCTGGGGCGCCCCGGTCACCGAACCGGTCACCGTGGTGGTACCCGCGTACAACGAGCAGGAGTGCATCACCAACACCCTGCTCTCCCTGGCCACAAGCGACTACCCCATCGAAGTGATCGTGGTCGACGACGGGTCGACCGACGACACGTCCGCCATCGTGGAGGAGCTCGGCCTGCCGATGGTCCGGCTGATCCGGCAGCCGAACAGCGGCAAGCCGACCGCCCTCAACACCGGTGTGGCCGCGGCCTCGTACGACCTGATCGTCATGATGGACGGCGACACGGTCTTCGAACCCGCCACCGTCCGGGAACTGGTGCAGCCCTTCGCCGACCCGCGCGTCGGCGCGGTGGCCGGCAACGCCAAGGTCGGCAACCGCGACACGCTGATCGGTGCCTGGCAGCACATCGAGTACGTGATGGGCTTCAACCTCGACCGCCGGATGTACGACGTGCTCAACTGCATGCCGACCATCCCCGGCGCCGTGGGCGGCTTCCGCCGTTCGGCGCTGGAGCAGGCGGGCGGCATGAGCGACGACACCCTCGCCGAGGACACCGACGTGACCATGGCCCTGCACCGGGCCGGCTGGAAGGTCGTCTACGCGGAGGACGCCCGCGCCTGGACCGAGGCGCCCGTCAGCATGAAGCAGCTGTGGTCGCAGCGGTACCGCTGGAGCTACGGCACCATGCAGGCGATGTGGAAGCACCGGCACGCGTTGCTGGAGCGCGGCGCGGCCGGCCACTTCGGCCGGGTGGGCCTGCCGTTCGTCGCCCTGTTCATGGTGGTCACCCCGCTGCTCGCGCCCGCCTTCGACGTCGGCATGGTCTACGGCGTGGTCTTCGTCGACGCGTACAAGACCCTGGCCGCCTGGTTCGCGGTGATGGCCCTTCAGGCCGTCTGCGCCTGGTGGTCCTTCCGGCTGGACAAGGAGAAGGCGTGGCATCTGATCACGCTGCCGGCCCAGCAGGTGGTCTACCGGGTGCTCATGTACATGGTGCTGATGCAGTCCGCCATCACCGCTCTGACGGGAGGCAGGTTGCGCTGGCAGAAGCTGAAGCGCACCGGTGAGGTGGGGCTCGATGTCACAACGGGGGCGATGTCTTCATGAGTACCGCGGAACAAGGTGGCTACGGCACCCGAGGCTCTTTCGACACCGTCGCCCTGCGGGTGACGGACCCTGCCGTGATGTCCGCGCAGCGCGCCCCGCAGCCCGAGGAGGCCGCCCCCGCGCGGAAGCCCGGCCGTGACCGCTACCTCGACCTGCTGCGGGCGCTGGCCCTGGTCCGCGTGGTGGTCTATCACAACTTCAGCTGGACCTGGCTGCCGATCGTCTTCCCCTCCATGGGCGTCATGTTCGCGCTGGCCGGGTCGCTGATGGTGCGGTCCCTCAAGCGGCCGGCACTGAGCGTGATCCGCGGCCGGCTGCGCCGTCTGCTGCCGCCGATGTGGCTGTTCGGCGCGGTCGTGGTGCCGCTGATGATCATGGAAGGCTGGAGGCCCGACCACCATCACACCAACTGGTGGTGGGGCGACCTGGCCTACTGGGTCCTGCCGTTCAGCGAGCCGCCGTTCGGGGCCTCGCTGCACACCTTCGGCGGGCACCTGCCGAGTTCCTGGGCCGAACAGATCTGTGTGCCGCTGTGGTACCTGCGCGCCTACCTCTGGTACGTCCTGCTGTCGCCGCTCATGCTCAAGGCGATGCGGAAGCTGCCCTGGGTCACCCTGCTGGTGCCGCTGGCGCTCGCGGTCTTCATCAACTCCGGACTGGTCGACCAGTCCGGCCGGCTGATGGAAGCCGCCACCGACTTCACCACCTTCGGCTCCTGCTGGCTGCTCGGCATGGCCCACCAGGAGGGACTGCTCCGCAAGATCCCGCAGTACGTCGTGCCGTCCCTCGCACCGCTGGTGCTGGTATTCGGCTACTGGTGGCTGCTGCAGTCGCCGGTGGACAACCCGCGGATCGGGCACGATCTGGAAGCGGTACCGGTCGCCCAGGCGATCTGGTCGTTCGGCGCGGTGCTGCTGCTGCTCCACCTGAGCCCGTCCTGGGAGCAGTGGCCCAAACCGCTGGAGCGGTTCAACGGCGTGATCAGCCTGCTCAACTCCCGCGCGGTCAGCGTCTACCTGTGGCACTCCTTCGCGCTGGTGCTGACCGAGCCGCTGATCGACCAACTGTGGGACAACGCCTTCCTCTACGACCACGCGCAGTGGTTGCTGGCGAGCCAGTGGACCGCGCTGGTGGTCGCCGTTCCGCTGATCTGCCTGGCGATCCTGCTCTTCGGCTGGATCGAGGACGTGGCCGCCAAGCGACGTCCGCGGCTCTTCCCCTACCCGCGCCGCTCCAAGGGCCGCCGCCGCAGCCGCTAGAAGCCGCGGCGAATCCCGGGAAGGCCGCTCCGGCGCATGCATGCGAGCACTACCCGGACCTGCCGGTCTGGTGAACCGGGCCCCGGTCCAAGGGCGTTGAGAACGAGAGAGGGCCTCCGCGCACCGCGCGGAGGCCCTCTTCCCTTGTGCCGTCAGGCCGTTACGCCGGAACCGACGCCAACCCCGGCTCCAGGAACCGCTTCCCGGTCACCCGCTCGGAGACACCCTCACGGTCCAGGTACGGCGTGATGCCGCCCAGGTGGAAGGGCCAGCCGGCGCCGGTGATCAGGCAGAGGTCGATGTCCTGGGCCTCGGCGACGACGCCCTCGTCGAGCATGAGCCCGATCTCCTGGGCGACGGCGTCCAGGACGCGGTCACGGACCTGCCCCTCGGTGAGGACGACATCGCCCTGCTTGAGGAGCGCGGCGACCTCGGGGTCCAGCTCCGGCTTGAAGCCGTTCTCCGCGGAGTACACGTAGAAGCCGCGCTTGCCCGCCTTGACGACGGCCGCGAGGTTCGGGGAGACCGTGAAGCGGTCCGGGAAGGCCCGGTTGAGGGTCTCCGAGACGTGCAGACCGATCGCGGGACCGACCAGTTCGAGCAGGACCAGCGGAGACATCGGCAGGCCGAGCGGCTCGATGGCCTTCTCGGCGACCTCGACCGACGTGCCCTCGTCGATGACGTTCTGGATCTCGCCCATGAAGCGGGTCAGGATGCGGTTCACGACGAACGCCGGGGCGTCCTTGGTGAGAACCGCGGTCTTCTTCAGCTTCTTGGCGACGGCGAACGCCGTGGCCAGCGAGGCGTCGTCGGTCTGCTCGCCGCGCACGATCTCCAGGAGCGGGAGGATCGCGACCGGGTTGAAGAAGTGGAAGCCCACGACCCGCTCGGGGTTCTTCAGCTTCGACGCCATCTCGCTCACCGACAGCGAGGAGGTGTTGGTGGCGAAGATCGCGTGCGCCGGGGCGACCGCCTCGACCTCCGCGAACACCTGCTGCTTGACGCCGATCTCCTCGAAGACGGCCTCGATGACGAAGTCCGCGTCGGAGAAGCCCTCGGCCTTGTCCAGCACACCGGAGACCAGGGCCTTCAGGCGGTTGGCCTTGTCCTTGTTGATGCGGCTCTTGAGCAGCAGCTTGTCGATCTCGGCGTGGACGTAGCCCACACCCTTGTCGACGCGCTCCTGGTCGATGTCGGTCAGCACGACCGGCACCTCGAGGCGGCGCAGGAAGAGCAGCGCGAGCTGCGAGGCCATCAGGCCCGCGCCCACGACGCCCACCTTGGTGACCGGACGCGCGAGCGACTTGTCCGGCGCACCCGCCGGACGCTTGCCACGCTTCTGGACCAGGTTGAAGGCGTAGATGCCGGAGCGCAGTTCGCCACCCATGATCAGGTCGGCGAGCGCCACGTCCTCGGCGTCGTAGCCCTTCTGCAGGTCGCCGTCCTTGGCCTCGGCGATGATGTCCAGCGCACGGTAGGCGGCCGGGGCGGCCCCGTGCACCTTGCCGTCGGCGATGGACCGGCCACGCGCGACGGCCTGGTCCCAGGCCTCGCCGCGGTCGATCGCGGGGCGCTCGACGGCGATCTCGCCCTTGAGGACGGAGGCCGTCCACAGCAGCGACTGCTCCAGGAAGTCCGCGCCCTCGAACAGCGCGTCGGCGATGCCGAGGTCGTAGACCTGCCCGCCCTTGAGCTGCTTGTTCTGGTTGAGCGAGTTCTCGATGATGACCGTGACGGCCTTGTCGGCGCCGATCAGGTTCGGCAGGATCGTGCAGCCGCCCCAGCCGGGGACCAGACCGAGGAAGACCTCGGGCAGCGAGAAGGCCGGCAGGGCCGCGGAGACGGTCCGGTACGAGCAGTGCAGACCGACCTCGACGCCACCGCCCATCGCCGCGCCGTTGTAGTAGGCGAAGGTCGGGACCGCGAGGCCCGACAGGCGCTTGAAGACCTCGTGGCCGCCCTTGCCGATGGCGAGCGCGTCCTTGTGCTCCTTGAGGAGCTCGACGCCCTTCAGGTCCGCGCCGACCGCGAAGATGAACGGCTTGCCGGTGACGCCGACACCGACGATCTCACCGGCGGCGGCCTCCCGCTCGACCTGGTCGATGGCGGTGTCGAGGTTCGCCAGCGACGCCGGGCCGAAGGTGGTCGGCTTGGTGTGGTCGAAGCCGTTGTCCAGCGTGATGAGCGCGAAGCGCCCGGCACCGAACGGCAGGTCGAGGTGGCGTACGTTCGCGGACGTCACGACCTCGTCGGGGAACAGCTCGGCTGCGCCCTTCAGGAGTTCAGCGGTGCTCACTTGTCGCCTCCGGCGTCCTTGTGGTGCGGGTTCTCCCAGATGACCGTGGCGCCCATGCCGAAGCCGACGCACATGGTCGTGAGGCCGTAACGGACCTCCGGCTGCTCCTCGAACTGGCGGGCCAGCTGCGTCATCAGACGGACGCCGGAGGAGGCGAGCGGGTGGCCGTACGCGATGGCGCCGCCGTACTGGTTGACGCGCGCGTCGTCGTCGGCGATGCCGTAGTGCTCCAGGAACGCGAGCACCTGGACGGCGAAGGCCTCGTTGATCTCGAAGAGGTTGATGTCCTCGATCGACAGACCGGCCTTGGCGAGGGCCTTCTCGGTGGCCGGGATCGGGCCGTAGCCCATGACCTCCGGCTCGACGCCCGCGAAGGCGTACGAGACCAGGCGCATCTTGACCGGCAGGTTGTTCTCGCGGGCGAAGTCCTCGGAGGCGAGGATCGACGCGGTCGCACCGTCGTTCAGACCGGCCGCGTTACCGGCGGTGACGCGGCCGTGGACGCGGAACGGGGTCTTCAGGCCGGACAGGTTCTCCAGCGTGGTGCCCGGACGCATCGGCTCGTCGGCGGTGACCAGGCCCCAGCCCGTCTCACCGACCTCCGCGTTGGTGTTGCGCACCGAGATCGGCACCAGGTCCTGCTGGATCTTGCCGTTGGCGTACGCCTTGGCGGCCTTCTCCTGCGAGCGCACGGCGTACTCGTCGGCGCGCAGCTTGGTGATGGTCGGGTAGCGGTCGTGCAGGTTCTCGGCGGTCATGCCCATGAACAGGGCGGACTCGTCGACCAGCTTCTCGCTGACGAAGCGCGGGTTCGGGTCCACGCCCTCGCCCATGGGGTGGCGCCCCATGTGCTCCACACCACCGGCGATGACGGCGTCGTACGCGCCGAACGCGATGGAGCCCGCGGTGGCGGTGACGGCCGTCAGGGCGCCGGCGCACATGCGGTCGATGGAGTAGCCGGGGACCGACTGGGGGAGCCCGGCGAGGATGCCGGCCGTGCGGCCCAGGGTCAGACCCTGGTCACCGATCTGCGTGGTCGCCGCGATGGCGACCTCGTCGATCTTCTTGGGGTCAAGACCGGGGTTGCGGCGCAGCAGCTCCCGGATGGCCTTCACGACGAGGTCGTCGGCGCGGGTCTCGTGGTAGATGCCCTTCGGGCCCGCCTTGCCGAACGGGGTGCGGACGCCGTCTACGAAGACGACGTCCCTGACGGTACGAGGCACGATGGCTCTCCTCCAGATGCGGGATGGCACTGCTGCGCGGACACACGCCTGAGCGCGCGCTCAGCACCCATGCTACTTACGAGTAACCAACCTGCCCAGTCCCGAGGCCGGGAGCGGCGAAGGTCACATCCGAAAGGCGTCGGCGCCCCGGTCCGGCCCGCCGGGTACGGGGTCCGGCACCGCAGGGCGGAGCGGGGTCCGCCACGTCGTCGCGATCGTGGAAAGCGTGGCAGTCACGGGTGCCGCGGGTGCCGGGGGCGTGGCGGGCATCGCCGAGATCGCCGAGATCAAGGCGTCCGGTCCGCCTGCGCCGCCGGGGCCTGCCCGACGGCGTCGCGCCGCGTCCGTACATCCGGGAAGCCCGGTGATGCGGTCGGGCTGCCCAGGATCTTGGCGTGATCTCGACGTCCGTTCGACGGGTCGGTTCCGCTTCAAGAACCCGTTCGGCGTAAACCGAGCGCGCGGAGCGCCTGGAACCCGCCGTCGGGGGCGGCCGAACGGTGGACCTAGACGGTCTTCAGGGACAGCGCGGTCACCAGTACCGGTGTGACCAGCTCGACCTGCCAGGGCCGCGCCCCGCAGGCGGTGAGCGCGGCGCCCACGGACTCCGTGTCCGGTGTCGCCGGCGGCTCCCAGCACACGCGCCGCACGGTGTCCGGGGTGATCAGGTTCTCCTGCGGCATGTTCAGCCCCTCGGCCAGCGCCGATACGGCGGTCCGCGCGGCGGAGAGCCGGGCGGCGGCGGCCGGGTCCTTGTCGGCCCAGGCGCGCGGCGGGGGAGGCCCGGTCACCGGCTGCCCGGGCTGCGGGAGCTCGTTGTCCGGCAGCGCCTTCGCGCGGTCGACCGCGGCCTGCCACTGCTCGAGCTGGCGCCGGCCCATGCGGTGCCCGAAGCCGTTCAGGGCGGCCAGGGCGTGCATGTTGGCGGGCACCGCCAGCGCCGCCTCGACGATCGCCGCGTCCCCGAGCACCTTGCCCGGCGAGATGTCCCGGCGCTGCGCGACCCGGTCCCGGGTCTCCCACAGCTCCCGTACGACGGCCATCTGCCGGCGGCGGCGCACCTTGTGCATCCCGGACGTACGGCGCCAGGGGTCCTTGCGCGGCGGCGCGGGCTCCGCCTGCGCGATCGCGTCGAACTCCTGCCGGGCCCATTCCAGCTTGCCCTGCCGGTCGAGTTCCTTCTCCAGGGCGTCGCGCAGGTCGACGAGGAGCTCCACGTCGAGCGCGGCGTAGCGCAGCCAGGGCTCGGGCAGCGGGCGCGTCGACCAGTCGACGGCGGAGTGGCCCTTCTCCAGGACGAAGCCGAGGACGCTCTCGACCATCGCGCCCAGGCCCACCCGGGGGAACCCCGCCAGCCGTCCGGCCAGCTCGGTGTCGAAGAGACCGGCGGGGATCATGCCTATCTCGCGGAGACAGGGCAGGTCCTGGGTGGCGGCGTGCAGCACCCATTCGGCTCCGGAGATCGCCTCACCGAGACCCGAAAGGTCGGGACAGGCCACGGGGTCGATCAGCGCGCTGCCCGCGCCCTCACGGCGAAGCTGCACCAGGTAGGCGCGCTGGCCGTAGCGGTACCCGGACGCGCGTTCGGCGTCGACGGCCACCGGGCCGGTTCCGGCGGCGAAGGCGGCGATCACCTCGGCGAGCGAGGCATCGTCGGCGATCACGGGCGGAATGCCTTCTCGGGGCTCGAGCAAAGGGGTCGGCGCCGATTCGACGTCGTCCGGAGGGCCGCCTCCGGTGGTTCGCAGTGAGCTGTCTGCTGCGGTCTCTTGGGCGTCGGTCACCTGTCAAGAGTATCTGTGTATGGACAACGCCCGCCGACGGAACGTTCCGTCGACGGGCGTCTGATGGTCGTAAACCAGTCAGGTACGTGCAAGACCCGGTTCACACGCGGGGGAGGCGGTCACGGGGCGGGGCGGTCGGGGTGGTGTCGGGGGAGGGGTCAGTGGATGATTCCGGTCCGCAGGGCCACCGCGACCATTCCGGCACGGTCGCCCGTGCCGAGCTTGCGCGCGATGCGGGCCAGGTGGCTCTTGACGGTCAGCGCGGACAGGCCCATGGAGACGCCGATGGCCTTGTTCGACTGGCCTTCCGCGACCAGCCGAAGGACTTCGACCTCGCGTCCGGACAGTTCGCGGTAGCCGCCCGGGTGGCTCGGGGCACCCGGGGGGCGGCGGTGCATACGGGCGGCGGCCGAGCCGATGGGCGCGGCGCCGGGCCGGGTGGGGAGCCCGACGTTCGTACGGGTGCCGGTGACGACGTAGCCCTTGACGCCGCCCGCGAGGGCGTTGCGCACGGCACCGATGTCGTCGGCGGCGGAGAGGGCGAGGCCGTTGGGCCAGCCCGCGGCTCGGGTTTCGGAAAGGAGGGTGAGGCCGGAACCGTCCGGCAGGTGGACGTCGGCGACGCAGATGTCACGCGGGTTGCCGATTCGGGGACGGGCCTCCGCGACGGACGACGCCTCGATGACGTCGCGCACTCCGAGCGCCCACAGATGGCGGGTGACGGTGGAGCGGACCCGGGGGTCGGCCACGACCACCATGGCGGTCGGCTTGTTCGGGCGGTAGGCGACCAGGCTTGCGGGCTGCTCGAGGAGAACGGACACCAGGCCTCCTGGGGTGCGGGACGGGACCGGCTCTGGGGGGCGAGCCAGGACGAACCGTGCTTTCAAGGTCACAGACGTCTTCGGCACTAAACCCATCGACCTTTAGAGAATGATCACGATGTGGTGAGTAACAATCCGTGCAATTCGGACACGCGATCGATCATCCGAAGATCGAACCGAGTCGTTCCACGTCGATACGCGGCCGAAAGTGGTCGTATCGACATTCGGCCGGTAAGGAAACGGAAAGGGCGCGCGCGTCGGCGCGCGCCCTTGTGGGGGTCAGCGGGACTGTGGTCCCCGGCGCTGCGGCAGGGTGACGACCGAGGCGTCACCCGGGGTCACCGGCGGCAGTCCGGCGATCTGGCACAGCAGGTCGCACCAGCCCGCGAGGTGCGCGGCCGTGTCCGGAACGCCGCCGAGTCCCTCCCGGGGTGTCCACGACGCGCGGATCTCGATCTGCGAGGCGGCCGGGCGCTCCGCGAGCCCGCCGAAGTAGTGCGAGCTCGCGCGCGTCACGGTGCCGCTCGCCTCGCCGTACGAGAGACCGCGGGCCTGGAGCGCGCCGGTCAGCCATGACCAGCAGACCTCGGGGAGCAGGGGGTCGGCGGCCATCTCCGGCTCCAGCTCCGCGCGGACCAGGGTCACCAGACGGAAGGAGCCCTGCCAGGCGTCGTGCCCGGCCGGGTCGTGGAGCAGGACGAGGCGGCCGTCGGCCAGATCCTCGTCGTCGGCGACGACCGCGGCCTCGAGCGCGTACGAGTACGGGGCCAGGCGCTGCGGTGGTCGCGTCGGGTCGATCTCGATGTCCGGCCGCAGCCGCGCGGCCTTCAGCGCCTCGACGGCCGCCCGGAAGGGCAACGGGGCCGTCTCCGCCGCATTCCTGTCCTCCTCCTTCTTCTCCTTCGCGTCGTCCATTCCGCCAGCGCCGTCCGACAGTCGTCCCTGAGCCGCAGCCATGCCGGGAAGATTAAGGGGAACGGAGCCCGCGCGCAGGGAGAGACACCCGTGCGGGGGACCCCTGTCCGGATCGTGCCGCGCGGACACCGCTCCGCGGGCGGGCCGTCCGCGGGTCCGGAGCCGGGACGGCGGGTGCGGCGGAGCCCGGGACGGGGGTGCCCGTGAACCGTGGGAGACTTTCCGTCGTGAGCGCCAACCAGAGCCCCGCCGGGCAGCAGCCGACAGCCACGTACGAGTCCGCCTTCCTCAAGGCGTGCAGGCGCGAGCCCGTACCGCACACGCCCGTCTGGTTCATGCGGCAGGCCGGCCGCTCACTGCCCGAGTACCTCAAGGTGCGCGAGGGCATTCCCATGCTGGAGTCCTGCACGCGGCCCGAGCTGGTCGCCGAGATCACCCTCCAGCCGGTGCGCCGGCACAACGTGGACGCGGCGGTCTACTACAGCGACATCGTCGTCCCGCTGAAGGCCATCGGCGTCGACCTGGACATCAAGCCGGGTGTCGGCCCGGTCGTCCAGAACCCGATCCGCACCCGCGCCGACCTGGCCCAGCTGCGCGATCTGACCCCCGAGGACGTCTGGTACGTCACCGAGGCGATCGGACTCCTGACGGCCGAGCTCGGCGAGACCCCCCTCATCGGTTTCGCGGGCGCGCCGTTCACCCTCGCGAGCTACCTCGTCGAGGGCGGTCCCTCCAAGAACCACGAGCACACCAAGGCGCTCATGTACGGCGACCCGCAGCTGTGGGCCGACCTGCTCGACCGCCTCGCCGAGATCACCACCGCCTTCCTGAAGGTGCAGATCGAGGCCGGCGCGAGCGCCGTCCAGCTCTTCGACTCCTGGGTCGGCGCCCTCGCCCCCGCGGACTACCGCCGCTCGGTGATGCCCGCGTCCACCAAGGTCTTCGACGCCGTCGCCTCGTACGGCGTGCCGCGCATCCACTTCGGCGTCGGCACCGGTGAACTGCTCGGCCTCATGGGCGAGGCGGGCGCGGACGTCGTCGGCGTCGACTGGCGCGTCCCGCTCGACGAGGCCGCCCGCCGCGTCGGCCCCGGCAAGGCGCTCCAGGGCAACCTCGACCCCGCCGTCCTCTTCTCGACCACCGAGGCCGTGGAGACCAAGACCCGCGAGGTGCTCGACGCCGCCGCCGGTCTTGAGGGCCACGTCTTCAACCTCGGCCACGGCGTCCCGCCGAACATGGACCCGGACGCGCTGACCCGCCTGGTCGAGTACGTCCACACGCAGACGGCCCGCTAGCCCGGCTCCCGTACCCGTCGGCTCACCAGCCGTGCCGCGCCTGTCTGCCGAACAGCAGACGGCGCGGTTCGGGCGGTGGCGGGGTGCCGGGGCGCAGCGGCCAGGCCAGGAGCATGCCGGCCAGGAAGCCGACGACGTGCGCCGCGTAGGCCACCGTTCCCGCGGCGGGCACGGCGGCGCCGGACGAGTACGCCGCCTGGAGCACGAACCAGAAGCCCAGCACGATCCACGCGGGCAGCCGGAGCGGCAGGAACACCAGGAACGGGACGAGCACCCAGACCCTGGCTCTCGGATACAGCACCAGATAGGCGCCGAGGACCCCGGCTATCGCCCCCGAGGCACCGATCAGCGGGTCGCCCGAGTCCTCGTTGACCAGCGCGAAGCCGTACGCCGCCGCGAAACCGCAGGCCACGTAGAACAACGTGAAGCGCACATGTCCGAGCCGGTCCTCGATGTTGTTCCCGAAGATCAGCAGGAAGAGCATGTTGCCCAGCAGATGCAGCCAGCTCCCGTGCAGGAACATCGCCGTGAGCACCGACAGCGGCGGCGACTTGTCGTAGCCCGGCGGACCCACCACGCAGCCCGACCCGTGCGGCCCGCCGCCGACCTCGCCGGTCGGCACCAGCCGGGGCATCCGATGATGGATCAGTTCCCGCGGCACGGCCGCGAAATGCTCCATGAACGCGTGGAGATGGCACAGCTGCGACTGGGCGCTGTCGCCCGCCACCGATCCGGCGAGACCGGGGGTGTAGAGGAACACGAGGACATTGGCGGCGATCAGCGCGTACGTCACATAGGGCGTGCGCCGCACCGGGTTCACGTCATGGACGGGAATGACCACGAGGAAGTACTGCCCCCGATGCGCGGGGTGAATCCGTGCCCGGCCGCGCTCGGGGACGTGCCCAACTCCTCGGCCGCCGACACGATTTCGCTCCGGACACATCGAACACTTTGAACACCTGTGCCCCCGCGGCCGTATGTCTCCTCGACCGCCCGCGCCGCGCCGAAGACACGGCGCGGGTACGACGCGACGACGTGAAGACGTGAGGACACAGGCCATGAGCGACCGAGTTACTCCTCCGATGCATGCCCTGCCCGACGGCGAGGCGGAAATCGCCCTGGTGCTGCACCTCCCCTGGGAGGACGTCGCCGCGCTCGGCCAGGAGGCCGGACGGCTCGCGGCCCGGATGCAGCGGCCCGTGACCCTGGACGAGGCCGTCAGCCACCGTCTGCGCTCCTCCCGGTCGGCGGCGCACGCGAAGCCGGCCCAGACCCCGCCCGCGGTCACGGCGGCGGCCTCGGTCTCCTCGCTGCCGCCCCGGCCCCCGGCCGAGCAGGCCCGGCAGGCGATCGACCGGATCAACGGGACGGCCGGACACGAGTCCGCGTAACCGACGCGCGGGCCGGTTGCACGCGCCGTCGGCCCCCTGCGGCACCCGCCGGGCAGGCCGGCCCGACGCGCCTTCCCGCGCCCGTGACGGTGCGCCGTGCTCCGTAGTTCCCGCGCCCGGGAGGGTGCGTCGTGCCGTGTGTTCCCGGGACAGGGTGCCGTGCCGTGTGTGGTGCCGTGTCCGTGACGGCGGGCCGTGCTCTGTGCTTCCCGCGCCCGGGACGGGGGTCGTGCCGTGCGGTTCCGCGCCTGTGGCAGGGCGCCGTGGGGTGTGTTCCCGTGTCCGGGAAAGGGTGTCGCGCCGTATGTTCGCGTGCCCGTGACAGGGCGCCGTTCCCTGTTTCCGCGCCCGGGACGGGCCGCCGTGTCGCACCCCCGTCGCCCATGAAGGGCGGGACTCGTCACCGGTCGCCGTGTCGTACCTTCGCCACCGCCTTGCGCGCCGCCACCAGGACGGGGTCCCAGACCGGGGAGAAGGGCGGCGCGTAGCCGAGGTCCAGCATCGTCATCTGTTCCACCGTCATGCCCGCGGTCAGCGCCACCGCCGCGATGTCCACCCGCTTCGCCGCGCCCTCCCGGCCGACGATCTGCACGCCCAGCAGCCGGCCCGTGCGGCGCTCCGCGAGCATCTTCACCGTCATCAGAGCGGCGTCCGGGTAGTAGCCCGCGCGGCTCGTCGACTCGATGGTGACGGACTCGAACCGCAGGCCGGCCCGGTGCGCGTCCTTCTCGCGCAGCCCGGTGCGGGCGATCTCCAGATCGCAGACCTTGCTCACCGCCGTGCCGACCACACCGGGGAACGTGGCGTACCCACCCGCCGCGTTGGAGCCGATCACCTGCCCGTGCTTGTTCGCGTGGGTGCCCAGCGCGATGTGCCGCTCGCGCCCCGAGACCAGGTCGAGCACCTCGACGCAGTCGCCGCCCGCCCAGATGTTCTCGTGCCCGCGCACCCGCATCGCCAGATCGGTGAGCAGCCCGCCGTGTTCGCCGAGCGGCAGCCCCGCCGCGCGGGCGAGCGTCGTCTCGGGGCGCACGCCGATCCCGAGCACCACCACGTCCGCCGGATACGTGGCGTCGTCCGTGACGACCGCGCGGACCCGCCCGTCGGCACCGGTGAGGAACGCGGTGACCTCGGTGTCGTCGACCATGGTGATGCCGAGCCCCTCCATGGCCGTGTGCACCAGGCGGCCCATGTCCGGGTCCAGCGTGGACATGGGTTCCTTGCCCCGGTTGACGACGGTCACCTCGTACCCGTGGTTGATGAGGGCCTCGGCCATCTCCACGCCGATGTAGCCCGCGCCGACGACCACGGCACGGCGGCCCTCCGTCACCGCCAGCGTGTCGAGCAGGGCCTGCCCGTCGTCCAGGGTCTGCACGCCGTGCACGCCCGGCGCGTCGGCGCCCGGCAGATCCGGGCGGACCGGACGCGCGCCGGTCCCGATCACCAGTTTGTCGTACGACGTCCACGCCTCGGCCCCGGTCCCGAGGTCCAGGGAGCGCACCCGGGCACCCGCCACGTCGATCTCCGTGACCTCCGTACGCATCCGCAGGTCGATGGCGCGCTCACGGTGTTCCTCGGGGGTCCGCGCGATCAGCCGGTCGCGTTCGGGGACGTCACCGCCCACCCAGTACGGGATGCCGCACGCCGAGTACGACGTGAAGTGCCCCCGCTCGAACGCCACGATCTCCAGCTCGTCAGGACCGCGCAGCCGGCGCGCCTGCGACGCGGCGGACATGCCCGCCGCGTCACCGCCGATCACGACCAGCCGCTCCCGGGCCCCGCTCCTACCGCTCGTACCGCTCATGCTCATGCGAACACGCTACGGGGACACGGCACTTCAGTCCTCCCCGCCACCGCCCGAGGACCCGTCACGGGTGGGCGGGACGGGCTTCGGCGCGGTCGTGGCCGGGGTCGTCGGCACCGGTCCGGAAGCCGGGTCCGAAGCCGGGCGGGAGACCGGAACCGGGGCCGGTGACGGACTCGCGGCAGGAACGCCGGAGGGGCCGGAAGCCGGCGCCGGGGCCGGGCGGCGACGCAGCCTGGGGCTCACCCCGCGCAACCACACCAGGGCGAGCAGGGCCAGGGCCGCCGCGAAGGGGAGTACCGCCCCGATCACCAGAACCAGCCAGCGCACGATGGTGACCAGCACGTTCCAGCCGCCGGAGAGCGCGTCCAGGAAGCCCGGGTCCGCGTCCTTCTTCGCGGCCTTCTTCACCGGTGTCTCGGACAGCGAGAGCGTGATCGTGGCCAGGCTCGTACGGTCCTTCAGCGACGCCTGCTGGGCGAGCAGCGCCTCCAGGTCGGACTCCCGGGTGCTCAACTCCCCTTCCAGGGCGACCACATCACTGAGTTTGGTCGCCCGGCCCATCAGCTCGCGGATCCGGGACACGCTCGCGCGCTGCGACGTGACGCGGCTCCCCACGTCCACGACCTGATCGGTGACGTCCTGCGCCTTGGCCGTCCGCTCCACGACCTTGCCGGTGCCCTCCAGATCGGCGAGCACCTGGTCGTACCGCTCGCTGGGCACCCGCAGGACGAGGCGCGTGCGCTCGCGGCCCCGCCCGTCGCGGGTGGTGGTCTCGTCGCCGACGTAGCCGCCGGCGTTCTCGGCCGTCGCGCGGGCGTCGTCCAGAGCCTTGGGCACCTCCTTGACCACGACCGTCAGGGAGGCGGTGCGGATGATGCTGTTCGCGGTCACCTTGGGAGGGGCGGCCCTGCGGCTGCTCGAACCGCCGCTCCCCGCGGCACCGGGAGCCACCTTCCCGGCGCCGTTCGCGCTCCCCGCGGCCTGGTCGGCCGCCTTGCTGTCGCCGGAGGTCTCCGTGTTGTTCGAGCCGCATCCCGTCAGCGCGAGCGCGGCGACGAGGAACACCCCCGCGAAGACCCGGGCGGGACGGACGCGACCGACCGGGCGGACGGGCGGTACCGGCGCCGCGGACGCGGCGGACGGGACGGGTGACACGGGCCGGAGCGGATGTCCGGGACTGTCTGTGCGCATGCGGGTCTCCCCCAGGGTGGTGACGACTGACGGTTCTTCGACGCCCGGCCGGTGCGGGACGTTGGCGTGATCGGGTCCCAATGCGATCACGGTCCGGACTCACGCGGGACACCGGGCTCCCTGCCACGGGTGGCGGAGGCGTTTGAGAAGGTGGAGTCATGCGCGAAGAGGACACTCGTACCGGTTCGGGACACGTCGTGGTCGTCGGCGGAGGGATCGCGGGACTGGCCGCCGCCCACCGTCTGCTGGGGCGGGGCGCGCGCGTCACCGTCCTGGAGGCGTCGGACCGGATCGGCGGCAAGCTGCTGACCGGCGAGATCGCGGGCGCCCGCGTGGACCTCGGTGCCGAGTCGATGCTGGCCCGCCGTCCGGAGGCCGTCGACCTCGCCCGCGAGGCCGGACTCGGCGACCGTCTCCAGCCGCCCGCCACCGCGACGGCCTCCCTGTGGACCCGCGGAGCGCTGCGCCCCATGCCGAAGGGCCACGTCATGGGTGTCCCCGGCAGCGCGTCCGCCGTCGCCGGCGTCGTCTCGGAAGAGGGCCTGCGCCGTATCGAGCGCGAGGCCGACCTGCCCCGCACGGAGGTGGGCGAGGACATCGCCGTGGGTGAGTACGTGGCGGCACGCCTCGGCCGCGAGGTCGTCGACCGTCTCGTCGAACCCCTCCTCGGCGGTGTGTACGCGGGCGACGCCTACCGCATCTCGCTCCGCCTCGCCGTCCCCCAGCTCTACGCCGCCGCCCGCACGCACACGTCCCTCACCGAGGCCGTCCGCGAGATCCAGGCCAAGGCGGCCGCCGCCGGGCAGACCGGCCCGGTGTTCATGGGCATCGACGGGGGAGTGGGCCGACTGCCGCCGGCCGTCGCCGAGTCGGTGACGGCACGCGGGGGCGAGATCCTCACCGGGACGCCGGTGACCGAGCTGCGCAGGACCGCGGCGGCCGGGCCCGGCAGCGGAGAGCCGCCCCGCGCGGCCTGGCGCCTCGTCGCCGGAGACCGCGTCCTGCACGCCGACGCGGTCGTCCTCGCGCTGCCCGCCCCGGCCGCCGCCGCGCTGCTGCGGGCCGAGGCCCCCGCCGCGGCGGCCGAGCTGGCCGCCGTGGAGTACGCCTCGATGGCCCTGGTGACCCTCGCCTACCGGAGCGAGGGCATCACCCTCCCCGAAGGAAGCGGTTTTCTGGTGCCGCCGGTCGACGGGCACACCATCAAGGCGTCCACCTTCGCCTCCCGCAAGTGGGGCTGGATCGCCGACCAGGACCCCGGTCTGCTGGTGCTGCGCGCCTCCGTCGGGCGGTACGGCGAGACGGAGGTGCTCGGCCGGTCCGACGCCGACCTCGTCCGGGTGTCCCGGCACGACCTGCGGGAGGCGACCGGGCTCGACGCCGAGCCGGTGGAGACCCGGGTGACGCGCTGGGACGACGGGCTGCCCCAGTACCCCGTCGGCCACCACGCGCGCGTGGCCCGCGTCCGCGAGCACGTGGGCAAGCTGCCCGGCCTCGCGGTCTGCGGCGCGGCGTACGACGGGGTCGGCATCCCCGCCTGCATCGCGTCCGCGTACGCGGCCGTCGACCGGATCGAGGGCGACACCCGCGCCCTGGACGCGCTGCGGGCCGACCCGGTGCAGAGCCTGCACGGCGGCGCGGGAGAATAGCCCCATGAGTGACGACGCCCCCACCACCGAGTCCGGCAGGGTCCCGAACAAGGGCAAGCTGGCCAAGGACCTCAACGAGGCCATCCGCTACACCCTGTGGTCCGTCTTCCGGCTGAAGGACGTGCTGCCCGAGGACCGCGGCGGTTACGCCGCCGAGGTCCAGGAGCTGTTCGACCAGCTCGCCGCGAAGGACGTCACCGTCCGCGGCACCTACGACGTGTCGGGGCTGCGCGCGGACGCCGACGTCATGATCTGGTGGCACGCCGAGACCGCCGACCAGCTCCAGGAGGCGTACAACCTCTTCCGTCGGACGAAGCTGGGCCGCGCCCTGGAGCCGGTCTGGTCGAACATGGCGCTGCACCGGCCCGCCGAGTTCAACCGCTCGCACATCCCGGCGTTCCTCGCCGACGAGACGCCCCGCGACTACGTGAGCGTCTACCCCTTCGTGCGCTCCTACGACTGGTACCTGCTGGCCGACGAGGACCGCCGCCGGATGCTCGCCGACCACGGCAAGATGGCCCGTGGCTACCCCGACGTGCGCGCGAACACGGTCGCCTCGTTCTCGCTCGGCGACTACGAGTGGATCCTCGCCTTCGAGGCCGACGAGCTCCACCGCATCGTCGACCTCATGCGCCACCTGCGTGCCTCCGAGGCCCGGATGCACGTCCGCGAAGAGGTCCCGTTCTACACCGGCCGCCGCAAGGACGTCGCCGAGCTGGTCGCGGGCCTCGCCTGACCGTCCCGGCACAAGAGGCGGGCGCCCCCGTGGGGGACGCCCGCCTTCACGTTGTCGCGATCCCTGTCAGGGCGCCCGCCGGACGCTCTTCGCGGTCCCCGGGCGCGCGGAGCCCGTCGACGAAGCCGTGCCCTTCGCCGACTTCGCGCTCTTCGCCCCCTCGGCGCCCCGGGCGCGGTTGTCCGGTGCCTGCGGCGTCGGCTCCCGGTGCGGTGCGCACCCCGCGTTCCGGTCGGGGAGCCTGCCCTCCAGCAGATAGGCGTCCAGATAGCCGTTGACGCACTGGTTGGGGCCGCCGGCGATCCCATGGGTACCGGCGCCGTTCTCGGTCACCAGCACCGAGCCCCACAGCCGCCGCTGCAGCTCCTCGGCACCCTCGTACGGGGTCGCCGCGTCCCGCTCGGCGGCCAGGATCAAGGTCGGCGGCAGCTCCCCGGGCAGCGTCCGTACATCGAGCGGCTTCTGCCGCGGCGCGGACCAGTACGCGCACGGCAGGTTCATCCACACGTTGTCCCAGGTCTCGAACGGAGCGACCCGCGCGAGACGGGTGTTGTCGCGGTCCCAGGTGCGCCAGTCGGTCGGCCAGGGCGCGTCGTTGCACTCCACGGCGGTGTAGACCGCGTTGCCGTTCTCCTGCTCGGCCGCCGCCTCCGGATGCGGTCCCGCCACCTGGATCAGCGGCTTCGGGTCACCCTTCAGATAGGCGGACAGCGCCAGGGCGCGCTGCGGCCAGTAGTCGTCGTAGTACCCCGCCTGCAGGAACGCGCCCTGCAACTGGGCGGGCCCCACCTTGCCGCCCGCGGGGGATGCGGTGAGCCGCGCCCGCGCCCTCTCGTAGGAGCGCTGGACCTCCTCGGGCGTACGGCCGAGCCCGTACACCTTGTCGTGCCGGGCCATCCACGCGCGGAAGTCCCCCCAGCGGACCTCGAACGCGGCCGACTGGTCCAGGTTGTTCTGGTACCAGACCTTCCCGGGCGCGGGGTTCACCGCCGAGTCGAAGACCATCCGGCGTACGTGCGAGGGGAACAGCGTCGCGTACAGGGAGCCGAAGTACGTTCCGTACGAGGCGCCCATGAAGGTCAGCTTCCGCTCGCCGAGCGCGGCGCGCAGCACGTCCAGGTCACGGGCGTTGTTGAGCGAGGTGTAGTGGCGCAGGGCGGGACCAGAGCGCTGGGCGCACCCGCGGGCGTACGCCTTCGCCTCCGCGATCCGCGCCTTCTTGTACGACTCCGAGGGGACCGTCGGTGACTGCGAGGGAGCCTTCGGCGGGCGCTTCGGGTCCTGGCAGGACAGCGGCGCGGAGCGGTCGACACCGCGCGGGGCGTAGCCGACGAGGTCGTACGCGGCCCCGATCCGCTTCCATTCGGGGAGGAAGCCGACCAGCGGGAAGTACATGCCGGAGGCGCCGGGACCGCCGGGGTTGTAGACGAGCGCGCCCTGCCGGGGCACCTTGTGCTTAGCGTTGTGCGGGTCCTTGGCGGTGGCCCTGACCCGGCTGACGGTCAGTCTGATCCGCTTGCCGTCGGGGAGGGCGTAGTCGAGGGGCACGGTGACCGTGCCGCACTGGAGGCTGGCCGGCAGATGCTCCACCTTCGGGCAGGTGCCGAAGCGGATGCCCGCGGCCCCGGCGCGCTGGGCGGCGATCGCGGTGCCGCGCGCCTCGGCGGAGACGGCCGGGCCCGGCCAGGCCGGTGCGCCGCCCGCCGGAGCGGCGACGAGGCCGGTCAGGAGCATGGACCCTGCGGTTCCGTGGAGGACAGCAGCTCTCATCGCGAATCCCTTCAGCGCACGGCAGCGACAAAAGGGATGCTTCGTCGGGCAGTTGGCGAAGTAAAGCACCGGCCGCCGGTGTCGGCGCCAATGACCCCGATGCGCCCCCCGGGGGCGCCCTTCAGCCCCCCTCGTGAGCCCCTTGCCGTCGAGTGCCGTGGCCGGTGCCGCGGTCCCGGTGTGCCAGGGCCGCCCGCACCCCCGGCTCGCCGATGGCGCGAACGCCGCGTACGGCGACCGAGGTCAGATACGCGCGGTCGTCGCCGGACACGTCGCAGTGCCGGGCCAGGGTGCCGAGCAGCCGCTGCCCGGCCGGAGAGGCCCAGCGGGTGTACGGGTGCACCTCGATCCGGGCGATGGCGAGACAGCTCACCGTCAGAATGAGCGGGAGCATGAACCAGACGGCCACCGGGACCTCGCTCCCGGGGGACTGGTCCGGCAGCAGCAGGGACGCGGCGGCCAGCGCGAGGACCGCTGCCGCGGCGGCCTGGACCTGGCGGACGGCCCCCGCCACCGTGGTGCGGGCGCCGTCGGGGACGGCGAGGCCGGCCGCGACCAGGTGGTCCGCGAGTCGGCGTACCGAATCGGCGGCGGCGGTGGTCGCCCGCACCGGCGCTATCCGGGACTGGCCCTCCGGGCCGATGGCCCCGATGACCGAGCGCTCCATGTCGTCGCGCCCGCGCGGATCGACCACCGTCGCCCAGCCGGTGTGCGCGAGCAGCAGCCGATGCTGACGGGCCATCGACACCAGGGTCAGATCGGCCACCCGGGCCGGGCCGCCGGACAGGAACGCCGCCTCGTACAGCGTGAGGTCGTGCCCGAGCGCGATGTCGGCGTCGAGCGTCGCGGCACGGACGGCCGCCAGGCACAGCCGGGCGCAGGCGACACCCGCGGCCGCCCAGGCCAGAAGGAGGAGAAGGACCCAGAACATGGCGTTTTTCTATGCGATGGGCCGGGCGGGCGCCATGCCCTATTCACTATGTGGGACGGAGCCGTTGTGGGTATGTGACGTTCCGTTTGCCGCGCCTCCCGGCGCGGCCGAAGCCGCACGGACGCGCGCTCAGGAGGTGGCGGTCGGGTTGGGGCGTGCGGCGGCCGGCGGGAGCGGATAGCCCGAGGACGGGGTCACCGGGACCGGCGACGACGGTGACCGGACCGGGCCGGGCGGCGCGGCGGAGTGGGTGAGCGGCGGCGGGCTCGCGGTCGCCGCGTCCACGGCGAGCGCGTCGAAGTCCACGTAACCGGTCGCCTCCAGGACCTTGATGTGGTCGAGCACGGTGGTGTTCGCGTCGTCGGCGAGATCGCGTACGAGCGAGTTGCGGGTGTTCGCGCGGACCTGGGCCACCAGGGCGAAGACCTTGCCGTGCGCCCTGCGCAGGATGTTCGCGAAGTCCTGGTCGTACGCGATGCCGTGCGCCGCGCTCAGCGTGGTCAGCCACTGACGCTGCTGCGGATTGGGCTGGTTGGGCAGTTCCAGGCCGAGCCGGGCGGCGACGTTGCGGACGCGGGCGTCGAGGAACGTGTGCCCCTCGATGAGGTGCTCGCCGGCCCTCCGTACGGCCGGGGTGGTGCCGCGCTCCTGGGCCTGCTGGCCCGCGGGCAGCTCCCAGAGCCCGGCCAGCCGGACCCTGGTGACGAACTCCCGGTCCAGGGCCGAGAGCGGACCGAACGCGGTCGGCACGGTCTGCGCGGTCAGTGTGTCCAGGCCGGTGCCGGAACGGTCCGCGTACGACCAGATCGGAAAGGCCAGCGCGACCATGGTCGCCACCAGAGCGGCGATGATGAGCCCTGTTCCACTGACCAGTCCGGTGCGCTTGTCGGATCGCATGGTGCCTCCTGTTGCGGCACCGCACGCTATTGCGCTTCGGGCGCGGGTTGGCATGCTACTGCGGGCGCTACGCCAACTGCCGTACGGGAAGACTGGATTGAGCGCAGGGTGGAAGGCGCCGGTTGCGGTGGTTCGGGCGTACGTCATACCGCCCTGAAATCACAGGAAACGGACGCGCACATCATCTTCACAAGTGGCGGTGTTACTCCGGGCACATTCTGCGGACGAGGTGTGTCGGGGTGCCCCGTCAAGGCGGCGCGCCGCTGCGGGCGCACGGGTGGAGACCCGGCCGATGCGCGGGTGGAGACCCGGTCGGCGCGCTGGTTCAGTGGCCCAGCAGCGCCCTGCGGGTGGCGCGGGCCAGCCGGGCCACGGCATGCCCCGGGAGCGGGGCCGGACCCGATCGCTCCAGCCACCAGTCGCGCAGCCGCCGGGTCTCCGCGCCCTCCGGGCGGCCCGCGAGCAGGAGATGTTCGGCGAAATCCAGGGCGTCGCGCCGGTATCCGCCGGTCATCGGATGCTTCTGGGCGTACGCGAGGAACGCCGGCCGGTAGCCGTCCGCCAGGATCTCCGGCAGCTCCGGAGCCACCTTCGCCACGACGTCCGCCCGCTTGGCGGCGAGGGCCCGCGCCTGCACCCCGAGCCGGACCCGGTCGAAGCCCTCGGGCACGGGGGTCCCCGCGACGAGCGAGGACAACAGGGCCGTCTGCGCCAGCGCCAGCCGCTGCCGGGCGGCGCCTTCGGCACGGGTGCCGGATCCCCTGCCGGATCCTGCGGGGGAACTCGTGCCGGCCGGGGTGTCGGGCCCGGTTCCGGCCTCGCCCGGGGTCCGGGATGCCGCTGGGGTGACCGGCGGGACGACCGTGGGGGCCCCGACCGGCGCGGCCGCGCGGACCGGCGCCGAGGAAGCGACCGAACTGCCCACCAGGACGGTCACGGCACGCTCGGACGCTCCGGCCGAGGCCCGCTCCAGCGTCGCCCGGATCGCGGTCAGCTCGCGTTCCAGCTCGGCCGGTTCGGGGAAGTTCTCGTCCCGTTCGAGGAGGACCCCGGGCGGGGTCACCCGGGACGCGAGGTCGGCGAGGATGTCGAGCACGGGTCGCGGAACGGGGTGGGCGTGGCTGTCGTGCCACACACCGTCCCGTTCGAAGCCGCCGGCGACGTGCACGTAGGCGATGGCCTCGACGGGCAGTTCGTCGAGCGCCTTGGCGGGGTCCTCGCCACGGTTGACCTGGTTGGTGTGGAGGTTGGCCACATCGATGAGCAGCCGGACACCGGTGCGGTCGGCCAGGTCGTAGAGGAACTGGCCCTCGGTCATCTCCTCGCCCGGCCAGGAGATCAGTGCGGCGATGTTCTCCACCGCGAGGGGGACGGGCAGCGCGGCCTGAGCCGCGCGGACGTTCTCGCACAGGACGTCCAGCGCGTCCCGGGTGCGCGGAACCGGCAACAGGTGCCCGGCCTCCAGCAGCGGTGACGCGGTGAGCGGGCCGCCCGCCCGGACGAACGCGATGTGCTCCGTGACCAGCGGGGAACCCAGCGCCTCGGCGCGCTCCGCGAGCGCGACGAGCCGGGACTCGTCGGGCCGGTCGGCGCCGCCGAGGCCCAGGGAGACCCCGTGCGGCACCACCGTGACACCGCGCTCGCGCAGCCGCAGCAGCGACGCGGGGACATGGCCGGGGCACACGTTCTCCGCCACGGCCTCGACCCAGTCGATGCCGGGCATGCGCTCCACGGCCTCGGCGATCTCCGGCCGCCATCCGATTCCCGTACCCAGCCGCGTCGGCTGTCGCATGTCCCCTCCTCCGTCACGGCCTCGACCGGGCCCGCCTGCGTGTCGCTCCCCCACGACGGCCCGTGTTCCGGCGTGACGGAGTCATGGCCCCGGAAGCGTGGGCCGAACCAACCGGGGCGGACGTTCAGAGCAACATTTGAGGTTCGGGCGCCCGCTACCGGAGCACGTCGTCCGGGTCCGAGGGCTGCGGCCGGGCGGTGTTCCCCTCGCCCGGCGGCAACGCCGAAGGGCTCGACGAGACGTCGACGCCGTCGCCGGGCCGGCCGGGGCCGAGACCACCGGCACGCCGATGACCGGGGCGGAGGACTGGTGGGCCGGCGGTCGACGCCCCGACCGGGTTCCGGTCGCCCTGAGCATAAAACTGAGCGAACGATCGTGCTACTTGTCTTCACGGAACCCCGCCGAACGTCATGACGTGTGCCGTGGCGTCAGTTCTCTTGCGGGTCAGAGGAGTTCGGGCACCTGGCCCGGATCGGTCGCCGCCGCGCGCAGCCGCGAGGTGATCGCGACGCCGGCCCTGCGGTAGGCGGTCGATTCGCCGTGCAGGACGGAGAGCGCGTTGGCCGTCTCCACCAACGCGACGAGCTCGAAGGCGAGTTGGGCGGCGTCCGTGTCGGAGCGGAGTTCGCCGAGGTCGCGGGCCTCGGCGACGGTGTGCTCGACGTGGTCCGCCCAGGCCCGCTGGGCCCGGGCCACCGCGTCGTGGACGGGGCCGGGCCGGGCGTCGAACTCGGCGACGACCTCGTAGAAGAAACAGCCGCCGGGGAAGACCCGGCTCCGCGAGTACTCCAGCCAGAGTTCGCACAGCCGCCGGAGGCGGGCGACGCCGGCCGGGGTCTCGGCCGCGGGGCGGTTCACGCGCTCGACGTGGATGCGTGAGGCCTCGCGCACGGTGGCCAGTTGCAGCTCCTGCTGGGACCCGAAGAGGGCGAAGACGCCGCTCTTGCTGAGCCCGAGCTCGGTGGCGAGGCGTCCGACGGACAGCGCCTCGAGTCCCTCGGCCGAGGCGATGTCGACCGTGCGGCGGAGGACCGACTGCCGTGTGCGGTTGCCGCGTTCGACCCTGCCGTCCAGCCGGGTGCCGGTCATCCGGACCTCCCACCTTCACGTTTGGGGGCCAAGCGTAGCCCGGCGCGCTCGGGGGCCCGCCGGGCTGCGTCAGACGGCGAAGAGAAGGCCGGCGCTGACGAGGACGAGTGCGGCCGTGGCGAAGTGGATGCCGAAGGCGACGGCCCTCGTGCCGCCGTGGCGCAGCACTATCAGGGTGTCGCCGAGCGGCACCAGGGCCACGGTCAGCATGAACCAGGCCTCCGCCCCGGCGCCGGCGAAGGCCAGCAGGGCCAGGCCCATGACGCCGAAGACGGTGTCGCGCAGCCCCTTGATCTCCAGATAGGCGGCGTCGCCGCCCGGCTTGGCCGGGACGCCGTAACCCGTGGCGGCCGCCACGGGCCGCACCAGGAATCGCGCCCCGATGAACAGGACCAGGAGGTCGAGCACGATGGCCAGGCCGTAGGCCGTGGGAGTGAGCATGTCGGATCTCCTTGCTAGCGGCGCTAGGGACAGGAGCGACGATAGCGTATCGACGATATGAATGCTAGCGATGCTAGAATCGAAGCCATGTCGATCCAGACACGCCGAGAGCGCGAACGAGCTGAGCGCGAGGGGCTGATCGTGACGGCCGCCCGCGAACTGGCCGAAACCGAGGGCTGGGACGCGGTGACCATGCGTCGGCTGGCCGCCGAGATCGAGTACAGCCAGCCGGTGCTCTACAACCATTTCAAGGGCAGGGGCGCCATCATGGCGGCCGTCGCGGTGCGGGGTTTCGCCGAACTGGCGAGGGAGTTGCGTGCCGCGCGCACGGCGGTGACCGACCCCGGCGCGGCCCTGGCCGCCGTGGGCGCGGCCTATGCCGGCTTCGGCGAGCGCCGGCCGGCGCTGTACGACGCGATGTTCACGCACGTCATCGACCTGCCGTTGGTGATGGCCGAGGCGCCGTCCGCCCTGCGGGACGCCCTCGGCGAACTGCGGGAGGCGATCCTGCCGCTCGCCGGGGACGACGACCCGGCCGTCCTCGCCGAGACCTACTGGAGCGGTCTGCACGGCCTGGTCACCCTGATGCGCGGCGGGCGCATGCCCCGGGCGGGCCACGAGCGGCGGCTGTCCCTGCTGATCGGCCATTTCACGCCACCCCGCTGACCCGGGAGCGCGGGCCGGCACGGGATCCTCACCGCGTCCTCCCTTCGAGGACTGGTAAGGCCAACTTCCGTTTCCCTAGTATGGGTTGCCGGTCGGGCCAGTCGGGTTGGCGCGACACGGATCTGGGGGAACGATGCAGCCTGGCGAGCAGCTGTCCACGTCCATCGACGCCACGGTGCCCACGGCCGCGCGCATGTACGACCACTACCTGGGCGGCAAGGACAACTACGCCGCCGACCGGGCGGCCTGCGAAGAGCTGGACAAGGTCGTGCCCAGCACCCGCGCGCTGGCGTTGAACAACCGGCGCTTCCTGCAGCGGGTGGTCAGGACGCTGGCGGACGGATACGGAATCAGGCAGTTCCTCGACCACGGATCCGGCCTGCCCACCCAGAACAACGTGCACCAGGTCGCCCAGGAGATCGACGAGGCCTCCCGGGTGGTGTACGTCGACGTCGACCCGATGGTGCTGGTGCACGGCCGGGCCCTGCTGGACCAGAACGATCGCACGGCCGTCATCCACGCCGACCTGCGGGAGACCGAGGCGATCTTCGACCACCCCGACACCCGGCGGCTGATAGACCTCTCCCAGCCGGTGGCCGTGCTCTTCAACTCGGTGTTCCACTGCATCCCGGACAGCGAGACGGACGGGCCCCTCCCCGTGATCCGCCGTGTCGCCGAACGGCTCGCGCCCGGCAGCTTCATGGTCATGTGCCAGTTGGTCAGCGAGGACGCGGAGGTCCGGAAGTTCGTCACCGACTTCATGGCCACCGCGACGCAGGGCCACTGGGGCCGGGTGCGCCAGGAGAAGGACGTGGCGGAGTTCTTCGACGGCATGGACATCCTCGAACCCGGACTCGTGGAAGTGTCCACCTGGCGTCCGGACACCGACGTCGTGCCGCGCCAACTCACCCAGGAGTGGATCGAGTTCGGCGGGGTCGGCCGCATCCGCTAGGCCGGTCCGGCGGAGCCCGCTCCCCGTCCGTCCCTGTGTGTGCCGCGTGATCCGCGGGGCGGGTCCCTTCGCGGCGCCGTGGCGGCGGGTGGTCCGCCGGCGTCTTCGTGGGCGCGACACGCACTCGGCGCCCCACCCCGCGGGTCCTCGCCGGATCGACCAAGGGTGACCCGGTGCGATGCCCCGTCAGTGCGAGGCGTTGTAGCGCCGGTCCGCCGTGTCGCGCAGCAACGCGAGGGATGCGCGAGGGCTGAGGGCCTCGTCGGCGAGCCGGTCCAGTACCACGCGGTACTCCTCCGTCTCGTCGCGGTCCTCCAGGAAGTTGGCGCTCCTGATGTGCTCCAGGTAGACGATGTCGGGCAGTTCGACACCGCCGAAGCGCAGATAGGTGACGGGGATGGCCGGTGCCGAGGCGTTCGTGACGTCCAACGGCACGACCTGCACGATCACATGGGGACGCTGAGCCATCGCGATGAGGTGCTCCAGCTGGGCGCGCATCACCTCGCGGCTGCCCAGGACCCGGAGCAGAACGGACTCGTCGACGACGGCCCACAGATGAGGGGGGTCCGCCCGGTTCAGCAGCTCCCGCCGGCGCATCCGCAGTTCCACCCGGCGCTGTACCTCACCGGCCGGCGCCGTCGGCAGGCCGCGTTCCACCACGGCGCGGGTGTAGTCGGGAGTCTGCAACAGTCCCGGAACGTACTGGATCTCGAAGGTGCGGATGGTGGTGGCCGCCTCCTGGAGCCCGACCAGCCGGTCGAACCACTCGGGCATCAACCGCTTGTCGTAGCGCTGCCACCATCCCGGCTCACCGGCGCGCTTCAGGAGTCTGAGGAGGACCGACACCTCGTAGTCGTCGGTCCCGTACAGCTCGAGCAGCGCCCGGACGTCGCCCTCCGTGGGGGGCTTGCGGCCCTTGCCCGCCTCTATGCGTGACAGCTTCGCCCCGCTGAACCCCAGGGAACGCGCCGCCTGTTCCTGGGAGAGGCCCGCGTCCTCGCGGGCCCCGGCGAGCTGCACGCCGACCAGCATCTTCAGCAGAGTGGGGGCGGGCTCCGGCCGGCTCAGATACGGTTCGAGGCGGGAGGCGCGGGGTGACTCGACGGACATCCTGACTCCCAGTCGACCGGCAGAAGACAGTCAAAATTATCGCACTGCGCCGGACTCTGCCGCAGGGGGAGGCAGAAGTGGACAACTGGCCTTCCGCTTCAACGGAGTTCGGCGGGTCCGGGACCGTCTCACAGCAGGTGGTCGAACTCCCCCTCCTTCGCGCCGGCCAGGAACGCGGCCACTTCCGCCGGGGTGTAGACGAGCGCCGGACCATTGGGGTCGCGGGAGTTGCGCACCGCGATGCCTCCGTCGCCCAGAGAGGCCACCTCGACGCAGTTGCCCTCGGCGTTGCTGTGCCTGCTCTTGATCCAGCGGACGCTCAGCGAGCTCGCCCGCACTCCGTTCGGCACTGATGGCACCAACGCGCACTCTCCTTGCTGACGTTCCACCGCCCGTGCGCCCGGACGGCCACCCGCTCGCGGGCCCCGGCCGGACCTCACGCGGCCCCTGCCTCTCGTCTTCGTGCAATTTCTCGTGCAATTGCACGAAGACGCTGTCGGCGTGGATAATAGCCGTGGCGTCAACCTCGTTGCCAGCGGTGAGTGCTGACGTCATCTCAGGAGCCTCCCTCGGGGGCGTGATCGTCCGGACGGGCTGTCGGTCCCGCCCGAGCACCTGACACTGTCCGACGCCTTCGGAGGGAGCGGAAATGGCAACACCACTCAAAAACCTGGAACGCGTGTCGTGGGACGAGATCAAGGACTCCAAGGGGTCGGCGGAGGCCATCCCGTTCCTGCTCAACACGGTTGCCTGGGGTGACGCGGCGACGGCCAGGGCCGCGCTCCAGGACCTGCGGGAGCGAATCTGCCAGTACGGATTCGTCGTGGAGCAGGCGACGGCCGCGACCGTCCCCTTCCTCTGGGAACTCGCCGAACTTCCCCAGGTCACCTGCCGTGTGCAGATAATCCAGCTCCTGAAGGACATCGCGGACGCCCGGCAGTGGGAGCGCACGGCCGCCGCCTACCCCAAGCTCCTCAACCGCCGCGAGAACTGGGTGGGCTGGGAACGCGAAGCCCGCCAGGCCGTACGCGCCCACCGCGGCACCCTGCAGCACCTGCTCGCCGAGCCGGACACCGAACTCGTCCGGGTCACCACGGAACTCGCCTGCACGCTGGCCGACTGAGGCTCCGGACCCACGGGCCGGGCGCAGGTGCGCACCCGCACCACGTCGACCGCGCCCGGAGCCGGGCAGAGCACCTGGGCGTCAGCCCGCTGTCAGCCCGCCGAGTCCGGTGTGCGTTCCGGCAGGGCGCCGACGCGGTCGTGCCCCTCGACGGCGACGGTCAGTCCGGGGGCGATCTCCGTGAACCCCGCGTCACGGACCAACGGCCGCTCCGAGGCCGTCAGTTCACTCCAGTGGGCCGGATCCGCGGTGCGCACGGACAGCGCGAAACCCGCGTCGCGCCAGGCGGCCCGCTCCTTCTCCGACAGCTCCCACCAGGCCAGTTGGGCGCCATGACCCGTCTGCGCCATCGTCTTGCCGGCCGACATCTCGAGTTCCGGGTTGAGCCACAGCACGGGCGCCGCCGGATCGGCCGGTGCCGGCGGCTCCGGATCGTCGAGGTCCGTACCGGACACCTGGAGCCGCGCCAGATCCTTCGGCCAGCCGTCCAGCGGTACCGGCGGGAAGACCCGCACCTCCGCGGACCCCCCGGTCACCGTGATGCCGGGCAGAGCCTCGGCCCGCCGCCACTCGGCACCGCGCGCCCGCCGTACGACCTTGCGGATCCGGGCGTCCTGCCAGTCCCGCATCGCCTGCGCCCACTCGCCCTCCCCGAGCGAACGCTCGTCGCTCAGGATGGTCAGTACGGCCCGCGCCGCGGTCTCCAGCGCGTCGGTGCGCGCCGGGGGAGCGGCCTTCTCGATGTGGACGACCAGCGGCAGCACGAACTGCCGCGCCTTGTCACGCACGGTGGGCTCGGTACGGAACGGGCTGTCCTCGGCGGAGGTCGGGTCGCTGCTCACGCCCACCAGTCTGCCAGGCGGAAGATCCGTTCCGAACGGACGGCCGGTTCTCGCGGCCGTCCACCGGTCCCGCGGCCGCCCGTCCCGAGGCCGCGCCCCTGTCGGTCAGCCCGAACACGCGGTGCGCTGGGCCTCCTGCCAGGCGCAGACGGGGCACAGCGTGATCCCCTTGTGTGACTCCGGGTACTCGGTGGGCTCACGGCACAGCACGCACTCCGCGTACGGCGGCCCGCCCTGTCCCGCCGCGTCGGGGCCGCCGACGGACTCTCCGGCCGGCCCGTCGGCGCCTATCGCGCAGTAGTCGTCGCTCATGCCCGCAGCTTACGAGTGACCGGCGGCCGGGACACAGGAGGAGCGGAGTGCCGGGACGTACGGGGGACGGGCGTGCCGGGACGTACGAGGGGCGGGTGGACCGGGGGATGCTCAGTGCCGTGCGTCCGCCGCGCCGATGAGCTGGGACACCTTCACGAACCGGAAGCCCCTGTGCCGCAGTTCGGGAACGACCGTCCGCAGGGCCCGCTCGGTCGTCGGCGCCGCGCTGCGGGTGCAGTGCATGACGACGACGGACCCGGACCGCACACCCTCGAGGACCTGTTGTGCCACGGCGTCGGCGTCCGTCGCGAAAGCGTCCCCGCTCACCACGTCCCACTGCACGGCGGTGACCCCGGCCGCGCTCAGCGCGCGCAGCGACCGCTGGTCGTAACACCCGCCGGGGAAACGGAAGTAGGGCATCGCGTTCCGTACCCCGGCCTTCCTGAAGGCGTCGTACGCCCGCTCCACGTCCGCGCGCATCCTGTCCTCGGGCACGGTCGGCAGCCCGTAGCAGTCGCTGGTGAAGGCGTAGTGACTGTACGAGTGGTTGGCGATCTCGAACAGCGGGTCCTGCCCGATGTCCTTGGCCTCCCGCGGGTACTCGTCGGCCCACCGGCCCGTCATGAAGACGGTCGCGGGCACCTTGAACTTCCGCAGCGTCGCGATCAGCCGCGGATTGTCGAAATGCTCACCGGCCGCCGCCCGCGCCCCCTCGTCCGCGGTCATGTCCGCGTCGAAGGTCAGTGCGACGGTCTTGGCCCGTGTGCGCGGCCCGTTCTTGAAGACGGGCGTCAGCCCGGCGGGTCCGGGCGCGAGCGTGGGCGGTCGCGAGGCGGTGGCGCCGGAGCTGGCGAGGGCGGTGGCGGTGGTGGGCGCGTGGTGTCCCCGGCGGGCGGCAGCCGGACTCGCCGGCCCGCCGCACGCGGTGAGGGCGGCACCGAGTGCTCCCACGGTGCAGGTCACGGCGACGCTCCGTAGAGAGAGATTCATTGTGTGACGATATGAGAATAAATGTGATGATGCGGTCATTGCCGAGGGTGTGCCGCCCGTCCGCGGCCCCGGAGTCACCCGCCCGCGTCTCTCCGGGGCCGCGCCGCGTGCTCAGTCCGCCTGCTGGGCCTGCTCGGCCGGGTCGGTCTGCTCGGCCGGGGCGGCCGGGGCGGCCGGGTCGGCCGGGTCGAGCAGACCCGGGGCGGGCACGGGATCTATCCCGTGGGCGCCTCCGGCTCCGCGCGCTCCGGCCCCGTCCCGGATTCCTCCGCTTCCCCGGACCCGTCCGGCTCCCCGGGATCCGTCGGTGTTCCGGGTGCGCGCAGGATTCCGAACGCGTCCGGGATCCCGAGCCCGTCCGTGTCCGTGAACGCCTCCGACAGGCCGAGCGCCTCCGGAACTCCGTTGATCCGGTCCGGCACGGTGGGAGGTTCCGCGGGCGGTACGTCCGGCTGTCGCGCCCGCTGCGGCTCCGTCGGCATCGGAGGCTGTCCGGACTGCGCGCGTTCCAGGAAGCGCAGCAGTTCCACCGGGAAGGGCAGGACGAGTGTGGAGTTCTTCTCGGCCGCGACGGCCACCACCGTCTGCAGCAGGCGCAGCTGGAGCGCGGCCGGCTGTTCCGACATCACCTCGGCGGCCTGGGCCAGCTTCTTGGAAGCCTGCAACTCCGCGTCGGCGTTGATGATCCGGGCCCTGCGTTCACGGTCCGCCTCGGCCTGCCGGGCCATGGACCGCTTCATCGTCTCCGGCAGCGACACGTCCTTGATCTCGACCCGGTCGATCTGTACACCCCAGCCGATCGCCGGACTGTCGATCATCAACTCCATGCCCTGGTTGAGCATTTCGCGGTTGGACAGCAGGTCGTCCAGGTCGCTCTTGCCGATGATCGAGCGCAGTGACGTCTGTGCCATCTGGGAGACCGCGAAGCGGTAGTCCTCGACCTGGATGACCGCGTTCGCCGCGTCCACCACCTTGAAGTAGACGACCGCGTCCACCCGGACCGTGACGTTGTCCCGGGTGATGCCCTCCTGGGCCGGCACGGACAGGGTCACGATCTGCATGTTGACCTTGCGCAGCCGGTCCACGAACGGCACGACCATGGTGAAGCCGGGGCGGCGGACCTCTCCCGCGAGCCGTCCGAGACGGAGGACCACTCCGCGTTCGTACTGTTTGATGACCCGGGCGCTGGCTGCGACGTAGACCAGGGAGGCGGACCCGGCCGCCACGATCCCCACGATGATTTCCTGGATCATGACGACCCCCTTCCGGGGTGCCCGTTCTGTCTGACATCTCCACTTTACGTCGCGGAGGCACGGTTGTTGCCGGATCCGCCCGCGGGGTAGCGGGCCGGCGGAGTGCCTGGAAGAGGAGGTGCCCGGAAGGGGGTGCCCTGAACGAGGTCCTAGACTCCCCGGCCCTCCACGAGGCCCTTCGCGTCACGGGCGAGCGCGGTCAGCCGGGAGATCGCGCGGAAGTACTTCTTGCGGTACCCGCCGTTCAGCATCTCCTCGCTGAACAGCCGGTCGAACGGCATTCCGGAGGCGAGGACCGGCACCTCACGGTCGTACAGCCGGTCGGCGAGGACCACGAGCCGCAGCGCCGTCGACTGGTCCGGGACGGGCTGGACGTCGGTGAGGCAGACCGCCCCGATCCCGTCGGTGAGGGCGCCGTACCGGCTCGGGTGGACACGGGCGAGATGGTCCAGCAGGTGCGGGAAGTCGTCCAGGGAGGCGCCGTCGGTGGCGTACGCCGCCTTGGTGACCTCCTCGTCGGAGAACGGGGCGGGCGCCTCGGGCAGCCCGCGGTGGCGGTAGTCCTCACCGTCGATGCGCAGCGGACGGAAGCGCGCGGACAGGCCCTGGATCTCCCGCAGGAAGTCGGCGGACGCGAACCGGCCCTCGCCGAGCTTGCCAGGAAGTGTGTTCGAGGTGGCCGCCAGGGCGACGCCCGCGTCGACCAGCTTGCCGAGCAGGGTGGAGACGAGGACGGTGTCCCCCGGGTCGTCGAGTTCGAACTCGTCGATGCACAGGAGGCGGTGCCCGGAGAGGGTCTGCACGGTCTTCTGGAAGCCGAGCGCGCCCACCAGGTTCGTCAGCTCCACGAAGGTGCCGAACGCCTTGAGCGAGGGCTCCGCCGGGGTCGCGTGCCACAGGGAGGCCAGGAGGTGGGTCTTGCCGACGCCGTAGCCGCCGTCCAGGTAGACGCCCCGGGGGCCGGCCTGTGTCTTCGGCGCCTTGCCGAAGCCGAACAGCCGCCGCTTGGGCGCGCCCACGGCGTGCGCCCCGCCCAGCCCCGCGGCGAAGCCTTCGAGGACGCCCACGGCCTCGGTCTGGCTGGGCTGGTTCGGGTCCGGGAGGTACGTGGCGAACCGGACCGAGTCGAAGCGCGGCGGCGGCACCATCTCGGCGACGAGCCGGTCGGCGGGGACGTGCGGCTCGCGGGCGCACAGGGACAGGGGTGCCGCTTCGGCTATCGGGTCGATCGCGGAGGCGGTGGAGGTGGACGACACGGTTCCCCACTCTATGCGCCGTGCCACACTGCTCGTCATGCGACGCCTGTTCCCTGTGACCTACGAAACAGCAGCCCAGGCCTCCGCCGAGGCCTCCGTGACGGATGTGGCGGAGCGCGAGTGGGAACTCGGCGAACTGGCGGAGGCCTACGCCTACCCCCAGGTCCAGGGGCCCTGGCTGCGGGCCAACATGGTGTCCACGCTCGACGGCGCGGCCCAGCACGACGGGCGCTCGCAGCCCATCTCGAACGCCACCGACATGCGGATCTTCGGCGTCCTGCGCGGTCTCGCGGACGTCGTGGTCGTCGGGGCGGAGACGGCGCGGCAGGAGGGCTACCGGCCGGCACGCGCGCGTGAGGCCTTCGCGGCACTCCGGGAGGCCGCCGGACAGGGCCCCGCGCCCGCCATCGCCGTGGTCACGGCGAGCCTCGACCTCGACTTCTCGCTGCCGCTCTTCACCTCGCCCCTGGTGCCCACGCTGGTGCTGACGGGTGCCGCGGCCGCCCCGGACCGGATCGCGGCGGCCGAGCGGGCGGGCGCGCAGGTGGTGATCGCCGGGGACGGCAGGGGGATCGATCCCGCCCGCGCCGTACGGGCTCTGGGCGACCTCGGGCACACCAGGCTGCTGACCGAGGGCGGGCCCCGGCTGCTGGGCCAGCTGATCGCGGCCGGCGTGCTGGACGAGATGTGCCTGACCCTGGCCCCGATGCTCGCCGCGGGCGACGCCCAGCGGATCGCCGGTGGACCCTCGGTGCCGGTCCCGCGACAGCTCGAACTGGTGTCTTTGCTGGAAGAGGCCGGGTTCCTGTACAGCCGATACCGTCGGCCCTGACAAGCCGTCGGAATGGCTGGTTCCGTTTCTCTTCCGGTGGGCACACTAAATCGCGCAGTACCCGTGCGGTCACGGGGCAGGATGGTTTCCGCAGGGGCCGGGACGGCCCACGGACGAGAAGGGCGCCTGTCGTGTTCACAAGCGTATTGATGATCGAGAAGGCCCTGACGTCCGCCGACGTGGAGTTCGTCACCACCTTGCACGGTGACGAGACGGTCGCCTTCCACGTACTGCTCCAGCCCCGGGGCGACCAGGCGGACCGGCTGCTGCGGGCCATCGACGACGTGGCGCTCGGCGAGATCGACGAGGCGGCCCGCGAGGGCGACACACCGGAGGGCGAGGCGGCCGCCAGCCAGGGTGAGCAGGCGCTGGAGGTGTCGCTGCTGGCCCTGCGCTCGTCCGGCAGCGCGGCCGAGGGGCGGCTCATCGAGGACCACCCGCTCGACGCGCTGAAGAGCCTGGTCGACGAGGTGGAGGCCGACGAGGTCATCGTGCTGACCGACCCCCACTACGTGGAGGAGTTCTTCCACCGCGACTGGGCCTCGCGGGCCCGCCACAAGGTGGGCGTCCCGGTGCTGAAGCTGTTCTCGCACAGCAAGGCGTGAGCGGGCCCCGAGCCCCGGGCCCCGGGGGCGCGGCGGGTACGGGGTCGCGTCCGGGGGCGTGAGGGCGCCGCGTGCGGCGCAGCCCCCGCTGCCCCGGAGTGGTGCGGGGCGCGGCTCCGCCATTGCCGGTTCCCGGGGAATGAGCGGCGCGGGCGCGAATCCGGTCCAGGGACGTCCCAGGGCGTGCGGCCGGTGGTCCGTTGTCCTGGCGTTCCTCGGGAGACGGCTGGGCGTCCGCCCCGGGTGGCCGGGGCCGGTACGCCGGTGTCCCTTGTGAGGCACTGTCCGCCGTACCCCATAGGCTGGGTCCGCGTTCTCCTCGGGAGAGCGCGCCCACCTTCGTACCGGATCTTGGGGAGATACACGCATGGCACCCGGCCTTCCTACCGCGATGGACCGACCGCACTTCATCGGCATCGGCGGCGCCGGGATGTCGGGTATCGCGAAGATCCTCGCGCAGCGCGGAGCCCAGGTGGCGGGCAGCGACGCGAAGGAGTCCGCCACCGCCGAGGCGCTGCGAGCGCTGGGCGCCACGGTCCACATCGGGCACGCGGGGGACCACCTCGCCCCCGACGCCACCTGCGTCGTCGTCTCCTCCGCGATCCGCGCGGACAACCCGGAGCTCGCCCGGGCCGCCGAGCTCGGCATCCCGGTGGTCCACCGCTCGGACGCCCTCGCCCGCCTGATGGACGACCTGCGCCCGATCGCGGTCGCGGGCACCCACGGCAAGACGACCACCACCTCGATGCTGGCCGTGTCCCTGTCGTCGCTCGGCCTCTCCCCGTCGTACGCCATCGGCGGCGACCTCGACGCCCCCGGTTCGAACGCCCTGCACGGCGAGGGCGAGATCTTCGTCGCCGAGGCCGACGAGTCGGACCGCAGCTTCCACAAGTACGCGCCCGAGGTCGCGATCATCCTCAACGTCGAGCTCGACCACCACGCCAACTACGCGTCCATGGAAGAGATCTACGAGTCCTTCGAGACGTTCGTGGACCGTGTCACCGAGGGCGGCACGCTGGTGATCTCGGCGGACCACGAGGGCGCCCGCGAGCTGACCCGCAGGGTCACGGGCCGGGACGTCCGCGTGGTGACGTACGGCGATGCCGCCGACGCGGACGTCCGGGTGCTCTCCGTGGTCCCGCACGGCCTGAAGAGCGAGGTCACGGTCCTGCTGGACGGCGCCGAGCTGACCTTCACGGTCTCCGTCCCCGGCCGCCACTACGCGCACAACGCGGTCGCCGCGCTGGCCGCGGGAGTCGCCCTCGGCATCCCGGCCGCCGAACTGGCCCCCGCGCTCGCCTCGTACACCGGCGTGAAGCGCCGCCTCCAGCTCAAGGGCGAGGCGGCCGGAGTCCAGGTCATCGACTCCTACGCGCACCACCCGACCGAGATGACCGCCGACCTGGAGGCCATGCGGGCCGGCGCCTCGGGCCGCATCCTCGTGGTCTTCCAGCCGCACCTGTTCTCCCGCACCCAGGAGCTGGGCAAGGAGATGGGCGAGGCCCTGTCGCTGGCGGACGCCTCCGTCGTCCTGGACATCTACCCGGCCCGCGAGGACCCGATCCCGGGTGTCACCAGCGAACTGATCCTCACGGCCGCCCGGGCCGCGGGCGCGGAGGTGACGCCGGTGCACGACAAGGCCGAGGTGCCGTCGGTCGTCGCGGGAATGACGAAGCCCGGTGATCTCGTTCTCACCATGGGCGCGGGCGACGTGACGGATCTCGGACCGGAGATCCTCGCCCGGCTGTCCGAGTGACCATGGCCCCCAGCGGGGCCTCCTTGAGCGTGAGGGGTTGAGCTTCATGTCGTACGACATCGAAAAGCCGGACGAGCAGTGGCGCGCGGAGCTGACCCCGGCCGAGTACACGGTGCTGCGCAAGGCGGGCACCGAGCCCGCCTTCACCGGCGAGTACACCGACACCAAGGCGAAGGGCGTCTACTCCTGTCGCGCCTGCGGCGCCGAACTCTTCACCTCCACGGAGAAGTTCGAGTCGCACTGCGGCTGGCCGTCCTTCTACGACCCGAAGGACTCCGACGCCGTCGAGCTGATCCAGGACCGCTCGCACGGCATGGCCCGCACCGAGGTGCGCTGCGCCCGCTGCGGATCGCACCTCGGCCATGTGTTCGAGGGTGAGGGGTACGCGACCCCGACGGATCAGCGGTACTGCATCAACTCGATCTCGTTGCGGCTGACGCCCGACGAGGGCTGAGCCGGGGCCGGCCGGGGCCCGCACACCGGACCGCGACGGCCGCCGCCTTACGGCGGCCGTTCGCTCGGGTGCGGGTTAGGTCGGGTTGGGGGCGCCACCAGGCCCGGGCGATCCGTACGACCCACCAGGCGTGGACGAGGACTTTGTCGCGTGCCGTCTTCTCCGCGGCACCCCCGAGCGCTGCTTCGCCGCTCGCCGTACGGGACTCCCCGGGGGCGAACGAGGAGTCAGAGCACCTTGCGGTGGACGAGGGCCGAGAGGACGAGGGTGCCCGGGAGCAGGGGGATCCAGACCGTCAGGACGCGGTAGCCGATGACGGTGGCCGTCGACAGGCCCATCGGGGCGCCCAGCGCGACCATGGTGAACACCAGGGCCGCGTCCACCGGGCCGATTCCGCCCGGCGCGGGTACGGCGCCCACGGCGGTACTGGCGATCAGCAGCGCGAACACCACCTGCGCCCACGACAACGGCAGCCCGAGTGAGAAGCCGACCGACGCGATCACGCTTCCCTGGAGCACCGGGGTGGCGGCCGACCCGCCCCACAGGGCGAGTACGCGACTGGGCCGGGTGTGCAGGATCCGGACATCGGTCAGCGCGGTGCGCAGGAAGTCGACGGCCGGGCGGCGCAGCGGACGGACGATCTTCAGGAGCAGGCAGGCGGTCGTGAGACCGAGCACCACGCTTCCTCCGGCCAGGAACAGCGTCCAGCGGTCCGGCGCGAGTTCGCCGAGCCGGAGGGTGTCCTCGAAGGCCACCAGGAAGAGGATCAGCACCGGCATCTTCGCCACCGGCTTGACCAGCGAGTACAGGGCGAGCGAGGCGGTCGCGCGGGGCAGCGGTATGCCTTGGTTCTGCAGGAAGCGCAGAGTGACCGCATGGGCGCCGATGCTCGCCGGAAGTACGTGGTTGGCGGCGCCGGCGGCGAACTGCGACGCCAGCAGCAGGCCGGGCGGCAGCCTTTCCGGCAGGGCACCCTGACGGACGCACGCGGCGGCCACCCAACCCAGCAGGGTGAAGAAGACCCCGGCGAGCAGCCACCAGGGATCGGCCGCACCCAGACGGGTGACGCCGTCGCGCAGCGCGCGCCAGTCCAGCGCCGCCCACGTTCCGATCAACAGCAGGGGGAGCAGCGCCAGGACCAGGCGGACGAGCCGGGTGAGGGCCGTGCGCCGGGTGGCGGAGGGGGAGCTGGTGGGGGAAGGGGGATGCGCGGAAAGGGGGTGGGCCGCGCCAGGCGCATCGCCAGGTGAATCGCTGGGTGCGGGTGCGGGTACGGGGACGGGGACGGAGGTGGCGACGGAGGTGGGTGTGGGTGTGGGGGCGGGGAGACTGTCGAGCGGGGGCAGGGACACGGCGCACGTCGTCCTTCCGCGTCACGCCCGCGTACGGACGGACGGAATCCGAGGCGTTGCAACGGGGACGGGGGAAACGTGCCCGTTCGGTGTGACGCCACGGTGTCCGGGAGGGGAAGTGGGGCCAGCGTGTGAGCGACACGGCCGGAGATGTCGGCCGGGGCGTCGAACGGCTGACCCGGACGAGGGACGTCCGGCCCGGGTGACGGAGGTCCGCAGGGGCGGGAACGCGGCCGTGCTCGGGTCGTCGTGCGGGCGAGCGCCTTCTGCACCTCCCGTGTGGCCGTACGTACGACTCGGCCGTACCGACTCGGCCGTACCGATTCGGCCGTAGGACCCGGGAGTGGAGCCGTCCGGCGCCGGGGACTCGGCGAGTCGCCGTCCATGAGACGCGCGTACAGCCGATCCTGACCTGACGTGCGGCCCCGGACTCCCCGGCCGGGCCGCGCGCCCACCGCCGCTCCCGCGCCGCCCCGGAACCTACGGAGATCCATGGACGCCGACAGCAATCAGCCCGCGGACGACGGCGACGAGGACGCCAAGGCGACGGGCAGCGGTGACGCCCCGCGCGTCGGCGGTCCTGGCGGCCCGGACGCCGGCCGGGGTGCCCGCGTCGGTGCGCCCGCCCAGGCGCGTGCCGCAGCGCTCCTGCGCCGTCCGAAGCTGTGGCTGGTGCCCACCGTGCTGACGGGGCTGCTCGCGCTGCTGCTGTCGCTGCTCTACATGGGCGGCATCGTCGACCCGAGCCGGCATCTGCACGACCTGCCGATCGGACTGGTCAACGAGGACACCGGCAAACCGCCTCCGGGGCAGCGGCAGAACGTGGGCACCCAGGTCACCGCGGCCATCGTCGCGAGCGACACCTCCGGCACGGCCGACTGGCGCAGACTCACCCGCGCGCAGGCCCAGGACGAACTCTCCTCCGGCAGGATCTACGGCGCCCTGGTCGTCCCCAGGAACTTCACCGACTCCCTGACCGCGCTGACCACGGCGAACGCCACGGTCCGGCCCACGATGACGGTGCTGACCAACCCCGGTACGGGCAGCCTCGGTTCGTCGCTGGCCAGTCGGATCACCACAGCGGCCGCTCAGCAGGCCTCCACGACGATCGGCAAGGAACTGTCGGCGTCGCCCGTGACCGCCAAGGCGGACTCCACCACGCGACTGCTCCTCGCCGATCCCGTCCAGGTCGTCACCCGGGTCGGCCACCCCATCGGCGCACACAGCGGTCTCGGGCTGAGCGCGTTCTACTACACCCTGCTCCTGGTACTGGCCGGATTCCTCGGCGGCAACCTCATCAGTACCGGCGTCGACACGGCCCTGGGCTATGCCGACAACGAGATCGGCCCCTGGCACACCCGCCGCCCGACCGTGCCGATCAACCGTACCCAGACCCTGCTCCTGAAGATGGTCATGACCGCCGGGATCACCGTGCTCACGGTCTCCCTGGTCATGCTGGCCACCGTCGCGATCCTCGGCATGGACGCCACCCACCTGCCCTTGCTGTGGATCTACTCCTACTGCGCCAGCCTGGCCGTAGGACTGGGCGTCCAGGCGATCAACGCGGCCTTCGGCGGGATCGGGCAGCTCGTGTCCATGTTCGTGTTCATCGTGCTGGGCCTGCCGTCCTCGGGCGCCACCGTGCCGCTCCAGGCGGTCCCCGGCTTCTACCGCTTCCTGTCGGTCTTCGAGCCCATGCGCCAGCTCAGCGACGGGGTGCGCGCCATCCTCTTCTTCGACGCGCGCGCCGACGCCGGGCTGGGCCGCGCCTGGCTCATGATCGGCGTCGGCGCCGTGCTCGCCCTTGTCTTCGGCTTCGCGATGACCCGCTACTACGACCGCAAGGGCCTGACCCGCCTGACCCCTCAGCCCGCCCACCCCGCCGGATCCGCCTGACCGGCGTGCGTACCACCGCCACCGGACCGACGGAGCGCGTACGTCCTCAGGGCATGTGCCGCAGCAGCGCGGTGACCGCCGGCGGGGTGTCGCCGCGGGGGTGGACCATCATGATCTTCCAGTGGGGTGCGTGCCGGGCGAAGGCGTGGGTGCTGAGGTCGGGGAACTGTCCGGCGATCGAGGCGGGCATGACGCAGACGCCCAGGTCGCTCCGGACGAGTTCGGCCGCGGCGACGATGTCGTCGACCTCGAAGGTCGTCTCCCGTTCCACGGCCGCGGCACGGAACGCCCGGTCGACGGCGAAGCGGATGGCCCAGCCCGGGGTGAAGTCCACCAGGGGCAGCCGGGCGGTCTCGGCGAGCGTGACCGTGCCGTCCGGGCCGGTTCCGGTGAGAGCCCGCCGCGGGGCGGACACCAGCACCATCTCCTCGTACGACAGCGGCCGGGTCACCAGACCGCGCTGCCGCTGCCGGTCGAGCGCGACCACGGCCAGGTCTACGGTGCCCTCGCGCAGCGCGTGCCGGATGTCGGTCACGGACGTCTGCCGCAAGCGCACGACCACGCCGGGGTGCTCGGCGCGCAGCGCGGCCAGCGGCCGGTGGAGGTCGGCCCAGACACCCTGCGTCGTGCCGATCGTGATCCTGCCCCGGAGCTGTCCGCGGACCAGGTCGACGGTCGCCCGCGCCTGTTCCGCCGCCCGCAGCGCGGCGCGCGCCGCCGGGACGAAGACCTCGCCCGCCGGGGTCAGGAACACCCGGTGCGTGGTGCGGTCGAACAGGGGGGTGCCCAGCTCCCGTTCCAGCGCGAGGACCGTGCTCGACACGGCGGACTGCACCACGTGCAGCCGTTGGGCCGCCGCGGTGAAACCGCCCTCCTCGGCCACCGCGACCACGACCTCCATCTGCCGCAGATCCATCTCCACTCCCGAAGAAGCAGTCCGTCTCCGTCCGAGATCCCGTCCTGTGTCGATTGTCCCAGGCCGGGAGCGTCGGAGGGGTTCCGACGAGATGCCGTCGGCGGACAGGCGGACAGGCGGGACGGCAGGCAGGCGGACATGCGAAGGGCGGGCAGGCGTAGGGACGTACGGGCTGGGGCGGGCTGGGCGGCCCTGCCCTGTCATGTCCCACGGACGCCGTTGCGCATCTCCCGTGGGCTCACCCCGAAGCGCTGCCGGAACGCGGTGCTGAGGGCGCTGGCCGACGAGAACCCCGAGGCGTAGGCCAGATCGGTGATGGTCAGACGTTCGCAGTCGCCGCACCGGAGGCGTTCGCGGACCAGGCGCAGACGCTCCTCGCGGATCAGGTCGCGGGGGGTGGTGCCCGCGTGCTGCAGGGCCAGTTGGATCTGGCGCAGCGACCAGCCGAGGGCGTGCGCCATGGACGTGCCGGTGAGGCCGGGATCGGCGGCGTTCTCGCGGACATGGCGGCGGACGGCCGTCTCCACGTCCGCCAGATGGCGGGCGCCGTCGGGGCGGTCGTCGCCCGCGGTGAGCATGCACAGCAGCTCGACCACACGGTCGGACACGGCGTTGAACTGGGAGTCGGTGAGGTCGTCGCGCTCGGCGTACAGACCGTCGAGCATCGAGCGGACGACGCGGCCGAGGCCCCTGCTCAGGTCGAGGCCGGTGGCCAGCGGCGACTTGCGGTTCAGCGGGCCGTCCAGTTCGCGGGCCGGGATCGTGAGGACGAACGCCTGGGTGGAGGCATCCTGGAGGCACTGGAACGGCGACCCGAAGGAGACGAGCGTGCCCGTCCCCGGGGTCAGCCGGGCCTCGTGACCCTCCTGACGCAGGACGATCTCCCCGCTCAGCGGGAGCAGTAACCGGTAGTCCCCGTCGGGGTCCTCACGGATCTGCCGTGCGGTCCTGCTGTACTCGATCTCGTCCGACCGGAACCTGACGAGTTGATACGCCTCCGTACGCTGACGCACCGTCTCACCGCGGAAGTCGGCGGTACCGCTGTACCGGTAGCCCATCCGGGACTGGTACGACCCGATGTGCGCGCTCCAGAAGTCGGTCCGCTCCCACGGTTCCACCGCACCCGTCGACCTGGTCTCCACCAGGTAGTTTCCCGCAGGCAACGACACCATCAACTCCCGCATGGGTGAGGGTAGTCACGCGGTGTCAGCCTAGTGCACACAGCCGGTGCGCATGAGGGCAACTTCCTTGCGCACCGCGGCAAGCGCGGAGAGCGTCGTGGGGCTACCGTCATGCGCCGCGCCAACTCGCGCCCCACCCCTCACTTTTCTTGCTTCCACCCCAGCAATGCGTCTCTGGATAAGAGGACTTGAGGACCATGAACGATCGGATACCGGAGGCCGTGTCCTGGTGCCTGGCCGCCGGCCTGCTCGCCGTCACCGTGCTGCTGCTGCGCCAGCGAGGGATCAGCAGGCGACAGCGCCGGCGGGCCGCCGGGCTCGCGGAGGACCTGCGGGTCCGCGACGAGGAGCTGCGCCACCTGGCCGAGATCCGTCTGCCCGCCCTGGAGGACGCCCCTCACCAGCACGTTCCCGCGGGTGTCCCGGCTTCCGGCCCGTTCGATGTCCGGCTGACCGGCACGGACTTCGCGAAGCACCTCGACACCGTCCTCGAACGTTTCTCTGAAGCGGTGGGACACGCCCAGGCGCGCGCCGACCAGTCCGCGAAGTCCGCGCTCAAGGCGTCGATGCGTTCGATCCAGGCCCTCGCCAACGAGCAGCAGGTGTCCATCGCGGAGATGCAGGACCGGCACGACCACCCCGACGTGCTGCGCGACCTACTCGAAATCGACCACACCAACGCCCAGTTCGGCCGTCGTGCGCAGGCCATCGCCGTCCTGTGCGGCTCCTGGCCCGGACGGCAGCGCAGCACCTCCGCGCTGACGGAGGTGGTGCGCGGCGCGACCTCCCGTGTCCGCGACTACCGGCGCGTCCGCGTCAACGGTCAGGTCGACGTCGCCGTCGAGAGCCGCGCGGTCGAACCGGTGGTCCTCGCCGTCGCCGAACTGCTGGACAACGCGGCACGCCACTCGCAGCCGAACACCACCGTCGAGGTGACCGTCCAGTCGGCGCACAACGGCGCCTGCGTGGTCGTCGACGACGCCGGTGTCGGTATGGACGGCCAGGCGACCGAGCGGGCCGCCGCGCTGCTGACCGGCCGTGACCCGGTGGACGTGACCCGGCTCGACGATCCGCCGCAGTTCGGCTTCGCCGTCGTCGGCGTGCTCGCCGCACGGTACGGATTCCGCGTCTCGGTGGACACGCGGTCCCCGTACGGGGGTGTCCGCGCCGTGGTGTTCCTGCCGTCGAACCTGCTCACTCATCTGGCCCCCGCGATGGAGGTGCCGCCGCGGGCGGAGCCCTCGCGGGCGGGCGGGCGGCCGGTGGGTCCGGGGGTGGCGTCCCGGGCGCCGCTGCGTCCCACGCGTCGGGCGGCCGAGCCCGTCGAGACGACGACGGCCGGTGGTCTGCCGAAGCGGCGGCGCCGCGGACCGGAGCAGGCGTCCGCCGCCGCTCCCGCGGCTCCAGCCGCCGCACCGGCCGTGCCCGCCGAGCCCGCCGTGTCCGCCGAGGACGTCAGCGCGCGGTCGGCCGAGGAGAACGCCCGGCGTATGGGCGCGTTCGCCCGCGGCACCCGCTTCGGCCGCGCGGACCGGGACGCCACCGGCACCCCGGCGGCCCCGCGGCCGCCCGACGCCCCCGGAAACCCCGAGGCCTTCGCACCACCGGACGGTCCGCCGACATCGACGGATGCCCCGGTGACGCACGCGGACGCCCTGATCACGCGGACGCACGCTCCGGCGGCACCCACGAATTCCCCCGTGCCACCGACACGGGCCCCGCGGACGTCGACGGATGTTCCGGTGCCGCCGACACGGGTCCCCGTGATACCGGCGGATGTTCCGGTGCCGCCGACGCGCGCCGGGGTGTCGTCTGCGCCCGCTCCGGTGTCGTCGACGGATGCTCCGGTGCCGCCGGCGCAGGTCCTCGTGGCGCTGACGGACGCTCCGGTGTCGTCGACGGACGCCCGGGTGTCGTCGACGGATGCCCCGTTGCCGCCGAGGCACGCCCCGGTGCCGTCGGCGCAGGTCCTCCGT
>NZ_JBIVVR010000004.1:287001-465455 GCF_044757755.1 Streptomyces sp. NPDC091209 | reverse complement strand
CGGACGGACGCTCCGGTGTCGTCGACGGACGCCCGGGTGTCGTCGACGGATGCCCCGTTGCCGCCGAGGCACGCCCCGGTGCCGTCGGCGCAGGTCCCCGTGGTGCTGACGGACGCTCCGGTTCCGACGGCGGACGGCTCAGTGACGGCGGTGGATGCCCTCGCGGGGGCGGCGGACATCCCGGTGATGCCCACTTGCGTACCCGTGACGTCGTACGAAACGGCCCACTCGATCGAAGGGAGCACACAGGGATGACCGTGCCCATGACCAACGAGCTGGGGTGGATGCTCGACGAGGTGCTGAAGGTTCCGGAAGCGCGGCACGCGATCCTGCTGTCCGCCGACGGCATGCTCCGCGCCCATTCCGCCGACATCGGCCGGGACGACGCCGAGCGGCTGGCCGCGGGTCTGTCCGGCGTGCAGTCGATCAGCCGCAGCACCGCCGAGTTCTGCGGCAGCCCGGACACACCGTGGCGGCAGACCCTGATCGAGTTCGCGCACGGATACGTCTTCCTCGTCGCCGCGGGGGAGGGCACGCATCTCGCGGTGTCCACGACCGGGGACGTCGACATGGAGGCGGTCACCTACCGCATGCACAAGATGGTCGACCGGCTCGGCAAGGAGCTGACCAGCCCCGCCCGGCAGGACACCGGCAGTCCGGCATGACGCCGCCCGGCCGGCGTCCCGGGGAGCGGCTGGTGCGGTCGTACGTCGTCACGGACGGCCGCTCGCATCCGTCGCGCAACACCCTCGACCTCGTCACGCTGCTGATCGCCGCCGTCGGCCCGCCGCTCTTCGGACTCAGCCCCGAGAAGCGGCGGCTGATCGAGCTGTGCAGGCCCGGGGCGCTGTCGCTGGCCGAGGTAGCGGGCCATCTGGAACTCCCCGTCAGCGTCACCAAGGTGCTGGTCGCCGACCTGATGGACAGCGGTCACCTCGTGACACGCGCGCCGATACCCTCCGCCGGGCCGCCGTCCGACACCCGCATCCTTCAGGAGGTGCTCGATGGACTCCGCTCCCGCCTCTGACACCAGGTACCTGCCCGAGGGCGTGCGGACCGCCGTGAAGCTGCTGGTCGTGGGCCACTTCGCGGTCGGCAAGACCACCTTCGTCGGATCGCTGTCCGAGATACGGCCGCTGCGCACCGAAGAGGTCATGACCCGAGCAGGCGCGCTCGTCGACGACTTGGCGGGCACGGAGGACAAGACCACCACCACGGTCGCCCTCGACTTCGGCCGTGTCACCCTCAACGACACCGTGGTCCTCTACCTGTTCGGCGCCCCGGGACAGCGGCGGTTCTCCGGGCTCTGGCAGGACCTGACGCGCGGAGCGCTCGGCGCCCTCGTTCTCGCCGACACCGGGCGCCTGGACCAGTCCTTCGAAGTCATGGGGCTGCTGGAGGAGTTGGGGCTCCCGTACGCCGTCGCCCTCAACGACTTCGACGACGGGCCGGAGCACAGCCTCGCCGAGGTGCGGGAAGCCCTCGACCTGCTGCCCTCCACCCCGCTGTTGCGCTGCGACGCCCGCGACCGGACCTCCGCCACCGAGACGCTGATCGCCCTCGTCGCCCATCTGCTGGCCCGCACCGGTGAACTGGAGCACGCGTGAACGCCGTACCGCCCCCGGGCTGCCCGGCCCACCAGCCCCTGTACGGACCGGAGTTCGCGGCCGATCCCGCCGCGGTCTACGGGCGGCTGCGGCAGGCCGGACCTACCGCGCCCGTGGAACTCGCGCCCGGCGTCCGGGCCGTCCTGGTCACCGGGTACGACGCCGCCCTGCACGTCCTGCGCGGCCCGGAGACCTTCTCCAAGGACCCGCGGCGCTGGAAGGCCCTCGCCGAGGGCACCGTCCCGAAGGACAGCCCGGTCGTCCCGATGATGATGTACCGGCCCAGCGCCCTGTTCACCGACGGAGCGGAGCACAGCCGGCTGCGCGGCGCCATCACCGACACGCTCGCCCGCGTCGAGTCCAGCACCCTGCGCGGGTATGCCGAGCGCAGTGCCGACACGCTCATCGACCGGTTCGCGCCGATCGGCACCGCGGATCTGCTCGGCGAATACGCCCAGGTCCTGCCGCTGCTCGTCTTCAACCATCTCTTCGGCTGCCCCGCCGGCCACGGCGTCCGGCTGGTCGAGGGCATGTCCGGAATGTTCGACGGGGTGGAGGCCGAGAAGGCGAACGAGCTGCTCACCACCACCCTGCTGGACCTCGTCGAGCTGAAGCGGCTGCGGCCCGCGCCGGACATGACGTCCTGGCTGATGGAGCACCCGGCCGCGCTGACCGACGAGGAGATGATCCACACCCTCGCCGTGCTGATGGGCGCCGGCACCGAACCGCAGCAGAACCTGATCGCGAACAGTCTGCGGCTGCTGCTGTCCGACGACCGCTTCGCGGGCGACCTGTCCGGCGGCACCCTGCCGGTCGAGGACGCCCTCGACGAGGTGCTGTGGACCGACCCGCCGATCGCCAACTACGCCGTGCACTACCCGCGGCACGACGCCGTGTACGAGGGCACGCTGCTGCGCGCGGGTGTGCCGCTCGTGGTGAGCCTCGCCGCCGCGAACACCGACCCGGCCCTCACGAGTGGTCAACGGACAGGAAACCGGGCCCACTTGGCGTGGAGCGCGGGCCCGCACACCTGTCCCGCGCAGGGTCCGGCCCGGCTCATCGCGGCCGTCGCGGTCGAGAAGCTCCTCGACCGGATCCCGGACGTCGAACTGACGCTTCCCGTGGAGGAGTTGCGGTGGCGTCCCGGCCCGTTCCACCGCGCGCTCACCGCGCTGCCGGTGTGTTTCCCGCCCGCTCCGGCCGCCCCGGCCCCCGGACGGTCCGAGGGCGGCCGGCGGACGTCGACGGCGGACTTCCCGGCGTCCCCCGCGGAGCCCTGGACCCCCGCGCCCGATCGCCCGAGGAGCGCCTGGGCGCGGTCGGCGGCCTGGTGGCGCGGGGAGTGACCTGGTCCCGGGCGCCGGCGGATCGGGGCGCGAGGAGATCCACCCGCGGGGAGATCCACGGCGGGGAGATCCACCGCGGGGAGATCCGGGCGCCACGACCTCCCGGCGCCGGAGGATCCGGGCCCAGGACCGCGGGACCTCGGAACCGCCGGTCCTAGGAGATACGCACCGGAAGGGCGCGGTGGCCGTTGGAGATGAAGGAGTCGACCGGACGCAACTCCTCCTCCGGGACCGCGAGTCGCAGGCCCGGGAAGCGCTCGAACAGGGCCGGGAGGGCGATCCGGGCCTCCAGGCGGCCCAGCGGAGCCCCCAGGCAGCGGTGCACACCGTGGCCGAAGGCGAGGTGTTCCTTGTCGGCGCGGGTGACGTCGAACTGATCGGCGTCCTTCCCGTGGCGCCCGGGATCACGGCCGGCGGCGGCGTACGCCGCGAGGATCGCCTCACCCTTGGTGATCACGGTTCCGTCGGGGCCGCCGAGTTCGGCGAGGACGATGTCCTCCACGGCGTACCGCAGCGGCAGGCTCGCGACCGGCGCGTCCGCGCGCAGGGTCTCCTCGACCACGTCGTCCCAGTCGGCGCGGCCCTCCCGGACGTGCGCGAGCTGTTCGGGACGGGTGAGCAGGGCGTGCACGGCGTTGTCGATGAGGTTGACCGTCGTCTCGTGACCGGCGCTGACCATGAGCACCAGGGTGTCCAGCAGCTCCTGTTCGCTGAGCGCGGTGTCGTCCTGGTCGTCGCGGGCCGCGATGAGCCCGGAGGTCAGATCGTCACCGGGTGACTCCCGCTTGGCGGCGACGAGTTCGGTCAGAACGACGTACAACTGCTGGTACGCGGCCGTCATCTCGCCCGGCCCGGCGGAGGTGTCGAAGATACGGTCGACCAGCTTCCGCAGCTCGGGGCCCCGCTCCTCGGGCAGTCCGAACAGCTCGCTGATCACCTGGATCGGCAGCGGATAGCAGAATTCCTCACGCAGGTCGACGACCTGGAAGCCGCGCCCGGCCTCCTCCACGCGGTCCAGCAGTTGCCGGGTGATCTCCTCCACGCGCGGCTGGAGCGCGGCCGTGCGGCGGGCGGTGAACGCTTTGGAGACCAGGGTGCGCAGCCGCCTGTGGTCACCGCCGTACGCGGTGAACATGTTCTGCACGGCCACCCAGGTGAACAGCGGCCACTCAGGTGTGATCGCGCCGCTCGCGAACAGGGGCCAGTGCTGCCGGGCGTCCTTGGACACCCGGGGATCGGTGAGCAGCCGCTTCAGCAGCTCGGGACCGCTCACCGCCCAGGCCTGGACGCCCCCGGGAAGCTCCACCCGGGCCAGCGGTCCGCTCTCGCGGATCCGCGCGGCCTCTTCGTGGATGTCGCGTCCGGTCACGTCGATCACTAAAGGGCGTGGATTTCCCATCAGGAGCCTCCCGGCAGTCGAACCCCGATTCGGTGTACGCCGCGTCACGCTACGCGACGGAGCGCGATCATCGAGATACGCCGGAGCCGGCTGCGTACGGTGCCAACTTCCCTGCGCGTACAGGAAAGTCGGTCCTCCGCGCGCGTACGGACCAAGCCGGTGGGAGTCCGGATCCGTGCGGCGCCGCCCGCCTCAGGCGTGCTTCCGGCGCAGCAGCCGCCCGCGCGGCTTCTGGTCGGGAAGCCAGCCGAAGGTGAGGCAGCTGCCGACGGCTCCGAGGAGCAGACCGACGAAGAAGCCGCCGAGGTTGGACGTGAGCCAGGTGCCCAGGGACAGCAGGATGCCCAGCAATGAGTAGAACAGACGCTGGGCCGGGCTGAAGAGGATCAGCAGGCCGCACAGGACCATCACGGCGGGGAGCAGATAGCCCGCCAGGCCCTGCATCCCGATGTGCAGGACGACCTTCAGCGACGCCTTCTCGGTGAGGAGGATCTCCGCACCCCCCAGGGTGAGCAGCAGCCCGCCCCAGAAGGGGCGCCGCGCACGCCACTGCCGGAACGCGGCCCTCAGGTCCCCGGAGTCGTCCGTCCGCGCGTCGCCGCTCATCAGCAAGCCTGGTCGCTGAAACGGAGCTTGAGGCCGGGGAGCTTGAACACCGCCGCCGTCGTCGCGTAGTTGGTCTGCCGCAGGTTCGCGATGCGCACGGTGTCGGCCTGCTGGCTGAACACGCCCTTGGGTCCCTGGACCCCGGCCTTGTCGAGGGTGCTGGCGTCGTTGCCGATCTCGATGTTGTCGAAGGAGGCGTTGCCGGACAGTTCCGTGGAGTCGGTGGTCAGGTTGGTCGCCTGCACCTTGTCCGACCCGCTGCCCGCCGTGATGAGCAGGTTCGTGCCGCCCAGGTCGACGCTCTGGCACAGGTGGTCCAGGGTCGCGTTCTTGATCGCCGAGGTGACGATGAGGACCTGGCCGCCGGTGTCGCCGGCGTTCGGGCTGTCCTCCGCCATGTTGTCGAGGCCGCCGAACTGCTCGAAGCCGGTGCCGTTGAGCTCGGTCGCGGTGACCGTGAACGGCATGCCGGAGATGGCGAACTGGACGCCGAGGGCGCCCTGGGCCGTGAGGATCATCAGCCCCGCGGTGACCGCGGTGGCCGGCACCGCCATCACGGCGGCCCGGCGCAGCCGAACCCGCCCGCGTCTGGCCTGACCGTCGGCGGCTGAACCGCTTTCCGGGGTCTCGGGCGTGGAACCGTTGGACGCCGAGGCGTCCGGGGACGAGGCCATGTCTGCTCCCTGTGCACGTTCGATGCGGGTGTCGATGCGGGTGGGGCTCAGTGGCGTGTTGTCCTGGCGCGGACAGCGGCTGCGGCGCACGCCTCCTCGCGCCTCCCGGCGGTTGCAAGGGCTTTCTCGTTACGCAGCAGTAGCCGTCGAGGAAGTTACCGGGGGTTACATATACGGGTCAAGGCGCGTGTGCCAAAAGCGTGGCAGTTGTGCTTTGGCTGTGAACGCGCGTCGACGACGAAGCTGTGCTGACCTTCAACTTCCTTGCTGCGCCTTGACGTTGACCATCCATCAGGTCTACAACTCTCTCTGTTTCCCCGGATCCGTGGCGCCGGATCCGTCGGTCGGCGCGCCCGTCACCTCCCGGACCCCGCTCTGCGCGGGGCGGTCATGGCGTGTTCCGGAGCGGCCCTGGCGCGTACGCCGAAACGGCGCGCCCCACGGCCGTTCCCCGTTCCCGTGGCACCGGCGCGGTCGCCTTCCCCCCGAGGGCCGTACCGGTCGCCCGGCTGTCGTCGTCGGCCCGTGGCGTACGGAGAAGGCGCCACGGACCGGCGGCGGTCTCTCCTCGCACCGGTCCCGCTCACGCGCAGCGGCGTCTCGACCCGTCGTCGCGCGTGTCCTGTTCCACCCCGCACACCCGCGCCACCTTCTCGACCCGCACCCCCGCGCCCCGGCGCGGTCAGGCACCCACACCCCCATCGGAGAAGAGGCACCCCCCATGCGTACTCGATCCCTGCTCGCCCTCGTCGGCGTCGTCGCGGCCCTGACGGCGACCGCGGCCGTCCCCGCCTCCGCGGACGACGTCCCGGTGCTCACCACGGGCAGCACCGCCGGAACCCCCGTCGCCGTCGGCGACGTCCTCGTTGCCTCGCTGGCGAGCGGCACCAACGCCACGCTCTACTCCAGCGCCACCGGCACGAGCGGCGTCTCGTGTTCCGCGTCGACCTTCACCGCGGCCGCCGTCGACAACCCGGCGGCCCCCGGCACGGCCACCGAGTCGGTCACCGGGCAGACCTTCGACAGCAGCTCGTGCAGCAGTAACGTCGTCGGCGTCCTCGGTGTCACCAGCATCACGGTCGACAACCTGCCCTACAGCACCGCGGTGAGCTCCGACGGAAGCGTCACGGTCACCCCGGCCGCCGGATCCAGCATCCAGACCACGGTCAAGCTGCGTTCCCTGCTGGGCACACTGACGTGTGTCTACCGGGCGGCGAGCCTGACCGGCACGGCGAGCAACGCCGACACCGGCATCACCTTCACCAACCAGCAGTTCACCAAGTTCTCCGGCTCGTCCCTGTGCTTCAGCAGCGGCTACTTCACCGCGAAGTACGCCCCCGTGAACGACACCAGCCAGACGGACAGCCCGGTGGTCTACGTCAACTGACGCCCACCGGGCCCGGATTCAGCCCCGGCGTCGCAGCACGAAGGCGACGCCGGCGGTGAGCAGAAGCGCCACCGCCGCTCCCCCGGCGACCAGGGGGAGGGCGGGGCCGCCGCCCGAGGTGCTGTCGGCGGCGGGCGTGAGATGACCGGTGTCCGTCTCCCCGGTGGATGAACTGCCCGCCGGGGAAGGCGAGTCGGCCGCCGGGGAGGCCGGCCCGGGGCTGGGCGGCAAGGTCTCCAGCTTGGTCGACGGGGAGGGGCTGCCCGCAGTCTTCTTGGCGCCGGAGGTGCTCCCGGCGCTCCCCGAAGTCCCGGTGCTCCCGGTCGACTTCGACGCCCCGCCCGCAGCGGAGAACACCACGTCCGAGCACGAGTAGTAGGTGTCCGTCGTGCTGGAGTTCTGCCAGATCGTGAACAGCATCTGGCGGCCTGTGCGGTCGGACGGCAGCGTGGCCTTGATGCGGTAGGCGCCGTCGACCATCGCCGGGTCGGTGGCCGTGGCGAACGGCTTCTCCGGCAGGTCGGACCACTTCAGGGCGCGCGACGCGCTGTAGCCCTGCTTGGTCAGATAGAGCTTGAAGGTCCCCGTGTGCGGGATCGTCGAACTGTACTTGAGGGTGAGGGCCGCGCCGGGCGTCAGTCGCGTCGACGGGAAGTCGGCGCGGGCCAGGTCGAGGCCCTTGTAGGCGGGCAGGCCCCCGCTGCACAGTTTCCCGTCCGGGATCACCGAGCGGTCGCGGCCGTTGACGTCGGCCACCCGCAGGTTGTCCCACGCGGTGAACGGCGCGCCGTTCGCGGCGATCGCCGCCCGGCAGGCAGCCGTCCGGATCAGGCTGCCGCCCTCGGGCGAGCACGCGACCACCCGGCTGACCGGAGACGTCGGCGCGCCGTGCGCCGATGCGGTCCCCGCCGCCCACGTCGTGAGCAGCAGCGGAGCCGCCAGGGCGACAGCGGCCGCGGTGGCGGTGCGGTAGGCGGTCATCCGGAAGGTCTCCTCGACGCGTGGGGGAAACGGCGTGCCGCCGTGCGCGGCCGGGACGCACTCCTCGCACGGGGCACTGTGAGATACGGGGCCGGAGGGCCGTGTGTTCAGATCCGCAATCCGCGCGAAACCGGACCACCGCGCCGAAACGCGGCCGGGCGAGGGCCGAACGGCGGCCGGATCGAGGGTTTTCCCGCTATCCCTCGTGCGCGCGGCCTGCCTATGGTTCAGCGCGACCGCCGACGGCTGCGCGCCCCGTGTCCAGGACCGGGCCGCGCGGGACACCGCGGCGGTCGACAGCTCGAAGCCGACCGACCTAGGCGGACCGCTGGGCTCTACGGGGGGAGGGGCCGCCCGGCGCGCAGCGCGTCGGACGGCCCCTTCTGTTCAGCCGGTACGGTGAGCCGCATGCCCGATCCTGCCGCAGCCGCCCGTTCCGCCGCCGATCCCGACGACGCTCCGGTGGTCGTGAGCTCGGTGCGGGGTTCGTTCCCCTGGACCGTGCTGGCCGAACGGCATCCCGCGCTCATCGGGAAGGTGCGGGACGCCTTCCCGTACGGTCCCGAACAGCGCCACGCGCTCGACGCCCTGCTCCTGAACTGCGCCGAGGGGGTCGTCGAACCGCTCGCCGCGCCGGCCGCGGACCGCGGGCAGTGGGATGCCTGGGGCGGCCGGGAGTACTACGGCCGGTCCTGGTTCGACCTGCCCTTCCTCTGGTCCGAGAGCTATTTCTACCGCCGACTCCTCGAAGCGGTGGGTTACTTCGGGCCCGGCCCGTGGCAAGGCATCGACCCCTTCCGTCCCTTCAAGCTCGCCGAACTGGACACACCGGAGGCGGACGAGGAACTCGCCGCGCTGGACGACCTCGCGCGGCAGCCGGTCGAGGAACAGGAGGAGGCGCTCCTGCACGGCTCGCTGTGGGGCAACCGCGCGGACCTCGGGTTCAGGCTGGCCCGCGCCGAGGGCGGGACGGCGGCCCAGTCCCAGCTCGTGGCGAACGACGGAGACGTCCTGCGATCGCTCTTCGCCGGCGGCACCCTCTGTCTCGTCGCGGACAACGCGGGCCGGGAACTCATCCCCGACCTGCTCCTCACCGACCACCTGCTCCGGCACGGCCGGGTCGGGCGGACCGTGCTGCACGTGAAGCCGTACCCGTACTACGTCTCCGACGCCACGGCGGCGGACGTGCTCGACGCCCTGCGCCGTCTGACCGCCGCGAAGGGAGCGGCCGGCGAGGCCGGGAACCGCCTCTGGGCGGCTCTGTCCGACGGCCGCCTCACCGTACGGACCCACCCCTTCGCCTGCGCCCCGCTGCCGTACGCCGACCTGCCCGACGACCTCCGCCGGGAGTACGCCGCGGCCGACGTGACCCTTCTGAAGGGCGACCTGAACTACCGCCGCCTCATCGGCGACCGGCTCCACCCCGCCACCACCCCCTTCGCGGTCGCCACCGCCTACTTCCCCGGTTCGGTGGCGGCGCTGCGCACCCTCAAGTCGGATGTCGTCGTCGGACTCACCTCCACCGTCGAGGCGGCCCTCGACGCCGCCGAGGGCCACCGCTGGCGCACCGGTGGCACCCACGCACTGATCCAGGCGAGGCGCTAGCTCAACCGGACGGCGTGGCCGAGGACCACACGCCGAACCACTGCTCGGCGCCGTACTCCTCGAACCGCTCCGCCTCGGTGAACCCCAGCTTGGCCGCGAGGCGCATCGAGCGGTCGTTGGCGGTCTGAGTGCAGAGCACCACCCGCTCGCCGGGGAGGGCGTCGGCGAACCAGTCGAGTGCCGCTGCGCACGCCTCGGCGGCGTACCCGCATCCCCACGCTTCCGGCAGGAACATGTAGCCGAGTTCGGCCTCTCCCGCATCCGGACGGACGTGACCTGGACGCTCTGCGTCGCGCCGATCGAGCGTGATCATGCCGATCATCGCTCCGTCGAGATCGATCACGAACAAGCCAGGGCGCCGCCCAGGCACCTCAGGTGCCGTGCGCTCGAGCTCATCACGCGGTCGCGGGCCACCGATGTAGGTGCCCACCTCCGGCGAGGCGAACAGCTCGATGAACGCCACACGGTCGCGGGCCTCGGACTCGCGGAGCACAAGCCGTCCGGTCCGTATCGGGGCAGGTGGCCAGGCGACGGGTCCTAGCTCAGTCATGGCGGGCAACCTATCGCACGCCCGTGAGAGTGATCCGAAAGAGAAGGGCTGGTGGCCGGACGTGGGCTGGGCCCGATCTCATGAAGGTGCCGTCGTGCGCGGCTTTCGCTCCGGTTCACGCGATGGTGTGATCATGTCCTGGCCTGCGGATGTTCGCCCGGGGCCATGGGTAGGGCCCGGCCATGACGCAGCCGTTCGAACTCCCGCACTTCTACATGCCGTACACCGCCCGGCTGAACCCGCACCTGGACGAGGCGCGGGCCCACTCGGTCGAGTGGGCCCGCGGAATGGGCATGCTCGAAGGATCGGGCATCTGGGAGCGGTCCGACCTCGACGCCCACGACTACGGCCTGTTGTGCGCGTACACCCACCCCGACTGCGACGGACCGGCCCTCTCGCTCATCACCGACTGGTACGTGTGGGTGTTCTTCTTCGACGACCACTTCCTGGAGACCTTCAAGCGCACCCAGGACCGCGCCGGCGGCAAGGCCTATCTGGACCGGCTGCCCCTCTTCATGCCGCTCGACCTGTCGACGCCCGTACCCGAGCCGGAGAATCCCGTCGAGGCGGGACTCGCCGACCTGTGGGCGCGCACCGTGCCCTCCATGTCCACCGACTGGCGCGGGCGGTTCGCCGTCTCCACCGAGCATCTGCTCAACGAGTCGATGTGGGAGCTGTCCAACATCAACGAAGGGCGGATCTCCAACCCCGTCGAGTACATCGAGATGCGCCGCAAGGTGGGCGGCGCCCCCTGGTCGGCGGGGCTCGTCGAGTACGCGACCGCCGAAGTACCCGCGTCCGTCGCCGGGTCGAGGCCGCTGCGCGTCCTGATGGAGACGTTCTCCGACGGCGTCCACCTGCGCAACGACCTCTTCTCCTACCAGCGCGAGGTCGAGGAGGAGGGCGAACTCAGCAACGGCATCCTCGTCCTGGAGACGTTCTTCGGCTGCACGACACAGGAGGCCGCCGAGACCGTCAACGACATCCTCACCTCACGGCTCCACCAGTTCGAGCACACGGCGCTCACCGAGGTGCCCGCACTGGCTGTGGAGAAGGGGCTCACCCCCGCGGAGGTCGGCGCCGTCGCCGCGTACACCCAGGGCCTCCAGGACTGGCAGTCAGGCGGCCACGAATGGCACATGCGATCCAGCCGCTATATGAACGAGGGCGCCGTCGAGGAGACGCGGCCCTTCGGCGTGGCCGGGTTCGGGACGTCCGCCGCGGACGTCGGGGCGCTGCTCTCCGCGGCCGGCGCGGAGCGGCTGCGCGCCTACACGCACGTACCGTTCCAGAAGGTCGGACCCTCCCGACTCCCCGACTTCCACATGCCGTTCGAGGTCACCCTCAGCCCGCACCTGGCGGGTGCCCGGGACCGGCTCATCACCTGGATGCACGCCACGGGCATGCTCCAGGAGGGCGTCTGGGACGAGGACAAACTCATCGCCTACGACCTGCCGCTGTGCGCCGCCGGCATCCATCCCGACGCGACACCGGAGGCACTCGACCTCAGCTCGCAGTGGCTGGCCTGGGGCACCTACGGCGACGACTACTACCCGCTGCTCTTCGGCAACCGTCGCGACCTCGCGGCCGCCAAGCTGACCACCGCGCGCCTCTCCGCCTGCATGCCCCTCGACGGCGAGGAGGTCCCCGTCCCGGTCAACGGCATGGAACGCGGCCTGATCGAGCTGTGGCGGCGCACCACCGCGGAGATGACCCCGGACGCCCGGAGCACCCTGCGCGCGGCCGTGGACGTGATGACGGAGAGCTGGCTGTGGGAGCTGTCCAACCAGATCCAGAACCGCATCCCGGACCCGGTCGACTACCTGGAGATGCGCCGGGCCACCTTCGGCTCCGAGCTCACCATGAACCTGTGCCGCCTCGGCCATGGCCCCGAGGTCCCGCCGGAGGTCTACCGCAGCGGCCCGGTCCGGTCGCTGGAGAACGCGGCCATGGACTACGCGATGCTGCTGAACGACGTCTTCTCGTACCAGAAGGAGATCGAGTACGAGGGAGAGGTCCACAACGGCATCCTCGTCGTGCAGAACTTCTTCGGCTGCGACTATCCGACCGCGCTCGGCATCATCCACGATCTGATGACCCAGCGCATGGAGCAGTTCCAGCATGTCGCCAACCATGAACTGCCCGTCCTGTACGAGGACTTCAAGCTCTCGGAGGAGGCGCGCGGGATCATGCGGGGCTATGTCGTGGAGCTGCAGAACTGGCTGGCCGGAATTCTGAAGTGGCACCAGGACTGCCGTCGTTACGGGGCGGCGGACCTGGCCCGGCGCGCCCACGGCTTCGTACCGGACCAGGCGTCGGCGCTGCCGTTCGCCTGGCGGGCGGAGCCCGTGTCGCTCTGACGGATCGCGGCGGGTTCCGGACACCGGCGGACCGGCCGTCCCGCGGTTCCCGCAGACCGTATCCCTCTGCGGGAACCGCGGTTCCGTCCTCGCGCGGCCCGGACGGCCCCGCTTCCGCGGCCCGGGCACCGCGCACGCCTTCGGCGGGAGCGGAAGCGTGAGCCGGAGTCACCGCCGGCCCCTGCGGCGCATGGCCGCCTCCGGCGAGCGGATCTCCGGGCGGCTCAGGCCGGTCCGGCCGCCGTCGCGAGACCGGCGTGGGTGACCGCGGCCCGCGCCAGCGCCCGCAGGACCGGGTGCGGGTGTGAGCCGTCCCCGGACAGCTCCGGCTGGAACAGGGTGGCCAGGAAGAACGGATGGCCGGGGAGTTCGGCGATCCTGACCTGCCCGTCCTCGTCGTGCCCGCTGAAGCGGAGCCCGTGGGCGCGCAGGGTGTCGAGATGGCGTGACGGCCCGTACGAGCAGAAATAGCGCTCGACGGTCCGCTCGGAGCCGATCACCGACTGGGCGAGCGAGCCCGGCTCGACGGTGACGGTGGCCTCGTGGCCGACGAGCGAGCAGGCGAGCGGCTCGATCAGGAGGTCGTCGGCATCGGCGTCGGGGTCGTTCTCGGCGTGCGCGGCACCGGTGAGGCCGCAGACGTCACGGGCGTACTCCAGCAGGGCGTGCTGGAATCCGCCGCAGGTGCCGAGGAAGGGGACGCCGTTCTCGCGTGCCGCGCGGACCGCCGTCAGCACACCCGCCTCGCTGCGGTAGGGGCTGCCCGGCAGCACCCACACCGCGTCGAAGCCGCGTACCGCCTCCGGATCCTCCGCGTCCTCGGACGGAATCCAGTAGGCGTCCAGGGCGATCCGGTCGCGCCGGGCGAGGGCGTCGAGGAGAAGCGGGACCCGCGTGTGCGACACGACGTTGGGGGAGCGGTCGCCGACCAGGGCGAGACGGGCGATGGGAGCGATGGGAGCGGTGTGCGTGGTCATGCCGTTCATCGTGCTGGCGACCCCAGGTTCAGGTCCAACGATGATTTCTGCATCCTCGATAAGAGCTGCTGATGTGATGGGGGATGCTGGAGCGACATGGACCCGCATCTTCTGCGTACGTACGTCACCGTGGCGCGGCTCGCCTCCTTCTCGGAGGCCGCCCGCGAGCTCGGCTACACCCAGTCCGCGGTGTCCCAGCAGATCGCCGCCCTGGAACAGGATCTCGGCGCGCCCCTGCTGACCCGGCGCCCCGTCGCGCCCACCGCGGCGGGCGAGCGGCTGCTCGAACACGCGGGACCGCTGCTCCTGCGCCTGGACGCGGCCCGCGCCGATGTCGCGCGGATGGCGGCCGCGCCCGAGCTCGGCCTGACGCTCGCCGTCACGCCCACCGCTCTCCGCGCGCGTACGCTCGCGGCGCTTCCCGCGGCGGGCGTGACCCTGCGCGTGCTGGCCCGCGACGAGATCCCCGCGGCGGTCGCCACCGGCACCGCCGACCTGGGCCTCGTCGACGGACTCGCCGCGCCGAGCGACCCCCTCCGGCTGTCCGACGTGGCACCGCTGACCACCCACGGCCTCGGTGAGGAGGACGTCTGCGTGCTGCTGCCCGGCTCCCATCCCCTCGCCCGGCGTACGGGGCTGCGCCTCGGCGACCTGGTCGACGCCCGCTGGCTGGACGCCCCCGGCGCGGGCCTGCCGCTGGACCGGCTCCGCGCCGCGAGCGGCGGTGGCGGATTCCGTCCGGCCCTGCGATACGAGGGCACCGACCTCCATACCCTGACCGCCCTGGCCGCCGCGGGCCACGGCCTCACCCTCCTGCCGCGCACCGCCGCCACCGGCGTGCCCGGAGGGGTCGCCGTACCGCTCGTCGCACCCCGGCTCGTGCACCGTACGGAGCTGGTGCACGGCGGATCGCCGCGCGGAGCGGCGGCGGCCATGGCGGACCGGCTTCTCGAACGAGGCTGACAGTCTCACTCGTTCGGGAATCGTCGCGCGCCCGAGCGGCGGGTAGGGCAAGAGCCGAAGGCGGTCCGTAGAACATCTGCCGGAGGCGACTCATGGAACAGACCGCGTTGCGTCCCAAGCCGATGCCCGGTCAGAACCCGGGCAGCGGCGGCGACCGTCCGGGCGGCGGCGCGCGAACGTCCGATGGCGACCGTCCGTCCGACGGGACCCGTCCGTCCGACGGCACCCGGCGTCCGCACGCCTCGCGGCGCCGCGGCAGGCGGCTGGTCAACCTGCTGTTCGGACTGTTCGTCGGGTCGGTCCTCGTCCTGTCCGGGGTGGGGCTCGGCACGGTGGGCGCGACCGTGATCGGCCTGAGCAGACTGGCGGACCTCCAGAAGCAGGCCGGTGCGGCCGGGCAGGTACGGCAGCCGTCCGTCGGCTCCGCAGCGCCCCGGCCCGGGGGTTCCGGGGTCACACGGCCCGGCGGTGTCACGACGGAGTCCGGCAGCGGCAGCCCGATCCCGTCGGGCGAGTCCGAACGTCAATCCGCACGCGCGACCCTCGGGGTCGAGGCCGTCGACGCCCGCGGCGGCGGGGGCGCGCTGATCGTCGCCGTGCACATTCCCGGCCCGGGCTACACCGCGGGCCTGGTGCGCGGAGACGTCCTGCTCGCCGTCGACGGGACCGGCGTCACCTCGGCCGCCGACCTCGCGCGCGCCGTGACGGCCGCGCGGCCGGGCAAGGAGGTCACCCTCCGCGTGCGCCACGCGAACGGCAGCCGCCGATATCTGTCCGCGGTCCCGGGCATCGTGACCTGAGGCGATCTGAGGAGACGGGAGGAGACCTGAGCCTGTGGGCGCGGGGCCCGGGTCCGCCCGGCGCAGTGAAAGGGAAAGGGGCTGGTCAACCGAGCCGCGGCCCGTCACGATGGCCGCATGCTGAGCACCCTCGTCGCCTTCCTCGGCGCCTGCACCCTGATCGCGGCCTCACCCGGACCGAGCACCGTGCTGATCATCAAACGCTCCCTGGGCAGCCGACGGTCCGGTTTCCTGACCGTGCTCGGCAACGAGACGGGCGTCTTCCTGTGGGGCGCCGTCGCCGCCTTCGGTCTCACCGCGCTGCTCGCCGCCTCCGAGATGGCGTACGGCGTGATGCGGATCGTCGGTGCCGTCGTGCTCGTCGGCTTCGGCGTCCAGACCCTGTGGCGGGCGCGCCGCTCCAAGGGGGCCGGTGAAGGCGGCTGGGAGGGCGCGGAGAAGAGCGACTGGGCGTCCTACCGGGGCGGGCTGCTGCTCAACCTCGCCAACCCGAAGGCGGCCGTCTTCGCGATGTCCTTCCTGCCGCAGTTCGTGCCCGAGGGCGCCTCGCACCTGCCCGCGATGCTCGGCCTCGCGGCGCTCTGGGCGGTCTACGAAGTGGGCTACTACGGCCTCTACGTGTGGTTCGTCGGCCGGATGAGGGCCGTCCTGTCCCGTACGGGCGTCCGCCGGCGTCTGGAACAGGTCTCCGGAGGTGTCCTGCTGCTCCTCGGAGCCCGTCTCGCCCTGGAGAGCTGACCCGCGGCGGCCACGACCGGCTCGCGCGCGCCCCACCGGACGGGCAGGATGCTGCCGTAGCCCCTCGGGGAACTCCGGAAACACGGAGGCATGGATGCCCGCCGCCACACCCGCGCCCTTCACCGCCGACGACTACGAGGCCCGTATGCGGCGCGCCGCCGAGGCCGCGGCCGACGCCGGGCTCGACGGCGTCCTGGTCGCGCCGGGGCCCGACCTGGTGTGGCTGACCGGGTACCGCCCGGTGGAGACCGAGCGGCTCACCCTGCTGGTGCTGCGGGCAGGACAGGACCCGGCCCTCGTCGTGCCCACCCTGGAGGCGCCCGACGCGGCCAAGTCGGCCGGCGCGCCCGCGCTGACCCTCCACGACTGGACCGACGGCACCGATCCCTACGCGGCGGCCGCGCCCCTGCTGGACCGCACCGGCCGCTTCGGCATCAGCGACAACGGCTGGGCCCTGCACCTGCTCGGCCTCCAGAAGCGGCTTCCCGACAGCCGCTACACCGCACTCACCGACGCCCTGCCGATGCTCAGGGCCGTCAAGGACGCGGCCGAACTGGAACGGCTCGCCGCCGCCGGAGCCGCCGCGGACGAGGCGTTCGAGGAGATCCGGAAGGTCCGCTTCGCGGACCGCAGGGAGTCGGAGGTCTCCCGTGAACTCGCCGATCTGCTGCGCCGGTTCGGGCACTCCCAGGTCGACTTCACCATCGTCGCCTCCGGCCCCAACGGAGCCAATCCGCACCACGAGGCCGACGAACGCGTCATCGAGCAGGGCGACATGGTGGTCCTGGACTTCGGCGGCCTCAAGGACGGCTACGGCTCCGACACCTCCCGCACGGTCCACGTCGGTGAGCCGGACGAGGAGGAGCGCAAGGTGCACGACATCGTGCGCGAGGCCCAGGAGGCCGGGTTCCGTGCCGTGCGCCCCGGGGTCGCCTGCCAGGACGTCGACCGCGCGGCGCGCGCCGTCATCAAGGACGCCGGGTACGGCGAGTACTTCATCCACCGCACCGGGCACGGCATCGGCGTGACCACCCACGAACCGCCGTACATGGTCGAGGGCGAGGAACAGCCCCTGGTCCCCGGCATGTGCTTCTCCGTGGAGCCCGGCATCTATCTGCCCGGCCGCTTCGGCGTCCGCATCGAGGACATCGTCACGGTGACCGAGGACGGCGGGCGCCGGCTCAACACCACGACCCGCGAGATGGTGATCGTCGACTGACGCGCGCCCACCGACCGCGCGGCAACCGCTTCGCCCCGGCACCCGGACGACAAGGGCGCGACCATGAACCAGCCACCGACACCGACCCCGGAGACCGTCCGCCGGCTGGTGCTCTCCCTGCTCGCCGACGAGGCCGCACCGGGCCCGGGGCCCGATGTGCGGCCCGTCGCCGAGGAGGGCGGGCGCTCCGCCTGGTGGGTGGGCCGGCGCCATGTGCTGCGGCTCGCCCGGGACAGCGAGGCCTCCCTGCGGCAACGCCGTGAGCTGCGGTTGCGCGATCTGATCCGACCGCACGTCGGGGTCGCCGTCCCGATGAGTGTCGCGCGGGGCGAGTGGGCGAGCGGACTGAACTACACGCTGGACACCAAGGTGCCCGGCGTCTCCGGCGAGGAACAAGCCGTCTCGGCGCTCGGTGAGGCCGACCTGGCGGGGCTGCTGACCGGGCTGCGCGAGGTCCCCGTACGCCAGGCCGAGACGCTCGGGGTGCCGCGCACCCCGCCGCGCTCCCTGGAGGCCCTGCGGGCCGCCGCCGTACGGGCCGCCGAGCGGCTCCCCGCCGAGGAGTTCGACCCCGCGCGGTTCGACCAGCTCGCCGCGCCCGCCGCCGTCCAGCTCGGCGCGACGACCGGACCCGCGGTGCTCGTGCACCACAACCTCTCGGGCGAACACCTCGTGGTCAGCCCCGACGGGCGGGTGCGGGGCGTCCTCGACTGGACCGGCGCGGTGATCGGCGATCCGGCCGAGGACATCGCCGGGCTCGCCGTCGCCGTCGGCGCCCCCGCGGCCGTACGCGCCGCCACCCTCGCCGGATACGGCGCCCGCCCCTGCCTGCGCGGTCTGTGGCTCTCCCGCTGCGACACCGTCATCCGGCTCGCCGAGCACCGGCGTGGCCGCGACGAAGGTGAACTCTCGCTCCTGGAAGTGCAGTTGGCGCACGCCTGGGAGTCCATCCTGCTGGAGCGGGTCACGGACCTGCGGGACGGACCGGACGAGGCACCGTAGGAGCGCGGCCCGTGGCGGCCCGTCCTCCGCGTGCGGCGGCCGACCGGCCGCGGACCGGCCGGTGCCTTCCGTGTGCGGCCGGTCGTCCCCCCGATCGAGGCCGAGCGCCCACCGCTCCCACCGGCGAGCGCCCTCCGCGTCCCGGCCGGTGCCTCACGCCTGGGTCAGCACCACGCACGACTCGCCCGGCACGTTGAGCAGCCCGTCCGGGCCCGGTGCCTCGACCGGATCCCAGGCCGCCAGGACGCGCGCGCGACGGATGCCGAGGGGGATCGCCGCGGGGTCCTTGGCGAGGTTCACCGCGACCCGGACGTCACCGCGCCGGAGGGCGAGCCAGCGGGCCCCCGGATCGTGGGCGACCCTGACCGCCGCGAGATCGGGGTCCGAGAGGTCGGCCTGGCGGTGGCGCAGGGCGATGAGCTCGCGGTACCAGGCCAGCACGCGCGCGTGCGGGGCGGCCTCGGGCTCCGACCAGTCGAGGCAGGAGCGGTCCCGGGTCGCCGGGTCCTGCGGGTCCGGCACGTCCTCCTCGGCCCAGCCGTGCGCCGCGAACTCCCGCCGCCTGCCCCGCCGTACGGCCTCCGCGAGCTCGGGGTCGGTGTGGTCGGTGAAGAACTGCCAGGGTGTTCCGGCGCCCCACTCCTCGCCCATGAAGAGCATCGGCGTGAACGGCGCGGTGAGCGTCAGCGCGGCGGCACAGGCCAGCAGACCGGGGGAGAGGGAGGCCGAGAGCCGGTCCCCCTGGGCGCGGTTGCCGATCTGGTCGTGGGTCTGCGCGTAGCCGAGCAGCCGCTGCGCCGAGACACGCGCACGGTCGAGCGGCCGCCCGTGATGCCGCCCGCGGAAGCTGGAGTACGTGCCGTTGTGGAAGAAGCCCGACGTCAGCGTCTTGCTCAGGGCCGCGAGCGGGGCCTGCGCGAAGTCCGCGTAGTAGCCCTGCGCCTCATCGGTCAGCGTGGTGTGCAGCGCGTGGTGGAAGTCGTCGTTCCACTGGGCGTGCAGCCCGAGGCCGCCCTCCTCGCGGGAGGTGATGAGCCGCGGGTCGTTCAGATCCGACTCGGCGATCAGGAAGAGTGGCCGGCCCAGTTCCGCGGCCAGCGCGTCCACCGCCGTCGACAGTTCCTCCAGGAAGTGCAGCGCACGGGTGTCCCGCAGTGCGTGCACCGCGTCCAGCCGCAGTCCGTCGAGGCGGTAGTCGCGCAGCCAGGCCAGCGCGCTGCCGACGAGGTACGCGCGCACCTCGTCCGAGCCGGGCGCGTCGAGGTTCACCGCCGAGCCCCAGGGCGTCTGATGCGTGTCCGTGAAGTAGGGCCCGAACGCGGGCAGATGGTTGCCGGACGGGCCGAGGTGGTTGTGCACGACGTCGAGGACGACTCCCAGGCCGAGTTCGTGCGCCCGGTCGACGAAGCGCTTCAGCGCCTCGGGGCCGCCGTACGGCTCGTGCACGGCCCACAGGGAGACCCCCTCGTACCCCCAGCCGTGCCGGCCGGGGAACGGGCACAACGGCATCAACTCGACGTGCGTGACGCCCAGTTCCGCGAGATGTCCGAGCCGGTCCGCCGCCGCGTCCAGCGTGCCCTCGGGCGTGTACGTACCCACGTGCAGCTCGTAGAGGACCGCGCCCGGCAGGGCGCGTCCGGGCCAGTCGGCGCGCCATGCGTACCGCCCCTGGTCGACCACGGCGCTCAGCCCGTCGGGGCCGTCCGGCTGCCGGCGCGACCGGGGATCGGGCAGGACCGGACCCTCGTCCACCGCGAACCCGTAGCGTGTGCCGTCCGGCGCGTCCGCCTCGCCCGTCCACCAGCCGGCCCGCTCGGGATCGCGGTCCAACGCGCACGTGACACCAGCGTGGTGGAGTGTCATCCGGTCGGCCCGCGGTGCCCACACCTCGAATCGCACAGTCCGTTCCCCCTCGTCAGCTCGCTGTGATCCAACCTGTCCATGGTGCTTCACTTGAGATCAATTCGCTTCAGGATCCACCCTTTTGCCGCGTGTTCGTCGCCGTTCGGTCGCGCGAACGGCCGCAGGCGGTCCCACCAGCCGTTTCCGGGTCTTCTGGACACTCAGTCGTTACTGCCCGACAATCACGAACGTGACGTCGTCCTTCGAGTTCCACCCGTACCCCGCGCGGCTGTCCGACGCGGAGCGCGACCGGGCGCTCAAGTCCCTCCGTGACGGCGTCGCCCTCGGCCGCCTTTCGCACGACACGTTCATCCACCGCATGGAGCTGGCCCTGGCGGCCCGCCGGTCCGAGGAACTCGCCGTGCTCACCGCCGACCTGCCCGCCGGTGACGCGCCCGCCGGGCGCCGCTGGTCGAAGGCGGTGTTCGGCACCGTGGAAGCCGTCTCCGGCTTCACGGTACGGCTGCGCAGGGCCTGGCAGGCCGAGCGGCTGCCCAAGCTGCAACTCCCCGACTCCGTCAGCCCCCACCCGCTGCGCATCGGCCGCGACCCGGCCAGCGGACTGCGCCTCAACCACGAGACGGTGTCCCGCGTGCACGCCGAACTGAGCCGGCAGGGCGGGGCGTGGGTGCTGCGCGACCTCGGGTCGACCAACGGCACGACCGTCAACGGACGGCGCGTCATCGGCGCGTCCGTCGTGCGGGACGGCGACCAGATCGGCTTCGGCCGGATGATGTTCCGCCTCGCCTCGAACTGAGCCGCGTACCGCCTCGAACTGAGCCACGTACCCCCTCGGACCGTGCGGCGTACCGCCTCGGACCGGTGCCACGGTGCCGCGCGGCCTGCTCGGGAGCGTCGGCGTGTCCGAGCGGTCCGGCGTGCCCGAGGAGTCCCGGCGTCCCGGGCGACCGGCCCCCGGACCGGGGTTCACCCGTCGAACCCCGCAACAACCGTCGCCTTCCGCGGTGTTGACGTACCCCCGGAGTCGTGACTGACTGTGCGTACATCGTGCACATCAGGTGAACCGACGGCACCGTACGAGTGGAGGTGTGCTCTGCCGCCACTCCGCCGCTACCCGACCGTGGACGAACTCGGTGTCCGCGCCGCGGCGCTCGTCGCCCGGCGCCCCGACGCCGCCCGGCTGCGCCGCGTGGGCACCTCCCGGGCGGGTACACCCCTGCTGCTCCTGTCCGTCGGACACGGCCGCCGTCAGGTTCTCGTCGTCGGCGGCCCCCACGCCAACGAACCGGTGGGCGGTGCCACCGTCCTGCGGCTGGCCGAACGGGCGCTCGCCGACCCCCGCTTGACCGAGGGCGCGGACGCCACCTGGAACCTGCTGCTCTGCCTCGACCCCGACGGGTCCCGCCGCAACGAGGCCTGGCTCCGCGGCCCTTACACGCTCGGCCACTACTTCCGGCACTTCTTCCGGCCCGGCTTCCTGGAACAGCCCGAATGGCTGCCCGAGGGCGCGGACGGCGCCGTCCTGCCGGAGACCCGCGTCCTGCTCGGCCTGCAGGACGAGCTGAGGCCGTTCCTGCAGTGCTCCCTGCACGGCGTCGACGTCGGGGGCGCCTTCGTCGAGCTGACCCGCGACCTGCCCGGCCTCGCCCAGCGCGTCGCGCACAGCGCGGCCCGCCTCGGCATCCCGCGCGAACTCGGCCCGTACGACACCCTGTACTGGCCGACGCTGGGCCCCGCCGTCTACCGCGTCCCGCCGCCGCGCACCGGAGACCTGGCCGCCGCCATCACGGAGGCCGCGGTCGACTCCACCTGGTTCCATCCGCAGCCGCACGGCACGGTCACCGCGATCGTCGAGGCGCCCATGTGGGGTGTCGGCGCCGTCGAGGACCCGGCGCGCCCCGCCGATCCCGACGCGGTGCTGCGCTCCGTCAGCCGCACGCTGCGGCACGACACGGACGTGCTGCGGGACATCCTGGCCCGGGTGCGGCCCGGCCTCGGCGGCTCGCCCGACGCGACGTGTCTGCTCGCCCCCGTCGACGACTATTTACTGGTCGGCCCCGGACTCGCCGACTCCTGGGACCCCGACGTGCGGAACGCCGGCGCGCGCACCCTGCCGTCGCTGGACACCGCCCGTCTCACCGCCCTGCGCCTGGCCGGGCGCCGGGTCGCGCTGCGCACGGCCGGGCTGCTGCACCAACTGGTCACCGCCTCCGGGCAGGACCCGTGCGACGCGCTGCCCGAGCTCGACCGGCTGATCGACGCGTGGTGCGCCGACTACCGCGACGACTGCGGGGCGCGCTGGATCCCGGTCGCACGCCAGGTCGAATACCAGGCGCGCGTGGTGCTCGCCGCGTTCGAACTCGCCGGGCGCGGTGCGAAAGCGCGCTCCCGTTCGGGTGACTCCGGCTGGACCGCGCAGGCCACGGTGCCGATGCACAGGGAATGACGAAAACGATCCAAGCGATCCGCGTCGGCCTGCTCGTCCCGCTCGCACTCCTCATGGCGGGCGTGGCACCGGCGGCCCGGGCGGCACCCCGGCACGCCGTGTCCGGCGACTGGCTCCGCGTCGCCGTCACCCGGGGAGATGCCCGCTCCGGTGACACCCGCGGCGTCCTGCTGCTCTGCGACCCGCCCCGGGGCCACGCCCACGCGGCCGGGGCCTGCCGCCAACTCGCCGCCGCCGGGGGCGACATCGGCCGTATTCCGCGACGGGCCGGCGCCATGTGCCCGATGGTCTACGCGCCGGTGACCGCGTCGGCGTACGGCGAATGGGACGGCCGCCGGGTCGACTACACCCACGCGTTCTCGAACTCCTGCGTCATGGGAGCCGAGACGGGCGCGGTGTTCGACCTGTCGGGCTGAGTCAGGCCGCGCTGTCGCGCGCGTGCCGGGCGGCCGCCACCACCGTACGGGCCTGGTGCTCGACCTGGTTCTCCAGCGGCACCCAGCGGGCGCGGAAGCGCTCGGCGAAGGCGTCGCTCCAGTCGGAGACCAGCCTTTCGAGCCGGGGTGCCTCGCGGTCGTCGACCTCCTGGAGGACGCGCAGCAGCATCGAGGCGGCCCGCAGCGGGATCCGCCGTCCGAAGGCGTCGACGCTGCCCACGTACGCCATCGTCGCGTCTCCCGGGGGCGGCTGCGACCAGTCCGAGGCGAGGCCCGGTACCAGCTCCAGCGCCCACTTCGCGGCCCGCAGAAGAGGCCCGTCGGGTCCCGGCAGCCGCGGCAGGGCCCGCCCGAGTACCGCCTCCACCTGGTACGCGTCGGTCCGCAGCCGGTGGGCCAGGCGTCGCATCGCCGCCGCGGGGGCGGGGTGCGGCGCCGGATCGTCCACCAAGTCGCTGGCCCACATCGGTACTTCCACCACGGCCGTCAGACCGCCGTACCGGTGGGCGTGGTACCAGGTGCTGTGCCGGGCGTCGTCCGGCATGCTCGGGTACGCCGTGTCCGAGCCGGGCGCCGGCATCACATGCACCCCCGGCCCGGAGGCGGGCCAGCCCGCGGCGTCCGACGCGGCCGTCTCGACCGGGATGCGCAGCTCCGCCGCGGACTTGGCGAACGGCTCCGCGAGGCCCGGGATGTCCTTGGTCAACTGCACCCAGCTGCCGCCCAGATCGGTCCCGTGCAGCGTCACCTGGAGGTACGGCCGCACTTCGTCGATCACCCGGGTCAGCGCGCGGGTCTCCGGCGGCAGTCGGTCGGGCGGCAGCACGGAGGGCGACCATTCCGGCTGCTCGGGTCCGGCCGGCCGGAAGAAGCCGAGGTGATACTCCAGCAGGGTCCGCGGCGCGGGCGTCACATGGAGGCTCGCCCCGTCGGGGTCCGCGCAGAGCAGAAAGTGCCAGGAGGTGTCTCTTCTCAACTCCCGCTGGCGCAGTACGCGTTCGGCCAACGACAGGAGCGTCGAGCCACCCGTCGGTTCATTGGCGTGGGCCCCGGCCACGACGAGGACCGCGCGCCGGGCGTGGCCGACGGACAGCAGATGGAGGGGCCTGCCCGCACGGGAGGTGCCCACCTGTCTGAGGACACACAGGTCGGGCCGCTGAGCCGTCAACGCCCAGGCGGACGAAACGATTTCGGTCACACTGGGGTAGCGCAACTCCGGCAGGTGACTCACCCCCGACCTGTCCGCCCTGCGTCGCTTTTGGCAGTACTCCACGGTCTCGGGGAACTGTCAAGGATGCGACGCGGTGGCTCCGAGGGGCGCGGTGTGGCATTTTCCACCGGCAACGGGCGGCGGCGGGTGCGCGAGCCTCACCTTCCGGATCGGACCACGTCCCGCAGGCCTGCGGAGAACCGGGGCGGGGGTCCCGGAACGGGCCCTCGGGAGCCGGTGACCGGCCTACGCGCGCGCCAGGGGTGGGCGCGGCGGGGCGACGTACACGATTCACCCGTACGGGTGTACGGGGCTGCGGTCCCGGGCGGGCGGTGGTCGACTCGGATACAACCGCGCGCGGGTCCGGCGCGCAGACCCGAGGTGGTGGCCCGCGGTGCTGTGTCCTCATGGCCTTCCCGGCGAAGGCGGCCCGACGGCGATACCGGCGGGCCCTCCGGTCACGGGCCCGCACCCTCCCCCGCCCGCGAAGGGCGAGCCGCCCCCACCGACCGTCACGGGCGAGCCGCCCGCGTCGGCGGTGGGCTCGCACCCGTGCGCGTCGGCCGTGGGGGAGCCGCCCCCGCCCGTCACGGCCCCCCGCCCGTCCCCGCCCGCCATGGGCGAGCCGTCCCCGTCCCCCGTGGGCCCGCCGCCCGTCGCGGGCTCGCACGCCTCACCGCCCGTCGCGGGCTCGCGGCCGAAGCCGTTGGCCGGGCGGGAGCCGCCTCCGCCTCTCCTGAGCCCGCCGCCCGTCGCGGGCTCGGGGTCGTCCGTGTCCGTCGCGGGCGAGCCGTCCCCGCCCGTCGCGGGCGCCCCGTTCCCGTTGCTCGCGAGTCCGGTGCCGACCCCCGTGCCGGGGTGTCCGGCGCGGGTGACCGCGTTCGCGTCGCCGCGTCCCTCGGCGTACGCGCCGTACGCGCCGCCGTGTGCGCCGTCCGGGCGGGTGACCGCCGTCCCGAGCCTGCTCGATCCCGGCGTCGAGCGTGATCCCCACCCGCTGTACCGCACCCTGCGCGGAAACTTCCCCCTCGTGTACGACGAGCCGTTCGGTGCCTGGCTGATCAGCAGGTACGCCGATGTGCGGGCCGCGCTCGCGGACCCGCGGCTCGTGGCACCCGAGCCCGGACCCGGACTCGCACCGGCCCGCCGGGAGGACGGCACGCACGGCGCGTACCGGGCCCTCGTGTCCGGGGCAATCGGGGACCGCGCGTCGGCCGCCCTGGCGGCGGGAGTCGAGCGCACCGCGTACGTCCTCGCCCGCCGCCTGGCCTCCCGTCAGGAGGCCGATCTCGTCGCCGAGTTCTGCCAGTGGCTGCCCGCCGCCGCGGCCGTCGCCGCGCTCGGACTGCCGTACGAGGACACCGCGCGCGTGCACGCCTGGTGCCGTACCGGACTCGACCATCTCGGGTGTCACCGCCCCGGACTCGACGCCTACCTGCACCCCCACATCGTCCGCCGCCGCGCGCACCCCGGTGACGATCTGCTGTCCGAGCTGTGCGCGGCCCGGCCCGGCGGACGCCCCCTCCCGGACGAGGCCGTGACGGACCTGGCCGCGACGGTGCTGGGCGCGGCCGGCGAGACGACCGCACGAGCGCTCGCGTCGTTCCTCGCCAGCCTTCTCGACCATCCCCGCCAGTTGGACCTGATCCGCGCCCGCCCCGAACTGACGGGCGGCGCCTGGGCCGAGTCGCTGCGCCGCGATCCGCCGCTGCAGATCGTGCCGCGCCGGGCGCTCGAACCGATCGGCCCGATCCCCGAGGGCGCCACCGTGGCCTGCCTCCTCGGCGCCGCGGGCCGCGACCCCGCGCGGTTCACGGACCCGGACCGCTACGACGCCTTCCGGTCCGACCCGGGCGAGCTCGCCTACGGCTCGGGACGGCACTCCTGTCCGGGCGCCCCGCTGGCCCGGCTGACGGCCGAGGGCGGTCTGCGTGCCCTGCTGACCGTCCTGCCGGACCTCCGCAGGGCCCCGGGGCCCCGGCCGCGCCCCGAGGGTCTGATCAGCCGGTCGCCCCGGACCCTGCCGGTGTGTCCGCGCTGACGCGCTCCAGCAGCACGACGGGTGACCCCCCGAAGAGGTCCGCCACGCGCGCGTGCCCGGTGAACTCCCGCTCCGGCGAGTCCGGGCAGAGCACATCGGCCCATCGCCCGTCGGGGAGGGGGAGACCGGTGTCGCGCCAGCCGCCGGCCTCGGCCAGCCCCAGCGACAGCCGGGTGACGGCCGTGATCACCTCTCCCGACCGCACGAACGCCACACAGTGATCGGCTCCCGGACCCTCGGCCGGCAGCGGAGCGTACGTCGCCGCGTCGCCGAAGACCCCGGGCCGCCGGGCGCGCAGCCGCAGCGCGGCGGCCGTGAGCGCCACCTTCTCCGCGGACAGGTCGCGCGGCGCGAACGTCCCCCGGTTGTCCGGGTCCACCAGGGCCCGGTACTCGTCCTCGGTGCCCTGGTACACGTCGGGCACCCCGGGCATCGTCAGATGGACCAGGGCGGCCCCCAAAACGTTCGCCCGCACATGCGGTGCCAGGGAGGCCCGGAGGGCAGCCACGCGCCGTCCAGGAGGCCCGCACGGCCCGTCGGTGACGAACGCCGCCACCGCTTCCTCGTAGGCGGGATCCCGCTCGGTCCAGGCGGTGCGCGTCCCGGCCTCCCTGATGTGCTTCAGCACGGCGCCCCGGACCCGCTCCGCGTAGGCCTCGCCCCCGTCCTCCGGCTCGCCCCCGTCCTCGCCGCCGGCCGGGCCGAGGCCGAACACCGTCTGCCAGGCGGCCCACGCCACCTGGAGGTCGGGCGTCCCCGGCCCCTCACCGGTCACCTCCGCCAGGACCTCGGACCACGCTTCCGGGCACTGGGTGAGGACCGAGACGGCGGCGCGCACGTCCGCACTGCGTTTCGTGTCGTGGGTCGACAGGACGGTCCCCGTCGCGGGCCAGTCGCGCTGCACGCGCGCGCAGTACGCGTGGAAGTCCTCCGGGGAGACGGCGGGACTGCCGGGGTCGCCGCCCACCTCGTTCGCCGACAGCAGCGGCACATAGCGGTAGAACGCCGTGTCCTCCACGGACTTGGCCCGCAGCGCCGACGAGGTCTGCGCGAACCGTGCCCGGAACCCGTCCGCCCCGGGCCCGTCACCGTTCCGCCCGAGCACCAGATCCCGTACGACGTCCACGGCATGCGCCTCCTCGGGCACCCGGAACGCCGTCCTGGCCTCGGCGGCGGCCCGCTCGGTGACCACCTGGGACGCGTCCGTGGACGGATAGGGCCGGTACACCTCCAGCCGGACCAGGAGCTCCCGCAGCGCGGCGCCCAGGGCCCAGGGGGCGTGGTCGCGCAGGGCGGGATCGGGGGAGGCGGCGCACAGCGCGCTCACCTCGCGCGTGAGACGGTCGACCTCCGTGGCCAGTTCGTACGTGACCACCTTGTAGGCCGCCCGGCGCACCGTGCTCTCCCAGTGGCCGCCCCGGTCGGCCTGCGGGCCCGCGAAGCGCCGGTAGCGGCCGAGGAGCCGGCTCGCGCCCGCCGCGTCCGTGAAGAGGCCGTCGACGTGCCGCAGCGCGTCGTAGCCGGTGGTGCCCGCCACGGGCCACGCGCGCGGGAGCGGCTCGCCGTCCGCGAGGATCTTCTCGACCACCGTCCAGCGGCCTCCGGTGGCCTCGTGCAGCCGGCGCAGATACGCGTCCGGGTCCGCCAGCCCGTCCGGGTGGTCGATCCGCAGCCCCTCGATCACCCCGTCGTGGAGGAGCTCCAGGATCTTCGCGTGGGTCGCCGCGAACACCTCCGGGTCCTCGACACGCACCCCGATGAGTTCCGAGATGCTGAAGAAGCGCCGGTAGTTGAGCTCGGTGCGGGCCAGCCGCCACCACGCCGGGCGGTACCACTGGGCGTCGAGGAGCCTGGGCATCGGCAGCTTCCCGGTGCCCTCGCGCAGCGGGAACACGTGGTCGTAGTAGCGCAGTATGTCGCCGTCGACCTTCAGATGGCCGATCTCGGCGCCGAGGCGGTCCCCGAGCACCGGCAGCAGGATCCGGCCGTCCAGGGCGTCCCAGTCGATGTCGAACCAGCGCGCGTACGGCGACCCGGGGCCCTCCCTCAGCACCTCCCACAGGGCGTGGTTGTGGCGCGGGGCCATCGCCATGTGGTTCGGCACGATGTCCACCACGAGGCCGAGGCCGTGCTCCCGCGCGGTGCGCGCCAGGGACCGCAGCCCCTCCTCGCCGCCCAGTTCGGCCCGTACGCGCGCGTGGTCCACCACGTCGTAGCCGTGCGTCGATCCGGGGACGGCCTCCAGGACGGGGGACAGATGCAGGTGGGAGACGCCGAGCGAGGCCAGATACGGCACGGCCGCCTCGGCGCTCCGGAAGGGGAACCGCGGCTGGAGCTGGAGCCGGTAGGTGGAGGTCGGCACGACGGGAACCACCGGGCCGGGGACGACCGAGTGCGCGATCGCCGGTTCGGGACGCTCAGGTGTCATGCGCATCTACGTACCCGCCCGGCCGGGTTTCTGTCACCGGCGCCCGCAGAAGGGCCCGCACGGAGCCCCGCTCCGGAGCACGACACCCCGCCCCGCGCGCGTGGGCCCCTGACGGAAGCCCACGCGCGCGTGACCCGGGAAAGGCGCCTTCCTAGGCGGGCCGCTGAAGCACCGTCATGCTCCGGTCGACCAGGGTCAGCCGGTCACCGGCCTCGACCTTCGCGCCCGTACCCGGGGCGATTCCCTCCGGAAGGGACGTGTCGACGACGACCTGCCACTGGCGGCCGTGGTCGACCGGCACGACGAAGTCCAGGGACTTCGGGGAGGCGTTGAACAGCAACAGGAAGGAGTCGTCGGCGATGCGCTCCCCGCGCGCCCCCGGCTCGGAGATCGCGTTGCCGTTGAGGAAGACGGACAGCGCCCGGGCCTGCGCGGACCCCCAGTCGCGCTGGGTCATCTCCTGGCCCTCCGGGGTGAACCAGGCGATGTCGGAGAGCTCGTCGTGGGTGCCCTGGACGGGCCGCCCGTGGAAGAAGCGCCGCCGCCGGAAGACGGGGTGGTCCCTGCGCAGCCACACCATCGCGCGCGTGAAGTCGAGGAGTCCGGAGCCGTCCTCCGGCCACGGCACCCAGGCCAGCTCGCTGTCCTGGCAGTACGCGTTGTTGTTGCCGCCCTGGGAACGCGCGAACTCGTCGCCGTGGCTGAGCATGGGCACGCCCTGGGAGAGCATCAGCGTGGCGATGAAGTTGCGCTGCTGCCGGCCCCGCAGCGCCAGCACGGACTCGTCGTCCGTCTCGCCCTCGGCACCGCAGTTCCAGGAGCGGTTGTGACTCTCGCCGTCGCGGTTGTCCTCGCCGTTGGCCTGGTTGTGCTTGTTGTTGTACGACACGAGGTCGTGCAGCGTGAAGCCGTCGTGGCAGGTCACGAAGTTGATGGAGGCGAGCGGACGGCGTCCGTCGTCCTGGTACAGGTCGGAGGAGCCGGTCAGCCGGGACGCGAACTCGGCCAGCGTGCGCGGCTCGCCCCGCCACATGTCCCGGACCGTGTCGCGGTACTTGCCGTTCCACTCGGTCCACAGGGGCGGGAAGTTGCCCACCTGGTAGCCGCCCTCGCCGACGTCCCAGGGCTCGGCGATCAGCTTCACCTGGGACACCACCGGGTCCTGCTGGACGAGGTCGAAGAACGACGACAGCCGGTCCACCTCGTGGAACTGCCGCGCCAGCGTGGCCGCGAGGTCGAAGCGGAACCCGTCCACGTGCATCTCGGTGACCCAGTAGCGCAGTGAGTCCATGATCAGCTGGAGCACGTGCGGGGAGCGCATCAGGAGGGAATTTCCGGTCCCCGTGGTGTCCATGTAGTAGCGGGGGTCGTCCGCCAGGCGGTAGTACGAGGCGTTGTCGAGGCCCCTGAAGGAGAGCGTCGGGCCCAGGTGGTTGCCCTCGGCCGTGTGGTTGTAGACCACGTCGAGGATGACCTCGATGCCCGCCTCGTGCAGCGCCCGGACGGCCGACTTGAACTCCAGGACCTGCTGGCCACGGTCGCCCCAGGAGGCGTACGCGTTGTGCGGGGCGAAGAAGCCGATCGTGTTGTAGCCCCAGTAGTTGTTGAGGCCCATGTCGACCAGCCGGTGGTCGTTCACGAACTGGTGTACGGGCATCAGCTCCAGTGCGGTGACGCCCAGTTCCGTCAGGTGTTCGATGATCGCCGGGTGGGCGAGCGCCGCGTAGGTGCCGCGCAGCTCGTCCGGGAGTGCCGGATGCAGCATCGTGAGGCCCTTCACATGGGCCTCGTAGATCACTGTGTGGTGGTACTCCGTACGGGGGCGCCGGTCGTCGCCCCAGTCGAAGTAGGGATTGACCACGACCGACGACATGGTGTGCGGCGCCGAGTCGAGGTCGTTGCGCTTGTCGGGTGACCCGAACGGATAGCCGTAGACCTCCTCGCCCCAGCTGACGGAGCCCGCGATCGCCCGCGCGTACGGGTCGAGGAGCAGCTTCGCGGAGTTGGCGCGCTGCCCGCGCTCGGGCGCGTACCGCCCGTGCACCCGGAAGCCGTACCGCTGTCCGGGCATGACGCCGGGCAGGTAGGCGTGCCGGACGAACGCGTCGGTCTCGCGCAGTTCCACGGCCGTCTCCGAACCGTCGTCGTGCAGCAGACACAGCTCAATACGGTCGGCGGCCTCCGAGAAGACCGCGAAATTGGTACCGGCACCGTCGTACGTGGCACCGAGTGGATACGCCTCGCCAGGCCAGACCTGCATGGATATGACTCTTCCAGTAGTGCCGTGCCCCTGGGGGCGAGTCCGAGCCGAGTCTTCGAGAAAGTGATGGAACCTCCTATGAATTACACCCCTCTTACCCCGCGACCAGGCATACCTCGTATGCCGAACCAGTGGGATTCAAGCGACTCCTGGGGACATAGGAGGAGTAGGGGGAAATGTGCGCAAGTTAGTGCACCGCCATCTGGGCAAGGTGGTGGCAGGTGCGGCCATCGCGGTGGCCGGGACGGCCGTGATGATCGGTATCACCCTTCCGGGGTCGGCGGGGGCCGACGAATCGAGCGGGGGGCTCGGGGCCGGCGGAACCGGGCAGCAGGCGGCGCAGGACGGGCAGGGCGGCGCGGTACGGCCCGGCGTCGTCGAGCGGGCGCCGGCCGAGGGGGAGAAGGGCACGGGCCGTGACCCGCTGACCGACGACGAGATGAAACGCGTCGAACAGATCGCGGTGAACCGGCAGCTCTTCGATTCCAGCGAGAACGTAGAGGGCACGCGCGGACCGCAGCGCATCGGCGTCGACCTCGCCGAACCCGAGACGGCCGATCTGGACAACCCGAACGCACGGCGCCGGGCCGACGTCACGTTCTACGACTACAAGGACGACACGCTCGTCACGAAGACCGTCGATCTCGACACCGGGAAGGTCGAGCAGACCGGCGTCCAGCACGGCGTACAGCCGCCGATCAGCCGCGACGAGATGACCGAGGCCGCCAGGCTGCTGATCGCCGACCCGCTCGGTGCCGGCCTGAAGGCCGACTTCAAGGACGCCACCGGCAAGGAACTCACCTCGCCCGGCCAGCTGGTGCTCAACAGCATGGTCTACCGCGCGACGCCCGGCGCCCAGCCCGCCGTCCTCGCCGCCTGCGGTGAGCACCGGTGCGTACGGCTCTTCCCGAAGGCCGAGAACGGGCCCTGGATCGACAGCCGTGACCTGGTGATCGACCTGAGTGCCCGCAAGGTCGGCAAGCTCGGCTGAGTGCCGCATCTCTCTCTCCTTCCCTCCTTCTCAGCTTTACGCAAGGAGTCACTTCTTCATGCGCGTCAACAGAAACAGCCGTGTCCGCAGCCGGGCGGCGGTGGGCCTCTCGGCGCTCGCGCTGGCCGTCGGCGCGACGACGGCCGCGGGGCCGGCCGTCGCCCAGCCGAAGGCCGCACCCGCCCCGCCCGCCGACTGCAGCGCGGCGTACCGCATCGAGCAGAAGCTCGCCACCGGCACCACCTGGCGGATGTGCTGGCACTACGAGAGCGAGGCCGGGCTCGTCCTGGAGAACATCTCCTACCAGCCTCCCGGCGAGGCCCACCCGATCAAGGTCCTCAACAGTGCCAAGCTCGCCCAGATCGACGTGCCGTACGACGACGGCTCGGTCGAGTACAGCGACCTGACCGGCGCCGGCTTCGGCCAGGGCCTGGTCGACATGGCCCCCGCCGAGTGCCCCGGCGGCGCCATCAAGACGGTCAAGGTCCCCGACGCCTGGGACCCGCAGCACGCGAACGTCAAGGGCCTGTGCACCACGACCCGTTCACGCGGCCACGCCTACCGGATGGAGGCCGACACCGGGAACAAGGTCTTCCAGAAGCAGGGCAAGGACCTGCTCGTCTACACCGTCAACAAGGTGGGCTGGTACGAGTACATCACCGAGTGGCGGTTCCAGGACGACGGCACCCTCAGCATGAACATCGGCGCCACCGGCAGCCTCTCGCCCGGCGACTACGACGCGGGCGACGGCCGCGGCTGGCCGCTGGGCAAGGGCGCCAAGGACTACGCCACCAGCCACAGCCACAACGTCTTCTGGCGGCTCGACTTCGGCCTGGACGGCTCGTCCAAGGCGAAGGTCGAGCAGTACGACTCCGTGGTCAGCCCGCCCGCGCACGGCCACGAGGCACCGAGCAACAAGACCACCGTCACCAAGGTCGCCAAGGAACTCGCCGGCGACGCCAAGAACATGCGCTGGTGGCGTGTCGTCAGCAACTCCGGCAAGAACAAGGACAACCACGCACGTTCGTACGAGATCGTGCCGGGCGCGACCACCAAGTACCTCGGCCGTTCCTTCACCAAGCACGACGTCTACTTCACCGAGTACAACAAGTGCGAGCAGTTCGCCAGCGACAACCTGCGCAACTGCGGTGCCGGACACGGCACATCCGTCGACAAGTGGGTCGACGGGCAGACCCTCACCCACCCCGTGGTCTGGGTGAACGTCGGTTTCCACCACATCGCGCGCGACGAGGACCAGCAGCCGATGCCGGTCCACTGGCAGGGTTTCTCCATCGCCCCGCGGGACGTCACCGCTATGAATCCGCTCACTCCGCCGGAGCTGGCGAACCAGAACGGGCATGTCGAACCAAGGTAGTTGGGAAACGACCTGCGCATCGGGCTGCACCGCTCGCCGCTCCCGGAGTACCCTTCCTTGATCGTTGATTGGGGCCTGGCCCCTGGGGAGTGCTCGGGGGAGCGGAAGGCGGTGCGTGGGTGGGCTCGGGAGGGCTGGAGCTGCCTCCTGGTGACGAGGGTCACGAGGGGAACTCCACAGATGTCCCACCCGGCGTGGTGTCCCTGGCACGGCCGATGGAAATGGGATCCATTGGACCGGAACTCGACTGGGGCGCCGACGCCTGGCGCGAGGTGCGTACGCGCGCCCAGCGGGCCGGGCGTGCCTACATCTGGCTGAACCTGGTCGAACAGCGGCTGCGCGCGGTCGTGGCCGCTGTTCTCCGTCCCATCTACGAGCCCGTCCACGGCGACGACTGGGTGGTCGCCGCCGCGGGCCCGGCCGGCCAGGAGTGGGTGCAGCGCGCTGTCGCTGTGCGCGAAGTCAGCCGCCGCAAGGGGTACTTGCTCGACCCGGCCGACGACAACGTGCTCAGCTTCCTGACGTTGCCCCAGCTCCGCGAGCTGATGGTGCAGCACTGGCCGTGCTTCGAGCCCTACTTCGACGAGCGCAGGGACGTCGAACTCGCCCTGGACGAGCTGGAAGTGACCCGGAACGTCGTGTCGCGCAACCGCGCTCTGTCCGAGGCCGTCCTGGGCCAGGCCGAGCGGGCCGCGGCGAAACTCCTGGAGATCCTCGGCGCCGGGAGCGACGTGCCCTCCGCGCGACGGCTGCCCGTCGACGCCGTCGAGGACCTGGTGGGCGACCGGTACGCGGACGTCGTCGGGGTGCACTCCGACCGGGTGCGACTGCTGCGCCAGTTCCCGGCCGAGGACCTCTTCGGCGGAGCCCGCAGGCTCGACGCGATCGGCATCGGCCTCAACCTGCTGGTGCAGAACTTCTCCGGGCGCCGACTGGTGCGCCTCGCCGAGTCCGGCTGCCGGACGCGGCTGCTGTTCCTGAACCCCGCGTCCAGTGCGGTCAAGCGGCGTGAGCGCGAACTCGGCATCAAGCGCGGCGAGTTGAGCCGGGCGGTCGAGATGAACATCCTGCACATGCGGCGGGTGAGGTCCCGGCTGCGCGACCCGGACGCCTTCGAGATCCAGGTCTACGACGAGACGCCCCGCTTCACCGCGTACCTCGTGGACGGCGACGGCTCGGACGGTGTCGCGGTCGTGCAGTCGTATCTGCGCCGCACCCGGGGCATGGAGGCGCCGGTCCTGGTGCTGCGCGGCGGAAGCCGAGTGCTCAAACCGGACGAAATCAACGAAGAGGGACTTTTCCCCACGTATCGCGAGGAGTTCGAGGTGGCTTGGGCCGATTCGCGGCCGGTGTCCTGAAAGGCCGTTCCCCGCGGCCGAGTGGAACGCGGTCCTCGGATTGTCAGTGGCTCATGGGATCGTGGAGACCACTGGGGGAAAGCACCACGAAGAAGGGGGGCCGCCCATGGGCTGGCACCGGGAGCTGCTGATCGGCTTCGACCTGGAGACGACCGGGACCGATCCGCGCGAGTCGCGCATCGTCACGGGGGCCGTGATAGAGGTCAAGGGCGGAGAGCCGCTGGGGCGCCGCGAATGGCTCGCCGATCCGGGCGTGGAGATCCCGGTCGACGCGGTGGCGGTGCACGGGATCACCAATGAGCGGGCGGCCGGCGAGGGCCGCCCCGCCGACGAGGTCGCCGACGCCATAGCGGGCGTCCTCGTCACCTACTGGCGGACCGGCGTCCCGGTCGTCGCGTACAACGCGGCCTTCGACCTGACGCTGCTCTCCGCCGAGCTGCGGCGGTACGGACTGCCGTCGCTGCGCGAGCGGCTCGGCGGCATCGGCCCGGCCCCGGTCATCGACCCGTACACCATCGACCGCTCCGTGGACCGCTACCGCCGGGGCAAGCGCAACCTCGAAGCGGTCTGCACCGAGTACGGGGTGGTCCTGGACTCCGCGCACGACGCCTCGGCCGACGCCCTCGCCGCGGCCCGGCTCGCCTGCGCGATAGCCGGCCGCCACCCCAAGGTGGCCGCACTCGGCCCCGTCGAGCTGCACCGCCGCCAGATCGAGTGGTACGCGGAATGGGCGGCGGACTTCCAGTCCTTCCTGCGCCGCAAGGGCGAGGCGGACGCGGTGGTGGACGGGACCTGGCCGCTGCGGGACCTGGCGGACGAGCGGGTCTGACGCGATCCCGGGACCGTCCCCGCACACCCGGCCACGGGCCAGGTGACGAGGTCCGGACGGGGTGACAGGGGCCCACGCGAGTGCACCCCGCCACGGGCCACGGCCACCAGGCCCGGTCACGGCGCCGGACGCGGGGCCGGGCTGCGATGACGGTGCCGGACCCGGTGCCGATGTCCGGCCACAGGCGGGGCCCGGACTCGATGACGATCGGTGCGATGACTGGCCCCGGACGAGCCGGCCGGGGGTCGGGCGACCGTGAGGGGACCTGGACGTGCAGGCGGGGTCCGGTCATCGTTCCGGGGTGTCGGGCGGCGCCGGGGCCGGGGCACATGTCCGGCGTCAGGTCAGAAGGGGTACCAGCGCACCGTCTCGTCGCCGTCGCGCAGTGACGCCACCCGGCGTTCGAACTCGGCCAGTGCCTTGGGGTTCGTCGGCGCGTGCTGGGCGACCCAGGCACAACTGGCGGTCTCGCGGGCGCCCCGGAGGACGGAGCAGCCCTCCCACGCGCGGACGTCCCAGCCGTAGGCCGCGGTGAAGGAGTCGTACGCCTCGGCGGGAAGCCCGTAGCGGTCCCGGGAGAGGGCCATGACCACGAGGTCGTGCTCGCGCAGATCGGCGGAGAAGGTCTCCAGGTCGACCAGGACCGGGCCGTCCGGGCCGACATGGACGTTGCGGGGCAGCGCGTCGCCGTGGATCGGGCCCGCCGGCAGATGGGGGGTGAGCGCGGCGGCGGCCGTCGCGAAGCCGTCGCGGCGCTCCCGCAGATAGACCGCGTCCGCGGGGTCGATCGTGTCGCCCGCGAGCCGCAGCCAGCGCTCCACACCGCCGAGGAGTTCGCGGGGCGGCAGGGTGAAGGAGGGGGAGGGCAGGGCGTGCACCACGCGCAGGAGTCCGGCCAGATCGCGCGGCTCGGCGGGGCGGACGGGCTCGGGCAGCCGGTGCCACACCGTCACGGGGTGTCCGTCGACCAGCAGCGGTTCGGGCTCGGCGGCCCGCACCGCGGGGACGCCCGATTCGGCGAGCCAGGCGGCGATGTCCAGTTCCCGGCGCGCGCGGTCGAGGAGCTCGGCGTCGCGCCCCACCTTGACGACCAGGCCGTCGGCGGCGAACACCGCGTTCTCGCCGAGGGCGAGGAGCGTTGCGTCCCGCACCGGCCCCGGCAGTACCTTCGCCGCGGCCAGTACGTCCCGCGCCCGTGCCTCGTCCATCGCTCGCCTCCGTGTCCCAGGGCCTGCCCGGTCGCCGCCCGCGCGGCCCTCGCGTACGACGGCTTCGGTTGCCTGCCGTCCGCCGGCCAGTGTCGCATTCCCACCGGTCGGACCGGGGTGCGCTGTCGCTCGCCGGCCCACCCCGCCTTCGAGGCGGTGACGGGGGCCGCCGGGCCAGGCACGATCGGGCCCCGGCACGACCGGGCTCGTACGGCCGCGGGTCACTTCAACCTGGGATGCGGTGACTCCAGCCAGGGATGCGGTTCCGCCAGCACGCTCGGCCGGGACACGAACTCGGTCTCGGGGCCGAAGCGGAAGTCGAGGGCGTCCGCCAGGTCGTTCAGCGCGCGGGGGCAGTCGCCGTTGAAGGAGGAGCCGTGCATCACGGCGAGCGTGGCGGGCCGCAGGTCGGCGAGCGAGCGCAGGGTGGTGGTCGTCGCGGTCAGGCAGGAGATCTGGCGGAACAACTCCTCGGCTTCCAGGCAGGGTTCGACGATCCCGTCGGCGGTGACGGCGGGCCCGTTCCCGAGATGGGTGAACAGGTCACCGCAGAAGAGGGTGCGGGTGTGCTCCTCGAAGAGCAGCCGCGCCTCCCAGTTGTGCGGTACGTGGGGGGTGTCGATGTTCCGTACGACCCGCCGTACCTCGTGGCCGCCGATGTCGAGACGCTCTCCCTCTCCCATCGGCCGCGGCGGCCGGGACACCAGGTCGTTGAGCGTGACCAGGCATCCCAGGGTGTTGTGCGCGACCTCGGCCTGCTGGGCCACGGCCAGGAACTCGTTCAGCGCGCCGCACTCGTCGGCCTCGACGTGCCCGAACGTGATCCAGCGCAGCCTGTCCACCGGCATCACGCGCGCGATGGCCTCGGAGACCGGCGGGAACAGGGCGCGCATGCCGGTGTGGAAGAGCAGGGGTTCCTCCGCCGCCACCAGGAACTGGTTGAAGGTGAAGCCCGTCGGCGGGGCGATCTCGGGGATGTGCGTCGAGATCCGGTAGATGCCGTCGGCGATCTCGTCGAGACGCGTCTGCACGGTGAGCCGTCCCTTCGTGGCGGAGGGGCCCCGCTCTCCGTACTACCCGATCACCGGGTGCGCCGCGACCGCAGACGCGTGGCGGCTCGACGAGACGTTTCCTTTCGTCCCGTCCCGTCTCGCCTCGCCTCGTCCGGTCGAGAACCCACGCGCGACCACGCGCGCGGCCGATGGCGGGTGCCGGTCGGCGCGGCCGATGCGTGACGACCCGCGCGGCCCCTGGGTGACGCCCCGAGCGGGCGACGCGTGGCTCCGCGGGAAGGGCCCGCCGGCCCCTCACGGAGGAGGGGACCGACAGGCCCTGAAGGTGCGAGGTGCGAGGTCGTTCCGGCCGGTGGTCGCGGCCGGCCGTCGCGGTGGCCCGGAGGGGGCGGGTGCGGCCGGGTGGTGCCCGTCGTGGCCGGCTACACCCCGGCCCGCTCGCCCTGCGGCACCGGCGGCGCGACGGCCTCGGGGGCCTCGTCGTGGGTGAGGTCGGGCATCCGGTTCAGCCACTTCGGGAGGTACCAGTTGCGCTCGCCGAGCAGCGCCATCACCGCGGGGAGCAGGACACCCCGGATGATCGTCGCGTCGATGAGCACCGCGGCCGCCAGACCCACTCCCATCTGCTTCATGGACTGCATGGACAGCGTCCCGAAGATCGCGAAGACGGCGACCATGATGACGGCGGCGCTGGTGACGACACCGGCCGTGGTGACCACCCCGTGCCGGATCGCGTCCTTGGTGCTGCGGCCCCGCAGCCGTGCCTCACGGATCCGGGAGACCACGAACACGTGGTAGTCCATCGAGAGCCCGAAGAGGATCACGAAGAGGAACAGCGGCAGCCAGGCGACGATCGCGCCGACGCCCGCCGCGCCCACCAGGGACGCGCCCCAGCCGTGCTGGAAGACCGCGACCAGGATGCCGTAGGCGGCCGCCACCGAGAGGAGGTTGAGCGCGATCGAGGTGATCGCGATCGTCAGCGAGCGGAACGAGAGCAGCATCAGGAGGAAGGCGAAGACGACCACGAAGGCGAAGACCGGGGTCACCGAGCCGATGAGCTGGTCGTTGAAGTCGTGCGATCCCGCGACCTGTCCGGTGATCGGCGCCTGCAGGCCGTCGACCTTGCCGAGCGTCTGCGGGCGTACGGTGTCGCGCAGCAGTTGCAGGCTCTTCTCCGCCTTGTCCTGGTCGGAGCCGCCGACCAGCGGGACGAAGACGAAGGCGACGTTGTGCTCCGCGTGCACCTTGATGTCGACCGGACCGCGCGAGGCGCCTGAACTGACCGCCGCCGCACGGAAGTCGGCGAGCGCGGCCTTCACCTCGGAGGCGTTGATGTCCCGCGCCTTGACGACCACCTCGGCCGGCTCGGAGCCGCCGGGGAAGGCGTCGTTGACCCGGTTGTACGTGCCCACGATGGACAGTGAGTTTCCGAACTCCTTGTCCAGGGTGAGCTGTTGGGTCTTCATGCCGAGGGCCGGCGCGGCGATGGCGAGCAGCGCGCCCGTCGCGACGACCAGGGAGATCGCGGGTTTGGCGAGCACCACGCGCAGGACGGCCCCCCAGAACCGGCTGCCCTCGTCGGCCGGACGGCGGTTGCCGTGGCCGCCCTTCGCGCCGCGCCGCCTGGCCCGGTGCAGGAACGGGACGCGGCCCTTCTCGACGCGCTCGCCGAGCAGGGAGAGCAGCGCGGGCAGCACGGTGACCGAGCCGACCATGGCGACGGCGACGACCATCAGGGAGGCGAGGCCCATCGCCTCGAACTCGGCGAGCCCGGTGAAGAGCATGCCGGCCATGGCCACGCACACGGTGACACCGGAGACGATGATGGCGCGGCCACTGGTCGCGGCGGCGATGCGCAGCGCCGTTTCGGCGTCCCGGCCCGCCTCGCGCTCCTCGCGCTCACGCCGCAGATAGAACAGGCAGTAGTCGACGCCGACGGCCAGACCCACCAGCAGCATCACGGAGTTGGCCGTGTCGCTCATCGGCATCAGGTGGCTGACGACGCCCATCAGACCCATCGTGGCCATGATGGCGGTGACCGCGAGCGCCACCGGAAGCAGCGCCGCGACGAGCGCGCCGAAGGCGATCAGCAGGATGCCGAGCGCCACGGGCACGGCGGAGAGTTCGGCCTTCTGGAAGTCGTCGCCGAACGCGTCGTCGTACTGCTTCTTCATGCTGGCGCCGCCGATCTCCTCGATCCGCAGCCCGGCGTGGTCCTTCTGCACCCCCTGGACGGCGTTCAGCACGGGTGCGACCCGGTCGCCCGCCGTCTCGGAGTCGCCGCGCATGTCGAACTGCACGAGCGCGCTGCGGCCGTCCTTCGAGATCGTCCTGGTGTCGTACGGCGAGGTCACGTCCGTGACCCTGCCGGTGGCGTCGACCGCCTTGACGACCGCGGCGACCGCGCTCCTGAACTCGGCGTCGGTGGCCTTGGCGCCCGGGTTCTTCGCCTGGACCAGGACCGTCTCACTGGCCGGCTCCTTGATGCCGGCATCCTCGATGATCTTCGCGGCGGTGTGCGTCTCGCCCTGGAGCTGGTCGCTCTCCTTGACGTCGACGCGGCCCGCGGCGGAGCCGAGGCCCATCGCCAGGACGACGAACAGCACCCAGATTCCGACGGCCGCCCATCGGTGCCGGGCGCTCCAGCCGCCTGCTCGCGCGGCGATGCCCCGCACCCGTGTGTCTCCGTTCCCCATGACGGGCCAGCCCCTTTGTGCACGGTGACAGCCCCCTGCCGCCACCTTTGTATTGAAGGTATGGCCCGGACGACAGCATCACCTCGTACTGTCCGGTGACCCCTCGGCCCTGCGGCTCCTCCCCGCGGACCCCGGGGTCTCCGCACTGGGGAGGACGGAAGCCCCTTACACCTAACGGCACTTCTCGGGGGTTCCGCTCAGGGATCGGCGGGGCGTGTCCGGGCCGTCCGCCGGAGGAACGGCCCCCGGGGAACGCCGCCGTCGCGCCCACGCCCGCGGGGCAGGGCGGCCGTTTTATGGTGGGCGGATGACGACGACGTACGCGGCGCTGTTGCGCGGCATCAATGTGGGCGGCGCGAAGAAGGTGCCGATGGCCGAGCTGCGCACCCTGATGGAGGGACTCGGGTACGGCGACGTCCGCACGTATCTCCAGAGCGGGAACGCGGTGTTCAGCAGCGGCCGCGGCGACGAGGAGTCCCTCGCCGAGGAGCTCTCCGGGGCCATCGAGAAGCATTTCGGCTTCGGCGTCGGCGTGCTCGTCCGGGATCACGCCTATCTGCGGGCCGTCCGGGAGGCGTGCCCGTTCCCGGCCGCCGAGCTGGAGGCCAAGCAGTTGCACGTCACGTACTTCTCGGAGCCCGTCGACGCCGAGCGTTTCGCCTCCGTCGAGTCCGCGGCCTTCCTCCCCGAGGAGTTCCGCCTGGGCGACCGGGTCCTCTACCTGTACGCCCCCGACGGGCTCGGCCGTTCCAAGCTGGCGGAGACCCTGGCGAAGCCCAGACTGGTCAAGGGGGTCCTCGCCACCACACGGAACTGGAACACCGTCGTCAAACTGGAGGAGCTGACCGGTGCTTGAGCGCAATGCCGCCGTCGAGGCCGCCATCGAGGGCGAACTGCGCCTGCTCGATCCGACGGTCCGCCTCTCGGCCGACCTCGTCGGCGCGCTGCTGCACCCCGACTTCTACGAGTTCGGCGCGTCCGGGGGCGTCTGGGACCGTGCCTCGACCCTCGCGGCGCTGGCCTCGGAGACGGAGGCCGGGGGCCGCAGCACGACCTCGCGCATGAAGGGTGTCCAGCTCGCCGCCGACCTCGTCCATCTGACCTTCGACACCGACGACAACGGCCGCCGGGCGCACCGGAGTTCACTGTGGCGCCGCACCGGCACCGAGTGGCTGCTGTACTTCCACCAGGGCACACCGTTCAGTTCCGAGGAAACGTGACCCTCCGTACGTCCTCACAGGCCGTGTACGAGGTGACGCCGTCCGGGACGGTCAGGCGCGGGTCCCGGTACGGGCGTCGGACCGCGTCGTCCGTGCGGGGCGCCGCGACGGCGTCGGTCGGCGCCGGGACATCCGGCGGATCGAAGTCCACCTCGTAGGATCACCGGGCAGTTCGCCGAAGCCGGGATGGCCGGGGTCGCTGAAGACGCCCCGTGTCAGATGCACGTCCATGCCCCGGACCCTCGGGTCTGCCCCCCCAGGGCAAGGTCGACCGGTGGCCGGGAAGACCCCGCGTCGCGGAATTCGCCGGGGTGGCCGCACCTCTCTGTGCGAGGCTCGTCGCATGCGCTACATCATCATCGGGGCGGGTGCGGTCGGCGGTGCCATCGGGGGCCGGCTGGCCGAGGCCGGGCACGAGGTCGTCCTCGTCGCGCGCGGCGCGCACCTCGCGGCGCTGCGCGCGGACGGGCTGCGGTTCCTGACTCCCGAGGGCCCGCGCACCCACCGGCTCCTCGCGGTCGACGGACCGGGGGCACTCGGAGAGCTGCGCGGGGACGACGTCCTCGTTCTCACCGTGAAGACCCAGGACAGCGAAGCGGCCCTGCGGGACTGGGGGCCCAGCCCGGTCGCGGGCGGCGGTACGGCAGCCGAACGCCTGCCGGTGGTCTGCGCGCAGAACGGTGTGGAGAGCCGCCGTCTCGCGCTGCGCCGCTTCCGCAGGGTGTACGGCGTCTGTGTCTGGCTGCCCGCCACCTTCGTCGAACCCGGTGTCGTCGCGGCGGGCGGCACCCCGCTCACCGGCATCCTGCACCTCGGCCGGGTTCCGCACGGCACCGACGACACGGTCCGCCGGATCGCCGCCGACCTGGAGACGGCGCGCTTCGAGGCGCCCGTCGTACCGGACGTGGCGCGCTGGCAGTACGCCAAGCTCCTGGGCAATCTCGCCAACGCGATCGAGGCGGTCAGCGGGGTCCTGACCAGCGAGGAGGGACTGGCGCTCTTCGCGCGGGTACGGGCGGAGGGCGCGGCGGTGCTCGACGCGGCCGGTATCGCGTACGCCGGTGAGGAGGAGCAGCGCACGGCCCGCGCCGACAAGATCAGCTTCAAACCCTTCGACGGCTCGGAGCGCGGCGGCGGCTCCTCCTGGCAGTCCCTGCACCGCGGCACGGGCACCATCGAGGCCGACTATCTGAACGGCGAGATCGCCCTCCTGGGCCGGCTGCACGGCGTACCGACCCCCCTCAACGACCTGCTCCAGCGGCTGGCCAACAGCTTCGCGAGCGAGCGCCGGGCGGCCGGGTCGATGCCGGTGGCGGAGCTCGTGCGTCTCGCCGACGAGGCTGTCGCGTTCGTTCAAGAGGTGCGGGCGCCGGGTCTTTAGCGTGGCACCCATGAACGACGCGAACAGGAACGACAGGGACATGAACGGGACGTACAAGAACGTGTATCCCCCGAGGAGCTGACCGCCCGCGACTTCACGGCCGAACCCGGCTGGGCCGGGGCCTGCGCCGAGCGGCTCGACCGCGCGGCCGCCGCCCGGGACGACCCCGCCGTGGGGGAGGGCGAGGTCGACCTCGGGACGGCGAAGACGCCGGAGGCGGACATCGCCTCGGTGATCGTCATGGCGCGTTCGGGCGGGCCCTCGCCCACAGCGGCCGCGATCCGCGCCGGTCCACGGTGCGGGAAGCCTGGGCCGACGGTGGAAGGAGCCTGGGCCGGGGTGGAGGAGACCCCTGGTCCGCTCTACGTCCGCCCCCAGTCGGGTACGGCCTGTCCGGCCGCCGCGCGCGGGGTGGTTCACAACCGCCGCACGCGGATCGTCCCGCCGAGAAAGCCTCAGTCGTCAGGGGCGTCCGGCCGCGCCTCGAAGGGAGCCGCGGACGGCAGACGAACCTGGCTCCACCACAACTCCCGCGCCTCCCGCTTCCGCTGCTCCAGGCGCTCCCGCCGTTCCCGCAGGTCCTCGGACACGGTCATACCGAGCACGAACGGCCAGGCGACGGACATGAGGACCCATAGGATCAGTGCCAGGATCAGTGCCAGAGGGGGCCCGGAGTCGTCCAGAGGGGGCCCGGTGTCGTCCGTCGGCATCCGGTCCTCCACGACCTGCCATATACCCCAGGGGGTTACCGCCTTCCCGCCCTTGATCCAGTCGTACAGCGCCAAGGCGCACTGTCCGACGACCAGATACCCGACGACGCAGACGGCGACGATCACCAGGATCTTCACGAACTCACGCTCCTCGCCCGTTTGCGGTGCCGACCGTGACGGGCCCCGCCGGAACCCCCGTCGGTCCGGCCCGGCTCCGGGAATTGCACCACACACGGGCGTCGGGCGGCAGCCGGGTTTCCGGCGCGGCATCCGCAGGCCGCCGCGAAGGCCCCGCCTTCGAGGTCAGGCGCCGACCGCGGCCAGGGACGGCATGCGTGCCTCGTCGTAGCGTTCCAGGAGGAGGCGCGCGACCTCCGGCGCGGGCCCGAGGACATCGGCGAGGACGTCCGCCCCGGCGGCACCCCGGGCGATGCGGTCCGGCAGGAACCCGGGGGCCAGCACGTACGGGGCGACGGCGACGCGTTCGCAGCCGAGGGCGCGCAGTTCGCGGACCGCGTCCTCGGTGCGCGGAAGGGATGCGGAGGCGAACGCAGGCCGCACGGCGCACCAACCGGTGTGCCGCCACTCCCGCGCGATGTCTGCGATCACCGCGATCGCCTCCGGGTCGGTGGACCCCGCCGAGGCCAGCACGACCCCGGTCGAGGACTTGTCGGCGGGCGTCAGCCCCGCCTCGTACAGCCGGCGTTCGAGCGCGGCCGTCAGCAGCGGGGACGGGCCGAGCACCTCCGCCTGGCGGACGCGCAGCCGCGACGGCGCCTGACGCAGCACGGCCGGGATGTCCGACTTGGCGTGGAAGGCGCGGGTCAGCAGCAGCGGCAGCGCCACCACCTCGCGTACGCCGTCGGCCGCCAGGGACTTCAGCACCCCTTGCACGGACGGGATGTTGAAGTCGAGGAACCCGGTCTCCACGCGCAGGCCGGGGCGCTGGGCGCGCACCCTGCGTACCAGGGCGTGCACCGTCGCGGCGTGCCGCGGATCGCGGCTGCCGTGGGCGATGACGACGAGGACGGGGCGCTCCGGCCTGTTCATGACGGGGTCAGCCCTTCACCAGGAGTCCGCGGCTGCGCAGCACCCACCGCTCCACCGGGCTGAAGATCAGCAGGTCGATGGCGATACCGACGAACAGGATGAGGAAGATGGCGAGGAAGACCATCGGCATGGAGCTGGCGTTGCGGCCGTTCTCCAGCAGCTGGCCGAGGCCCACGCCGAGGTCGGGGGAGGAGGCGATGATCTCCGCGGCCATCAGGGAGCGCCAGGAGAACGCCCAGCCCTGCTTCAGACCGGCCAGGTAGCCGGGCAGCGCGGCCGGCATCACGATGTGCCAGGTCCCCCGCAGACCCGTCGCGCCCATGGTGCGGCCCGCCCGCAGGAACAGCGGCGGCACCTGGTCCACGCCCGACACCAGCCCGTTGGCGATCGAGGGGACCGCGCCGAGCAGGATCACCGCGTACATCATCGAGTTGTCCAGACCCAGCCAGATCACGGCCGGCGGCACCCAGGCCACCGACGGCAGGGACTGCAGGCCCGACAGGATAGGGCCGATCGCGGCCCGTACGAACTTCACCCGGGCCACCACCAGGCCCAGCGGGGTCCCGATCACCAGGGCGAACAGGAAGCCGAGCAGACCGCGCGAGACGCTGGTCCAGATGTAGTCGAGGAGCGTGCCCTGGAGCCAGGCGTTCTCGACCTCGCTCCAGACGGCGGACGGCGAGGGCAGCTTGGTCGGGTCGTCGACGATCTTGAACGTGATCAGTGCCTGCCAGGCCGCCAGTACCACCACGGCCGCGACGAGCGGCGGCAGTATCTTCTGCCGGAACGTCGTGCCGAAGGAGCTGCGGCCGGCGACGGAGGACTCCAGCGCGTCGAGGCCCGCCTCCAGTCCGCCCAGTCCGTCGTGCTCCTTGACGGCCGCGTCGGACTTCGTCTCAGTGCTGGCCATGGCGGCGGATCTCCCCACGCAGTTCTTCGGTGATCTCGATGGACAGTTCCGCCACGGGGGCGTCCTCGATGCGGCGCGGCTGCGGAATGTCCACGGTCCACTCGCGGGCGATGCGCCCCGGGCGGGAGGACAGCAGGACCACACGCTGGGCGAGCCGCACGGCCTCACGGACGTTGTGCGTGACGAAGAGGACGGACAGGCCCGTCTCGCGCCAGATCCGGGTCAGCTCGTCGTGCAGCACGTCCCGGGTGATGGCGTCCAGCGCCGCGAACGGCTCGTCCATCAGCAGGATCTGGCTGTCCTGCGCGAGTGCCCGGGCCATCGCCACGCGCTGGCGCATACCGCCGGACAGTTCGTGCACCCGCTTGCCGTACGCGCCCTGGAGCCGGACGAGTTCGAGCAGCTCCTCGGCGCGCTCGCGCCGCTCCGCCTTCTGAACTCCCCTGAGTTTCAGAGCGAGTTCGATGTTCTTGCCCGCGGTCAGCCACGGGAACAGGGCGTGCTCCTGGAACATCAGAGCCGGGCGCCCGTTGGTCGTGATGGTGCCGGCGGAGGGCTTGTCGAGCCCCGCCACCAGGTTCAGCAGTGTGGACTTGCCGCACCCCGAGGCCCCCAGGAGGGTGACGAACTCGCCCGGCGCGACATCGAGGGTGATGTCGTCGAGGACGAGCTGGGGTCCCGCGGGTCCGGCGAAGGACTTCGAGACGTGCTCGATGCGGGCGGCGTACTCCGTCGTGTCGGCGCCGTCGGCGGCCTTGGTGAGCGTCGTGGCCATGGTCGTCACCTCCTGGGAACTCATCGGGATCCGGGCTTACTTGACGCCGAGACCGGCGTCGTCGACCGGGCTCTCGCCCGCGGCCTTGAGGACCTTGTTCAGGAGCGTGAGGTCGTAGATGCCGGTCAGGTTCGGCTGGTCCAGGAGACCGGCCTTCACCGCGTGGTCCGCCTCGGTGTGCAGCGTGGAGGCCAGCGGGTCATTGGTGATCTGGATGGACTTCCAGGCCGGGTCGAGGACAGCGGCCGGCAGCGCCTTGCCCGAGTCGGCCTCCAACTGCTTGTTCGCCGCGGCCTTGGCGTCGTCCGGGTTGGCGTTGATCCACTTGTTGGTCTCGACGGAGCCCTTCAGGACCGCCTCGACGACCTTCGGGTGCTCCTTGAGGAACTTCTGCGACACGATGATGTTCGTGATCACGAACTTCTTGTCGGGCCACAGGTCCGACTCGTCGAGCAGCACCTTGGCGCCCTCGGCGACCAGCTTGGACGCGGTCGGCTCCGGCACCCAGGCGCCGTCGATGGAGCCGGACTTGTAGGCGTCCGGAGTGATCTTGTTGTCGGTGCGGACGACCGAGACATCGCCCTTGCCGCTCTGCGGGTCGACCTTGTAACCCTGCTCCGCGGCCCAGTTGAGGAACGCGACGTCCTGCGTGTTGCCGAGCTGCGGCGTCGCGATCTTCTTGCCCTTGACGTCCTTCAGGGACTTGATCTTCTCGGGGTTCACCACGAGCTTGACGCCGCCCGAGGCCGAACCGCCGATGATCCGCAGGTTCTTGCCCCCGGACTTCGTGAAGCCGTTGATCGACGGCGAGGGGCCGATCCAGCCGATGTCGATGGAGCCCGAGTTGAGCGCCTCGATCTCGGAGGGCCCGGCGTTGAAGATCTGGTACTTGGCGGCGGTGGCGCCGAGCTCCTTCTGGAAGAAGCCCTTCTGGTTGCCGACCAGCGCGGTGGCGTGCGTGAGGTTGCCGAAGTAGCCGATCTTCACGGAGTCGAGTCCGTCGATCTTCTTCGATCCGGCGGCGACCTTCGCCTTGGTGTCGTCCTTGGCCTCGGAGCCGTAGCTGCAGGCGGCGAGCGCGAGCAGGGGGAGAGCGGTGACGAGGGCTATACCGCGGCCGAGCAGCTTGGTGCGCGTGGAGCGGATGGCAGGCACGGGAGGGTTTCCTCTCGGTGGCCCGGCGGTCACGCCTTTCTCAGGTCGTGGCCGGGAAGTCGGCAGGTCTTCGGACGCTCAGGCTGTGGGGGGACGGGGCGCGCAGGCAGTGCGCGTACGTCATCGCGCACATCGCGCCACTCCGCCCTGCCCGCTGCCGAGGGCGCCGCTGCCGACGCGGCCGCCCTCCTTCGCGAACGTGGAGTAGAAGTCGACAGGATTCATGTCAGAAGTCCCAGCCGTCGTCGTCGGACTCGTCCTTGACCGGCTGCGGCGCGGCGAAGGACTCGCCGACCATGCCCGCGGTCAGCGTGGTCCCGTCGGCCGGGTCGATCAGGATGAACGCGCCGGTGCGCCGGGAGTCGGCGTACGCGTCGAGCGGGAGCGGCTCGGCGGTGCGGATCTTGACCCGGCCGATGTCGTTGGCGACCAGCCGGCCCGGGTGCGGGTGCAGCGAGAGGTCGTCCAGGGTCAGCCGGGACGGGATGTCCTTGACGATCGCCTTGACCGTGCGGGTGCCGTGCTTGAGCAGCACCCGGTGGCCGACGGTGAGCGGCTCGTCGGCCACGTGGCAGACGGTCGCCTCGACGTCCTGCGTGGTCGGCGGCGCGTCCTTGCTCGGCACGAGCAGATCACCGCGCGAGACGTCGATGTCGTCCTCCAGCAGGAGGGTCACCGACTGCGGGGTCCACGCGATGTCGACCGGCTTGCCCAGCAGATCGATCCCGGCGACCTTCGTGGTGCGGCCGGAGGGCAGCACGGTGACGCTGTCGCCGACGCGGAAGGTACCGGCCGCGATCTGACCGGCGTACCCCCGGTAGTCCGGGTGCTCGGCGGTCTGCGGGCGGATCACGTACTGCACGGGCAGCCGCGCGTGGCAGTGCGCCAGGTCGTGGCTGACCGGCACGGTCTCCAGGTGCTCCAGAACCGTCGGGCCGCCGTACCAGTCCATGTTCGCGGAGGGGTCCACCACGTTGTCACCGGCGAGCGCCGAGATCGGGATCGCGGTGATCTCGGGGACGCCCAGCTCGGACGCGTACGCCGTGAACTCCTCGGCGATGGCCGCGAAGACGGACTCCTTGTACTCGACGAGGTCCATCTTGTTGACGGCGAGGACGACGTGCGGGACGCGCAGCAGCGCGGCGACGGCGGCGTGCCGGCGGGTCTGCTCGATGACACCGTTGCGGGCGTCGACGAGCACGACGGCGAGGTCGGCGGTGGAGGCGCCGGTCACCATGTTGCGCGTGTACTGAACGTGGCCCGGGGTGTCGGCGAGGATGAACCGGCGGCGCGCGGTGGCGAAGTAGCGGTACGCGACGTCGATGGTGATGCCCTGCTCGCGCTCGGCGCGCAGGCCGTCGGTGAGCAGCGCGAGGTCCGGGGTGTCCTGCCCGCGGCTGGCCGAGGCGCGCTCGACGGCCTCCAGCTGGTCCGTGAGGATCGACTTGGAGTCGTGCAGCAGTCGTCCGACGAGCGTGGACTTGCCGTCGTCGACGGAACCCGCGGTCGCGAAACGCAGCAGGGTGGTCGCCGAGAGCTGTTCGACCGACAGGGGCTCGGTGGGTTCGGTGATGCTGGTCATGTCTAGAAGTACCCCTCGCGCTTGCGGTCTTCCATCGCGGCCTCGGACATCTTGTCGTCGGCGCGGGTCGCGCCGCGCTCGGTGAGCCGGGAGGCTGCGATCTCGGTGATGACGGCGTCCAGCGTGGTCGCGTCCGAGTCGACGGCGCCGGTGCAGGACATGTCACCCACGGTCCGGTAGCGGACGAGCCGCTTCTCGACCGTCTCGCCGTCCTTCGGTCCGCCCCACTCGCCGGCGGTCAGCCACATGTTCGACCGCTGGAACACCTCACGCTCGTGCGCGAAGTAGATCTCGGGGAGCTCGATGCCCTCGCGGGCGATGTACTGCCAGACATCCAGCTCGGTCCAGTTCGACAGCGGGAACACGCGGACGTGCTCGCCCGGCGCGTGGCGGCCGTTGTAGAGCTGCCACAGCTCGGGCCGCTGGCGGCGCGGGTCCCACTGCGAGAACTCGTCGCGCAGCGAGAACACCCGCTCCTTGGCGCGGGCCTTCTCCTCGTCACGGCGTCCGCCGCCGAAGACGGCGTCGAAGCGCTCGGACTGGATCTTCTCGGTCAGCGGCAGGGTCTGCAGCGGGTTGCGCGTCCCGTCGGGACGCTCGCGCAGCACACCGCGGTCGATGTAGTCCTGCACGGAGGCCACGTGCAGCCGCAGGCCGTGCCGCTCCACCGTCCGGTCGCGGTACTCGAGGACCTCGGGGAAGTTGTGCCCGGTGTCGACATGCAGCAGCGTGAAGGGGACCGCGGCGGGCGCGAAAGCCTTCAGCGCGAGGTGCAGCATGACGATGGAGTCCTTGCCGCCGGAGAACAGGATCACCGGCCGCTCGAACTCACCCGCCACCTCACGGAAGATGTGGACGGCCTCGGACTCCAGGGCGTCCAGGTGCGACAGCGCGTACGGGCTGCTCTCCGTCTCCTCGGAGACATTGGCGACGGTCGTCATGCGAGACCCCTCTCGGTGAGCAGCGCATGCAGCGCGGCAGCGGACTCCTGCACGGTCTGGGTGTGCGACTCGATGCGCAGATCGGGCGACTCGGGAGCCTCGTACGGGTCGTCGACGCCGGTCAGACCCGAGATCTCGCCCGCGGCCTGCTTGGCGTACAGCCCCTTCACATCGCGTACGGAGCACACCTCGACCGGGGTCGCCACGTGGACCTCCAGGTACGGGGTGCCCCCGGCCTGGTGGCGCCCCCGTACGGCCTCGCGGCTGTCCGCGTAGGGCGCGATCACCGGGACGAGCGCCTTGACGCCGTTGCGGGCGAGCAGTTCGGCGAGGAAGCCGACGCGCTGCACGTTGGTGTGCCGGTCCGCGCGGCTGAAGCCGAGCCCCGCCGAGAGGAACTCGCGGATCTCGTCGCCGTCGAGGACCTCGACACGGTGGCCCTCCTCGCGCAGCCGGCCGGCCAGTTCGTACGCGATGGTGGTCTTGCCGGCACTCGGCAGACCCGTGAGCCAGACGGTGGCTCCGGTCGTCACTTGCTGCTCCTGGGAATTCGTGGGGTCCGCGGCGGTCGTGGTCGTGGTCGTCATCCGTGCAGCCCGCACTCGGTCTTCGAGCGGCCCGCCCAGCGGCCGGCGCGCGCGTCCTCGCCCTCGAGCACCCGGCGGGTGCAGGGCGCGCAGCCGACGGAGGCGTAACCGTCCGTCAGCAGCGGGTTGGTGAGGATCCCGTGCTCGGCGACGTACGCGTCCACGTCGTCCTGCGTCCAGCGGGCGATCGGCGAGATCTTGACCTTCCGCCGCTTCTCGTCCCAGCCGACGACCGGGGTGTTCGCCCGGGTCGGGGACTCGTCGCGGCGCAGCCCGGTCGCCCAGGCGTCGTACGCGGTCAGGCCCTCTTCGAGCGGCTTGACCTTGCGCAGGGCGCAGCACAGGTCCGGGTCGCGGTCGTGCAGCTTCGGCCCGTGCTCGGCGTCCTGCTCGGCCACGGTCCGAAGCGGGGTGAGGGTGATGACGTTGACGTCCATCACCGCCTCCACCGCGTCACGGGTGCCGATGGTCTCCGGGAAGTGGTAGCCGGTGTCGAGGAACACCACGTCCACGCCGGGCTTGGCGCGCGAGGCGAGGTGGGCGACGACCGCGTCCTCCATGGAGGAGGTCACGCAGAACTTCTCGCCGAACGTGTCCACCGCCCAGCGCAGGACCTCCAGCGCGGAGGCGTCCTCCAGATCGCGCCCCGCCCGCTCGGCCAGGCTCTTCAAGTCCTCGCCCGTACGCTCTTCCTGAATGGCCGTCATATCTCTGCCCCTCCACGGTCTTCCTGCCGGACGCCCCGGGACAGCAGCCCGAGGAACTTCAGCTGGAAGGCTCGGTTGCACGCCGCGCATTCCCACGCGCCGTGACCCTCTTCGCTGGGTCGCAGGTCTTCGTCTCCGCAGTACGGGCAGTAGAACGGCGCGGCACGCTCGCTCACGACAGCGCCTCCTCGGAGGCACGCGCGGCCCACGTGGCGAAGCGCTCGCCGTCCTCGCGCTCCGCCTGGAAACGCTTGAGGACACGCTCGATGTAGTCGGGAAGCTCGTCCGAAGTGACCTTCAGGCCGCGGACCTTGCGGCCGAATCCGGCTTCCAGGCCGAGCGCGCCGCCCAGGTGCACCTGGTATCCCTCGACCTGCTCGCCGTTCTCGTCGAGGACCAACTGCCCCTTGAGACCGATGTCCGCGACCTGGATGCGGGCGCAGGCGTTCGGGCAGCCGTTGATGTTGATGGTGAGAGGTTCTTCGAACTCGGGGATGCGGCGCTCGAGTTCGTCGATCAGGGAAGCTCCGCGCGCCTTGGTCTCGACGATCGCGAGCTTGCAGTACTCGATGCCGGTGCAGGCCATCGTGCCGCGCCGGAAGGTGGAGGGGCGGGCCGTCAGGTCGAGCGCCTCAAGGCCCTCGACGAGCGAGTCGATCTGCGCCTCCTCCACGTCGAGCACGATCATCTTCTGCTCGACGGTGGTGCGCAGCCGGCCCGAGCCGTGTGCCTCGGCCAGCTCGGCGATCTTCGTCAGGGTGGCGCCGTCGACGCGGCCGACGCGCGGGGCGAAGCCGACGTAGTACCGGCCGTCCTGCTGCCGGTGCACTCCGACGTGGTCGCGCCAGCGGGCGACCGGCTGGTCGGGGGCGGGGCCGTCGACCAGCTTGCGCTGGAGGTACTCGTCCTCCAGGACCTGGCGGAACTTCTCCACGCCCCAGTCGGCGACCAGGAACTTCAGACGGGCGCGGGTGCGCAGCCGCCGGTAGCCGTAGTCGCGGAAGATCGAGAGGACGCCGATGTGGACGTCCGCGACCTCGTCGAGCGGGACCCAGGCGCCGAGGCGCTGGCCGATCTTCGGGTTGGTGGAGAGGCCGCCGCCGACCCAGAGGTCGAAGCCGGGGCCGTGCTCCGGGTGGTTCACGCCGACGAAGGCGACGTCGTTGATCTCGTGCGCCACGTCGAGCAGCGGCGAGCCGGAGATCGCGGTCTTGAACTTGCGGGGCAGGTTCGAGAAGTCCTTGTTGCCGACGACCCGGCGGTGGATCTCCTCGATGGCCGGGGTGCCGTCGATGATCTCGTCCTCGGCGATGCCGGCGACGGGCGAGCCGAGGATGACACGGGGCGTGTCACCGCAGGCCTCGGTCGTGGACAGGCCGACGGCCTCCAGGCGGTCCCAGATCTCCGGGACGTCCTCGATGCGGATCCAGTGGTACTGGACGTTCTGACGGTCCGTGAGGTCGGCGGTGCCGCGCGCGAACTCCTGCGAGATCTCGCCGATCACGCGCAACTGCTCGGTGGTCAGCCGGCCGCCGTCGATCCGGACACGCAGCATGAAGAACTTGTCGTCCAGCTCCTCAGGCTCCAGGATCGCGGTCTTGCCGCCGTCGATCCCGGGCTTGCGCTGGGTGTAGAGCCCCCACCAGCGCATCCGGCCGCGCAGGTCGTTGGGGTCGATCGAGTCGAAGCCCCGCTTCGAATAGATCGTCTCAATGCGTGTCCGCACATTGAGACCGTCGTCGTCCTTCTTGAACTGCTCGTTGCCGTTGAGCGGGGTGAAGTGACCCACGGCCCACTGACCCTCACCGCGGTGACGGCTCACCTTGCGGCGGGGCGCGGCGGCGGGATTCTGCGGGGTGGCGGCCATGGTTGATACGTCCTTCGAGACTGCGGGACAGGTCTGACTGCGGCTCTGACCTGCGCACGGGTGCATACGGAAGAATGGGCGCAGCACTGCGCAAGGGTCGCAAAAAAGGGGGAGAGTCGGCGCTGCTGGGCTGGGTCAGCTCGCCGGACAGATGGCGCTGGACATGCGGCCGAGGTCGACGTGCCGCCGACTCACCAAGGCAATTCCAGTTCCAGACATGACGGAAGCGTGTCACGGGGATCTCCGGGCAGTCCACCGTCATCCATTATGTGGACACCCTTGTCCCGAATGGCGAGACAAGGGTGTTGTCGATCACACGATCGGCCCTCCCGCGGTGCCGCGAGGAGGGCCGGGAGGCCGTTGCCGGCGCGGCCCCGAGCAGGTCAGAGGGCGTGCGCCCCCGGCCACGGACCCGGGGTGGCGACCTCCGCCTCCTCCTCGACCCTGGTGTCGAAAAGCTGGAAGCCGCGGCGCAGATAGTTGTCCATCGCGTGCTCCCCGTCCTTGCTGCAGGTGTGCAGCCAGACGCGCTTCGTCTCGGCCCGCCCGGGCCAGCGTCCGGCCAGGTCCCAGGCGCGCTCGGCACCGTACGAGAGGAGGTGTCCGCCGATCCGGCGTCCGCGGAACGCAGGGATGAGCCCGAAGTAGACGATCTCCACGGCCCCGTCGTCCTGCGCGCCGAGCTCGACATAGCCGGCGGGCGTCCCCCGGTCGTAGGCGACCCAGGTCTCCGTGCCCGGCTGGGCGAGGGCTTCCTCCCACTGCGCGTACGTCCAGCCGAGCCGGTCCGTCCAGCGGATGTCCCCGCCGACCGAGGCGTACAGGAAGCGGCTGAACTCGGGCGAGGGGACCTCGGCGCGGACGATCCGCAGATCGCCGTCGGGCGCGCTCGCGGGGAGCAGGTCGGTCGGGGCCGTCTGCTCCAGGGACCAGGTGGTCACACTGACGTTGCTCATGACCGCCAGGGAATCACGGGGGCGGGCGCCCTTCCAAAAGTGTCCGCAGGCCGGGCCACCGTCCGGGCGGGCCGCTGACCAGGGACAGCTCCCTGTCCGTGGCGAGCCGTCGGCCGACGCCGACCCGCTGTTCGTGGCGAGCCGTCGACCGGGGGCGGTTCCCTATCCGAGCGAGCCGTCGACCGGGGGCGGTTCCCTATCCGAGCGAGCCGTCGACCGACGACAGCGGCACCGCGTAGAGCGTCCGCCGGTTCGTCGCGTCGCTGAGTGTCCACAGCTCACCGGTCCGCTGCCAGTAGGAGAACGACCCGGAGCCGAGGCCCCAGCAGGCGTGCGACTGGTCGGCGGTGCACGTGGCCGCCTCGGCGCCGTGTCCGCTCTGCCGCCACAGCGAGCCGTGCAGGGTGCGGCTGTCGGACGGCCGCCCGATGTACCACTGGGCCTCGCGGGCGCCGCCGGACCGGTGGGAGAGGGCGCCGGAGATCCCGGAGCCCCTGGTCGTGTAGGCCTCGACCGCGCTCACGTGTCCCTGGGCGTCGGCCAGCAGTCCCGTGCGGTACGCGGCGGTGCTGAACGCGTACCGCCAGACGCGGGTCCGCTCGGGGTGGCCGCCCGCGGCCTCGGTCGCGACCAGGCTGTCCGGGGTGGTCGTACGGTCCAGGGAGAGCGAGCCGAAGCAGGGGGCCGCGTGGTCGCGTCCGGGTGCGCACGCGCCGCCCTCCGGGTCGTACGAGCCGATGGCGGGCAGCACGTACTGGTAGCCGGCGGCCGAGTAGCCGTGGCCCACCCGGCCCACGGCGCCGCTGTCCACACCGGCCCGCAGCAGCCGGTGCAGGTCGAAGACGAGCAGGCCCTGGCCGTGCTCCCCGGTGACGATCAGCTTGTCCTGGTACCAGACCATGCCGCCGAGGCCCGTGTGGACGGCCGCGTAGTCCTTGCCGCCGGCGCGCGGGGTGACCAGCAGGACCCAGCGGTAGCTGAGGGCGTCCGGGTCGGTGGCGTCGACGAAGGCGATCCTGGCCAGGCCCTCGTCCCGGGCCGGCGCGGCCGCCTGCCCGTCGCGGTGCGTCCAGCCGGCCAGGATCACCCGGTGCGTGCCCCACAGGCCGTCCTCGGAGGCGTCACCGGACGTGGTCACGGAACGCGGCCGCCACTGCGCGGTCCGCGCGTCGGCGTCTTCCCAGCAGTACGCGCGGGTGGCCGTGGGCTCGACGGGCAGCGCGGCCCGCTCGTCCGCCGTGCAGTCGGCGGTGTTCCGCATCGAGCGGTCGGCGTCGCGCAGGACTCCGTCGACGCCGACATTGCCGCCCATGTTCCCGCTGAGCGTGTCGAGCGTGTCCCGGGAGGTGAGGTTCTCGTGGAGGCGCAGTTCCTGCGAGGCGGCGCCGGCGCGGAGCGCGGTGAGCCCGCCGGGACTGTTGGCTCCGGTGGCCTGCGAGGTGCTGATCAGGGTGGCGGCCGCGGTGAGCGCGAGCGCGGTTCCGGCCAGGGTGGCGCGCAGCGCCTGTCCCCTTCTCCGACGACGGTGCCTGCCGCGCTGCTTCATGCGTCCTCCCGGATAGGCCAACTGCCTCCCCCGCCGAGGGCGTTGACGGAGAGACGGGTGGGGTGGCCTGTGAAGTGGATGCTACGGCAGAGACCCCCGGGCCAGGACAAAGACCGCGGAAGACGCTCACGAAATACGCTCGCTTCACCCCATCCTCGCGTTCAGGACGGCGCCGGTTCGGCCGGTGGCCGTGCTCCGAGCACCGCGGGCGCCGTCGAGTGCGGCAGCAGGTCCCGGGGGTCCACCGGCAGCAGCACCTCGACCTCCACCTCCTCGCGGAAGCGGTACGGCCGGTGGTCGAGGAGCCCGATGAGCCGGCGGCGTACGCGGGAGAGTTCGGCGCGGACCGTGACCGTGCGGGTCGGATCGCCGAAGAGGTCGACCGCGAGCTGGGCCGCGCTGCGTCCCTGCCGGTGCACGGCGAGGACGTAGAGCAGTTCGGCGTGGCGCGGGCTGAGGGCCTGGGCCCAACTGCCCGCCGTGCCCGAGACGGTGACGCGCGGCCGCCGGGGTTCGACGAGGTCGAGGACCACCCGGCCCGCGCTCCCCGTGTCGGCGGCCCCGGTGACCCGCAGCAGCCAGCCGCCGGGCATCGGCTCGGCGACGCACATCCCGAGGGAGGGCAGCCAGCTCCGGCCCGCGCCGAAGGAGTCGGGCAGCGGGACCCGGTCCACGGGCGGCATCCCGGTGACGGCTGCGAGCCAGCCGTGGGTGTCCACCACGAGCGCCGGGCCGTCCAGCCGGCACAGCAGGGGGGCGGCGACCGAGCGCAGCCGTTCGATGGCCGTCAGGTGCGTGGCGCGCAGTTCGCTTTCGGCCAGTCTGGACACCGAGTCGACCAGGGCGAGCGTCGCGGGATGGAACGTGCTGTCCGGGCCGCTCACGTCGATGATCCCGAGCAGCCGCCCGTCGCGCGGGTCGTGCACGGGCGCGGCGGCGCACGTCCAGTCGTGCAGGGTGCGCACGAAGTGCTCGGCGGAGTGCACCTGGACGGGGGCGCCCGCCGACAGGGCGGTTCCGATGGCGTTGGTGCCGGTGGTGTCCTCGCTCCAGGCGGCGCCTTCCTCCAGGCAGATGGCGTCGGCCCGGCGCAGCACGCCCGGGTTGCCCTCGCGCCACAGCACCCGGCCCTCGGCGTCGGTGACCACCATGATCTGCAAGGAGGCGTCGGCGACCGCCGCGAGTCCGCCGCGCAGGGTCGGCATCACCTCGGCGAGCGCGGTCGATGTCCGCCGGTGTTCGAGTTCCTCCGTCTGTAACAGGATGCTGTCCGTTCCCTGTTCGGGATCGATGCCGAAACGTTTCGCTCGCTGCCAGGACCGACCGATCACCGGACGCGGGGCGACCGGGCCACGTTCACCCCTGACCGACGCGGCCCAGGTCTCCTTCAGGTGCCCGGCCGTCTCGGACGCGTCCGACGGGGCGAAACGGGCGGGGTTGAACGATGTGATCTTCACAGGGCACTCCCGGAACCAGGACCTCGTACGGGCCGCGACACCGCCGTCATCCCACATCGTGCCTGCTCTCGGCCGGGTCTGCCCGGCCTTCGCACAAGGTGCACAAAGGAATGCAACGGTCTGCAACTCTCGCCAACGGTCACAAGGTTCCTTGAAACTGACAGCGATACCGCCTGTGCGGTGTCCGAGCTCCTGAAGGGGGCCAGCGGCGGGGGTGGTGCCGTGTCGGCGCAGCACCACCCCCGCGTCAGCGGCTCATCAGGACACCGGCCGGGCCCGCTCCACCACCGTGGCCAGATCCAGACTGTGCGGCAGCGTCCCGAACGCCGTGCCCCAGTCACCGCCCAGACGTGAGGCGCAGAACGCGTCGGCGACCTCCGGCGGCGCGTACCGGACGAGCAGCGACCCCTGGAGCACCAGCGCGATCCGCTCGACCAGACGGCGCGCACGGGCCTCGATGCCGTCCAGGTCGGCCAGTTCGGTCAGCAGGTTCTTGATGGCCCCGTCCAGCCGGTGGTCCGCGCCACGGGCCCGTCCCACCTCCCGCAGATACGCGTCCAGGGCCCCCGGCTCCCGCTGGAGCGCGCGCAGGACGTCCAGCGCCTGCACATTGCCGGCGCCCTCCCAGATGGAGTTGAGCGGCGACTCCCGCAGCAGTCGCGGCATGCCCGACTCCTCGACGTAGCCGTTGCCGCCCAGGCACTCCAGCGCCTCCACCGCGACCGGCGTACACCGCTTGGTCACCCAGTACTTGGCGGCCGGAACCGCGAGCCGCAGGAACGCCCGCTCCTGCTCGCTCCCGTCGTCGTAGGCCGCGGCCAGCCGCATCGCCAGGGTGGTCGCCGCCTCCGACTCCAGCGCCAGATCGGCGAGGACGTTGCGCATCAGCGGCTTGTCGACGAGCCGGCCGCCGAACGCCTCGCGGTAGGTGCTGTGGTGGATCGCCTGCGCGACGGCCTGCCGCATCAGCGAGGCCGAACCGAGCACACAGTCCAGCCGGGTCGCCGCGACCATCTCGATGATGGTGCGCACCCCGCGCCCCTCGTCGCCCACCCGGCGCGCCCAGGTCTCGTCGAACTCGACCTCGCTCGACGCGTTGGACCGGTTGCCTAGCTTGTCCTTGAGCCGCTGGATACGGAAGACGTTACGGGTGCCGTCCTCCAGGACGCGCGGCACCAGGAAGCAGGTCAGACCGCCCGGGGCCTGCGCCAGTACGAGGAAACCGTCCGACATCGGCGCCGAGCAGAACCACTTGTGCCCGGTCAGCGCGTACGTCCCGTCCTCGGCGAGCGGCCGGGCCTCGGTCGTGTTGGCGCGTACGTCGCTGCCGCCCTGCTTCTCCGTCATGCCCATACCGAAGAGCACGCCGGCCTTCTGCGACGCGGGCCGCAGTTCCTGGTCGTAGGCCGTGGACGTCAGCCGGGGCACCCACTCGGCGGCGAGCGCCGGGTCGGCACGCAGTGCGGGCACCGCTGCGTGGGTCATCGACAGCGGGCAGCCGTTGCCCGCCTCGGCCTGCGTCCAGATCACGAAGCCGGCCGCGCGCCTGAGGTGTCCGCCGGGCCGGGTCCAGGCCGAGGTCAGTCCCGCCGACACGCCCTTGCCGAGGAGGCGGTGCCAGGCCGGGTGGAAGTCGACCTCGTCGATCCGGTTGCCGTAGCGGTCGTGGGTGCGCAGCTTCGGCGGATTCTCGTTGGCCAGCGCTCCCCACTCCTGAACCTGGGCGGAACCGGTCGTCCGCCCGAGCGACGACAGTTCCTCGCGCGCCTCCGGCAGAAGCTCTGGATCGAGATGCCGGTCGACCGCCTCGGTGAGGGCCCGGTCGGCGGCGAATACGTCATATCCCACCAGGGGCGGAGCCTGGTTGGTCACTGTGTGGGTGGTGGCTGCCATACCGATACCGTAAGGATGTGCACCAGGCAAAAGAAACCTCTGAACGGCCTCGCTCCGGCCGCTTTCACCGCGCTCGCGCGCTCTACAGGAACGTTTCCAAGCGCAGGACCGCCTGGCTGCTGATCAAGGACACGGTCAACTCGTGCATGGAGTACCGGATCCTGGGGCTGGCGGCCGAGGCCGCCTTCTTCACGCTCCTGTCCGTGCCGCCGCTGCTGCTGAGCATGGTCGGGCTGCTCGGATACGTGGACGCCTGGACCGGCGCCGACACCATCGCCAGCGTGGAGTCCAACATCCTGGACGCGTCCCGCAGGGTGCTGACGCAGAAGGGCGTGCACCAGATCGCCGAGCCGATCCTGCACGACGTGATGAAGGGCGGCCGGCCCGACATCATCTCGCTCGGCTTCCTGTTCGCCCTGTGGTCGGGCTCGCGCGCGGTCAACGTCTTCGTCGACACCATCACCGTGATGTACGGCCTCGACGGCACCCGGGGCATCGTGAAGACCCGGGTGATGTCGTTCCTGCTGTTCATCGTGGCGCTGCTGATCGGCTCGGTCCTGCTCCCGCTGATGGTGGCGGGCCCGGACGCCGTGGTGCACGTCGTGCCGTGGTCGACGACCGTCGTGCAGGTCCTGTACTGGCCGGTCGTCATCGTCCTGTCGGTGGCCTTCCTGACGACGCTCTACCACGTGTCCGTCCCGGTGCGTTCTCCCTGGGTCGAGGACGTGCCGGGCGCCCTGGTCGCCCTCGCCATGTGGGTGCTCGGCAGCTTCCTGCTCCGCATCTATCTGACCAACGCCATCGAGGGCCCCTCCATCTACGGCTCGCTCGCCGCGCCGGTCGCCGTCCTGCTGTGGATCGGTGTCGCCGCCTTCGCCGTCCTGGTGGGCGCGGCCGTCAACGCCGCCATCGACCGGGTCTGGCCGGCCGCGGCCACCGCAGCGGCGCGTGCCGCCAACGAGCGGCTGCGCGAGGCCCAGGCCGCCGAGTACGTGGCCCGCGTCGCCTCGCACCGTTCCTACGACGCCGATCCCGACGACCCCGACATGCCCTCGGAGTTCCCGGAACGCTGGTCGCGCTTCCTGCCCCCGGAGGACGTGACGTCCCGCCTGCGCACGCACGCCAAGAACCCCCACCACACCCCGCGTGCCCACAAGAACGGCGAGGAGCACCCTCCGCAGGAGTGAGCCCGGGCCGAGGATCGGCTGACGGCTGACGGCTGACGGCTGACGGCTGACGGCTGACGGCTGACGGCTGACGGCCGACCGCCGACCGCCGACGGGCCGGACGGGCCGGACGGCGGTCGGAGAGGGGCTCTGTGGCCTTCCGGCCTCCGTCTGCGCAGGCACAGGCGCCAACGCCGACGCCGTGGACGCTCCCCCACGCTCACGCGGGCGCGCCCGGCGTAGCCTGGCGGGCATGTACGCGGAACGGGCGTCCCGGCTGCGGGGTGCGGTCGTGTGGAGCCGCGACCTGCCCGGTCCCGCGCCCGGCGGGGGCGAGTCCGGGGGCGCTCGGGGAGCCGTCCTTCCCGACGGCTGCATGGATCTGCTGTGGACCGAGGGACGGTTGCTCGTCGCCGGTCCCGACACGCGCCCCTTCGTTCCGGACGGGGCGCCCGGCGGCTGGGCGGGCGTCCGCTTCTTCCCCGGCACCGCGCCCGCCTATCTGGGCGTACCGGCGAACGTGCTCCGGGACCAGCGCGTGGAGTTGTCCGACCTGTGGCCCGCCTCCGAGGTGCGCCGTCTCACCGCGCGGATCGACGCGGCCGTCGACCCCGTGTACGCGCTCGAAGAGGTTGCGCTGCTCTTGGCGGCCGACGCCGAACCCCCCGATCCGCTGCTCCGGGAGGTGGTGGCCGCCCTGGACGCGGGCCGCCCGGTCGCCGAGACGGCCGACGAACTGGGCCTGGGCGCACGCCAGTTGCACCGCCGTTCGCTCGCCGCGTTCGGCTACGGACCCAAGACCCTGGCCCGCGTCCTGCGACTGCAACGGGCCCTCGTCCTCGCCCGCGACGGTGTGCCCTTCGCGGAGACCGCCCTCCGGGCCGGGTTCGCGGACCAGGCCCATCTGGCACGGGACGTACGGGAGCTGGCGGGAGCGACCCTCGGTGAGCTGGTCGGTCACCGGTAGGGAAGCCGGACTCCGGTAGGGCAGCCCGGACTCAGGTGGGGAAGCCGGACTACTGTGCCGGGTTCTGTCCCCCGGGCAGCCGGGCGAACAGGTCGACGCCGTTGCCGTCCGGGTCGTGCACGACGGCGTACCGCATGCCCCAGAAGGCGTCCCAGGGCTTGAGCTCGCCGTGGTGTCCGGCGCCGACGAGCCCTTCGTACACGGAGTCCACCTCGGCGGGGCTGTCGCAGAGGAAGGCGAGCGACACCCTGCCGCCGCCGCCAGGGGGCCGCCACCCGGCGTGGAACGACCGGATGGTGTCCTCCGTGTCCAGTGCGAGGCGCAGCCCGCCGGGCAGCTCGGCCTCGACATGCGGCTCGTTCTCGGCGCCGTCGGGGAAGACGAGCCCGAGACGGCGGTAGAAGGCGAGGGAGGCGGCCATGTCGGAGACCGCCAGGCCGATCACATCGAATCGTGGAGTCATACGGTCACCGTAGGCGGGCGGCGCCCGGCCGGTCTTGAACGAATCGGACACCCCGTGCCGGTCACCCCGTGCCGGTCACCCCGTGCCGGTCACCCTGTGCCGGTCACCCTGTGCCGGTCACCCTGTGCCGGTCACCCTGTGCCGGTCACCCTGTGCCGGTCCCCCGTACCCACCTTGCCCGCCCTGCCCTGCTCCGCCCTGCCTGGCCGGACGCCCCACCCGTCCGGTGGCCGTTCCCCGTACCGCCGGGGCAGGGGCCGCCCTAGGCTCCGGGCATGGTCTTTCGCGTTCTCGTGTACACCCGTACGACCGGCTACCGGCACGAATCCATTCCGGCCGCCGTCGCGGCCGTCCGCGCCCTCGGTGACGCGCACGGCTTCGCGGCCGACGCCACGGAGGACCCAGCGGTCTTCGAGGCGCCCCTCGACCCGTACGCGGCCGTCGTCTTCCTGTCCACGAGCGGCGAGGTGCTGACGCCGCCGGGCCGCGACCGGCTCGCGGCCTACGTCGAGGGCGGCGGCGGCTTCGTCGGGGTGCACGCCGCCGCCTGCACCGAGTACGACTGGCCCCACTACGGCGACCTGCTCGGCGCCCGCTTCGACCGGCACCCGGACCTCCAGCCGGGCAGGGTCCTCGTCGAGGACCACGGACATCCCGCGACCCAGCACCTGCCGCCCGTCTGGGAGTTCACGGACGAGTGGTACGACTTCCGCTCCAGCCCCCGAGGTTCGGTGCGCGTGCTCGCCTCCGCCGACGAATCCTCCTACGAGGGCGGAGGAATGGGCGACGACCACCCCCTGGTGTGGTGCCGGGAACAGGGCGCGGGCCGGGTCTTCTACACCGCGCTCGGACATGAGGCACGGGCGTACGAGGACCCCGACTTCCGCGGACATCTGCTCGGCGGCATCCGCTGGGCGGCGCGGAGGCTCTCGGCCGCCGGTTCGGACTCGGCCCGCTGACAGGGGCCGCACAGAGGTACGGCCGGTTCGGGCCCGGCGTGCGCCGACCCGTGCCTGCCCTCCCCGCCGTGCCGCACGGCGATATCGGCCGAACGGGGGACATCCGCAGGAATACCGGGAAGTGATGTGGTGCTCTGATCTTTACGACGCGCGACGGTGAGGAGCTGGTCCAGGATGACGGTGGACACGGTGGATCCGGCGGCGGAGACGAAGGACCCGGTGGTCGAGACCCCGTACGGGGCGGTGCGCGGCCGGTACGAGAGCGGGATCGCGGTCTTCCGGGGCATCCCGTACGCGGCCCCGCCCTTCGGCGCCCGCCGTTTCCGCCCGCCCGTGCCGCCCGAGCCCTGGGACGGCGTCCGGGACGCCGGCGCGTTCGGGCCGACGCCACCGAAGCCGCCGTACTCCGAAGCGTTCGCCCGGCTCCTCGCCGACCCCGTCGTGCCAGGCGACGACTGCCTCAACCTGAACGTGTGGACCCCGGCCCCGGACCCGGGCGCCCGGCTCCCCGTCATGGTGTGGATCCACGGCGGAGCCCTGACCCGCGGCTCCTCGGCCGTGCCCGTGTACGACGGGCGGGCCTTCGCGCGTGACGGCGTGGTCTTCGTGTCCGTCAACTACCGTCTGGGCGTGGAGGGTTACGGCCTCTTCCCGGACGCGCCCGCCAACCCGGGGCTGCGCGACCAACTCGCCGCGCTGGAGTGGGTGCGGGAGTCCGTGGCCCGCTTCGGAGGCGACCCCGACCGGGTGACCGTCTTCGGCGAGTCCGCCGGAGCCATCAGCATCGGCGCGCTGCTCGCGAGCCCGCGCGCCCAGGGCCTGTTCCACCGGGCTGTCCTGCAGAGCGGGCCGCCCGAGGCGAGCGACCGCGACAAGGTGCGCCGGATGGTGCGCAGGATGGCCACCCGGCTGAAGATTCCCGCCACGGCCGAGGCGTTCGCCGCCGTCGACCGCGACCTGCTCCTGCGCACTCAGGCCGATGTGGGCAGACTCAGCAGTCCGGTGCTCGGTGGCCCCGCCTTCGGCATCGTCGTCGACGGTGACCTCGTGCCGCGCGACCCGCTGGAGGCCCTCGTCGAGGGCGCCGCGCCGGATATCGGCCTGCTGCTCGGCTGGACCCGTGACGAGTACCGGCTGTGGCTCGTACCGGGCGGTCTCCTCGAACGTGTCGACCGGCTCGGCCCGGTCGCCCTGGCCGGTGCGATGGCCCGCTGCCACTGCGGCCACGAGGTGCCTCGCGGCTACCGCGCCATCCACCCGGAGGGCGGCGCGGCCGATCTCGTCGGGCAGATGATCACCGATCATCTGCTGCGGGTCCCGCTGCACCGTCTCGCCGACGCGCGCAGCGGCCGGCCCACCGCGTCCCTCGACGCGGACGTCCCCGGCGGGGACCGGGCCTCGGCGCATGTCTACGAGTTCGCCTGGCCGTCCAACGTGCCCGACCTCGGTGCCTGTCATGCCCTGGAGCTGGGCTTCGTCTTCGACACCGCCGGCACCCCGGATTCGGCGAAGCTCGCGGGCGAGGGCGCTCCGCAGGAACTGGCGGACGCCATGCACGGGGCGTGGGTGCGGTTCGCGGTCGACGGCGACCCGGGGTGGGCCGCCTGGGACGCCTCGCATCCGGTCCGGATCTTCGGCGCCGGCGACCCGCACACCGTGCACGGTCCGCGCGACCGTGAACTCGCCCTGTGGGATGCCGAATCGGCCAGAGCCGCAGCCCGACCCGTGACCGGCCCCACGGCCAGGTCGACCGGCGGCCCCGCGGCCAAGCCCACGGACAAGCCCGTCAGGAGACCCGCCAAGCCCGCGGGCAAGTCCGCGGGCAGTCCGGCCGGCCCGGTGGAGGGGCCGCCCGCGTCGGACTCTCCCGTCGGCGACGCCTCCGCGCGCATCGCGACGCCGCTGTCGGCCGTCCGCCGTTTCCGCCGCTCGGGCGGCGGCGCGGGGCGGACGTGAGCCCGGCGTGGACGCGGGGCGGCTCCGGACCGTCAGCCGTCAGCCGTCAGCCGTCAGCCGTCAGCCGGGGTGCTCCGGGGTGAAGCGCGGGTCTACGCGCTCCGCAGTGTCGTCGTGATCCCCGTGATCGCCTCCGGGCCCACCCGGCAGCATCCGCCGATCAGCCGCGCCCCGGCCCGCTCCCACCCGCCGACCTGCGCGGACGTGAACGTGGAACGGCCGGTCCAGGCGCGGGCCCGGGAGTCCCACGCCTCGCCGCTGTTCGGATAGACCACGACCGGCTTTCCGGTCACGCGCGCGGCCGTGGCGACCGCCGCGTCGACATCCTCGGGGACGCAGCAGTTGACCCCGACCGCGATGACCTCGTCCGCCTCGGCGGCCAGGCCGAAGGCCTCCTCCAGCGGCTGTCCGGCCCGCGTACGGTCACCGGCCACGCTGTACGACAGCCACGCCGGTACGCCGAGTCCGCGCACCCCCCGTAGCAACGCCCGGGCCTCGTCCGTGTCCGGGACCGTCTCCAGGGCCAGCACGTCGGGCGCGGCGGCGGCCAGCACCTCCAGGCGCGGCCGGTGGAACCGCTCCAGTTCCGCGACGCTCAGCCCGTACCGCCCCCGGTACTCCGAACCGTCCGCCAGCATCGCCCCGTACGGGCCCACCGACGCGGCGACCCACAACGGCCGCGTGACGCCCTTCGCGTGTGCGCGCCGGGCGGCCTCGCGCGCCGACTCGACGCTCAGGCCGAGCAGTTCGGCCACCCGCTCGTGCGGGATGCCGCGGCGGGCGAATCCGTCGAACGTCGCCTGGTAGCTGGAGGTGATCGCGACGTCCGCGCCCGCCTCGTAGTAGGCGAGATGCGCGTCGACGATCGCCTCGGGGAGGTCCGCGAGCAGTCGCGCGGACCACAACTCGTCGCTCAGGTCGTGTCCGGCCGCTTCGAGCTGGTTGGACATGCCTCCGTCGAGTACGACCGTTCCGGAGGACAGCGCGGCGGTGAAGGTGGGGGCGTTGTCGCTGGCCATGCCACGACGCTAACCGATCAGGGGCGACGCGCCCGCCCGCGTCCACCTGCTGAACGGCCGTCCTGCCGCATGAGACACGGGGGGCCTGTCCGCCTGCCCGACCGTCCGGTGTCGCCGGTGGTGGCCGGGCCGAAACGACCGGCCGTCCGTCGCTCCGCGAGGCTTGATCCCGACGGCTCCCTGCCGCCTCCGGGCCGACCCCTGGCAGGATCGGGTGACATGGAATTCTCCGAAGTGGTCCGTCGCCGCCGCATGATCCGGCACTACTCCGACAAAGCGCTGAACCCCGAGGCGGTGGAGAGAATCCTCGCCTCCGCACTGCGGGCCCCGTCGGCCGGTTTCTCCCAGGGCTGGGCGTTCCTGGCGCTCACCGACCCCGCCGACCGCGCCCGGTTCTGGCCGTTCGTCCCCACCCGCGCCGAGCAGACGCCGACCATGCTGGACGCTCCGCTGGTCGTCGTGCCGCTCGCCCACAAGACGGCCTACCTGGAGCGCTACGCCGAGCCGGACAAGGGTTGGGAGGAACGCGCCGAGGCCCGCTGGCCGGCCCCGTACTGGTACATCGACACGGGGATGGCCGCCCTCATGATGCTGCTCAGCGCGGTGGACGAAGGACTCGGCGCCTGCTTCTTCGGGATCATGCCCGAGCATCTGGAACCCTTCCGTGCCGAGTTCGGGGTCCCCGAGGAGTACGCGCCGATCGGCGGCATCACGGTCGGCTACCGGGCGGACGATGTTCCCGGTCAGGGCGCCCGTGTCGCGGAACGCAGGCGCGGAGTGGCCGAGGTCGTCCACCGGGGGCACTGGGGCCTGCACGGCTGAACCGCCGACGCGGCACCGGGCCGGTCCCTAGTCTGGACGCATGCTGCGTGACAGGTTCGACGACGTCGCCGAGCTCTACGACAGTGCCCGCCCCGGCTACCCGCCCGCTCTGGTCGAGGCCCTGATCACCGGGGCGGGAGTGTCCCCGGGCGGGCACGTCCTGGAGGTGGGCCCGGGAACGGGACAACTGACCGTGCCCCTGGCCCGCGCGGGACTGCGGATCACCGCGGTCGAGCTGGGTCCTTCGCTGGCGGCGGTGGCCCGGCGGAACCTGCGGCCGTTCCCGGACGCGAGCGTCGAGGTGGCCGCCTTCGAGGAGTGGAACCCCCCGTCCGGCCGCCGCTTCGAGCTGGCCGTCAGCGCCACCGCCTTCCACTGGATCGACCCCGCTGTACGCGTGCCCAGGCTGACCGCCGCCCTCGCCCCGGGCGGCACCCTCGCCCTGGTCACCACCCACCATGTGGCGGGCGGTTCGGCGGAGTTCTTCGAGCGTGCCCAGCGCTGCTACGAACGCTGGGACCCCGACACACCGCCCGAGCTGCGCCTGTCCGACGAGACCACGGTGGTCTCGGACGTCACCGAGCTCGATGCCTCCGACCGGCTCGGTCCGGTCGGGATCCGGTGCTTCCCCCAGGAGATCACCTATACGACCGCGGCCTATCTCGACGTCCTGCGTACCTACTCCAACCACCGGGCACTGCTGGCGCCCGCGCTCGGCGGCCTCCTCGACTGCATCGCCGAGCTGATCGAGAAGCGGCACGGAGGCAGCGTCACCAAGCGCTACCTGCACGAGCTGATCACGGCCCGCCGGGTTCCTCCGCACCAGTGACTCCGCGGGGCGGGCAGGGCGGCCCCACCCGCCCCACGGACTCGCTGGGCCCCTGGCCGGTAAGAGCGCTTCCTCGCGGGCCCCTACCCGGTAGCTTCCTGGCGGGTCCGGCAACACGGCACCAGCACCAGCAGCGGACCCTTGACCATCCCGTCCGCCCCACGAGCCCCACCCCGAAGGACCAGTCCCGTCCGCCCCGTTGACCTCGTCGTAGTACGCGCTTACTTTTTCGGCGGCAGCGTTCGTAATCGCAGATAATGTTCGGCATACCGGACGGACGGTCACCGCATGAGCCATACGATCCGCGAGAGTTCCACGAGCTGTACGAGTTCTACGAGCCGCGTGAGCGGCGCGAGCAAGGTGAGACGCGTGTACGCCCTCCTCGTCGCCCTCTGTCTGGCGGTCGCCGGGGGACTCCTCGCCGCCGGGCCGGCCCGGGCGGCGGCCCAGACCATCACCAACGGCACCCAGTTCACCGACACTTCGGGCGCCGCGGTGCACGCGCACGGCGGCGGGGTCGTCAAAGTGGGCAGCTACTACTACTGGTTCGGTGAGAACCGCAACGCCGACAACACCTTCAGGTATGTCGACGCCTACCGCTCCACCGACCTGAAGAACTGGGAGTTCCGCAACCATGTCCTGACCCAGTCGAGCGCCGCCGAACTGGGCACGGCCTACATCGAGCGGCCCAAGGTCATGTACAACGCGTCCACCGGCAAGTTCGTCATGTGGATGCACAAGGAGAACGGCGTCGACTACAGCGAGGCGCGCGCCGCCGTCGCCGTGTCGGACACGGTGGACGGCGCCTACACCTACCAGGGCAGCTTCCAGCCGCTCGGCCAGTACATGTCCCGTGACATCACGACGTTCGTGGACACCGACGGCACCGGCTACATGGTCTCCGCCGCCCGCGAGAACTACGACCTCCAGATCTACCGGCTCACCGCCGACTACACCGGCATCGCGGCCCTCGTCGCCGACCCCTGGCACGGCGGACACCGCGAGGCACCCGCGCTCTTCAAGCGGGGCGGCGTCTACTTCATGCTGACCTCAGCCGCCACGGGCTGGAGCCCCAACCAGCAGCAGTACGCCACCGCCACCTCGCTCGCCGGCCCCTGGACCGCGATGGCGAACGTCGGCGACTCCACGGCGTACGGCTCGCAGACCGCGTACGTCCTTCCCGTGCAGGGGACTTCGGGCACCTCGTATCTCTACATGGGCGACCGCTGGGGCGACTCCTTCGGCGGCACGGTCGACGACTCCCGTTACCTCTGGCTGCCGCTCGCCTTCCCGACGACGACCACGATGTCGCTGTCCTGGTCCCCGGAGATCACCGTCGACACGGCCGCCGGGACCGCGGGCGGAACGAACGCCACCTACGAGACCCTGACGGCCCGTCACTCCGCCAAGTGCGCGGACGTGCCCAACCAGTCGCTGTGGCAGGGGATCGCGCTCGCCCAGTACACCTGCAACGGCGGGGCGAACCAGAGGTTCTGGTTCAAGTCGCTCGGCAGCGGTTACTACGAGCTGATGGGCCGGGGCAGTTCCCTGTGCCTGACCGAGAACGCCACCGGGGTCACCCAGGAGAACTGCGCCGGCGCCACTGCCCAGCAGTGGTCCGTGACGGCCTCCGGCAGCTATGCGCTCCTCAAGGCCAGGGCGTCCGGCGAGTGCCTGGACGTGTCCGGCGCGTCCACCGCCAACTCCGCCGCGCTCATCACCTACACCTGCAACGGAGGCACCAACCAGCAGTGGACGCGCGGCACTTGAGCGCCGGAATCACCGACACCGGCTTCAGGCCAGCAGATCCAGCGCGTCGATCGACGTGCCGGCGCTGAGATACGACGTCGTCCCCGAACCGCTCACCACGTCGATCCTCAGCACGTTGTACTGGCTGGTGTCGGTGAGCCAGGCGCCGGCCGGCACGCTGTAGGTGAACGTGTAGTTGTTGCCGCGGTACGAACCGACCGTCAGGGAACGGGTGCTCGGCTGGGTGGGCGGCGAAGGGATCGACGACACCCAGCTGTTGACCGTGACCTGCGGCCGGCCGTTCGCGTAGGCGGTGGTCACCCCGATCCGCAGGGTGTGCGCGGCGGCCGCCTGCGCGGCCGTCAACTTGAAGTAGACGAGCAGACCGCTGTTGACGTCCTTCCAGATGTACGCCGGGAAGGACGCGGCCTCACTGCCACTGCCGATGACCACGTTCCCGGTCCACGCGGCCGCCCGGACGTCGGACGGATGGGCGTACGTCATCAGGTCCGCGTTCTTGAACCCGGAGGGCGTGCCGTCCCAGCCGCCGATCCGCCAGATCGCGCTCGCGTTGGCCGGGTCGTTCGAGGACGCGATGGCGAGGGTGTTCAGGGTGGTCGTGGTACCGGCCGTGACCGTCACCGAGGTGGTGTGGACGGCGAGTTCGCCTTTGAACACCGTGAGGGTGTACGTCCCCGGCAGGACGCCGCCGATCGAGAAGTAGCCGTCCGATGAACGCGCCGAACCCCAGTACTGGGCAGCCGAGTTGGCGAGCCCGACGGTGTACGCGTACGCGGTGTCGCGTCCCGAGATGCCGACGCCCGCGACCTTGCCCCGGCCGCTCGCCGCGACGTACCCGGAGATGCCGAGCGAATCCGCCCACGCGGTGGTCAGGGTGCCCGGATAGAGCGAGGAGGAGGGCGTGCCGCCGTCCGTGAAGGCGATGACGTACGGGCCCTGGAGGCCGAAGCGTTCGGCCTCGGTCTGGTTCTCGCCGTAGTACAGGATCTCGTACAGACCGCCGCCGTCCGTGCTCTGGTGGCGCAGCAGGGAGCGGTAGAACGGGCCGCCGGACGCCTTCTCGTGGTTCGAGCGGACGATGTACAGACCGACGCTTCCGGTGGTCCAGCCGATCGCGGAGTAGTCGATGACGCGGCGCTTCGCGTAGTGCTTCGAGCGGGTCTGGCCGTCCGACTTCGCGAACACGTCCGCGGACTCGATGACGGTGGGCGCGTAAGTGTAGGAATCCGGTTCGTCGTTGAGGAACAGGCCCGCCTTGACGCGCACGATGTAGCGGGTGGCGCTGACCGAGGTGTCGGCCTTGTTGGTCCACAGGTAGACGTTGTTCTCGCCGCTGCGGGCCGCGTAGTAGTGCTTGAGCGTGCCGTACGCGACGGAGATCAGGATCGTCGTGCCGGACTGCGTGATCGTCACGGTGGAGGTGCCGAGGCCGGACTCGACGTGCGAGTTCTTGCCGCCGTAGCCCTGGTACTCGGTGCCCTTGTAGGCCAGTGAGGTCAGGTCGCCGTTGGTCTTGCTCACCTTGAAGACGAGGCTCGCGCCGGTGTCGACGACGTAGTTCGAACCGTCGTCGCTCCAGCCGAAGGCCGCTGCCGACGCGGTCGTCGCGAGCGGCCCGGCGAGGGCGGCGGTGCCGGCGACGGCGGCGCCGCCTAGCACGAAGGCGCGGCGTCGGACCGGTCGGTTCAGGGATCCGGGCATGGGGGGGTGCCTCCTTCGGGGGTGGGGAGGTGGGGGGCGGATGTTTCGCAGAGTGACAGTCGAACCGTCATCGCGAAAGGGCTTTCGCACGGTGGAAGTTGGCTGTTGTATGAGATTAGGCTGCCATCTAGTAAGCGCTTGTCCGGGAGCGGTACCGTCCTGCCACCAGGTCACGTCGTCCTGTCGCCCCGTCGTGAGGAGCCGCACATGAGACGTCTCACCCTCGCCGTCCCGCTGCTCGCGGTGGTCGCCGCCGGTGCGCTGTCGACCGCCCCGGCCCAGGCCCGTACGGCGCGCCCCGTCCTGGGGAGCGAGAACTGCACGGCGACCGCCTGCCACTTCGACGTCCCGCCGGGCACCTACGACGTCAGGGTGCTTCTCGGCGGCGGCACCGCGGCCAGTACGTCGATCAGCGGCGAGACCCGCCGCTCCCTGCTCCCCGAGACCGTCACCGAGGCCGGCCGGCCCGTGGCGCGCGGGTTCACCGTGAACGTCCGGACCCCCGAGGGTGAACCGACCGGCCCCGAGGGCACCCCGGGCCTGGACCTCGTGATCGGCGGGTCGGCGCCCGCGCTGGCCGACATCCGGGTGACTCCGGCCGCCCTCCGAGGACCCGGCCCGGCCCACCGCGAGGACGGCCGCACGCGCACGCGACAGATCTTCCTGGTCGGCGACTCGACGGTCTGCGATCAGCCGGGCGACCCGTACTCCGGCTGGGGTCAGCAACTGCCGCAGTACTTCAGGAAGGGGCTCTCCGTCGCCAACTACGCGGATTCAGGGGAGAGCACGGTCACCTACCTCGCCGACCCGGCGCTCTTCCCGACCGTCCGGCCGCTCATCCGCGCGCACGACCTGGTGCTCATCCAGCTGGCCCACAACGACAAGACGACCGACGAGGCGACGTACCGTACGAACCTCGAGACGCTGGTCGCGGGCGTCCGCGCGCGGGGCGGCGAACCCGTGCTCGTCACGCCGATCGTCCGCCGCTGGTTCAACGCGGACGGCACCCTGAACAACGGCACCGCGCTGCTGGTGAACGGCCTGGGCGTGGACCATCCCGCGGTCATCCGCTCGGTCGCCGCCGCCGAGAACGTGCCCCTCATCGACCTCACGGCCAAGACCAAGGCCCTTGTCGAATCACTCGGCGTCGAGGGATCGAAGGCGATCTACCTCTACAACGAGAAGCGGGACAACACCCACACCTCGGTGCACGGCGCCACGGTGTACGCGGCCCTGGTCCGCGACGAACTCCTCGCCCTGCATCTGGTGCCGAGGGCCCTGGTGAGGGTGGGATGAGTCCCTGGGGCGTCCCGACCGGAACCGGGGCGCCCCAGGTATCGACCCTCGGCCACGCCCCGGACGCCCAGGCACCTGGCGTGACGAGGCGCCGGCGTGCCGAGACGCCCGGCGCAGCCCAGACAGGAGGCCCGTGTGACGCCCGCCGAACCTTCCGAGGACCGCTCCCTGAGCCCGTACACCGGCTGTACGCGCGCCCATTGGGAGGCGGTCGCCGATTCCCTGCTCGCCGCGGTCGCGCCGTACGCCACCGACGACGGAGCCCTCTACCACTTCCCCGGACGGCACACGAGCACGTCCGGCAGGCTCTCCGACGGCCTGGAGGGCTACGCCCGGACGCTGCTGCTGGCCGGCTTCCGCCGCGACGAGAAGGTCCTGGAGCGGTACGCGGAGGGGCTGGCCGCGGGAACGGCCGGCATCTGGCCCCGGGTCGAGGACCGCGGCCAGCCGCTCGTCGAGGCCGCGTCGATCGCGCTCGCGCTGCGGTTGACCCGGCCCCTGCTGTGGGACCGCCTGGACGACGGCGTACGGCAGCGGGCCGCGGAGTGGCTCGGCGACGCCCTGACGGCCGAACCGTGGCCCTGCAACTGGGAGTTGTTCCCGGTCACGGTCGGCGGCTTCCTCCAGGAGGTCGGCTACGAGCCCGAGGTGTCACGCGCCGCGATCGACCGCGGCCTGGAGCGCATCGAGCAGTGGTACCTCGGTGACGGCTGGTACACGGACGGCCACGGGCGCAAGTTCGACTACTACAACGGCTGGGCGATGCACCTCTACCCGGTGCTGCACGCCTGGCTGGCGGACGACACCCGGCTGCTCGACCTGTACGCCGACCGCCTGGAGGCCCATCTCGCCGACTACGCCCGCCTGTTCGGCGGCGACGGCGCGCCGATGCTCCAAGGGCGCTCCCTCACTTACCGCTTCGCGACCACCGCCCCCCTGTGGCTGGGCGCGCTCACCGGCCGTACGCCCCTGTCCCCGGGGGAGACCCGCCGTCTCGCCTCGGGCGCCCTGCGCTACTTCCTCGACCGGGGCGCGGTGGACGACAACGGCCTGCTCACGCTGGGCTGGCGCGGCCCCGACGAGGCGTTCCTGCAGCACTATTCCGGCCCCGCCTCGCCGTACTGGGCGAGCAAGGCCTTCGTCGGTCTGCTGCTGCCCCCGGAGCACGAGGTCTGGACGGCCCAGGAGGAGCCGGGTCCCACGGAGCGCGCCGACGCCGTCACACCGATCGGACCGCCCAACTGGCTTCTGCAGGCGACGCGTTCGGACGGCTTGGTCCGCCTCCACAACCACGGCAGCGAGGACGTCCGGTACGACCCCTTCTACACGCGGCTCGCCTACTCGACGGTGACGGAGCCCTCGCTGTCGTACGACAACAGCGTCATCGTCGGTGCCGACGCGAGCCGTACGGGGATCGAGCCCCTGGGTGTCGGGGAGGGCTGGGCCGCGTCCCGGCACACCGTCTCGGAGGGCGTCCGGGTCGCCTGCCTCGTGGTCGCGCGGGGCGCCGTGGAGGTGCGGGCCCATCTGGTGTCGGGCGCGGCCCCCGGGACGCCCGTACGGGTCACGGGCTGGGCCGCGCGCGACGGCGCGCGCTCCGAACTCCTGCCCGTGCACGGCCTGTCGGCGACGGGGGAGGGTGTCACCGGGGACGCCGCCGCCCTCTTCGTGGCCCTCGTCCGCCTGACCGCCGAGCCGGACCCCCGCCCGCTCACGGACCTGGTGTCCGTACGGGTGACGGCGCCCGAGGACGGGAGGCCGGGAGCGTACGACGTGACGGTGACCTGGATCCCGGGAGAAACGGTGAGCTTCCGGTTCGACGGTCCCGGTGGTTCTGCCGCGTCCGCGGGTGGGGAGGCCACGTCCCCGGGGCCGACCGTGGTGGTGCGACAGGGACGCCCCGGAGACGGGGCCTGAGCGGAAGCGGTTCCGCCGGGATTCCCTAGAGTTCGGGGTGAGGCGGACAACGGATCCGCCGGGGGAGGGGGAGCGAGTCATGGGTGGGTTCGGCCAGGAACGGGGCGGCAGAGGCCCGGTGGACGCGGAACAGATGATCGCGGAGGCCCGGAAGGCCTTCTTCGTGATGTTCGGGTTCCTCGTGATCGTCTGGCTGGTGCAACTGGCCAACTACGCCGATCACTACGCCCTCTCGCGGGACTACGGGGTCGTTCCCGGCGACTTCGGCACCTTGCCCGGCATCCTCAGCGCGCCCTTCCTGCACTGGAGCTGGGCGCACATCGAGAGCAACTCCGGGCCGCTGTTCGTCTTCGGATTCCTGGCCGCCTACCGGGGCGTGGCCCGCTTCCTCGGTCTGAGCCTGCTCGTGGCGATGACCAGCGGGCTCGTGGTGTGGTTCTTCGAGCGAGGCGGCGTGGACACGGTGGGCGCCAGCGGCCTGATCTTCGGGTACTTCGGCTACGTCGTGGTCCGCGGGATCTTCGACCGTCACCTGATCGACACCCTGATCGGCGTCGTCATGGCGGCGTCCTTCGCCTACCTGCTCACCGTCGCCGTACCCGGGACGCCGGGGGTGAGCTGGCTCGGACACCTCGGCGGTCTGATCGGCGGTCTGGCCGGAGCCTGGCTCTTCCGGGACCGCGACCCACGCTCCCTCCCGCCCACGCGGTCCGACGACGCCGGACGGGCTCCCGCCCGCCGCACCCCGCGGGCGGACACCGACAACCCGCGCGCGGACCTGCACAAGGAACTGGGCGATCTGGGGCTCCTCTGACAGAGAGGTCACCGTCCGGACCCCGCTCCGGTGCGGCAGACCGGCCGGTCGACGCGGAGCCGGCGCAGCCACCGATCGCCGATTGGCCTGTGACCTGGGCGCGGCGTCCTGGGAGACTGCACTCCCGTGCCGTGCTTCGAGGAGATGCCATGCAGGTAGCCGTGGTCACCTTTGACGGATTCAACGAACTCGACAGCTTCATCGCCTCCGCGCTGATCAACCGGTGCCGAAAGGACGGCTTGGAGGCGTTCATCACGACACCCACGCCGATGGTCACGTCCATGAACGGTGTCGAGGTGACCGGTCAGCGCCCGATGGAGTTCGTGACCGAGGCCGATGTCGTGCTGATCGGGAGCGGGGTGAAGGCGCGAGAGGTGGTCGCCGACGACCGGCTGATCGCAAGGCTGCCGCTCGACCCCTCGCGCCAGCTGATCGGTGCGCAGTGCTCCGGCGCGCTGGTGCTCGCCCGGCTCGGGTTGCTGGAGGGCATGCCCGCCTGTACGGACATGAAGAGCCGGCCTTTTGTGGAAGCCCGCAACGTCACCGTGCTGGACGCGCCGTTCCACGCCGAGGGGAACATCGCCACGGCGGGCGGCTGCCTGGCCTCGCAGTATCTCGCCACCTGGGTGATCACCAGAATGCTCGGGGAGGACGCCGCGCGCGACGTCATCGACTACGTGGCCCCGGTCGGTGAGAACCAGGAGACCGCTGAGCGCGCCCTGCGCGCCGTCCACGCGGGCCAGGCCGTACGGCACTGACGGCGCGCGCCGCAGTCCTCAGGGCTGCCGCTCAGCCGTCCAGGGCTGAACCCATGGCAAGGTCACGGCCATCAGGAGAACTGGTGCGGCGCGGCATAGCATGAAGACCGAGATGACCGCCTCGTACGAAACCATCAGGACCAGGCTGGACGGCACCGTCCTGTCCGCCACCTTCGACGCGCCGCCGATGAATCTCATCGGTCCCGAGGTCGTGCGGGACCTCGTCGCCCTGCTGGAGGAGCTGTCGCACCCGACCGCCCCCCGCGTAGTGATCTTCGACAGTGCGGACGCCGACTTCTTCTTCCCGCACGTCGACATGACGAAGGTCCCCGAGTACACCGCAGAGGCCGCGAAGGCCGGAGGCCCCGGTGACGCCTCCCTGGGAATGCTGTTCCGCAAGCTGAGCCTGCTCCCGGCTGTCACCATCGCCAAGCTGCGCGGCCGTGCCCGGGGAGCGGGAAGTGAGTTCCTGCTCGCCTGCGACATGCGTTTCGCCTCGCGGGAGAACGCCGTCCTGGGCCAGCCCGAAGTGGGAATCGGGGCACCCCCCGGCGCGGGCGCGATCCAGCACCTGACCCGGCTGATGGGCCGGGGCCGTGCGCTGGAAGTCCTGCTGACGTCGTCGGACTTCGACGCGGACCTCGCCGAACGCTATGGATGGGTCAATCGCGCGGTCCCCGACGCCGAACTGGACGAGTTCGTGGCAGGTGTCGCGGCGCGCGTGAGCGGCTTCCCCCGCGATGCGCTGGTCGCGGCCAAGTCGGCTGTCAACGCCGTCAGCCTGCCGAGTCCTGCCGAAGTACGGGCAGACGCGGCCCTGTTCCAGCAACTCGTCCGAGGTGAGGAGACTCAGCGGCGAACGGCTGAGCTGTTCGAGCAGGGCTTCCAGACCCGTGGCGCCATCGAACGCGACCTCGGAGACGCGCTGGGCCACTTGAAGGCCGCCGACTGACGAGTGGTCCTACCATGTCCGCCACTCGTCCGTGAGCTCGTACCGGCCCAGCCCGTGGCGGGCGGTCAGTGCCGCGATGTCGACGCCGTGCTCGGTGAGCGACTGGTCGATGTAGTCGCACAGTTGCTCTCGTTCGCCGGTCTCGTAGGCCCTTCTGTCGTGCGCGTCGTTCACGGCGTTGAGGGCCAGGACGACGCGTTCCACCACGGCGAGGACCTGGTCGTCGGCGGCCTCGCCGAGTCGGGGAATCTCGCCTTCGAAGGTGTCGAGGACCGCATCGGTGGCCGTGAGCAGTTCATCGGGGAAGAGCTCAGCCATGCAGGCACACTCGGGATCCAAAGTGCCGTCGGCAAGCTCTTCCGCCTCTTCGGCTATGCCGTGACGCCAGTTCGCAGTCGGTCTCTCAGTCATGGCGGGACCGTACAGGCGAGGACTGACAACGAGGCCGAGCCCGGGCGACTGGTTCGGACGATGACCTCGGCGGCGGGCGGAAGGTGTGATCGTCGGACCGTCTGCCGAATTCAATTCGGCAGATTGGGAAGGGTGGCGGTCATGGATGAACTTGATGCGGCGATCGTGGAGCACCTTCAGCGCGACGCCCGGCAGACCAACCGGGATCTGGCCCGTCAGCTCGGTATCGCTCCGTCGACCTGCCTGGAGCGGGTACGGGCGTTGCGCAAGCGCGGTGTGATCACCGGATACCACGCGGCCGTCGACCTGCGCGCCCTCGACCGCCCCGTCCAGGCGCTGCTGTCCGTGCGGGTGCGGCCGCAGAGCCGCGAGGTGGTCGAGGGCTTCAAGGAGTACGCGGCCGGTCTCCCCGAGGTGCTGTCCGTCTTCGTCGTCGCGGGCGGCGAGGACTTCCTCGTCCATGTAGCCGTCCCGGACGTCGACCGGTTGCACTCCTTCCTGCTGGACCGCCTCAGCGAGAGACCCGAGATCGTCGACTACCGCAGCTCGGTGATCCATCAGTATCTGAACAACCCGGTGACGAGCCCGCTCGGACCCACCGGCACCGGGTGATGGGCGCGGGTCAGTGCCGGTCCTCCTCCGCGCGGGGCCAGTGCTCCAGGGCCACGTGCAGCGCGTCCAGCGCGTGCCGCCACGACGCCTCCACGGAGCGCGGGGCGCCGAATCCACCGATCGCCTCCAGGTTGCAGTAACCGTGGAAGGTGCTGCGCAACAGGCGTACCGCGTCGGTCAGATCGGGCTCGGACAGCCTGTACGCGCGCAGCATGCCGTACGTGACCTCGGCTGTGCGGCGGTAGGCCGTCGTCCCGGCGACGAGGGCCGGGTCGAGCTGTGTGTGGGTGGCCCGGTAGCGGCCGGGCCGCTCCAGCGCGTACGACCGATAGGCGTCGGCGAAGGCGACGAGCGCGTCCTTGCCGGCCCGTCCGGCCACGGCGGTGGCGATCCGGTCGATCATCTCTCCCGACGCGAGCAGCGCGATGCGCTCGCGCAGCTCCCGCAGATTCCTCACATGCGCGTACATGCTCGCGTCCTTGACCCCGAACTGCCGGGCCAGCGCCGCCACGGTGACGTTCTCGAAGCCGATCTCGTCCGCGAGATCGGCCGCGGCCAGCACGACCCGCTCGGTCGTGAGCCCGGCACGAGCCATGAGCACCACCTTTTCGCCACAGACCATTTCCTAGGGAACCCAGGCAGAACCCTAGTCCCGGCGGACCGTCAACTCCGCGGAAGTCCTGACGCAACGGACATCCGGAATGTCAACAGGCCTTTAGGTAAGGGCAGTTGACCGACCCAGGTCGCCCCGCGAACACGAGGGCGCCGCCCGCCGTTCATGCTCCGCGCCGAATCTCCTCATGACGCGCCCGCAGGGGCGGGGCGGAATTCAGGAGGCGGTCATGGGGCACACGCACGGACACGAGCACGGGCATCACCATCACCACCATCACGACCACGAGGAGACGGGCGCCGCGCTCCCCGCCGCCTTCGACACCTCCGTGCCCGACGAGGCCCTCACCCCCGAGCAGCAGTCGCGCCGCTCACTGCTGCGCCGCGCGGGACTGCTCGGTGCCGGCCTCGCCGCCGGCAGCGTCCTCGCGGGGGCCGCCACCCCCGCCTACGCCTCCCCGGGCGGCCGGCGCAGAGACGGCTTCCTGTGGCTGGCCGGTGACCACCACATCCACACCCAGTACAGCAGCGACGGCAAGTACCGCGTCCGCGACCAGGTCCGCCAGGGTGCCGCGCACGGCCTGGACTGGATGGTCATCACCGACCACGGCAGCGTGACGCACGCCAAGATCGGCGTGGACAAGGTCAACCCGGACATCCGGGAGGCCCGGGACGCCTACGAGGACACGCTCGTCTTCCAGGGCCTGGAGTGGAACATCCCGGCCGCCGAGCACGGCACCGTCTTCGTCCACCCGGGCCGCAACGAGGTCGCGGTTCTCAAGCAGTTCGAGACCGACTACGACGGCAGCGTCAAGAACGCCTCCGACTCGACGCCCGCCAACGAGGCGCTCGCCATCGCGGGCCTCAACTTCCTTGCCGATCAGGTCCAGCGGCGCCGCGTCAAGGACATCCTGATGCTGGCCAACCACCCCGCCCGCAAGGGCCTCGACTCCCCGCACGAGATCCGCGCCTGGCGTGACGCGACCCCCGCGTCCCACCAGATCGCCGTCGGCTTCGAGGGCGCGCCCGGCCACCAGGGCGGCGGTATCGAGAAGACGTACGGCATGGGTGTCGCGCGCGGTCTGTACGACAACAGCCCGAGCGCCAACTCCTTCGCCGGGTACCCGCTGGAGAGCTACCGCACCTGGGGCGGCTTCGACTGGATGACCGCCACCGTCGGCGGCCTGTGGGACAGCCTCCTCGCCGAGGGCAAGCCCTGGTGGATCACCGCCAACTCCGACTCCCACCAGGTCTACACGGACACCGCCGTACGCGGCGGACCGGACAGCGACTTCGACGCCAACGGCCGGCACACCGACCCGGTCTACGGCGGCAAGATCGACCTCACCCAGGGCGACTACTGGCCCGGCCAGTACAGCCGTACGCACGTCGGTTCCGACGGGTTCTCGTACTCCGCCGTGATGGACGGCATCCGCGCCGGGCGGGTGTGGGTCGACCACGGGCAGCTCCTCAGCGGTCTGGACGCCCGGGTCTCGGGTGGCGGACGCTGGGCCACCCTCGGCGGCGCCCTGCACGTGCGCAAGGGCACCCGGGTCACCCTCACCGTCGACGTGGGACTGGCCGGCGGCCCCAACTGGGCCGGCTTCGTGCCGAAGCTGGCGCGAGTCGACGTCATCCAGGGCGATGTGACGGGCGCGGCCGCGGACCGGGACACGATCACCGCCCCCACCGCGCGGGTCACCAAGTCCTACGAGGTGAACAAGTCGGCCGGCACGGTCCGCCTCACCTACGACCTCGGCGCCGTCGACCACCCGGTGTACGTCCGTCTGCGCGGCACCGACGGCAACCGTTCCGCCGTCGGCCTGAGGGGCGCGGCGGTCGACCCGGTGGGTCCGGCCGTGGACGTCCTCGGCGACGCCGACCCGTGGAAGGACCTGTGGTTCTACTCCAACCCGGTGTGGGTCCTCCCGTCGTGAGCGAGTGGTACGTCGTCGGAGTCGACACCGGTCACACGGGAGCCCTGCGGGAGGCCGACCACCTGCTGCTGGCGCTCGCCGCCGAACTCGGCCTGAAGGACCACGTGCTGGGCTGCACGCATCACGTACGGGACGGGCGGCGGCCGCACACGGCGCTGTCCTTCGCCGTGCCGTCGGAGCGTGCGGCCCGCGCGATCCGGCAGCGGCTCACCGAGAAGGGGTCCGGTCCCGACGCCGGCCCCGGTGTCCTCCTGGGCGTCGCCTTCGGCGGTGAGCCGCACGGGCCCGACGAGCTCGCGGCCGGAGCCGCCCATGCCGCCGCGGAGCACACGGCGCGCACGGGCGGCCGTGCCGTCCTGTACCCGGGGGCCGACGCCGTCACCGGCGTCATGACCGTCGCGCGGCTGCTGGAAGTGTCGGCGGTTGACCAGGTCACCGTGCTCGGCTCGCCCGAAGGTCCGGACCCGGAGGCGAAGTTGGTCACCCGTGAGCACGTCAGGCCGGAGTGGCGCGACGGTCGTCTGGTCCTCGCGGCGATGCCCGCCGCGGGCGGCACCCTGGTCCCCTTCGAGGTGCCGGACCCGACGCCCTGCTGCGCCGACCACTGAGCCCGACGGGCGCCGAGAGGGCGGGTGCGACCGCGCGGCCGGACGGCTGAAGAGCCGTCCGGCCGCGTTCGGTACCCGGGCCTCAGTCCCGGATCTCCGAGAAGACGAACGAGAACTCCGCTGATGCGGCCCGCAGTTGATACCGGGGGAGCACGCCGGGACCGCAGGACTGGGAACCGATGCCCTGCTGTCCGTGGTCGAGGTTGACCCAGACCGTGTCACCCGGGCGCAGGTCCGCCAGATGGTCCGCGGCGTCCAGCTGCTCGGTCGTCCAGCGGCGCGCGGTGAACCAGAAGGCCGGGTCGCCCTCGATCCGCAGACCGCCGATCTCGGCCCAGCGGACGTCGGGCCGGGCGCCGTTCTCCTGCGGGCGCACGTACGGAGTCTGCAGCGCGTCGACCGTGGACTCCCAACGACCCGTCATGCAAGCCGATTTGGTGTCGGGGTATCCCTCGCCCGGTCCGCCGCCGAACCAGGTCACCCGGTCCGCGGAGCCCGCGAGCCCGAGCCGGACGCCGAGCCGCGGCAACGGCAGCTTCCAGTGGCCCTCGGGCGCCACGGACACGGTCAGACGCAGCCGGGTGCCGTCGGAGGTCCACCGGTACACCGTGCGCAGGCCCACCTCCCGGGCCGCCGGCGCCACCCGGGTCCGTACGGTCAGGGCGTCGTCGCCCGACTCCACCCCGTCCAGGCGGTGCCGCATCCGGTGCAGCCCCAGGGTGCGCCAGAGCGGGCCGTAGCGGGCGTCCGGCTGCCAGCGCGCGCCGTTGTCGTTGTCGGTCGGGGCGCGCCACACGTCGAGGCGCGGACCGGTGACCTCGACCCCGCCGACGGCCAGCAGCGCACCGGTGCGGGCGTCGAAGGTGCCGGGTCCGAGGGTGATCACCCGCTCGTCGCGCACCGGAACCGCGGACGGCGTGAAAGGCGGCAAGGCAGCCTCGGTCAACGGTAGTTGGGTCCAGGCGACGACATGGCCGCGCGGCCCCCACGCCGTCTCCTCGGCCAGCACCGCCCGGACCGTCCACCGTGTCTCGGCGCCCCTCGGGTCGGCGGGCGGCGCCGGCAGTTTGACGTCGGCCGACTCGCCCGGCGCCAGCGCGGGCACCGGGAGCGGGCCCGACTCGACGGTCTCGCCGTCCACTTGGTAGGACCACTCGAAGGCGAGGGCGGAAAGGTCCGCGAAGTCGTACCCGTTGGTGACGCGTACGGTGCCGTCCGAGCCCGTGACGGGTTCCCGGCCCGGTTCGGACGGGGCGCCGGCGCCCCCGCCGTCGATGCGGACGGGCTCGATCACCTTCTTGTACTCGACGAGCCCGGGGGACGGCGTCCGGTCCGGGAAGAGGAGTCCGTCGCAGACGAAGTTCCCGTCGTGCAGTTCCTCGCCGAAGTCCCCGCCGTACGCGAACCCGTACCGCTCGTCCTTGACGCCGTGGTCGATCCACTCCCAGATGAAGCCGCCCTGGACGCGGTCGTACGCGGTGAAGAGGCGTTGGTAGTCCGCGAGTCCGCCGGGGCCGTTGCCCATGGCGTGCCCGTATTCGCAGAGAATGAAGGGGAGTTGACGTCGCCTCAGACCTCCGCCGTCCAGGTGCCGGCCGATCCGCTCGACCTCGGCGTGGTCGGCGTACATGCGTGAATAGACGTCCGCGTCACGGCAGTCGAGGTCGCCCTCGTAGTGGATGAGCCGGGAGCTGTCGCGCTCCCGGATCCACTCGGCCATGGCGGTGAGTCCGCGCCCGGTGCCGGCCTCGTTGCCGAGGGACCAGAGGACGACGGACGGATGGTTCTTGTCGCGCTCGACCATGCGCGCGGCCCGGTCGAGCAGCGCGGGTGTCCAGCGGAGGTCGTCGACGGGGTTGTCCCGCCAGGCCTGTTCGGTGAAACCGTGGGTCTCCAGGTCGCACTCGTCGATGACCCACAGACCGTAGGCGTCGCACAGGTCGAGGAAGGCGGGGTGCGGCGGGTAGTGCGAGGTGCGCACGGCGTTGATGTTGTGCCGCTTCATCAGCAGCACGTCCGCGAGCATGGTCTCCGGATCGAGGGCGCGGCCGTTCTCCGGATGCCATTCGTGCCGGTTGACGCCCTTGAACAGGATCGCCGTGCCGTTGACCTTGATCAGGCCGTCCTCAAGGGCGACGGTACGGAAGCCGACGCGCAGCGGGACGCGCTCGCCCTCGGTGACCAGTTCGCCGTCGTACAGCCGGGGTGTCTCGGCCGTCCACGGCAGCACCGGCACGGTGACCGCCGCGCCCGTCTCGACATCGATGTCCAGCGCGGGCACGAGGACCCGCCCGTCGACGTCGGAGTCGATGCGCAGGGTCCCCAGACCCTGGTGATGGTCGTAGGAGGCGTGCACGAAGAAGTCGAGCGCGCAGCCCGCCGGGCGGTGCAGCAGGGTGACGTCACGGAAGATGCCCGGCAGCCACCACTGGTCCTGGTCCTCCAGGTAGGAGCCCGCCGACCACTGGTGCACCCGGACCGCGAGCACGTTGGTGCCCGGCTTCAGCAGATGGCCCACGGCGAACTCGTGCGGAAGCCGCGAGCCCTTGAACTCGCCGAGGTCCGTGCCGTTCAGCCAGACCCGGGCACAGGACTCGACCCCGTCGAAGCGCAGGACCGAACCGCCGTCCGCCGGCCAGTCCGGCGGCAGGCCGAAGTGGCGCAGGTGGTCACAGGTCGGGTTCTCGGTCGGTACGCGCGGCGGGTCGACCGGGAACGGGTAGAGGTGGTTCGTGTAGATCGGCGCGCCGTGACCCTGCAGCACCCAGTGGCCGGGGACCCGGACCTCGGCCCAGCCCCCGGGCTCGTACCCCTCGGCCGCGAAGGAGTCGTCCTCGGCGTCGGCGGTCGGCGACAGCCGGAAGTTCCAACTGCCGTTCAGGGAAAGGGACCTGGCGTCCGAGGCCGCGTACCAGGCGCGCGGCGGGAGAGCGCCGCTGCCGGGGGAGACGTCCTCGACGTAGTCGGTGGCGGACGGGGGAGAGGCCGGTAGTCCGGGAGAGGTGCGGAAAGACATGCGTCTCCTAGTTCAGCCCTTGATGCCGGTCTGCGCGATTCCCTGGACCAGCCAGCGCTGGAGGAACAGGAACACGAACACCAGGGGCAGGATGGAAATGGCCGTGGCCATGAAGATCAGATGGAAGTTGACGGTCTGGTTCGTCATGTACGAGGACAGGGCGACCTGGACCGTCCAGGCGTCGGGGTCCTGGCCGATGACCAGCGGCCACAGGAAGGCGTTCCAGCCGCTGATGAACGTGATGGTCGCGATCGCGGCGAAGAAGTTCAGGGAGTTCGGCACGACGATGCGCCAGTACGCGCCCCAGTAGCCGAGCCCGTCCATGCGCGCCGCCTCCTCCAGCTCCCTCGGGAACCCCAAGAAGTACTGCCGGAAGAGGAAGCACGTGAAACCGCTGAAAAGCCCCGGAATGATGAGACCACGAAGACTGTCCACCCAGCCGAGCGACGACACGAGCACGAAGCTCGGCACGAAGGTGACGGCGGAGGGGACCATCAGCGTGACCAGCACCCCGTAGAAGACCTTGTCGGCGTGCCTGTACGGGATCCGCGCGAGGCCGTAGCCGGCGAGCGAGCAGACCAGCAGGGTGCCGAGGGTGTGCAGGACCCCGACGACGGCGGAGTTCCACAGGGAGCGGGCGAAAGGGACGGTGGGGTCGTCGAACAGCTCCCGGATGTTGCCCCACTTGAGGTCGGTGGGGAAGAACTGCCAGTTCTCGCCGGTGATCTGGGCGTCGGTCGACAGGGAGTTGCGCACGAGCAGATAGAAGGGGACGAGGAACAGCAGACCGGCGACACCGGTGGCGACGTACAGACCGGTGCTGCCGAGGACTCCGCCCCGGTCCCGCCGGCGCTTCTGCGGCCCGGCGGCGTGGGCCTTGCGGCCCGGCATGACGGCGGTCACTCGGCTTCCTCCCCGCGTCCGAATCCCATGAACGTGCCCTGGAGCAGGGTCACCACGCAGATCAGCAGGGTGAGGATGACCGCCCCCGCGCTGCCCGCGCCGTAGTCCTGCGCCTGGCCCAGCGCCGTGTAGTACAGCTCGACGAGCGGCGGGCGGCCCCAAGTGGTCTTCGAGAGCAGGTTGTAGAACTCGTCGAAGGCCTGGTAGGCGGCCACGAGGAGCAGCAGGATCACGGCCGTCGAGGTGGCCCGCAGCTGCGGCAGGGTGATGTGGCGGAAGGTCTGCCAGCCGGGCCTGGCGCCGTCGATCGCGGCGGCCTCGTACAGCTCCGGCGGGATGTTCTGCAGGGCGGCCAGGAAGAGGATCATGTAGAAGCCGGCCTGGAGCCAGAGCCGGGCGCTCACGATGACCAGCCAGTACCAGGGCGGATCGGGGTCGGCCAGCCAGGCGATGTTCTCGACCCCGAACCAGCCGAGGACGGTGTTCATCAGCCCGAAGCGGACCCCGCTGAAGATGGACATCTTCCAGATCAGCGAGGCGGCGACATAGCTGCACGCGGTCGGCAGGAAGAACACCGACCGGAAGAACGCCCGCATGAACCGCAGGCGGTTCACCAGCAGCGCGAGGCCGAGGGAGAGCGCCCAGGTCAGCGGCACGATGAACGCGGCGAAGACGGTGAACGTCAGCAGCGACCCGGTGAAGTCGCTGTTCTCCAGCATCTGCCGGTAGTTGTCGAAGCCGACGAACTTGTCCGGGGTGACCGTGAAACGCGCCTCGAAGAAACTCAGCCACAGGCTCCAGCCGATCGGCACGTACACGAAGACGAGCAGACCGATGAGGAAGGGGCCGGTGAAGAGCCAGAAGTGGAAGGTGGCGCCGCCCCGGAGTCCCCGCCGCGGCCGGGGCGTCGTGGCCTCGGCCGGGGCGGGGCGCGAGACACCGCGTGAGGTGGTGGTCGACATGTCGCAGCCCGTCCGTCGGTCTATCCGAAGAGCTTCTTGAGCTCGCGGTTGACGGTCTGGTCGGCCTTGTCGAGTGCCGCCTCCGGATCCCCGTTCTTGCGGACGCAGTTGGCGAAGACGTCCTCAAGGGCGGTGATCATGGACTGGGTCCAGCCGATGTTGTCGAAGTGCCCGTACTCGCCGAAGAGTTTGACGCCCTCGGCGGGCAGGCCCGACTTGAGCTTGGTGGCGGACGCGGCGAGCGAGGTGCGCGGCGGGATGTGGAAGCCGTACGACAGCGACCAGTCCTCCTGGTACTTCTTCTGGTCGATCCAGAGCCACTTCACGTATTCCTTGGCCAGGTCGACGTTCTTGCCCTTGGCATTGACGAACATCGACCAGCCGCCGTTGTAGACGGAGGGCTTGCCGGAGTCGGTGACCTTCGGGAAGGCGAAGACCCCGATGTCGTCGCCGAGCGCCTGCTGCATCTGCGGCATCGCCCACATCCCGCAGAACTGGATCGCGCACAGGCCCTGGTTGATCGCCGACGGGTCCCAGTAGTCGGCCGGGGCGTCGAGGAGCAGGTGGCCGCTGGTGAAGAGCCCCCGCATCTTCTTCAAGCCCTCCTTGACCCCCTCGGTGTGGTACGCGATCTTGTTGTTCGAGTCGAGGGTGTCGGCGCCCGCCGACCAGATCATCGGGTTGATGACCGCGTGCAGGTCGTTGCCGATGAACAGGCCCTTGACCTTTCCGGTCGTCAACTTGGCGGCGGCCTCGATGAGTTCGTCGAGGGTCGTCGGCACCTTGACGCCCGCCTTCTCCAGCAGGGAGGGCCGGTAGAAGAAGAACTGCGGGTCGTCGATCATCCGGACGCCGTATATCTTCCCGTCGACCGTGTGCGAGGCGATGTCGGCCGGATTGAAGTCGTCCTTGACCGGATCGATGATGTCGCTCAGGTCCGCCACCTGGCCGCTCTTGACGAGCTGGATCTGCGGGTGGAACTCGAAGAGATCGGGCGCGCTCTTGGTGAGCAGCGAGGCGAACAGTTTGCTCTCGAAGTCGCTGCCGGTGATCCACTGCGTGTTCACCTGGGCCTTGTCGTAGGCCTTCGCGTACTTCTTGATGGCCTGCTCGGTGCCGGCCTCCCCGTAGGCGTGGAAGTACTGGACCAGCCCCTTGCCCGAACTCCCGCCCCCGGAACGCCCGTTGTTGCTGCCGCACGCGGCCAGCGGCCCGAGGGCTGCGAGGCCGGCGGCGGCCCGCAGTACGGATCGACGGTCCCAGTTGCTGCTCAATGCCGACATGGTGACGTCCTTGTCTTGGATGCGGTCTGAGTGCGGCTGCGGCTCGAATTCGCGGTGCGGTGCGGGACGTTAACCTTCTGCTAAGGCTTCGGCAAGGGGTTGGACGAAGTCGGTGTGAAGCGTTGCCGGGGGTTCGGGATACCGGACGCGACGGGGTCGCGGTCCACCGCCGCGGCGGACCGCTTACGCTCAACTCGTCGTGATACGTGCCGACTTGGAGTGGCCCGCGCTGGATCGGATCCCGTTCGCCGTCACGCCGGAGGCGCTGTACGGCTCCTCGCGGCAGCGGCCCGCTTGGCCGGCCGCTGGCCCACCGACTGGAGTGCGCCTTCGAGGGCGAACGTCGCCGCGCCGAGGCAGACGGGGTCGGTCGGAATGGGGGAGAGGACGATCTCGGTGGCCGCGAGCGGGCGCCGCAGCGCGTGCCGGGCGACGGCCTCGCGCACCTCGCGCAGCAACGGTTCCCCGAGCGTGGCCGCGACCCAGCTGCTCAGCACGACCACTTCGGGGTTGAGCAGGTTGACCAGGTCGGAGATCCCGGCGCCGAGGTAACGGGCGGTGTCGCGTACGACCTTGAGGGCCACCGGGTCCTGCGCGGCGACCCCCGCCGCGAGGGCGTCGATGGTGGCGGTCTGGTCCTCCGGGTGCAGCAGCGCGCTCCCGGGGCTCAACTCCCGCAGATTCAGCATGATGCCGGGTGCCCCGACGTACGTCTCCACGCAGCCGTGGTTGCCGCAGTGGCACAGTCGCCCGTCCAGCACGAGCGTGGTGTGGCCCCACTCGCCGGCGCTGTTGCTGACTCCTCGGTGCAGCCCGCCGCCGAGCGCGAGACCGGCGCCCACGCCCGTGCCCAGATTGACCACCACGGCGTCACCGCGTCCACGGGCCGCGCCGAACCACAACTCGGCGACGGCGCAGGCGCGCAGCGGGTTGTCGAGGTGCAGGGGGTAGGCGATGTGCTCCGCGAGCAGATCGAGCAACGGCACGTCGTGCCAGTCCCAGTTGGGCGCGTACTCCGCGATCCCGGTGTCCCGGTCGACCTGCCCGGGGACGCTGACGCCCACGCCGAGGACCCGCGCGCCCTCCACCCCGGCCTGCGCGACCACCGAGCCGACGGCGGCCGCGACATGCCCGACCACCTGCTCCGGGCGGCTCTCGCCGGGGCGCATGTCCTCGTCGGCGCGGGCGAGCACGTTCAGGGCCAGGTCGAACAGCTCGACACGGACGTACGTCTCCGCGATGTCGACCCCGATGAGGGCGCCCCCCGCCGCGTTCACCGCCACCAGCCCACGCGGCCGGCCGCCCGCGGAGTCCTCGAACCCCACCTCGGTCAGCATCCTGAGGTCGAGCAGCTCACCGACGAGCGTGGCCACCGTGGCCAGACTGAGCCCGGTCGCCGCCGCCAACTCCTGTCGCGAGGTGGGGGATTCGGCGATGATCTGGCGCAGCACCTCGTATCGGTTCGCGGTGCGGATGTCGCGTGAAGTACCGCGCTTCATGAGGCTCCCCTCGCTTCCGCGCACCGGGTACCGGGCGCTTCGGCCGACCAGATCTACGGGCCGGGGTCCGGGGTGCCCCGGGGCGGCACGGTACCGGACGCTTCCGTCGGTCCCCTCCGCGCCATGACGAGGCCCGTCGGCCCCGGCGCTGCGCAAGGCTATGGCCTGCCGGGGAATTTCGACAAGGGGTTAGGAAAGGGGGTGGAGAAAGTCCCCCACGAAGGCGTTGGTGAACGTGCCCGTCGGGTCGAGCTCGTCGGCCAGTGTCCTGAACTCGGCCAGCCGCGGGTACCGCTCGCGCAGCGCCGTCGGCGGTACGGTGAACACCTTGCCCCAGTGCGGCCGCGGCTCGAACGGGTCAAGCGCCTGCTCGACCCGTCGTACCACCGGCAGCACCGCCTCGGTGTCCTCGACCCAGGTGAAGTGCAGAGCCACGGTGTCCCGGCCGTACGAGGGACTGAGCCACTGGGCGTCGGCCGCCACGGTCCGCACCTCGCAGATCTGCAGCAGCGGCGCGATCGTCGCACGGATCGCGTCCAGGGCGTGCAGCGCGTCCAGGGCGTCCGAACGCGCCAGCAGATACTCCGACTGCAGCTCGGCCCCGCTGCTCGGGGTGAACTCGGCCCGGAAGTGCGGGAGTCGCTCGTGCCAGGGCCCCGGAACGCCCAGTTGCTCGGTGCAGTTGCGGGCGGGCATGCCCGGTACCGGGTGCAGGGCCTCGGTCGCGGGCGCCGCCCAGGGGAAGTCGGGCAGCGGCTGGTCCGTGCGCCGCTTGAGCCACACCTGCCGGAAGCCGGGACGCCCCCAGTCGGTGAACAGGCTCACGCTGTACGCCGACGCGGCGACCGTCTCGAAGTCCAGTCCCTCCAGGGGGAGTTCGGTGAACACGTGCTGGCTCACCTCGAAGTCCGGCTCCAGGTCGAGGGTGAGTGCGGTGACCACACCGAGCGCGCCCAGCGAGGTCACGGCGCCGTCGAAGCGTGTCTCGCTCCGGCCGATCGTCAGGGCCGAGCCGTCCGCAGTGATCAGTTCGACCTCGCGCACGGCGGAGGCGAGCGACCCGTTCGTGACTCCGGACCCATGGGTGCCGGTGGCGACCGAACCCGCCACGGAGATGTGCGGGAGGGAGGCCATGTTGTGCAGCGCGAACCCGTGCTCGTGCACCAGGCGGGCGAGTTCGGCGTACCGGACGCCGCCCGAGACCCGTACCGTACGGGCCGTCGTGTCGACGTCCACCTCCGGCGGCAGCGCGGTCAGCGACAGCAGGACGCCGTCCGGGCCCGGCTCGGCGATCTCGTTGAACGAGTGCCCGCTGCCCAGCACCCGCACGCGGGAGCTGTCCGCCACCAGCGCGCGCAGCGCGTCGAGTGCGGCGGGCCGGTGCAGCTCCTCGGCCGTGTACGTGATGTTGCCGGCCCAGTTGGTCAGGGTCCGAGTCATCCCTGTCGTCCCTTCCCGTGGAGTCGCCGTACGTGGCCGGTGCGATGACCACCCGGGGAACGTACCCTGCCGGTCCGCCGAGCAGGCACACCGGCCCGTTGACCCTCTCACGTGGCGCGATCTACCGTGGAGAGCGCTTGCTGTCGTCGGCGTCACCGAACCGGAAGGCCACCTCCTTGCCCGAGCGTCCTGTGGTGATGTCGCCCGAGCGTCCTGTGGCGATGTTCGCCATGACCGCCGAGAACGTGACGCGGATCTTCCCTCCCGACGTGCTCGCCCGGCTGCGCGAGCTGGTGGACGTCGATCTCTCCTCGGTGGCTGGCGACTTCACCGATCCGCGGGTACGGGCCCGCCTCGCCGACACCGAGATCCTGATCACCGGCTGGGGGTGCCCCGTCCTCGACGCCGGCACGCTCGACGCGGCCCCGAAGCTGCGGGCCGTGCTGCACGCCGCGGGCTCCGTCAAGAGCTTCGCCACGCCGGCGGTGTGGGAGCGCGGGATCGTCGTGTCGTCGGCCGCCGCCGCGAACGCGCTGCCCGTCGCCGAGTACACGCTCGCCATGATCCTGCTCGCGGGCAAGGACGTCTTCGCCCACCGGGACCGCCTGCGCACCGAACGGACCTTCCCCTACGGGCAGATCCTCCCCGGCCTCGGCAACTTCGGCCGCCGCGTCGGCATCGTCGGCGCCTCCCGCATCGGCAGGCGCCTCATCGAACTGCTCCGGCCCTTCGACCTGGCGGTGAGTCTCGCCGACCCCTACGTGGACGCGGCCGGGGCCGCCGCCCTCGGTGTCCCTCTGCTGCCGCTCGACGCCCTGCTCGCCGGCAGCGACATCGTGACGATCCACGCCCCGGAGACTCCGGAGACCCGGCATCTGATCGGCCGCCGCGAACTCGCGCTGATGCCCGCCGGATCGGTCCTGATCAACACCGCACGCGGCTCCCTGGTCGACCACGCCGCCCTCGTCGACGCGCTGCGCGCCGAGCGGATCAGCGCGATCCTCGACGTCACGGACCCCGAGCCGCTCCCCGTCGACTCCCCCCTGCACGACCTCCCGAACGCGTTCATCACCCCCCACCTGGCCGGTTCGCAGGGCAACGAGGTCGCCCGGCTCGGCCTGACCGTGCTGGGGGAGGTCGAACGCCTGCTGTCGGGAGGGCGGCTTGAGTTCCGGATCGACCGGGAGGATCTGGAGCGGGCCGCCTGAGTCCGGCGCCCGAGGGCCCGACGCCTGGGCCGGGCCCCCCGCCGGGGTGCGTGAGCAGGCCGCCTGTGGGCGAAGGCACCCGGGCGTTCACGAATGCCTGGACCGGCGGCCTGGCTCGCATCGCGCCTGAACTGCGGCTTCGATAGGCGCACTTGTCTCAGCGGGACCCGGCCCGGCAGCCGCGACCCGGCAGTCGCGCGCGCCGCGACGCCCGATCAGGCGGGCGGCCCCGTCGTGCCCGACCGGGCAGGGCTCCGGCAGGCGCGCGCGCCGCGACGCGCGATCAGGCGGGCGGCCCCGTCGTGCCCGACCGGGCAGGGCTTCGGTAGCCGCGCCCCGGCAGTCGCGCGCGAGCGGCGACGCCGGTCCGGCAGGCGTCCCCGTCGTGCCCGACCGGGCAGGGCTCCGGCAGGCGCGCGCGAGCCGCGACGCGCGATCAGGGGGGCGGCCCCGTCGTGCCCGACCGGGCAGGGCTTCGGTAGCCGCGCCCCGGCAGTCGCGTGCGAGCGGCGACGCCGGATCAGGCAGGCGGCCCCGTCGCGCCCAATCGGGCAAGGCACCGGTAGCCGCGCCCCGGCAGTCGCGCGCGGGGCGCGACGCCGATCCGGCGGGCGGCCCCGTCGCGCCCGAGCCGCGAGGCCCGATCCGGCGGGCGGCCCCGTCGCGTCCGACCGGGCAGGGCCCCGGCAGGCGCGCCCCGTCGGGTTCGGCCTGCTGCGCCCGGCCCCGTACGCGTCAGCCGGTGGGTGGTGTGTCGTCGGCGGGAAGACCCCGGTGAGCGGGCCGGGCCAGGAATGCCGTCGTCGTGGACACGAACCGTTCCGGGTCGTCGAGCCACGGGAAGTGCCCCGCGCCGGGCTGGACCACCAGCTCGGCGTGCGGGAACAGTGCGGCGATCCCGGCCATCGCGGGAGGCGGGGAATTCAGGTCGACCTCCCCGGCGAGTACCAGCACCCGGGGACGCCAGGCGGGCGAGCGCCGCCCGGGTGGCGTCCGGGGTGAAGGCGCCGACGGCGTAGCGGGCCGCGGCCTCGTGGTTCTTGTGCGCGTCCTCCGCGTCCCGGTGCGCCCGCGCGGCCTCGTCCCAACGGCCGTACCAGAAGGGGGTGATGGCCCGGAACGCGTCGGCGTCCCCGTTTCCGGCGACGATCGCCTCCAGCGCCGCGAACGCCTCCGGGAACCACGGCTCGTCCCGGCGCAGCAGTGCCGTCGCCCGCCTGACCTCGGGAGAGATCTCGATCCCGACGGCGAAGACGCTCGGCGTGATGAGCGCGAGCCGCGCGACACGTTCCGGACGGCGCTGCGCGTAGAGCAGCGCCAGATTCGTCCCGGCGGAATGCGCGAGCAGGTCCATCCGGTCGAGGCCGAGGTGTTCGCGCAGTGCCTCGACGTCGTCGACGAGCCGGTCGCAGCGGTACGAGGCCGGGTCCGCCGGGATCGCGGACCCACCGGTGCCACGCGGGTCCATCATGATCAGCCGCCGGTGGGCGGACAGCCCGCCCAGGTCCCCGAGATACCCGCAGTCCTGCATCGGTCCGCCGGGCAGACACACCACCGGTGAGCCGTCCCCGAAGGTGTCGAACGTCAGCTCGGTCCCGTCGTACGCGGTGAAGGAAGGCATGGCGACGACTCTCGCAGCGGCGCCCGGACGGAGCAAACGAGATCCGGTCCCGCGGTGGGCGTCGCGCGGCGCGAGGGGACCCGGCACGGCCGATGTCCGAGCGGGGGCATACCGTGAGGAGTCGAACACGGCAGACGAAGCAGGTCGGGAGCGAGGAGATCGGGATGGGCAGCCGCACCGCGCTGGTCGAGGATCTGATGGAGCGGTTCCCGCACGTACCGCGGGAAGCCGTCATCAAGGAGGACCTGCTCCGCGGGGGCGTGGCTTTCGACGCCTCGGCCCTCAGCGACAACGAGAGCGGCGACGTCAAGCCGAAGTCGTACTTCATCTTCTCCTTCGACCACGGCACCCTGCCCGAGCTCGGTGAGGCCGCGCTCCGGCGCCCGCCCGAGGAGATCATCCTCACGGGTGGCCCGTACGACCTGCGGCGCACCGTCGTGTCCGTGCGCGTCAATCCCGCCTCGCCGTACCGCGTCGCCGCCGACGACGAGGGCGTCCTCGGGCTCTACCTCGACGGGAAGCGGATCTCCGACGTCGGGGTGCCGCCGATGCCCGAGTACTACCGGCACACCCTCTCCAACGGGAAGTCCGTGATGGAGGTGGCCCCGACGATCCAGTGGGGCTACCTCATCTACCTCACGGTCTTCCGCGTGTGCCAGTACTTCGGTGCCAAGGAGGAGTGCCAGTACTGCGACATCAACCACAACTGGCGCCAGCACAAGGCCGCCGGCCGCCCGTACACCGGTGTGAAGGATGTCGAGGAGGTCCTCGAAGCCCTGGAGATCATCGACCGTTACGACACCGCGAAGGCGTCGACGGCCTACACCCTCACCGGTGGCGCGATCACCAAGACGGTCGCCGGGCGCGACGAGGCCGACTTCTACGGGCACTACGCCAAGGCCATCGAGGAGCGGTTCCCGGGGCGGTGGATCGGCAAGGTGGTGGCCCAGGCGCTGCCGCGCGACGACGTGCAGCGGTTCAAGGACTACGGCGTGCAGATCTACCACCCCAACTACGAGGTGTGGGACCGCCGGTTGTTCGAGCTGTACTGCCCCGGCAAGGAGCGTTACGTCGGCAGGGACGAGTGGCACAAGCGCATCCTCGACTCCGCCGAGATCTTCGGCGCGCGCAACGTGATCCCCAACTTCGTCGCGGGCGTGGAGATGGCCGAGCCGTTCGGCTTCACCACGGTCGACGAGGCCATCGCGTCGACGACCGAGGGACTGCGCTTCTTCATGTCGCACGGCATCACGCCCCGCTTCACCACCTGGTGCCCCGAGCCGACCACCCCGCTGGGCAAGGCCAACCCGCACGGTGCGCCGCTGGAGTACCACATCCGTCTGCTGGAGGCCTACCGCGCCACGATGGACGACTTCGGGCTCAAGTCGCCGCCCGGGTACGGAGAGCCCGGTCCGGGCCGAGCGGTCTTCTCCGTCAGCTCCTTCATGGACAGCCTTCCCGCGCAGGAGCCCGCTTCCCAGGTGTGACCCGCGCCCCCGAGGCGCACCCCGCACGGCCCGGACGTCATCCGTACGTCCGGGCCGTACGCGTCGTACTGCGCCCGTGCTACGCCCGTACCGCGCCCGTACTTAAGTGGTCAGCTCCGGAGCGGTATCAGCTTTCAGGCCGCGCCTGCTCCGGTGGGGCGGTCGCGGAGAGGGCGTGCAGATCGTCGAAGGCTTGGAGGAGATGTGCGTCCAAGCTCTGTGAGGAGTCGTCGATCCAGGCTTGGGCGGCGTGGTGGAAGGTGGCCCAGCCGGTCTGTGCGGCCAGGCCGGCCAGCCGGTCGGGGACATCGCGCTGACGTAGCGCCTCCGCTATGGCTTCGGTGAGGGCTGCGCCCTTGGCCAAGTCGCGTTCCCGGAGGGCTGGGGTCTTGGCGATGACCGCCAGCCGTGGCTCGGAGAACGGGCGGTTGTCCTCAAGGATTCGTCCAGCTTTCCGGAAGGCGCACAGCAGGATGCCGAGTGGCTGCAGGCCATCGGGGGCGTCGGCGACCTCCTGCATCAGCGCGGCGCGTAGGTCGGCTTCGCCGCCGAAGAGCACCTCGCGTTTGTCCGGGAAGTGCCGGAAGAACGTGCGCTCGTTGACTCCTGCCCGGGCGGCGATCTCAGCCGTGGTGGTCTGATCGAACCCGCGGTCCCGGTACAGCTCCAGAGCCGCCTGCTGAAGGCGGCGGCGCGCTTCTGCTCCGCTTCGTGGCACCCCTCGAAGATACCGCATGCGCCGGTGACTGACACTTCTTGACGCCAGTGACTGGCGCTACGTAAGGTCAGTCACTGGCGCTACTTAGTGCCAGTGACTGTCGCTAGGGGGGAGGGTTTCGTCGCTGGTGGCAGCGGCCCCGACCTCTCGGCCCGAACGCCGTCGAGGCGATCAAGATCTCCGTCGAGCACCGCTCACCGAATTTCGCCGAACCGCCAGCCTGGTGGCGGCCGCGCGGCGGTCGTCGGAGTCCGAGCGCCGGCCGCCTCGCAGGCCCTGACAGGACGCGCATGCGACGCGTTGCTGCGCCGTTCCCCTCGAAGGCAGGCCGTTCATTCCTGTTTCACCCACACCGGACCGTTCGGCGGCCCCGGTGCGCACACCCACAGAGAGGGCGTTTCATGCATATCTTTGTCACTGGTGGTTCCGGCCAGACCGGCCCCGCTGTCGTCGCCGAACTCGTCGCGGCCGGCCACAACGTCACTGGTCTGGCACGCTCGGATGCCGCCGCCGCCCGGCTGGAGTCGCTGGGCGCCACACCACACCGCGGTTCCCTGGACGACCACGACAGCCTGCGCCGCGGCGCCGAAGCCGCCGACGGCGTCCTGCACATGGCCTACGGGGGTGACTTCTCCGACCTCGACGACATGATGAGGCGCGACCGGACCGCGATCGAGGCCCTCGGCCGGCCGTTGGAGCACTCGGGCAAGCCGCTCGTCATCACCTCGGGCACGCTGGTCATGCCCGCCGGCCGGGAGACCACCGAGAAGGACGAGCCCGACACGGCCGGGATCGCCGCCTTCCGCATCGCGGGCGAGCGGGCCTGTCTGGACTTCGCCGCCCGGGGAGTACGCGCGAACGTGGTCCGCCTCGCTCCTACCGTCCATGGCCCCGAAGACCACGGCTTCATCCCCATGCTCATCGCCACCGCACGAGAGACCGGCGTCTCAGCCTATGTCGGCGACGGCACCAACCGGTGGCCCGCAGTGCACCGGCTCGACGCCGCGGTCCTCTTCCGCCTGGCACTGGAGAAGGCTCCTGCGGGCAGTGTGCTGCACGGAGCGGCCGAAAGCGGCGTCACCATGAAGAGCATCGCGCAGACGATCGCCCGGGGCCTGGACCTGCCGACGGTCTCGCTGACCCCCGACCAGGCTGCCCGGCACTACGTCAGCCCGTTCATGGCCAGGGTCTACGGCTTCGACGCGCCCGTCTCCAGCGCTCACACACAAGGGCTGCTCGGCTGGTCCCCTACCCATCCGGCACTGCTCGATGACCTGGAGCACGGCGACTACTTGACCACGCCGACCACCTGACCCCCTCACACCCGTCCGAACTCCCGTCGTCGGTGTCCTCGGGGGCGTCCGGGTCGTGCAGAGGCCACGGTCCCTGGCCGGGGCCGGCCACCAGGAAGAATCCTCCGCCGTACCGGCAGCTTGATCGACCCCCGAAGGGCGCACGAAGTCGACCACTGAGCCCGCACCGTGTCCGCATCGGGAGCTGCCCTGCCCGGGGAGTGGCGGGTTCTGTGAAAGTTGAAGCAATCGCTCCCCGCCGACCCGCGTTCCGTACGACACTCGGGGCGACCGGAGTCGGACGGTCCACGCACGTAGGGCAGTTCACCGGAACCGGTCGGTCCACCGTGTGATCGCGTGACCGCGATATGTGACTGCGTCGCTTGTCAGTTGTGTCGAACGCGTGAAAGGCTCTGGCCCGTTGTCGAGACGGTCCCCAACTCATGCCGAATCAGGGCGAGTTGGGCGTTGTGCGAAGTTGCGCATGGAAGCAATCGATGCAGGAGCCCCCCATGTCAGACCTGCCGACCCCCCAGGATGCCGCCGAGGCCGCGCTGTTCTCGGAATGCTGGGACGCGGTCCTGTCGTACGCCGATCTGTGCACGTCCGGCTCCGCCGCGGCCACACAGTTGGCCACCGAGGCGTTCACCCATGGCATTCATGAGGCGCGCTCGGTCATGGCCCGTACGAAGAACACCGGCCGTAGAACCCCCCGGCTGCCCCGGATTCCCTTGCTGCTGAACTCGGTTCGGACCACCGCAGCCGCCTGGGAGGCGCACGGCCAGGGCGACCGGCTGGACCCCGACCTCAGGCTGTGGCTCAACTCCGAGAAGGCCACCCGCTACACCGGGCCTCCGCTGCACCGTCCCATCGCGCTGCGGGGGTTGAGGGATCTGCAGGAACCCGACGCGGCTCTGCTGTGGCTGGTCGAGGTGGAGGCGCTCCCGCTGCCCGCGGTGGCCCGGCGGCTCGGTCTCGACCCGGTGGCGGCCGCCGAGGAACTCGGCCAGGTGCGGACGCTGTTCAGGGACCGCTGTCACCGCAACCACCTCGACACGCCGATGGACGTGAACTGCCGCAGCTACGCCAGGCTTCTCGACGCGGTCACCCGCTCGCCGGGCGCCGGGACGCCCGAGGACCTCTCGCAGCACCTCTCCCGCTGCGTGGAGTGCGCGGAGGCCGCCGCCTGTCTGCGGCTGCACGGCGGGGGGCTGCCCGCGGCGCTCGCGGGCGGGGTGATCGGCTGGGGCGGCCTCGCGTATCTGGAACGCAGGCGCCGCGCCGCCGAGGCGGGGATGGCGGGCGGGCGTACGAACGCGGCCTTGGACACCGGTATCGCCGAGCTCAAGGAGGCCGCGCCCCGGATCGGCCGCACCGGGCTGCTGGTCGCCGCCGTCATCGTCTCCGGCCTCGCGCTCACGGTCTCCCTGATGCCGTTCGGCCCCGGAAACGACGGCGGCACCTCCGCGCGCGGCGACTCGGCCGACCGCCAGCCGGTGGCCGACCCGGGTGTGCCGTCCCCGCAGGCGACCGCCCGCGCCGCGAGCTCGCTCGTCTCGCCCGAACCCGCGCGCGCCAGTGCCGACGCGGGCTCGAACCACGACCCCGAACCCCAGGGCACGGCCTCGCCCTCGGCCCGCACCACCAGCGGGACCCCGGGCTCCAAGGACTCCACGAAACCCGCGAATCCTTCGGATTCGGACTCCACCAAGAGCCCCGCGTCCTGCGACGTCAAGTACCACATCGTCGACCAGTGGACGGACGGCTTCCAGGCCACCGTAACGGTCACGTCCGCCGTGGCCCTCGACTCCTGGCAGATCGCCTGGACCTTCGCCGACGGCCAGCGGGTCACGCAGATGTGGGACGGCACGGTCGCCCAGAACGGCTCCCACGTGACCGCGACCGCCGCCGACTACAACAAGTCGGTCGCAGCGGGCGGTTCCTTCGCCGTCGGCTTCAACGGCACCTGGCACGGCGGAAACGCGGTCCCGAACGCCTTCACCGTCAACGGCGGACGCTGCACGACCGCTCACTGAACCGTCGGTCCCGGTGATCCTGTGGTGGGCGTCTCGCTTGACGGGTTCAAGGCGGCGGCGAAGTTCCTGCACCAGCAGTTTCTCTTCGATACGAAGTTCGTGCCCTACGGGACACAACTGATACCGCTCGCGGCGATCCTGGCCCTGGCCGGAGATGCCGCGCAGAGCGCCGGGGCCCAGCACAAGCTCGCCCGATGGTACTGGTGCGGTGTGTTCGGGGAGCTCTACGGCGGCTCGACGGAAACTCGCTTCAGCCAGGATTTGCCGGATGTCGTCGACTGGATCCGCGAGGACGCGGCTGAGCCTCGCACCGTCACTGCCGCGCAGTTCGCCCCCGGACGCCTGCTGACTCTCCGTACCCGCAACAGCGCCGCCTACAAGGGGATTTACGCTCTCCTGCTCAAGGCGGGGGCCCTGGACTGGCGAACCGGGGAGAAGGCCGAGGTCACAGGCTATTTCGACGAGTCCATCGACATCCACCACATCTTCCCCAAGACGTGGTGCGAAAAAGCGGGATACGCCCCCCACGACTACAACTCGATCATCAACAAGACCCCGTTGACCGCCCGTACCAACCGGATCATCGGAGGGGCGGCCCCCTCCGACTACCTGGGCCGTCTGGTCAACGCGGCGCAGACCCCTCACGAAAGCGTCGCCGAACGCATCCGCTCCCACCTCGCCGAACCGGAACTCATGGGCACGGACGACTTCGACGAGTTCTTCACCGCCCGTAGAGCCGCGCTGCTCCGCAGCATCTCGGACGCGATGGGCAAGCCGATCCTGGACGACGAGGGTGCCGAGGATCCGGGGATCAGTCTCGACACAGCGGATGACACCGACGATCTGTGATCAACGAGATCTCTCGTACGCACACTGATCGAATCGGAGTCCGGCGACTTCGGCGTCGTCATCGTGGGCGGGATGAGGCATTGGGCCGAGTACCAGAGCGAGTGAGCGGGGCCGAAGCGGAAAAGCGGTGGCATCCGCGTGTGTTCGCTCCTATCGTGGGTGTTGCTTCACGCGGTGGCCCGCCGGCCCCGCTCCCGGCTGAGCAGGACCAGGAGGTGTGACCGTTGGCTGTCTTTGAGATGGGCGCTGCCCACATCCAGAAGTTCATCAAGTCCACCTTCGTGGCCGCCGGCTGACCTTCCTCTTCCTTCGCGCCGCAGTGCGCGTCGCCGGGGCCGCCCTTGTGAAGGGTCTCCCTTGACTTCCAGCTCCGCTTTCCCGACCCCGTCCGCCTCCCTGGGTCTCTCCCCGCTCGTTCCCTACGGCTGGGACGACGCCTGGGCGGACGAGTTCGCTCCCTACGACTCCGAAGGGCTCGTCGCCGGACGGGTGATCCGGGTCGACCGCGGCCAGTGCGACGTGGCCACCGCCGACGGGGTCGTCCGCGCGGACACCGCGTTCGTGACACCGCACGACCCGCTGCGGGTCGTGTGCACCGGTGACTGGGTCGCCGTCGAACCGGCCGGCAACCCGCGCTACGTACGGGCGTATCTGCCGCGCCGTACGGCCTTCGTGCGGTCCACCTCCTCCAAGCGGTCCGAGGGGCAGATCCTCGCGGCCAACGTCGACCACGCCGTCGTGGCCGTCTCGCTCGCCGTGGAACTCGACCTCGGCCGCGTCGAACGCTTCCTCGCGCTGGCCTGGGAGTCCGGCGCCCAGCCCGTGGTCGTCCTCACCAAGGCCGACCTGGTCGCGGAGGCGGCCACCCTCGGGCACCTCGTGCAGGACGTGGAGACCTCCGCGCCCGGCGTTCCCGTGCTCGCCGTCAGCTCCGCGACGGGGGCGGGGCTCGACATCCTCGAAGCGGTGCTCGCGGGTGGTACGGCCGTCCTGCTCGGGCAGTCCGGCGCGGGCAAGTCGACCCTGGCCAACGCGTTGCTGGGCGAGGACGTCATGGACGTACGGGCCACCCGTGACATGGACGGCAAGGGGCGGCACACCACGACGACCCGCAACCTTCTCGCGCTGCCGGGCGGCGGTGTCCTCATCGACACCCCGGGGCTGCGCGGAGTCGGACTGTGGGACGCCGCGAGCGGGGTCGGCCAGGTGTTCTCCGAGATCGAGGAGTTCGCCGCCGACTGCCGCTTCCAGGACTGCGCCCATGTCGCCGAGCCCGGGTGCGCGGTGCTCGCGGCCGTCGACTCCGGCGAACTGCCGGATCGGCGGCTGGAGAGCTACCGCAAACTGCTCCGCGAGAACCAGCGGATCGTCGCCAAGACGGACGCCCGCGTGCGCGCCGAGATCCGCCGGGACTGGAAGCGCAAGGGGGCGGAGGGCCGCGCCGCCATGGAGGCCAAGCGCGGGCGCTGGTAGCCGGGGACCGGGCGCTGGTGGCCGGGACGGGTGCAGGACGCGGATTCCCCGCGCCCCCTGCGCCCGCCCGGGCTGTCCGGGCCGCCTGATTCGCCGGGCGCCCCGGGCTGTCCGGTCCGCCTGTTCCGCGGGGTCGCCCGGACTGCTCGGGCCGCCGGAGCCCCGGGACCGCCCGGTCGGCCGCGGACGTCCCGGTCGGCCGCGGACGTCCCGGACCGCCCGGTCGCCTGGGCGGTCCGGGACCGCCGAGACCGGCCGGGGCGTCGGGGCCGTCGGGCACCGCCCCGGACGACTCCCGGGGCGCCCTGGCCTGCCGCTTCTCCGCCCGTCCGGCCCCCTCCGGCCCCTGGCTGGGTGGGGGCGGGTTCGGTCCTGCGCCTGCGCAACGGCGTGCCGTTGCGCAGGCGCGGGCCGTCGCCCGCGACGTGATGTCGTGTCCGATTTCCGCCAGCCCCGCCGTGGGGGCCGGGCCACACTGGAAGGGTGAACGACGAGGACACCAGGTACGAGGACACCAGGCACGAGAACGCCGGGTTCGAGGACACCAGGTACGAGGCCGTGCGGAGCCGGGACGCCCGGTTCGACGGGGAGTTCTTCTTCGCCGTGCGCACGACGGGGATCTACTGCAGGCCGAGCTGCCCCGCGGTGACGCCGAAGCGGCGGAACGTGCGGTTCTACGCGACGGCCGCCGCCGCGCAGGGCTCGGGCTTCCGGGCCTGCCGCAGATGCCGCCCGGACGCGGTACCGGGCTCCGCGGCCTGGAACGTACGGGCCGATGTCGTCGGCCGGGCCATGCGCCTCATCGGCGACGGCGTGGTGGACCGCGAGGGCGTCGGCGGCCTCGCCACGCGCCTCGGGTACAGCGCCCGCCAGGTCCAGCGGCAGCTCACGGCGGAGGTCGGAGCGGGTCCGGTCGCGCTCGCCAGGGCCCAGCGCGCGCACACCGCGCGGATCCTGCTCCAGACCACCGAACTCCCCGTCACACAGATCGCGTTCGCGGCGGGGTTCTCCAGCGTGCGCCAGTTCAACGACACGATCCGCACGGTCTACGCGTCGACCCCGAGCGAGCTGCGCGCCGCGGCGCCGCGCACCGGCCCCGCCGCCCGGAGCGCGACCACCCCCACCGCGGGTGTGCCCCTCAGGCTCGCCTACAGGGGCCCCTACCAGTCCGCCGCGGTCTTCGACCTGCTGGCCGCCGAGGCCGTCCCGGGCATCGAGGCCGTCGACGGCAACCGTGGCCGTCGTACGTACCGGCGCACGCTCCGGCTGCCGTACGGCACGGGGATCGTGGCCGTCGAGGAGCGTCCGGGCACCGGGGCGGGCCGCACCCGTGCGGGCACGCCGGGCCCCACCGACGCAGCGCACCCCGGCGGCTGGCTCGACGCGCGCCTGCACCTCACCGATCTCAGGGACCTCACCACCGCCGTACAGCGGCTGCGGCGGCTGTTCGACCTCGACGCCGATCCGTACGCCGTCGACGCGCGGCTGGGAGCCGACGCGCGCCTCGGTCCCCTGGTCGCGGAGCGGCCGGGCCTGCGGTCGCCGGGCGCCGCCGATCCGGACGAGCTCGCGGTGCGCGCGCTGGTCGGGGAGGCGGAGGCCGGGCGACTCGTGCAGCGGTACGGGAAGGCGCTGGACGCCCCGTGCGACACGCTCACGCACCTCTTCCCCGAGGCCGCCGTCCTCGCGGAGGCGGAGCCCGGCGGCCCGCTCGGCGCGCTGACCGCCGCCCTCGCCGACGGCACCGTGCGTCTCGACCCGGGCGCCGACCGCGACGAGGCGTGGGCGGCGCTGCTCGCACTGCCCGGCATCGACGAGGGAACCGCCGCCGCCATCCGTACCCGGGCCCTCGGCGACCCGGACGTGTCCCCGCCCGGAGCGAACGCCCCGGACACCTGGCGCCCGTGGCGCTCGTACGCCGTCCAACACCTCAGGGTGGCAGGGGAGTTGTAGCCGGACGCCGCCTTGAGCCGGGCGGCGGGTGCACGCACGACCTTCAACGGCCCCGTGCGCGCACCGAGTCGGATCGCCGACCCACCGCCCGGCAACGTGCGACCCGCCGACCAGGCGACGCGTGACCCGGTATCTCACCAACTCGACGACTCGCCAACTCGCCGACTTCGTAAGGCTGTTCAATCTTCGAGGCCCCAACTGTGGATCCGCCTCGGATGGATCCGGATCAACTCCTCACTGAAGTGTGGCCCCAGGTCATGTGCGCCGGTGAGGAGTTCCGCCTCTCCGCGGATGTCGACGCCTCGGACCTTCCACGGCTTGAGGCTGACGATGTCGTCGACGACCAGGGCGACCTTCGGGTTCTTCTGAAGGTTGCGCCACTTCTTCGTGGTGCCCATCGCGTAACCGCCGATCAGGATCGTCCCGTCCTCCTGCGGGAAGAAGCCGACGGGGTTGGCCTGGGGCTGTCCGAGGGGGTCGACGGTGGGCAGCCGGCCCAGCCGCTGCGACCTCAGATACGCGCGCTCGGCTTCACTGAATTCGGTCATGACAGCAGCCAAACACGCCCCCGACCACCGCGCATCGGGTTCCGGACCTAGGACCAGGGGAGGAGGGGATCTCGTACGGAGCCCGGCTACGGAACCTTGGTGGGATTCGCGTGCGGAGCCTCGATCGGATCGGGCTGCGAAAGCCCCGTTCGGTCCCGTCCGGGTGCGTCCGGTCCCGTCCCGTCCCGTTCGGGTGCGTCCGATGGTGTGATGGTGTGATGCGGGGTCGTACGGGCGGGGAAGCGATGGCCCATGCCCCGCGCGATCATGATCCGGCGTCTTCTCTTCCCCCTGGTGGCCGCCCTGGTCCTCACCCCGCCGAGTGGGATCGCCGAAGCGCGGTCCGTGCTCGGCCGGAGCGCCCCGAAGCCGGCCAAGAACTGGGCAGGGGCCTGGCCGGGAATCTGGACGGGCACCTGGGAGGCCGCGGCCGCCGGGACCGTGCCCGCGCTGCCCGGCGCCTCGATCCGCAATGTCGTGCACACCAGCGTCGGCGGCCGGGCCGCTCGCGTCCGTCTCTCCAACCGGCTCGGCACGAGACCGCTCCAACTCGGTTCCGTGACACTGGCATTGCAGCGGCCGGGCGAACCGAGGAGCCCCCGGGCGGTCGCGGGCTCCGTACGCGCGGTCACCTTCGACGGTGCCCGATCGGTCACCGTCCCCGCAGGCCGGGACCTGGTCAGCGACCCCGTCGCCCTGCCGGTCCCCGCCGACGCCAACCTCCTCGTCTCGGTGCACACCCCGGCCGACTCGGGCCCGGCGACGTACCACCGCTCCGCGCTGCAGTCCAACTTCATCGCGCCCCGGGGCGATCGGACCGGCGAGGAGAGCGGCGCCGGCTACACCACCACCGTCGGCAGTTGGTACTACGTGACCGGCGTCGACGTGCTCGGCCCGTCCGTCGCGGGCAGCGTGGTCGCGCTCGGCGACTCGATCACCGACGGCACCGGCTCGTCGTTCGACGCCAACCGCCGCTGGCCCGACCGGCTCGCCGCCCGGCTGCGCGTCCTTCCCGCGTACCGCAGGCCCGGCGTCCTCAACGCGGGGATCGCCGGGAACCGTGTCCTGCTCGACGACCGGGGCCCGAGCGCTCTGACCCGCCTGGACGCCGACGTCTTCTCCCGCGCGGGCGTCCGCGCGATGATCATGCTGGAAGGCGTCAACGACATCAAGGGAACACCGGAGCAGAGGGACCCCCTCGCCCTGGAGAACGCCTACCGGCTCGTCGTGCGCCGCGCCCACGCCCGGGGCATCCGGGTCATCGGCGCCACGATCACCCCGTACGGCGGTCATGCCGCGTACACCCCGGACCGGGAAGCGGTGCGGCAGGCGGTCAACGCCGCCATCCGTACGCACCGGATCTTCGACGCGGTCGCGGACTTCGACGCCACCGTCCGGGACCCGGCCCGCCCGAGCCGTATCCTCCCCGCCTACGACCCCGGCGACCACCTGCACTTCAACGACGCCGGCATGCGCGCGCTGGCCGACACGATCGACCTGTGGTCCCTCGTGGCGAAGACACCCGCGCGCTAGCCCCGGGCGGGCGGAGGCCGCGGACCTGTGCTTCCCGGGCGCGCGGAGCCCGTACACGGGGAGCCGCGTACGCGGGGAGCCCCGTACACGCGTCCCCCCGCCGCGGGCTCAGCCCCAGATCACCGCGCCCAGCCACGCGCCCATGATCAACAGGCAGGCGAAGAGTTCCGTCAGCACGCTCCAGCCGCCCGCCCGCATCGCGGTCCGCACCGAGGCCTTCGCCGGCCCGTGCCCGCCGAGGCGCAGCCGCTCGCCGAGGTAGATCCCGCCGATGAAACCGGGGACGGCGCCGATCACCGGCACCAGGAGGAAGCCGAGGAACGCGCCGCCACCTGCGTACACCGCCATTCGGGTGGTGGCGCCGCTCTCCCGCAGCCGTCGCGGCGGCAGCATCCAGCGGATGGCCTGGGCGAGCAGCAGGACCGCGGTCGCACCGACGAGGACGGCCCAGGACAGGGTCTGCGGGTAGCTCAGCGCCCACCACAGAACCGCGGCCCAGACGAGCCACGACCCCGGCAGACCGGGCACCAGTACTCCGACCAGGCCGAGCAGAATCACCACGCCGACCAGCAGGAGTTCCCACACTCCCATCTGCCCAGCCTGCCCGAGCGGGCGGGAAACCGCAGGTCAGTCCCGCGCCACCCAGCCGCGCTCGTACGCGTGCCAGCCCAGTTGCAGCCGGGTCGTGACCCCCGTCAGCTCCATCAGGCGCTTGACGCGGCGCTGTACGGTCCTCAGGCCCAGGTCGAGCTGTTTGGCGACGCTCGCGTCGGTGAGCCCCGCGAGGAGCAGGGAGAGGATCTCCAGGTCGGTGCCGTCCGGGCTGTCCGGCTCCTGCTCCAGCACGCCCCGGCTGCCCAGCCGCAGCGGCAGCGCGTCCCGCCACACCGACTGGAACAGCCCCGACAGCAGCTCCAGGAGTCCGCTCGCGTGGACGACCAGCGCGGCCGGCTCCGCGGTGTGCGAGGTGAGCGGCACCATCGCGAGCGCCCGGTCGGCGATCACCAGCTTGGTCGGTACCTGGTCCACGACCCGCACCTGCTCGTCGCGGCCGAGCGCGGCGGACAGCTCGGTGATCCCGCCGGGCTGGTCGAGGACGGCCCGCTCGACGACGACGCGGTAGCCGACACCCCGGCCCGCGGCCTGCTCCTCGGCGTCGTTGTCCGCGCCGGAGACCACCATCGGCGTCCCGGTGACCAGCGCGCACACCTCGTCGGTCGCGCCGAGCTGGAGCTGCAGGAAGCGCTGCGAGACTGCCGCCGCGCCGATCACCACCTCGACCAGGTCGTGCACGGCCGGTTCGCCGGCCGCGCCCCGGTACTCCTCGGCCAGCAGCGCGGCCGCCAGCTCCGCCTTCTCCAGCTCGTGCCGCTGCTGGGTGAGCAGCGCGCCGAGCGCGACGCCCGGCGGCGCGGCGACCCAGCGTCCGGGCCGCGCCGAGGACTGCGCGGCCAGGCCGTGCCGTTCCAGCCGGCGCAGCGCGCGTTCCGTCTCGTACTCGCCGAGTGTGAGCCGACGCGCGAGATCGGGCACCTCGGCGGCGCCCACGGACACCAGCGCGCGGTACGCCGACTCGTGGGTCTCGTCCAGACCTATCGCTCCCAGCATGCGGCGATGTCCCTCCCAATGGATGCGTTCCGGCCGGTCGGCGGCGCCGTGGCGGAAATCGGCCACGGCACAAACCCGCCCCGGCACATCATGGTCGTACCCCCCGCCCCTCTGACAAGCTCACGTCACCGCGGCACCAACTACCGTCCGTAATGCCCCGCTTGGGATCGACCCGCCTGAAAGAGGCCGTACCGGCTCGCGCGCCGGACCGGTCCCGGGCCGGGCGCGAGGCCGAACTCGGGATCGGGCTCAGGAACGGTCCAGGTGCTGAACCCGGTCCTGAACTGGTCTGCGCCGAACGGGATTCGGCCATCCGGAGTGACCCGGGCCTGTCCGCGACGTGCGTCGGGCCCCGGTCGCCCAAGCGCCGCCGGGCGGTTCTCCCGTGGGGGGTGGGACCGCCCGGCGGTCAGGTGTTCGCACGTATCGGTACGCATTCCTGTTCGACGGTTCACTCGACGCGCCGTTCGAAGGTCCGCACCTTGGCCGGTTTTTCCGGATGCCCCGTTTTCAACCGGCTGTCTCGGTGGACAATCGGGAGCATGAGCCAGCAGGGGGAGAAGCCCACCGGTCACGAGGACGACTGGTGGAGGCAGTTGTACGACGACTCCACCGAGGACACGGGGCCCGCGGCCGTGGCCGATTCCCTCGACGACCGGTTCGCGTCGGCGTCGGGGACGGTCGGGGACGGACTCGATCCGGGTCCGGAATCCGGACCGGACGCGCGGCGCACGTCGGACGCGCGGCGCACGTCGGACGTACGGCCTGGATCGGAATCGCGGTCCGCGACGGATGCGAGCTCCGCCTCGGATCCGAGGTCCGCGACGGACGGGGCGTCCGCCCCGGGGCGCGATTCCCTCCGGACCGACGCACGCGAGTTCGACGCGCGCGGGTTCGACGGTCCACCGCCCCCGCGGCGGCCCCCCGCCCTGCCGGGGCCGGAGTCCTCGTCCCCCGGGACGGGGAAGCAGCCGCCCGCCCCGCCGAGGCACCCTCCGGCCGTCTCGGGGCAGCGCGGTGGCCCCCCGGCCCCGGCGTCCCGGCCTGGTGCGGCCCCGAGCGGTGAGACGCCGTCGCGGCCGGGTTTGCCCCCGAGCGGCGAGACGTCGTCCCGGCCCGATGCGATCGCGAGCGACGACAACGTGTCCCGGCCCGGCCGCTGGGAGCGGGGCCCGGTGGCGGGGCCCGGCGCGGACACGGGACCGCCCGGCCGCGGCGGACCCGCATACGAGCCCCCCGCCTACGAGCCCCCCGCCTGGGAGCCCACCCCCTGGGAGCCCACACCGTGGGAACCCCCGGCCTGGGAGCTCCCGCCCCCCGCCCCGGCCTCCGCCCCGGAACCGCCCTCCCCCACGTCCTTCCCGCCCGGCCCCAAACCACCGGGGTTCACCGCACAGGAGCCCGGCCCGGACGCGACCCGGGACACCCGGGGGGACACGTCCGCGCAGCCTGCCGTCGCCCAGGTGCCCGTGTCGAGGGCGCCGTCCGACGTCCCGCCGAAACCCGTGTCGGCTCCCGCCGTCCCCCCGGACGCGCCGTCCTCCGGCCGCCCGGTGGCGGCCCTGCCCAGCACCACCGGGGGCTTCCGGACGCCGTCGCCCGAGTCGGCCCGCGAGGACATGCCCGCGGGCGAACCGCGGGAGACCGTCCTCTCCGTCGTCCCGCAGCCGCCCTCCGTCGGCCATGTCGGCTCCGGACCGCCCACCTACGATCCCGAACCGACCGCGCTGCCGCCCGCCGACGCGGACGAACTCGGTGACCTGGTCGCCGACACCGTGCTGGACGGCGCGCGGTACGGAACGAGCACGCTGCGCGCCGTGTCCGCGCGCGGCGACTCCGCGCGGTACCGGGGCGAGCCGCGCCGGGACGCGCTGCTCACCGCCCGGTTCGGAGCGGGCGAGCAGGCGCTCGTGCTGGTGGCGATGGCGACCGGCGCCCGCGCCACCCCGGGAGCGCACCGGGCCGCGGCGGAGGCGTGCCAGTGGATCGGGCAGGCCGTCGGACGCAGCCACGAGCGGCTGGCCGACGACATCAGGGCCGCCCGGCGCGGCGACCTGAAGTCCGGGCTGCAACGGCTCACCGACCGCAGCCTCGGCAGACTGCGGGCGAGCGCGGCGGAACAGGGCGTCGAACCCGAGGAGTACACCGCCGGCCTGCGCTGCCTGCTGCTGCCGGCCGATCCGGAGTGCCGTACCCGGGTCTTCTTCGGCGTCGGCCCGGGCGGCCTGTTCCGGCTGCGGGACGGCGCGTGGCAGGACATCGAACCGCGGGTCGCCGACACCACCGGGGAGGCCGTCGTCGGCTACGGATCGCTGCCCCACGAGACGCCCGAGGGCGACCGGCTCACCATGGACCTGGGCATCACGACGCCCCCGAGCCCGTACGAACCCGCCCCCCGGCCGGCGCACGCGCCCTTCCGGTTCCGGGCCTCGGTCGCCCGCCCGGGTGACACGCTCCTGCTGTGCACGGGCGGCCTGGCGGAGCCGCTGCGCGGTGAGCCCGAACTGGCCGAGTACCTGACGGAACGGTGGTCGGCGGGGGAGCCGCCCGGCCTCGCGGCCTTCCTCGCGGACAGCCAGGTGCGGGTCAAGGGGTACGCCGACGACCGTACGGCCGCCGCCGTGTGGGAGGCGTAACCGGGCGCCGTGTGAATTCATGGAACCGAGGGAGTGGCCGGGGAACCAGGGGACCCGGGCCGCCCGAGGCTTTCGAGGATCACGAAGAGGTGCGTGCAGCATGGCCAAGCAGAACGTCGCCGAGCAGTTCGTCGACATCCTCGTCCGCGCGGGCGTCGAGCGGCTGTACGGGGTCGTGGGCGACAGCCTCAACCCGGTCGTGGACGCCATCCGGCGCAACGCGGCCATCGACTGGATCCAGGTCCGCCACGAGGAGACCGCCGCCTTCGCCGCGGGCGCCGAGGCCCAGATCACCGGCAGACTCGCCGCCTGCGCCGGCTCCTGCGGTCCGGGCAACCTCCACCTCATCAACGGCCTGTACGACGCGCACCGCTCGATGGCGCCGGTGCTGGCCCTCGCCTCGCAGATCCCCTCCGGCGAGATCGGCCTCGGCTATTTCCAGGAGACCCATCCCGACCAGCTCTTCCGCGAGTGCTCTCATTACAGCGAGCTCATCTCCAGCCCCCGACAGATGCCGCGGCTGCTCCAGACCGCCATCCAGCACGCCGTGGGCCGGTCCGGCGTCAGCGTCGTCTCGCTGCCCGGCGACATCGCTTCCGAGCCCGCTCCGGACAAGACGATCGAGACGGCTCTCGTCACCTCGCGGCCCACGGTCCGGCCCGGCGACGCCGAGATCGACAAGCTCGTCGAGATGATCGACGAGGCGGAGAAGGTCACCCTGTTCTGCGGGAGCGGCACGGCGGGCGCGCACGCCGAGGTCATGCAGTTCGCCGAGAAGGTCAAGTCACCGGTCGGGCACGCGCTGCGCGGCAAGGAATGGATTCAGTACGACAATCCATTCGATGTTGGAATGAGCGGGCTCCTCGGCTATGGCGCGGCCTACGAGGCGACCCACGAGTGCGATCTCCTGATTCTGCTGGGCACCGACTTCCCGTACAACGCCTTCCTCCCCGACGACGTCCTGATCGTCCAAGTCGACGTGCGGCCGGAGCACTTGGGGCGTCGGTCCAAGCTGGACCTGGCGGTGTGGGGCGATGTGCGGGAGACGCTGCGCTGTCTGATCCCGCGGGTGCGGCCGAAGGGCAATAGGCGCTTTCTCGACAAAATGCTGAAGAAACACGCGGACGCGCTCGAAGGTGTCGTCAAGGCGTACACGCGCAAGGTCGACAAGCACGTCCCGATCCATCCCGAGTACGTCGCCTCCGTGCTCGACGAACTCGCCGACGGCGACGCGGTGTTCACGGTCGACACCGGCATGTGCAATGTCTGGGCGGCCCGCTACATCTCACCCAACGGCAGCCGCCGCGTGATCGGTTCGTTCTCGCACGGGTCGATGGCGAACGCGCTGCCGATGGCGATCGGCGCCCAGTTCACCGACCGCAGGCGGCAGGTCGTGTCGATGTCCGGCGACGGCGGATTCTCCATGCTGATGGGCGACTTCCTCACCCTGGTGCAGTACGACCTGCCGGTGAAGGTCGTTCTCTTCAACAACTCGGCTCTCGGAATGGTCGAGTTGGAGATGCTGGTCGCCGGGCTGCCCTCGTACGGCACCACCAACAAGAACCCGGACTTCGCGGCGGTGGCCCGCGCGTGCGGGGCGTACGGCGTCCGGGTGGAGAAGCCCAAGGAGCTGGCCGGAGCCCTCAAGGACGCCTTCCGCCACAAGGGCCCGGCCCTCGTGGACATCGTCACCGACCCGAACGCGCTCTCCATCCCGCCGAAGATCAGCGCGGACATGGTGACGGGCTTCGCGCTCTCGGCGTCGAAGATCGTGCTGGACGGCGGCGTCGGGCGGATGGTGCAGCTGGCCCGCTCCAACCTGCGCAACGTGCCTCGCCCGTAAGGGCGTCGGCCCCGTGCGCCGGTGGCCCCGCTCAGTCCGTGAGAGTCCAGCCGCCGCTCGCGTACCAATAGTGCGGCAGGCCCTTGGTGCCGCTGGTGCGGAACGGGACGCCGTGGTCGTCGATGCGCTCGGTGCCGGTGCGGCCCTGAGAGGACCATTCGAGCTCCAGATACCAGCGGCAGTCGCAGCCGACGGTCCGGGCGTCGACCATCAGCACCTCGGGATCCGTCGCGGACACCCGGTAGGGCATGCGCATCGCCGGAGTGCTCGTTGCGCCTTCCGAGCCCGGGACCGAGCGGGCGATCGGCCGGCCCTTGTCCAGATCCACGATGAACGAGCGGGGAGCCATGCCGCCGCCGCAGCCCTGGCCCGTGGAATAGACGTTGCCCTTCACCGGGGCGTCCCGTCCCACGACGCGGACCCGCAGCGCCTCCAGGACGACGGCCGCGTCCGTCCGCCCCTGCACGGAGATGTCCACGAGTGTCTGGCCGCCGTGGACCGCGTTCTGTGTCCGCGCCCAAGGGGAGGCGTCCTGCGGGGCCGGAGGCGGCGGCACCTGCTGGGGTGCCTTGTCGATGACGTAGTCGTGCTCGCAACCGGTAGCCCAGCGATGGGAGTTCGCGGTCCAGGTGAGGAGGGCGACGGCGGAGCCGGCCGTGGGGGAGGGGCTCGCGGACGGGCCCGGCGAGGCGTCTTGTTTGCCGGATGCCTTCGGGGACGGCGTGCCGGACGGCCGGCCGCGCGTGCTGGAGGGGAGTGCGGACGGTGTCGCGGAGTCGTTCCGCGCGCCCGCGGCCCTCGCGGTGTTCGTGCCGGACGCCTGGTCGTCGGCGGTGGCCGAGGAGTGCCCGCGCGGCAGGGCGGACAGGCCGCCCAGGGTGGCGAGCAGTGCGGTAACGACAGCAGCGGCGATGGCGACACGGCGCCGGTACCAGGGCTTTCGCGGTGTGGGACGTGACGGCGCGTCCTGCTCGGAGGGCGAGCCGGGGAGGCCCCCCGCCGGGACCGTTCGGGGACGGGGCGAGGCGGCGGGCACTGCCGCGTGCACGGAGCCGGCGGCCGGTTTCGGGACGGAGCCCGCGGCCGTCGCCGAGCGGGAACCGGCGGCCGTAGCCGAGGCCGAGCCGGTGACCGTTTCCGGCACAGAGTCGTCAGCCGTCGCGGAGCCGGAGCCGGAGCCGGAGCCGGAGTCAGATGCGGAGGGGGAGTTGGAGTCGCGGGCGGCCGCCGGTGCCGGTCCAGCGCCGTCGGCCGGTGCCGGGACGGGGCGGGCGGTCGGCACGGTCACCGGTTCGGCCGCTCCGTCGGTCGTGGGGCTCGCGCCCGCCGGCACGGCTTCGGCGGCTCCCGCCACGGACTCGGCACCCGTCGCCGTCCGGGACCGCTGTCGTGCCGCCACCGCCAGGATCCACCTCCGGTGCAGCTCGATCCGTTCGGCCGGGCCGGCCTCGCACAACGCGGCGAACCGCTCCACAGGTGCGAAGCCGAGCGGCACCGCCTCCCCCGCGCAGTACCGGTGCAGCGTCGAGGCGTTCATGTTCAGCCGACGCGCGAGTGCGGCGTAACTGCGGTCCGTGCGCGCCTTCAGACGCCGCAGCAGCGCCGCGAATTCCTCCACGTCGTCCTGGGATGACACCGGTTCTCCCCGCCTCGCCGTCCCAGGACGGCATCCCAGGCACTCCCAGTAAAGAGAGGTCAGAAGGCCTGGGACGGTTCCAGCGTTGCGGATGGGGCGCCGTCCGTTGTGCCCGGACCGCGGGGCCGCCGATGCTCTGGGTGTCGCCGGAGCGGCCTCCGCATCACCGAGGTCGCGGTCTTCGCACCACGGAGGCCGAGAGGCCCGCCCCCGCCACGGGGGTCCAGGGGGCCACCCGCACGGCGCGACGCCATTCCGCACTCACCGAAATCGGGGAAGCACACTGATGAACAGCATCACGACCGCCCGCAAGCACGGCCGCCGCACCGCGCTGATCGCCGGCCTCGTCGCCGCCGTGGCCCTCCCGCTCGGGCTCACCGCCACGGCACAGGCGACCACGGGAGGCACGGCCACGGGGGCAGCAGCGCAGCGGACGGTCAGCGGCACGGCGTCCGACAACGTGACCCTCGTCGCCGACTTCTACGGCGCCTACATCGACGCCCACAGCGACCCGGACCACGGCGGCAAGCTGTCCACCGAACTCCGCAAGTTCTACGTCCAGTCCGGCTACCTCCGTACGCTCGCGACATGGGAGGACCGCAACCACGCGGACGGCGTCCTGCGCGCCCAGAACGTCCCGGGGAAGTGGACCGTCAAGGACACCGGCGCCGCCGGCCACACGAAGGTCGGCGTCACCCTCACCTGGGGCGGCGGGCAGACCACCAGGCTCGTCGTCTCCCTGGACCGGAACCACAGGATCATCCGCATCGCCGGCAACTGACCCGGCCGCCCTCCGGGGCAGGAGATGAGGGGGCAGGGCGCGCGCCGCGGGCCCTGCCCCCTCACCCGTCGTCCTACCGGGCCGGCCGCAGCCGCAGGGTGAGGATCTGGAACGGCCGCAGCTCGATCTCCGGCGGGGCTTCGCGCAGCGGCCGTTCCAGCAGGTCGGTCACCTCGGCCAGGGACACCGGGAAACCGGCGGTCACCTTCGCCCGGGCCCGCCCGCCCCGGGACTCGTACAGCCGCACCACCACATCGCCGCCGCGGTCCTCAGCGAGTTTGACCGACTCGACGGTGACGGCCGGGTCGTCGACGCTCACCAGTGGTTCGAGCGCCGGCACCGCGGCCTGCCGCAGCGGCAGATTGAGCGCCAGCCCCTCCGCCACGGCGTCCCCCACACCCGCCCCCGGCAGCAGCGCGTACGTGAACCGGTGCGTGCCGAGATCGGTCTCCGGGTCCGGGCTGTGCGGGGCGCGCAGCAGGGTCAGCCGTACGGTGGTGCCGAGGCCGCCGTCATGCGGCGTACGGGTCACATCGTGGCCGTACGTCGAGTCGTTGATCAGCGCGACGCCGTACGACTCCTCCGCGACCCGCAGCCAGCGGTGCGCGCAGATCTCGAAACGGGCCGCGTCCCAGCCGGTGTTGGCGTGGGTGGGCCGGTGGACGTGCCCGAACTGGATCTCGGCGGCGGACCGTTCGGCCTGGACGTCGAGCGGGAAGGCGGCCTTGAGGACCTTCTCCGACTCCTGCCAGTCGATGTCCGTCAAGATGTCCAGCCGGCGGCTCGCTGCCGTCAGCCGGATCTCCTGGGTGATCCGGGAGGAGCCGAAGGCCCGGGTGACGCGCACGCTCGCCCGCAGCGGCCCGCTCTCCACCAGTTCGACCGACTCGGCAGCCGTCAGGTCCGTGTGGGTGCGCCGGTAGTGCCGGTCGATGTCCCACGCGTCCCAGGCGTTGGGATGGTCGGGGTGGAGCTGGAGCAGATTGCCGGGACCGCACAGCACCTCGCGGCCGTGCGCGAGATCGCGTACGGAGGTCAGCAGCCCGTCACCGTCGATCCGCACCCGCAGCCGGTCGTTCTCCAACACGATGGTCCCGTCGGCCTGTTCGGCCCGCACGGTGAGGCCGGGCCCGGCCGGTACGGCGGCGCCCAGCCCGGGTACCGTCACCAGCCCGTCCCCGACCACTTCGGTCCGTTCGTACGGCGAGGCGTTCAGGACCCCGGGCGAGGCGCCGGACCCCAGAGCCCGTACCGCGTCCGCGGTAATCTCCTCCAGTTCCGCGAGCACCCGCGCGTACGTCGCGCGTGCCTCCCGGTGCACCCAGGCGATCGAGGAGCCGGGCAGGATGTCGTGGAACTGGTGCAGCAGCACCGTCTTCCAGAGCCGGTCCAGGGCGTCGTACGGGTAGGCGTACGACGGCTCGCGCACGGCGGCGGTGGTGCACCACAACTCGGCTTCGCGCAGCGCGTGTTCGGAGCGACGGTTGCCCTGTTTGGTCTTGGCCTGCGTGGTGTACGTGGCCCGGTGCAGCTCCAGGTACAGCTCGCCCGACCAGACCGGTGCGTGGGCACCGTACTCCTCCTCGGCGGCGGCGAAGAACGCCTCCGGCTTCTCGATCCTGACCTGCGGCGAGCCCTCCAGGGACCGCAACCGCCGGGCCTTCTCCAGCATTTCGCGGGTCGGACCGCCCCCGCCGTCGCCCCAGCCGAACGGGACCAGGGAGCGGGTGGCCCGGCCCTTCTCCGCGAAGTTGCGTTCCGCGTGGGCCAGTTCATGGCCGTGGAACTGGGAGTTGTAGGTGTCCACGGGCGGGAAGTGGGTGAAGACCCGGGTGCCGTCGATGCCCTCCCACCAGAAGGTGTGGTGCGGCATCTTGTTGGTCTGGTTCCAGCTCAGCTTCTGGGTGAGGAACCAGCGGACGCCGGCGAGCTTCGCCAGTTGCGGGAAGGCGGCCGTGTAGCCGAAGGAGTCCGGCAGCCAGATCTCCTCGGTCTCGACGCCCAGTTCCTCCCGGAAGAACCGCTTGCCGTGGACGATCTGCCGGGCCAGCGCCTCACCGCCCGGCATGTTGGCGTCGGACTCCACCCACATCGAACCCACCGGAGCCCAATTGCCTTCCTCCACCGCCTTCTTGATGCGCTCCCAGATGTGCGGCTGGTGCTCCTTGACCCAGGCGTACTGCTGGGCCTGCGAGCAGGCGAAGACCAGCTCGGGGTAGTCGAGGGCCAGCGCCGTGACGTTGGCGAAGGTCCGGGAGGCCTTGCGGACCGTCTCGCGCAGCGGCCACAGCCACGCCGAGTCGATGTGCGCGTGCCCGGCGGCCGAGACGCGGTGCGCGCTGGCCGACGCGGGCCGTGACAGTGCCTCGGTCAGCTCGGACCGGGCCGCCGCCGCAGTGCCGGAGACGTCGTGCAGGTCGAGGGCGTCGAGCATGTTCTCCAGGGCGCGCAGGATCTCGTGCCGGCGCGGCCGCTGCGGATCCAGTTCGTACATCAGCTCCGAGAGGACCTCGACATCGAGGACCAGGTGCCACACGTCCTCGTCGAGTACGGCGAGATCGGCAGCCGCGAATCGGTAGATCGGCCCATCGCCGGCGGTCAGTACGTCTCCCAGGCGGGTGGGCTCGAAGCCGTGCAGGACGGCGGGGTTGGCCGCCGCCTCCAGCAGCAGACTCACCCCCTCGCCTCCCGTCGCCGGTGCCCCGACCGTCAGATGGCGGTTGCGCGGGTGGATGCCCTTGAGGGGGACGCCGGCCGCGTCGTACAGCAGCCCCTCCGCCTGGAAGCCAGGGCCGTCCCCGGTGAACCCCGGGTCGATCACCACCTCCACCGGGCGGCCCGCCCACTCCTCGGGCACCCGGCCCTCGATACGGAACCAACTCGTCGACCAGGGCTTTCCCCAGACCGTGCCGGTCGTGAAGGGCTCGTAGGAGGCCTGGAGCGCCTGGTCGACAGGCACCGGCTCGCCCGGCACATGCCATACGGAGAGCGTGAGTGGCGCCCGGTCCGCGTACTGCGCGGGGCGCAGGCACTGCCGCAGCGCGCGTTCCAGGCGTGCCTCCACCAGCGAACGGTCGTCGTGCACGGCGGCTCCTCGGTGCTCGGACGGCTCTGTCGAAACCTTCACTTCCCCGTGCGGGCGGCGCGCACCCGTGACCGTACGGCAGCCGGCCGACGATCGACATGAGTGTCACGTTCCCGATCAGGGCATGGATTCCCGTGAACGTGTTCGAGCAGAGGGGAACCGACATCGGCACGCAGGCGGGGGTCATGAAGCGGCAGGCACCAGGAGGTGGTCCCATGACCAGGGGGGCCTACTCCACCGATCCAGTGGAGGAAGCGTCCGACGGGGCGATCGACCGACCGGACGGCGCGCAGCTCCGGCGCCGGCTGGGCAAGGCGGATCTGCGAGCGGTGCCCGAGGCGCGCAAGGCGCTGAGGGAACTGTTACGGCACTGGGGGAAACCGGGAAGGTCCGAGACAGCCGAGCTCTTGACCAGCGAGCTCGTCACCAACGCACTGATCCACACCGACGACGACGCCGTCCTGACGGCGACGATCGGACCGCGCGGACTGCGCGTGGAGGTCCGGGACTTCGTGGCACGCAGGCCCAGAATGTGCGTACCGAACGCCGACGACGGTACGCACGGCAGAGGTCTCGTCCTCGTGCAGTCCCTGGCGGACGCGTGGGGCGTGCGGGCCCACGGAGTGGGCAAGGCGGTGTGGTTCGAACTGAACGGCGGCACGGTGTAGGAACACCGCGCCGCCATTGTCGTGTCCGGGCCCGGCCGGAGATTCCGGCCGGGCCGTCCGGGCTGTCGCCCGGGTCGCTCGTGTGCGCGTCAGCCGAACTGCTGTTCAAGATCCTTGAGCTTGCGCTCCAGCGAGTCGAGCCTCGGCAGCGCCATCGTTTCGTCCTCCGTGGTGAGGTCGACGGTGATCGGCTCAGTGCTCTTGCGGACGGGCGTGAGGGAGGGCCGCGATCGTACGGGCAGCTGCTCCGCGGTGGATATGGCAGGCTCCGTGGAGGCCGGTGCGGGCGCCCGCTCCACGGTCGCGGTCTCCAGTTCCCTGGCGCCACCCCGTCCGGCGAAGCCGCGGTGACCACGGCTGAGCGCCTTGAGGTGCGCTCGCTCGACCCGCTCCTCGTTCCGGCGGCGCAGCCGGTTCTGCTCCTTCTGGCGCCGGTCCTCGCGCACCTCGTCCACGGCCTCGTCCAGGGAGCGGACGTTCTCCAGGAGCATCAGCGACCACGCGCTGTACGTCTCACGGGGCGCGCGCAGCCAGCGGACTATACGGATCTGCGGCAGCGGCCGCGGCACCAGACCCTGCTCGCGCAGCGCGGCACGACGGGTCTGCTTCAGAGCCCGGTCGAACAGCACCGCGGCCGACAGGGACATGCCCGCGAAGAACTGCGGAGCACCGGCGTGGGCGACGCCCCGGGGCGCGTGCACCCAGTTGAACCAGGCCGCGGCACCGGCGAAGGTCCACACGAGTATGCGGGAGCCGAGCGCCGCGTCACCGTGGCTGGCCTCACGCACCGCGAGGACGGAACAGAACATCGCCGCGCCGTCCAGGCCGAACGGGACGAGGTACTCCCAGCCGTCCGAGAGGCCCAGGTTCTGCTGGCCGAAGCCGACCAGGCCATGGAAGGAGAGGGCCGCCGCGACCGCGGCACAGCAGAACAGCAGAACATAGGACGCCGAGCCGTAGACGGCCTCCTTACGCCTGCGGCGCTCCTCGGTGCGCTCCCACGAGTCGTCGCTGCTCGTGCTGTCCCCGGACCGCTTGCCGCGCGCGAGCACCGCCACCGCCGCCAGCAGGCCCAGGAGCAGAACGGCGCCTGGAAGCAGCCAGTTCAGCGATATGTCGGTCAGTCTCATCTGGGGTCCCTTGCATTGGGATAGGGCGTAACGCCCGCCATAGTGGCCCAATCACGTCGGCCCTCAGGGGGTTTCGGGGCAAGAGGCCGCCAAGGAAGTGCAAGGAGCTGCGCAGGGCGACATTCTGCTCGAACTGCCGCGCGAGGGACGGGAGTTGAGTACGAATAAGACTACCCGTAAGGATGGTTCCACGGAGAGTTCCCGTGACAAGTGAGGAATTTGTGAAGCACCTGTGATCTGTGAGCGGTCCGAGGGGGCCGCGATCGGTGAGGGGCGCCGGGCGCATCGGGGCAGGTGCTCGCGCCGGGAGTCTCAACTCGCCGCGGCGGCCGTCAGCTTGGTGATCCGGTCCGCGTCGCAGGTGCGCGGGCAGGTGGCGCAGGTGTCCGCCGGACGCAGTGTGTAGAAGAGGCAGCAGCTCACCCGGTCGCGCGTGGGCAGCGGCTCCCCTCGCGGGCCGGTCAGTTCACGGAAGCCCGCCGAACCGACGTACGGCCGCGTCGAGCCGGGCAGCAGCAGTTCCAGCTCGCGCGCCGCGCGCCGCTCCTCGCCGAACAGGTGGGCGACGTACCAGAGGCCCTCGACGATCTCGTCGGTCGCCATGCCCCACAGTGCCCGGCCGCGCCGCCGCGTCCGCGGCCCGAATCCGCCGAGGACCGGCTCCAGGTGCTCGGCCGCCGCGGCCCGCACCTCCGCGCGCAGCGCCTCCTCGTCCGGTACGACCCTCGCGCCCGGCAGGGCGGCGGCCGGGTCGTCGGGGAGGCAGGCGAACGTGGTGACGCGGACGGCCATCCGGCCGAGCTCGCGCTGGAATGTGACGTTCTCCACGGGCAGGCGGGGCACCCGGCGCAGCAGGAACCACGGCACGGTGATGAGCAGGCAGGCCGGCCACGCGTACCGGTGCAGTCCGAAACTCGCCACGACATCGGGCCGTGCGCGTCGGCCGTGGTCCCGGACCACCTGGGCCTCGTCCCAGGCGAGAAACGCGTCGAGGTCGGGCCCGCCCTCCGCGAGCCGGGCCGCGGCGGCCCATCCGGTGCCCCGCGGGGCCGCTTCCGTCGCTCCCAGTTCGGTGACGCGCAGGCCGGGGAAGGCCTCACCCAGTCGCGTGTACGCCTCCGCCACGGGCGACGCGGTGGCGGCCGGCGGGCCGGGGTGGGCCGGGTCGGTGGGCGCGGTCGTGGCGGAGGCGGCGGACAGGGTGGGAGCGGACATGCGGAACCATCGCTTCACGATCGTTAGCAGGTAAGCCTTACCTTATCTCGCCTTAGGGTGTTTGAACTGAGGCCATGTGCGCCTATCGTGCTTGACGGACGAGTAACAACCGACGCCATGACCCCGAGTACCACCGACCCGGAGGAGGACCCCGTGGAGCAGGCCGGTCCGCGCAGCGCGCACGGCTCCGCCGGGTCGTGGGACCCGGACATCCACCCCGGCGCCTTCCGGGTTCCGCCCCAGCCGGGGCCCGCCGGCGTGGGCCGGGCGAGGAAAGCCCCGACGCCTGTCGCGGGCGAGGGTCCCGGCGCCGGACCGGGTGCCGGGCCGGTCGACGGTCCCGCCGTGGCCTCGGCCTCGGCCCGCGGTGAGCACACCCACAGCGAGACACCGATCCCGCACCCGCGCCCGGACGACACCCGCCCCGCCGTACGTCCGGACGACACCCGCCCCGCCGTACGCCCCGTACACGAGGACGAGGCTCGCCCCGGAGCACGCCCCGAGAGCGCCCGGCCCGCGCGCGCCGATGAAACCCGTCCCGCCGTACGTGAGCCGAGCGCCCGCCCCGTGCGGGCGGACGAGACCCGCCCCGGAGCGCGCCCCGAGAGCGTCCGCCCCGTACACGCCGACGACACGTACCCCGCCGTACGAGCCGAAGCCGTACGGCCCGTCGTACAGCGTGCCTCCGTGCGGGGGCAGATCCTCGACGCGCTGCGCACCGCGCTCGTCGCGGGTGAACTCGCCCCCGGTGAGGTGTACTCGGCGCCCGCGCTCGGCGAACGCTTCGGGGTGTCCGCGACGCCCGTCCGGGAGGCGATGCAGCAACTCGCCCTCGAAGGCGCCGTCGAGGTCGTCCCCAACCGGGGCTTCCGCGTCATCGAGCGCGGCACCCGGGAACTGGCCGAACTCGCCGAGATCCGGGGCCTGATCGAGGTCCCGGTGATGCTCCGGCTCGCCCGCACCGTGCCCGCCGCCCGCTGGGCCGAGCTGCGCCCGCTCGCCGAGGCCACCGTGCGGGCCGCGTCCTCGGGCTGCCGCGCGACCTACGCGGAGTCCGACCGGTCCTTCCACCGCGCGGTCCTCGCCCTCGCGGGCAACGCGCAGTTGGTGCGCATCGCCGACGATCTGCACCGCCGCGCCCAGTGGCCCCTCGTCGGCGGTCCCGTCTCGCGGGGCCGAGCCGACCTGGTCGCCGACGCGGCCGAACACACCGCGCTGCTGGAGGCGTTGATCGCCGAGGATCTGACGGTCGTCCAGGCCCTGGTGCTGGAGCACTTCGCCGGCGCCTCCTGAATCGCCCGGCCCGTCCCGCCCGCCCCCTCAGGGGGTCGTGCCGCACGGCCGTACGCATCCACGCCCGCCGACCGCACCCATCCGTGCCCGCGCGGGCCCAAGGCATCCGCGGCGCGGGCCGACGCTTTCGTGCCGGGTGGGGCCGACGCATCTGTCGGGCGGGCCGACGCCTTCGTGCCGGGCGGGACCCACGCCTTCGTGCCGGGCGGGACCCACGCATCCGCGCCGGGCGGGGCCGACGCTTTCGCGCCGGGCGGGCCGACGCTTTCGTGCCGGGCGGGCCGACGCTTTCGTGCCGGGTGGGGCCGACGCATCTGCCGGGCGGGCCGACGCCTTCACGCCGGGCGGGCCGACGCCTTCGTGTTGGGCGGGAGCCGACGCATCCGCGCCGGGCGGGCCCACGCCTTCAAGCCGGGCGGCCCCACGCCTTCGTTCCGGGCGGGGCCGACGCATCTGCCGGGCGGGCCCACGCCCTCGCGCCGGGCGGGCCGACGCCTTCGTGTTGGGCGGGGCCCAACGCATCCGCGCCGCGCGGGCCCAACGCATCCGTGCCGGACAGCGGGACCCCGTGCCGGACAGCGGGACCCCGTGCCGGACGGCGGGACCCCGTGCCGGACGGCGGGCCCCCGCGGCGGACGGCGGGACCCCGTGCCGGACAGCGGGACCCCGCGGCGGACAGCGGGACCCCGCGGCGGACAGCGGGACCCCGCGGCGGACGGCGGGCCCCCGCGGCGGGTGGGGTGTCCGCCCGCCCGTGTGGGATCAGGCCGTCGCCGCCGGCGGAGTCAACTGGCCCGCCAGCCAGATGGGCACGCCGCCGAGCAGGCGGAACAGCCGTCCCGCCTCGGCCCGCAGCCGCGACGCCTCCGGTTCGACCTCCGCGTCGGCCAGCGACGCCAGCGCCGGGGCCGTACCGACGAGGTATCCCAACTCCTCCCGGATCCGCAGGGATTCGGCGAAGCCGTGCCGGGCCTCCGCCAACTCCCCTTCGCGCAGCGCGAGTCCGGCGAGATGCCGCCAGGTGAAGGACATCAGCAGCGCGTCGTTCTGGGCGGTCGCTCCCGCGTGCGCCCGCCGGTACGCGGCGCGGGCCGCCTGTGGCGCGTGCGCGAGGTTCTCGGCGAGCAGCCCGCGCCGGAAATCGAGCAGGGCCCTGCCGGGCGCGCCCGGCGCGAGCAGCGCCGCGGACCTGCCGAGCGCCGCCCGCGCCTCGTCGGCCCGGTCGCGCACGGTCAGCAGCGTGGCGGCGTAGGCGAGTTGTCCCCGCTCACAGGCCGCCGCGCCCCGCTCGTCGTCGGTCTGCGCCAGCGCCTCGGCCGTGCGCAGGGCGTCCTCCGCCTCGGCCCAGCCCTGCTCGGTGTAGAGACAGCGCTCGACCAGGAGCGACGCTCTCTGCAGGGCGGCCCCCGCCGTGCGTGGCTGGATCAGCGCCGCCGCGTCGGCCCAGCAGGCGCGCGAGCGCAGCCGCCATACCGCGGTCTGGAGTGGATCGTCCCCTGCAGTCGTTCCGGTACCAGACATGGCGGTATGCGCCACGTTGCCCTCCCCGAGCACACCATTGAGCTGTTGAGTGGTGGCATCTCAGCACGGATCACCGGGCCCGGCCAAGAGGGTGGGTGAAGGATTTCACAAAGTCATGGGCCGCGCACGGCTCACTCGGGGCTCCTGAGGTCAGCTCATTCGCAGCGCCAGGAAGAAGTCCAACTTGTCCTCCAGGCGCGACAGATCACGACTCGTCAACTGCTCGATACGCCCGACGCGGTAGCGCAGCGTGTTGACGTGGAGGTGCAGACGGGCGGCGCAACGCGTCCAGGAGCCGTCGCAGTCCAGGAACGCCTCCAGGGTCGGAATCAGCTCCGCCCGGTGTCGGCCGTCGTACTCCCGCAGCGGGTCCAGCAGGCGGGCGGTGAAGGCGCGGCGCACGTCGTCCGGGACGAACGGGAGCAGCAGCACGTGCGAGGCCAGTTCCTGGTGTCCGGCCGCGCAGACCCGCCCGGGGCGCGCCGCGGCGACCCGGCGGGCGTGCCGGGCCTCCTCCAGGGCGCCACGCAGCCCCTCGGCCGAGTGGACGGCGGCGCTGACGCCGAGCGTGAGCCGCCCGTCGTCGTTCAGACCGGCCGAGAGCGGATCCCGTACGGCCGCCAGCAGGGTGTCGGCGTGCAGGCCGGGCTCGGAGCCGTCCTCGTCGGACGGGACCGTCGGCAGGGGGACGAGCGCGACCGCCTCGTCGCCCGTGTGGGCCACGGCTATCCGGTCGGAGTGCTCAGGGCCCGGTGACAGCGGGTCCACGAGGATCTCCTCCAGCAGCGCCTGGGCGACCGGGCCGCCCTCGATCTCGCCGCCGTCCCACTCGACGCGCGCCACCACGACCTGCCAGTGCGGGGCCGCGCCGAGGCCCGGCAGCAGCACCGGCGCCGCGACCCGCAGCCGTGCCGCGATCTCGGCGGGCGCCGCCCCCGTCTGGACCAGTTCGAGGACCTCCTGCGCGAGCCGTCGGCGCACCGTGCGCGCCGCGTCCCGCCGGTCCCGCTCCACCGCGATGAGCTGGGTGACGCCCTGGAGCAGGTCGAGCCGCTCCTCGGGCCACTCCCCGGCGTCCGCCTCGACCGCGAGCAGCCAGTCGGAGAGCACCGTCTCGCGCACGTCCCGGGAGGCGCCCGCGGCACGCCCCGAGGAGCGGATCGGGAACAGCGAGTACATCGCCGGGCCCACCGTCACCCGGTGCGGTCCCCGGCGCCCGGTGCGGACCGCCGCCAGATGCTCGGCGGCCAGCTCGGCGCAGGTGTCCGCGGGCAGCGCGCCGCCGGCGACCTTCGAGCCCGCGATCGCCCGTCCGGCCGGCGAGAGGACCCAGGCGCGCAGGTCGAGGTCGGTGCCGAGCAGATCGAGGACCACGTCGGGGCCGCCGCCCGCGGGGCCCGAGGTCATCATCCGCCGGTGCCGGTCGACCACGGCGGCCAGATCCCCGGCGCGCTCGCCCGACACCTGGCGCACGACGTGCTCGGTGATCGTGGCGAAGGCGACCGACTCGTTCACGGCGAACAGCGGCAGCCGGTGCCGGGCGCAGGCCACGACCAGGTCGTCGGGGATGTCGCCGAGCTCCGCCTCACCCGCGGCCAGGGCCGCGACCCCGGTACTCGCGAGGATGCGGACGAACGGCTCGGAGTCCTCGGCGTCGTGCCGCCATGCGAGGCCGGTGAGGACCAGCTCGCCGCCCGAGAGGTAGCGGCTGGGGTCCTTGAGGTCGGTGGTCATCACACCGCGTACGGTGCGGTCGAGCTCGTCCTCGCCGCCGAGCAGCCGCAGGCCCAGCGCGTCGGTGTCCAGCAGTGCGCGCAGCCGCATTCTCGTCGCCGCCGTTCTTTGTCTCGAAATCTACGATGGATCGTGGGGTGAGGCCCGCAGGCGGTACCCGTGCCCCGCAGAGCCGGTTCGTGGGTTCCGCGGAGCCGGTCCCTGGGTTCCGGGAATCAGTGGTCCCGGCCCCCCGGGCCTGTGCCCTGGGCTTTCGAGAGCCGTGCTCTCTGTTTCCAGGGGGCTGTGCTCTTTGTTTCCGGAGGAAAGCGAGGAGGTTGCTGATGACCTCGGTTCATACGAATCTACAAGATGCCCGGGTTGGCCAGCCAACTCCTTCATGGTTTCGGTGACTGACCCCACTGTGGGACCCCGCTGTGTACTGACCCCACTCCGCGTAAACACCTCATGAATGAGCCGGGCCGCCCGCACACGATCTGGCTTGATCAGAACGACCCACGATACGAATGAAGAGAGCCACGCATGGACTTCCTTCGCCCCGCCAGTTGGGAGGAGGCGCTCGCCGCGAAGGCCGAGCACCCCACCGCTGTGCCGATTGCGGGTGGCACCGATGTGATGGTCGAGATCAACTTCGATCACCGCAGGCCCGAGTACCTCCTGGACCTGAACCGCATCGGAGAGCTGAGCGACTGGGAGGTCGGCGAGGAGAGCGTGCGCCTGGGCGCCTCCGTCCCGTACACCCGGATCATGGAGAACCTGCGCGGTGAGCTCCCCGGGCTGGCCCTCGCCTCCCACACGGTGGCCTCCCCGCAGATCCGCAACCGCGGCGGCGTCGGCGGCAACCTCGGCACCGCCTCCCCGGCCGGCGACGCCCACCCCGCGCTCCTCGCGGCGGGCGCCGAGGTCGAGGCCGAGTCGGTGCGCGGATCGCGGCTGATCCCGATCGACGCGTTCTACACCGGCGTGAAGCGCAACGCGCTGGCGCCCGACGAGCTGATCCGCGCCGTCCACATCAAGAAGGCCGACGGACCGCAGCAGTACTCGAAGGTCGGCACCCGCAACGCGATGGTGATCGCCGTGTGCGCCTTCGGTCTGGCCCTGCACCCCGAGACCCGTACCGTCCGCACCGGCATCGGCTCGGCCGCGCCGACCCCGGTCCGCGCGAAGACCGCCGAGGAGTTCCTGAACGCGGCGCTCGACGAGGGCGGCTTCTGGGACAACGGAAAGATCATCACCCCGTCGGTGGCCAAGCAGTTCGCCACCTTGTGCTCCGCCGCCTGCAACCCGATCGACGACGTCCGCGGCACGGCGAGCTACCGCCGCCACGCGGTCGGCGTCATGGCCCGCCGCACACTGACCTGGACGTGGGAGTCGTACCGCGGCACCGCCGCCCGCACGGAGGGAGTCGCGTAATGCGTGTCAATTTCACGGTCAACGGCCGTCGGCAGGAAGCCGACGACGTCTGGGAGGGCGAGAGCCTCCTGTACGTCCTGCGCGAGCGGCTCGGCCTGCCCGGTTCCAAGAACGCCTGCGAACAGGGCGAGTGCGGTTCCTGCACGGTACGGCTGGACGGTGTTCCCGTGTGTTCGTGTCTGGTCGCCGCGGGCCAGGTCGAGGGCCGCGAGGTCGTCACCGTCGAGGGGCTCGCCGACTTCGCCGAGCAGCGCGCCGCGCACGGAGGTTGCGCCACCGGCGCGTCCGACACCCCGGAGGGGAGCGGGATCTCGCTCGACGCGGCCAAGGGCTGGGTGGCCAAGGGGCAGGACTCGCACACCGGCGAGGGCACGCGACTCGCGCCCATCCAGCAGGCGTTCATCGACGCCGGAGCCGTCCAGTGCGGCTTCTGCACGCCGGGTCTGCTGATCGCGGCGGACGAGATGCTGGAGCACTCCCCGAACCCGACCGACGCGGACATCCGCGAGGCGCTCTCGGGCAACCTGTGCCGCTGCACCGGCTACGAGAAGATCATGGACGCGGTCCGCCTCGCGGCCGCCCGGCAGTCCGAGGCGGTCTGACCATGGGAACGACCGGTACACCCACGAACATCACGCAGGGCTCCCGGACCAAGGGCGGCATCGGCGAGTCCACGCTCCGCCCGGACGGCACCCTCAAGGTCACCGGCGAGTTCGCGTACTCCTCCGACATGTGGCACGAGGACATGCTGTGGGGCCAGATCCTGCGCTCCACGGTCGCGCACGCCGAGATCGTCTCCATCGACACCTCCGAGGCCCTCGCACAGCCCGGCGTGTACGCCGTCATGACGTACGACGACCTGCCCACCGCCGTGCGCAACTACGGCCTGGAGATCCAGGACACCCCGGTCCTCGCGCACGGCAAGGTACGCCACCACGGCGAGCCGGTGGCCATCGTCGCCGCCGACCACCCGGAGACCGCGCGCCGCGCCGCCGCCAAGATCAAGGTGGAGTACCGGGAGCTGCCGGTCATCACGGACGAGGCGTCCGCGACCGCGCCCGACGCGATCCTCGTCCACGAGGGCCGCGACGACCACCACATCGGCCACGTCCCGCACCCGAACATCGTGCACCGCCAGCCGATCGTCCGCGGCGACGCCGAACAGGCCGCGAAGAGGGCCGACTTCGTCGTCAAGGGCGAGTACACCTTCGGCATGCAGGACCAGGCGTTCCTCGGCCCCGAGTCCGGCCTCGCCGTGCCCTCGGAGGACGGCGGAGTCGAGCTCTACATCGCCACCCAGTGGCTGCACTCCGACCTGCGCCAGATCGCCCCGGTGCTCGGTCTGCCCGAGGACAAGGTCCGGATGACCCTCTCGGGCGTCGGCGGCGCGTTCGGCGGCCGCGAGGACCTGTCGATGCAGATCCACGCCTGCCTGCTGGCCCTGCGCACCGGCAAGCCCGTCAAGATCGTCTACAACCGCTTCGAGTCCTTCTTCGGACACGTCCACCGCCACCCCGCCAAGCTGTACTACGAGCACGGGGCCACCAAGGACGGCAAGTTGACCCACGTGAAGGCGCGGATCGTCCTTGACGGCGGCGCCTACGCGTCGGCCTCCCCGGCGGTCGTCGGCAACGCCTCCTCGCTCGGCGTCGGCCCGTACGTCGTCGAGGACGTCGACATCGAGGCCATCGCGCTCTACACCAACAACCCGCCCTGCGGCGCCATGCGCGGCTTCGGCGCGGTCCAGGCGTGCTTCGCGTACGAGGCCCAGATGGACAGGCTCGCCGATCAAGTGGGCATGGACCGGGTCGCGTTCCGTCAGCTCAACGCGATGGAACAGGGCTCGCTCCTGCCGACCGGGCAGCGCGTCGACTCGCCGGCCCCGGTCGCCGAACTCCTGCGCCGCGTCAAGGCGATGCCCCTTCCGCCCGAGCAGCAGTGGCTCACCGCGGGCGAGGACGCCGACGTACGGCAGCTGCCCGGCGGCCTGTCCAACACCACGCACGGCGAAGGCGTCGTCCGGGGGATCGGGTACGCCGTCGGCATCAAGAACGTCGGCTTCTCCGAGGGCTTCGACGACTACTCGACCGCCCGGGTCCGCATGGAGGTCGTCGGCGGAGTGCCGGTCGCCACCGTGCACACCGCGATGGCGGAGGTCGGCCAGGGCGGCGTCACCGTCCACGCTCAGATCGCCCGCACCGAACTGGGCGTCGCCCAGGTGACGATCCAGCCGGCCGACACCCAGGTGGGCAGCGCCGGTTCGACGTCCGCCTCGCGTCAGACGTACGTCACCGGCGGTGCCGTCAAGAACTCCTGCGAGCTGGTCCGCGAGAAGGTCCTGGAACTCGGCCGCCGCAAGTTCGGCACGTACCACCCCGCGTGGGCCACCGCCGAACTCCTCCTGGAGGGCGGCAAGGTCGTCACCGACGGCGGTGAGGTCCTCGCCGATCTCACCGACGTGCTCGAAGGAGAGGCCGTCGAGATCGAGGCCGAGTGGCGGCACCGCCCGACCGAGGCCTTCGACCTGCGCACCGGCCAGGGCGACGGCCATGTCCAGTACTCCTTCGCCGCGCACCGCGCCGTCGTCGAGGTGGACACCGAACTCGGCATGGTCAAGGTCATCGAACTGGCCTGCGCCCAGGACGTCGGCAAGGCCCTCAACCCGCTGTCCGTCATCGGCCAGATCCAGGGTGGCACCACCCAGGGCCTGGGCATCGCGGTCATGGAGGAGATCATCGTCGACCCGAAGACCGCGAAGGTGCGCAACCCCTCCTTCACGGACTACCTGATCCCCACCATCCTCGACACACCGACCATCCCCGTCGATGTGCTCGAACTCGCCGACGACCACGCCCCGTACGGGCTCCGTGGCATCGGCGAGGCCCCGACCCTGTCGTCCACCCCGGCCGTCCTCGCGGCGATCCGGAACGCGACGGGCCTGGAGCTCGACCGGACACCGGTACGCCCCGAACATCTCACGGGGACCGCGTAGGCACCGGGCAGTTCACTCCGGGCGGCGCCGGGAACGTCACACTTCGCCGCGCCGCCCGGAGCACCCGGTGATCGCACCGCTCGCGGAACCGGGACCCAGCAGTGAGCAGCAAGCAACAGGCACGTACCGCACCAGAGTTCCTCTCGTGCCTCACGTTCGTCTCGGGCCGTCCCCCGGGTCGTGCGGCCGAAGCACCATCCCAAATCCCGCAACCGCGCACGCGGTTGACCAGCCGTCAGGACGGCTGTCCGGGTGCCCCTTTGAACCTTGGGAGCAGGCCCACATGACCCAGCAGTCACTGGAGCCGAAGACCACCGCGCAGGACGCGGGCGCGGGCAGCCGCGTTCCGGCGGGACGGTCTTGGCTCGACCGGTACTTCCACATATCCCAGCGGGGAAGCTCGATCGCGCGTGAGGTGCGCGGCGGCGTCACCACCTTCATGGCGATGGCGTACATCCTGCTGCTCAACCCCCTCATCCTGTCCGGCAAGGACGTGGCGGGGGACATGCTCGGCCAGAAGGCCCTGATCACCGCGACCGCCTTCGCGGCGGCCTTCACCACGCTTCTCATGGGGTTCGTGGGCAAGGTGCCGCTCGCCCTCGCCGCCGGACTCTCGGTGTCCGGTGTGCTCTCCTCGCAGGTCGTCCCGCAGACGACCTGGCCGCAGGCCATGGGCATGTGCGTGATGTACGGCGCGGTCATCATGCTCCTGGTCGTCACCGGGCTGCGCGAGATGATCATGAACGCGATCCCGCTGGCGCTCAAGCACGCCATCACCATGGGCATCGGCCTGTTCATCGCGCTGATCGGCCTGGTCAAGGCCGGCTTCGTGCAGCAGGGCAAGGCGACTCCCCTCACCCTCGGCCCCACCGGCGAACTCGCCGGCTGGCCGGTGCTGCTCTTCGCCGCCACCCTGCTGCTGATCTTCATGCTCCAGGCGCGCGGCATCCCCGGCGCGATCCTCATCGGTATCGTCTCCGGCACGGTCGTCTCCGTGGTCCTCGACGCCGCCGGGGTCATCGACCCCAAGCAATGGGCGGGCGGCGCCCCCGAACTGCACGACGGCGCCGTCTCGATGCCCGACTTCTCACTCTTCGGCAAGGTCGAGTTCGGCGGCTGGGGCCAGGTCGGCGCGATGACGGTCGGCATGATCGTCTTCACGCTCGTGCTCGCCGGGTTCTTCGACGCGATGGCCACCATCATCGGCGTCGGCACCGAGGCCGGACTCGCCGACGCCCGGGGCCGGATGCCGGGCCTGTCGAAGGCGCTGTTCATCGACGGCGCGGGCGGAGCGGTCGGCGGGGTGGCCGGCGCCTCCGGTCAGACGGTCTTCGTCGAGTCCGCGACCGGCGTCGGCGAAGGTGCCCGTACCGGCCTCTCCGCCGTCGTCACCGGCCTCTTCTTCGCGGCCTGCCTGTTCTTCACCCCGCTCACGGCGATCGTCCCGGGCGAGATCGCCGCGGCGGCCCTGGTGGTCATCGGCGCCATGATGATGATGAACGCCCGCCATGTCGACTGGGCCGACCGCGCCACCGCCGTCCCGGTCTTCCTGACCGTCGTGATCATGCCGTTCACCTATTCGATCACCGCGGGTGTGGCGGCCGGTGTGATCAGTTACGTCGCCATCAGGATCGCCCAGGGCAAGGCCCGGGAGATCGGGGCCTTCATGTGGGGGCTGACGGCGGTCTTCTTCGTCTACTTCGCGCTTCACCCGATCGAGAGCTGGCTGGGCGTCCACTGACGCCCGAGTCCCTTCCACGCAACCGCACGCAGCCGCAGGCGATCACAGCAAGCGGACAGGCAGACAAGCAGGCAAGGAGACCGAGAGATGCTGGACATCGCCGAAGAGCTCCACCGGTGGGTCGAGCAGGGCCGGGACTTCGCCGTCGCCACCGTGGTGGCGGTCGGCGGCAGCGCGCCCCGCCAGCCCGGTGCCGCACTCGCCGTCGACCGCGACGGCACGGCCATCGGCTCGGTCTCCGGCGGTTGCGTGGAAGGAGCCGTCTACGAGCTGTGCCGGCAGGCGCTGGAGGACGGCGAGACCGTCCTCGAACGGTTCGGCTACAGCGACGACGACGCCTTCGCGGTCGGCCTGACCTGCGGTGGCGTCATCGACATCCTGGTCACCCCGATCCGCTCGCGGGACACCGTCCGCTGGGCGGTCTTCGCGGCGGCGCTGGCCGCCGCGGCGGGTGGGGAGGCGGCGGCGCTCGCCCGTGTCGTGAGCGGACCCGCCGAACTGATGGGCCGCGCCCTCGTCGTGCGGTCCGACGGCTCGTACGAGGGCGGCTTCGGCGCCCACCCCGAGCTCGACCGAACGGTGGTCGGCGAGGCGGCGGCCCAGCTGGACGCCGGCCGCACCGGCACCCTGGAGATCGGAGAGCAGGGCTCTCGTTGCGGAGCACCGCTCACGGTTCTGGTGGAGTCGTCGGTCCCGCCCCCGCGCATGATCGTCTTCGGTGCCATCGACTTCGCCTCCGCACTGGTCCGCATGGGCAAGTTCCTCGGCTACCGCGTCACGGTGTGCGACGCCCGCCCGGTCTTCGCGACGGAGGCCCGCTTCCCCGACGCGGACGAGATCGTCGTGGAGTGGCCCCACCGCTATCTGGAGGGCACGGAGGTCGACTCCCGCACGGTCCTGTGCGTCCTCACCCACGACGCCAAGTTCGACGTCCCGCTGCTCCGGCTCGCCCTGCGGCTCCCGGTGGCGTACGTCGGCGCCATGGGTTCGCGCCGCACCCATCTGGACCGCAACGAGCGGCTGCGCGAAGTCGGCGTCACCGAGCTGGAGCTGTCCCGCCTCAGATCACCGATCGGCCTGGACCTCGGAGCGCGCACGCCCGAGGAGACGGCACTGTCCATCGCCTCGGAGATCGTGGCCAACCGACGCGGAGGGACCGGGGTCTCCCTCACCGGGGCGCACACGCCGATCCACCACGACGTGTCCTCGGTTCCGGCGCGACGGATCGGGTCGGTGGCCTGAGGGACGGTCACGGGAGGGCGGGCCACTTCGGGCCTCCCTCCCGGGCCTGATCACCGAGCTTCTTCACCGAGCTTCTTCTCCGAGCTCCTTCACCGAGTCCGTTCATCCAACCCGTTCATCCAACCCGTTCACAGGGCCTGTTCGCAGGGCCTGTGAACCGAACCCGTTAGCCGGGCCTGTCCGCAGAGCCCGCTAGCCGGGACTGTCGTCCGGGCCCGCCCGCTGTTTCCGGGCCCGTCTTCTGTGCCTTGTCTTGACGCAGGCATGCCTCTCGGCGACCCTCCTGTGGGAGCGCTCCCGCAAGTCCCTCGTGACCGTTGCGACCCCGGAGTGAACCTGTATGAGACGACGTACTCCCATCTGGCTCGCCGTGCTGTCCGTCGGCCTGGCCGCCCTCTTCGTCGTGCCCCCGGCGCAGGCCGCGGAGCCCGCGGACCACGGACGGTCGCTGTACGTCCCGGATCCCGACCCGGCGGCGTACCGGCAGGCCCTCGGCCTCGCCCGGGCCGGCCGCTTCCGCGACGCGGCCGGCATCCTGGCGATGGTCGACACCCCGCAGGCCGTGTGGTTCGGCGATCAGACCCCGGCCGAGGTGGAACGGCTGGTCCGCGCGGTGGTGCGCGACGCGGGCCGCGACGACGCGATCCCCGTACTGGCGCTCTACGACATCCCCGGCCGGGACTGTTCCAACTACTCGGCGGGCGGCGCCGCCGGCACCGCCGAGTACAAGGCGTGGATCGACGCCGTGGCGCGCGGGATCGGGCGCGGCGACGCGATCGTCACCCTCGAACCCGACGCCCTCGCCCTGCTGCCCTCCGACTGCGGCCAGGACGACGCGCAGGGCACGAAGACCGCCGCGCGCTACACCGAGGTCAACTACGCGGTCGACGCCCTGGAACCACTGCCCGGGACGCGGGTCTACCTCGATACCGGACACCCCGGCTGGCACACCGTCAACTCCATCGTGCCGCGGCTGATCGAGGGCGGGGTGGCGCGGGCCTCCGGCTTCTACACCAATGCCTCGAACTACAACACCGAGGACGCCAACGCCTGGTACGGCAAGCTGATCTCATCCTGTCTGGCCTATGCCGACGGGGGTGGTGACGTCGCCGAGTGTCCCAACCAGTGGTGGCCGCGCGCCGACGCGCAGGCCTGGCTCGACGCGCATGTGCGGACACCGCCGTCCCGGATGAAGCACTTCGTGACGGACTCCAGCCGTAACGGCCAGGGCCCGTGGACCCCGCCCGCGGGCAAGTACACGGACGCGCAGGACTGGTGCAACCCGCCGGACCGGGGTCTCGGCGCCCGTCCCACCCTGCGCACCGGCGACCCGCTCCAGGACGCCCGGCTGTGGATCAAGACGCCCGGCCAGTCGGACGGGCTCTGTCTGCGCGGCACGGCGGGGCCCGAGGACCCGGAGCGCGGCACGGTCGACCCGAAAGCGGGGGACTGGTTCCCGGAACAGGCCCTGGAACTCTCCCGGTTGGCCGATCCGCCCCTTCTGCCGGGAGATTGACGGGCACGGGCACGGCACGGCACGGACCCGGACCCGGACATGGACATGGACACGGGCACGGATACCGGTGCGGGCACGGATACCGGTACGGACACGCACCCGGACCCGGGCACGGATACCGGCGCGGGCACGGATACCGGTGCGGGTGCGGGTGCGGGTGCGGGTGCGGGTGCGGGTACGGACACGGACACCGGCACGCACGTCGGTGAGGGTGCGGGCACAGGCGCGGACACGGGCACCGGTAAGGACACGGGCACCGCGGCACGGACATCGGCCCGGGTGCGGGCACAGGCCCGGATGTGGGCAGGGACCGTGGGTGCGGGCGGCGCCCATCGGCCGCGCGCCCGCGCCCTCACCCCCGCCCCAGTAATCCGTCCATCGCCCGCCCGAACATCCACCGCGCCGACCGCCCCAGCGGCCGGTCGGCGAATCCGGGCAGCCCGCGGACGCTCAGCTCCTCCCGCCAGACCACCCGCGAACCGCCCTCGCCGGCGCCCTCGTTGTCCGCCGGGTGCACTTCGAACTCGGCCCAGCCCGTGACGAACGTGCCGCGCTTGACCAGCCGGCACGTTCCCGGGCCCCCGTCGCGCGGGGGCCGCCACGCGACGACCTCCATCGGGTCGTCGAAGGCGAGCGGCCCGAGCCCCGACCGCGCCACGAAGAGCGTGCCCTCCCGCGTCGGCCCCTGGGTGCGCACACTGACCCGGGTCAGTGGGACGACGTCGGCGTGCCGGGGCCAGTCGGTCAGGCGCCGCCAGCTCTCGGCGACGGAGTGCGAGGACACGCGTTCCAGGACGAAGAGGACCACGGCATGATCGTAGGCGCTCGAAGGCCGCCGAACGGAAGGCGCACTCTCCCGCCCTCGATGGGGAGGCCGAACGGAAGGCGCACTCTCCCGCCCTCGACGGGGAGGCCGAGCGGTTGCGTGGCCTCCTCCCACCCCGCAGGGGCGCGGGAGCCGCCCCCGCCGCCGCACGAGCCGGTCCTCCGGAGTGAAGTGACGGACCGTCAGGGCCGGTACACCGTACCGGGTTCCGCTCTCCCCGGCGCCAGGAGCTGCGGCACGGTCACGAACACGTACCCGCGCTCCTTCAGCGCGTCGATGATCCCGGGTACCGCGGGCACCGTGCCCGGGTAGAGGTCGTGCAGCAGGATGATCCCGTCCCGGGACGACTGCTGCAGGACGCGCTCGCGTATCAGGCCGGAATCGTTCGTACGGTAGTCCTTGGCGGTCACGCTCCACAGGATCTCGGCGAGCCCCTCCTCGCGCGCGATCTTCTGCACCATGCCGTTCGTCCGGCCCTGCGGCGGCCGCATCAATGTCGGCTTGTGCCCGGTGAGCCGCTCTATCTCCTCGTTCGGACGGCGCAGTTCCTCTCGTATCTCCGCCGGCGAGATCCGTGTGAGGATCTTGTGGTCCCAGGTGTGGCTGGCCACCTCGTGGCCCTCGTCGGCCATGCGCCGCACCAGCTCCGGGTACTTCTCGATGTGCCGCTTGCCGAGCAGGAAGAAGGTCGCCTGGACCTTCTTCTCCTTGAGGATGTCGAGCAGCCGGGCCGAGTGTTCGCTCGGCCCGGCGTCGAAGGTCAGGGCGATGCACTTGGCCCTTCGGCAGTCCACCGTGCCGAATCCCGCCTGTCCGGCGGCTCCCGCTTGCGCCCTCGCGGCGCTCGGCGCGGTGGTCTTCATGGATGTGCACCCCGTCAGTGGCAGGGTCAGCGCGACGGCGGCGGAGATCGCGGCCACCGCGCGGAACCTGGTCGCCGGTCTTTTCATCTTCCTGGTCAGAGAAGGCATGCGGCGACTATATATGGAGTGTATACACTCGATGTATAGTGCTGTGAGCTGTGCAAACGCGCTGATCGGCTGATGTCGTCAGGAATCCACGGCGTGCCGTTCGGTGGTGCTCACGGGTGGTCGGATCGTTGCTCCGGCCCTTGCCCCGGCCTCGGCCTGTGGCCGCTGCGGTGCACGCCGGCCGTGCGGCCCACGAGCATCGCCATGGCGAACAGCCGGCGCCAGTCCAGAGCCGGCTGGACCGTGGGGACACCCGGCCGTTTCCTCGGAACGCGGACGCGGAGCACGCCGGGCTCGACACGGCAGCGCACCGGGGTGGGCAGGACCATCGCCTCGCCGTCGATGCCGACCTCCAGCTCGTCGCTGTCGGCATCGACGACCACTTCGCGCGCGGTGAGGACCGACAGGCCCTGCGGGGCCGGGGAGAGCAGCAGGGCGGCGGCCTCGACCGCGCTGTCCACCTTGACGCCGAGGATGCCGAGCACTCCCCAGTCGAGCCGCTCGCGGCGGCCCAGACCGGCCGGATCGTCCGTGCGGTAGGGGTTGTTGCTCACCAGCAGCGCCTGCGGCGCGTCGAGCGTCGTGCCGGCGGCCCGGGCGGTCAGCCGCGGTCCGCGCTGGCGGGTGAGCAGGTCCGGAAGGAGCTGCATGATGGTGCCGATCTTGTCGTCCCGGTAGGCGGGGTCCTGGACGACCGCCGCGTACGCGCCGAACGAGGCGTTGTTGACGAAGGGGTGCTTCCCGGCGAAGCCGAGGTCCACCCGGAGTTCGACCCCGTTCGTCAGGGCGTCCAGGCAGGTGGCGGGGTCGTCGCGGTCGAGGCCGAGGTCCATGGCGAAGTGGTTGCGCGTACCGGCCGAGACGACGAGGAACGGCAGCCCGTGTTCGGCGGCGACGGCCGCGACGAGCGCCTGTGTCCCGTCACCGCCCGCGACGCCCAGCAGATCGGCTCCGTCCGCGACCGCCTGCCGGGCCAGCTCGGTGACGTCCTGATGGTGCTCCGGGTCGAGGAGGACGACGCGGGCGCCGAGTCGCTCGGCCTTCTCCACGAGACGGAACCGTTCCACCTTGCCGCCGCCGGACCGTGGATTCATCAGGACGAAGGGCCGGCGCGGCGGTGGGGTGCGCCGCTCCTTCATGGGCCGGACCCGGCCGCGGGCGCTCCGCAGCGCGTAGCGGCCGCTCCACACGGCGACGATCCACAGCAGGGGGGACAGCAGCAGCGTCCACAGCAGCGTGACCGCGAGGATCACGATGACGGCGATGGGCACGGCGACCGCCAGCAGCCCCGCGATCCAGCGCAGCAGGCCGCGCCGGGTCAGCACCCACCACAGCGCCGCCGCCGAGACGGCCATACCGGCGAGGGCGGCGAGGAGGAGCAGGAGTCCGCGTACGCCCCCGAAGGCGAGCGGCAGGGCCACGGCGAGCGCCGCCGATGCCAGCGAGACTCGCGCCGCCCACCGTTCGCGGGCCGCCGGACCCGATTCCGTGCTCATCGTTCCTCCACTGGGTCCCTCGCGTGCCGCGGTCACCGGACGAGAGGCGCCGTTCCCCGAGTCACGGGGACCCTGCGTGGCCTCGGTGCCACCGCGACCGGTGGCACACCCGTTCCCCCCGTCGCGCGGACCATGCGTCCGTGCAGCGCGGACACACACGGCCGACGCGCAGGGACGGCCCGTATGGGGTCACGCTGTCACGAGCCGGGCTCCCGCACCACGAGGCGGCCGGTGTCCCGGCCCGTGTCCTGGCCGCTTACCGGTCGGTTCCCCCTCCGGACGCCGGTCGGTCGACGGCGGGGTCCGCGTGCCGCGCCGAGGGGCCGGGGCGGGTGCGTGCCTCCGGCGGAATCAGCGCGCCGTGCCCCGCGTCGCACACGACCACCGTGTGCACCTGCTCGCCGCAGTCCGCGTGCACGACCTCCAGGGGCGGCCCTTCGGGATCCGCCGTGTAGCGGTCGCCCCACTGTTTGAGGGCGATCATGGCGGGCCACAGCTCCCAGCCCTTGCGGGTGAGCCGGTACTCGTAGCGCGTGCGGCTGCCGGGCTCGCTGTACGGAACGGTGTCCAGGATCCGGGCCGCGACCAGCTTCCTCAGCCGGTCCGCCAGCACGCTCTCGGAGAGCCCGACGTGCCGCCGGAAATCGTCGAAGCGGCGTACACCGTTCATGGCGTCCCGCAGGACCAGCATCGACCACTTCTCGCCGACCAGGTCGAGTGTCCGCTGGACCGTGCAGTTCTCGGTACTTGTGTCGAGCCACGTCATGCGCACCATCGTAGGCTGACTGTGAGATTGACAGCCAGGTGGAGGACCGCCTAGCTTCGAAAAACAGAGTCAGGTCACGGAGCCGGGCCACCGAGGAGCGGGGAGAGTGGGAGAACCATGGGCAGGTCTCGTACGTACGACTGGCAGGACCCGGCCGTCTCCGCAGCCGCCGTCGGCGAGTACAGCGGTCTCGACTTCCTCCGCGCGGTGCGGGCCGGGCGGCTCCCCGCACCACCGATCACGGCGACCCTCGGCATGACCCTCGAAGAGGTCGAGCACGGCCGGGTGGTCTTCGCCCTGGTCCCGGGGGAGGAGCACTACAACCCCATCGGAAGCGTCCACGGGGGCGTCTACGCCACCCTGCTCGACTCCGCGGCGGGCTGCGCGGTGCAGTCCGTGCTGCCCCGGGGCACCGGATACACCTCGCTCGACCTGAACGTGAAGTTCCTGCGGCCGATCACCGTGGACACCGGTGAGGTCCGCGCGGTCGGCACCGTCCTCAGCAGTGGCCGCCGTACGGCCCTCGCCCAGGCGGAGCTCTTCGACGCGGCCGACCGGCTGCTCGCCCACACCACCAGCAGTTGCCTGCTGTTCTCCGTGTGACCCGCCGCCTCACCGTGCGATCCGGCGCCGCGCTCCCTCCGACGGGGCAAGGAATTCGGGCCCTCCCCGTGGGCGACGGGTTCCGTCGGGCCGACCGGCGTTCGCGCGGATACCGTGACGGTGTATGAGGACGAGACTGCCGGGTCTGCCCCTGGACGCCGTGCCGCGCCTGACCGGCGCGGTGGTCCTCGGTGCCGTGGTGGGGGCGGCCGTGGGCGTGGGGACCGATGTCTTCCTCGGCCTGCTGGCCGGGATCGCCGCCACGGAACTGTTCTTCGTCCTGGCGGGCTGGGCGGTGCTGTGGCCGATGACGGCCGCGGCCACCCGCGACAACGCGCGACGCGAGGACTTCCGGCCGCTGGCCGACGAACTCGTGGTGGTCGCGGTCGCCCTGTGCGGGCTGTTCACCATCGCGCTGCTGCTCCTGCGCGGCGGCAGGGCCGACGACGGCCACGCCGCCGCCGTGACCGCTCTGTGCGGGGTCTTCCTGGCCTGGGCCGCCCTGCATCTGATGTACGCGACCCGGTACGCCTACGTGTACTACGACGCCAACGGCGGCATCGACTTCAACACGGACGACCCACCGGCCTACCGCGACTTCTTCTACTTCAGCTACAACCTCGGAATGACCTACCAGGTGTCCGACACCGACGTCTCGAGTCCGAAGATCCGCTCGATCGTGCTGAGGCACTCCCTCCTGTCGTACGTGTTCGGCACCAGCATCCTCGCCACGGCCATCAACGTCGTCGTGGGGATCGTGAGCGGCTGACGGCACCTGAGGCGCGCCCGGCTCTGGTGCGGTTTGCCCCGGGACGAAGCAGGATGGGAAGGAGAACCGACCGGTCCGCACCGACGGACACCTCCGCGTCCCATGAATCACGAGGAGGCCGACTCTTGGCCGAGCCACAGGCTGTGGTCTCCCGACCGGCCGGGGCCACCGTGTTCCTGGTGGTCACCGTCACGCCGGGGCACGAGGGCACGGTCCGGGGCCTGCTGGAGGATGTCTCGGGACTGCGCCGTTCCGTCGCCTTCCGGGCACCCGGTGGCGATCTCGGCTGTGTCGTCGGCATCGGATCGGCGGCCTGGGACCGGCTGTTCAGCGGGCCCCGCCCCCAACAGCTGCACCCGTTCGTGGAGTTGGCGGGCAAGCGCCACCGGGCCCCGTCCACGCCGGGAGACCTCCTGTTCCATCTCCGGGCCCGCCGCACGGACCTCTGCTTCGAACTCGCCCGGCTGATCGTGGAACGACTCGACGGCGCGGTCACCGTCGTCGACGAAGTCCATGGATTCAAGTACTTCGACGACCGCGACCTGCTCGGTTTCGTCGACGGCAGCGAGAACCCCGAAGGCCGGCCGGCCGCGGACGCCGTGATCGTCGGCGACGAGGACCCCGCCTTCGAGGGCGGCAGTTACGTGATCGTCCAGAAGTACCTGCACGACCTGCGGACCTGGAACGCGCTGCCGTCGGACGAGCAGGAGAAGGTCATCGGGCGTACGAAGCTCGCCAACGTCGAACTCCCCGACGACGTCAAGCCGGCCGACTCCCACGTCGCGCTCAACACCATCACCGGCGAGGACGGCGCCGAACGCAAGATCGTGCGGGAGAACATGCCGTTCGGCACCCTGGGAGAGGGCGAGTTCGGCACCTACTTCATCGGCTACGCCCGCACCCCCGAGGTGACCGAGCAGATGCTGCGGAACATGTTCCTCGGAGACGGCAGCGCCCCGCACGACCGCATCCTCGACTTCTCGACCGCGATCACCGGATGCCTCTTCCACGTGCCGACCGTCGACTTCCTCGACGAACTCCCCGCCGCCCCGGGCGAGCGGGCCGCGGACGAGCGGCCGGCGGAGCTCCCCACAGCGTCCGGCGAGCGGGCGGCGGCGGACGGCTCACTGGGGATCGGCAGCCTCAAAGGAGTCCGACCATGACCACGTCCGACGACATCGCCATCGCCCCCGTTCCCGACTCCAGCGCCGGCAATCTGCACCGCGAACTCGCCCCCATCACGCCCGCCGCGTGGAACGAGATCGAGGACGAGGCGCGCCGCACCTTCCGCCGCAACCTCGCCGGACGGCGCGTCGTGGACGTCTCGGGCCCCGACGGCCCCGGACTCGCCGCCGTCGGGACCGGTCATCTGTCCGGCATCGACGGGCCGTCACCCGGCGTCGCCGCGCGGCTGCGCCAGGTACAGCCCCTGGTCGAGCTGACGGTGCCGTTCAGGGTGAGCCGCGCCGCCGTCGACGACGTGGACCGGGGCGCCAAGGACTCCGACTGGCAGCCGGTCAAGGACGCCGCCCGCATCATGGCGTTCGCCGAGGACCAGACCGTGTTCAACGGGTACGCGGCGGCCGGTATCGACGGTCTCCGTGCCCGCACCTCCAACCCGGTGCTCCGGCTTCCCGCGGAGCCGCGCGACTTCCCGGACGCCGTCAGCCATGCCCTGAGCACCCTCCGGCTGGCAGGTGTGCAGGGACCGTACGCGCTGCTGCTGGGCGCGGAGGCGTACACGGCGGTCAGCGAGACCTCCGACCACGGCTACCCCGTCGCCGCCCACCTCGGCCGGATCCTCGACGGCCGGCTGATCTGGGCGCCCGCCATGGAGGGGGCCTTCCTGCTCACCACCCGGGGCGGCGACTACGAACTGCGGCTCGGCGAGGATCTGGCCATCGGCTACGCGACCCACGACGCCACCGGCATCGACCTGTACTTCCGCCAGACGCTGACGTTCCTGGTCCACACGGACGAAGCCGTGGTGGCACTCGACCCGTGGACCGACCCGGGCACGGACCGGGTCTGACCTCGCCGGGCGCGCGGCGCTCGGCAGGGTTCCGCCCCGGCCGCCGGCCCTGTTCTCCGACGCCCGTCAACGCGCCCTTTCCCTCGGGGAGTTCCGCCCTCCCCAGGGAAACACCGCAGGCCAGGACCCTCGTGGCGCAGACGGCCGCTCCGGTTGCGGAGCAATAGGCGCCGCGAAATGGTGGAAAGGACTCATCGTCGCACCGGGAGCTGCCCATGTCGATGTCGTCCTACGGTTTCGGCTCGTCCGATCCCTTCGGAGAACTGCTGAACCGCTTCTTCGGGATGTCACCCGCGTCCTCGCCACCGGCGGTGCAGCGGGTGCCCATCGGACGGCTGCTGACAGAGTCCTCGCAGGAGCTTCTCAACCTGGCCGTGCAGCGGACGCTGCAGGACGGGTCCTCCGATCTCGACACGGAGCATCTGCTGTGGGCCGCCACGAAGGTGGAGCCCGCGCGCTCGCTGCTGGTCCGCGCGGAGGTGGATCCCGACGCCCTCGCGGCCCAGCTGGCCGAGGTGCTTCCCCGGGAGACCAGCGAACCGTCCTCCGAACCGGGCCTCACCCCGGCGGCCAAGCGCACCCTCGCCGCCGCGTACGCCCGCTCACAGGCGGCCGGAGTGTCCTACATCGGCCCCGAGCACATTCTCGGCGCCCTGCTGGGCGACGCCGACACCGGTGCCGCCCGGCTCCTGCGCGCCGACGGACAGGACGCGCAGAAACTGGCGGGACTCACGGAACGGACGGCCCGCCCGGACAGCCGTCCCTCTGATCCCGACAAGCCCGCCACGACCCTCGACGAGTTCGGACGGGACCTGACGGAAGAGGCGAAGGCCGGGCGGCTCGACCCGGTCGTCGGACGGGCCGAGCAGATCGAGCAGACCATCGAGATCCTCTCGCGACGGTCCAAGAACAACCCCGTGCTCATCGGCGAGCCGGGCGTCGGCAAGACCGCGATCGTCGAGGGACTCGCGCAGCGCATCGTGTCCGGAGACGTCCCCGACACCCTGAAGGGCAAGCGGGTCGTCTCCCTCGATCTGTCCGGCATGGTGGCGGGTGCCCAGTACCGCGGGCAGTTCGAGGAGCGGCTGAAGAAGGTCATCGAGGACGTCCAGGCATCGGACGGAGAGATCGTCCTCTTCATCGACGAACTGCACACGGTCGTCGGCGCGGGCGCGACGGGCGAGGGCTCGATGGACGCCGGCAACATGCTCAAACCCGCTCTCGCCCGCGGGGAACTGCACGTGGTGGGCGCGACGACCATCGACGAGTACCGCAGGTACGTCGAGAAGGACGCCGCGCTCGAACGGCGCTTCCAGCCGGTGCTGGTCCCGGAGCCGACGGTCGAGGAGACCGTGCAGATCCTGGAGGGCCTGCGCGACGCGTACGAGGCACACCACCAGGTCCGTTTCGCCGACGGCGCCCTCGCCGCAGCGGCGGAACTGTCCGACCGGTACATCAGCGACCGGTTCCTGCCCGACAAGGCGATCGACGTGATGGACCAGGCGGGCGCGCGGGTCCGGCTGCGCGGTGCCTCGCGCTCGACCGAGGTCGCCGAACGCGAGGACCGCATCGCGAAACTGCGCCGGGAACGCGACCAGGCCGTCGCCGCCGAGGACTTCGAGAGGGCGGGACAGCTCAAGGGGCGGATCGCCGAGACCGAGGGCGAACTCGCGGGCATCGAGGAGCGGCGCGCCGGTGTCGTCTCCGTGACCGCCCGCGACATCGCGGACATCGTCTCCCGGCGCACCGGAATCCCGGTGTCCCAACTCACCGCCAGCGAGAAGGAGAAGCTCCTCAAGCTGGAGGAGGAGATGCACGCCCGGATCGTCGGCCAGGACGAGGCGGTCACCGCCGTCTCGCAGGCGGTACGCCGCAACAGGGCCGGCATGGGCGACCCGAACCGTCCCGTGGGTTCCTTCCTCTTCCTCGGCCCCACCGGCGTGGGCAAGACGGAGCTGGCCAAGACCCTCGCGGAGCTGCTCTTCGGCGACGAGAGCCGCATGATCCGCTTCGACATGAGCGAGTTCCAGGAGAAGCACACGGTCGCGCGTCTGGTCGGAGCGCCTCCGGGCTACGTCGGTTACGACGAGGCGGGCCAGCTCACCGAGAAGGTCCGCAGACAGCCGTACAGCGTCGTGCTGTTCGACGAGGTGGAGAAGGCGCACCCGGACGTCTTCAACACACTGCTCCAGATCCTCGACGACGGACGGCTCACGGACGGCCAGGGCCGCACCGTCGACTTCCGGCACTGCGTCGTCATCATGACGTCCAACATCGGCGCCCATCGCATCCTGGACCACAAGGGAGAAGTGTCCGATCTCAAGGACGTGTTGATGGACGAGCTGCGGACCCGGTTCCTGCCCGAGTTCCTCAACCGGATCGACGACATCATCATCTTCCACAGCCTGAACGAGGGCGATCTGGCGCAGATCGTCGAGCATCTGCTCGAGCGGAGCGGACGCCGGGTGCACGCGCAGGGCATGAGGCTGGAGGTGACGGAGGCGGCCAAGAAGCTGCTGATCGCCCACGGCCACCAACCGGAGTTCGGCGCACGCCCGTTGAGGCGCACGATCCAGACAGAACTCGACAACAGGATCGCGGAGCTCCTGCTCGGTGGCGAGGCCGAACCCGGCGACACGATCGTCGCCGACGACCGGGACGGCTCCGTCCACTGCACCGTGCGCAAGGGCGCCCCGGGCGGCGACACCCGGGGCGGCGCCGCCGGGGCGGAACGGGGGAGCGGCAAGGCCGCCGCCGACACACAGGACGAGTGACCACCGTACGAGTGACCACCGTACGACGAAGGACGGGACGGAGGACTCCTGACACCGAAGACGTACCCGGGCGCGCGAACGCCGGGTAGTCGTTTGAGGAGGCTGCGCATGACGCACCACAAGTCCAACCGGGCTGTCGAAGGCGATCCGGAGCACGCCCACAACAGGGGAATGCCCCTGCGCTCCGACGATGACGAACTCCACGCGCGTACGGTCCGTGAGCGGCGGGAAGCCGGTCTGCTGGGCGGTCCCCTGGAGGACCCCGAGGCCGATTACCGGCGCGAGCGGGTGGAGATCGATCTCGAGGTGGGCGCCGGCCGGATCCCGACGGGCAACTTCACCCGGCGGACCCGGGACCCCTACCCGCCCTCCAGCTACGGGGACTGATCCCACCGCAGGAGCGAACGCACGCAGGCACCACGGACGCCGCAGGACCCAATCGACCGCGCCGGACGACGAGTTCACGTACGCGCCGCCCGGCACGGTCGGGTGACTAGCCCAGGGAGACCACGACCGCGCTCTCCGGTCCGTCGGGTGCCTGGAAGTTCACGGAGTCGCCCGCCCGGTGGCCGAGGAGAGCCCGCCCGAGCGGGCTGTCGGCCGTGACGAGCGTGCGGTCCGACACGGCCGCGGTCTCGCCGATCTGGACCGTGTCCGTCGTGCCGTCCGCGAACCGGACGGTGACCGTGCTGCCCACACCGACCACGTCGGTGGGCGGCGGACCCGCCACGTCCGCCTGCGCAAGTCGCGTGGTGATCTCGGAGACACGGTCGTCCAGACGCCGGAGATCGTCGGCGCGCTGCAACTCGTCCGCTTCGTCGGCGTGGTCGCCCACCTCCGCGTCGGAGTCCCGCAAGGTCGCCGCGACCGTGGCGCGCTCGGCGTGGAGGTCGCCGAGTTCTTGCTCCAGAGCCTGCCGGGCAGCCTCGCTGATCGGTGCTGGTTCGCTGGGCATGCCTACTCCTCGATGGGGCGAAATGTGAGGTGAAGAAGAGCGATATCAGAGTATCTGCATATTTTGATGCGTTATTGAGTCGAATCGCGATGAAATGTGATGTATGGAATCGTGGGTGCCCGGAGTTCAGGACGTTTCCTGACGCGCTTCCCGATGCGCTTCTCGAAGTCCTGCGAGTGAGGGAGGTCCCGATGTCCTCGAAGCGACGCCGGAAGAAGAAGGCGCGCCGCAAGCACGCCGCGAACCACGGGAAACGACCGCAGTCCTAGGCTCGGTGAGACTCTTGAACGCATCCCAGAACGGCCAGGACGGGCGGGAACCGCGAGTGGGGCCCGCCCCCCGGGGTGAACCGGACTTCCACCCCTACCATCACCCTGCGGCCGGCTGGGGTGCGGCCAAGAGCGTGGGGCAGTTCCTGGTGCGCGGACGCGCCCTCGTGGACGGCCCACGCGCGATCATGCGCATGAACCACGAGAACACGGGCTTCGACTGCCCCGGATGCGCGTGGCCCGACGACATCAAGGGCCTGCACCTGGACATCTGCGAGAACGGCATCAAGCACGTCACCTGGGAGATGACGGGCAAGCGGGTCGGCCGCGCGTTCTTCGCCGCGCACTCGGTGACCGAGCTGTCCGGCTGGTCCGACTACGACCTGGAGGACCAGGGCCGGCTCACCGAACCCATGGTCTACGACCCGGAGTCGGACCACTACGTGCCGATCAGCTGGCGCGACGCGTTCGAACTCGTCGGCCGCACCCTGCGGGAACTCGACGATCCGAACCGGGCCTCCTTCTACACCTCCGGCCGTCTCGGCAACGAGGCCACGTTCCTCTACCAGTTGATGGCCCGCGAACTGGGCACGAACAACCTGCCCGACTGCTCGAACATGTGCCACGAGGCCAGCGGTCGCGGGCTCCAGGCATCGCTGGGCACCGGCAAGGGAACTGCCGACCTCAAGGACTGGGAGGCCACCGACGCCCTGTTCGTCATGGGCGTCAACGCGGCGTCCAACGCGCCCAGGATGCTCACCGCCCTGGCCGAGGCGTACCACCGCGGCGCCCAGATCGTGCACATCAACCCGCTGGTCGAGGCGGCCGCCACCCGCACCATCGTCCCGCACGACTTCACGGACATGGCCGTCCTCAAGTCCACCCGGACCAGCACCCTGAACCTCCAGCCGCGCATCGGCGGGGACATGGCGCTCCTGCGCGGCATGGCCAAGGCGATCCTGGAGCAGTCGGGCACCGATCCCAAGGCCCTGGACCAGGAGTTCATCGACCGCCACACGGCGTACTTCGACAAGTACCGTGCGGTGTGCGAGGCCACGTCCTGGGACGAGATCGAGCTCCAGTCCGGGATCGACCGGGACGGCATCCTCAAGGCGGCACGGGTGTACCGCGACGCCGACCGGTCCATCATCAGCTGGTGCCTCGGTGTCAGCCAGCACGAACACGGCGTCGACACCGTGCGCGAGATCGTCAACCTCCTTCTGCTGCGCGGCAATCTGGGCCGCGAGGGCGCCGGTCCCTCACCGGTGCGCGGCCACAGCAACGTCCAGGGCAACCGGACGTGCGGCATCGACCACCGGCCGGGCGAGGAGTTCCTGGACCGGCTGGCCGAGGTCTGCGGGATCGACCCGCCCCGCGAGCACGGCATGGACACCGTGGCCACCATCCGGGCCATGCACCGCGGAGACGTGAAGGTGTTCGTCGGCATGGGCGGCAACTTCGCCCTCGCCGCGCCCGACACCCCGTACACCTACGCGGCCCTGCGCAACTGCGACCTGACGGTCCAGGTGAGCACGAAGCTCAACCGCAGTCACCTCGTGCACGGCCGGCGGGCGCTCATCCTGCCGTGCCTGGGCCGGACCGAGAAGGACCACCAGCGCGGCGGCATCCAGAGCACGTCGGTCGAGGACTCGATGAGCATGGTCCACCTGTCCGTCGGCATGAGGCGCCCCGCCTCGAAGCACCTGCTGTCCGAGCCCGCCATCGTCGCCGGCATGGCGCGCGCCGCGCTTCCGGACAGCGGCACTCCGTGGGAGTGGTACATCGAGGACTACGACCGCATCCGCGACACCATGGCCCGGGCCCTCGACGGGTTCGAGGACTGCAACCGCCGGGTCCGTCTGCCGCTCGGCTTCCGCATCAAACAGCCCGCCCGCGAGCTGGTCTTCCTCACTCCGTCCGGCCGGGCCGAGTTCTCCGCGGCCCCGCTGCCCGACGTGGTCCCCGCCCCCGGCACCCTGGCGCTCGGCACCATGCGGTCCCACGACCAGTGGAACACCACGATCTACTCCGACAACGACCGCTACCGGGGCATCAAGAACCTGCGCACCCTCGTCTTCATGAACGAGGACGACATGCGCGAACGCGGCATCTCCGAGTTCGCGCCGGTCGACATCGTCAGCACCGCCAAGGACGGCAGCCACCGCAACCTCGACGGCTACCTGGCCATCCCCTACGACATCCCCCGCGGCTGCGCGGCCGGCTACATGCCGGAGATGAACGTACTGTGCGCGATCGGCGACTACAGCGTCCAGAGCGACCAGCCCCTGATGAAACACGTCAAGGTCACGATCGCACCGGCTGGTTGAGCGCCGGGGGCGTGCACCAGGTCTCGCTCGTCGCCGCTGCCTGGGCGGGCCCGGCGAGAGCGCCTTTCTCCCGTCCGGTCCCGACCGCTGTTCACCACGACCGGAACCGGACGGAAGACGCGTGCTCGACCTCAGGCGCGGGTGGCCCGGTCGGCCAGGCGCTCGACGGTGTCGATGACCTCGGCGACGAGGGACTCGGTGTCCGCGATGGTCGGATACGTGACATCGGCGACGGTGTGGAGGCCGCGAACGGGGAAGGCGTACTACGAGGGCTGCGGCCGGTGCGACTGGTGTGCGGAGGGTTCGGAGAACCTCTGCCCGCGTCCGGCGGCGAAGGTCGGCTTCGACTCCGACGGCGGCCTCGGCGAGTACTACCTGGCCCGTTCCCGCAGCTTGGTGCCGATCGCCGATTCCGTGTCCTTCGCGGAAGCCGCCGTCCTCGGTTGTTCCGGCACCACCGCGGTACGCGTGGTGCGGTCGGTCGCCCGGGTCGCCCGGGACGAGACCGTCGCGGTCGTCGGAGCCGGCGGTGTCGGGCTGGCCGTGATCCAGGTCGCGGTGGCCGACGGGGCCCGGGTCGTCGCGATCGATCCGCACGGACCGAGCCGGAAGCAGGCCCTGGCCTTCGGCGCCGCCGATGCTCTCGACCCGCTGGCCGGTGACCCTGTCGAGCAGGTGCTCGCGGCGACCGGGCACGAGGGCTGCCACGCCGTCATCGACACGGTCGGCAACGAGCACACTCCGGGGCAGTCCGTGCGCATGGCGCGGACCCGCGGCCGGGTGGTCCTCGTCGGCTACACGGGCAGGCCGGCCACCCTGGACGTGCTCGATGTCGTCGTCCGCGAAACCGAGATCCGAGGTTCCGTCGGCGCCACCCTCGCCGACGCCCGGACCGTCATGGACATGGCCGCCCAGGGTCTGCTCCGCGGCTGCATCGACACGGAGTACCCGCTGGACCAGGTCAACACCGCACTCGCCCACCTCGCCGCCGGCGGCGTCAACGGCCGCCTGGTCGTCACACCTTGACCAGAAACGGGGCCAGGTTCCGCGAGGCACCCGAACCGATGCAAACCGACGAGGAAACTCAGAGTCAAGACGGTGGGCGGGTGATCGCCGCGCGGGTCACCGGGCAGGGCTGCGGTTGCACGGTCTACGACCAGGTGGCCGGCGTGATCGCCGCCGTGTCGGACGTCCACCGATACCAGTCGCCGGCCCTGGGTGGTGACCACGTCGACATGGTTGTCCGGCGGCTGGAATCTCGCCGCGTCTTCGAGTTCCAGCGGCGTGGGCCGGGCGGAGGTGCCGTAGCCCTCCTTGTCCACGGACCAGTTGGAGGCCGTCTGCTGGGAGCTGTCCTTGCCGACGGCGACCAAGTGGCAGGCGTTCGGTCGACATGTCTCGCAATGTGCCGACAGCCGTCTGCGCCTCGTCTCGTTCTGGCGATTACTGCGTGACCTGCGCGTGCCGGTCGCGTTCGTCGGCTGCGCGAAAGATCATCACGTGCGGCCGCTGGATCTGGTGTGCTCCGGGGTCGGCATTCTCGGTAGCGTGATCACCTGCCGCATGGAGTGTCCAGGTGTCCGGCTGGTCCGTGCGGCGGTTTCCGACGGAACGTGATGAGGCTGCAATGAGTGAACTGACGAAGCCCGAGGTCGACGTTCCGGAGGGTGACGCTCCTACCGAGCTGACCCTCCGGGACCTGGTCGTCGGGGACGGGGCTGAGGTGAAGCCGGGCATGGTGGTCAGGGTCCACTATGTCGGGGTGACCTTCGAGTCCGGGAAGGAGTTCGATGCCTCCTGGGACAGGGGCCAGCCGTTCAAGTTCGCCCTGGGCGGCGGCAAGGTCATCAAGGGCTGGGACCGAGGGGTGAGGGGGATGAAGGTCGGCGGCCGGCGCGAGATCATCGTTCCCCCGCGTCTCGGCTACGGCAATCAGTCCCCCTCGCCGCTGATCCCGGCGGGCTCGACCCTGGTCTTCGTGGTGGACCTGCTGGACTCGTATTCCAGCACCACCGGGTGGAGCAACGCCTAGCCTCGAAACTTCGTGACGGTCTGCCGGTTTCTCTGATGGGTCATTTCGATGTGTCTGGCCAGTTCAGGGCGCCTTTGTGGCCCGACTGTCGCGTGGACTGCTGCCGGACACCGGGCCGGGTACGCCTGGGTGCTGCCGCTGCCCCTCCCACTGCCCCTCCCGCGCACCCGGACCGGTGCCCGCGTCGGCCCGGGCCGGCCGGGCCCGCTCCCGTCGGGCCGGTCCGCTCAGAGCGCCGACGGTCTGGCGGTGGGCTGGGGGGATCCCTGCACGGGGGCCGCCGGTGGATGGCTGTTCCCCGACTGCCCCGTGGTGGCGTTCGGAGAGGTGAGGCTCGCGGCATCGACTATGAACTTCACATCGCCGCCCGGCAGTTGCTTCGAGCCGAACACGTTGCCGTCCTTGGCCGTCATTCCCGCTGTGACCAGGGCCGTCCCGGCGTGCTCCCAGGTGTAACCCTTCAGCACGTTGTGCAGTTCATAGGCGCCGATCTTGCGGTCCACCCAGTTGTCCGAGACCTTCTCGATGGCGTCCGCCCAAGCGATGTGCCGCTGCGAGACATCCTCGGGTGTCATGACCACGCTGTCCCTGCCCAGGTGGGCCGCACCGCGCTCGGGGTCCTGGAGGAACTTGGCCGCACCACTGTCCCGGTTCACCAGGATCGGAATGCAGTGCGCGGCGGCCTCCGTGGCGACCAGGCCGAAGCCCTCGGTCTTGGACGGCATGATCACCACATGGTTGGCGTGCATGTCGTCGACAAGGTCCTGCTTGTCCTTGGTGAAGGGCTTGACGGTGACCCTTTCCGCGCCGCCGGCGAGTTCGGCCGCAGAGGCCTGCGTCGCCTCGAGCGTTTCCTCCTTCGCGCCGCGGATGGTGAGATGCACGTTCTTGCCGTTGTCGTTGAGATGCTTCACCGCCGCCAGGGCGTCGCCGCCCCCCTTCATGGGGTCATCCATGCGCCCCATCAGCAGAACGTTGAGCTGTTCCTTCGGCGAGGGCGGGATGAAGGTCTTGACTGTTTCGCCACCGGGCATGAGATCGAGCCAGCTCTTGGCCCCCGCGGTCTCCGCCTGAAGCCGCCGGATGTCCTCGGCCAGTGATCCGCCGACAGCGACACCGACGCGAGCCTTGCTGAGAATTTCCTTCTCGATCTGCGCCTTGACCCGGCCTGCCTCCGTCCGCATCTTCACCATGCCCGGGTCGTCCGGATTGGTGATCTTGGCCTGCTCCAGCTTCTCGGGAGAGGTGTGGAGAAAGTTCATGTGCACGGCGTCCGGATACCAGGCAGACTGCATGGCGGACGCCGCAGGTCCGGAGAACCGGCTGTGTCCGATGACGATGTCGTACTGGCCATTTCCCTTGGGCGGGAGGCCGAAATCCGTCGGATCCTGCCGTGCCGCGTTGAGTATCGTCTCTATCTTGTCCTCCCCCTCCACCGGGGGAACTGTGTGAACCTTCGCATCTCCGTGGCTTTGCGCGTTGTCCGTCACATAGAGCAGGTCCACTTTGTGGTTCTCGTTCGCCGCGAGCCCCTCGGTGAGGAGCTGGTTGAACACGGGCACTCCGCCGAGCCCCATGCCACTCTCGTTGGAGACAACGAGGATGCGTGTCGGTGCCATTCCGGTTTCTCTTCTCTTCTGCGCTCGGAAGGTATTTGGTGGGGATCAGGATCTGGATCAGCCGTCGTACACGTCGACGCGTGGCGGGTGCTTCGGTCGGTGGTTTCCGGGTTTGCAGCCCGAGAAAGGTCCCGAGGGGTCGCGCAGAAACGTCATCGCCGGTCCCAGGAAGTCCCGGTGCCACATGGCGGGCCCGTTCATGCCGGCCTTGGCGGAGGTCATTTCCTGCCATGCCATCCACAGGCCGTAGAGGTGGGCCATCGCGTCGGGGTGCTCCCACCAGCGCGGGCACCACGGGGCGCGGGACGACTCCTCTCCGGCGTAGACCGGCAGCAGGAGGTTGTGCACCCAGATGGCGAGGCTGCGTTGAGCCGTCGTCAGGTCGTCACCCTGCTGGTAGAGGATGAACGGGGGCGGGCCCTGTTCCGCTTCCTCGCCGCCGGTGATGTCGTCGTTCATCCGGTACGCGTCTCCTCTGTCCTCTCGTCGGCCCCGTCGGGATCTGCGAGCCGGCGGTTCTTCTCAGGTGCGGACGAGATCGGGCATGGGCGTCCTTTCCCTCGGCGCGATTCCTTCGGGTTCGCGTGCTGCCCCGTTGGTGCGGGGTGCCCTCGAAGGACCACAACGGGGCCGTGGTACGGGGGGTTCAACGCCCGGAGGGGATTTCTTCGGCCCTCCCACAACCCGCGAACATCGCTGAACCAACCACCACCCGCGAACATCGCTGAACCAGCATCCCGGCGGACCCGAACGGAGCGATCGGAACTGGCACGCTTCAGAGGAATACCCGCGGTCACGTCGCTTGAGTGGTGTGTCGACGGCCACTCGGTGATCTCGGCGGACCGGCTGGAGCGTCACGCGCGGGGAATCGGCCAAGTCCGGGGCGGATGGCGGTAAACGACTCCACGAGGGTTGACGCGGTGGGCGCCGGGGCGCTGTGATCAGCAGCTGGCGATCTTGAAGCGAAGGGCTGTTCCCATGGAGGCACCATCTGCCGACGACACCGGGGAGCTGGAGTCCGCGCCGACCGCGCCGCAAGAGCCCCTGGCGGATCCGCGGAAGATCGCGCGGGTCGCGCAGGTGTTGATCGTCGTGTACACGCTGACGCAGCTGGGGCTGTGGCTGGCCGGGGGGACGAGGACCGCGGCGTTCCGGATGGCGGTGCCGCTGCTGCTGCTGACGACGGTCGGGTCGGCGATCGCCTTCCTGGTGTGGTTCCGGCGTTGCCGGGAGAACGCGGAGATCCTGGCCCCGGGCACCCAGAAGTACAGTCTGGGGCTCGCCGTCGGGGCGTGGTTCATCCCGGTCGCCATGTGGTGGATACCGCGCCGGGTCGCCGCCGACATCGTGCGGGCGAGTGGCGTCGTAGGCGGTACGGTCCTGGTGAATGTCTGGTGGGGGGTCTGGCTGGTCAAGACGGTGGGCGGGTTGATCGCAGCCAGGGTCACCGGGCAGGGCGGCGGTTACACGGTCTACGACCAGGTGGCCGGCGTGATCGCCACGGTGCTGGTCGTGCTGCTGATCCGGCGGATCACCGCCGCCCAGGCGTCCTCGCCCAGGGCGTTCCTGATCTGAGCGACGCGACAGCGGACAGGACGGCTGAGGGGGTACACGCGATCTCTGGCGTGTACCCCCTCAGCCGTCCCTGTGCGGCGTGGGCCAGTGGTGTCGGACGTCCACCGATACCAGTCGCCGGCCTTGGGTGGTGACCACGTCGACATGGTCGTTGTCCGGCGGCTGGAGTCTCGCCGCGTCTTCGAGTTCCAGCGGCGTGGGCCGGGCGGAGGTGCCGTAGCCCTCCTTGTCCACGGACCAGTTGGAGGCCGTCTGCTGGGAGCCGTCCTTGCCGACGGCGACCAAGTGGCAGGTGAGCCGGCCGCGCACACCGGAGAGCTTCGGGCTCACCGAGGTGCCCACCGCTTGGGCGTCATGCCGGCGGCGGTCTTCATCCCCGGTGGAGTTGTTCCTGCAGTCGTGCACTGGTACGCCGGCGGCTCGGTACAGATCGGCGCCAGCGCGTACCAGGGCGTGCCCACCTCGTTCTTCCCCGGCCAGATCGACGACGTACGACTGTACGACCGGCCGGTGTCCGCGGGTGAGGTGCGGGAGTTGTACAAGACCCGGCCCCTGGTGAAGGGACGCTGGAAGCTGGACTCCGCTTCCGGTAGCCCGCTGACCTCCCCGGACGACCTGCCCACGGCGGCCGACCGGCACCCGCTCACCCTCGGCGGCAACGCCGCGGTGGACGTTTCCGGAAACAGCACCTATGTCGGCACCGGCGGCGGCCTGCTGCTCGACGGCAACGGCGACTACGCGGCGACGGCCACCTCGCCGATGCACACCAACACCGGCTTCACGGTCGCCGCGTGGGTGACCACCGCGGCACGACCTCAGCAGCCGGTCACGGTGCTGAGCCAGGCGGGCGTCAACAACAACGGTTTCGTCGTTCGCTATGTGCCCGACCCGCCACCCGCGGGTGAGACCGACTCGATCAGCGGTCACTGGCAACTGGTCATGTCCGACGCGGACTCCACCACCGCCACCAGCGTGTCCGCCGAGCACACCAACTTCCAGAACAACACGTCCTGGAACCACCTGGCCGTCGTCTACGACGCCTTCAACGACCAGATGAGCCTGTACGTGGACGGCCTACGCAGACAGACCCTGTGCGCGGACGACGATGACGACGGCACGCCCAACGTCCCCACCTGCACCGAAAAGGTCTCCTGGAACTCCAATGTGACCTCCTTCGACGCCACCAAGGGCCTGCAGCTCGGACGCGTTAAGACCGGCAGCAGCACCTGGGGCGAGTACTGGCCCGGCGCGATCGACGACGTCTGGGTGATGGAGGGCGTGGCTACGGACGCCCAGATCGACGCCCTGGCCAATGGCGCCGAACTGGCCACCAACCCCGGTCCGTGACCAACGGACAGTCGGTGAAAGGGATGTACACCAGCGCTGTGAAGACGAAGTAGCGCTTTCAGACCGCGGCCTCACCTGCCCAGATCATCCGATGTGCCAAGGGCGACGGTCAGGCCGCGGTCTCCTTCCACGGACCCGTCGTCGAGCCATCGAATAACGCACCGCCGTGGGGGCGGGCCCACTGGTCCGCCCCCACGGATGCCGACAAGTCCTCCTGCAGCCGATGGTTCGGACCCGTCAAGACCGGCTGCGGCACCCGGATCGCATTCCGGCGAGGCGCGATCGGCGACGTCCGGGTGATGGAGGGCGCGGCCACGGACACGCACATGGCGGCCCTGGCCAACGACACGGCGCTGCCCTCGGCTTCCGGTCCGCAACCGGGAAACCGAAGCCGGGAAACAATGAGAAAGGAACCGTTTTGACAACGAGTAGACGAGCCCGCCACAGAATCGCCGTGACCATAGCGGCGGCACTGGTGGGCACCCTGCTGCAAGGGGCCGTGACGCCCACGGCTCAGGCAGATGACATGCCGGGTGTCCCGGCGTCGGAGAAGGCGCTCACGGGCCACGGTGTGAAGTCGTTGCCGCGTGGGACGGAGGACGAACCCCGGGTGCCGGCGAAGGCGCCCCGGCACGCCTGGCCGCGCGCCGGGACGGCGACGGTCACGTTGAAGCCGGGGGCCAAGGCGGTCGCCCGGCGGGTGGGAGACCTTCCGGTCTCCCTCACCACGCCGGCCGCCAAGGCGCACGCCAAATCGCTGACCGGTGCCGCGACGGTCAAGGTCCTGGACCGGAAGGCGGCGCAGAAGGCCGGTGTCGACGGGCTGCTGTTCTCGGTGCGCCGCGATCCCGCGGCCACCGGTGACCAGGTCGGCGTCGGCGTGGACACCTCCGCGTTCGCGCAGGCTTACGGCGGCGCGTACGCGTCGCGGCTGAAGCTGGTGCAGCTGCCCGCGTGCGCCGCGACGACCCCGGAGCTCGCGAAGTGCCGCAGCGGTCGGACCATCGACGCGCGCAACAGCGGGACGACGCTCACCGCCACCGCCACGGTGGGTGCCGCACCGACCCTGCTGGCAGCCACCACGGCCGCTGCGGGCGGTACCTCCAGCGAGCACGGGGACTACTCCGCGAGCGAGCTGTCCGCCTCGGCGACCTGGTCTACCAGTCTCAACTCGGGCAGCTTCTCCTGGTCCTACGACATGCCGGTGCCGGGTGTGCCCGGCAAGCTCGCCCCCTCGGTGGGTCTGTCGTACTCCTCCGGTGGCATCGACGGCCGCACGTCGGCGACCAACAACCAGTCGTCGTGGGCCGGTGACGGTTTCGCGCTGTGGCCCGGTTCGGTGGAGCGCAGCTACAAGCCGTGCGCCGACGACGACGTGAAGAACGCCGACGGCAAGAAGCCCGGTGACCAGTGCTGGGCGTACGACAACGCGACGATCTCGTTCAACGGTCACGCGGGCGAGTTGATCCCGGACGGCACCGGCAAGTTCAAGATCAAGGGCGACGACGGCACCAAGGTCGAGCGGGTCTACGGTTCCACCACCGACGTCCGCTCCAACGGCGCCCGCAACGACGAGTACTGGAAGGTGACGACCACCGACGGTACCCAGTACTTCTTCGGGTACAACCGGGGGACGAGGTCGAGGCGGCTGATCCCAGGACCGGCAGGCACAAGGGTCCCCGCAAGGTGGTCGCCCGCCTTGTCCATCGCGACAACGACCTCCTTGATCTCACCGTCCGGGACAGGGGGGACCGGATCGTCACCCTCCACACCACCGCCGGGCATCCCTTTTGGGACGAAACCACCCATGCGTGGACCGGTGCTGCTGAACTCGTGCCCGGGCACGACCTCATCACCGCCGATGACAAGCGAGTCACGGTCGTTGATGCGCTGCAGCGGCCTGGCGCCGCAGACATGTACAACCTCACCGTCGAGGAACTGCACACGTACTATGTGCTGGCAGGAAGTGCGCCGGTCTTCGTTCACAATTCGGGCGTGTGCCCGAAGGCGGTCGAGGCATTTTGGCACCCGGGCAGTTTCGAAACTTCTGCAGCAAGCTTCGAGTTTCACTTCGTTGAACGGCATGGAGCTCGTGCAGGCGTAACGCGCGAACAGTACCTGCAGGATGCCAAAGAATGGGCTGAACCGCCTGGCGCAGCCAGGAGGAAAGGTTGGCTTGAACGCAAAGAGGGCGCCCATGGATGACGGAGAGTTCGGCGTGAAATATGTCGATCCCAGGACTGGTATGGGTGGAATCCTTGGGCCGGACAAAAGGATCGTATCCTTCTGGTACTCGGCTGAAGATGCCGGTTAGGATGGTGGTACGGATGTCGTTGACTTTCATGGATTCCTACACTCTGTGGCGCCGAGTACCGTTTCCGTCGGGTGGCTCGACTGCGGGCTTGAAGATGACGTACGCCGATCTGGCGGAAGTCGACGAATACGTCACAACGGTCATCAGGTTTGTGGAACGCGGTATTTTCAAGCCGTCGCCGGCCGATGTCCTGTCGATCCTCGACGAGCTCATGGAGCGGATCGGTCAGCTCGGTGCAGAATCTTCGGGCAAGGACCTGGAAGTCGCGCGAGCGCAGCATGCGTACGCAGCATTGATGGCCCTCGTGTACCGGAAGTTCCTTGAAGTGGCTCATCCGGCTGGGTAGGGGAGTGGCTTTCCTGTCTTACATGTCGACGGGATGACTGAAACGGTGACGGCAACGTCAGCGGGCAGATGATGGGGCGGTGGCATTTCGGGGCCACCGCCCTTTCCCGTGAGCGTCACTGCTTCACGGGATGGCCGGCCGAATGCGTGACCGTGATGTCACTTTCGCCGGTTCCCGGGGGCGGTGTCGGGTAGGGCTGCGCGTCGGCTGTTGGGTCAAGGCCCCCACCAGCCTGCCCCAACGGGCCATGCCACCAAGGCCAGAACCGAGAAGCCGATCAACGGCTACGAAAGTCTTGTCAGAGCCGAACGTCCTACAGTCCCCCTGGCGGTCGCGTTCCCGCCGCCCGAGGACCCCACCGTCCTGGATCGGGCCCTCGCCGCGCGAGATGCTCATCCGACTCTCCGAGCTGTCACCGCATTCTGGGACAGTTCCAACTCACCAGAGCGCGTTCGGTGGATGCTTGCGGCAGTCGCCCTCCCGCATCTCACGGCCCTGCCGGCCGTTTGGCCGCTCATCCATCGCCGTCTTGACGATCCAGACACCCTCAATGCGTTCCTGCACCAACTGACGCGCATGCCCGCTCCGCCGGGCAGTTGGCCAACGGCCGTCGCCGCGCTGCCCCAACGCGATCTTGCGGACTTCTACCGGCTGCTCGTCCACCACGTCGGTATCGACGCCATCGTCAATCGCCCGCTGCAATCCGGGTTCGTCGGCGACGACGACCGGCTGCGCGACATGGCCCGCACCCTGCCGAACATCCTCGCCCACAAAGGAACCCTGGATGCCGCCGCTGAACTGCGCACCCTCTCCGAGGAGTACGCGGATGGCAAGACGCCGCTGCAGACGACTTCCTGCCGGAACGGTGGCCATCTTTACTTCCCCTTGGTTTTCACCATGCCTTGTCCATAACCGCACTCACTACGGTCGTTGGGTTGGCATGTGCACAGAGTGAACTACGGGGGCTGGGCAGAGTGTCGGACCTGAAGAAGGAAGCGGAGTCGCTGGACAGGGCGGCCACGGCGTTGCGCAAGGTGCCGCATCGCACGGCCAAACCCTTGCACGCGTTCAAGGAGGAGTCGAACGACCTCGGCGCACTCGGCACGCTCGGCTCCCTGCTCGGCGCCACGGACGACATACGCGACGGCATGCACACCCTGGCCCGGCTGACGCACGTCCTGGAGGAGGAGTGGCAGGCTGAAGCGAAGCTGATGGGCGAAGTCTCCGACGCCTTCGACGTGTTGGACGTGCTCCTCGCCGCGGCGACCCGCGGCAAGAGAGGCTGAGCCGCCAGTGGTCGACCTCAACCCGCTGCATTACGTCAACAAGTTCAACCACATGTTCGGCGACGACATCGCCAGCGGCCTGGAGTTCCTGGGAATCTCCGACCCGGCAGTGGACCCGGACGGTGTCCGCGCGATCGCCACGAAGTGGTGGCACCTGGCCGCAGCACTCGACGACGCGGCCGTAGACGCCGAACGAGCAGTCGCGCACGTGGCGTGGGAGGGCGAGACGGCCAAGGCGTTCCACAAGCGCGCCAGGAACGTCCGCACGAATGCCATGGACATGGCGGACTCCCTACGGGAAGGCGCCAAGGCGCTGGACGACTTCGCCCACCAAGCGCACGAGATGCTCTCCGAGATCGGTGTGATCCTCGCAGAGATTGCCGAGTTCGAGATCGCGGGCCTGGCCCTGTCCATCCTGACCGCGGGGGCCTCGGAGGTGGCCTCCACCCTGATGGCCGGCGAGCGGGCACTGAAGGTCGTTGCGCTGGTCGGCCGGATCGAGGAGGAGGGTACTGCGCTGGGCATCGCTGTCCGCTCCGTCATGGAAGCCATCCGCGCTGTGGAACGTGCCCTGAAGGCACTCAAGGAGATCAGGGCGATCGCCTCGGTGGGCAAGATGGCGAGCGAGGGTGTGAGACTCTCCGCTTTCCAGACACTGCTGGAGGATCCGGGCGCATTCAAGGACCCGGACAAGCTGGCCGGCATCCTGACCGAGGGCGCAGTCATGGGCGTCGGCCTCGGTGTGCTGGGCAAGGCTCTCGGCAAGGGCTTGAAGGGACTCAAGCCCAGCGAACTGTCCAGGCTGAGCCGGGCGTTGAAGTTGGACGGTTCGGGGCTGTCCCGATTGAAGCTGCGACCCGGGGAATGGGAGAAGGTGCCCGCCTCCATCCGGGCGTTGTTCAAGAAATGCAAGCTTGACCCGATCGACGTGGCCACCGGCGACATGCTCTTGCAGCAGACCGATGTGGAGCTGCTCGGTGCCCTGCCGCTGGTACTGGAGCGCACTCACGTGTCCTCCTTCCGATGGGGCGGCTGGTTCGGTCCGTCATGGGCGTCAACCCTCGACCAGCGCCTCCAGGTCGACGGCGACGGCGTCATCTACGCCGCGCCGGACGGTTCCCGCTGCGTCTATCCGATGCCGGAACCCGACGACGTGGGGCTCGTTCATCCCGAGGCAGGCCGGCGGTGGCCGCTGGGCTGGGACGACGAGGTGGACGGCGCGCTGCGCGTGACCGACCCGGACAGCGGGCTCAGTTACGTTTTCCACACCCCGCGCCCCACCGACGACGGTGAAGCGGTCGACCTGCCGCTCCAGGCGATCGTGGACCGCAACGGGCAGCGCATCACTGTCCACTACACCGACGACGGCACCCCCGTCGAGGTCGCGCACAGTGGCGGCTACCGCATTGCTGTCGACCGTCACAGGGACCTGCCACGCGTCGCGGCGCTCCGGCTGCTTGACCCGCAACGACCCAAGGCCGCGGGAACACTGCTGGTCTCCTACGTCTACGACGACGCGGGTAACCTCTCCGGAGTCGTCAACTCCTCTGGGCGGCCCCTCGGGTTCACCTACGACGAGGCCGGTCGGATCACCTCGTGGACCGACCGCAACGACACCACGTACAACTACACGTACGACGAACGGGGCAGAGTCGTTCGCACGGGCGGCAGCGGCGGTTTTCTCTCCGGAACGCTCAGTTACGACGATTCCACCCGCACCACCACGGTCGTCGACTCACTGGGACACGCCTCGCGATACGAGCACAACGAGGCACTGCGCCTGGTTCGCGAGACCGACCCCCTCGGTCATGTCACCCGCCAGGAGTGGGATGACGACAACCAACTGACCGCCGTCATCGATCCGCTCGGACACACCACTCGGTACGGCTACGACGAGCACGGACGGGTCGTGGCGGTCACCCGCTCGGACGGTCGGACAACTGCCGTCGCGTACAACGACCTCGGACTACCGGCGACGGTCAGCGAGGCCGATGGGACGAAGTGGCGCCGGGAGTACGACGAACGCGGAAATCTCACCAGTGTCACGGACCCGGTCGGAGCCACAACCCGGTCCACGTACAACTCGGCCGGTCATCTCACCACGGTCACGGACACGCTCGGCCACGTCACCCGTGTTCGCTGCAACCCCGCCGGACTCCCGGACGACATCACCGATCCGCTCGGTGCGACGACGCGGTACGAGCGGGACGCGTTCGGGCGGCCGGTCGCGGTCGCAGATCCGCTCGGCAATGTGACACGTCTGGAGTGGACCGTCGAAGGTGGACTGGCTCGGCGCGTCATCCCCGATGGCAGCACCGAGTCGTGGACCTACGACGGTGAGGGCAACTGCACCGCCCACACCGACACGTTGGGCGGGGTCTCCGGCTACGAGTACACCCACTTCGATCTGCCAGCCGCTCGGACCGGCCCGGACGGGGCGCGTTACACCTTCACCCACGACACCGAACTGCGCCTTGTCCAGGTCACCAACCCGCAGAGCCTGACCTGGACGTACGCGTACGACCCGGCTGGGCGCCTGATATCGGAAACGGACTTCGACGGCCGCACGCTCAGCTACAGCCACGACGCGGGTGATCGGCTCACCGCCCGGTCGAACGCCCTCGGCCAGATCACTCACTTCGCTCATGACGAGCTCGGGCAGATCGTCCGGCAGTCGGTGGACGGCGTCACCACCACCTTCGCCTACGATCCGTCGGGTCGACTCACCCAGGCCGTTGCCCCCGGCGCGCGGGTCGATCAGCGTCACGACCCCCGTGGGCGTCTGCTGTCCGAGACTGTCAACGGCCGTTCCATATCCTACAGTTACGACCCGCTGGGTCGCCGTACCCACCGCACCACCCCGAACGGCGCCACCAGCGAGTGGTCCTACGACGCTGCGGGCAATCCGACTCGGCTGACGACCGTCGGCCGTACGGTCGACTTCGCGTACGACACGGCCGGCCAGGAGACGACCAGGCATGTCGGCGCCGCGATCAGCGTCGCCAACACTCTCGACGGGCTGGGCCGCCTGACCCTCCAGACGGTCACCGGCGCAGGCGGGCGCTCGGTCCGGCGGCGCGCCTACGACTACCGTGCGGACGGCAATCTTGTCCGGCTCGACGACCAGCGTGAAGGCGTACGCCGCTTGGATCTGGACCCGGCCGGACGGGTCACCGCCGTCCACGCGAGGGGTTGGTCCGAACGCTACGCATACGACTCCGCGGGGAACCAGACGGATGCCTCCTGGCCCGCGTCGCATGCCGGCGCGGAAGCCGCTGGTGCCCGGACCTACTCGGGGACCCGTCTCACCCGTGCCGGAGGCGTCCGCTACGAGCACGACGCCCTTGGGCGCGTCGTCCTGCGCCAGAAGACCCGCCTGTCCCGAAAACCGGACACGTGGCGGTACACGTGGGACGCGGAGGACCGTCTGGTCTCGGTGATCACGCCGGACGGCACGTGCTGGCGCTACCTCTACGACCCCCTGGGCCGACGGATCTCCAAGCAACGGCTGGCCGCGGACAGCGCGTCGGTCGCCGAGCAGGTCGACTTCATCTGGGACGGCACGACCCTCTGCGAACAGACCACCACGTCGACGGACCTGCCGAACGCGGTCACCGTCACCTGGGACCACCAGGGCATACGCCCCATCGTTCAGGCCGAACGCATCGCGGCCGTCGACTCGCCCCAGGAAGAGATCGACGCCCGGTTCTTCGCCATCGTCACCGACCTGGTCGGTACTCCCACCGAACTCCTCGACGAAAGGGGCGACATCGCCTGGGAGGCCCGCTCCACGCTGTGGGGCGCAACCACATGGGCGGCGAACAGCACCGCCTATACACCCTTGCGCTTCCCGGGCCAGTATTTCGACCCGGAAACGGGCCTCCATCACAACTTCTTCCGCACCTATGACCCCGAATCCGGCCGGTACCTCACACCGGATCCCCTCGGCCTCGCACCTGCGGACAACCCGAACAGCTACGTTCACAACCCTCAGACCTGGACCGACCCGCTCGGACTGGCCCCCTGCCTGAGAGGCAGATGGGCGGACAAGGCTGATTTCTCGAGCCAGAAGGTGATGAGCAAGAAGTTCCATGCACACGCGAAAGACTTCCTGGACAACCCCGGAAACCTCAATGGGGCCAATCTCAAGGCATTCCAGAAAGCGATGCAGGAGCACATGACGGCTCCCGGCACCAAGATCTTCCGGTACAGCTATCGTAAACAAGGGCAGGCGGTGGGTTTCATCGATCCGCAGTCACTCAAGATGGTCATGCTCCGCACGGACGGCCGATTCTGGTCGGCCTTCCAGCTGAACAAGAACCAGTTCGCGGACATCGTGCGGCGGGGGTTCCTGTGGTGAACGAAACAGAGCGACAGCACATGAACGACAACAGACTGGTCAACCTCGTCCTCTCCGGACCGCGATCCTTCAACCCTGAGTGGATCGCGGAGGGCGGCAAGCAGGTCGTGCCGCTGCCCTCCCACGCACGCATGGATGAGCACCTGGCGAGCCGGTTCAGCGCAGGATCCAGGAGAACGGGCCACACCTATGTCATCGCGAGCCGCCTGAGCGATGCCGCCGCCGGACGGCCGGAGATCGAGATCCCTTCGACTCAAGAGCGCATCCTCCAGCAGGTCCCGTGGCGGGACGAGAGCTTTGTGCTCGCCCTTCCCGACCTCTCCGGTGCGCTGCTCGTGACGGACGAAGGCTATTCCTTGATCGGTGGAACCCGCGACTTCCTCAGGCATAGCATCCCCGAAGGCGTCGATCAGGCGATCGTCGACTTCAAACGGTACGCGAAACGCACCGGCCCCGGCCATCCGGCGCTGTCCGACGTCTCGAAAGCGTTCCAGCCACGCGAGGTGGCGTGGGCGTCGAAGAGGGACGTCGCGGCCGGATCCGCCACCGCGGAACAAGTGTCGCTCATGGAGTCCTTCGCAGCCGGCCGGATCAGCGCGGAGGAGTTCGCGCAGTCATGGCTGGCCGCTCGACGACGGGCCCTGGATCTGCGCGAACGTTTGCGAGAACCCTTTTCCAGAGTTCTGGACCAGGTCTTCTACGCACTCGACGACTACGTCATCGATCCAGGGCTCCGAGATGCGGACGACGTGACCAACGAAGAACTCCAGGCGATCGTCCGTGACCACCTGGCCGAACTCCGGTCCCTCGACCTCCGCGGAGCCTCCTGATCGGTTGTACTGAAAGGGGGCTGCCGATCGGCTATGTACTGGCCAGGACCACACCGGTTCTCGTTCACAATTGCCCTTCCGGTATCGACGAGCCAACTACGGATATTTACCGAATGTCACCGGATGAGGTGGGTACAAGCGAGCTGGATAATGGATTGGACCCCCAGAATTTTCCCAGGACGGATGACGGTGAATCTGACGGGGCTGCGCACTTCGGGAATGAACCTCGCGTGAAGGGCTGGGTAAAGAATGGGGGAAAGGGGTCTTCGGGTCAGGGGTTCAAGGTAACTGTGCCGACGAGATGGCTCGAACCATTCGAATCCTTCGATGGTGCGACTTCAGCGGATGCGGTGCTTCCGCCAGAAGGGGCCGAGGTCCCTGTGCGTCATCGACTGTGCGGCCTTCTTGAAGTCGACGGTGGTGGAGACGCCGTACCAGTGGTCGTGGGCGTACTTCTTGATGAGGCGCGCCATGGTGCCGGCCCCGAGGACGTGCTCCAGGTCGGCCAGGACGCAGGGGCCGATCCCGTACACGACCTGGAAGTACTCGCCACGGTGTGTAGACCAGTAGGCCATCGAGTTGGTGAGCGCGGCGGTGGCGCTCGGCCAGGAGTCGTCCGGCGAGCACTCGAACCCGTCCCAGCGGTAGTAGCGCGCGTTGGCGTACTGAGCGAAACTCTCGTCCAGCCAGGGTGAGTTGTACTCGTCGTTGCCCACGACGCCGTACCACCACTGGTGGGCGATCTCATGGACGGTGGCGCCACCCTCCGAATCGGTGCCGAGGATGACCAGGCCGGGGTACTCCATGCCGCCGGCGAACCCGGGGGTCATCACGAGGTCTATCTCGCCGTACGGATAGCGGCCGAACTCCCTGCCGAACCGGTCGATGGCGGCGACGCCGTCCTTGCGGTTGAGGCGGACACCGGCGGCGGGCGTGTTCGGCGACCAATACGACTTCACGCGCACGCCGTCGGGCGAGGTCTGGGTCGCGGTGCGGAACGGGCCCGCCGCCCATGCGAAGTCCCGCACCCGCTTGGCGACGCTGTGGGTGACCGTACGCCCGGTACCGCCGGGGCGGGTCCAGGTCCATGTGCTGCCGGTCGCCGGGACCTTGAGGGCGGACGGGTGGTCGAGGCGCACCCGGAAGTCGCTCGCCAGGGTGTAGAAGCTCTCGCCGTACGACACATACGGATCGAGGTGCCACCCCCTCGCGTCGTGCACGGCGAGGACCGGCAGCGCGTTGCCCAGGAAGCGGAACGCGCCTTCGCGGCCGAAGCGGTTGTTGCGTGCGGGCACGGTGAGGGCCACGTCGAAGGAGACGGCCGTCCGCTCACCGCGTGCGAGCGGCCTCGGCAGAGCGATGCGCAGCGCCGTGCACTTCACGCCGGGGCGGCCCGGAGTGCCGCCGCGCACGTGGGAGACGCGGACGGGGGACGGTCTTCCGGATGTCCCGCAGCCGTCCTCGCCATTGCCCCACAGGCGTATGTACACCTCACGCAGGGGCCGGCTGGAGGCGTTACGGAAGGACACCGTCTGCCGGCCCGCCCAGTGGGAGCCGTCGCCATCGGCGCGCAGCTTCACGTCGTAGCTGGGGCGGTCAGGCGTCGCGGGTTCGGCCGCTCTCACCGCGGCGCCGGGCGTCGGGCCGGACGGCGTGCCGGCCTCGGCCACGGTGGAGCCTGCTGTCGCGAGCATCGCGAGCAGGGCGACCAGCAGACGGCGACCGGTTCTTGAGGGACCCGTGGGCGACGAAGGCAACGAAGGCATGGCGGACGACACGACAGATGACATGCCAGCGGATCTTGTCACAGGGTTCCCCACGGCCGACACAGGCCCGCGCGAAGAGGGGAGGTCGGCTCCGCTTGGGCGGCGAAAATGCCAGGGTACGCAGGGGATGTTCGCTGTACGTTGGCGCACAGTAAGGATCCCGGTTCAACCCATTCGCCTTCGTCCTCTCCCTGGCCGCGTGCGCGGTCCTGGCCGGAGCGAAGTCCCTGGCCGCGATCGCGGAGTGGGCCGCCGACGCCCCGCCCAACGTCCTGGCCCGGCTCGGTGGCCCATGCCGGGAGCCGGACCGCGGCCCCGTCGCCCCGGCCGAGGCCACCGTGCGTCGTGTCCTCCAACGCATCGACGGCGACGCCCTGGATACAGCCGTCGGAAGTTGGCTCGCCGGGCGCGAACGCGCCGCTGGCCAGGAGGAGAACGACAGCGACCGGCGGCCCCTGCCCTCCCTCGCCGTGGACGGCAAGACCGTGCGCGGTGCCCGCCGCACCGACGGCACCCAGGTCCATCTGCTCGCCGCGATGACGGGGACCGGCCTGGTCACCGCCCAGCGCGAGGTGGACGCCACGACCAACGGGATCACCGTCTTCCAGCCCCTGCTTGCCCCGCTCAACCTGCACGGCACGGTGGTCACCTTCGACGCCCTCCACTCGCAGACCGCCCACGCGTGCTTCCTCGTCGAGGACAAGCACGCCCACTACATCGCGCTGATCAAGGGCAATCAGCCCACCCTGCACCAGTGGCTGAAGGCCCTGCCATGGCGGGAAGTGCCACTCCTGGACAAGACGCGGGCCACCGCGCACGGCCGCGACGAGATCCGCCGGATCAAGGCCGCCGCCGTCGCCGGGATCGCGTTCCCACACGCGGTGCAGGCCGTCCAGATCGTGCGCCGCCGACGGATCGTCACCACCGGCAAGGTCACCCTGGAACGCATCTACGGGGTGACCGACCTGACCGCGGAGCAGGCCGACGCAACCGAGATCGCCCGCCGCGTCCGCGGCCACTGGGGCATCGAGAACAAGATCCACCACGTCAGGGACACCACGTACGCCGAGGACGCCTCCCGCGTACGCACCGGCACCGCTCCACGTGCCATGGCATCCCTGCGCAACCTGGCCATCGGCGCTTTCCGACTCGCCAACCAGACGAACATCGCCGCTGGACTCCGCCACCACACCCGCGACGCCAACCGTCCACTGATCACCCTCGGCATCATGTGATCAACCAGGACACATCACCTGAAGGACGCGGCCCTGCAATAGGAGGAGCCCCGACGGATTACTTTCGGTGGGGCTCCTGGGGTGTCTGACGGCAGTAGTTGACGGCAACGTCAGCGGACGGGTGCTGCACGAACGGGTAGTCCGTCGCCGCCGCTGGGGGTCCCGGGCGGCATGCTGACCGCCCTCGAGTGTCTTGGCCTCGGCCTGCAGGCGGAAGCCCTCCTGTCGCAGCAGGTCGGCGACGGTGTCCGCGCCGCTCCGGTGCCCCTGGCGGGACAGCTCGGCGGCCAGTGTGCGGGTCGACTTGGTCGTCCACCGCATCGGCGACATCGGATTCCCGCCCTCGTCCGGCTCGACCAGCTGCAACAGCGCGGTCCGCAGCCCGGGATCGAGGTCTGCGAGGTGTTCGCGCCCACCGCCCGGCCGCCGCACCCGCCCCAGCAGGGACTGGCCCGCTTGCAGGTCGGACACCCCTTTGCGGACTGTTGTGTCACTCCGCCCGGGCCACGGCCCGGACACAGCAATGTCCCAGACCGTGGGCCTCCGCCGCCATCAGTAACGTCGCTGCCGCTCGTCCAAATGCGGGAACAACACCGCCAACTTCACGGCAAGTTGCTCACGAGTCTCGTCCGGGATGCGCGTACGACACCAACGAGCCCCAGCTCCGAAGGCAACACCCTGATGATCGGCAGGCCCGAAGTGGTCGCGTGCGGAGACGGGGGTGCCACCCGGGCTGGCCCCCATGGCCTGTTGAGTGGTCACCCCAGACGCAGGCATGAAGCCCTGGCGAGCTCACAGCAGGCTGCCGGCCGAGGGTGTCTGCTCTGTTGCTGACTCCGTGGGCACGGTGTCTATGGCGAGTTGCTGAAGCTCCGCGACTGGCGTCGCTCGGCCGGACGAGACTTGCGACGGGTCAGGGCGTTCTGACCCTGGGGCCTGTCGGGGACGGCAATTGCATGGAGGCCACTGTCTGTGATGCGCTGCAGGGTCGGCGGGCTCTGCAGGGAGCACTGCACAGGAAGCCGGGCGGGCTCGTTGCGGCGGGTGCAAGGCGCGGACTGTCATCCGTTTCTCCCCGGATTCTCCCCAGAGCTTGCCGACGCCCAAAAAGGGCTGGTCACGGGCCTGTCGGGGACAGGGCGAGGAGATCACTCGCATCACTTCTCCCCAGAGCCGGTCAGGGCCCCGCTTCGGTGAAGTGCGAGAGTGAACAGTGGAAACTCCGCGAGGGTGAGTGCCAACCCTAGAGCCAGTCCCGGCGCTTGAAAATTACGTACAAACTGGCGCAAACCACGCCCATCAAGCCGATAGCGAAGGGGTATCCGAAGCGCCAGCCCAGCTCCGGCATGTTCTCAAAGTTCATGCCGTAGATGGTTCCTACGAGTGTGGGAGCAAACAGAATCGCCGCCCAGGACGAGATCTTCTTGATCTCCTCGTTCTGTTCGAAGCCCGCCTCCGCCAACGCCCGCATCTCGGCGTTCTGTTGCTGGGTGACCAGCGTCGCGTTGACGGTCAGGATGTCGGTGAGGGCCTGGCGGAAACCGTCGACGCGCTCGCTGGTGTGGGTGACGTGGTCGGCGACGTCGCGGAGGTAACGCTGGAGTTCCTCGTCCGTGCGGTACTTGGCGAAGCCGGCCATCAGGCTGTGCAGCATGCCGACCAGTGGGCGGGTGGCGCGCTGGAACTCGACCATCTCGCGGGAGAGTTCGTAGATACGGCGGGACACCGCGGGGTCGCCGCGGAAGACCTCGGTCTCGATCTCGTCGATGTCGTTCTGGACGCCGGTGACCACCGGGGCGTACCCGTCGACGACGGAGTCGAGGATCGCGTACAGGACCGCCTCCGGTCCGAGTCTCAGCAACTCCGGGCTGTCCTCCATGCGGCGGCGCACCGCCGAGAGGTCCGGTGCCGCGCCGTGCCGGACCGTGATCACGAAGTCCGGTCCCACGAACACGTGCAGCTCGCCGAAGTCGACCTCCTCGACCGCGTCCAGATAACGGGCGGCGCTCAGCACGACGAAGAGCGTCTCGCCGTAGCGCTCCAGTTTCGGACGCTGATGCGCCTCCATCGCGTCCTCGACGGCCAGCGGATGCAGGTCGAACTCGGCGGCCAGCGAGTGGAGTTCGGCCTCGGTCGGACGGGCCAGGCCGATCCACGCCATGCCGTCCGGCTGCTCGCGCAGCGCCCGGAAGGTGTCGGCCAGCGTCGCGGGCGTCGACACCCGCACGCCGTCGCGGTACAGCGCGGACTGGACGACGCTCGCGACCTCGGCGGGCTCGGGCGCGGGAGGCGAGTCGTGCGGCGCCGGAGGCTGCGGGGGCGGCGCGGACGGCGGAGTCAGGGCGCGCCGCCAGAGAGACCTCCGCGAAGCCCCGGCGCTCCGCGATTCTCCGGAGCCCCTCGTCTCCGCGGAGCCGTCCGTGTCCCTCGTGCTCTTCCGGTTCTTCGAGGCTTGGCGGTCGCGTCGCTCGGACATCGCGGCTGCCTCCAGGGTCGAACGTACGTCTGTGTGATCACCGAGCAGGATATACGGGGCAAAGGGTCCGTGAGTGGTCGGCGGCATCGGTATCGGGTGAGAGTTGCGGACAGAACGTGTCCGCAAGCGGCGCTAGCGTGCCGGGCATGACGAAGACGACCGCGACGGCTCCCGTGCTCGGCACCCGCGCCCTCAACCGCGCGACCCTCGACCGTCAGCTCCTGCTGCGCCGCTCCCCGCTGTCCGCGACGGCCGCCGTCGAGCACCTCCTCGGCCTCCAGGCACAGAACGTGAAGCCGCCGTACTACGCCCTCGCAGCCCGGCTGGACGGCTTCCGGCCCGATCGGTTGTCGGCCGCCATGGGAGCCCGCGAGGTCGTCCGGATCGTCACCATGCGCTCCACCATCCACACCCATACCGCCGAGGACGCCCTCACCCTGCGTCCGCTGGTGCAGGCCGCGCGCGACCGCGAGCTGGGCCAGTTCCGCAAGGGGCTCAACGGCGTGGACCTGGACCGGCTCGCCGTCATCGGCCGTGAGCTGGTGGAGGCCGAGCCGCGCACCATGAAGGAGCTGCGCGAGGCGCTGCTCGCCGAGTGGCCGGACGCCGACCCGTTCGCCCTGTCCGTCGCGGCCCGCTGCACCCTGCCGCTTGTCCAGGTCACCCCGCGCGGTCTGTGGGGCCGCAGCGGCCAGGTCGCTCTCACCACCGCCGAACACTGGCTCGGCCGCACCGCCGAGCCCGCCCCGGCACCCGACGCGACCGTGCTGCGCTATCTCGCCGCCTTCGGGCCCGCCTCGGTCAAGGACATGCAGACCTGGGCCGGGCTGACCCGGCTCCGCGAGGTCTTCGAGCGGCTCCGGCCAGGCCTGGCGACGTTCCGTGACGAGAGCGGTGTGGAGCTCTTCGACCTTCCCGACGCGTCCCGGCCCGACGCGGACACCCCCGCCCCACCCCGCTTCCTGCCCGAGTTCGACAATCTGCTGCTGTCCCACGCCGACCGCTCCCGGATCGTCCCCGCCGACCTCAAGGGGCGTACCTGGCAGGGCAACCAGGCCTACCGCGCCCTGCTCGTCGACGGATTCCTGTCCGGCCTGTGGAAGCTGGAGGAGGGCGCGCTGGTCGTCGAGCTCTTCGGCAGGCTCACGAAGGCGCGGCGGGACGAGGTCGCGGCGGAGGGGGAGCGCATGCTCGCGGCGATGCACGAGGGGGAGGGGTATGACGTCCGGTTCGGTACGGTCGCACGGTCCTGAGGCGCTGTCGCGGGGTGCGGCCCAGGTGCCGGCGGACGGTTGGGGGGCTGCGGGGAAGCAGCCGTCCGCCGGCAAGTGTGCTGGGCCACCGAAACGGAGACCGAGGGGGAGTCCGCGGCGGTACCGAGGTGGATCCGTGGGAGGCCGTGGGGGAGGCCCGAGTGGATGAGGGGCGTTGCGGGCCGCTCGTGGAGGCTCGCAACGCCCCTCGGCTTATACCTGAGGGGTACTCAGGAGATCATGGGTTACTACGAGTTGACCTGCGTGGTCACCAGGCTGGAGAACGTGGTCAGGCGGGTGTAGACGCCGGGGTAGCCGGCCTCCGCGCAGCCCTCGCCCCAGGAGGTGATGCCGGCCAGCACCCCGCCGATGAGCAGCGGGCCGCCGCTGTCGCCCTGGCACGTGTCGACGCCGCCCGCGGTGTAGCCGGCGCAGACCATGTCGGAGGCCACGTAGTCGGAGCCGTACGAGCTCGCGCAACTGGAGTCGGACACGATCGGGACGGTCGCGGTCCGGAGCTGGTTGGACGAGCTGCCGTTCTCCGAGGTGGTGCCCCAGCCGACGATGCGGGCCGTGGTGCCGGTCGCGTACAGGCCGGTGTCCGAGGTGGCGACGTACTTCGCCGGGGTGTACGACATCGACGTCGACAGGGTCAGTACGGCCACGTCGTCGCCGTTGGTGGCGTCCGTGTAGTCGGGGTTGATCCAGATCTTGCTGACCTTGCTGACGGTGCCGTTCGTGCCGCTGAGGTACGTTCTGCCGCCCACCACGCGGATGCTGCTCGTGCTCTCGCCGGCCATGCAGTGGGCGGCGGTCACGACCTTGTTGGCGGCGACGAGGGTGCCGCCGCAGAACTGGTTCTGCGAGGCGTCGGTGATCTGCATCATGAACGGGTACGCGGTCGTGGTGGTCGTCGTGCCGCCGACGATGGGCTGGGGGGCGGCTGCGGCGGAGGGGGCGCCGAGCAGCGTGGTCGCGGCGGCTGCGGCGGTCGCCGCGCAGACGGCGGCGGTCTTTTTGACGCGGTTGAGCCCGAACATCGGTCTCCTTGAAAGTTGCCGGTGGGGGGACGCACGGGTGTGGGGGGTGAGTCACGACGCCTCTGGGTGAGGTGTCGTGTGCCCGAGCGAGCGGCACGCCCACACGCTAGGGCGTGGGACCGCTCCCTCCCAATGAGGGAACCCCCTAGTGGAGATGGGGGAGGGAAAACCCTTGCCCGGAGCGAGCGGTGTTTGACGCGGGCGCCGTCCGGTTGGTCCCGGCCCTGGGGCCCCGTCCGTCCGACGCCCGTTCACCCGGAGGAGTCACCCAGGAGCTCTACCGCCCCGGCCCGCGGCTGTACCGTCCCAGGCCGAAGCGTCACCGTTCCGGCCCGAAGTCTCACCGGTCCGGCCGCTTCCCGCCCCGGACCGTGTCACCGTTCCCGGCCTGCGGCCTCAGGGGTCTTCCGGCTTCCCGCCGGATGCCGCGTCACCGTTCCCGGCCTGCGGCTTCCCGGGCCTTCCGGCTTCCCGCCCCGGACCGTGTCACCGTTCCCGGCCTGCGGCCTCAGGGGCCCTGCGCCTTCCCGGCGGAGTCCGCGTCGCCGTTCCCGGCCGCGGTTCTCACGAGTCCGCCCGGCTCCGGACGGGGTGGGGCCAACCGTTCCCGGCCCGCGGCCGCGTCGCCGGTTCGGGGCCGACCCCACCGGCCCGAACCCTTCCCGCCGGAGGCCGCTTCACCCTTCCGGCGGGTCGGCCGTCCCGTCGAGCGGGGCGGACCCTCCACGCCGTCGGCCGTTCGCGGGTCTCAGTCGGGTCTGCGCTCCGCCGCCAGACGGACGATGTCGACCCGCGACCGTATCCCCAGTTTCCGGTACACCCGGGTGAGGGTGGCCTCCACGGTCTTGACGCTGATGAACAGCCGCGCGGCGATCTCGCGGTTGGTGGCACCCTCCATGACGAGGGCGGCGACCTGTCGCTCGGTCGCCGCGAGGGTGCCGAGGGCGGCGGAGGCGAGCGGCGGCGCGGCCGGCGGAGGCGCGGACGCCGTCTCGACCTGACGCAGCCACGGCAGCGCACGGCACCTGCGGAACAGGCGGGCCGCCTCGTCGTAGGTCGTGGGCCCCGGGACGGGGGTCCCCCCGGCCCGAGGGGAGCCGAGGGCTGGGGAGAGGGTGCGCAGACCGGCGAGGGCGTACGCGGCACGGGCCTCCTCCAGACCGTAGCCCAGCTTGGCGAGGCGTTCCTGCGCGGAGGCCAACTGGCGCTCCGCCGGACCCTGTTCGCCGCGCGCGGCTCGGACCAGGGCCTCGGCCCGGTCGAGCACGGCGAGCACGCTCTCGCGTTCCAGCCGCAGCGCGCGTCGGCGGGTCACATCGATGACGTCCTGCGCCTCCGCTGTCTCGCCGATCCTGACCAGGGCCTCCGCGAGGTCCCCGTGCCAGCGGCCGCGGGCGGGGTCGATGACACCGAGTCCCTCCTCCAACTCCCGTACCCGGCGCAGGGAGTGGACCGCGGCGGACGCGTCCCCGGCGACGAGCTGGGCGTGCCCGAGGGCGCCGAGCGCGCGCGAGAGGTAGACCAGGTCGCCGTCCTCCTCGGCGCGGTCCACGGCCTCGTGGGCGAGGGCGAGCGCCCGGTCCACGTCACCGCCCGCCGCCTCGGCGAGCGAGGTGAACATGGCGGTGGCCGCCTCGCCGATGCCGGTGTCGCGGGCCAGCCTGAGGCTCTCCCGGGCCAGGTCGAGGGCGCGACCGCAGTGCCCGGAGCGCAGTTCGGTCTCGGCGAGGCCGCGCAGGAAGTGCAGCTCGCTCTCGACCATGCCGCGCCGCTGCACCTCGCGCAGCAGCGCGGTGATGGCCGTACGGGCCTCGGCGAGCCGGTCACCCATGATGAGCCAGCGGAAGCGGGCGGCACCGGCGCCGTTGTGGTCGCAGGCGACGCGCGGGTCCTGCGGCTCGCGCATCGCCCGCTGGATGGTCGACGGCGCGTCCGGGTGCCCCATCAGGGTCTCCATCTGCGCCTGGAAGCCGAGCGCGAGGAGTTCCGTGCGCCGGTCCCCGGCGCGGGCCGCGAGCCGCGCGGCCCGCGCGGCCTCCTCGCGGGCCGTGGTCATCTCGCCGTCCATGAGCAGCGCCCGCCAGGCGAGTTGGTAGCGGACGAGGGCGACCAGGCCGGGGTCGTCGCCCGCGTCGGCGAGGGCCTGCGGGAAGACGGCGTCGATCTCCGACATGGCCTGTCCGGCGGCGTCGACGACGACCATCCAGGCCCGGACCCGGTCGGCGGGGGCGGTGGCCCGGGACAGCACCTGGCGCGCGATGTCCCGCGCGAGGTCCGTCTCCCCGGCCGTCAGCGCGTCCTCGGCCGCCTGCAGGCGCCGTTCGTCCGGGCCCGGCCGGGTGTCGGCCGGGGTGTGCCGGGCGGCGAGCAGCCCGAGCCCGACCGCTACGGAGGGGGCGCCGCGGTCACGGGCGGCGGCCGCGGCCTCGCCGAGCCGGGCGGCGACCGCGGGGTCCGTGCCGGTGGTGGCCAGGGCCAGGTGCCGGGCCCGTTCGATGGGATCGGAGGCCGCCCGGGACAGCGCGGCGTGCGCGGCCCGCCGCTCCTGGGCGTCGGCCTCCGCGTACAGGGCCGCCGAGACGAGGGGGTGCGCGAACCGTATGCCCGGTGTCTCGCGTTCCGTGGCGAGAAGTCCGAGCGCGGCGGCCGAAGCCGTCTCCGCCTCCGCGTTCTCCCGGCCCGCGGCGTGCAGCAGGGCCAGGGTCGGGCGGGCTCCCGCGCTCACCACCAGCAGGGTGCGGCGGGCCTCGGCGGACAGCATGTCCAGCCGGCTGAGGACGAGCGCGCGCAGTGACGTCGGTACGGGGAGCGGCTCGCCCGGACTCGGCCGGGTCGGGGACTCGGCGAGGGCGCGGCCCAGCTCCAGCGCGAAGAGCGGGTTGCCGCCGCTGGTGCGGTGGATGTCGCGCACGGTGGAGCGGGGCAGGCCGGTGTAGCCGCGCTGTCCGAGGAGTTCGGCCACCTGGGCGCGGGCCAGCGGCGCGATCCGCAGGGCCAGGGTCTCCGGCACGGACGCGCGGAGGAAGCGGTCGTGGTCCTGTGCCTGCGGCTCGGTGTCCGTACGGACCGCGCAGAGCATGCGGACCGGTGTGCCGCCGAGCCTGCGGGCGGCGAAGCCGAGCAGTTCGGCGCTGGCCGGGTCGAGCCACTGCAGGTCGTCGGCGACGATCAGCACCGGCCCCTGGGCGGCGAGGGCGCGGAACGCCGACAGCACCGCGAGCCGCAGCGCGAGACCGTCGCGCTGGAGGGTGGATTCGCCGCGGCCGGTGAGTGCCGACTCCAGGGCGGTGCGCTGCGGGGCGGGCAGCCGGTCGGCTATCTCGTCGACGACCAGACCGAGGAGGTCCGCCAGCGCGAGGAAGGGGAGATGGGATTCGGACTCGGTGGCCGAGCACCGCAAGACGGTCCGTGCCGATTCGGCGCATTCGGCGGCCAACGCCCGCAGGACGGTCGACTTTCCTATTCCCGCCGGTCCGTGCACGAGCACACTGCCGCCGCCGGAGAGCTGCTCACGGGCCGCGGCGAAGAGTTCCTCCCGGCCGATGACCAGGTCGGGGCGCGGTCTCGCAGGTTCCTTGAAGTCCCCTCGCACGGTCACCGCTCCCCTCGTGTGTCGTGTCCTGGCCAATATTAGGCAATGTCTCTTTGAATTTCGGACAGTTTGGGTGGTGAGGGAAATAACAATGGTCGCGCATAAGTCATTTCAGGGTCCGGACGGTTGAATGGCCAGCGCCGGACCGGGTGGTCCGCTAGGGCAGCACACCGGCCCGGCGCGCGGCGACGACCGCCTCCAGACGGGTGTGCGCGCCGAGCCGGCGCATCGCCGAACGCAGATACCCCTTCACGGTCTCCGGACGGAGCCCGAGCCGCTCGGCGGCGGCCGCGTTGGTCGCGCCCGTCGCGACACAGGCGAGGACGTCCAGCTCGCGCGGAGCGAGTCCGACCTCGCGCGGCACCCCCGCGGGCGGAGCCGCCGCGTCGGCCAACCGGCCGCACACGGAGAGGAGTTCGGCCCGCAGCTCCGGGTCGGCGATCCGCGGGGCCAGCGCCCGCAGGGTCCCGTGCGCCTCGCGCACCTCCTCCCACGCCGCGCCTCCCCGTTCTCCCGTCGCGGGGCCGGGCGCGCGGACGACACCGAGCAGCTCGCGTGCCTCGTCCCGGACGACCAGCGCCTGTTCCACGTCCCGGGCCGCCGCGACGGCCGCCCCCAGCGTGCGGTCGCCCAGGGGCTGGGCCGTCCGCAGGGCGCCGTACAGCACCCCGCGCACCCGGCGCCGTACGACCACGGGAACCGCGAGGACGGAACACAGCCCCTCCGTCGCCACCGCCGTGTCGTACTCGTGGCTGATCTGCCGCGAGGCCGGGTAGTCGCTCACCGCGCAGGGCCGGGCCAGGGCGACCGCCTTGCCGCCCAGGCCGTTGCCCGAGGAGACGGCGAGCGCGCTCAGCGCGGGCGTCGCCGTACCGCTCAGCTCGCTGATGCGCACCAGCCGGCCGCCGGAGTCGGCCAGGCCGCCGAAGGCCACGGGCAGCCCCGTGGCTCGTCGAAGCCGCGCCAGCGCGGAACGCACTTCCACCGACTCGGCCGTGTCTGCCGCCACCCGCCCTCCCCTTCATCGCGACGCACCCCCCGTTCGGGGGTGGTGGGACCTGCATCACGGAATACACGATGGTAGGCGGCGGTCCGGCAACGAGGAGGACACATGACGGCGACAACGGGCAGGGCGGACGCGTTCCGCGCCGCACGGGACTTCCTGCTGGAGCACCGCGCGGACTACGCCACGGCCTACGAGGGCTTCGGCTGGCCCCGCCCGGAGCACTTCAACTGGGCTCTCGACTGGTTCGACGTCATCGCGCGGGACAACGACCGCACCGCCCTGCACATCGTGGAGGAGGACGGCGAACGTGTCGAGGTCTCGTTCGCCGCGATGTCCGAGCGTTCCGACCGGGTGGCCAACTGGCTGCGCGCCCGGGGAGTACGGGCCGAGGACCGCATCCTCGTCATGCTCGGCAACCAGGTCGAGCTGTGGGAGACGGCCCTCGCCGCGATGAAACTGCGCGCCGTCGTCATCCCGGCCACCCCGCTGCTCGGCCCGGTCGACCTGGCCGACCGGATCGAACGCGGCCGGGTGCGGCACGTCGTCGTCCGGGCCGAGGACACCGCGAAGTTCGACGCCGTACCCGGGGACTACACCCGGATCGCGGTCGGCGGCCCCCGCCCCGGCTGGCAGGCGTACGAGGAGACGGCCGCCGCCGACGCCGCCTTCGAGCCGGACGGCCCCACCCACGCGGACGACCCCCTGATGCTCTACTTCACCTCGGGCACCACCGCCCGGCCCAAGCTGGTGGAGCACACCCACGTCTCGTACCCGATCGGCCACCTGGCCACCATGTACTGGATCGGGCTGAAGCCCGGGGACGTCCATCTGAACATCTCCTCACCCGGCTGGGCCAAGCACGCCTGGTCGAATCTCTTCGCGCCGTGGAACGCGGAGGCGACCGTCTTCCTGTACAACTACACCCGCTTCGACGCGGCCGCTCTGATGGCCGAGATGGACCGGGCCGGCGTCACCACCTTCTGCGCCCCGCCCACCGTGTGGCGCATGCTCATCCAGGCCGATCTGAGCCTGCTGCGGACCCCGCCGCGCGAGGCCGTCGCCGCGGGCGAGCCGCTGAACCCCGAGGTCATCGAGCAGGTCAGGCGCGCCTGGGGCGTCACCATCCGGGACGGCTTCGGGCAGACCGAGACCGTCATCCAGGTGTCGAACAGCCCCGGCCAGCTGCTCAAGACCGGCTCCATGGGCCGGCCCAGCCCCGGCTTCCGCGTCGAGCTGCTCGACCCGGTCTCGGGCGCGCCCGGAGCGACGGAGGGGGAGATCTCCCTCGACCTGTCCGAGCACCCCGTGGGCCTGATGACCGGCTACCACGGCGACCCCGACCGTACGGCCGAGGCGATGGCGGGCGGCTACTACCGCACCGGGGACATCGGCTCGCGCGACGCCGACGGCTACATTACGTATGTCGGCCGGCGCGACGATGTATTCAAATCATCTGACTACAAGATCTCGCCCTTCGAGCTGGAGAGCGCGCTCCTGGAGCACGAGGCGGTCGCCGAGGCCGCCGTGGTCCCGGCCCCCGACGAACTGCGCCTCGCCGTCCCGAAGGCGTACATCGTCCTCGCCGCCGGCTACGAACCGGGCCCCGACACCGCCAAGCTGCTCTTCGAGCACTCCCGCTCGGTCCTCGCGCCGTACAAGCGCCTCCGCCGCCTGGAGTTCGGCGAACTTCCCAAGACCGTCTCCGGCAAGATCCGCCGGATCGAGCTGCGCGAGGCCACGGCCGTCGGCTCGGACGCCGAGTACCGCGAGATCGAGCTGCGCGAGGCCACGGCCGTCGGCTCGGACGCCGAGTACCGCGAGGAGGACTTCCGGTGAGTGAACTGTCGTACGCGCACGGGACGAGCGGCACCGCACTGCTCGGCGACACCATCGGGGCCAACCTCGACCGGGCGGTCCAGGCCTGGCCGGACCGCGAGGCGCTCGTCGACGTGCCGTCCGGGCGGCGCTGGACTTACGCCCAATTCGGCGCGGACGTCGACAGGTTGGCGTCCGCGCTGCTCGCCGGTGGCATCGCCAAGGGCGACCGGGTGGGCATCTGGGCGATCAACTGCCCGGAGTGGGTGCTCGTCCAGTACGCCACCGCCCGCGTCGGCGCGATCATGGTGAACATCAATCCGGCCTATCGCACCCACGAAGTGGAGTTCGTCCTCAACCAGGCCGGAATCTCACTGCTCTTCGCCTCCCTCAGCCACAAGGGCAGTGACTACCGGACGATGGTCGAGGAAGTGCGGGGCAGATGCCCCCGGTTGCGCGAGACCGTGTACATCGGCGACCCGGGCTGGGACGCGCTGGTGAGGCGTGGGACCCCCGACCTGTACGAGGAGTTGCGCGTCCGCGGGACCGAGCTGTCCTGCGACGACCCCATCAACATCCAGTACACCTCGGGCACGACGGGTTTCCCCAAGGGAGCCACGCTCTCCCACCACAACATCCTCAACAACGGCTATTTCGTGGGGGAGTTGATCGCCTACTCTGAGCAGGACCGGGTGTGTGTCCCGGTGCCCTTCTACCACTGCTTCGGCATGGTGATGGGAAACCTGGCCGCCACCTCGCACGGCGCCTGCATGGTCATCCCGGCCCCGTCGTTCGACCCGGCGGCGACGCTGAGGGCCGTACAGCAGGAGCGGTGCACGTCGCTCTACGGCGTACCCACCATGTTCATCGCGGAGTTGAACCTCCCGGACTTCGGGGCGTACGACCTGTCGACCCTGCGCACCGGCATCATGGCGGGCTCGCCCTGCCCGGTCGAGGTGATGAAGCGGGTGGTCGCCGAGATGCACATGGAGGAGGTCTCCATCTGCTACGGCATGACGGAGACCTCGCCCGTCTCGCTCCAGACCCGCCGGGACGACGACCTGGAACACCGCACCGGCACGGTCGGCCGGGTCCTGCCGCACCTGGAGGTGAAGGTCGTCGACCCCGTGGCCGGGGTGACGCAACCCCGCGGCACCGCAGGGGAGTTGTGCACCCGCGGCTACAGCGTGATGCTCGGCTACTGGAACGAGCCCGAGAAGACCGCCGAGGCGGTCGACGCGGGGCGCTGGATGCACACGGGCGACCTCGCCGTGATGCGCGAGGACGGATACGTCGAGATCGTCGGCCGCATCAAGGACATGATCATCCGGGGTGGCGAGAACATCTACCCGCGCGAGATCGAGGAGTTCCTGTACGCCCACCCGAAGATCGCCGACGTCCAGGTGGTCGGCATCCCGCACGAGCGCTACGGCGAGGAAGTGCTCGCCTGTGTCATCCCGCGTGATCCGGCCGACCCCCTCACCCTGGACGAGCTGCGCGCCTTCTGTGAGGGCCGGCTGGCGCACTACAAGATCCCCAGCCGGCTGCACGTCCTGGAGACCTTCCCGATGACGGTCTCGGGCAAGGTGCGGAAGATCGAACTGCGGGAGACGTACGGGGAATAGGCGCCCGGGGTGCCCGCGCCCGTGTACGTGTCCCGCACCGGCCCCTGCCGCCTCCCCTGCCCGGCGGTCAGCCCGTGACGGCGATGAGCTCGTCCGCCGGGCTGTTCACCGGCTGGGGGGTGCCCGTGAGGTCCAGGACGAAGAGGGGGACGCCGAGGGTGTCGGCGCGGGCGCGGGCGTCGTCGGCGTACCCCGCCAGGGAGAAGAACACACAGTCCGCCGACTCCGTCATGGCGGTCAGCCACAGGCACTCCACGTCGCGCAGCGAGGCCGGTCGTACGGTGGGGTCCACCTGGGCCAGGATGCCGCGCGCGGCGAGCCCGATCCCGGACGGGGGCCGCTGGTCCGCGCGCCGGATGTCCCGATAGCCGAGCCAGCCCAGATACAGCGCGGCGGCGGTGACGGCGTCGCGTGCGGTACGGATGGTGACCGGCCGGAACGCCGGCCGACCCTCGGCCTGGGCGCCGCGCCCAGGCCCACCGGCGCCCCGGACCCCGCCGCCCCGGCCCGAGCCCGGGCCCTGTCCCCGCGAGGCACCCCGAGCCGAACCCACCTCGATGTCCCGCCCCCGGTCCGCGCCGCGCCCGCTGTCCCGGGGG
>NZ_JBIVVR010000004.1:131282-286902 GCF_044757755.1 Streptomyces sp. NPDC091209 | reverse complement strand
TGGGCTGGGTTCGGTGTTGTGGTCGGGGGTCTGGGTTCGGCCGGTGTTCGGGGGCTGGTCGGGTTCGGTGTCCTGGTTCCGGTCCTCGCCGTGGCTGCTGTCCCGGGGTGGGCTGGGTTCGGTGTTGTGGTCGGGGGTCTGGGTTCGGCCGGTGTTCGGGGGCTGGTCGGGTTCGGTGTCCTGGTTCCGGTCCTCGCCGTGGCCGGTGTCCCCGGGCGCGCCGGATTTGGTGTCCTGGTCCCGGGTCCGGGTTCCGGCTGTGTCCTGGGGGGTGTCGATGTCGCCGGGGCCGTTCTGGTTCTGTATTTCGGTCCTGTCGTTGTCCGGGACCGTGCTCTGGCCGGGGGTCTGACGACCGGATCCGGCTCCGTGGGGGGAACCGGTCTGACGGCCGGCCTCGCCGCCGTCGGGAGGGCTGACCCCTCCGGCGCCCGCCACCGGTGCGCCCGTGCCGTCGAGGCGCGTGCCGTCACGCGGCGCGGTGTCGTGCTGCGCGGTGTCGTTCGTGTCGTGCGCGGCCTCGGTAGGGAGCGGCGGTTGGGCGGCTCGCACCCCGCGGAGCGGAATCCGCAGCGTCGTTCCGCAGGGGCAGCCCAGCTCCGGGTGCGGCCACTCGCTCTCGCGGCCGCAGGCCTCGCAGCGGACCGGGACCCAGTCGTCGTCCCACGCGCGATGGGTGACGGGGATCGGCTCCGCGAGCCGGTCGAGAGGGGCCGTCACGGGTGCTCCGCACACACACGGATAGGACGGGGCCGCGTACAGGTGCTCGCGGCGGCAGGCCGGGCACCGCACCGGCACGCTGTCGGCCATGGACCGCTCCAGAAACTCACGTCGGGTCAGCGCGTCCATCGTCCTCCTGCCGGACGGCGTCCGGCAGCGAAACGCCGCGACGAGCCCCGGCCCGGTCCACAGCGTCGCCCGCCCTTGACGCTCTTTGCCCCGGCGCCTACATTGCTTCCAGATAGCAGAAGTTAGTTTCCGCAATACGGAATAGCGACTCTCCGCGGGGCGCGACGGGAGCAGCGAATCCGACAGCCGAAGCAGGAGTACTCCATGGCTCGTATGACCGCTGCCCGCGCGGCAGTCGAGATCCTCAAGCGCGAGGGCGTGACCGACGCGTTCGGCGTCCCCGGCGCGGCGATCAACCCCTTCTACGCGGCGCTCAAGGCGTCCGGCGGGATCAGCCACACCCTCGCCCGGCATGTCGAGGGCGCCTCGCACATGGCGGAGGGCTACACCCGCACGCACCCGGGCAACATCGGTGTCTGCATCGGCACATCGGGCCCCGCCGGCACCGACATGATCACCGGCCTCTACTCCGCGACCGGCGACTCGATCCCGATCCTGTGCGTCACCGGCCAGGCGCCGACCGCGGTGATCCACAAGGAGGACTTCCAGGCCGTCGACATCGCCTCGATCGCGCGGCCCGTGACCAAGATGGCCGTCACCGTCCTGGAGGCCGCGCAGGTTCCCGGTGTCTTCCAGCAGGCCTTCCACCTCATGCGCTCCGGGCGCCCCGGGCCGGTCCTCATCGACCTGCCCATCGACGTCCAGCTCACCGAGATCGAGTTCGACCCCGACACGTACGAGCCGCTCCAGGCGTACAAGCCCGCCGCGACCCGCGCCCAGATCGAGAAGGCGATCGGGCTGCTGAACGCGTCCGAGCGCCCGCTCATCGTGGCCGGCGGCGGGGTCATCAACGCCGACGCTGCCGAACTTCTCGTCGAGTTCGCCGAGTTGACGGGAACCCCGGTCGTCCCGACGCTCATGGGCTGGGGTGTGCTGCCCGACGACCACGAGCTCAACGCCGGCATGGTGGGCCTGCAGACCTCGCACCGCTACGGCAACGCGACCTTCCTGGAGTCCGACTTCGTCCTCGGCATCGGCAACCGCTGGGCCAACCGTCACACCGGCAACCTGGATGTCTACACGGCCGGACGGACGTTCGTGCACGTCGACATCGAACCCACCCAGCTCGGCAGGATCTTCGCCCCGGACTTCGGTATCGCCTCCGACGCGAAGGCCGCCCTGGAGCTCTTCGTCGAGGTGGCAAGGGAGTTGAAGGAGGCGGGCAGGCTGCCCGACCGCTCCGCGTGGGCCGCCTCGGCGCAGGAGAAGCGGGCCACGCTCCAGCGCCGGACGCACTTCGACGACATCCCGATCAAGCCGCAGCGGGTGTACGAGGAGATGAACAAGGCCTTCGGTCCGGAGACCCGGTACGTCACCACCATCGGCCTGTCGCAGATCGCCGGCGCCCAGATGCTGCACGTCTACCGGCCGCGCCACTGGATCAACTGCGGCCAGGCGGGCCCGCTCGGCTGGACCATCCCGGCCGCGCTCGGTGTCGCCAAGGCCGACCCCGACGCGCAGGTCGTCGCCCTCTCCGGGGACTACGACTTCCAGTTCATGATCGAGGAGCTGGCCGTCGGCGCCCAGCACCGGATCCCGTACGTCCATGTCCTGGTGAACAACGCCTACTTGGGCCTGATCCGGCAGGCGCAGCTCGGTCTGGACATCGACTTCCAGGTCAACCTGGAGTTCGAGAACATCAACTCCCCGGAACTCGGCGTCTACGGAGTCGATCACGTCAAGGTCGTCGAGGGCCTCGGCTGCAAGGCGATCCGCGTCACCGACCCGGGCGAACTCGGCGCCGCCTTCGAGCGGGCCAAGAAGCTCGCCGCCGAGTACCGGGTCCCGGTCGTCGTCGAGGCGATCCTGGAGCGCGTCACCAACATTGCCATGAGCAGGACGAACGACATCGGAAACGTGGTGGAGTTCGAGGAGATCGCCACCGAACCGGGCCACGCGCCCACCGCGATCCGGACACTGAAGGTCTGACGCGGTCGTTCGTCCGCCCGCCCAGGGGCGGCCCGCTCCAAGCTGCGGGCCGCTCTTGCGCGTTGTTCCCAGGGGCGGGCGGGTCCGGCATGCTCGCCCCATGCGGATGACCGTCCCCACCCCCCTCGGCGACATCGCCGTACGCTGCCCTCCCCCGTTTCCCGGCGCCCGGCCGGAGGGTGCCCCCGTCCCGCCGGACGCCCCCGCGCTGCTGCTTCTGCACGCCAACCCCGGGGACGGCCGTGACTTCGACGCCGTGCTGCCCGCCCTCGCCGACCGGTACCGCACCTTCGTCGTGGACTGGCCCGGATACGGCGACTCCACCGCCCCGGAACCCGGGCGGGTCACTCCCGAAGGGCTGGTCGAGGTCGCGGAGCGGGTGATCGACACGCTCGCCGAGGAACAGGGCGTGCGGGAGATCGCCGTGCTCGGCAACAGCGTCGGCGGCTATGTCGCCTGCCGTCTCGCCGAGGGCCCCCGCGCCGCGTCGGTCACCGCGCTCGTCCTGGTCGACCCGGCGGGCTTCACCCGGCACACCGCGTTCACCCGCTGGTTCTGCCGCGAGGTGATGGGCCGGCCCGCCCGTGCCCGTCGGCTGGTCGTCCCGCTGGCTCGCGCCTATCTGGGCCGGCTGGGTACGCCGAGCGCGCGGGAGACGTACGCCCGCGTCCGCCAACTGCCCCACGACGAGCGGAGACTGGCGGTGCACTGTGCCGTCTGGCGCGGTCTCGCAGAACCGGACTTCGGCCTCGCGGATCCGGCCGCCCTGGATCTGCCGATCCTGCTCCTGTGGGGGAGCCGTGACCCGGTCGTCCCCGCCCTCCTCGACGGCCGCCGCGCCCAACGCATGCTTCCCGCCCGGACGTTGAGCGTTCTGCTGCCCACCGCCCACGAGCCGTACAACGAAAGCCCGGGTCTCTTCCTGCGGCACATCCTGCCGTTCCTGGAGAACCCGCGGGCGGTCACCGCACGGAGTGTCAAGCCCCCCAGCCGCCCGCGCAGCCGGTGAAAGCATCGCCCCCCACGTCGCCGCTCCGGGACAGCCCCCGCTCCTCCCGGCCGCCGCGCCCCTTCAGTCCGGCGGCCTCGGTGAAGCGCGGCACCAGCACGGTCAGGGCGGCGTCGCCGTAGAGGGCGACCGCGAGCAGGACATCGGCCGCGGACAGGCCCTCCGGTCCGGTGGGAGGCGGGACCGCGGCACGCAGCTCCCGGAGGACACGCCGGGCGGCGCGCGTCCGGCGCGGGGGCAGGCGGCGCAGCAGTCCGGCCGCTGCGGCCTCGCCGCGCAGCTCCGCCAGCGCCCGTCGCACGCGCGGCCGGTCCATCAACTCCCGCATTCCCGAGGGGAGATAGAGCGAGCCGCGCACGGCCCTCTCCAGGGGGAGCCCTGACACGAAGGGCGTCCCCGGGGGCGGGGTCGAGGTCCGTATCGTGACCGGCGGGCCCGGGACCACCGCGCCCCTCAGATGCAGGGCGACCACGGCGACCTTCACGGCCGCGCGGGGCCCGCCACGCAGCAGCGCGACGGTCAAAGGCCCAGGCCCGACCGCCGCGCTCCCGCTCATGGTGCTTCCCCCGTACCCCCGTTCGGGACCCGCCGCCCCCGTGCCGGCGGGCCCCGTGTGCCGAGAATGTGCCTCATCCGGCGGGAGGTGAAGCCCCTGGGGCACTGTTCAGAGGTTGATTTGAGGGTTCCGTAGGCGTTCTACGCCCGCTTGTGTACGGACGGGGGTCCGTTTGCCGCCCGTTTCCGGGTTCCCGGTGTCCGGGGCCGGCCCGTGCCGGCGGCCCTCATCCGTCCGAGTGATCCGAGTGTCCCGTGTGCTCGGAGAGGCCCGGCCAGTCGTCGGGGCCGCCGCCCTGCCACTCGATGATGTCGCTCTCCTCGACCTCGATCGCGTCGAGGTCGACGTCCGCCTGACGCAGGATCTCGACCACGTCGTCGAGGTGGTACGCGATGCCGAGCACCCGGTCGCCCTCGGTGACCCGCCGCGACCCGTCCAGCGCCGGTGTGTGCACCACGATCCTGGGAAGAACCACGCCGTCAGCCTCCATGGTCCCAGGCTGCTGCGTGCGGCCGGAATCCGCTACCCGGAGCCCGGCGCGCCGCGCTGCGGGGTTGTGGCCGTCCGACGGCGCGAGGCTGGGCGCGACAGTACATTCGCGCCGCCGGACGGAGTCCGTGGCCCTCAGGGCCGGTGGGGGTCCCGTGGGCCGGTGAGGCTGGGACCGCGGCGGATGCGACGGAACCGTGACGACGCTTCCCTCAGGTCGAGAAGCGGGTCCTGGGACCTTCACCACCGCACTGGCTCGCATGCCGCCGCGGTCCTCGCCCTGCCCGCGGTCCCGTCGTGCGGCCACCCCTCATCGGGGCCGCTCGATCCACCGCGGGCTACGCGCATCGCCCTGACATTCCGTCAGGGGCGGTACGCGAGACGGGGGTTCAGTCTTCGTGCAGAGCGCGGACGCCACTTCCACGCGCCTGCCGTACTCCGGGTCGTACGAGAGGTCGACGGATCGGGCGGAAATCTTCTTCCGTCATGTGGACATCAACCGCTTGCTGGAGCCTAGGTTCGGTGCGAAGCTGACGTCAACAGTTTGTTGAAGTGGCTTGGTCGGGCGGTCGGCTCAAGGCGGTTCGGTGAGGCGGATCCGGGCCGCGGCGGCGCCTGGGCGCGACAGGACAGGTGTCAGCGCCACCGCGGCCCGGAAGTTCGAGATGTCCGGGCAGGGCCCGGCGGGTACTCGGAGGTGTTCAGCCCCTCGGCCGAGCCGGCGTACCCGGCCATGGTCCGGCTCCAGGCGTGGTGTTCAGGACCTGGCCGTTGCCCGGCTCCCGGCCGTGGTTCAGATCTGTGCGCCGGAGAGGCGCTCGACCGCGCGCAGCAGCGCGGAGTGGTCCAGGCCGCCGTCGCCCTGCGCGCGCAGACTGGCGACGAGCTGGGCGACCACGGCGCCGACGGGCAGCGCGGCGCCCACGTTGCGGGCGGCGTCCGTGACGATGCCCATGTCCTTGTGGTGCAGGTCGACGCGGAAGCCCGGCTTGAAGTCGCGGTTCAGGAAGTTGTCCTTCTTGCGGGCCAGCACGGTGGAGCCCGCGAGACCGCCGCCGAGGACGTCGAGCGCGGCCTTGAGGTCCACGCCGGATCGCTCCAGGAAGACCACGGCCTCGGCGCACGCCTGGATGTTCACGGCGACGATGAGCTGGTTGGCCGCTTTCACGGTCTGGCCCGAGCCATGCGGACCGCACAGCACGATGGTCCGGCCGAGCGCCTCGAACAGGGGCTCCGCCTCGTCGAAGTCGTCCTGCTCGCCGCCGACCATGATCGACAGCACGGCCTCGATCGCGCCGGCCTCGCCGCCGGACACCGGGGCGTCCAGGACGCGAACGCCCTTCTCGGCGCCGGCCTTCGCGAGGTCCACCGAGGTCTGCGGGGTGATGGAGGACATGTCGACCAGCAACGCGCCGGACCGCACGTTCTCCAGGATGCCGTCGGGGCCGTACGCGATGGCCTCGACCTGCGGGGAGGCGGGCACCATCGTGATCACCACGTCGGCCTCCCGCACGGCGTCGCCGATCGAGGCGGCGGCGGTGCCACCGGCGGCGGTCAGGCGCTCCAGCTTGTCCGGCTCCAGCGTGTAACCGGTGACGTCGTACCCGGCCTTGATCAGGTTCTCCGCCATGGGTGAACCCATGATGCCCAGGCCGATCCATGCCACCTTGGGGAGGTTGTCGCTCATGAGTGCCTCTCTGGAATGTCTCTTACGTCATCGGGGTGCCGCTCAGCGGGCGGCTCGGGCTGCGGCGGGCAGCCAGTCGAAGGACTCGGCGCTCGGCCGGTCGCCCGGCTTGTACTCCAGGCCGACCCAGCCCTCGTAACCGGCCTCGGCCAGTTGGCCGAGGAGTTCCTCCAGCGGGAGGGTGCCGGTGCCCGGTGCGCCGCGGCCGGGGTTGTCGGCGATCTGCACATGGCCGGTCCGGTCGGCGTACTCGGCGATCACCCGGGGCAGGTCCTCGCCGTTCATGGAGAGGTGGTAGAGGTCCATGAGGAACCTGGCGTTGCCGAGGCCGGTGGCAGCGTTGACCTTGTCGACGACGGCGACCCCGGCCGGTGCGGTCACCAGCGGGTAGTGCGGCGACTCCAGCTCGTTGAGGGTCTCTACGAGGAGGATCGCGCCGATCCAGTCGGCGGCCCGCGCCGCGAGAGCCAGGTTCTCCAGCGCGAGCGCGTCCTGCTCGCTCGGGTCGACGCCCTCGACGCGGTTGCCGTACAGGGCGTTGAGCGCCGTGCAGCCCAGTGACCCGGCGAAATCGGCGGCCACGTCGATGTTGGCGCGGAATCTCGCCGACTCCTCCCCGGGGATCGACAGGGCGCCCCGGTCGGGACCGGGCAACTGCCCGGCGTAGAAGTTCAGCCCCGTCAGCCGGACGCCCGCGTCCTCGATCGCCTGCCTCAGGGCGTCGAGCTCGGACTGCTCGGGGGTGGGGGAGTCGACCCAGGGCCACCACAGCTCGACCGCGGTGAAGCCCGCCGCGGCGGCTGCCGCGGGGCGCTCCAGGAGCGGGAGTTCCGTGAAGAGGATCGACAGGTTGACGTTGAAGCGCTGGTCCGCGAATCCCATGGGGGTCGGCGCTCCCTTCCGTACTGGCGGCCGTGCTGTCGGCCGGGCCGGCGATTCAGGGTTATTCCGTATCGAATTCCGCATTGCGGAAGTTCGTTTCTGCTTAATGGAAGATTGCCGCCGTGTGTCGGGGCTTGTCAAGGGGTGTCGGCGGAAAGCCGCGGCCGTGCACCGCGCGGTACGGCGTGCTCACGGCCGCTCGGAGTCGTCGAGGGTGCTCTGATCCGCCTGGAGGTTGACCGCAGGCCGGAGCCCGCAGGGGTTCGCCCTCGCTCCGCGCGGTGCTATAGTCATTTCCGATCGATATCGATCGCAGGATTGTTACTCCCTATGGATGCCATCGTCGTCGCCACTCGCGATGCCACGGCGGCGTTCCGCTCGACGGGAGGCAAGGCCTGGGTGGCGCCACGTGCGCGACCCGGGCCTTTTTTGTTGCCTCGGTCCGGACGTGAGAGATCGCGGGCCGAGGCAGGACCGCAAGAGACCAGGGATGCAGGGACGCAGCATGAACACACCAACGACCGAGTCGCTGGCGGAGAAGATCCTCCGCGGCGTCGGCGGACCCGAGAACATCGAGAGCCTCACGCACTGCGCGACGCGGCTGCGTTTCCAGCTCCATGACGGCGAGAAGGTCGACCAGGCCGCGCTCGACGCCCTCGACGGCGTCATGGGCACCGTGCCCCAGTCCGGCGACCGCTTCCAGATCGTGATCGGCGGAGCAGTGGCGGGCGTCTACTCCGACGTCATGAACCTGCCGTCGATGAGCGGCGCCGGCACACCCCGCCCGCAGTCCGACGCCGAGGTCAAGGCCGAGATCCGCGCCAAGGGCCGCGGCCGCTTCGCCTGGCTCGACAACTTCTTCGAGTACCTCTCGGACTCGTTCCGCCCGCTCCTGGGCGTACTGCTCGGCGCCTCGCTGATCATCGCGATCGCCTCCATGCTCGACGCCTTCGGCGTGGTCGACTTCCGGTCCGCGGACAAGTCCGCCACCTGGGTCTTCGTCGACTCGATGTGGCGCTCGGTGCTGTACTTCCTGCCGATCATGGTCGCCTACAACGCGGCCAAGAAGCTGAAGATCGACCCATGGGTCGGCGCCGCGGTGATGGCCGCGGTGATGACCCCGAACTTCACCGGCATGATCGGTTCCAAGACCCCCGGCGTCGTCACCCACACCAACGCGACACTGGGCACCTCGGAGTCCGTGGCGCACGTCTTCGGGCTGCCGATGCAGCTCAACGACTACGGCGGCCAGGTGTTCGTGCCGCTGCTGATGGTCGCGCTGCTCGCCCTGGTCTACAAGGGCCTGAAGCGGATCTTCCCCGAGAACGTGCAGATGGTCTTCGTGCCGTTCTTCAGCATGCTGATCATGATCCCGATGACCGCCTTCCTCATCGGCCCCATGGGAGTCTGGGCCGGCAACGGCCTCGGCACGGGTCTGTCCTGGCTGAACGGCCACGCCCCGCTCGTCTTCGCGATCGTCATCCCGATGCTGTACCCGTTCCTGGTGCCGCTGGGTCTGCACTGGCCGCTGAACGCGCTCATGCTCGTGAACATCAACACCCTCGGGTACGACTTCATCCAGGGCCCCATGGGCACGTGGAACTTCGCCTGCTTCGGCGCGACCGCCGGTGTCCTGGCGCTGTCGATCCGGCACCGTGAGAAGGACATGCGCCAGACCGCCACCGGCGCCCTGGCCGCGGGTCTGCTCGGCGGTATCTCCGAGCCGTCGCTGTACGGCATCCACCTGCGCTTCAAGAGGATCTACCCGCGCATGCTCGTCGGGTGCCTCGTGGGCGGTGTGATCATCGGTCTCCTGGGCGGCGTGAACACCAAGGCCTTCGCCTTCACCTCCCTGCTGACCATCCCGGTCTTCAACCCGATGATCAAGTACATCATCGCGATCTCGGCGGCCTTCTTCACCTCGATGGCGCTCGTGTACTTCTCCGACTACCGGACCAAGGAGGAGCGCGCCGAGGCCAACGCCGAGCGTGACGCGGCCGAGGCCACCACTCGCGGTGGGATTCCCGCCCCCGCCGCACCGGCCGATGACCGCGAGCTCGTCGCCGTCGGCGCCGCTGCCACTGTCACCGGTGCCTCCGCCGCCTCCGCCGCCTCCGCCGCCTCCGCCGGCTCCGCCGCGGTGTCCGCCGGCCCGGCCGATGTCTCCGCCGCTGCCGGCGAGGGCATCGAGCTGGCGGCGCCGGTCGCGGGTCATGTGGTCGGCCTCGGCGAGGTCGAGGACCCGGTCTTCGCCTCCCGCGCGCTCGGCGAGGGCGTGGGCATCGAGCCGGCCGACGGCCGCGTCGTCTCCCCGGTGGACGGCGAGCTGATCACCGTCGCCGATACAGGCCACGCCTTCGGCATCCGAACCGCGGACGGCATCGAGGTGCTCATCCACATCGGCATCGACACGGTGCAGATGAAGGGGGAGGGGTTCGACGTGCGCGTCGAGTCCGGCCAGAAGATCTCTGCCGGTGACCTCCTCGCCGAGGTCGATCTCGACGCCGTGCGCGCCGCGGGGCACCCGACCATCACCCTCATGACCGTCCTCAACACCGCGGACATGGCCTCGGTCGAGCCGTACACCGGGCAGGACGTCGCTGCCGGTGCTCGGGTGGTGACCGTCCGGCGCTGATGGCCCGCCGTCGATCGGGGCGCGCCCGCCCCCCGCAAGGGGCGTGCGCGCCCCGCGTCGGTTCGGGAGAGGATTGGGGCACGGACGGAAAGGAGGGCCGGCGGTGAAGGCTCTGCGTGTCCTCAACAACAACGTGGTCCTCGCGAGCGACGAGAAGGGCCGACCTGTCATCCTCACCGGGCGGGGCATCGGCTTCAGCTCCCACCAGGGCAAGCCCGTCGACCCCGCGCTGATCGAGCGCGTCTTCGTCCCGGCCGACGACCGCGACCCCGCACCCGACGCGGACCATCTCGCCGAGGCCCTCGCCCTCATCAGCGAGAAGGTCCTGCAGGCCGTCGTGACCGCCCTCGGCGACGTGGGCATCGAAGGGCGCGAGTCCACTCGCCCCACCCTCGCCATCGCCATCGCCGACCATGTCGCCGGCGCGCTGGACCGGGCCGCGCAAGGCATCGTCATCGAGTACCCGTTGCGAGCCGAAGTGCAGACCCTCTACGCCACGGAGTACGCCCAGGCGCAGCTCCTGCTGCAGGCCATCAACCAGCACGTGGACCCGGAACTGGAGCCCTCCGAGGCGACCGCGCTCGCGTTGCACCTGGTCAACGCGGGCTTCGTCTCGGGCGACCTGTCGTTCACGTACACGATGACCGGGGTCATCCAGCAGATGCTCGCCGTCGTACGGGAGCGATACGGGCTGGACGTCTCCCACCAGTCCATGAACGTGGCGCGGTTCATCACCCATGTCCGCTACCTCTTCGTACGGATCCAGCAGCGTCAGCAGCTGACGGGTCAGGAGTCCACGATCGGCAAGGGCATCCGCGAGCACTACCCGGAGGCGACCCGCACCGCGCAGCAGCTGGCGACGATCGTCGAACTGCGTCTGGGGCGGCGTCTGAGCGAGGACGAGGTCTCCTACCTGGCGCTCCACGTGGCCCGCATGACCATGGACGTGGCAAGGGCGGCCTGAGCTGGGGTGTCGGGGCTTCGACCGCACGCTCCGCGGCACTCCTGCGCATCTCCGCCGATCGCTGCGGGCGAGTCCGTTAAGGTCGTACCGGAGCGGCTGGGGCACTGGACCAGGTGCTCCGTGCGGTGGCGGCAGAATGTGCCCCCGATGTGCCCTCTCAATCGGAGGGCTGAGGGAACACGCAGGTCAGAGCGATGCCTTGGGGGCGCAGTGCGATTGAGAGTGGAGTTCACGACCGAGCCCTTCGATCTCGACGAGGCCCCCCGGCACGCCCTGGTCGCCCGTGAGGTGATCGAGGCGGCCGAGCTGGACGCCGTGGACGTCGGCCCGTTCGGCAACACGGCGGAAGGCGGCGCGGACACCGTGCTCACCGCGGTCGACGCGCTGCTGCGCAAGGTCCTTGAGGCGGGCGCCACCCGGGTCTCGCTCCAGGTGAACGTCGTGGGCGCGGCCGGGGAGGGCGATAAGTGACCGGAATCGGGGACGACCCCTTCGTCACGGCGGTCAAGCCGCTGGTCGACGCCATGGGGGGCGAGATGCTGCCGCCCGAGCTGGCCGGCGTCGATGACGTCGTGCTGTCCTGGGAGGGCGCGGACGTCGTCGCCGTACGTCTGCCGCAGCTCGCCGACTCGCTGGACCACATCCTCGCCGCCCTGGAGCGCAAGCGCGGCAAGCCGCTCGCGGAGCTCGACCGCAAGGCCAAGCAGGAGATCGTGCGCATACTGGAAGCGCGCGGAGCCTTCTCCGTGCGGCACGGTGTGGAGACCGTGGCGAGCGCGCTCGGCGTGAGCCGGTTCACCGTCTACAACTACCTGAATCGCGAAAAGGACGCCTGACCGGCGAAAACGCGCCTCAGAACGGCAGGGGTCCGCCCGCCGTCACCCCGCCGCCGTCCGGAACGACCGGGCGGCGGTTTTCGTAACCCGAAGTTTTCAACAAAGTGTTGACGTGGTGTTTCCGAGGGCGTTAGCTATCCGCAGCCCGTCCAGCACAAGGCCACGGAGGCTTCCCATGACGTCGAGTACGACATCTGGCGGCCTCGCCCGCTTCAACACCCTTCAGGAGCGCGCGGCCTTCGCCGTCCTCCACGAGGCGTGCGCCTCCCGCGCATGGGCCGAGCGGCTGCTCGCCGCCCGGCCCTACGCGACCGCGGACGACCTGTACGCCGCGAGCGACGCCGCCACGGCCGAGCTGACCGCCACGGACCTGGCGGAGGCGATGGCCGGGCACCCGCCCATCGGGCGGCCGAGACCCGGCGACCCGACCTCCTCCCGCGAGCAGCGCGGCATGGCAGGCGCCTCCGCGGAGCTCAAGGAGGAGATGCTCGAACTGAACCTGGCCTACCAGGGGAAGTTCGGCCATGTGTTCCTCATCTGCGCCACCGGCCGGACCGGCGAGCAGATGCGCGACGCGGTCAAGGAGCGCATCGGGAACTCCGCCGGGCGGGAGCGCGAGATCGTCCGCGTCGAACTGGGGAAGATCAACCGCATCCGTCTCGGCCGTCTCGTAGATCTCGCGGAGGAAGAGCCGGGCGGTCCCGTACAAGAAGAACCCGGCAGTCCCGTACAGGAAGAAGAGGCATGAGCACCGACACCACGGCCTCCGTGTCCACCCACATCCTGGACACCAGCGTGGGCCGCCCCGCCGAGGGCGTCGCCGTCCAACTCGCCGCCCGCGCCGGGCGCGAGGGCGACTGGCGGGCGCTCGGCGGTTCCGCGACCGACGCGGACGGCCGGTGCAAGGACCTTCCGGCCCTGCCGGAGGGCACGACCCATGTACGGCTCGACTTCGCGGTCGAGGAGTACTTCGAGTCGGATTCAGCGACACAGCGAGCCGATGCGCAGCAGGACGCCCCCGCGAATCGGGACAGCGAGACGTTCTTCCCCGAGGTGACGATCACCTTCGCCGTCAGGCCGGGCGAGCACTACCACGTACCGCTGCTGCTCAACCCGTTCGGCTACTCCGTTTACCGAGGGAGCTAGCAGACATGACCGACCCTTCCCCCCGCGGCACCGACCCATCCCACCGCGGGCGCCCCGTGCTCCTGGGCCAGAACCAGTACGGCAAGGCCGAGAACCGCGTCGTCAAGATCACCCGCGACGGCGACACCCACCACATCAAGGACCTGAACGTGTCCGTCGCGCTGAGCGGCGACATGCGGGAGGTCCACCTCTCGGGCTCCAACGCGAACGTCCTGCCGACGGACACCACCAAGAACACGGTGTACGCCTTCGCCAAGGAGCACGGCATCGAGTCCGCCGAGCGGTTCGGCATCCACCTGGCCCGGCACTTCGTGACCGGCCAGGAGCCCATCAAGCGGGCGCGCATCCGCATCGAGGAGTACGCCTGGGAGCGCATCGAGGCCTCGGACGCCAACTCCCGCTCCATCGGCGCCGACGAGGTCAAGCACTCCTTCGTACGCAAGGGCCAGGAGACGCGCGTCACCCAGATCACCTACGACGGTGAGACCTGGGAGGTCGTCTCCGGCCTGAAGGACCTGGTCGTGATGAACTCGACGAACTCCGAGTTCTGGGGCTACGTCAAGGACAAGTACACGACCCTCCAGGAGGCGTACGACCGCATCCTGGCCACCCAGGTCTCCAGCCGCTGGCGCTTCAACTGGACTGGCGACGAGCAGAAGATGCCCGACTGGGACAAGTCCTACGACCAGGTCAAGAAGCACATGCTGCAGGCCTTCGCGGAGACCTACTCCCTCTCGCTCCAGCAGACCCTCTACCAAATGGGCGCGCGGATCATCGACCACCGCGGCGAGATCGACGAGGTCCGCTTCTCGCTCCCGAACAAGCACCACTTCCTGGTGGACCTGAAGCCGTTCGGCCTGGAGAACGACAACGAGGTCTACTTCGCGGCCGACCGCCCGTACGGACTCATCGAGGGCACCGTCCTGCGGGACGGATGCGAGCCCCGCATCCCGGTGGACCTCACCAACCTGTAGCACCGCGCCCGGCGGTCCGCCCGGACCGCCCCCGCGGTACTGCCGCTGTACCCCCGACGCGGGCGCCGGCGTCACGTCCCAGGGGAGAGCGGGGGCATCTGCGCAACCACAGCACAACGGACCCGTTCGTCACCCCGCTCGGCCCCCGGGTCCGTCCGCCAATGGGAAGAACGAGGAACCGCAGTGGCAGTCCAGCGCATCGTCATCGAGAACTGCGCCATCGCGACCGTGGACGCGGGCGACACCGAGTACGCCTCGGGCCACCTCGTCGTCGCCGACAACAGGATCGAGTCGGTGGGCGCCGGCAAGGCCCCCGAGAACCTGGAGAACGTGGTCCGCCGCGTCGACGGCACCGGCCATCTGGCCACGCCCGGCCTGGTGAACACCCACCACCACTTCTACCAGTGGATCACCCGCGGCCTCGCCACGGACCACAACCTCTTCGACTGGCTCGTCGCGCTGTACCCGACCTGGGCGCGTATCGACGAGCCGATGGCCTACGCGGCCGCACAGGGCTCCCTCGCCATGATGGCCCGCGGCGGCGTCACCACCGCCATGGACCACCACTACGTCTTCCCCAAGGGCTCCGGAGACCTGTCCGGCGCCATCATCCGGGCCGCCCGTGAGACGGGTGTCCGCTTCACGCTCGCCCGCGGCTCCATGGACCGCAGCGAGAAGGACGGCGGACTGCCGCCGGACTTCGCCGTCGAGACCCTCGAAGGGGCACTGGCCGCCACCGAGGCGACCGTCGACGAGCACCACGACGCCTCCTTCGACAGCATGGTCCAGGTCGCCGTCGCACCCTGCTCGCCCTTCTCCGTCTCCACCGAACTCATGAAGCAGGGCGCCGAGTTGGCCCGCCGCAAGGGGGTACGGCTACACACGCACGGTTCGGAGACCGTGGAGGAGGAGCAGTTCTGCAAGGAACTGTTCGGCATGGGCCCCACCGACTACTTCGAGTCGACCGGATGGCTCGGCGAGGACGTGTGGATGGCGCACTGCGTCCACATGAACGACTCCGACATCGCCGCCTTCGCCCGTACGAGGACCGGTGTCGCGCACTGTCCCTCCTCCAACGCCCGGCTGGCCGCGGGGATCGCCAGGGTCCCCGACATGCTGGCCGCAGGTGTCCCGGTCGGCCTCGGCGTCGACGGCACCGCGTCCAACGAGTCGGGCGAACTCCACACCGAGCTGCGCAACGCCCTGCTCGTCAACCGGCTCGGCGCCCACCGCGAGGCCGCCCTGAACGCCCGTCAGGCGTTGCGCCTCGGCACCTACGGAGGGGCCCAAGTCCTGGGCCGCGCAAGCCAGATCGGCTCCCTGGAGGCGGGCAAGCTCGCCGACCTCGTGCTGTGGAAGCTGGACACGCTGGCGCACGCCTCGATCGCCGACCCGGTGACGGCGCTCGTCTTCGGCGCCGCCGCCCCGGTCACCCTCTCGCTCGTCGACGGAAAGCCGGTCGTCGAGGACAGCCGGCTCCTCAACGTCGACGAGGACGCCATCGCCCGCTCCACGCGGGACGAGGCACAGCGCCTCGCGCGGATCACCGCGCAGGCCTGACCACCACAGAACTCCGGCCGAGGGGGACGGCCCTCGGCCGGTAGCCGTGGACCCGAGCGGGGTCCACGGCGGCCGCAGCCGGGGCGTGCATGGACGTGCGCGCCCCGGAACGGTCTCCGCCGCGCGGACCCCGTGTCCCGCGACGGCCATCGTCCCGGTCCCGCACGACCGCGCATCACCTCCCTGACACCCACGTCGACGGCGACGTGTACCCGACCGGAGGAGCCGCCGTGGCCGCCCAGCCCGAGCCCAGCACCGATGCCCGACCAACCGGATCAACGAGAGCGACGGGATCAACGAGAGCGACGGGAACAACTGCACCAACCGGCACGTCCGTACACCCGGTCGACGAGAGACTGCCCGCCCTGAAGATGGCGGCCAGCGGCCTGCAGCACGTGGCCGCCATGTACGCGGGAGTCGTCGCCCCGCCCCTGATCGTCGGCGCCGCGGTCGGTCTTCCCGCCGGCGAACTCACCTTCCTCACCGGCGCCTGCCTGTTCACCGCGGGTCTCGCCACCTTCCTGCAGACCCTCGGATTCTGGAAGATCGGGGCCCGGCTGCCCTTCGTCAACGGCGTCACCTTCGCCGGGGTCGCCCCCATGACGGCCGTGGTCGCCTCCGCCAAGGACAAACACGACGCCCTGCCGGTCATCTTCGGCGCGGTCGTCGTCGCCGGGGTACTCGGATTCATCGCCGCCCCCTACTTCAGCAGGGCCGTCCGGTTCTTCCCGCCCGTCGTCACCGGCAGCGTGATCACGCTCATCGGCATCTCGCTGCTGCCGGTCGCCTTCGGCTGGGCGCAGGGCCCGAACCCCGCGGCGGACGACTACGGTTCACGGACCTCCCTGGGGCTCGCGGCGGCGACCCTCGTCATCGTCCTGCTGCTGCGCCGCTTCACGCGCGGCTTCGTCAAGCAGATCGCGGTCCTGCTCGGGCTCGTCATCGGCACGCTCGTGGCGATCCCCTTCGGCGTCACGGACTTCGGGCCGGTGGCCGACGCGGACGTGGTCGGCTTCCCGACGCCGTTCCACTTCGGCGCCCCGCAGTTCCACCTCGCCGCGATCCTCTCGCTCTGCGTGGTGATGGTCGTCTCGATGACCGAATCGACCGCGGACATGCTGGCGTTGGGCGAGATCGTGGAGCGCCCCGCCGACGAGCGGACCATCGCGGCCGGGCTGCGCGCCGACACCCTCGGCTCGGCGCTGAGCCCGCTCTTCAACGGCTTCATGTGCAGCGCCTTCGCCCAGAACATCGGCCTCGTCGCGATGACGAGGATCCGCAGCCGGTACGTCGTCGCCACCGGCGGCGGCTTCCTGGTCCTGATGGGGCTGTGCCCGATGGCCGCGTCACTGATCGCCGTCGTACCGCGCCCGGTGCTCGGCGGGGCCGGTGTCGTCCTCTTCGGCTCCGTCGCGGCCAGCGGCATCCAGACGCTGGTCAGGGCGGGCCTGGAGAAGGACAACAACGTGCTGATCGTGGCCGTCTCCCTGGCGGTCGGCATCATCCCGATCACCGCGCCGGCCTTCTACCACGCGTTCCCGCAGACCGTACGGATCGTTCTCGACTCCGGCATCTCGACGGGCTGCGTCACGGCCGTCGTCCTCAACCTCGTCTTCAACCACCTCGGCAGGGGACGCGAGAACGCGGGTGAAGTGACGCACCCCATGGAGGCGGGGGAGGACCTCACGGCGGTACCGGCCCACTGAGCGGACGGACCGGAACGGGCCCACGCAGGGCGCGGCACGAGAGACGTGCCGCGCCCTGCGCCGTACCGCGGGCGTCAGCCGATGTGGTAACTGTCCCCGTAGACCTTCCAGTCCAGCGGCGTGTTCAGGTTCAGGTTCCGGTTGCGTACGAAGACCCGTTGCTCGGTGTCGACCCGCGTGGTGTCGGAGTGGGCCTCCTCCTGCTTCATGGCCCACACCCGGGCGTCGAGGAAGGCGTTCAGGTACGTCACCTCGTCGCCGCCCTGGGCCGGCGTCCTGGCCTTCGCCAGCGCGCGCCGCCGGATGTTGCTGAAGCTGGTGCTGTCGCCGCCGTCGCCGTGCATCACGATGGCGTCGTAGTACGTGAACTGACCGAGGGCGCCGATGCCGTCGGCCTTGCCCTGCCGTACGGCGGGGTTGAAGTAGACACGGTCGCGCTCGTCGTTCTGGGCCTGCTGGAACACCGTGTCCTGGGCGGCCTTGCGCCAGGCGGCGGGGAAGCCGGGGTCCAGGCCCTCATGGGAGTCGCTGCCGTCGACCTGGCGCAGCGCGGGCAGGTACTTCGCCAGGACGTTGCCGGGCTTGCGCTGGGTGTACAGCTCGACCAGGTCGAGCATGTCGTGGGTGCCCGAGCAGAAGCCGATGATCCCGGCGGTGTAGCCGCGCCCGTCGCCGATGTCCTCGATGTACTTGTACTGCGCCTTCCAGTCCAGCGAGGAGTTCTCCGCGCTGGAGACCAGCTTCATGGCGATCTCCTTCTTCGCCGGGTCGTCCAGGCCGACCGCGGCGGCCGTCGCGGTCTGGCCGGTGATCAGGGGACCTGCCACCAATGAGGCTCCGATCAGGGCGAGCAGGGTGCGACGCGAAGTGCCTATGTGGGGGGTGTGCACGGTACCTCCGATGGGGGAGTGGTGCTGCCGCGTACTGTTAGGAAAGTTTCCTACCAGAGATTGAAGGCGGCGTATACCCGTCAGGGGAAGGGGAGTTGAGGCCGCGGGCCGAACACGAACCGCGCCGGGCTACGGTCTGAGGCGCGCGAACGGTACGAACAGTACGAACGGCACGGACGCCGCACAGGTCGCGCGGCACATCGGGGCGGAGGCCAGTGTGGACGCGCCGCGCACGGACTGCCGGCGGTCTACTACGGCTTCGACCAGGTGCCGGTGCCGGTCCGTGCGCCCGAGACGGCCGGGTCGGCGGAAGAGGGTGCGTGAGGAGGCGCTTCCGCTGCCGAGGCGGTTGAGGGGGTCCCGGCGGTCGAGGGGGGTGAGACGGTTCGGCCGGGGCGCAGCAGGGCGGCGGTCAGGACGAGGGCTGTGGCCGCGATGGCCGCGGCGACCGTGAACGCCAGCCGGTAGCCGTCCGCCGTCGCCGCGACGAGGTGCTCGCCCGCGCCGGTCAGCCGCTTCGTGCGGCTCGCCGCCAGTGTGGTCAGCACGGCCAGCCCCAGTGAACCGCCCACCACCTGCGTGGTGTTGAAGAGCCCGGAGGCCAGTCCGGCGTCCTCCGGGCGGGCACCCGACATGGCGAGCCCGGTCACCGCGGGCATCGCGGCCGCGAATCCGGCCGCGAGCAGGAGCAGCGGGGGCAGCACGTCGGTGACGTACGACCCTTCGACCGGGGCCCGGCCGAGCAGCTCCAGGCCCGCCGTGATCAGGGCGAGTCCGGCGAGCAGGACGCGGTACGGGCCGAAGCGGGAGATCGTGCGCGCCGACAGGCTCAGCATCAGCACGCCGATCGCGATCGGCGCGGGCAGGAACGCCGTGCCGGTGAGCAACTCGCTGTAGCCGAGCACGCGTTGGAGGTAGAGCGCGCCGAGGTACTGGAAGCCGTACATCCCGGCGATCATGAGGATCTGCACGCCGTTCGCACTTGTCAGGGTCCGGGAGCGGAACAGCCGCAGCCGCAGCAGGGGGCGGGCGGCCCACGCCTGGCGCAGGGTGAATCCGGCGAAGAGGGCGAGCGCGAGCAGGCCGAGGGCGAGGGTGCCGCCGAGGCCACGCTCCCCGGCGCCGACGATCGTGTACACCGTCAGCATCAGGGCGCCGGTGACCAGGGCCGCGCCGGGATAGTCGGCGCCGCTGCCGAGGCCGGCCCCCGTGTCCGGGGTGAGGATCCGCAATGCGGCGACCAAGGCCAGTACGCCGATCGGCAGGTTGATGAGGAAGATCCAGTGCCAGCCGAGTGCCTGCGTCAACGCGCCGCCCAGGAAGGTGCCGAGGGCCCCGCCGGCGGCCCCGACCGCGCTGAACACCGCGATGGCGCGGCCCTGTTCGCGGGGCTCGGGGAAGAGCGCCACCAGCATGCCGAGGACCACGGCCGAGGTCATCGCCCCGCCGACACCCTGGAGTGCGCGGGCCGCGACCAGCATGCCCTGCCCCTCGGCGACCCCGCACAGCACGGACGCGGCGGTGAACACGGCGAGACCGCCCGTGAACATCCGCCTGCGGCCCACCAGATCACCGAGCCTGCCCACGAGCAGCAACAGCCCCCCGAACGGGATCAGATAGGCGTTCACGACCCAGGCGAGCCCGGAGGCGGAGAAGCCGAGGTCGCTCTGGATGGCGGGCATGGCGACGGTGACGATGTTCCCGTCCAGGATCGTCATCAGCGTGCCCGCGCACAGGACGACGAGGGAGGCCCACCGGGAGTACGTTCGTGGTGTCGACGGCCTCGGCTGTTCGGTCCGGGACGGCATGACGGTGACCTCCGTGTTGTGCATGGACCGCGTCGATACGCACCGCGTCGGTCCATGGGCGTTCTCCCTTGGGGCACGACTTGTAACGGGGTACAGCGTGAGTGACCATGGGAGACCGGCGTAAGGAGGCACTCCAATGTCCCAGGGGAACACCGGTGTTACCTCGCAGGCAGTCCTCGCGCAGGCGTGTCCGGTCCGCGAGGTTCTTGACAGGGTCGCCGGGAAATGGAGCGTGCTGATCATCGTGGCCGCCGCGCACGGCCCGATCCGCTTCACCGAACTGGAGCGCAGCGTCGAGGGGATCAGCCGCCGCATGCTGACCCTGACCCTGCGCAATCTGGAGCGCGACGGCCTCGTCACCCGCACCGTGCATCCGACGGTACCGCCGAAGGTCGAGTACGAACTCACCCCGGTGGCACGCGAGTTGCACGTGACGCTGCTCTCCCTGACCGACTGGGCCGAGCGGCACCGCGTCACGATCGCCGAGTCCCGCGCGGCCTACGACGCCGAACACCGGCCGGAGTCGGTCGACGCGTAGGCCGCCCGGCTGCGCGGCCCGCGGAGGTCAGTCCTCGAAATGGCCGGGGTCGGTGGCCAGGGACTTGAAGACATCCCGGGGGCCCGGCAGGAGCCGGCGTTCCGCGAGGTCCATCAGTCCGCAGACCGCCGCGATCTCGGCGGACACCGTGCCGTCCGTCTTCCGGATGGTCTGCTCCATGCGGAAGCTCTTGCCCTCACCCCAGATGAAGGCGCACGTCACCTCGACCTCGTCGCCGGCGAGCAGCTCGCGCCGGTAGCGGATGGTCGTCTCCAGGACGACCGGGCCCACGCGCCGGTCCGCCAGCTCCGCCTGGGTGATCCCCGCCGCGTGCAGCAGGGACCAGCGGGCGTGCTCGGCGTACTGCAGATACACGCTCTGGTTCAGATGCCCCTGCACATCGGTCTCGTATCCGCGAACGGTCACGGGGACGGAAAACGGCTCTGCCACGACTTTCCCTTCTGCGACTGCTTCGACGACTGCGACTGTTCCACCACTGCGATTGTTTCCGAGGCCGGGACCGCTTCCATACCGCACCTGCCCAGCCGGGCCGTGACGGCGGCAGGACCGCGACTGCCGGGCTCTCCTCGGTTCGCCGCACGCGCCTCACGTCCGCCGGGGCGAGGCCAGCGCGTACCGGGCACCCGTGCGCGGTTCCGTGTGTTCGCCGACCTGCCAGCCCGCCTTCTCCAGCGTGGCCGCGCAGGCGCCCAGCGCCTCCGGGTCGGGTTCGTACACGGCGACGGCCTCCGGCTGCGGTGTCGCCCGAATCCGGTAGCCGCCGCCCTCGGTTCCGGCGGGCCGGTGCCCCGCCGCCTCCAGCGCGAGCGCGGCGGCCTGCACCAGATGCGTACGCTCCCAGGCGCACGGAAGGCCGGTGGCGCCGTCCGGACGGGTCATCCGGCGCAGCTCCAGGAGCCCCTGCCAGGCGCTGTGCACCTCCCGCAGCCGCGCGGGGCCCGCCTCGGGCCCCTCCTCGCCGCCGATCCGCGCGGCGAACACCCCGGACGCCGTCCCCGCGGACACCTCGGCGGTGCCGGCTGGCTCGGCCGTCTCGGGTATCCCGGGTGCGTCGCGCAGCCGATGGCCGGCCGGTGTCAGGAAGTGGTCGCGCGGGGGGCGCGGATGGCGGAACGCGAGTCCACGCTTCACCAGGGCGGTGAGCTGGGCCTCGGTGCCCTTCAGCCGCCCGGTCACGGGGTCGGCGGCATCGATGACGCGCCGCTGCGCGGCGGTCGGCGGTCGTGTCACGGCGCTCCCTCCACCACCGGGTGGTGCCACGACGCTCCTGCCCGGCCGTGGCTCAGTGGTCCTGCGACCGCTCTCCCGCCGGGGGGAGCGGTCCATGGGAACAGTACGCGTCGGGTCTGACATTCCAGCCGGCCACCACATGCCGCCGGTGCTCCGTGCTCAGCCGGCTCATCGTCCCGGTGGCGAGCTGGAAGAGGGCGCCGGACTGGGCGGTCAGCCCGAGCCGGCGCGCGGTCAGCACCCGCAGGAAGTGGCCGTGCGAGACGACGACCACGCTGCCCTCCGACTCGGCCAGCGCCGCGTCGATCCTGGCCAGGGCTCGTTCGGCGCGCGCCCCCACCTCGTCCGGGCTCTCCCCGGGGTGCTCCGGCGGCCCGGCCGCGACGCCGTCCGTGAACAGGAACCAGTCGGGCCGCTCCCGGTGGATCTCGACGGTCGTGATCCCCTCGTACCCGCCGTAGTCCCACTCGCGGAGATCGGCGTCGACGCGCGCGTCGGCGACCCCCGCCAGCTCGGCCGTCTCCCGCGCCCGGCGCATCGGGCTGACGAACGTCGCCGCGATGTGGTGCCGGGCGATCAGCGGACCGAGCCGCCGCGCCTGCTCACGGCCGTTGTCGGTCAGCGGGACATCGGTCGACCCCGTGTGCCGCCCGGACATCGACCATTCGGTCTCACCGTGCCGTACCAGGAGCAGGTCACCCATCGCCGCGCCCTTTCCGTCCGTGCGTCAGCCGCTCTCCCTCGTACGGTGACACCGGCCGGGCCGGGCCGCAGCACCGGCTCCTCCGACCGGCCCCACCCCGGCCACTCCCTCCGCCCGGTCCCCTACTGCCGGTACCCGCTCAGGAACCGCCCGATCCGGCTGATCGCCGCGTCCAGGACGTCGGCGTGCGGGAGGGTGAGGATGCGGAAGTGGTCGGGCCGCGACCAGTTGAAGCCGGTGCCCTGCACGACCTGGATCTTCTCGCGCAGCAGCAGGTCGAGGACGAACTTCTCGTCGTCGTGGATCGGATACACGGCGGGGTCGATGCGCGGGAACGCGTACAGCGCGCCCTTGGGTTTCACGCACGAGACGCCGGGGATCTCGTTGAGTTTCTCCCAGGCGAGGTCGCGCTGCTCGCGGAGCCGGCCGCCGGGTGCGGTCAGCTCGTGGATCGACTGGCGGCCGCCGAGCGCGGCCTGGATGGCGTACTGCGCGGGGGCGTTGGCGCACAGTCGCATGGAGGCCAGCATCGTCAGCCCCTCCAGATAGCTGCGCGCGTGCTGCTTGGGGCCCGTGACGACCAGCCAGCCGGAACGGAAACCGGCGACGCGGTACGTCTTGGACAGGCCGCAGAAGGTGAGGACCACCAGGTCGGGCGCGAGGGCGGCGGCCGACTGGTGCACGGCGTCGTCGTACAGGATCTGGTCGTAGACCTCGTCGGCGAACACCATCAGGCCGTGCCGGCGGGCGAGATCGAGGATGCCCTCGACGATCTCCTTCGGATAGACGGCGCCCGTCGGGTTGTTGGGGTTGATGATGACGACCGCGCGGGTCCGGTCGGTGATCTTCGCCGCCATGTCGTCCAGGTCCGGGTACCAGTCGGCCTGTTCGTCGCAGAGGTAGTGGACGGCCTTGCCGCCGGCGAGGGTCGTGACGGCCGTCCACAGCGGGTAGTCCGGGGCGGGGATGAGGACTTCGTCGCCGTCCTCGATCAGGGCCTGCACGGCCATGGAGATCAGTTCCGAGACGCCGTTGCCGAGGAAGACGTCGTCCACGCCGACGTCCAGGCCCCGGTCCTGGTAGCGCTGGGCGACGGCCCGGCGGGCGGACAGGATGCCGCGCGAGTCGGTGTAGCCGTGCGCCCGGGGCAGCATCCGGATCATGTCCTGGAGGATCTCCTCCGGCGCCTCGAAACCGAAGAGCGCCGGGTTGCCGGTGTTGAGGCGCAGCACGCTGTGGCCCGCCGCCTCCAGTGCGTCGGCGTGCTCGATCACCGGGCCGCGGATCTCGTAACAGACCTCGCTGAGTTTGCTCGACTGCCGGAACTCCATGCGCTGCGCCCTCCGGTTGTGGTGTTGCTTGGTTTTACCAAGTGGGAGCTTGGAAAGTCCAACAAGATAGCTAGACTGCGTCGCATGTCACCGCGCCGAAGCTACGACCAGTACTGTTCCGCCGCCCGTGCCCTCGACGCCGTCGGGGACCGGTGGACCCTCCTGATCGTCCGCGAACTGCTCGGCGGACCGCGCCGCTACACCGATCTGCACGCCGACCTGCCGGGCGTCAGCACCGACGTCCTCGCCTCCCGGCTCAAGGACATGGAGCGCGACGGCCTGGCCACCCGCCGGCGCCTGCCGCCTCCGGGCGCCGCCTACGTCTACGAACTCACCGCGCGCGGGCAGGAGTTGCTGCCCGTCCTCCAGGCACTCGGGGAGTGGGGCGCGCCCGCGCTGGGCGATCGGCGGCCCACCGACGCCGTACGGGCGCACTGGTTCGCGCTGCCGCTGCTGCGGGGGCTGGACGCCGCCGGGGCGGGGGAAGGGCTGGTCGAAGTCCACCTGGACGAGGGCCGGTTCCATGTGCGGCTGGGCGCCGGGGAGGCGCCGCTCTACGGGGACGGGCCCGCTCCGCGGGAGCCGGACGCCCGGCTGACGCTGGACACGCGGACGGGCGAGGCCGTGAACCGGGGAACCTCGACCCTGCTCGACGCGCTGCGCGAGCGGAGCGTCCAGGTGACGGGCGAGGGACCCCTCGCCAAGGCGCTCCGCGAGGCGTGACGCCACCGGGGCGAGCGCCTTGCCGCCGCACGCCCTGAGGTCTTACGGACGGAGGCCCGCACCGCTCCCGGGCAGGGAGCGGGACGGGCCTCGGTGAGCCGTACGGGTCAGGCGCCCGGCGGGATCCGGGAAGGGCGTCCGCGGCCGCGCGTCAGCGCGTAGCCGCCGATGCCCGCGAGGGCCGCGAGGACGCCGCCGGCCGCGGTCCACACCCAGCGGTCGGACCACCAGTCCGAGCCGTCGGGCCGGAGCGAGGACAGCACCGCGGTCTTGGACCCGGAACCGTCGTCGGACGTCTTGGACGTCGTGGCGATGCCCGGGACCAACGGCTTGGCGAGCGAGCCGTCGACCGCCGCCGAGCCGCCGATGTCCTTGGAGTCCACCCGGAGTTCCGTGCTCATCGGCAGACCCAGATCGGCCGCCCCGAGACCGGTGGCGGTGAGCCGGATGTAATAGGTGCCCGGCAGCGGGTCGTTGGCCCATGTCTCCGACCAGGCGCGGACGGTGCGCAGGGTGCAGGACAGCTCCACGGTGGACGCTTCCGCCGCCGCGGTCCGGGTCTGCGACCCGTACTGGCAGGCCTGGCGGCGCCGCAGACCGTCGTACACGTCGATCTGCCAGGTCTCGGCGGAGGCGCGCTTGGAGGCCTCGGGGAGCTTCACCGTCGCCTTCACGGTGGGCCGCTGCCCGGCGTCCGCGGGGAACTGCCAGTACAGGTAGTCACCCGTGGAGGCGCCGGCGGTGGCCTGCGCACCCTGCTCGATCTCGGTCGCCGTACGGAACGACGTACCGGCCTCGGTGGGCGCGGACGCGTCACCGGACGGGCTCGGGGACGGCGAGGAGTCGGCGAAGGCCGGGGAAGCGGCCGCGCCGAGCAGCGCGGGCGCCGCGGCGACCCCCGCGAGAAGGACGGCGGTGCTCAGCACACGTCGGATACGCATCAGTTGGTCCTCCAGACCGAGAACCGCCAGCGAGAGATCCAGCCCCACAGCACACCCGCGAGGAAGCCGGTCAGCACCAGGGCGCCGAGCAGCCACCAGCCGCGGCCGAGGCCGAAGGAGGCCACGTCGCCCGCCTGGTCGGGGCCGCCGACGACGTCGACGGTCAGCTCCAGCGGCAGTCCGGGCGTGGTCTTCACACCGGGCGCGGCCGAGAAGGAGTTGGACACCTGCAGACACACGACCTCGGCGGGCGCGTTCTCGTCGTCGCTCGCGGCCTTCGGGTAGCGAAGACCGGTCGAGATGACATCGGTGCGGCCGTTCCCGGCCGCCTCGCCGCGCACGATCTCCCGGCCGTGCACGGTGACGGCCCGCAGCAACACCCCGTAGTCCGGGTTGACCTGACGGTCGGCCGCGATGCTCACCGAGGCGCGCAGCTCCTTGCCCGGCGCCACCTCCACGCGGTACCAGCGGTGCTGCGCGAACTCCTCGCGGTCGGTGTAGAGGCCCGACTTGACGGCGGGCGCGCCGGTGCACGAGTCGGCGCCCTCCACGGCCACCGGCTTCACCACCGGATCGGCGGCACGGACCACCAACTGGTTCACGCGGTCGCTGAGTTGCTCCTTGTGCTCCACCGAGGTGTACGTGCCACCGGTGGCCTCGGCGATGCAGCTCAGCTGCTTGCTCACCTTGACGTCGGGGACCAGACCCAGGGTGTCGATGGTGAGGTTGATGCCCTTGGCCGCGATCTCGCGGGCCACCTGGCAGGGGTCGAGCGGCTGGCAGGTGTCCTCGCCGTCGCTGATCAGCACGATGCGGCGGGTGCCCTCACCGCCGTCGAGGTCGTCGGCCGCCTTGAGCAGGGCGGGGCCTATCGGGGTCCAGCCGGTCGGGTTGAGGGTCGCGACGGCGGTCTTGGCCTCGGTGCGGTCCAGGGTCCCCACCGGGTAGAGCTGGGCCGTGTCCTTGCAGCCCGTCTTGCGGTCGTTCCCCGGATAGTTGGCGCCGAGGGTGCGGATGCCGAGCTGCACCTCCTGCGGTGTCGCGTCGAGCACTTCGTTGAACGCCTGCTTCGCCGCGGACATCCGCGACTCGCCGTCGATGTCCCGGGCACGCATCGAACCGCTGACGTCCAGCAGGAGTTCGACCTTGGGAGCGGTGGCCGTGGTTTCGTCGGCGACCGCTCCGGCCGGGAAGGCGATCCCGGCGGCCAGGGCGGCGAGCAGGGCGCAGACGCCCGCCGCCAGCCGTTGTCTTGTGATCATCGGCGGATCCTATTGATCAAAGGTGCCGCGCGTAAAAACGAGAGGTGTCCCGCGCTACGACGAGCCGGGTCCAATGAGCGGCTGCGGGAGCCGTGTCCACAGGTCACCGGGGGTCTCGGGGGAAAGCCGCATCAAGGTCAGCGCTTTGGTGGGAAGCGGCTCGCCGAGGAGCGCGGGGAGGTCCGCCGTGCGCGGAAGATCCGGCGCGACCGTCTCAAGGGCCTCACGGAGCGCGGCCGTCGAGCCCGCCGTCGCGCCGAGCGCGCCGCCGACGAGGGAACCGAAGAGCTTGCGCCGCAGGGCGGTCTCGTCGTCGGTCACGATGCGTCCGGACAGCCGCGGGACCGGGATGCCGTGGCGGGCGAGGCGCGCCGGGCTCACCCGGATGTCGGCCAGGTCGCGGTAGACGAGCCGGACCGGGGAACCCGCGCGGTCGAGGACCACCAGCAGGTTCTGGCCGTGCGCCTCCAGGGCCACCCCGAGCTCCAGCAGCCCCAGTCCCACGGTCAGGACGAGGCGGGTGAACTCGGCCAGCCAGGACGCCTTTTCGGGGAGCGTGGTCAGCGGAAGGGCGGCCACCGGGACACAGCGCTCGTCCGCACCCGCGTATCCGTCCGGCGACTCCCGCACCACCGCGGCGAGATCGGGGAATCCGGCGGTGGCCGCGCCGAGGGTGCGGGTGATGTGCAGTGGCGCGTCCAGGCGGGCCGTCATCTCCTCCATGAACGCCGATACGGTGTCCGCCGTCTCCACCGAGTACACCGAGATGTCCCGCACCGACGAGGTCAGCCGCGCGCTCAGCGCCGTCTTCACGTGCGGCCCGTCCGGCACCGCGAGGGTACGCAGCGACATCAACGGGCGGGCGGCGAAGCCCTCCTGGAGCGGAGCGTCCAGCACATGGGCGCTCTGCCAGGGATGCACCGGGATCAGCACGCGCTCCCCGTCCCGCAGCCACTTCGGCCATTCACCGGTCACGAGAGCGTCGTCCACCGCCACCAGACCCAGCTCCACCGACGTCCGGTGCTCCGGCCCGTAGGCGAGTTGCTCGGTCACCGAGAACCCCGGCCGCGAGCGGCAGTTGGGGTGATACGGATGCCCGTCGACGATCCGCTGCTCCCACACCCAGCTCTCCTCGGACGCACCGGGGCCGTCGCCGGACACCCGGTCCGCCCGCGACAGCGCCAAGGAGGCGACGCTGCCGCCGAGTTCGGCCGCGAAGGCATCGCCGTGCGGTACGCCGAGGGCTTCGACGAGCAGCTCGGGACGGTCGTACGCCCGCTCGCCGAGCCGCACTTCGGTGACGTACGCGGACGTGGCGTACGGGTCGGGGCGCGGCCCGTACAGCCGCCGGCCGTCCGTGAGGCGCATTGCGAGGCCGTCGCGGTCCGTGGCGCGGTCCGCGATCCACGGCAGCGGCTCGTACGCCAGCGCCCGCCACAGCCGGGTCAGCACGGCGGCCCTGGCGCCGGGCAGAGCCTCCGCGTACGGCGCCGACAGATCCGGGCGCACGACGCTCAGCTCCTCGGCGAACGCGGCCTCGGTGTCGGGCGTGGAGGAACGGTGCACGGGCGGGCTCCTTGGGTACGGGACTGCGTCGTGATCGTCCGCGGGGCAGACATACTGATCACCAGTGCACCGTAATGAATCGAATGAACCGGATGGATCGCGTGGACTTCAAGCCGACCGTGTTCACCCAGCTCACCCGGGGCGACATGGACGAGGCCGCCGACGCGTACGCCGCCGCGCCGTTGCTCAATTGTCTCCTTCGCGAACTGGCCGAGCCCACCGGGGAACCGGGCGTCCACCGGCTCCGCGCGAGCGGCCGGCCGCTGCGCGTGCGGGGGACGCGGCGCCCCTTCCGGCCCGAGGTGCACACCGACGGGACCTGGCACCGGCTCACGCACCCGGAACTGATCGCACTCACCGCCGAGGAACTGCTCCGGTTCACCGGCGTGGCCAACACCGGGCTGCCCGCGGAGATGACCGACAGCCGGAACGTGGTCGCGGCCCTCCTGCGGGCCCGCGCCCGCACGACGCCGCCCGCGGACCCGTACCTGCGATCCGAACAGTCCCTGATCATGGGGCACCCGTACCACCCGGCGCCCAAGACCCGCGGCGGCGGCCCGGTCACCGACTGGCTGCCGTACGCCCCCGAGGCGTACACCCGCTTCCCGCTGGAACTGCTCGCCGTGCGCGAGGACGCGGTCGTCGAGGAGGGCGACACGACGGCGCTCGACGCGCTGGGCCAGGCCCCGCCGGGCTACCGGCTGCTGCCCGCCCACCCCTGGCAGCTCGGCCTGACCGGCGCCCGCCCGGCGATCCGGGCCGCCTTCGCGGACGGCAGGCTCCTGCGCCTCGGACCCACCGCCCGCCCGTACCGGCCGACGGCGGCCGTCCGCACGCTCTACGCCCCCGAGGACGACCTGTTCGTCAAGTTCAGCCTCGATGTCCGCATCACCAACGACATCCGTCGGCTGTGGAAGCACGACCTGCTGAAGATGCGCGCCACCGACGCGGCGACCGCCGCCGCCTTCGCCGCCCGGCCGGGGCCCGCCGCCTGGCTGAGCGACCGGGGCTACCGCACCGCCGACTTCGCCTTCGAGGAACTGGCCGTCCTGGTGCGCGACGGACTGCGCGACCACCTCGTCCCCGGCGCGACCCCGCTGCTCGCCGCCGCCCTGGTGGAGGGCTTCGAGGGCAGCCCGCTCGACAGGCTCACCGACCCCGCCGCCTGGTGGGCCGCGTACCTCCGCCAGGTGGTGCCCCCGGTGCTGGACGCGTTCGCCCGCCACGGAGTCGTCGTCGAGGCCCATCTGCAGAACACGCTGGTGGCCGTGGACGGAGACGGTCTGCCGGTCCAGGCTCTCTTCCGGGACGCGGAAGGAGTGAAGCTGCTGCCGGGGGTGACCCGCGCGGCCGGCTGGGAACGGCTCGTGTACTGCCTGGTCGTCAACCACCTCATCGAGCTGGCCGCCCTGCTCGCCGAACGGTTCCCGGGCGCGGACCCCTGGCCCGCCGTACGCGAGGAACTCCACCGCTACGGCACGGACCACGACCTCCCCGAGATCGCCGCGCTGCTCTCCTCGCCCACCCTCCCGGGCAAGACCAATCTGCTGCTCCGCTGGACCGACGCGGACGGCGCCGACGCGCGCTACGTACCACTGCCGAACCCCCTGGCCAGGGCCTGACGCCCGCTGGGCCGGAGGCGTGTGGCCCTGGGCCGGGCGACCCGCTGTCAGTGGCCGGCCACCGTCGGATCCTCCAACGAGCCGCCGTTGAAAGGGAGTTGGCCGTCCCTGCACACCTCGGCGGGGCGGGCGCCGCCGAAGTCCGGCAAGAGAGCGGCGGGTTCACCCTCTGACCGGACTTCGCGTGCCGTCCGCGGAGGACGAAGACAGGGCAGCCGGTCGCTCATGCGGATCCGGTGGCCAGTGCCCTGCGTTTGTCCGCCAAGTAACTTGCCACGGTCTTTCTGTCACTTGCCGTCAACAGGCGCTTCTCCACGGCCCGTTGCACGTCCCGGACGGCCTCCGACAGCCCTGTCTCGACCTGGCAGTCCGCGTCGGCGCGCGCCGTCCGGATCTCGTCGAGGCCGAGCGCACGCAGGGCCCCCTGATCCGACACGGCCTTCCGCAGACGGGAGTCGACGGCTTTCCGAGGGGCCTGGAGATCCTTCGCCGGATCCCCGGCCTCGGTCATGCACAAGGACCAGCGCCGGACAGCGGCACGGTAGCCGGAGTTCGCCTCGACAGCGCCGATCACGCGGTTCGCCAGCCCCGCGGTGACAGGCTCCACCCTGTTCCAGTCCGCCCCGTACAGCTCGGCCCGCGCCCGGGCGACACAGCCGTCGGCGGAGTACCGCAGACTGACGCCGTCGGGCAGCCGCAGGCTCACCCGGTGTGCGGGTGTGCCGGTGAGGGCCTGCTGCCAGGCCGCCTTGTGCGGTTCTTCGGCCGGAACGGGGGTGGATCGCCGGTACAGGTACTCACCGACGATCCCGTATCCGTCCTGGGTCGCCTTCTCCCGGGTGAGCAGCCCGTAGGGGTTGGTCTCCTCGCTGCGCGCGGACGCGGTCCGGGGCTGGGCCGTGTACTTCTGGCCGCGGGAGCTCATGCAGGCGGCGACGGCACGTTCCTCACGGTCGTGCAGGCGTACGGCATCGGCGTAGCCGAACGCGGTGGCGCCCGACAGGGGGCGGACGTCGAGTGCCACGGGCCCGCGGCCGGGCTGCCCACCCCCGTAGGAGCAGCCCGTCGCGGTCAGCGCCAGAAGCACCGTGAGGAGCGTCCGCCGTGCCGTGGATGGACTCACACGCACCAGTCGTTCGCGGCCACGTTGTGCCACCACACGGTGTTCGCCAGGGAGCCGTTCAGGTAGCCCCGGTCGAGCACGTAGCTGGAGCCCGTGTAGCCCGTGCCCGAGTAGAGGCGGACGTTGCAGTTGTTGCCGTTGTTGAACAGCGACTCGGCGTTGTCGAACTTGTTGTACTGCAGGAGGTTCGAGTTGTCGCCGTAGACCACGCCGGGGGTACCCGCGCCATTGACGCCGAGGTAGGCGCACAGCCCTCCGGAGGGACAGGACCACGCCGCGTTCGCGGGGCCGGCGGTGACGAGTGCGCCCGTGGTGGCCAGGGCCACGCTTCCCAGGGCGATGCCGGCCTTGGCCAGGATTCGCTTCATTCTCAGTGTTCTCCATAACTCGGGGCGCCGCCCACGGGACGGAACTCGTCCGTGGTCCGGCGGGTTGCCATGAACACGATGGAGAGGGGAGGTGGCCGAGAACCTTGCCTGAACCTTGCCTCGCAGGTGGCCCGGTGGTTGGGTGACGCCCGGTGGGGACGCGTGACGCGCGCAGGGCGGGGCGGGGGAGAGGGCGTGACGGGATTTCGGCTGCTGGGGCCCGTGGAGTTATGGGTGTCGGGCCGCCCGGTGGATCTCGGCCCCGCCAAACGGCGTACGGTCCTGGCGGCGCTGCTGGTGGACGCGGGCCGCTGGGTGGCGGCCGAGACACTGATCGACCGGGTCTGGGGCGAGGACCCGCCCGCAAAGGTGCGCGCCACGCTCTACGCCCACATCGCCCGTATCCGCCGTGTCCTCGTGGACACGGCCCCGCATCTCTCCGGCGGCGCCGACGACCCGCCCACCGTGCCGTCGTTACTGCGCGGCCCGGGAGGCTACCGGCTCGACATCCCGCCGGACCTGGTCGACGCGCACCGCTTCCGGAGCCTGGTCACGCGGGCCCGTCAGGCCGACCGCTCCGACGCGGTGCGGGTGGCGATGCTGCGCGAAGCGATGGGCCTGTGGCAGGGAACGCCGCTGGCCGGCCTGCCCGGTGACTGGGCGGCGCAGACCCGGGAGAGCTGGCTGCACCAGCGTATCGACGCCGTCCTGGCCTGGGCGGACGCCGAACTCCGCTTCGGTGGCCACGTCGTGGTGGTCGACACCCTGTCCGTCCTCGTCGCCGAGCACCCGCTGATCGAGCCGCTCGCCGTGACCCTGATGCGGGCGCTGCACGCCGCCGGGCGCGCCCCGGAGGCACTCGCCTGCTACGCCGCCCTGGGGAAGCGACTTGCCGACGAACTCGGCGCCAGCCCGGGAGCCGAGGCCCGGCGGGAACACCGGGCGATCCTGAGCGGGAAGGCCGCCACGGCGGCCGTCCATCGCGCGCCGGCCGGCACCGGCACCGAGCGCGCCAGAGCCGTTCCCGCGCAACTCCCCATGGAAGCGGCGGAATTCACCGGCCGGGAGAAGGAACTGGCCTGGCTGGAGAAGGTCCTGGGCTCGGCTGCCGGGCAGCCCACCGCGGTGGTGGTCTCGGCGGTGTCCGGGACGGCGGGCGTGGGCAAGACGGCCTTGGCGGTGCACTGGGCGCACCGAGTCCAGGACCGTTTCCCGGACGGCCAGTTGTATGTGAACCTGCGTGGTTACGACCCCGATCGGCCCATGACCGCCCCCGACGCCCTGGTCCGGTTCCTGACCGCGCTCGGGGTGTCCGGGCAGGACATCCCGCTGGAGGCGGACGACCGGGCGGCGCGCTACCGCACCGAGGTCGCGGGCCGGCGCATCCTGATCGTGCTCGACAACGCCGCCACCGTCGAGCAGGTCCGTCCACTGCTGCCCGGCACCGGCTCCTGTGCGGTGCTGGTGACCAGCCGCGACAGCCTGGCCGGGCTGGTCGCGCGGGAGGGCGCCCACCGCCTCGACCTCGACCTGCTGCCCGCCGACGCCGCCCGCACCCTGCTGCTTCGGCTCGTCGGCACCCGGGCCGAAGCCGACCCCGAGGCCGTCGACGCCCTCGCCGCGCAATGCGCCCGACTGCCCCTGGCGCTGCGGGTCGCCGCGGAACTCGCCGCCGCCCGCCCCAGCACGCCGCTGACCGACCTCGTCACCGAACTCGCCGACCAGCAGCGGCGACTGGATCTGCTCGACGCGGACGGCGACCCCCGGGCCGCCGTGGCCGCGGTGTTCTCCTGGTCGCTGCGGCATCTGCCGGCGGAGGCGGCGCGTACCTTCCGGCTGCTCGGCCTGCATCCCGGCCCCGACCTCGATGTCCACGCCGCCGCCGCGCTGACCGGCAGCGGTCCGGCGGACACCCGCCGTGCCCTCGACGTCCTCGCCCGCGCCCATCTGGTCGAGCCCGTGGACGCAGCCCGGTACGGCATGCACGACCTGCTGCGCGCCTACGCGACCCGCCTCGCCACGGCCGAGGACGCGCCGGAGACCCGCGAGGCGGCGCTCGACCGGCTCTTCGACCACTACCTCGCCACCGCAGCCGCCGCCATGAACTGCCTCTATCCGGCCGAGGCCCACCTACGGCCCGCCGTTCCCGAGTCCGCCACCCCCGTTCCCGGCCTGTCCGATCCTGACGCCGCGCGTGCCTGGCTGAACACCGAGCGGACGTGTCTGACGGCGGTGTCCGCCCACACCGCCACCCACGGCCGGCCCCTCCACACCATCCGGCTCTCCCTCATCCTGTACCGCTACCTCATCAGCGGCCATCACACCGACGGCCTCACGGTGCACGGCCACGCCAGGGACGCCGCTCGCGGGATCGGCGACCCGGCGAGCGAGGCCCGGGCGCTGCTCGGCCTCGGCACGGCCTACTGGCAACTGGCCCGGCACGAACCGGCGATCCGGCATCTTCAGGAGGCGCTGACCTTGTTCCGGCGGGCCGGCGACCCGACCGGCCAGGCCCGTGCCCTGGTCAACCTCGGTCTTGTCGACGAACGGCTGGGCCGCTTCCTGTCCGCCGTCGAAAACCTGGAACAGGCTCTGGTGCTGTACCAGAGCGTCGACGACCGGTGGGGCGAAGCGGTCGCCCTCAAGGATCTCGCCTCCGTCGAGGAGCAGCTCGGCCGCCACGGACAGGCCGCCGGCCATCTCCAGCAGGCCCTGACCCTGCTCCGCCAGACCGGCAACCGATATCTGGAGGCCCACGCGCTCAACGACCTCGGCACGATCGAGGCGCGACTGGACCTTCTCGGGTCGGCCGCCCGCCGTCAGGAGCAAGCCCTCGTCCTGTTCCGGGAAATCGGCGACCGGTACGGCGAAGCCGGGGCACTGTACAGCCTCGGTATCGTCCACTCCCGGTGCGACCGGCATGCGCAGGCCGCCGCATGCCACCGGCAGGCGCTCACCCTCTACTGCCAGAACGGCGACCGGGACGGCGAGGCCAGGGCGCTCAACGGGCTCGGCGAGGCCGCCCGTGCCGCCGGCCGGCCCACCGACGCCCTCGTCCACCACACCCACGCCTTCGCCATCGCCGAGGACATCGGAAACCCGGGCCACCAGGCCCACGCCCACGGCGGACTCGGCGACGCCCACCACGCTCTCGGCGACACCGCCCTCGCGGTCTTCCGCTACGAGCGTGCGCTCGCCCTCTACACCGAACTCGGTATGCCCGAGGCCGACGCCATCAGAACAAGGCTGGCCACCGTGACCGGCCTCCGTCCGTAACTCCGGCTCCCAGGTCCGCTGTCTCCGCCCCGGGCCTCGGCTGCGTCCCGGGCCGGTCTTCCGCACCTGGGTCGACTCCCGCTCAGGAAGCTCCTGCACTCCGGAGGCTCCGTGCCCGGAGTCGTCCAGGCCGACGAGCTGGGCACCTACGACGTGAAGACCCGGGGCCTCTTCACGGAGTCGGCGACGACGTTCGGCGCCGCGCTTCGGCACCGGACCGGATCGGGAACCCGAGGCGGACAGGGACACCGGGCGAGTACAGGACGCTGACCGGGGCGTCACCGGGCGCAGGGATCCCGGCCGCGACCAGCAGGTTCTCCTCGCACGTGATCAGCTCGGCGCGGTACAGGGGCCAGCGCGGGTGGTCGTTGGGAAGATAGTCCGAGCCACCGAAGAACGCGTTGTGCATACCCCACCGGGCGGTGAGAAAGTGCTCCAGCTCGGTGGGCTCCTCGACGCGTTCACCGGTGCGTACGGTGATCCGGCTGTACGCCCCTCGAGGGCGGGCCAGCGACGGGAGCTCGAGTATGCGACGGTGTCGCCGTCGGACCGTACGTCCATCCGCGACCACAGATACGGCAGCCGAAACCCGAGACGCCCGATCAGCACCGGGAGCAGCCGTGCCGCGTCCATCGACCGGAAGACGACCCCGCGACGCCCCTGCGCGTCGACCGAGTAGAGCCGCACGTTGGTCTCCGGGAAGGATCCGAAGTACGGCATCCCGGGCAGGCGCAGCAGCCCGACCTTGTGCATCCGAAAGGCGACGAGCCCCACGTGGGCAGCCCCGTGATGGGTGTCGGGGACGGTCCCGCTCGGCAACAGCCCGGCGACGGCGTCGGGTTCGACGGCCCAGTGGATGAAGGTGAGATCGAGCCACTGTTGGGTGAAGAGGGGACGGTCCACGGACGCGGGAGCGTCGGGGGCGACCGAGGCGGGCGATTGCATGTCACCAGGATGACCGAAGCCACCGACACCGATGATCGGTCCGCGCGTTGAGCAGGCAGTCTGCCGGGGCCTACATGCCCTTCGTCAAGCGAGGCGTGGGGTTCTGGGCTCATGGAAGGTTCCTCGTGGACGGTGCCGTCGCGGAGCATGGCGAACGGCACGTTGGACCGCTGCCGGGCAAGGCGGAGGAGGGCTCGTGTGTGTCTTTCCGCGGGCCCGGCAACGGTCGTACCGGGCCCGCGGCCGGACCTCTCGCCAGCGTCTCCGACGGCTTTCCGGGCCCGGTGACACCACCCCCGGGCCATCCGTGCGACAGGGAGACCCCGTCGGAGCACTGGTCAACGCCCTGATCATCGGCTGGTGCGCCCGTGCACTGCGCCGTGGGAGCAGCCCGGACACGGCGTCCTGACGGCAGAAATCACCCGGAGCGGCCGGTCAGGTCGGTCGGTGGAGCCCGCTGTACTCAGGCCGGACGCCGTGGATCCTCCAGATACCGCAGGACCGCGGCGACCCGCCGGTCCACCCGGTCCGTCGGCGACAGGTCGAGTTTGGCGAAGATGCTGCGGATGTGTTTGTGGACGGCGCCCTCGGTGACGACGAGCCGTTCGGCGATGGCGGTGTTGCCGAGCCCCTCGGCCATCAGAGCGAGTACGTCCCGCTCGCGGGGACTGAGCCGGTCGAGGCGGGTGTCCTGGCGGGAGCGGGTGAAGAGCTGGCCGACGACCTCGGGGTCGATGGCGGTACCCCCGTCCGTCACGCGCCGCAACGCGTCCAGGAACTCCTCCACCCGGCCGACGCGTTCCTTGAGCAGGTAGCCGAGACCGCTCACACCGCTGGTGAGCAGCGCGGTGGCGAAGGACTGCTCGACGTACGCGGACAGCACGAGGACCGCCAGGTCGGGGCGCCGGCGCCGGGCCTCGACCGCCGCGACGATCCCCTCGTCGGTGTGGGTCGGCGGCATCCGTACGTCGAGGATGGCGACGTCCGGCTTGTGTTCGTCGATGGCCGCCAGCGCCTCGTCGGGGGTGCCCGCGGTGGCCACCACGTCGAGGCCCTCGGCGCGCAACAGCAGAGCGAGGCCCTCGCGCAGCAAGGGGTCGTCCTCGGCGATCACGATCCGCATGTCACGATCCACAGGGAAGGTCCACCTTCAGGGTTGTCGGGCCGCCGGGCGGGCTGGCCAGGGAGAGGGTGCCGTCGTGCGCCGCGATCCGGCGGCGGATGCCGGTGAGTCCGGAGCCGCCGTCCTCGTCCGCGCCGCCCCGGCCGTCGTCCTCGACGCAGAGGTGGAGGCGCCCGCCGCGGCTCCGCGCGCTGACGGTGGCGCTTGCGGCGCCGCTGTGTTTGGCGATGTTGGTCAGGGCCTCGGCCACGATGAAGTAGGCGGTCGCCTCGACGGAGGCGGCACACCGTTCGGGTACCGCCACGTCGATCCGGCAGGGCACCGCGCATTCCGCGGCGAGCCCCGAGAGCGCGCCGGCCAGTCCGCGGTCGTCCAGCACCGGGGGCAGGATGCTCCGGGAGACCGTGCGCAGCTCCGCGAGAGCCTGCTCGGCGGCGGACTGGGCGCGTTCGAGGAGCTCGTCGGCGCCCGCCGGGTCGCGGGCCACCATGCGGCGGGCGGCGCCGAGCAGGACGGTGACGGAGACGATCCGGTTCTGGGTGCCGTCGTGCAGGGAGCGCTCGATGCGGCGCAGTTCGGTGGCGTGGGCGTCCAGGGCGGCGGCACGGGTGGCGGTGAGTTCGGCGACGCGGAGCGACAGATCCATTTCGGGCCCGGCCGCGAGGAGCAGGCGTCCGGGCCGGGCCTGGGAACGGGCCATGCCGGGGCCGAGCCCCAGGATGATGGCGATCCAGCCCACGCCCAGCATGACCACGGCGAGCGCCTGTGGCCAGGAGTGCGCGTGGCCGAGCCCCACGGACGTGGCGGTCGTGTCCTCGGGGAAGAGCTTCCAGTACAGCGGAAAGAGACTGTCGCGCGCGGCGGTGATCGGCAGGAGGACACCGAGGAGTCCCAGGAGGAACCCCAGGGTGGCGTGCCGGGCCAGCCAGCGCAGTTCCCGTCGGGTGGTGGGGTCGACGAGGGCGAGCCGCAGCCGTGTCGGCGGAGGTTCCGGGGCGATGACCTCGAGGCCCCGGCGGCCGAGCCGGTCGCGTTCCCGGCCGGCCAGGGCGTGCAGCGCGCTCAGGGCCCGGGGCGCCATGAGCAGTCCCACCCCGACCAGGCTCGTCACGGCGGTGACCGCCAGCCAGAGCAGCACGAGCAGCGCGAGGAAGGCCGTACCGAGCCCGGAGGCGAGTTGTGCGATCGCGGCGCCGGCCGCACTCGTGGTCCCGACGACGGTGTCCCTGAGGCCCACCCGCCCGTCACCGGCTGTCGCGTCCTGCTGGACCGCCATCCGTTCTCCCCCCTTCCGCCGTTTCGCGAACGTGCACCCGCTTCGCGAACGACCCTATGACGCCTACCAGTTCGCCGTCAGCCGAGGGGTGGAGGTACAGCCTGCTGTACCTCGAACCGGGCGGGCTGCGGGATCGGCCGGGAGGGGTGTCGATCCGTAGTTTCGGTGACGTCAGCCGGAACCCCCGGACCCACCGCTCAGCACCACGGGAGAAGCCCCATGGCGACCACCGACCCCTACCGCCTCACCAGCCCCGCCGACGGCACGCCCGAAGTGTCGTCGCCCGCCGTCACCGGCGGGGAGGTCGTCCGTACGCTGCTCTGGATCCTGGTCGTGGCCGGCGCGGTCGCCAACATGGCGGCCACCTACGCCGAAGCGGACACCTGGGTGCACCTGGCCTGTGGTGCGGTCACCCTCTTCGGCGCGGGCACGCTCGCCGTGCGCCACCTGCGGGGCCGTCGATGAACGCCGCCTTCACCCGGACCCGCCGCCCGGCGGCCACCGCGCAGGACGCGTCGACGCCGGCCATCGCCCTGGACCGGGTCGTCAAGGAGTACGCGGGAGGCGTACGCGCCCTCGACGAGGTGACGCTGACCGTGGCACGCGGCACGTTCCTCGCGGTGATGGGCCCCTCGGGTTCCGGCAAGAGCACGCTGATGCACTGCGCCGCGGGGCTGGACTCCCCGACGTCGGGCAGTGTCCGCATCGACGGCCACGAGATCGGCGGCCTGAACGAGAACCGCCGTACCGAACTGCGCCGGGAACGCGTCGGTTTCGTGTTCCAGTCGTACAACCTGATCCCCTCCCTCAGCGTCGCGGACAACATCCTGCTGCCGCTGCGACTGGCGGGCCGTACCCCGGACCACGACTGGCTGCGGGCTCTGGTGGAGCGGGTCGGTCTTGCCGACCGGCTCACCCACCGCCCGGCCGAACTCTCCGGTGGTCAGCAGCAACGGGCCGCCGTCGTAAGGGCGTTGGTGGCCAAACCGGCCGTCGTGTTCGCCGACGAGCCGACCGGCGCGCTGGACCTGCGCAGCGCCCACGAGGTCCTCGACCTGCTGCGCGACCTCGTCGACGACCTGCACCAGACGGTGGTGATGGTCACCCATGATCCGGCCGCCGCGGCCCGGGCACACCACGTGCTGGTGATGGCCGACGGCCGGGTGGTCGAGGCCCTCGAAGCGCCGACCGCCCCCGAACTGGCCCGCCGTCTCGTCGCGTTGGCGGGGGGCTGAGTCATGTTCCGTCTCGCCCTGCGGATGGCCGGACACCGGATCACCGCGCTGATCGCCGTGGCCTGCGCGGTTCTCGGCGGCGCGGCCCTGATCACCGGCACCGGCGTACTGGCCGAGTCCGGTCTGCGTTCCCATCTGCCCGTCGGCCGTCTCGGCGGCGCGGACGTCGTCGTCGCGGCCGACCAGGAGTTCCACCCGAGCGGCGACCTGCCGATCGCGCTCCCGGAACGTCGTACGGTCCCGGCCGAACTGGTCGGCGAACTCGCCGAGTTGCCGGGTGTCACCGAGGCGGTCGGCGACCTCGGCTTCCCCGCCGCCCTCGTCGACGCCCATGGACAGGTCGTACCGGCCGGGGATCCCCGGGCATCGGGCCACGGCTGGTCCTCGGTGAAGCTGCTGGACGGTGCTCAGGTCCACGGCAGCGGACCGTCCGGCTCCGGCGAGATCGCCGTGGACAGTGCCACCGCCGCCGCGGCGGGAGTGAAGGCGGGCGACCGGATCGAGGCCGTCGCGGGCGCCCGGCCCGCCGCCCGCTATCGCGTCTCGGCGGTCGTCGACGCGCCGGGGGCCGGTGTCTTCTTCGCCGACACGACGGCCGTTCGACTGTCCGGGCGGGACGGGAGAGCTGGGCGGGACGGCGACTCGCGCGCCGGGACCGTCGACCTGATCGGTCTGCGCACCGCACCCGGCTCCGAGGAGCGGGTCGCCGACGAAGTCCGTAAGAAGCTGAAGGGCGCGGGGCTCACGGGGCTGGAGACGGTCACCGGTGCCCGTCGCGGGGACCTCGTGTCGCCCGGCGCGGGCGCGAGCCGCTCCCTGCTGGTCCTCCTCGCCGGTTCGCTCGCCGGGATCATCCTGCTGATCACCGGGTTCGTCATGGCGAGCGCGCTGGCCGTGGCGATCGCCGGGCAGCGCCGCGATCTGGCGCTGATGCGGGCCGTCGGCGCGACTCCGAAGCAGATCCGGCGACTTGCCGCCGCCCAGTCCACCGTCGTCGCGGCCGTGGCCCTCGTCCCCGGTGTGGCGCTCGGCTACCTGCTGGCCGGGCAGTTCCGCGGACTGCTGGCGGACCGCGGGCTCGTTCCCGCCGAACTCCCGCTGACCATCAGCCCGTTGCCCGCCCTCGCGACGATCGTCCTGATGGCCCTGGTCGTACAGGTCTCGGCCCGGGGCTCGGCCCGGCGCACCTCCCGCATGCCGGCCACCGAGGCCGTCGCCGAGTCGCGCAGCGAGCCGCGCGATCCGTCGCGGACCCGGACGCGCATCGGCCTCCTCGTCATCGTCGCCGCCACCACCATGTCGGCCGTACCCCTCTTCTCCCGCACGGCCATCAGCGCGACGGCCACCTCCATCGCGGGCATCCTCGGTGCGATCGGCCTGGCCCTGGCCGGCCCGGCTCTCGTCCGGGGCATCGGGAACGCGGCGGCCCGGCGCACCCGCTCCGGCGTCTCCGCGCCGACCTGGCTGGCGATGGCCAACGTCCGCGCGTACGCCCTGCGCAACGCGGGAATCGTCAGCTCCCTGGCCATGGCGGTCGTGTTCGTCCTGACGTACACCCTCAGCCAGACCACCGTGCTGGCCGCCACCGCGGACGAGACCCGCACCGGCACGCTCGCCCAGCAGCGCCTCGGCGCGCCGGGCCTGGGCGGACTGCCCGACGGCACGCTCGCCGACGTACGGGACACCACCGGCGTACGGGCGGCGGCCCCGGTGAGCACGACCACGGTGGTGTGGCCGTACAAGATGTTCGGCGACACGGAGACCGAGTCCGGCTCCGCGACGATCCTCACCCCGGACGCGTCGGACGTCCTCGACCTCGGTGTACGGGCGGGGAGCCTGGACCGTCTCACCGGCGCCACGATCGCCGTGAGCAGCGATGTCGCCCGCTCGCGCGCCGCGGAAGTGGGCCATCGGGTGCGCCTCGTCCTCGGGGACGGCGCACGGGTCGACGCCGAGGTCGTCGCCGTCTACAGCCGTGGTCTCGGCTTCGGCACGGTGGTGCTGTCCCACGACCTGGCGGCCGGACACACCACGACGGGGCTCGACCAGAGCATCCTCGTCCGCACGGACGGCACGGCGACCGCCCGCCGGGCGCTGACAGACCTCGCCGCGTCCCACCCGGGTCTGGCACTGGAGGACACGAACCCCACATCCGGCGGCGGTCTGAGGGACGCCCCGCCCGAGGTGTGGATCAACCTGGCCGTCATCGTGGTCCTGCTCGTCTACCTCCTGCTGAGCATCGCCAACAAACTCGTCGCCGCCACCGCCCAGCGCCGGGTCGAACTGGGGGCGCTCCGCCTCATCGGCACCACACCCCGTCAGATCCGCGCGATGATGCGGCGCGAGGCAGCGGTGACCGCCGCCACCGCGCTCACCACGGCCCTGCTGCTGTCCGCCGTGCCCCTCGCCCTCCTGGGCCAGGGCTTCCTCGGCCGCCCCTGGCCCGCGGGCCCCGCCTGGCTGCTCCCCGCCCTCGCGCTCACCGTCACCGTCACGGCATTCCTCACCATCGAACTCCCCACCCGCCAGGCGCTGCGCACACCACCCGCCGACGCCATCCGCGCCCAGTGACGCGTGACTGGCGTGCTGAACACGTCACGTCAGCCGGCTTCCGACACAGCTCCGACAGCTTCCGACCGCTTCCGAAGGGACACCATGGTGAGCAGCATCCAAGACCCCGTCAGTATCGAGAACCGACCGGCCGACACGAGCCGCGAGGCCGGCACCGGCCTGCGGGGCAGCATCCGCCGCCGCCCCCTGACCTGGTTCTTCTCGCTGGCCTACCTGCTGAGTTGGACCGCGTGGACGCCGTACGTCCTGTCCGAGAACGGCCTGGGCGTCTGGCACTTCGCCTTCCCCGGAGGCGGCCCCGGCAGCCAGCTCTTCGGCGTCCTGCCCGGCGCCTACCTCGGCCCGATCCTGTCGGCACTCCTGGTGACCGGCACCACCGAAGGACGCCGCGGACTACGGGCCTGGCGCGGCCGGATGACCAAGTTCAAGGTCGGCTGGCGCTGGTACGCCGTGGTCCTGTTCTCGGTGCCCGCCGGGCTGACCCTCACCGCGGTCGCGCTGTCCGGCCGCGGTCCCGCGATGCCGCCCGTCGTGGTGCTGGCCGCGTTCCTGCCCGGTCTGCTCGTGCAGATGATCACCACCGGCCTCGCCGAGGAGCCCGGCTGGCGCGAGTTCGCCATGCCCCGCCTGCAGCGCCGCTACGGCCCGCTGCGCGGCACCCTCGTCGTCGGTCCGCTGTGGGGCGCCTGGCACCTCCCGCTGTTCCTGACCCAGTGGGGCAACTGGCCGCACGTGTCCTGGACCACGCCGCTGGAGTTCGTCGCCACCGCGATCGCCTTCAGCTTCGTCATGACCTGGGTGTTCAACCGCACCGGCGAGAGCCTGCCGATGGCCATGCTGCTGCACTGCGGCGTCAACAACTACATGTCCGTCGCCTGGTCCGGCATGTTCCCCACGTTGTCCCGCGAAGACGCCGCACACGCCTTCCTGCTCAGCGCCACCGCCGCGGCCCTCGTCCTGCTGATCACCACCCGCGGCCGACTGGGCTGCCCACCGGCACACGACGCCTGCGCACTGCCGGGCCGAACTGCGTCAGTGCCGCGCGTGCCCGCACCATGAGCGGCAGATGTGGGCGCTCAAGCCGACGCCTCTTGACCGTCCGGCCGCCGGGGGCGTGGAACCCGAGGTTCCGGAATTCGTCGCGCACCGACGAACGCGGGCGCGTACGGGATCCCGGCGTGGGCGTCGTGCCGATCTCTTCTTTCAGGACGGCTCAGAAGCTCCCCGCGGCGGCGTTGTCGAAGCAGCTTCCGGTTCCACCCGTGTTGTGCCTGTGCCTCAACTCACCTGTTTTGGTGCGGAGTTGGGTGGAGGTGCATTCCGATCCGCGGTTGCTGTGGCTCACGGGGCCGGGCTCCAGGCGGCCCAGCGCGGCGGCCATGTCCAGGGCGCCGACGACGAGTTCGGCGCTCCAGGCGGATGTGTCGGCCCGCCCGGTGCTACGGCGAGGTGGGCCGGTGCGGGGAGCGGAGGACGAGCAGGGTGATCTCGCTGGGGGCGAAGACGCGGAACGGCGGGCCCCAGAAGCCGGTGCCTCGGCTGGTGTAGAGGAGGGTGCGGGTGCCGTGCTGGCTGAGGCCGGCGACGGTGGGCTGGTCGATGCGGACCAGGTGGTGGAAGGGCCAGATCTGGCCGCCGTGGGTGTGGCCGGAGAGTTGGAGGTCGATGCCTTCGGCCGCCGCCCGGTCGACGAACTTGGGCTGGTGTGCCAGGAGCAGGACGGGCAGGTCGGGGTCGGCTCCGTTCAGGGCTCCCGCGAGGTGGGCGCGGTGGCCTGCCAGGCCGGAGGACTCGGCGGTGACGTCGTCCACGCCGGCGACCACGAGGGTGTCGCCGCCGCGTTCGAGCAGCAGATGGCGGTTGCGCAGCGGCTCCCAGCCCAGCTTGTCCATCAGGTCGACCCAGCCCTGGGCCTCGGTGTAGTACTCGTGGTTGCCGGTGACGTACACGCGGGCCCGGGTCGCCCGCACGGTACCGAGCGGGGCGGCCTGGGCGCGGCGGCGTTCGGCCGTGCCGTCCGCGATGTCGCCGGTGTGGCAGACCAGGTCGGCTTCCAGGGTGTTCACCGTCTCGCACACCCGTTCCGACCAGCGGGCGCGATCGAGCGGTCCGTAGTGGGTGTCGGTGATCAGGGCGACGCGGAGGCCGTCCAACCCGGCACCCAGCCGCGGGAGTTGGACGTCGAGTCGGCGCACGCGCGGCACGCGGCGGGCCTCGGCGTATCCCCAGGCGAGCAGTACGGCGGTTACGCCGAGGACGGCCCACGAGACGATTCGGGCCCGGTCCTGACTCCCGCCGACGCCGGCCAGGGTCAGGGCGAGACGCAAGAAGACGCCGAGCAGAACGGACCAGGTGAACAGAACCCAACTGGCGCCCAGCAAGCTGTCCCCGACGATCGCCGCCCGGTCCTGCTGACGCCGGCCGTGGCCGCGCCCCATCGCGAGCGGCATACCGATGAGGCCGAGGACGAACAGGGCGGTGCCGACCGGAGCGACGGGCAGCGGCCAGTGCTGGCCGGTGAACAGGAGCACCCAGCAGGGCACGGCCCACAGCAGGACGGGGGCGATCAGGGGGATGTAGCGCATCAGGCGGTGCAGTCGGCTCGGCCGCGGCGCCTGCGCTTCGCTGTCGGCGGATCGGGTGTTGCCGGCGTCGGTCACGCTTCCCCTCCCTGACCAGGCAGCAGTCTCTGACCAGGCTGCCGCCTCGCGCACTGTATCCGGTCGCCCTCGGGCCGCTCGGAGGGGCCTTCGTGAGTGCGGCCCCTTGGGGCGAAGGGCTCTCCGCGGGATGGCCCGGCCGGTCAGGATTCTGTCTTTACGGGCGGTCGATGCGCCTGCCGGTCGGCTGATGGCTTCAAGAGCCGTAGTGTTCCGGCTTCGGAGCCCGGGACAGCAGGGCCGCCGCGGCGTCTTCCACGGTGGCAGTACCGTCGATCACGGCGGCGACGACCTTGGTGATCGGCATCTCGACCCCGTGGGCCCGCGCCAGGTCCAGGATGGCCCGGCAGGACTTCACGCCTTCCGCGGTCTGGTTCGTCGCCTCGGTGGCCTCCTCGACGCTCATGCCCTGCCCGAGGTGCTCGCCGAAGGTGCGGTTGCGGGACATCGGCGAGGAACAGGTGGCGATGAGGTCGCCGGCCCCGGCGAGCCCGGAGAACGTGAGCGGGTCGGCGCCCATCGCAGCGCCGAGCCGGGCGGTCTCCGCGAGGCCGCGGGTGATGAGCAGAGCGCGGGAGTTGTCGCCCAGGCCGAGACCGGCTGCGAGACCGACGGCGAGGGCGATGACGTTCTTGGTCGCGCCGCCGAGCTCGCAGCCCGTCACATCGGTGGTCGTGTACGGGCGGAAGTAGGGGTTGTGGCAGGCCCTTTGGAGCGCGGCGGCCGCGGACTCGTCGGGGCAGGCGATGACGGAGGCGGCCGGCTGCCCGTCGGCGATCTCCCGGGCCAGGTTCGGCCCGGACAGCACGGCGATCCGCTCGACCGGGATACCCGTCACCTCGTTGATCACCTCGGACATGCGCAGCCCGGAGTATGTCTCGATGCCCTTCATCAGGCTGACGACGACCGCGTCCGGGGCGCTGTGGGGGGCCCAGTCGGCGAGGTTCTCCCGCAGCGTCTGCGCGGGGATCGACAGCACGACGTACGCCGCACCGGCGAGGGCCTCGGCCGCGCTCGTCGTCGCCCGGAGGCGGGGCGGCAGGAGGACGCCCGGCAGGTAGGACGGATTCTGATGCCGGACGTTGATCGCGTCGGCGATCTCGGGCCTCCTGGCGTGGACCACGACGTCGCTGCCCGCGTCGGCGAAGACCTTCGCCATGGCCGTTCCCCAAGATCCCGCGGAGAGGACCGCAACCCGGGCCACCCGACACACCCCCTTCACGTCGTGAGTCCTGACCCCGGTGACCTTATCCGGCCCGGCCACAGTCACTCCCGCCGAACGGGGCGACGAAGACCCCGCCTTTCGTGTCTGGCAGCTCCGAAAGGGACAGGTCACACCCCCAGCGTTCACCGAGCCGCACCGGTTGCCGCTGATCGTGGTGGTGCCCAGACCGGGATGAGGGCGGGTGGAAGGGACTGCTGCCGTGAGCGGTGGAAAGAGTGAACTTCCCCGGCTGTTGACGGCGGCGGAGACGGCGGCGCCGATGGACGCCGTCGACGTGGTCGCGGAAGACCTGCGGCGGCGTTTCGAGGCGACGAAGGTTTCCTTCCTCATCGTGGATCTGACGGGGAGGGCGGTGGCACGGCTGTCCACCGCCGGGGCGGTGGAGGGCGGGCCGGAAGCCGAGCGGATACCGATGTTCGGCAGCGTGTACGAGCAGGTGATCCGTACCCAGCGGCTGTACCAGGAGTCGACGGGCCGGGGGCAGCGTGTGATCGTACCGGTCACCAACCGGGGTGACGCCATCGGACTGCTGGAGCTGCTCCTGCCGGCCGCCCCCGGCGACGATGTCCTCGAAGCGGTCGGGGAGGCCGCCCACGTCCTGGCCTATGTCGTGATCGCCAACGGGCGCTTCACCGACTTCTACACCTGGGGCAAACGCTCCAGGCCCCCCACCCTGGCAGCGGAGATCCAGTACCAGCTGCTGCCCCCGTCACTGTCCTGCGAGGCCGCGCAGTTCACCTTGTGCGGGAATCTGGAGCCCTCCGAAGACCTCAGTGGCGACACCTTCGACTACACCCTGGACCGGGACACCCTGCACGTGTCGGTGACCGACCCGATGGGCCACGACATCGGCGCCGCTCTGGCCGCCACGGTCCTGGTGGGCGCCCTGCGCGGCGCCCGCCGCGCGGGAGCCGACCTGGCCGAGCAGGCCCGCCGGGCCGACAAGGCCCTGGCTGCCCACGGCCACGGTCACGCCACCGGGCAGCTGCTGCGCATCAACCTGCCCACCGGGCGGGCCCAGCTCGTCAACGCCGGTCATCCCTGGCCCCTGCGGGTGCGCGAGGGGGCTGCGGAGGTGATGACCTGCGAGGTGGACCAGCCGTTCGGGCTGTCCGTGCGCGTTCCGCACTCCTACCGCGTTCAGGATGTCGATCTGCGCCCCGGTGACCGTTTGCTCATGCTGACGGACGGCATGTTCGAACATCGCGGGGAGGGGGAGGAGGTCGATCTGCTCGCTCTGTCGGCGAGCACCCGTGACCTGCACCCTCGGGAGACCGTGCTGACGCTGACGTCCGCGGTCCGGGAGGCGGCCGGTGGCCCGCTTCAGGACGATGCCACCGTGATGTGTCTGGACTGGCACGGTCCCCAGGAGACCCAGCGGCACGTCAGTTCCGGAGCGGACATCCAGCAGGCCTCCGCCGGCCGCCCGAGTCAGCGGACCGCGTCCCAGGGCTGAGCGCGGGTGGGGCCGGGGACAGGACGCTGATCATCCTGTGGTGGGAGACCCGCCGTTGAACCCGAAGGCGGGCCCACCACCAGGTGGCGGATGGGCGGTGGGAAGCAGCTCCGAGGGACGGCTTCCACGTGCTGCGGCACACCTGCGCCTCGATCATGCTGGAGGCGGGGGAGTCCGTCGTGGCGCCGGCACGGTGGCTCGGGCACTCCTCCCCGGCTGTCACGCCTGGTCACTATGCTCACTTCATGCCCGAGGCCGGAGCCGAGGGCCGCACCGCCATTGACGGATCGCTGGGGAGAGAGGGAGGCGAGGACGTCAGCCGAAACTCCCCGGATCCTGCCCAGAGCTGGTCGCGGAGGATTCCCGAGGATGCGCCGTGTTGGTGCCTGTCATGGAATGTAAGGCAATCGAGTTGTGGGGCCTTGGAAGATGTTGAGAGAGGTCACCGTCACCCGCTATATCGAGCCTCTGACGTTCGGTGGCTCCGTGCCCGGGGTCGTCGAGGCCGACGACCTGGGCACCTACGTCGTGAAGTTCACCGGTGCCGCCCAGGGCCACAAGGCGCTGGTCGCCGAGATCGTCGTCGGTGAGCTGGCCCGCGCGCTCGGGCTGCGGTTCCCCGAGCTGGTCCTCGTCCACTTCGATCCGGCCGTCGGCGGGCACGAGCCCCACCAGGAGGTCCAGGACCTGCTGCGGGCCAGCGCCGGGCTCAACCTCGGCATGGACTATCTGCCGGGCGCGAAGGACTTCACCCCGGAGGTCGCGCGGACCTTCCCCGTCGACCCGCTGGAGGCGGGCCGGGTGATCTGGCTGGACGCCCTCACGGTCAACGTGGACCGCACGGTGCACAGCTCGAACCTGATGATCTGGCCCACTTTCGGCATCGCGCCGCCGCGGCTCTGGCTGATCGACCACGGCGCCGCCCTCGTCTTCCACCACCGCTGGGACGCCTCGTCGCCGGAGAAGGCGTACGACTTCCGGCGCCACGCGCTCGGCGGCCACCACCCGGACACCCGCGCGGCCGACGCCGAACTCGCGCCCCGGGTCACCGAGGAACTGCTGCGCGCGGTCCTGGCCGAGGTGCCCGACGCCTGGCTCACGGACGAGCCCGGCTTCGCGGGCCCCGACGCGGTCCGTGAGGCGTACGTCGGCTACCTCCTCGCCCGGGTCCGGGCCTCCGCGGCCTGGCTCCCGACGGACTTCCCGACCCGCGAGCGGCTCGCCGCGGAGGACGCCGAGCGCGCCCAGCGGACCCGGCGGGGGAGGCCGGACTGGCTCAAGCAGGTCCCTGACCTGCACGGCAAACCGGCGGCGGAACAGGATTGGTCGGTGCATCTCGGATGACGGACGTCCAGCGGGTCCAGATCGAGTACTGCACCCAGTGCCGCTGGCTGCCCCGCGCGGCCTGGCTGGCCCAGGAACTGCTGACCACCTTCGAGGCGGAGATCGACGAGCTGTCGCTGAAGCCCGGCACCGGCGGCGTCTTCGTCGTCCGGGTCGACGACGAGGTGATCTGGGACCGCCGCGAGCAGGGCTTCCCCGAGCCCACGGCGGTCAAGCGCCTGGTACGCGACCGAGTGGCCCCGGAGAGATCCCTGGGCCACTCGGACAGAAACGCGGACGGACCGGCGAGCTGAGACGGGACGGACCGGACGGACCGGCGAGCTGAGACCGGACGGACCGGATGGACCGGACTGCCGACCTGAGACCGCAAACACTGGAGAACCGAGAGCGGGGACGGCCGGTTTGTCGCTACCGGGGCCGCCCGGCCGGCCGCTACCGGGGCCGCCGGCCGGCCGCTACCGGGTCAGCCCCTCAACTGCTCGTACGCCGGTAGCGTCAGGAAGTCCGCGTAGTCCTCGTCCAGCGCGACCTTCAGGAGCAGGTCGTGGGCCTGCTGCCAGCGGCCGGCCGCGAAGGCCTCCTCGCCGATCTCGGCGCGGATGTCCGTGAGTTCCCGCGCGGCGATCTCGCGGGCCAGCTCCGGGGTGGCCGCCACGGTCCGGCCGTCGTGCTCGAAGACGACACCGGCGTTGATCCACTGCCAGATCTGCGAGCGCGAGATCTCGGCGGTGGCGGCGTCCTCCATGAGGTTGAAGATGGCGACCGCGCCGAGCCCGCGCAGCCAGGCCTCGATGTAACGGATGCCGACCTGAACGGCGTTGACCAGACCGTCGTACGTCGGCCGGGCGTCGAGCGAGTCGACGGCGATGAGGTCGCCGGGCGCGACCGACACGTCCTCGCGCAGCCGCTCCTTCTGGTTCGGCCGGTCACCGAGGACGGCGTCGAAGGAGGCCATCGCGATCGGGACGAGGTCCGGGTGGGCCACCCACGAACCGTCGAAGCCGTCGCCCGCCTCACGGTCCTTGTCGGCCTTGACCTTCTCGAAGGCGACCTTGTTGACCTCTTCGTCGCGCCGCGAGGGGATGAACGCGGCCATGCCGCCGATCGCGTGCGCGCCGCGCCTGTGGCAGGTGCGGACGAGGAGTTCGGTGTACGCGCGCATGAACGGGGCGGTCATCGTCACCGCGTTGCGGTCCGGCAGGACGAACTTGGCTCCCCCGTCACGGAAGTTCTTGACGATGGAGAACAGGTAGTCCCAGCGGCCCGCGTTCAACCCGGCCGCGTGCTCGCGGAGTTCGTAGAGGATCTCGTCCATCTCGTACGCGGCCGTGATCGTCTCGATCAGGACGGTCGCGCGGACCGTGCCCTGCGGGATGCCGACGTAGTCCTGCGCGAAGACGAACACGTCGTTCCACAGGCGGGCTTCGAGGTGGGACTCCGTCTTCGGCAGGTAGAAGTACGGGCCCTTGCCGAGGTCGATCAGCCGCTGGGCGTTGTGGAAGAAGTACAGGCCGAAGTCGACCAGCGCTCCGGGCACGGGCGTTCCGTCGGTGGCGACGAGGTGACGCTCGTTCAGATGCCAGCCGCGCGGCCGCATCACGACGGTGGCGAGTTCGCCCTCCGGCCTGAGGGCGTACGACTTGCCGGAGCCCGGGTCGGTGAAGTCGATGCTGCGGGTGTACGCGTCCATCAGGTTGAGCTGACCGGTGACCACGTTCTCCCAGGTGGGAGCGGAGGCGTCCTCGAAGTCCGCGAGCCAGACCCTGGCGCCCGAGTTGAGGGCGTTGATCGTCATCTTGCGGTCGGTGGGGCCGGTGATCTCGACCCGGCGGTCGTTCAGCGCGGCCGGAGCGGGGGCCACCTTCCAGGAGTCGTCCGCACGGATCGCCGCGGTCTCCGGGAGGAAGTCGAGCGTGGAGGTGCGGGCGATCTCGGCACGGCGCTCCGCGCGGCGGGCGAGGAGCTCGTCACGCCGGGGGGTGAACAGCCGGTGCAGCTCGGCCACGAAGGCGAGGGCCGCGTCGGTCAGGACCTCCTCCTGCCGGGGCAGGGGCTCGGCGTCGACGATGGCCAGCGGGGACGGCGCTGGTGCGGACATGAGCTGTCACTTCCTTCAGCGAGCTACGTGCGGACGAGCCACATACGGACGAGTCATATACGGACGAACCGTGTTCGGGCGGTCCGTATACGGGTCATGCGAGCGAACCATGCGCGGCGTCACCGCGCCTGGCACCCGGTGCCGTGGCGCGCGGGGACGACGCCCGGCGCCCTCGACACGGACGGGCGCTCTGGAAAGTGGATACTAATTTCCTCATGGTGGAAGTTCAATGGTTTGTTGACGTCAAGATTCTCCGGGTCGACAGAAGGTGGCGCTCGGTGCCACCCCGCTCACTCAAGGTGGACCAGGTCGGCCTCCGTGTCGATGTCGTACGCCCGCGCCACATCCCCGCACTCGACGAGGGTGACCGCGTCGTCATGGGCTTTCAGGTAGGCGCGCGCTCCCCGGTCGCCGGTGGCGGTCGCCGCGATCCCGGCCCAGTGACCGGCCCCGAACAGCACCGGATGGCCGCGTTCCCCGTCGTAGGCCGCCGCGGCGAGCGTCAGCGGCGAGGCGTACGCGGCGAGCACCCGGGCCACCGCCTCCCGGCCGATCCCCGGCTGGTCGACCAGGGACACCAGCGCGGCCCGCGCCCCCGAGTCCCTCAGCGAGTCGAGCCCGGCCCGCAGCGAGGAGCCCATGCCCTCCTCCCAGCGCGGGTTGTCCACGAGGACGCACCCGGCCAGCGACGCCTCTTCCCGTACGGCCTCGGCCCGCGCGCCGAGGACGACATGGATCCGGGTGCAGCCGCCGGCGCGCAGTACCCCGACCGCGTGTTCGACGAGGGGCCGTCCCCGGTGGGACAGGAGTGCCTTGGGGCGGCCCCCGAGGCGGCGTCCGCCGCCGGCCGCCAGCAACAGCCCGGCCACCTCGTCCTTGTTCTCCGTCATGTCTCCTGCATACCCGACCGCCCCGGACCGCGCCCCGGAACCCGGGCCGTCGCGCGGGTGTCGCCGGGCTGAATTTCGGTCCGCGTGGTGGCGCCCGGCGCACCGGGTGGCGTTTACTGGCCCGCGTCCCCCCGGCGACCGACCACCGCCACGGGGGAGCTGGGGCCGACATCAGAGGGACCGACGCAGGCACAAGAGGGACCGACGCAGAACGGCGCGCGAGGGGGAGAGCTGTGTTGCGGAGCTTGGGGCAGAGGCCAGTGACCGGCAGCGACGAGGATCCGAGGGTGGCGGAGTTAAGCACCGCCGTCTCCCGACTGCGCCGTGAACTCGCCGCGCACCCGGTCGAGTTCCCCGACCGCGGCATCGCGGAGGACGAGCTCGCGGCGCTCGCCGCGATGGCCGCCGGAGGCCTCCCGGAGATCCCCCGGCTGCGCCGCTCGCTCCTTCTGGTCGCGGGTGCGATCGGCTCGGTCAGCGCCCTGGCGACCCGCCTCGCGGACGTCCGCACCGCGGTCGAACTCTTCGGAGAACCCCCGCACCGAAGCCTGCGGTAGCCGCACTCCGTTGCCGGGCCCGCCCTGACGGCGACCCTCGCCACCGGCCGGGCTCCCGGGGAATCTAGCCCCGTCTGCGGATGACGCCCCGCTCGGTGGCCGCCGCCACCGCCGATGTGCGGGAGTCCACGCCCAACTTCGCGTAGATGTGCACCAGATGGGACTTCACGGTCGCCTGGCTCAGGAACAGCTTCTTGCTGATCTGCTGGTTCGAGAGACCGTCCTTGACCAGTTCGAGGACTTCCAGTTCGCGACGGCTGAGGGCGGCGGCCGGGGTGCGCATGCGGTCCATGAGGCGGTCGGCGACCCGCGGGGCGAGCGCCGAGTGACCCGACGCGGCGGTGCGCACGGCGGCCGAGAGTTCTTCGGGAGGCGCGTCCTTCAGGAGGTAGCCGGAGGCGCCCGCCTCGACCGCGGCGAGGATGTCAGCGTCGGTGTCGTACGTGGTGAGGACGAGGACCCGGGGCGCGCCGGGGCGTGCCGTGATGGCCGCCGTGGCCTCGGCTCCGTGCATCCCGGCACCGAACTGGAGGTCCATGAGGACGACGTCCACGCCGCCCGCCCGGGCGCGCTCCACCGCGGCCTCCGCCGTCGGCGCCTCCGCGACGATCTCGAAGTCCGGCTCCGCGGACAGCACGGCGCGCAGTCCGGCGCGGACGACCGGATGGTCGTCCGCGAGCAGCAGGCGGACCGTCATGTGCGGCGCCCCGCGGCGCGCGGCGGCGCAAGCCGATCGGCGCCCACGGACGCCGTCTCCGGCGGCCGCCCGGACGTCGTTTCCGGCGGCTCGCCGGTGACGGGGAGCGGCAGCGTGACCGCCACCGCCGTCCCCTGTCCGGGTGTCGACTCGACGGTGAACGTCCCGCCCAGCGACTCGGCCCGCGAGCGCATCGCGGGGAGACCGAAGCCCCCGTCGGCATGGCCTCCGTCGACATGGCCCGCGTCGGCAGGGTCCGCGTCGGTGCGGTCCTCTTCCGTGCGGTCCTCTTCCGCGCGGTCCCGGTCCGGCCGTACGCCGCCGGGGGCGAAGCCGACACCGTCGTCGACCACGTCCAGGGCGACCGAGGTGTCCATGAAGCTGAGCGTGATCTCCGCGCGGTCGGCGTGCGCGTGGCGCAGCGTGTTGCCGAGCGCCGACTGCGCGATCCGCAGCAGGGCCACCTCGTACGGGGTCGGAAGCTCGGCGGGCAGGCCGCTCACCGAGAAGTGGACCTTCGGCGTGTCCACGGCGGCCGACCGGCACAGCCGCTCCAGCGCGGCGGCCAGCGAGCCGTGTTCCAGATCGGGAGGGGTCAGCGCGCGGACGAAACGGCGGGCCTCGGCCAGGTTGTCCTGGGCGGTCGCGCGGGCCTGCTCCAGATGCGGGGCGGCCGGGGAGCCGGCGGGCAAGAGGCGCTGGGCGGCGCGCAGCAGGAGCTGGATGCTCGACAGGCCCTGGGCGAGCGTGTCGTGGATCTCGCGGGCGAGCCGCTCCCGCTCGGCGAGCGTGCCCGCGGCGCGTTCGGCCTCGGCCAGCTCGGCGCGGGTGGCGATCAGCTCCTCGATCAGCTCGCGGCGGCGCTCGCTCTCCCGGTACAGCGCCTCGTACCCGAGGACCGTGGCGACCGCGACCGCCGCCCCCAGCAGCGGGCCGATGAACGCGCCGGGCGTGAGGGGGGCGCCGTGCGCCACGAAACTCGCGATGGCAGCCCCGGCGGTCAGGGCGACCGCGGGCAGGCTCCAGCGCACCGGCAGCAGATGCAGTTGCAGGAAGTAGAGCGGGAACGCCACCCACAGCCCGTCCGGTGAGAGCGTGACCAGCACCAGCCAGCTCACGCTGAGCGCGGCCACCCACACCGCGGCCGCACGCCGTGAGCGGTGCACCGCCGGGCCGGCCGCGCCCGCGACGAGCAGCGCGCCGGTCACGAGGACGGACAGGACGACCGCCGCCGGGTGCCCGCTGTCCCCGGAACGCAGCGCGGCCAGCAGGAGAAGCCCCGCGAGCAGGACGTACAGGCACAGGCGCAGGGTGGCGACGACGGGGGAGCGGCGGCGGACATTCATGGTCGTTCCAGGGTAGGCGGGGCGGGGCCGGCCCCGGTCAACCGAAAGGTTGAAAGCCGGCTGCCCCCTTCGGCCGCGCGGCCTCCATCCGGCGTCCGCGGGCCGTCGTTCCCCCGGTTCCGGCCGGTCCGACTCCCGGTGGCACGGGCGCCCCTCCTTCGGCGCGGGTGAACCATGCCGTGGCGCGATGCCCCGGACACGGTCCGGGCAGCAGGGTTGCGGCATGTTCGTCGCATGGAGAGATCTACGGTTCGCCAAGGGGCGGTTCACCCTCATGGGAGCCGTGGTCGTACTGATCACCCTGCTCGTGGGGCTGTTGTCCGGGCTGACCGCCGGGCTCGCCGAGGAGAACACCTCGGCGGTCACCGCGCTGCCCGCCGACCACCTCGCCTTTGCCGCGCCACCCGCGGGGCAGTCCGTTTCCTTCACCGGCTCGGAGGTGCCCTCACGCGCCCGGGAGAGCTGGGCCGACAGGCCCGGCGTCACCTCGGCCGAGCCGATCGGCATCCGTACGGTGAACGCGGCCGCCGGGGACCGTACGGCCGCGGTGTCCTCCTTCGCGGTGCGGCCGGGCTCGGGGATCGCCCCGGCGGGGGTCGCCCCCGGCCGAGTCGTGCTATCCGAGAAGGCCGCCACGGCGCTCGACGTCACGCCCGGGGACCGGGTGCGGCTCGGCGGCACCGAGCTGGCCGTCGCGGCCGTGGCCGGCCATGCCTCGTACAGCCACACCCCCGTCGTGTGGACGGATCTCTCCGGCCCGGCGACGGTGATCGCCCTCCGCACCCACGGAGCCGATCTCCCGGCGGCCGACCGTGCCGCCGGGACGAAGACGCTCACCCGGGACGACGCCCTCACCGCCATCGGCTCCTACCGGGCCGAGAACGGCTCGCTCCAGCTCATGCGCGGATTCCTCTTCGTCATCTCGGCGCTCGTCATAGGGGCGTTCTTCACGGTCTGGACGATCCAGCGGTCGTCCGACATCGCGGTCCTCAAGGCGCTGGGCGCCTCCACGCCGTATCTGCTGCGGGACGCGCTCGGTCAGGCGGTGCTCATGCTCGCCGCCGGGACGCTGCTGGGTACCGGCCTCGCCGCCGCGGCCGGCGCCCTCGTACGGGGCGGCGACGTGCCCTTCGTGCTGGACGGGCCGACCGTGCTCGGACCCGCCGCCGTGATGGTCGCCCTCGGGGCGCTCGGCGCGGGCCTGTCCGTACGACGGATCACCGCCGTCGACCCGCTGACCGCGCTGGGAGGCGCCCGATGAGGGCGCCGGGAGTATCCGTCCGGTGCGTCCGGGGCGTCCGGGCGTCCGTGGGCGACGGGGAGTGCTCGGTGAGGGGGCCGGGAGTGTCCGCCGAGGGCGTCCGAAAGTGCCGATGAAGGTGCCGGGAGTACCCGGCGACGGTGTGCCGAAGCGCCGGACCGAACCGCGAGAGAGTGCCCGATGAGCCTGACCCTTGACGACATCACCCTCACCTACCCGGACGGCGACGGCCGCCTGACCGCTCTGGACGGCGTCGGTCTCCTGGTGCCGGCCGGAACCATGACGGCCGTCGTCGGCCCCTCGGGATCCGGCAAGTCGAGCCTCCTCGCGGTCGCGGCGACCCTCGTCACCCCGGACCGCGGGCGCGTTCTCGTCGGCGGTACGGAGACGGGGACGCTGACCTCCGGGGAGCGGGCCGTGCTGCGGCGGCGCGAGATCGGGATCGTGTTCCAGCAGCCGAACCTGCTGCCCTCGCTGACCGCGCTGGAGCAGCTCCAGGTGATGGGCCACCTGGACGGACGTCGCCAAGTGGCGGACCGGGCAAGGGAATTGCTCGAAGCGGTCGGGCTGGGCGAGCTGGCGCACCGGCGTCCCCACCAGCTCTCCGGCGGTCAGCGGCAGCGGGTGAACATCGCCCGAGCGCTCGTCAACGAGCCGTCGGTGCTCCTGGTCGACGAACCGACCAGCGCCCTCGACCACGAACGCGGCACGGCGGTGCTCGACCTGCTGGTCCGGCTCACCCGTGAACGTGCCACGGCGACCGTCCTCGTGACGCACGACCGCGCCCACCTCGGCGAGGCGGACGCGGTACGGGAGATGGCGGACGGGCGCCTGGAGGCACCCGTCGGAACCGCGGGACCCGACTGAGGCGGCGCGGCGCGGGTGAGCGCGGACGGTGGGGCCGGGCTCAGGTCGCTCGCTCGCTCGCTCGGCCGGTCGGCCGGTGCCGGAGCGCAGCCGGCTGCGGGCCGAGGCGGGGTGACCTGGACTTGCTCGTGCCAGGTAGGGGCGGGTGACCTGGCCTGCCCTGGGCCAGGTAGGGGCAGGGTGTTCTGGGTCTGTCTGGGCTAGGTAGGGGCAGTGTGACCTGGACTTGCCCGGGCCAGGCAGAGGCGATGTGACCTGGACTTGCACGGGGGCCAGGCAGAGGCGATGTGACCTGGACTTGCCTGGGCCAGGCAGGGCGGAGTGACCTGGCCTGCCTGGGTTGATCAGGTCGGGTCAGTTGGTGCCCGGGCCCGAGCTGGCCAGGGCCTCCGACAGCTCGGCCGCGACCTGCTGGAGCACCGGCACGATCTTCTCGGTGGCGGCCTCGGTGACCCGGCCGGCCGGACCGGAGATGGAGATCGCGGCGGCCGTCGGGGAGTCGGGCACGGAGACAGCCAGGCAGCGGACGCCGATCTCCTGCTCGTTGTCGTCGACCGCGTAACCGATCCGGCGCACCTCGTCGAGCGCGGCGAGGAAGCCGTCCGGCGTGGTGATCGTCTTCTCGGTCGCGGCGGGCATCCCGGTACGGGCGAGCAGCGCGCGCACCTCGTCGTCCGGGGTGTGGGCCAGCAGCGCCTTGCCGACGCCCGTGGAGTGCGGCAGCACCCGGCGCCCCACCTCGGTGAACATGCGCATGGAGTGCTTGGACGGCACCTGGGCGACGTAGACGATCTCGTCCCCGTCGAGCAGCGCCATGTTCGCGGTCTCGCCGGTCTCCTCGACCAGGCGCGCCAGATAGGGGCGGGCCCAGGTGCCGAGCAGCCGGGAGGCGGATTCGCCGAGGCGGATCAGACGGGGGCCGAGCGCGTAGCGGCGGTTGGTCTGTTGCCGTACGTATCCGCAGGCCACCAGGGTGCGCATCAGCCGGTGAATGGTCGGCAGCGGCAACCCGCTGCTCGCGGAGAGCTCGCTCAGACCGACCTCGCCCCCGGCGTCCGCCATGCGTTCCAGCAGATCGAAAGCGCGCTCGAGGGACTGGACGCCGCCACTGGGAGCGGATGATTTGGCGGCGTCGGTGGTGCTGGCGCTGGACGGCGGCACGGCGGCGGTCCTTTCGGGCGGGCGGGCGGAAACGCAGCCTACCCGGCAGTCGATCGACTCCCGGGTTGTACATCACTACATTCTGCTTGACGGAAGTCAGATTTCGTCTTGTGGAAACCTCCAGAGTCGGCCGGGTCGGAGGCGGGACCGGGGGGATCGGGGGAGGCTGGAGAAATGAACCCTTGACGGCGGGAGGGCCGGAGTGAAGACTTCTTCAACAGAAAGTTGAATTCCGTTACGCGGAAGTAAACCGGCGACAGCGGGAGTCAACGGCCACGGAGAGAGGGGTCCGGGTGTCCGATGCCGAACTGGTGCTGCGCTCGACGCGCGTCATCACTCCCGAAGGGACGCGCGCCGCTTCGGTCGCGGTCGCCGCGGGGAAGATCACGGCCGTGCTCCCGCACGACGCCGAGGTACCGCCCGGCGCCCGGTTCGAGGACTTCGGCGACGATGTCCTGCTGCCCGGCCTCGTCGACACACACGTCCATGTGAACGACCCCGGCCGCACCGAGTGGGAGGGTTTCTGGACGGCGACGCGCGCCGCGGCCGCCGGCGGCATCACCACCCTGATCGACATGCCGCTCAACTCCCTCCCGCCCACGACGACGGTCGACAACCTCCGTACGAAGCAGGACGTCGCCCGCTCCAAGGCGCACATCGACGTCGGCTTCTGGGGCGGCTCGCTGCCCGGCAACGTCAAGGATCTGCGACCCCTGCACGACGCCGGTGTCTTCGGGTTCAAGGCGTTCCTGTCGCCCTCGGGGGTCGAGGAGTTCCCCGAACTGGACCAGGAGCAACTGGCCCGGTCCCTGGCCGAGATCGCCGGATTCGGCGGCCTGCTGATCGTGCACGCCGAGGACCCGCGCCACCTGGCCGCCGCCCCGCAGAAGAGCGGCCGGAAGTACGCCGACTTCCTCGCCTCGCGCCCCCGTGACGCCGAGGACACCGCGATCGCGAGCCTCGTCGCGCAGGCCAAGCGCCTCGACGCGCGCGTGCACGTGCTGCACCTCTCGTCGAGCGACGCGCTTCCGCTGATCGCCGCCGCGAAGGCCGACGGCGTCCGGCTCACGGTGGAGACCTGCCCGCACTACCTCACCCTGACCGCCGAGGAAGTACCGGACGGCGCCAGCGAGTTCAAGTGCTGCCCGCCCATCCGCGAGGCCGCCAACCAGGACCTGCTGTGGCAGGCGCTGGCCGACGGCACGATCGACTGCGTGGTCACCGACCACTCGCCGTCGACCGCCGACCTGAAGACGGACGACTTCGCGACCGCGTGGGGCGGCATCTCCGGCCTCCAACTGAGCCTGTCCGCCGTCTGGACCGAGGCCCGCAGGCGCGGCCACGGCCTGGAGGACGTGGTCCGTTGGATGTCCTCCCGTACGGCCGAACTGGTCGGCCTCGGCGACCGCAAGGGCGCCATCGAGGCGGGCCGCGACGCCGACTTCGCGGTGCTCGCCCCCGACGAGACGTTCACCGTCGACCCCGCCGCCCTCCAGCATCGCAACCGGGTGACCGCCTACGCGGGCAGGACCCTCAGCGGCGTCGTGAAGTCGACCTGGCTGCGCGGTGAACGCATCGCCGCCGACGGCCGGTTCGCCGAGCCCACCGGGCACCTCCTCACCCGCCACCCGTAAACCCACCACCGAACCGCGATCACCCTGATTCGTGTGAACCGATTCGCTTCACGGATCCGACCGCCGCACCGCACTCCGGCACCCGCACCGCATCCGCACCCGCAACGGCCGACCCCCGAAAGGCAGATCGATCATCGTGACGGCGCAGCGCCCACCCGTTCCGGCCACCTTCACCGGAGACGCGAACCCCTACGGAGGCGGGGACCCGTACGCGGACTACCGCACCGCCGACTTCCCCTTCACCCAGTACGCCAACCTGGCGGACCGGCGGCTCGGCGCCGGGGTCGTCGCCGCCAACGACGAGTTCTTCGCCGAGCGCGAGAACCTCCTCGTGGCCGAGCCCGCCGCGTTCGATCCCGAGCACTTCGGCCACAAGGGCAAGATCATGGACGGCTGGGAGACCCGGCGGCGCCGCGGTGCCTCGGCCGAGCATCCGTGGCCGACCGCCGAGGACCACGACTGGGCCCTGGTGCGCCTCGGCGCCCCCGGTGTGATCCGCGGGATCGTCGTCGACACGGCCCACTTCCGCGGCAACTATCCGCAGGCGGTGTCGGTCGAGGGCGCGTCGGTGCCCGGTTCGCCCTCTCCCGAGGAACTCCTCGCGGACGATGTGAAGTGGACGGCCCTCGTGCCGCGCACGCCGGTCGGCGGTCACGCGGCCAACGGATTCGCCGTCTCCGTGGAGCAGCGCTTCACCCACGTGCGCGTCAACCAGCACCCCGACGGGGGCATCGCGCGCCTGCGCGTGCACGGAGAGGTCGTGCCCGACCCGCGCTGGCTGTCCGCCCTCGACACCTTCGACGTGGTCGCCCTGGAGAACGGCGGACAGGCCGAGGACGCCTCCAACCTCTTCTACTCACCCGCCACCAACACCATCCAGCCGGGCCGCTCCCGCAAGATGGACGACGGCTGGGAGACCCGCCGGCGCCGCGACCACGGCAACGACTGGATCAGCTATCGGCTCGTCGCCCAGTCCGAGATCCGCGCCGTCGAGATCGACACGGCGTACCTGAAGGGCAACAGCGCCGGATGGGCTTCGGTCTCGGTGAGGAACGGCGAGGGAGGTGAAGGCGCCGCGGGGGAGTGGACGGAGGTCCTGCCCCGCACGCGTCTCCAGCCCGACACCAACCACCGTTTCACCCTCACCGAACCCGTGGTCGGCACCCACGCGCGCGTGGACATCTTCCCCGACGGCGGTATCTCCCGCCTGCGCCTCTTCGGTTCCCTGACGGAGGAGGGCGCGTCACGCCTGACGGCACGCCACCAGGAACTGGGCGGCTGAGCCTTCCGGCCGGTCATCCGGAGCCGCGGGCCACACGACCTGAGCCTGACCCTGGTCCTCTGTGGGCCCGCGGTCCCGCATTCCTGCGGCCCTGCGTCCTGGGGGCCCCGCGGTCCTACGGGCCCGCGGTACAGCGCCGGTCATGTGGGTCTCCCGGGGCGTGCCGGTACCGGTGCGCCCCACGGGCCACGCTCCCGCCGTCGGTTACCACGTCTGTCGGGCGGTCCGGGCGGTCCGGGCGGTCCGGGCGGTTCAAGCCGTCCAGGAGGTCCGGGCCGTCCAGCCGACGGATCTGGGCCGGGCGCGACGCGTCACGCCGCGTGGCCTCCGTCCACCGCGAACTCCGCCCCTGTCACATACCCCACCCCGCTTCCAGCCAACTGTGGGACCTCGGTTGAGGAACGACGTAGCAGATTGCTGGCGCTATGGAACATGCCCGCACCCGGCGGCTCCGGGTGCGGGCATGAGTGCCTGTGGGCTGCGTCGTCAGTCGAGCTGAGTCACCTTCGGCAGGTCACCGCCGGCCGCGGCGTCGGCCGGGGGGAGGGCGGTGGGATAGATACGGACGTTGCTGATGGCGCCGTTGGTGTATTCGCCGTAGGTGCCGGAGGAGAGCTTGCGGCCGATCTGTAGGGGGCCGGCGGCGTTCCAGGGGGTGTAGGTCCAGTCATTGGTGGCGGTCAGTCTGCCGTCGACGTAGAGGCGGATCTCCTTGGCGGAGGCGTCGTAGATGCCGACGAGATGCGTCCACCGGCCGACGATCGGCTTGGTGCCGTAGGTCGCGCGCCAGACGGCGCTGCTGGTGTCCGTGCTGTGCCGGCCGAACGCCCAGGCCTGGGCGCCGGAGGAGTAGTACAGCTGGAAGCCGTTGTTGATGGTGCCGTTCTGCGAGAGGAACGTGCTGTTGGCTGCAAGTGAGTTGAGCTTGACCCAGGCCGAGACGGTGAAGCTCTTGGACGTGTCCACGGCCGGACCGGTCGCGCTGCCGTATCCGGTGGTGCCGTTCAGGGTGAGGGCGTTGCCGCGGGTGGTGTCGGTGGTCCAGGAGTAGCCGCCGGACAGGGTGGCGTTGAGGGTGCCGGTGCTGTCGGCGGTGGTGGCCCCGGTGCCCTCGGCGAGCTTCAACCAGTGGGTGGCGGTGTCGGTGACCGAGCCGAGCGTGACCGGTGGGGCGAAGTCGTAGGTGGGCGGGGAGGTCAGGACCAGGCTCTGGCGGTAGTTGTACTCGATGAGTTGACCGGAGGCATCGACGGTGTACAGGTCAGGGATGCCGTCCGGGCCGCCGGGGTTGGCGTCGGTCCCCTTGACGGGGCTGTTGACGTCGTCGGGAGAGGCGACGACGGGGTAGGCGGTCGGCGGCAGGGTGAGGCGCAGGCTGGTGTGCATGGCCGGGTGGAGGAGAGAGGGGACCAGGGTGGTCGGGTCGACGGTGATCGGGTAGCTGTACAACTCGCCGGTCGCTTTGTCGCGGGACCACAGGACCGGCTTGCCTTTGAGAGTGCCCGCTGCGATCAGGCTCTGGCCGGTCCAGTCGCCGTCGCCCAGCAGCAGCGGGTTCTTGAGCTTGAGGCCGCCGTCCATCTGGTAGATCCACAGTTCCTTGTTCTCGACGGTGATGACGGCGGGGAAGTCTGGGTTGCCGAAGACGTTGCCCGGGGCGATGAGCTGGGTGATGTTCCAGTTCTTGCTGTCATAGTCCGTGCTGCGGCAGCGGGTGTCATCGGCGACGACGTCGGGCGCTGCACAGACGTCCTTGCCGACGGGGTCGAGCCCCCTTCTGCCCACAAAGCCGCCCATCATGGACCAGGGCTCTCTCGGGAAGGACGTGTCGTTCTTCGGGTCCAGGTCGTTCTTGACGATATAGAGTTCCGCGCTGTTCTTGTTGTACGCCAACAAGTCGTCGCCGTTCGCGCCGTGCAGATTGCCGCGGTGGGCGATGAGGTAGTTGTTCCAGCCGGTGCCGTCGGGCGAGTCCTCTGGGGTGGACACGGTGACCGGACCGGTGACTGCCGGTGCGGCGTCCTGGACCGGGTCGCTGTGGACGGGGGCGACGGTCTGGGCCGGGTCCAGGTTGCCGGGGATCAGGTCGAGGTCACCGGTCTTGGTGGTGGCGAGCAGGTCGGGGATTCCGTCTCCGGAGATGTCACCCGGCTTGATGGTGGTGGCCGGGTTCCATGGCACGGTGAAGGTGTAGCTGGTGGGGCTGGTGGTTATGTTGCCGGCCTTGTCGATGCCGGTCACGTACAGGGTGTGTACGCCCCAGTCCTGGATCGGGACCGGGATGGTGGCTGTGGATCGGCCCTGGCTGTCGGTGCCGATGATCGTGGCGGGTTGTCCGTCGAAGGCGGTCGGTGGTGAGTCGAGTTGCCATAGGAAGGACGCCATGCCGCTGGATTTGCAGGCGTTGGGGTTGCAGCTGTCGTCGGAGGAGGGTGCGTCGGTACCGGCCACGGTGAAGGTGGTGGTCTTGTTGGGGCCGGCGTAGACGGGGTCGGCGGTCCTGGGGGTGCCGACCGGTGGGAAGGCGGGGTTTCCGGTTATGTCTGGGGCCTGTGGTGCCGTGAAGTCGGTGTTGAACCAGCAGTGGTCGGACTTGCCCGAGGTCAGGCCCTGGTCCGAGTCGTCCTCGGCGTAGACGTCCCAGCCGTATTGGTGGCCGTCCTTTAGGGTGGCGCCGATCGGCATCGCGGCGTCCGTGTCTTTGGGTAGCCAGTTGCTGTCCGGGCTGGAGACGGCGGCGCCGCTGCCGTCTCCGTCGGGGTCGATGGTGCGGTCCCAGACGTAGTAGTGCGCTCTGACCTTTTCGCCGGTCATTTGGCTGGTGACGGTGGAGTGCAGGGTGATGTTGCTGCCGGCGTCGGAGTAGGTGGTGGCGCCGATCCAGCCCACTCCGCTGGTGGTGCATGCGGCTGCGGCGCCGGTGGCGCCCGGGGTGATGTGCAGGTTGGTCGGTATGCCCGGTGGGATGTCGAACCTGACGGTGAGGGCCAGTGAGGTCGACATGCGCAGGTAGTCGTCGTTGCTCGAGGACTCCGACTCGTTGCCGTACAGGCCGATGGTCCAGGCATTGGTGCCGTCGCCGAAGGTGCCGTCGGCGTCGTAGCCGTTGCCGTCTTCGTCGGCGATCTTCTGGGCCTGGTTCTTGACGTGGAAGGTGGCGGTGCTGTCACTGCAGGAGCTGCCGGAGTTGGCGCCGCTGGGCACCGTGTCGCTCACCGGCGGGAAGGCGGTGTCGTGGACGCCGGGCCGGGACAGCCAGTCGGTGCTGGAACTGATCGCGTTGGTGGTGTGGAGCGTGAGGGGCTGGTTCTGGCTGCAGTTGTAGCTTGCTGCGAAGGTGGTGGAGACCTTCACGAAGGCGTCGGAGATCACGAACGATGCGTGCAGTCCGCTGGTGTTGATGGCCCAGTAGGACCGCTCCAGACCGACTCCGCAGGCGCCGCCCCACCGTTGGTAGCCCGCACCTTGGCCGTTGGTCTGTGCCTTGTCATACTGCGGGGAGTTGTCGCAGGTCGAGCTGGAGTAGACCTCGGTGTAGTGGCCGGCGGTCGGGGTGACCGGGTTGGTGTAGGGGTCGATGTACACCGGGTAGGTGGTGTCCGGGCCGTTGAGCATGCCGGCGTCGGGGGTCAGTGTCACGGCGTTGGAGGTGGCTGTCATGGCGACCGGTTTGGTGTTTGCTTCGGGGCCGGGGCCGTCCACGGAGGACGTGACGTCGGCCACCGGTCCGCTGAGCTTGGGCGCGGTGGTGGCGGAGTCCCACATCAGCGGTTGTGGGCTGGTGTAGGCGAGGTCGCCGTCGGTGGTGGTGGCCTGCATGGTGTCGGAGTCGGTGGTGGCGAGCGTGAGGCCGTGGGTGTCGGCGGCCAGGGTGAGCTTCTTCAGGCGTGGGTCAGTCGCCGCGTCGGCGTTGTGGACGACCAGGATGTCGCTGAAGCCGCCCTGGTCGGTGACGGACACCGACAGGTCGACGCCGGGCAGTACCGAGGGGTACACGGCGGTGTCGTCGCTGACGGTCGGCGCGGGCAGGGTGAAGGGCAGGGTCAGTGCCATGCTGGGGCCGTCGGCGCGGGTGAGGGTGACCAACGGGCCGTTGCCGCCGCCGGAGAGAGTGACCTTGTTCGGAGTGGCCTGGGGTGCGAAGTTGCCGTGCCCGTCGGTGGTCAGGGTGGAATCCACCGGGATCCACGTGCCGTCCTTGAGTACGCGGGTGGGCAGCGCGCTGGTGGTGCTGGTGAAGGTGCCGTCCGGCAGGGCGTCGGTGGTGGAGACCTCTGTGGTCAGCGCGTCCACCGGGACAGTTTTGCCCGTGGAGAGGGCCTCGGCTCGGGCTGCCAACAGCGGGTCGGCCGGAGCGGGCGCGGAGTCGTCGGCGACGGCGGGCAGTTGAGGGAGCGCCGCCACCAGGCTCAGCGCGGCGGCGAACATAGCCAGTCTACCGGCCGCAACAGCGCGCCTACGGCGGTTGCGTATCGGAGGTCTCAACACCTGGTGGGTTTCCTTCGGGTCGAGGGCAGCGGGGGTGGGGGAGCCCGGTTGCCACAGTGATCTGACAAGTGATCAATTCCGGCACAGAAACTACACAGGATCTGTCATGGACATGCATGGTTTCTCCCTGGAAACAGCAAAGTGTCTTGAGATGTGATCATGAAGCTACCTAACCTCCGGTCGATCACTCACCGGTGATCTGACTGTGTGACGGCCCGTCAAAAGGGTTGTGTCGTGGGGGGTTTACGCGTGAGTGGCAGACGGCGCTGGTTCGCGGGAACGTGGCACCGGAGATTCTTCGGGGGACTGGGGCTGTGGACCGTTCCGGTCGCCCTGCTCGCGCTCCTGGTGCCGGTGGCGATCACCACAGGGTTCGGCACACCCGGCTTCCTGTCAGGTCACTCGGGCGACGACGGCTTCGGCCACCACGGCGGCTTCACCTTCGACGGCACCGCGTGGCGCCCCAAGAAACTCCCCGCCACCAACGCCGTAGGCGCGCACCTCCTGCAGCCCAAGACGCAACGGCACCCCAAGGGGTACAAGCCTTTGGGTACTTACCGGGCGACAGCAGCCCGGTGGCCCAAGGCCGGCACCGCGGTCGTCGACCTCGGCGCACCAGGCAACACCAAGCCGGTCAAGGCGGGTTCCCTGCCCGTCTGGGTGGCGCCAGCCGACACCAAGCAGAGCGCCGACTCCGTACAGGTGCAGACCGCGTCCCACACCCAGACGCTGCGCACCGGCGCCAACGGCATGCTCCTGGGCATCACCCCCTCCGGCAGGCCGTCCAGCACTCCTTCCCGTAGCCCGTCCGGCACCCCCTCAGGCACCGCGCCCACCCGCAGCCGGGTCAAGGTGGTCATCGACTACTCGGCCATCGCCCGCGCGTACGGCGGCGGTTACGGCTCCCGGCTGCGGCTGGTACAACTGCCGGGCTGCGCGCTGACCACCCCACAGAAGGCGCAGTGCCAGAAGGCCACCCCGCTGAAGTTCGTCAACCGGGCCTCCGCCGAACAGCTGACAGCCACCGTCACCCTGGCCTCCGCGTCCGGCGACGACGGCACAGCCGATCCCAAACCGACCGGCACGGCTAGTTCGACGCCGACCGCGAGCGCCGACCCCTCGCCGTCCCCGGACGCCACCCCCACCGACACCGCGAAGCCGACCACCGGCACGGAATCCCCGAAGCCCGACCAGAGCACCGCATCCCCCAAGCCCTCCGAGAGCGCGAACGGGCCGCAGGCGATGTCGGAGCGCACCGCACCGTTGAGCGCCGCCGTCAGCGCCACGGCGCTCGCTGTGACCTCCGGCGCCTCTGGCTCTCAAGGCGACTACGGATCAACGGAGTTGTCGGCCGCAGGAGCCTGGCAGGCGTCGGCCACCGGCTCCTTCACCTACGCCTACCCGATCTCCGTGCCTGCCGCGATCGGCGGCAACGCTCCCTCGTTGGGCCTGAGTTATGACTCCCAGTCTGTCGACGGGGAGACCACAGCCCGCAACTCCCAGGCGTCCTGGGTCGGTGACGGCTGGAGCTACCAGGTCGGTTACGTGGAGCGGCGCTACCGCAGCTGCAGCTCGCTGCTGGATTCCGACGGCAAGCAGCTCGTCAAGGGTTCGGCGGACGAGTGCTGGGGCGGGGAGAATGCCACGCTCTCCTTCGGCTCGCACTCCGGCGAGCTGGTGCCCGACGGCGTCGACTCCGGCGTGGCCGGTGAGATCCGCCAGTGGCGGATCCAGGGCGATGACGGCACGGTCGTGCAGGAGTTGTCCGGCGCGGCCAACGGGCTGCACGACGGCCTCTACTACCGGGTGCTGACCACGGACGGCACGGCCGCCTACTTCGGGGCCGACCACTCGCCGAAGGACCCTGGCACCAGCGCCACCATGCCCGCCGATCCCGCAGACTCCTCCACGCATTCCGCGTGGGGCGTCCCCGTCCTGCACCCGCGGTCAACGGACCCCTGCCACGACGACGCCAAGGGCAAGGCATCGCAGTGCGACAAGCCCGAGGGCTGGCGCTGGAACCTCGACTTCGTCGTGGCACCGGACGGGTTCGTGCAGCGTTACGACTACACCAGCGAGTCCAACTACTACGACCTCGGCGGCGGCCAGGCGGCCGCGACCGACGACCCGGACGACACCGGGACCCTCACCTCCTACACCCGCGGCGGCGCGCTGACGCTGATCTCGTACGGCTACACCCTGGATGACGAGCAGGCCGGGCGCACCCCTGCCGCCCAGGTGGACTTCGGTCTGGCGCAGCGGTGCCAGACGACCAGTACGTTCACCGACTGCTCTGCCGACAACCTGAAGGACAGCACCGCCCCCCATTGGCCGGACGTGCCGTGGGACCTGCACTGCGACTCCACGGACAAGACCAAGCTTCCCGATGGCGCCACCACCGTGCCTGCTGACGTCTGCGTCACTGCCGGCCCGAGCTTCTGGACCACGACCCGGCTGGACTCCATCACCACCAAGGTCCATGTGAAGGCGACCGACCAGCTCACCGCGGTCGACACCTACAAGCTGGGCCAGGTCTACTCGGACGCGGGCGGCACCGTCGACCCGGTCACCGGCACCACGGTGGACCCGAAGGACGCCGGAATGCTGCAGGCCGTGATGTGGCTGCAGTCCGTCCGGCATACCGGCAAAGGCACCTACGGCAACGGCAACAGCGACATCGCCCTCAACCAGGTGTCCTTCACCGGTACCGAGATCGACAACCGCGTCAACGACGACTCCCCGTCCGCGCCTCCGCTGTACCGGCCACGGATCTCCAGCATCCAGACGGAGACCGGCGAGTCGATAGCCGCCGAATATAATTCCGCCCCGTGCGCGGGCAAGACGCTCTCGATCTCCCACGCCGACAGCAACACCGAATCCTGCTACCCCGTCTATTGGACCGTGCCCGGCGCCTCGAAGCCGATCGCCGACTGGTTCAACAAGGTCACGGTCGACAGCGTGGTCACGTCCGACCTGACGATTGCCGGCCAGTACAAACCGGACGCCCAGAACAACCCGGCCGGCTCCGAGGCGCAGAGCTTCCACTACAGCTACTCGGGTCCGGCCTGGCACCGCGACGACTCCGCACAGACCGACGACCAGTACCGCACCTGGGACCAGTTCCGCGGCTTCCGCACCGTCACCGTGCAGACCGGGCAGGCCCCGGAACCCGTCACCCAGCAGACCACCACCTATCTGCAGGGCATGGACGGCGACTACAAGGCCGACGGCACCCGTCGCTCCGTCACCGTCGACGCCAAGGTCGGCGGCAACACCGTGCTGAGCGTCACCGATGCCGACCACCTGGCCGGAACCGACTTCCAGGACACCGGCTACACCAAGGCCGGCGGCACGATCGACACGGTCGGCATCAACGGCCCGTTCACCTTCACCACCACGGCCTCCTCCGCCCAGACACCCTGGACGGCCTGGACCCAGGACGACAATCCCGGCGAGACCAAGCCCGACCCGTCCACGCTGCCCGACCTCACCGCCCACCGCATCAAGTCCAGCAGCTCCCTCCAGTACGAGCTCCTCGCCAACGGCACGTGGCGGCACACCAAGACCGACACCGCGTACGACAGCCAGGGCCGGTTGTCCACCGTCAATGCCCACGGCGACGGCGTCGACGCCAAGCAGGAGAAGTGCGCCACCACGGCCTACGCCGACCCGCCGTCGTCGAACACGATGATGCTGTCCTACCCCGACCGGGTCACCTCGGTCGCGAGTGACTGCTCCACCGCGGCGAGTGCGAGCAACCTGCTGACGGACAAGAAGATCTACTACCTCGGCGACGGCACCCCCAGCGGGCTGGGCACCTTCGGGAAGGTCTCCGCCTCCGGCGAGCCGACCGCCACTCAGACGGCCAGCGGCTTCACCGGTACGACGGAGAACTGGCTGACCACCTCGGCCATGGGCTACGACGGCGCCGGCCGGGTCACCGACTCCTACGACGCCACCGGACAGAAGACGCACACCGACTTCAGCCCGGCTTGGAGCAACGCGGGCGGTAACACCAACGCCCTTGCTGAGACCTCTGTCAACAGCCAGGGGTGGAAGGTCACCTCCACACTCGACGCCCTGCGCGGCGCCACGCTGGAGAGCGTCGACGCCAACGGTCGTAAGACCGACATGACGTACGACGCGCTCGGCCGGCGCACCGCGGTGTGGCTGCCCGGCCGGGACAAGGCGGCCGGCCAGAGCGCGGACCGCACCTTCGCGTACTCCATCAACCCCGGCGCCGTCCCCGGGCTGGGAGACACGATCACCCAGCCGGGCGCGCCGACGTCGGTCACCACGAAGTCCCTGCGGGACGACGGCACGTACGCGACGTCGGTCTCGATCTACGACGGCCTGCTCCAGCCCCGCCAGACCCAGGCCACCGCCATGGGCGACTCCAACGCGGGCCGGATCATCTCCGACACCTTCTACGACTCCCACGGCTGGCAGGTCGCTGCCTACGCGCCGTACTCGGAGCCGAACAACTTCCCCTCGACCACGCTGTACGCGGCGAACGAGAACCAGATCCCCTCGGAGACCACCACCGCCTACGACGGTGAAGGCCGGTCCCTGAAGGCGACCCTCTGGCACCAGGCCGTCGAGCAGTGGCACACCTCCACCAGCTACCCGGGCGCCGACGAAGTCGACACCACGGCAGCGGCCGGAGGCCGCTCCACCGCCTCCTTCACCAACACCGTCGGCCAGACCACCAGCACCGTGGTGAAGAACACCGGCTCCACCGTCACCCTGCCCGCAGGCTCGGTGATCCCTTCGGGGACATCGCTGACCTCCGACAGCGTGCGCCTGACGATGCAGTCGGACGGCAACCTCGTCCTGACCGCCCTGGCGAGCGGCGCGACCATCTGGTCGTCGGGCACCTCCGGCCACGCCGGCGCCTGGGCCAAGTTCGGCACCGACGGCAACCTGGTCATCTACAGCACGGCCGCAGCCCAGCTGTGGACCACCGGGCTGAGCGCCACCACCGGCGCCACCTTCCAGGTCCGCAACGACTCCACCGCGGCCGTCGTCGCCTCCAACGGCACCACCATGCTGTGGAAGCAGGGCACGGCAGGCGCCGTCGCGGCCGCGGACGCCACCAGCACGTACACCTACACCCCCGCCGGCCAAGTCGACACGATCAAGGACAACGCGGGCAACGCCTGGTCGTACACCTACAACCTGCTCGGCCAGAGGCTGACCCAGACCGACCCGAACACCGGAAAGACCACGTTCGACAAGTACGACGTCGCCGGCAACCTGCTCCAGACCACCGACGGCCGCGGCCAGGCCATGTCGTTCACCTACGACTGGGACAACCGCCCCACCGCCGAGTACGCCGCCGCCTGGTCAGCCACCCCCGACCAGTCCAAGCTGCTGGTCTCCCACGTCTACGACACCCTGGCCAAGGGCTACGAGACCTCCGCCACCCGTTACGTCGGTGGAGCCTCGGGATCCGCCTACACCCAGGCCGTCACCGACTACAACACGGCCTACCAGCCGCTGGGCACCACGCTGACCGTCCCGTCCTCCGACGGCTTCGCCGCCGCCGGGCAGTCCAGCGCACCGGCCTCCGGCAGTGTCACCTACACCTCCACCAACCGCTACACCGACACCGCCGGGCTGCTGTCCACCACGCACTTCCAGGCGGATGGCAACCTGCCGGCCGAGGACATCGACTTCGGCTACACCCAGCAGGGCAACCTCGACGGCATCGGCGGCTTCATCAACAACGCCAACACGCCTGCCTACCTCGACACCACCGTCCACGACGTGTTCGGACGCGTCCTGCAGGCCGACTACGGCCGCACCGGCAAGGAACTGGCGACGTTCGCCCAGTACGACGCCACCACTGGGCGCGTCACCCAGACCAGCAGCATGCTGCAGACCTCGGCAAACGCCCTGGACGTCACCAACCTGCGCTACAACCAGGCCGGTGAACTCACCGCCGTCGATGACCTGCAGGACAACACCACACACGACACCCAGTGCTTCACCTACGACTCCTTCCAGCGTCTGACCACCGCCTGGACCGACACCGCCGGCATCACCGATCCGGCCGCGGCCACACCCGGCGCGGTCGGAGGCTGCACCACCGCACGGGTGCAGACCACCACCACGGCCCCCATCACCGCCTCCACCGTCGGCGGTCCGGCCCCGTACTGGCAGAGCTACACCTACGACCAGCTCGGTGACCGCACCGGCACGGTCAACCACGACACCACCGGCAACGCACTCAACGACACCACGCAGGCCATCACTTACCCGGGCGTGAACGGCACGGCGCCCGCGACCCTGCCCAACCAGGCGGGAACGGCGACCCTCACCAACCCGGCCGGTACGGCGACCATCGCCCCGACCTACACCGACCCCGCCTACAGCAACGTCAACGCCGGCGACACCATCAGCCGGAAGGTAACCACCACCGGCCCGCTGACCAGCTCCTTCACCATCACCGGCGGCGTCAAGCGGTGCGTCGACGACACTGGCGGCTCCACCACGGCCGGCACCAAAGTGCAGATCAACACCTGCAACGGCGCCACCAGCGAGAAGTGGACGATCGGCACGGACGGCACGGTCAAGGTCCTCGGACTGTGCCTGGACACCACCGGCAACGCCACCACCAGCGGCACCCTCGTGGTGATCGACACCTGCAAGACCGACGCCACCCAGAAGTGGAAGGTCACCACCACCGGCACCCTGGTCAGCAACGCCAACACCGCGATGTGCCTGACCGACCCCGCCGCCTCCGCCACCACCGGCACCCAGCTCACCCTCACCGCCTGCGGCGGCACCGGCCAGACCTGGACCAACGCCGCCACCGGCGCCGTCCCCGCCGGCCAGGGCCAGACCTTCACCTATGACGCCGAAGGCCGAACGGCCACCGTCGCCACCACCTCCGGCACCCACAGCAACACCAGCAAGTACCTCTACGACGCTCAGGGCGGCCTGCTGGAGCAGACCGCCGCCGTGGACGGCACCGACAAGACCCGCATCCTCTATCTCTTCGGCGGCGCCGAACAGATCACCCTCAACGTCTCCGCCAAGACGTGGACCGGACTGCGTAACATCACCGGCCCGGACGGCACCACCGTCACCCGCTCCAGCACCGGCACGGTCTCCTACCAGGTCGCCAACGGCCAGGGCACCGCCGTCACCGCCGTGGACGCCACCACCCTGGCCGTCACCCGCCGTTCCTTTGACCCCTTCGGCAACCCCCGCGGTACCAAACCGAGTTCCTGGGTGGCCGCGGACGAGAACCACGGCTTCCTGGGACAACCCGCCGACCCTGTCAGCGGCCTGAACCTGCTGGGCGCCCGCGACTACGACCCCGTTCTGGGCCGCTTCCTCACACCCGACCCGGTCTTCGAGCCTGGCGACCCCAACCAGATGGGCGGCTACACCTACGCCGGCGACAACCCGGCCAGCTCCTCCGACCCGAGCGGCCTGATGGAAATGATGGACTCCAGTGGCGGCGGCTGCAGCGCCAAGTGCGCTGCAGCCAACGACAAGGCGGCGTCCACCACCACCTCCAGCGGAACGAAGAAGCACAGCAGCGGCTGCTCGGGCTTCTGGGGATGCGCCGGGCACTACTTCAAGAAGGCACTCCCGGTTGCCGAGAAGGTTGCGACCGTGGTGGCGGTCGTCGCCGTGATCGCGGTAGTGGTCGTGGCCATTGTCACCTGCGCGGGGACCGTGGTCGCGGCCCCCGCATGCCTCATAGCCGCTGGTGAAGCAGTCGGAGCAGTCGGTGGTTTGGCCGGCGGCGCCGACTGCATGGCCATGGGCTGCGGCGGAGGCGAACCAATAGCCGGAGACGAAGGGGATTCGCCACCCGCAGGAGGCAGCGCCGGTGGGGCCGGCGAAGCTCCGAAGGGATCGGCTGACGCTGCCCCTCACGAGGCCGGCAGCGGCTCGGGCGACGCAGCCGCGGCATCGGGTGCGGGCAAGGAATCCACCAGCGACTCCGCAGGCACCAATGGGGCGGCCCCCAAGAAGGCCAGCGCCCAGGACGAGGCAGCCTCCTCAAGCAGGGCAGCGGCTGCACCGGACGAACCCAGCACGGGCAACTCGGGAACCACGGCCGAAAGTTCCGGCAGAGGCAACCGTTCGCGGTGCAGCTTCTCGCCCAAGACGCCCGTCCTCATGGCAGGCGGCAAGACCAAGGCAATCGGCAAGATCAAGACCGGCGACAAGGTCGAGTCCGCCGACCCCAAGACCGGCAAGCATCAGGGCGCCCGCACCGTTCAGCACATCTGGATCAACCACGACAAGGACCTTCTCGACGTCACCGTCCGCGACAAGGACGGCCACACCGCTACCCTCCACACCACCGCCAACCACCCCTTCTGGGACGACACCACCCACACCTGGAAACCGGCTGGCGAACTTCACCACGGCGACGACCTCAACACCGTCGAAAACGGTCACGCTTCCGTCGTCAAGATCAGGATTACGCCTGGTACTGCGAATCGCTGGAACCTCACGGTCCGGGAACTGCATACGTATTATGTGCTCGCAGGCGGCATCTCGATCTTGGTGCACAACACCGAGGACGGTTTCTGCCCGCACGGTGGAGTCGGCCACGTCCAGGACGGTGTCGACGACATTACGGTCGCGGCCGGTGGTGGTGCGAAGTACCGGACGATGGGTGGACTCCATGCCGACCTGCCGACCGGGAAGGGCGGAATGGACTTCTACGCGGCAGGAGCGCGTTCCGACCTCACCGGGGCTCAGTACAACGAGCTGGACCCGGCTGGTGAGGGAGAATTCGGGTTCCGCGTGCCCCAGCCGCAGAAGCTGGTGAACAAAGAGGACCTGTGGCACGTCGAGGTGAAACTGTTCAACGAGGTGGCAGGCGTCTTGCAGATGCGACCAATGATTTTGGTGGTCAGCAGACCGATCTGCCCGGAGTGTGAGACCTTCTTGACCCGGAGAGGCGCCACTCTGACATCCGACAGGTCGGCAGAATGGTAGTAGTCGTGCCCGGGGATTACGGAGCAGTACGGAGCGGAGATCGAGATGCCTGATTCCCAGGAGACGGCCGAAAGCCACGAGTCGAAGGCGTTGGCTTGTGCTACGGCGATTCGAGTTGGTGGCGCGCTGTACATTCTGGCCGAAGCGGCGGGCCTGGAGGACGCCTACTATGGTGCGGATGCCGGAATCCAGGCCGGGATCATCGCGATTACGCGGCAACGAGAACTGAACCACGACGTCGTTCACGCCGCCATCGATGACTGTGCTTCGCTGAGCGCCGAGTATCCAGGAACGGCGAATGCCGCGGCCTTCTTCGGCGCTGGCATCTTGATGATCCGGATGGTCCTTGAAATGATCGGCGAGGATCGCTCCGACGGGTCGTTGCAGCGGATCAACCAAAAGGCCCAAGAGGCCGCAGGTTATTGGCCGACTGCCATCGTTGCGGGGGGTCGGGCATCGCTTGTCGAGTTCGAAGCCGACTGTCAGAACGCGGCAGTCGACGTGTTTGGCGGCGGTGGCGCGCGGGCCCTACGGGATGAGGTCGGAAAGCAAGCGCTCGTGTATCGCCGTGCGGCGCAGGCACTTCGCTGAACCGCGAACAACCACCCCCCTGACAAAGGCGGGCTTCGGCGGGGTCAAGAACATCACACTTGAGGGTGGCGTCAAGGTCAAGTTCAGTGAACGAGCAAAAGAAGAACTTGATCTCGAGACAGGCGAGGTTTCCTTGTCGCCGCAAAACTGTCTGACATTCTGAAGGGCTGAAAATTGCCGTATGTAATCATCGGTCTCATAAGTCTGCTCGCCGGCCGCCGGGCAGTGGCGATGCGGCGTCGAGCGTTGAGCTCAGCTGCTGGTGCGCCTTCTGCGTTGCTCCACCGGCCCACCTTTCTTGCCGTACTTGCGGGCGTTGCCATCGCTGGCGGCCTTTTTCTTGTAGTGGTTGGAGTTGCGACTCTTTCCCTGGGTTGATGACCGCCGTAAACCGGCCCATCGCAATGGAGGGTGCTAGTGGGGCCTGAATCCGTCGGCCTCCACCAGCTACCCGCCCACCGTCGGCCGTATGTGTCCTGACGGCTCGGCTCTTCCTCGTCGTCCCCGCGGCGACGGAGCACTCGCTCGGCAAATCCCGGGCCACCGCCGTTCAGGCGGTAGTCTGGCGCAGTGCAGCCCGAGCACAGGGCCACGGGCGTCGGTCAGTTCGTTCTCCTGCTTGCTCTGCACGTACCGCGTGGTGGCAAGCGAGTGCCGCCTACGTCGGTCTCGCCCCGGCGACCCGGAATTCAGGATCTTCGGTCCGCGGTGAACAGCCCTCAAAGCGGGGAAACAAGCAGCTCCAACGCGCCTTCTTCCTTTCCGTGTTCGCCGCCCTGGCCGACCCGGTACAAGAAGATCGCCCAGGGCAGTATCACACCCAAGCCGTGCTCTGCCTCGCTCGACGCCAGGCACCTTCTACGAACCGGAGTCGGTCCGGGCCGTTGCTCCGCAGACCTAGGCTATGGTCAAAAGGTGTTCTCTGACTCTGTACCCGATCTTCCAGTCGGCGTAGGTTTCGCAGAATCCGTCCTTGATGCCTGCAGGCCCGTGGTTGCCCAGCGGGCCCGATTCGTCGTCGCCGAGTGAGAAAACGACTGCGGCCTCGAACTCCGCGCTACCACAGGGGGCAGATGACTGCACCGGGCTCGTCGTCCTCCCAGTATTACTCGGTAACCGCGAGGAACGCACGGCCGCCGTAGCCCGAACACTTCCGTTCCGCCCCGGAGGCGTTGACCAGCACGAAGAACACGCGATCGCCGCACCCTTAGCAGAGGGAAGGAGCGATTTGCACCGGACGGCTGCCGAGCGCACCCGGACCACCATGGAGGATCCGCTCCGGTGTCCGGGCAGAGCCCCTGCGCATTGGCAGAGGAATCCGCTGCACGCGAGTTCGAGAGCCATTTCCGAGCTGAGGCAACGAATTTGATACGGGCGGACCTCGTTGGACAAGCGACGGATCAGGGACGCGTTCGGGAAGCAGCGATAGGCACGGACTGACAAGGGCCGAGTAGCGCCGCCCTAGCGATCCCCGCCTGACCTGCTAAAACATCGCGGATGGGGCGTTGATCGAGAAGGGCGGCAAGATCCTCAAAGGACACCGTGTTCGCCGGGCGGCGCCGCACCCGGATCCCCTGTCACCCGAAGGGCCGGAACTCTTCGGTCCGTCTCCCGCGTTCTTTCGGCGTGACTCTTCAGCAAGAAATCGTCGGCAACGCGATGCAGATGACGGTCGTCAACCTGGGCCTCGGCCAGACCGTGTACTGCGAGGCGGGAAAGTTCCTGTTCAAGACGACCAACGTGACCATGGAGACACGGCTCTCCGGGCCGTCGGGCGGCGCCGACGGCCGGCAGGGCGGTGGCGGCATGGGCGGCATGCTGCGCCAGGCCGTGGGCACCGCCATGCAGGCAGGCCAGCGCGCCCTCGCGGGCGAGTCGCTGGCGTTCCAGTACTTCACGTCCACGGGCGGCGAGGGCACCGTCGGCTTCGCGGGCGTGCTGCCGGGTGAGATGCGTGCGCTGGAGCTCGACGGCACGCGCGCGTGGTTCGCCGAGAAGGACGCGTTCGTGGCGGCGGAGTCGACCGTGCAGTTCGGCATCGCCTTCCAGGGCGGCCGGACCGGGCGCAGCGGCGGCGAGGGATTCGTCCTGGAGAAGTTCACCGGACGCGGCACGGTGATCATCGCGGGCGCGGGCAACTTCATCGACCTGAATCCGGCCGACTTCGGCGGCCGCATCGAGGTCGACACGGGCTGTGTCGTCGCCTTCGAGGAGGGCATTCAGTACGGCGTCCAGCGCATCGGAGGCCTGAACCGGCAGGGGCTGATGAACGCGGTCTTCGGCGGCGAGGGCCTGTCGCTGGCCACCCTGGAGGGCAACGGACGGGTGATCCTTCAGTCGCTCACCATCGAGAGCCTCGCGAACGCCCTGAGAAAGGCCCAGGGCGGCGACAAGCAGGGCCCGACGGGAGGGCTGTTCTCGACCAACGAGGGGTGAGCGGTCGGCCCAGGCGAGGTGAGCGTGAGGTTGGGCGAGTCGTCGGCCTGCGCGGGGCGCGTTCTCGACCGGCGTGGGACGAGGCGGGTGCGGGACGAGGGGGCTGCGGGTCCGGTGAACGAACGCCGGGTGCCTCCGTCGCGGGACCGATGAGTTGCGGGCGCCGGTGGGGTCTGCCCTGATGACAGCACACCCACCGCAAGGAAGAAGGCAGCGTCATGGGCAAGCTCACCCTCACCGCTTTCGTCTCTCTCGACGGAGTCCATCAGGCGCCGGGCGGTCCGGAGGAGGACACGAGCGGAGGCTTCGGTCAGGGCGGCTGGAGCGTCCCCTACGGCGACGAGGACTTCGGACGCTTCGTCACCGACGGTTTCTCCCGCGTGGACGCCTTCCTGCTGGGCAGGCGCACGTACGAGATCTTCGCGGGCTACTGGCCGAAGATCACCGACCCGGACAACCTCATCGCCGCCAAGCTGAACGCCCTTCCCAAGTACGTCCCCTCCTCGACGCTCACGGACCCCGCCTGGGAGGGCACGACCGTGATCACCGGCGATCTCGGCAAGGAGGTCACCGCCCTCAAGGAGCGCACCGAGGGCGAGCTCCAGATCCACGGCAGCGCCGCTCTCGCCCAGTCCCTGTTCGCGCTCGGCCTGATCGACACCCTGCACCTGATGACCTTCCCCGTCCTGCTCGGCGAGGGCCGCCGTCTCTTCGCCGAGGGCGCCGTCCCCACCGCGTTCCGGCACGCCGCCGGCATGACCACCGGCGCGGGTGTCGCCATCCACACGTACGAGCGTGAGGGCAGCCCCACGTACGGCAGCTACTAGACGTATCGTCCGCCGTCCGCCGTCCGCCGTCCGCCGTCCGCCGTCCGCCGTCCGCCGCGCCTCGTCCTCGCGTGTCGCCGGGTGCCATGGGCCGTCGGGGCCGTCCCCGGCCGCTCCCACGGACTTCGTGCCCGGCGGTGAACGTCTCGGGGCGACGGGCCTGGTGGGCGGTGTCGAGGTGCTCGCGGAGGCCGTGTGGGAGCGTCGCGGGACAGGTTAACTCCCGGAAAATTCATCGGACTTGGCGGGAGAAATCAGCTTGCTTGACATTGACATGTCATGGTCTACGCGCGTCATTCTAGACCCATGAGATTCCCCCCACGAACCACCCGAATCGGCGCCCTCGTGGCCCTCATGTCCGCCCTGCTCGTCGGCGGCACCGCCGTGGCTCCGGCCAACGCGGCGGCGGCCTCCGTCGGCAGCATCTGCTATGGCGCGCTGCCCTCCCAGGCGTACGACACGCTGGACCTGATCGACTCGGGAGGCCCCTTCCCTTACTCGCAGGACGGCGTCGTCTTCCAGAACCGGGAGGGTGTCCTGCCCTCCCAGTCCACCGGGTACTACCACGAGTACACGGTCATCACGCCCGGCTCCTCGACGCGTGGTGCCCGTCGCATCGTGACCGGCAAGAAGACCCTGGAGGACTACTACACCTCGGACCACTACGTCACGTTCAAGCTGATCAACTTCGGCTGCTGACCTCGGGCTGAGCTCAGTACCCCAGCAGTTGCTTCATGGGACGACCCTCGCCCCGCGGACCCCCCAAGGAACACCGGCCGCGGGGCGAGGCATGTCCGGCCGGATCGCCGGCGTCGCGCCCTCGGTGGACGAAAGTCTGAAGTGTGCCGACTTTGGTCGGTGAAGGTGCTCACGAGGAGGTGCAGGCGGGTTCGGCTGCGTAGATTTGTCGACCGTGAGTGGTGACAATCCGGCGCCTGTGCCGCGTGACGTTCCCGCGCCGCCCCTGACCGGCCGACGCTGGCTGCTGCCGTCGGCGGTGGCCGCGGAGCTCGACTCCGACGCCGAGCGCGCGGGGCACTCCGGACGGCCGCGCCGCACCCTGCGCGACTGGGTCGTCGACTTCGGCTGCTTCCTGCTGGCCGTCGCCATCGGTGTCCTGGCCGCGAACACCGTGACCGACGACCCGAACATCCCGCACGGCCTCGCCGTCGCCGACCAGTTGATCGGCGCGCTCGCCTGTGCGGCGGTCTGGCTGCGCCGGCGGTGGCCGCTGGGGTTCGCCGTCGCCATGATCCCGGTCGGGCTGGTCTCGAACACGGCGGGCGGCGCGGGCCTGGTCGCCCTCTTCACCCTCGCCGTGCACCGGCCCTTCCGGTACGTGGCCTGTGTCGCCGGCGTCCAGCTCGCACTGCTCCCGGCCTTCTTCTGGCTGCGGCCCGATCCCGACCTGCCTTACCTCGCCGCCCTCGCCGTCACCGCGCTGCTCACCTCCGCGGTGGTCGGCTGGGGCATGTTCGTACGGTCCAAGCGCCAGCTCATGCTGAGTCTGCGCGACCGTGCGCGGCGGGCCGAGACCGAGGCGGGACTGCGGGCCGAGCAGGCGCAGCGGCTCGCCCGCGAGGCGATCGCGCGCGAGATGCACGACGTGCTCGCGCACCGGCTCACCCTGCTGAGCGTGCACGCGGGAGCGCTGGAGTTCCGGCCGGACGCCCCCCGGGAGGAGGTCGCCCGGGCCGCGGGGGTCATCCGGGAGAGTGCGCACGAGGCCCTGCAGGATCTGCGCGAGATCATCGGGGTGCTGCGGGCCGGGGACTCCGACGACGCGGGGCGGCCGCAGCCGACGCTCGCGGCGCTGGACGGGCTGGTCGCCGAGTCCCGCTCGGCCGGTGCGCAGGTCGTCCTCGACAACGGTGTCGCCGACCCGGCCGCCGTACCCGCGTCCGTGGGCCGTACCGCGTATCGCATCGCCCAGGAGGGACTGACCAACGCCCGTAAGCACGCGCCGGGTGCGGAGGTCACGGTGACGGTTCGGGGCGCCGCCGGAGACGGTCTGACCGTGACCGTCGCCAACCCCGCGCCGCCCGGTCCGGTGCCGAAGGTTCCGGGGTCCGGACAGGGGCTGATCGGGCTGACGGAACGGGCGACGCTGGCGGGAGGACGGCTTGAGCACGGAGTTGTGGGGAGCGGGGGCTTTCGGGTCCGGGCCTGGCTGCCGTGGGGCCGGTGACGGTGCGAATGCCCCCTCCGCGCGCGGTATTCACCCCCTGAGGCGTACGACGAGCGGGGTCCGGGGCGGAGCCTCATGGGCGATGCGGGTCTCCCGGCCGCGCGAAGCCGTGATCTTGGCCAAGGCCAAGGGCAAGGGCAAGGGCAAGGGCAAGGAGAAGGTCAAGGCAAGGGCGGCGGGGGCGATGAACTGCCGGAGAACTGGTCAGGGCGGATGAACCGCACGGGGAACTGGTACTGGTTAGGTGGGGGTCATGACTGCGATCCGGCTGCTGCTCGTCGATGACGATCCGCTGGTGAGGGCCGGGCTGGCGCTCATGATGGGCGGCGCCGAGGATGTGGAGATCGTCGGTGAGGCCGCCGACGGCAGCGAGGTGGAGGAACTCGTCGACCGTGTCCGGCCCGACGTCGTCCTGATGGACATCCGGATGCCGGGTGTCGACGGGCTGACCGCCACCGAGCGGCTGCGCGGACGTGAGGAAGCGCCCCAGGTCGTGGTCCTGACCACCTTTCACGCCGATGAGCAGGTGCTGCGCGCGCTGCGGGCGGGCGCAGCCGGGTTCGTCCTCAAGGACACACCGCCGGCGGAGATCCTGGCGGCGGTACGCCGGGTCGCGGCCGGCGACCCGGTGCTCTCTCCCACCGTCACCCGCCAGTTGATGGAGCACGCGGCTGCTTCGGCCCTCGACATCCGAAGGTCAGGCGCGCGTTCGCGGATGGCCGTGCTGAACGAGCGTGAGCGCGAGGTGGCCGTCGCGGTCGGCCGGGGCCGTTCGAACGCGGAGATCGCCGTCGAACTGTTCATGAGTGTTGCCATGGTCAAGACCCACGTCTCCCGCATCCTCGCCAGACTCGGCCTCAACAACCGCGTGCAGATCGCGTTGTTGACGTACGACGCCGGAATGCTGGAGGAGGACGGGCACTGACCGGGACCCTCGCGCGTTCGATGGGTAACGGGAGGGGAAGTCGTGATCGATCTGGGGAAATACGGAGCGCTGTTCAACGAGAACCCGCATCCGGTCTACGCCGAGTTGCGCGCGCTCGGCCCCGTGCACCGGGTGCGGTTACCCCCGCCGGACGCTTCCCACGAGACCTGGCTCGTCGTCGGTCACGAGGAGGCGCGGGCCGCGCTCGCCGACCCGCGGCTGGCCAAGGACGCGGACAAGCTCGGCATCGCGTTCTACGGCGAAGGGATGATCGGCAAGCATCTGCTGGTCGCCGACCCGCCGCAGCACACCCGGCTTCGGACGCTGATCGCGGGCGAGTTCACCGGCCGGCGGGTCGCGGCGCTGCGCCCGCGGATCCAGGAGATCACCGACGAGCTGCTCGACGCCATGCTGCCGCGCGGACGCGCCGACCTCGTCGAGTCGTTCGCCTATCCGCTCCCGCTGACCGTCATCTGCGAGCTGCTCGGGGTGCCCGAGCCCGACCGGGCCGCCTTCCGCGCGATGACCACGGAGACGGTCGCCCCCACCAGCGCCGAGAGCGAGTACCAAGCGTTCGTTGAACTTGCAGCCTATCTGCGCGAGTTGATCGAGGACAAGCGTTGCGCGGGGCCCACGGGCGACCTGCTCAGCGGTCTCATCCGCACCACCGCGGAGGACGGCGACCGGCTCTCGCCGCAGGAGTTGCGCGGCATGGCCTTCGTGCTCCTGGTCGCCGGACACGAGACGACGGTCAACCTCATCTCCGGCGCGGTCCGTGCGCTGCTCGGCCACCCCGACCAGCTCGCCGCGGTGCGCGCCGACATGACGCTCCTCGACGGCGCCATCGAGGAGACCCTGCGTTACGAGGGGCCGGTGGAGAACGCGACCTTCCGCTATGCGGCGGAGCCCCTCGACATCGGTGGCACGGCGATCGCGTCCGGGGACGAGGTGATGATCGGCCTCGCCGCGGCCGACCGTGACGGGGTGCGCTATCCGGCGCCCGACCGCTTCGACATCCGGCGCGAGACCCGTGGGCATCTCGCCTTCGGGCACGGCATCCACTACTGTCTGGGCGCGCCGCTGGCCCGGCTCGAAGCCCAAGTGGCCCTTCGCTCCCTGCTGGAGCGGTGCCCGGACCTGGCGCTCGACGGACCGCCGAGCGGCTGGCTGCCCGGCATGCTGATGAGAGGCGTGCGCCGTATGCCGGTGCGCTGGTGAGCGGCCCTGTGCCGGGTGAGGAGCGTCGACCGTGCTGCGTACGGCGGAGATGACCGCGGAGCTGACAGGAATTGAGGACTCCCACCGGCTCTACTGGCGCTCCCGGCTGGAGTTCAGCCTCGACTGCTTCATCTGCGAGCGGACCGGGCGCACGACGGTGTTCGAGCGCGGGGCCGAGCAGGCCCTGTGCTCCGGAAGCCGCAGCGGATTCGAGCGCCACCACACCGCCGGCAGGATCGCGGGATTCGACACGACGAGCGGCCGGGAGCGGCTGGCCGTCCGTGCTCTCGTCGACTTCTGGTGGGCGCCGTTCACCGACACCCGGGACGGCCGGAAGGCCGCCGCGCCCACCAGCCACCCCTGGGTGCGGCTGCACCTCGCCTATCACTGCCCGGAGGCGAACGAGTCGGGCACCGACAGCATCCAGAGCAACGCGGTCCGGCCGTGCCGCCTGACGTGCAAGCACTGCGACCGGCTGCTCGGCGTCGACACGGAGACCCCGGCCGTCCGGCTCCTCGGATGACGGACGGCGCGGCCGGGGACCGGTTCCTGGGCGCCGGGTGCGCCCGACCCCGGTGACGGCCGGGCGTCGGGTGCGCCCTGTCTCCATGGCGGCCGGACGGGTGCGCCCGTCTCAGTACCGGCCACCCGGGATCTCCGCCGGTGAGACCGGGCGACGCTCGCGCCGGGACAGCTCGCAGGCCTCGGCGATGCGCAGCGCCTCCAGCGCCTCACGGCCGTCGCAGGGATTGGCGCGCTCGCCGCGGACCACCTCGACGAAGGCGGCGAGCTCCGCCTCGTACGCGGGGCCGAAGCGCTCCAGGAAGCCCGTCCACGGCTTGTCCGCGGGCGGCGGTCCGGCCGGTTCGGTCGAGGCGATCGGCGTACGGTCGTCCAGTCCGACGGCGATCTGGTCCAGCTCGCCGGAGAGCTCCATGCGGACGTCGTAGCCCGCGCCGTTCACCCGGGTGGCCGTCGCGGTCGCGAGCATGCCGTCGTCGAAGGTGAGGACGGCCGCGCCGGTGTCGATGTCGCCCGCCTCGCGGAACATCGCGGGCCCGGCGTCGGAGCCGGTCGCGTACACCTGGACGACCTCGCGGCCGCTGACCCAGCGCAGCATGTCGAAGTCGTGGATCAGACAGTCGCGGTAGAGACCTCCGGAGAGCGGGAGGTAGCCGGGCGGGGGCGGCGCCTGGTCCGAGGTCATCGCGCGTACCGTGTGCAGCCGGCCGAGCCGGCCCGAGCGCACCGCCTCGCGGGCGGCCGTGTAGCCCACGTCGAAGCGGCGCTGGAAACCCATCTGCAGAACCGTGCCGGCGGCATCGACCTCGGCGAGCGCGGCGAGGGTGCCCGCCAGGTCGACGGCTATGGGCTTCTCGCAGAAGACCGGGAGCCCCGAGCGTGCTGCCCGACCGATCAGTTCGGCGTGTGCCGAAGTGGCGGCGGTGATCACCACCGCGTCCACGCCCCAGGTGAAGATCTCGTTCACGCCGGGCGCCGCCGTCGCGCCCAGCCGGTCCGCCAGCCGCTGGGCCCGGACGGGGTCCGCGTCCGTGACGATGAGAGAGCCGCCGACCTCACGGTGACGGCTGAGAGTGGTCGCATGAAATGTACCGATACGACCCGCTCCGATGAGTCCGATGCGCATGGGAACAAACTGATGGCCGACCCATCATGCTGTCAATGGTTTGTCCGGACAATCGAACTTCACAACTTCCCGTCAACATCTCCCGGAGCTACGCTCGATCCGTGGCCAAACCAGATGTGGACCCGACCGTGTCGCTCCAGCTCAGCGTCGACCGCACCAGCCCGGTCCCGCTCTACTTCCAGCTGTCGCAGCAACTCGAGGCCGCCATCGAGCACGGAGCGCTGACCCCGGGAAGCCTGCTCGGCAACGAGATCGAGCTCGCCGCGCGGCTCGGCCTGTCCCGCCCCACGGTCCGCCAGGCCATCCAGTCCCTCGTCGACAAGGGCCTGCTCGTACGGCGCCGAGGCGTCGGCACCCAGGTCGTGCACAGCCAGGTCAAGCGCCCCCTGGAGCTCAGCAGCCTCTACGACGACCTGGAATCGGCGGGCCAGCGCCCCGCGACCCAGGTGGTCGTCAACACCGTCGAGCCGGCGTCCACCGAGGTCGCGGCCGCCCTAGCGGTGGCCGAGGACAGCGAGGTCCACCGGGTCGAGCGGCTGCGTCTCGCGCACGGCGAGCCGATGGCGTACCTCTGCAACTTCCTGCCCCCCGGGCTCCTGGAACTGGACAGCGACCGGATGGAGGCCACCGGGCTGTACCGGCTGATGCGCGGCGCCGGGATCACCCTCCACAGTGCCCGCCAGTCCGTCGGTGCCCGCGCCGCCAGCGCGGAGGAGGGCGAGCGGCTGGGCGAACCGGCCGGGGCTCCCGTGCTCACCATGCAGCGCACGACCTTCGACGACACCGGCCGCGCCGTCGAGTTCGGCACCCACATCTACCGCGCCTCGCGCTACTCCTTCGAGTTCCAGCTCCTCGTACGGCCGTGAACCGCCGAGTCCGGCTCCGGTACGGCCGTGAACCGCGCGCGTTCCGTTCGGCCGCGACCCGCCGGCTCCTGGTAGAGCCCTGATCCGCCCGCGTCCCGTCCGGCCGTGACCGACGCCGGACCGGGTGTTGTGTTCATCACCCGCGATCCGCATCACGCCTGCCTGGCGGGTGATCGTTCCGTCCTGCCGCGGCGCGGCTCCGTGCCGGGCGGCCGCACCCGGACGGGATCACCGCGGACGGGCCGACCCGCCGGACGACGGGCGGAAGCGCGCCGGACGACCTGTGGCACGAGCGGAAGAACCGTGCCCGGTGAGGGGTGCGGGGCCGCGACCCGTACGGCTCCTCCGGCCGGGCGGGACCGGCCACAGACGGCCCACGGGTCACACGCGTCCCGACGCTTTCACGGTGCGGCCCCGGTGCGGGGTAGGGCAGAATCGGCGCGATGAGCACCTACCGCGACCTCGCGCTGCCCCGAGCTCTCGGCTCCGCTCGAGCAGGGGGCACCCCCATCGGCTCCGCGCGGGCCACCGTCCTGCGGACCGTGGGGACACGCGAGCGCCGTTCCCATCTGACGGCACCCCGCGTGCCCACCGTCGGCATCGACATCGGTGGCACGAAGGTGATGGCGGGCGTCGTGGACGCCGACGGCAACATCCTGGAGAAGGTCCGCGCCGAGACGCCGGACAAGTCCAAGAGCCCCAAGGTCGTCGAGGACACCATCGTCGAACTGGTGCTGGACCTCTCCGACCGGCACGACGTGCACGCCGTCGGCATCGGCGCGGCCGGCTGGGTCGACGCCGAGCGCAGCCGCATCCTGTTCGCCCCCCACCTGTCCTGGCGCAACGAGCCGCTGCGCGACCGTCTCGCCGGTCGGCTCGCGGTGCCCGTCCTGGTCGACAACGACGCCAACGCCGCCGCCTGGGCCGAGTGGCGCTTCGGCGCCGGGCGCGGCGAGGACCACCTCGTGATGATCACGCTCGGCACCGGCATCGGCGGCGCGATCCTCGAGGACGGCCAGGTCAAGCGGGGCAAGTTCGGTGTCGCGGGCGAGTTCGGTCATATGCAGGTCGTGCCCGGCGGCCACCGCTGTCCGTGCGGCAACCGCGGCTGCTGGGAGCAGTACAGCTCCGGCAACGCGCTGGTCCGCGAGGCCCGCGAACTCGCCGCGGCCGACTCCCCGGTGGCGTACGGGCTCATCGAGCATGTCAAGGGCAACATCGGCGACATCACCGGCCCGATGATCACCGAGCTGGCCCGCGACGGCGACGCCATGTGCGTCGAACTCCTCCAGGACATCGGTCAGTGGCTCGGCGTCGGCATCGCCAACCTGGCCGCCGCCCTGGACCCCTCCTGCTTCGTCATCGGCGGCGGCGTCAGCGCGGCCGACGACCTGCTGATCGGCCCCGCCCGCGACGCCTTCCGCCGCCACCTCACGGGCCGCGGCTACCGTCCCGAGGCGCGGATCGCGCGCGCCCAGCTCGGCCCCGAGGCCGGCATGGTCGGCGCCGCCGACCTGGCGCGCCTGGTCGCCCGCCGTTTCCGGCGCGCCAAGCGGCGCCGCGTGGAGCGCTCCGAGCGGTACGAGCGCTACACCGAGTCCCGTCGCACGACGCAGCGGGAGTCGCGGTGACCGCCTCGCTCCCCCGTCAGGCGTCGTCGTCCCCGGACGAGCCGCAGCGGCCGCCGGAGGACCCGCGCCGCAAGTTCCGCCGCCGCGCCCTGACCCTGCTGATCATCGTGCTGCTCATCGGCGTGCCGGCCGGCTATCTGGTGATCTCCGCCGACCAGAGCCGCAACAGCGGCAAGGTCAAGGAGGAGAAGTACTCGGCGACCGGCCTCACCGCGGGCTGGCCCTCGCGCGTCCAGCGCCGGCTCTACCAGGTGCCCATCCCCCTCAAGTCCACCGACGTCGCGTACTACGAGACCAACAACTGGAAGACCAGCCGCCTGTACGTCCAGTTCGGCACCACCCAGGCGGGCCTCGACGAGTTCCTCAAGGGCGTGGGCACCACCCGCGCCGCGCTGAAGAGGGACCACGTCACCATCAGCGACCGCAACCAGAAGGTCGTCGGCTGGGACTTCACACGCCCCGGCCCCCAGTGGGGGCTCGTCCACAAGCAGAAGGACCCCGCGCCCACCCAGGACATCCTCGTGAACGGCTCCGTGCCCGGTCACCCCATGGTGTACGTCGTCTCGCGCACGATCCCGTAGCCGTGGGCCCCGGCCGGGCCCACGGCCGTCCGGCGCGGACGTGGGAGCCGATTGTCAGACCCCGCCCGTAGAGTCGAAGACAACTGATTCGACCGAGGGGCGGGAGGTGACCGGGCGTATGCGGGACGGGGATGTGGTGACCGCGCGGGTGCCGTCCGCGGACGCGCCGCCCGCCTGGGTGCGCCCCGCGTCGGCGCTGGATCCCCGGGCACGGGAGCTGTCCGCGCAGCCGCTTCCCGACCGGTCCCCCTCCGTACGGCTCGCCGCCGTCTTCCTGCCCGCGCCGCTGCCCCGCGAGGGACGGATCGCGTTCTGGGACCCGGAGGGCGAATCCCTGCCCGCCGAGGACCACGGGGAGAGCGCGCCCGCGGGGGAGTACCCCGAAGCCGCGTCGCCGGGCACCTCGCGCGCGGGAGCGTCCGCGCGCGAGCACACCGAGCTGACGGTCGTACGGCCGCACGGCTCGGGAGTCCGCAGGGGCACCGTCCCCGCGCTGACCCTCTCCGTCGGCGAAGCCCTGCCCCTGCTGGCCGGGGCCCGGCAGAACCCCGCGGCGCATCCCGCCACCGCCTGCTGGGGCGCCGCCGCACTGCACGCGCTGCGCCTCGTCGCCCGCGGACGGCTGCTGCCGGGACTCACCCCCGACGGGTTCGACTCGTGGCGCGCGGGCCCGCTGGACCCGGACGACATCGCCCACCTGCGATCGGTCGCGGCCGCCCTTCCGTACGAAGGACACGCCGTCCCGCTGCCCGGCAAGGGACCGATCCGGCTGCCCGAACCGGAAGCGCTGATGCGGTCCTTCCTGGACGCGGTCGCCGACACCCTGCCCCGCACCCCCGCCGCGCCCTACACCTCCGGCAAACCGTTCGCGGCACGTGAACCGCAGCGGCTGACCGGCGCCCACGACTGGGCGGCCGAGGTCGCCGCGGGCATGGACGCGGGCGTCCGCATCTCGCTGCGTCTGGACCTGTCCGCCCACCAGCTCTTCGACGACGGCGAGGGAGCGCGGCGCGCGGGCGCCGCCGTCGTCCAGGTGCACAGCCTCGCCGACCCCACCATCGTCGTCGACGCGGCCGCCCTGTGGGCGGGGGAAGCCGACACGGTGTTCGGACCCCGTGCCCGCGTCGACGCCGCCCTCGCCGTCCGTCGTGCCGCCCGGGTCTGGCCACCCCTCGACCGCCTGTCCGAACAGGACGTGCCCGATGTGCTCGCCCTCTCCGAGGAGGAGCTGTCCGATCTGCTCGGGGTCGTGGCCACCCGGCTCGGCGCGGCCGGTGTCGCCGTGCACTGGCCCCGGGATCTGGCCCACGACCTCAGCGCCGCCGCGGTGGTGCGCCCCGCGCCCGGGTCGGCGACCGACGGGACCGGATTCTTCGAGAGCGAGGAACTCCTCCAGTTCCGCTGGCAGTTGGCCCTCGGCGGAGATCCGCTCAGCGAGGCCGAGATGGACGCCCTGGCCGAGGCCCACCGGCCGGTCGTCCGGCTGCGCGACCAGTGGGTCCTGGTCGACCCCGCGCTCGTCCGCAAGGCCCGCAAGCGGGAACTGGGCCTGCTCGACCCCGTGGACGCCCTCTCCGTCGCGCTCACCGGAAGCGCCGAGGTCGACGGCGAGACCGTCGAGGCGGTGCCGGTCGGCGCCCTCGCCACGCTGCGCGACCGCCTCACGGCCGGCGTGACCCCCGTGGAACCGCCGCCCGGCCTGGACGCCCGGCTGCGGGACTACCAACTCCGCGGTCTCGCCTGGCTGGACCTCATGACCTCCCTCGGTCTCGGCGGCTGCCTCGCCGACGACATGGGACTCGGCAAGACCGTCACGCTCATCGCGCTCCACCTGCGGCGGGCCCGCAGCGAACCGACCCTGGTGATCTGCCCCGCGTCGCTCCTCGGCAACTGGCAGCGGGAGATCACCCGTTTCGCGCCCGGTGTCCCGGTGCGCCGGTTCCACGGCCCCGACCGCACCCTCGACGGTCTCGACGGCGGCTTCGTCCTGACGACCTACGGCACGATGCGGTCGGCCGCCGCCCACCTCGCCGAGCGGCGCTGGGGCATGGTCGTCGCCGACGAGGCACAGCACGTCAAGAACCCCTACTCGGCGACGGCCAAGGCCCTGCGGACGATCCCGGCCCCCGCCCGCGTCGCGCTCACCGGCACCCCCGTGGAGAACAACCTCTCCGAGCTGTGGGCCCTGCTGGACTGGACGACCCCCGGGCTGCTCGGTCCCCTCAAGTCCTTCCGCGCCCGGCACGCGCGCGCCGTGGAGAACGGCGAGGACGAGGAGGCGGTGGCGCGACTGGCCCGGCTGATCCGCCCGTTCCTGCTCCGCCGCAAGAAGTCCGACCCCGGAATCGTCCCCGAGCTGCCGCCCAAGACGGAGACGGACCACCCGGTCCCGCTCACCCGCGAACAGGCCTCTCTCTACGAGGCGGTGGTCCGCGAGTCCATGCTGGCGATCGAGACCACCGACGGCATCGCCCGCCGGGGACTGGTCCTCAAGCTCCTGACCTCCCTCAAACAGATCTGCAACCACCCGGCCCTGTTCCTGAAGGAGGACGCGGCGGCCGTCGCGCGGGGGACCTCCGCCCGCTCCGGCAAACTGGCCCTGCTCGACGAGCTGTTGGACACCCTGCTCGCCGAGGACGGCTCCGCTCTCGTCTTCACGCAGTACGTGGGCATGGCCCGGCTGATCACGGCACACCTCACCGCCCGCGCGGTCCCGGTGGAGCTCCTGCACGGGGGCACACCGGTCGCCGAGCGCGAACACATGGTGGACCGCTTCCAGAGCGGGGCGACCCCCGTCCTGGTGCTGTCCCTCAAGGCAGCCGGCACCGGTCTGAACCTCACCCGCGCGGGCCATGTCGTCCACTTCGACCGCTGGTGGAACCCCGCGGTCGAGGAGCAGGCCACCGACCGCGCCTACCGCATCGGCCAGACCCAGCCGGTCCAGGTCCACCGCCTCATCACCGAGGGCACGGTGGAGGACCGGATCGCCGAGATGCTCGAAGCGAAGCGGGCCCTCGCCGACGCGATCCTGGGCTCCGGCGAGGCGTCCCTGACAGAGCTGACCGACCGCGAGCTCTCCGACCTCGTGTCCCTGCGGAGGCCGACATGAGCGGGACCGAGGGGGAGGAGCCACGCGGGCCGGAGGCCGGAGCCGGCGAACCGGCCGACGGTGCCGATCGGCCCCGCCCTGTGACCGGAGACCGCCCCGCCGACGAGGCCCGTCGGGCGCTGCGCGCCGCCCGGGAGGCCGCGGCGGCGGCCGACGAACACCCGGGTGCGGGCGCCGGCCTTTCGCCGAAGCTGTCCCAGCTGTCCCAGCTGTCCCAGCTGTCCCAGGTGTCAGAGGGGTCCGAGGTGCCCGAGGCGCCTCCAAGGGGGTCCACCCCGGGAGCGAGGCCCGGTGACGCGGCCCGCGACGCTCTGCGCCGGGCGGCTGCGGGTGCCGGCGTCGGTGCCGGTTCCGTTGAGAGCGGCGAGGCGGATACGGGTGCCGGAGCGGGTACGAACGCGCGCCCCGACGCTGGACCGGACGCTGGTGCTGGTGCTGGTGCCGGTGCCGGTGTGGGTGACGGTGCTCGTGTGCGGGGGGCGAGTGCTGTGCGCGACGCGCGTGAGGTGGTGCTTCCGGCATCCGGCGGCGGGAGCGAGGCCGGCCCGGGGCGGCTTCCCGCCGAGGCCCCGGCGGGGCGTCCGGAGACGGCGGAGGCCGCCACGACCGGCCGTTCCGGTGGGACCGCGGGAGGCGCACGCCCCGGTGACATCGCCCGCGAGGCGTTGCGCGCCGCGCGGGACGAGGCGAGGCGACTTCGGCCCGAGAGCGCGGACGGCAGCGGGGAGCGGGCAACCGGGGCTGAGGGCAGGGGAGTCGGCCCGAGGAGGCGATCCGCGAGGACACCCTCCGTCGGCGCCGGGCGGCGCCGTGATTCGGTGCACCCGGTGAACACGGAACGGGCATCCCGGGAGCGGGAACTTCGCGAACTGCTCGCGACCGCCTTCCGGTTGCCTCCCGACGTGACGGACGACGACGGGCAGCCCTCCCATCCGGCCGACGACACCGGCGAGGCGGCTCGCGACCGCACCCATGACCAACTCGGCCACCCCGCGCACCCCGTGTCCGGGAGGGAGACGCCGACCGCCACCGAGCCGCACCCGTCGACCGGCCCCCTCGACCCGACCGGCACCCCTGGCGAGCGGGTGGTAGCCCCCGGCGAGCCGGTTACTCCCGGCCCCGTCGAGCGGCTCCCCCGGTCCATGGCATCTCCGGGCCGGGACGGCGAGTTGCGCCGTACGTTCCCCGCCTTCCCCGCGCGGGTTCGGGCGACCGGCGGGTTCGCGGAGACGTGGTGGGGCAACGCGTGGGTCACGGCGTTGGAGGAGGGTGCGCTGGACGCGGCCCGGCTGGCGCGCGGGCGGACGTATGCCGGGCAGGGATACGTCGACGCCATCACCGTCACTCCCGGTCTGGTGCTCGCGTATGTGCACGGGAGCCGGCCGCGCCCGTACCGCGTCCAGGTCAGGGTGCGGACGCTGTCCGACGACGACTGGGACCGCTTTCTCGACGCCGCCGCCGAGCGGCCCGGGCACATCGCCGCGCTGCTCGACAAGGAGATGCCCAAGTCGCTGGCGGACTGCGGGGTCGAGCTGCTTCCCGGCCCCGGCGGACTCGAACCGCACTGCAGCTGCCCCGACTTCGGGCACCCCTGCAAGCACGCGGCCGCGCTCTGCTACCAGCTCGCGCGGCTGCTGGACCAGGACCCGTTCGTCCTGTTCCTGGTGCGCGGCCGTGGCGAGCGCGAGCTGCTCGACGCGCTGTCCCGGCGCAACGCCGCCCGCGCGGCCCGCGCCGCCCAGGAGCGGGAACCGGCCCCGCTGCCCGGCGTACGCGCCCGCGACGCCCTCGCGCGACGCGTGCTGCCGCCCCTTCCCGCTCCGCTGCGGCCACCCGCGCATCCCGAGCAGCCGCCGACCTACCCGGGCGCGCCGGGCGGCCCCGACCCGTTCGCGCTGGACCAGTTGGCCACGGACGCGGCCGCCCGCGCGCACGCCCTGCTCACCTCGGGCCGTGATCCCGTGGCGGAACTGACGCTCTGGCAGGACGCGGTGCGTATCGCCGCGGCGCGCCCCGGATCGGGACTCACGGCCGGCACGCGTGCCCTCTACTCCTCGCTCGCCTCCGCGACCGGCCGTACCCCGGCCGATCTGGCGCGTGCGGTCGCGGCCTGGCGGCAGGGCGGGTTCGAGGCGCTCAGCGTGCTCGAAGAACCCTGGGACCCGCCGGCGGGCCGGTTCGACCGGGCCAGACCGCTGCTGATGGCCGCCGACTTCCCGGCCTTCCGTCCCTGGCGCAACCACCTCACCCACCCGCGCGGCCACGCCCAGCTCCGCCTGGGCCGCAACGGCCTGTGGTACGCCTACGAGTCCGAGCCGGATCACGAGGACTGGTGGCCCCGCGGCACCCCCGACCTCGACCCGGTCGGCGCGCTGACGGGCCTCGGCGCACCGGGCGAGTTCTGAGCGGACCCGTCGCCTGGCCCCGCTACGACCGGACTTCTCGCGCGCAGGACCGGACTTCCCGCGAACCGCCTGGCCGTGCCCGCGTGCCGCCGGCGCGGCCAGGGCGCCGCCCGTGCCACCCAGGAGCGGGAACCGGCCCCGCTGCCCGGCGTACGCGCCCGCGACGTCCTCGCGCGACGCCGTGCTGCCGCCCTCCCCGCTCCGCTGCCGAACCGGCCCGTCGCACCCCCTGCAGGGGTCCGACCACGACGCTCATCGTGGCCGACGAGCCCACCACGGTCCTGGACGTCACCGTCCAGGCGGAGATCCTGGAACTCCTGCACCGCTGCCGCACCGACTTCGGCACCGCCGTGCTTCTCATCACCCACAACATGGGCGTGGGCGCCGACCTCGCGGACTGGGTGGCGGTGATGAGCGAGGGCGAGGTGGTGGAACAGGCCCCGGTCCGCGAGTTGTTCGCGGCGCCGGCCATCCGTACACCCGCGAACTGCTCGCCGCCGTGCCCGCCTTCGGCACGGGCGGCCGTACGCCGGCGTCCACGGCACGGGACGAGCGGCCGGTCGTACGGGCTGCCGGGCTGGTCGTGGACTTCCCGGGGCGACTGGGGAGAAAGGGCTTCCGGGCGGTCGACGGCGTGAGCTTCGAGATCGGGCCGGCCGAGGTGCTGGGCAGTCCACAGGACGACTACACCCGGCGGCTCGTCGCCGCCCTGCCCGTCCCCGACCCGCTCCGGCAGGCCCGCCGCCGGGACCCGATCACCGACGTTCCCGGCACCCCCACGTCCGCCATGCTCTCGACGTCCTCGACGAAGGAGTGACCAGCGCATGACCGACGCCGTGTCCGACCTGGTCGAGCAGGTGCTGAGCGACCGCGGCTGGTGCGGGGCCGGCCTGGAAGCGCCGGCCGGCCGCAAGGTGCTGCGCATCCTGCGGGAGGCCGAACATCGTGCGCCCGAACCGCTCTGGCCGACGGCCCCACTGAGGTGAGACCGATGAGAAGCGCACGCCGATGGGCCGATGTGATCGCCCGATGGACCCCGGGCCTGCCGGCGGTCGCCTGCTTGCTGTCGGGGTGTCCGGTGCCCGGACCGTCCGTCCTCGGGGAGGAGGCGGAGCCGACGCCGGAGACGAGCGGCCGACCGCCGTCCGGTCACCCGGAGTGTCTCGCCGCGCACATCCCGCCGACGGACCTGGAGCGGGAGCTCTGGTCCGCCCTGAACCTCGGGGCGTGATGAACGCGGACGTGAAGCCGACCGCGGAGGATCTCTACGGCGTCACCACATTGTGGGACGACTTGCGCGGGATTCCGCCCCAATCAAGTGAGAAATTGTGTGATGTGAGAACGTGCAGGGCGTGAGTGAGACGCCGACGAACACCCTGCAATACCGCCTTGACGGGCGAGATGATGCCCCAGTCCTGATCTTGGGTCCCTCGCTCGGCACCACCTGGCACATGTGGGACAGGCAGGTCCCGGAGCTCTCGAAGAGCTGGCGGGTCTTCCGTTTCGACCTGCCGGGACACGGCGGCGCCCCCGCGTATCCGGCCGGATCGGTGGCCGAACTCGCCGGGCGGCTGCTCGCCACGCTCGACCGGCTCGGCATCCAGCGTTTCGGGTACGCGGGCTGCGCGTTCGGCGGCGCCCTCGGGATCGAGCTGGCGCTGCGGCGTCCGGAGCGCGTCGCCTCCCTCGCGCTGATCGCCGCCTCGCCCCGCTTCGGCACGGCCGACGAGTTCCGCCAGCGCGGAGTGATCGTGCGGTCGAACGGCCTCGACCCGATCGCCCGTACCTCGCCCGAACGCTGGTTCACGAGCGGTTTCGCCGCGGCCCAGCCCGCGATCACCGAGTGGGCCGTGCAGATGGTCCGCACCACCGACCCCGGCTGCTACATCGCGGCCTGCGAGGCGCTCGCCGCCTTCGACGTGCGGGACGAACTGGGCATGGTGGGTGTGCCCACCCTCGTCCTGGCCGGCTCCGACGACCAGGTCACCGGGCCGGCGGAGGCGCGCACCCTGGTCGCCGGGATACCGGACGCCCGCCTCGCGGTCGTCCCCGGTGCCTCGCACCTGGTTCCCGTGGAGCAGCCCGCCGCCGTCACGGACCTGCTCGTACGGCACTTCTCCGGGGCCTGGCAGCCCGCCTTCGACTCGACCACCGGCCGGCTGGCGATCCAGGCCGCGCCCGTGTTCCCCGTCCAGGACGCCCCGCCGCCGGTCGCGCCCTTCGCCGAGATCGCCCCGGCCCCCGAACGGCCCGAGACCACGGGACGGTCGGATCTCTTCGAGGTCGGGATCAAGGTGCGCCGGGAGGTGCTGGGGGACGCTCATGTCGACGGGGCGCTGGCCTCGGCGGACGAGTTCTCCGGCGAGTTCCAGGAGTTCATCACCCGCTACGCGTGGGGCGAGATCTGGGACCGGCCCGGACTCGACCGACGCGCACGCAGTTGTGTCACGCTCGGCGCCCTGGTCGCGGGCGGCCACCTCGACGAGCTGGCCGTCCACACCCGCGCCGCCCTGCGCAACGGTCTCACCCCGGTGGAGATCAAGGAGGTGCTGCTCCAGACGGCCGTGTACTGCGGTGTTCCGGCCGCCAACAGCGCTTTCAAGGTGGCGCAGCAGGTCATCCGGGAGGAGACCACACCCCAGGAGTGATCTTGAGCCTGGTAGTGGGAGCACCCCTCTGGGCAGCCCTCCCGGGCGCCGAGAAGGGGGAGGATGGACCCATGAAGCTCACGAAGAAGTCGCATGCCTGCATCCGACTCGAGAAGGACGGGCGTGTACTCGTCATCGACCCGGGGACCTTCACGGAGGAGGACGCGGCCGTCGGAGCGGACGCGATCCTGGTCACGCACGAGCACCTCGACCACTTCAACGAGGACCGCCTTCGGGCCGGCATGGAGGCCAACCCGGCGGCGGAGATCTGGACCCTCCGGTCGGTGGCGGAGCAGGTCTCCGCCGCCTTCCCCGGCCGGGTCCACACCGTCGGCCACGGTGACACGTTCACCGCCGCCGGTTTCGACGTCCAGGTGCACGGCGAACTGCACGCCGTGATCCACCCGGACATCCCGCGCATCACCAACGTCGGCTATCTCGTCGACGGCGGCCGCGTCTTCCACCCCGGCGACGCCCTCACGGTCCCCGACCAGCCGGTCGAGACGCTGATGCTCCCGGTGATGGCCCCGTGGAACAAGATCTCCGAGGTCATCGAGTACGTCCGCGAGGTCAAGCCGCAACGCGCGTACGACATCCACGACGCCCTGCTCACGGACCTCGCCCGGCCGATCTACGACCACCAGATCGGCTCTCTCGGCGGTTCCGAACACCTGCGGCTCACGCCGGGAGCGTCGGCGGAGGTCTGAGCCGGCCGTGCGTGAACCCGTGACGCTCCGCCCCGTCCCGGCTGCGAAGGGGCGGGCGGAGTGTCATCGGCGGGCCCGTTGTCGTACCCGCCCGGTAGGTTGTGAGGCATGCGCATCGCCACCTGGAACGTGAACTCGATCACCGCCCGTCTCCCGAGGCTGCTGGCCTGGCTGGAGAGCAGCGGCACGGACGTGCTGTGCCTCCAGGAGGCCAAGGTCGCCGCCGAGCAGTTCCCGGTCGAACCGCTGCGCGAGCTGGGCTACGAGTCGGCCGTGCACGCCACGGGACGGTGGAACGGCGTGGCGGTGATCTCCCGGGTCGGCCTGGAGGACGTGGTCAAGGGCCTGCCCGGCGACCCCGGGTACGAGGGTACGGAAGAGCCCCGGGCCGTCTCCGCGACCTGCGGCCCGGTCCGCGTCTGGTCGGTGTACGTGCCGAACGGCCGCGAGGTGGAGCACGCCCACTACGCGTACAAGCTCCAGTGGTTCGAGGCCCTGCGCGCCGCGGTGGCGGGCGACGCGGCGGGCAGCCGGCCGTTCGCGGTGCTCGGCGACTACAACGTGGCACCCACGGACGACGACGTCTACGACGTGGCCGCGTTCGAGGGCCTGACCCATGTCACTCCGGCCGAGCGTGCCGCGCTGGCGGCCCTGCGCGAGGAGGGTCTGACGGACGTGGTCCCGCGCCCCCTCAAGTACGAGCACCCGTACACGTACTGGGACTACCGCCAGCTCGCCTTCCCGAAGAACCGCGGCATGCGCATCGACCTCGTCTACGGCAACGAGGCGTTCTCGACGGCGGTCAAGGACGCGTACGTCGACCGCGAGGAACGCAAGGGCAAGGGCGCCTCGGACCACGCACCCGTCGTCGTGGACCTGGACGTCTAGGACCTGTCCTGGTTCCGCGTCCTCCACCGAGGCCGGCGTTGGAGCCTGAGCACGCCGGCGGTGGCGCTGTCGGCCGGCCGCGCCGGGTGGACGGCCGTCATGGCGCGCGCGGTCCGCTCCACCGACCGCAGCTCGTTCCCGTACGGCCAACTCCCCTTCCGCGAAGTGCCGTACGGTCGGACGGACGTCCTCGCGCGCCCTGCGAGCGAAGGTCAACAAGCCTTGGCGTCATGGCAGGTTGAACTCCATCGATGACGCGCATCCGGGATGAGGGTGCGCCTCGCCCGGTAGGGGAAGGATGAGGGTGAGGCCCGGGAGGCGGCCCGTCGGGCGTCACCATACGACTGTTTCCGTGATCAACTGCCGCAAGCTACATTTTGTTCACATGCCGGGAAGCGGAGCTTCGGCGATCGCGCACCCCACGGAGAGGCCGGTCATGAACATCCCCTTCTTGGACAAGTGGCTCAAGCGGCATCCGGCGCGGCAGGACGGGGCCCTCGCCGCCGCGTTCGAGGACGATCCCGCGGGCGTCGCCGAGCTGCTCTCGGAGTGCGAGCTGCTCCGCTCCCAGGCCGCGGCCGTGGGCATCGAACTGGATGACACTCCGGCCTCGTTGGTGGCGCTCGACCAGCTCCTGCCGCTGTGGCGCGACGACCCCGAGGCGCTGCCCTGGCTCGGCAACGACGCCGGTCTCTACCTCGGCACTGTCGTGGTGCGCACGGTGCCGGGTGCCGCCTGGCATGTCTGGCCCGGCGGCAGCCCGGCGGTGCGGCTCGCCTCGGGCCGCGAGATCCCGGTCGTCGAGGCCGGCCTCGACTGGGCCGTGCAGGGCGTCCCGGAGCTGTCCCAGATGTACTCCGAGGCCGCGGAGGCCTGAAGCAGGGGAAGCGGCATCCGGGGGAACGCCCGGAGCGGCGCGATCCGCCCGCTGTCCAGCCTCACATACGGTTGATCCCCCCGCGTGCGTGTCGCCCGTCTCGTGACGATGTGCGTGGATGGCTTGCGCTGACCGAACCGGCCGAGAGTGGGCAGGGCCGGAATGGCTGTCGATCCGTCGATCGAGCCGTACCGCGTCACACGTACTTAGAACTCCTAACGAAATGATCTTCTTGGTGGTTGGATCACTCCGGGACTGATGATCCGGGGGTGTGGGGTGGCTCGGCCGAAGCCGTGGGAAGTCGATGACGAGTTGTGGGCGGTGGTCGAGCCGCTGTTGCCCAAGGTTGAGCGTCGGGCCCGGCATCCGGGACGCAAGCGACATCCGAACCGGCTGGTGTTCCAGGGCATCCTGTTCGTGCTGCACACCGGCATCTCCTGGGAACACCTGCCGCAGGAACTCGGCTTCGGCTCGGGCATGACCTGCTGGCGCCGCCTGGCCGAGTGGACCGAGGCCGGGGTGTGGGCCCGGCTGCACGAGGTCCTCCTTGCCAAGCTCCGCGGCGCGGATGCCCTGGACTTCTCCCGTGCTGCGGTCGACGGCTCCCACATCCGCGCGTTAAAAGGGGCTCCAAGACGGGACGAAGTCCCGTTGACCGGGGCAGGACGGGCAGCAAACATCACCTGATCACTGACGCCGCCGGCGTCCCGCTCGCTGCCACCTTGACCGGCGGTAACCGCAACGATGTCACCCAGCTGATCCCGTTGCTCCAAGCCGTGCCACCGGTGCGCGGCAAGCGCGGCCGGCCCCGGCGCCGCCCGGACGTGGTGCTGGGCGACCGTGGCTACGACCACGACAAGTACCGCCGACTGGTCTGGGACCTCGGTGTGAAGCCGCTGATAGCCCGCCGCGGTACCGAGCACGGCTCCGGCCTGGGCACCCAACGCTGGGTCGTGGAACGCGCGTTCGCTCATCTGCACTGGTTCCGTCGCCTGCGGATCCGCTGGGAGATACGCGACGACATCCACGAAGCATTCCTCATCCTCGGATGCGCACTCATCTGCTGGCGCCGCCTGGCGTCAGTTCAGCGACGCCACTCGTAGACGCCCGGTGAGGACTCCAGGACCTCGCGCGGCCACTGCTCCAGCACCCGACCAAGCAGCATCCGCTGTTCGTCGAGCCAATCCTCTTTCAGCCCCATGGGCAGGAACACAGAGACGCATGAACTACCCAGATCCTCTACACGGACAGCGACAGTCTCATGTTCTTCGTTCCACGGCTGGATCCTGATCTCGGGGCTGTGGTCGTCATCCCGCCAGCAGATGTCCTGACCGGCAGCAAGCAGGTCCAGAGCACGGGACCAGTCCTCCAGATCGGAAGGAAACAGACACATGACCAGTCGACCGCTGACGAAGCTGCTCGTGACAAGCACCTCTGCATCGAGCTGGTCGTGAAGATGCAGCACACCCGGCGACCGACGCCCCAGCACACGCACCCGGAAGCTGTTGTCACCATCCGACAGACTGATCAGTTCCACCGTGCACCCTCCACTCTGCCCACCTGCATCTGTCAGGGCTCATGGTGCTGAACCAGATCTTCAGGCACAACAAGGTCGTCCAGCCTCATTCTGTTAGGAGTTCTTAGGGGAGCCGCATGTTCCGCGGGACGTCGACCTCACCGGCGCCGAGGGAGAGGTGGCCGTGATCCGCCCGTCCAGGGGCCTGTCCCCGAACGGATCCTCAACTGCCGGGTGAGGCAAGGGAATCGGTATCCGGATCAGTCGATCCGTCCGTGGACGGGTGAACGCGCACGTCTCGTCGGCGGCGAGGCCGGTCGGCCGTACGGCGACCGCGTCCCACGCGGGGCCGACGCGCCGGGCCCTGCCGCCCGGGTGCCGCCCCGCCCGTGCCCCTCCGGGCGGCAGTTCTCCTGGCGCTGGGGGCGCGGCCAGGTCCCGCGCCCTTCACGTATCAAGACTTCCTCGGCGCTGGGAAGCTGATCGCACCGATCCTCGACTACGATTTGCCGTTCATCCCCGTGGTGACGGTGATCGCGCCGATCTGCATCGGGATGGGTGTGCTGTTCTTCCGGTTCGCCTCGTGGGTGTTCCGGTGGGAGCGGCGCAGTCCCGAGACCGAGGCCGTGGACGTGGCTCCGGCCGAACCAGGGACGCTGCTGCCGGGTGGGGTACCCCCCACAGCCCCGACACTGCAGGGGGAGCAGCAGCTCACAGGGCCAGGCCCGGCCGGCGGCAGCCGGAGATCACTGCTCGCGCAGGGGCACCGACACATACGACGGGTCGTGCTCCGGCGAGGAGAAGGTCAGCTGCGCGCCGGACGGGTTGTGCTCGATGTAGAGCGGGTCGACCGTGTCGACGACCAGGGCGAGACGATGCCCCGCCGGGACGTCGTAGGCCGTGGAGAACAGGTCCAGGTCCACGCCGAACGGCTCGCCGGGCGTCTGCCCGTGGAAGGTGTACGGCGCGTTGCTGACCAGCTTGCCGAGGCCGAACGGGCCCACGTCGTAGAGGTACGCGACGAGGGTGCCGCTCTCCTTGGTGCCGGTCACCGTGGTGTGCAGCCTGACGGTGCCGCGTACGCGCTGGGTGCTCGCGTACCGCTCCGACTGCCACACCGCGGCCCAGTAGCGCGGCAGCAGCGGGATCGCGGCCATCGGCGGAATCCGCGTGAGCTGGTCGAGGATGCTGGACAGGAAGATGACCCCGCCGTCCGCGCCCGAGTCGACGTTGGTGTGGATCGTGGTGGTGCCCTCGAGGGCGATCTTCCGCGTGGTCGCGCCGATCGACTTCCAGTCCGGGTAGCCCTCGTAGCCGTCCGTGGAACGGGACTTGATCCGCACCGGCTGTTCGCGGTCGACGCCGTTGTCCTTGCCCGCCAGATAGTGGTCGAACCAGCGGCCGGTGTCGGTCCACACGTCGTTGGGGAGTCCGAACAGGCCGGTGATCTCGGGGGTGGCGTGGTCGCCGGGGCGGAGCTCCAGCCGCTTGGGCCCGGTCAGCTCCCCGTAGAACTTCGCGTACTGGTTGGGCGAGAAGACCGTGTCGCCCCAGGCGTTGGCCATGAAGACGGCGGCGCCGTTCTTGTTGAGCTGATCGACGTAGGTCTCGGGAGAACGTTTCTTCCCCCAGTCGATCAGATCCTGCTCCTTCGAGAGGTTCGAGGCGAAGAAGTCCTTGAACACCTGCTGGGTCTCGGCGCTGGGACGGCCGGTGATGTGGCCGACGCCGTCCAGCAGGGCCGCCGCCTGGACGTGTTCGGTACGGCCGGAGTAGATCGACGCGGTCAGGTCGGCCCAGCCGCTCAGGGCCGCTACCGCCTTGATGCGCTGGTCGTGCGCGGCGGCGAGCAGGCTGATCCCGGCACCGTACGAGACGCCCGCCACGCCGATCTTCCGCGCGTCGGCCGGGGTGTTGGCGAGTGCCCAGTCGATCACCTTGGACACGTCGGCGGTGTCGCGGGGGCCGGCGACGTCGATCTCCCCGCCCGACTGCCAGAAGCCGCGGACGTTGTAACTGACCACCACATACCCGGAGTTCGCGAGCTTCTGGGCCTGTGCCAGATATTCGACCTGCGGCAGGCCCCAGCTCGTGGGCAGAACGATGAGCGGGTAGCCGCGGGTGCCGTCGGCTCCCGCGGGGATGACGACGTTGGCCTTGAGCGTCGTGCCGCCGTCACCGGAGATGTCGACGAAGCGGACGGCGCTCGGGCTGCCGGCGGCCTGGGCGGCAGGCGCCAGGCCCAGGCCCGCCGCGGCGATCAGCGTCGCGGAGACGGCGCCGACGGCGGATGTGCGCAGGGGGTTGCGACCGTTTCCCAACGGGTCACTCCTCACATGGTCAGTGCAAAGTGACCCGACGGTAACCTTGGCGCCTTACTTGAAGTAACCCGTCGGTAAGTTACGTGCGAGTAACGATTGTTGAAGTGTTCATTTCGATCAGCCGGGACCCTGCCGGGGGGTGTCCGCGCGGACTGCCGGAGCGTCGGGCGGGTCAGGCGTCCTGCGAGTCGGGCGTCGTGCGCCGGCGTGACCGAGCCGTGGCCGGTGTCGTCGAGGACGCCGCGCCCTTTTTGGCGCCCGCTGCCGTCTCCGGCTCCGGGGGAGTCGGCAGCGGCGTCTGGGCGGCGCGGGTGACGTCCGCGACGACCTCGACGACATCGGGGCCGTACGCCTGGGAGTTCACGACCTTCAGGAGCAGGGCGAAGCTGTTGCCGCCGTGCTTGCGGGCGAGGCGCGTGTGGTTGCGGGCGAGATAGCGGGTCGCCGCCTGGTTGGTGATGGCGCGCTGGCCGCAGAACAGGAAGACCGGTCTCACGTCACGGCTCTGGCCCGCGGTGAGCCGGGCGAGGATCACGTATTCGGCCTTGCCCGGTTCCAGGCGGTAGTGCTCGGTGCCGATCTGGAAGGCGCCCCGGTCGGGCCCCGGTTCGGAGTCGACGTTGACGTGGACGCCGGGCAGCAGGGAGTGCAGATGCGCGGCCATGCGCCGGTTCGAGGCCGGCCCGCCCACGCAGAACTCCGTCCGCTCGCCGAATCCCTGCTGGGTCGCGTCGTGCGCGATGACCTGGGCGTGCGCGCCGCAGTCCTTGATCAGCGCGGACAGTTCGAGGAGTGCGAACACGTCGTGGCGCATCACCGTGAGCTCGGGGCCGCCCGCCTCGCGGTTCACCACCAGCAGCGACTCGGAGTTGTCGGGCAGCCCGAAGAACGCCTGCTTGCGGCGGAGCTTGCGCCTCCACAGATAGGTACGGGCGAGCCAGCCGAGCGCGGCACTGATGCCGGCCGCCAGGACGCCGAGAACGATGTTGCGCACGTCGTCAGTCATGTGCGCGCATGCTAGCGGGCTCACGGAACCGTGTTCGAGGGGGCCTGACGCGGGCATGGCAGTGCAGTTACGCTGCGCAGACGGCTGTTGACTGGAGGTACGGATGCGACGCCCTCTTGCGAGGAATCTGACGGTCCTGGCGGTTTCGGCCGCGACGGTGTTAGTGGGTGCGGCGGCGCCGGCAGGGGCGCCGGCGGCGGGCACGGCCGTGAGGCCGTCCGTCGCGAAGGTGCCCGTCGCGGTCGGCTACGGAGGCGCCGTGGCGAGCGTCGACGCGGACGCCTCCGCCGCCGGCATCGAGGTGCTGAGGAAAGGGGGCAACGCCGTCGACGCGGCCGTCGCCACGGCCGCGGCCCTCGGTGTCACCGAGCCCTACTCGTCCGGCATCGGCGGGGGCGGCTACTTCGTCTACTACGACGCCAAGTCCCGTACGGTGCATACGATCGACGGACGTGAGACGGCCCCCCTGACCGCCGACTCCGGACTGTTCCTGGAGAACGGCAAACCGCTCGCCTTCGCGGACGCCGTCACCAGCGGGCTGAGCGTGGGCACGCCGGGCACGCCCGCCACCTGGCAGACCGCCCTGGACACCTGGGGCAGCAGACGCCTGGGCACCGTCCTGGAGCCCGCCGAGCGCATCGCCCGCGCGGGGTTCACGGTCGACGCGACCTTCCGCTCGCAGACCGAGCTGAACCAGGACCGCTTCAAGGACTTCCCCGCCACCGCGAAGCTCTTCCTGCCCGGCGGCTCGCTGCCGGTCGTCGGATCGACGTTCAGGAATCCCGAACTGGCTCGTACGTACAAGGAGTTGGGCAGGAAGGGGATGGGCGCCGTCTATCACGGCGACCTCGGCCGGGAGATCGTCCACACCGTCGACGAGCCGCCCGTGGACCCGGCGTCCGGCTACAACGCCCGCCCCGGCAAGCTGTCCCTGAAGGATCTCGCGGCGTACGGGGCGAAGCGTCAGGCGCCCACCAGGACTTCGTACCGCGGTCTGAACGTCTACTCCATCGCTCCCTCCTCCTCCGGCGGCACCACCGTCGGCGAGGCGCTCAACATCCTGGAGAAGACGGACCTTTCGAAGGCGAGCGAGACGCAGTACCTGCACCACTACATCGAGGCGAGCCGGATCGCCTTCGCGGACCGGGGCCGCTGGGTGGGCGACCCGGCCTTCGAGGACGTACCCACCAAGGGCCTGCTCTCGCAGAAGTACGCGGACGGCCGTGCCTGCCTCATCAAGGACGACGCGGTGCTGACGAGCCCGCTCGCTCCGGGCGACCCGAGCCGTCCCGCCGCCTGCGCCACCGCCGGGACCGCCGCCCCGACGACGTACGAGGGCGAGAACACGACGCATCTGACGGTGGCCGACAAGTGGGGCAACGTCGTCGCCTACACGCTGACCATCGAACAGACCGGCGGCAGCGGCATCACCGTGCCGGGACGCGGTTTCCTCCTCAACAACGAGCTGACGGACTTCTCCTTCACCCCGGCCAACCCGGCCGTGCACGACCCCAACCTGCCGGGTCCCGGCAAGCGCCCGCGCTCGTCGATCTCGCCGACCATCGTGCTCGACCGGAACAACAGGCCCGTCGTGGCACTCGGTTCGCCGGGCGGCGCGAGCATCATCACAACCGTGCTGCAGACACTGACCGAGTTCGTCGACCGAGGCCTGCCGCTGGTCGACGCGATCGCCGCACCGCGCGCGAGCCAGCGCAACGCCGCCCAGACCGAGCTCGAACCCGGTCTGTACGACAGCCCGTTGAGGGCGCGGCTCGAAGGCATCGGCCACTCCTTCAAGGTGAACCCGGAGATCGGCGCGGCAACGGGCGTCCAGCGCCTGGCGAACGGCAGGTGGCTGGCCGCGGCGGAGAAGGTCCGGCGGGGCGGAGGATCGGCCATGGTCGTGCGGCCCACGCCGTAGCGGTCGGGCCGCGGGGCAGGAGCGCCCTTCTGCCCCGCGGCGGTCGACACCCGACGGTCGGCGCGCCATCCGACGCCCTAACGGTTCGGAGCGCAGTCCGACGCCGGAACGGTCGGCGCGCCGTCCGACGCCCGAACGGTCAGCGCGCCGTCAGGATGCGGGGGCCCGAGTCCGTGATGGCCACGGTGTGCTCCGCGTGGGCCGCTCGGGAGCCGTCGTTGGTCCGCAGTGTCCATCCGTCGGGTGCCTCGTGATAGCCGTCCGTGCCGCCGCCGATGAGCATCGGCTCGATGGCCAGGACCATCCCGTGCCGCAGGCGCAGTCCGCGGCCGGGACGGCCCTCGTTCGGGACGGGCGGGTCCTCGTGCATGTGGCGGCCCACGCCGTGCCCGCCGAAGCCCTCCGGGATCCCGTACCCCGCCGCACGGCACACCGTGCCGACGGCGTGCGCGATGTCCCCGATGCGGTTGCCGACGACGGCCGCCTCGATACCCGCGGCCAGGGCACGCTCGGCGGTCTGCACGAGCCGTACGTCCTCGGCGCGCGGCCTGCCGACGATGAAGCTGATCGCCGAGTCGCCCACCCAGCCGCCCAGTTCGGCGCCGAAGTCGATGGAGACCAGGTCGCCGTCGCGCAGCCGGTGCTTCGTCGGGATGCCGTGCACGATCGCCTCGTTCACGGAGGCGCAGATGACCGCGGGGAAGGGCGTGGGAGCGAAGGAGGGGCGATAGCCGAGGAAAGGCGACTTCGCGCCCGCGTCGCGCAGGACCTGGTGCGCCACCTCGTCCAGCTCCAGCAAGGAGACGCCCACGTCGGCGGCCTCCCGTACCGCCGTGAGCGCCTTGCCCACGACCTGGCCGGCCGCGTGCATCTCGTCGATCGATGTGTCCGTCTTCAGTTCCACCATGCCAATTACTATACCGGTATTAGAATGGGCCCATGGTCCGAAACCCCTTGACCCCCGAAGAGCGCGAACGCGGCGAGCGGCTCGGCCGGTTGCTGCGGGAGGCCCGTGCGGGGCGCAGCATGACGGATATCGCGGGGGTGGCCGGGATCTCCGCGGAGACGTTGCGCAAGATCGAGACCGGGCGGGCACCCACGCCGGCCTTCTTCACGGTCGCGGCGCTGGCGCGGGCCCTCGGACTCTCGATGGACGACCTTGTCGTGCGGTGCGCCCTGGTGCCGATGGTCTGACGGCCGCATCGGTTGCGCCAGCCGGCCGGTCCTGTCGACCGGCCGATTCCCGCCCATCGGCGGAGGGTCCCGGTCGGCCGCCCCCGCCCGGCGCTCGGTCGTGCCTGCCGGGCCCCTGGGTCGTGCCTGCCGGGCCCTCGGTCGTGCCTGCCGAGGGTGGTCGTGCCTGGTCCGGGGCGGTTCGGTCGATGCGGGACGGGGGTGCCGGCCCGGGTTCGAGCGTCCCGTGTCGGGTGCCCGCGCTCGCGCGTGATCAAGAGATTGTTGAATTCATGGAATATTCCCTTGTCGTCTACGCGCGTAGTCATTAACCTCCGGCCATGTCGAACACCAACGCCCGCTCCGGCGTGGCGACTTCGCAGGAGCCGCCGCCCGGCGAGGCGCGGCCTTCCATCCGTACGGAAACCACGGCCGGGCGCGGACGCCGCGCACGTACGGTCGTGCGGCTCGTCTGCACCGACCTCGACGGCACCCTGCTCGACTCGGCCGGCGCCATCCGCGAACGCACCCTGAGCACCCTCGCGGAGGCGGCGCGGGCCGGGGTGGCCGTGGTGGGGGTGACCGGCCGGCCGCCCCGGGACACCCTGGACCTTGCCCGGCGCTACGGCCTCACGGGGCCCATCGTGTGCGGCAACGGCGCGGTGACCGTCGATGTCGTGTCGGGGCGGCTGCTGGACTGCCGGGGCTTCGGTTCCGGCGACGCGGCGGGGATCCTGCGCGCGGCGCGGGACGCGGTGCCCGGGATCGCGGTGGGGGTCGACTCCGTGTCCGGGCTCCGGCTGGACACGGATTTCGTCCGGCTGGTGCCGAACCTCTGGCGCCACACGGTGGTGGAGCGCGCGTCCGCAGCGGTGGACTCGGACCCGGTGGTCAAGATCCTCGTCGCCCACCCGATGCTGCTCGTGGACGAACTGGCCGCCGTGCTCGCCTCGGTCATCGGTGACCGCGCGGTCATCACACGGTCCACCGGAGCGTTCCTGGAACTGTCCGCCCCCGGTGTCGACAAGGGGGAGGCGCTACGGCTGCTCGCCGAGCGGCGCGGACTCGCGCCGGAACACACCGCCGCCGTCGGTGACATGCCCAACGACATCCCCATGCTGCACGCGGCCGGGCTCGCCGCAGCCGTCGCCAACGCCCACGAGGACACCCTGCGCGCCGCCGACATCGTGCTGCCCAGCAACGACGACGAAGGCGTCGCCGCCCTCATTCGGCTCGTCCTGCCCCGCGTGGCCGCGGGGGAGGCGCGTCGCATCTGAGGCCGCCGGAACGTCCCCCGCTCCGGCGGGGGACGGGGCGGCTGCCGGGCGGGCGCGAAGGCCCGCGCCCACCGTGGGCCGGGCCGCTTCCGGGTGCGGGTCTACGGGGCCGGGCCTGCGGGTCCGGGCCCGCGGTCCGGGTGTCGGCCGGAGCGGCGGTCTTGGTGCGGGCTGGGCATCGGCCCTCCGCGCGGGTGGGTATCGGCCCCCACCCCGCGTGTGTCGGCGTTGGCCCTCCGTGAGTGCCGGGCATCGGCGCTTCGCGTGTGCCGGCATCGGGGCTCCGCGCGTACCGGCATCGGTGCTCCGGGTGTGCCAGGCGGTAGCGCTCCGCGCGTGCCGGGCGGCGGTGGCCCTCCGCGCGCCCCGGGCGCCGGTCCGCGCGTGGTGGGTGCGGCAGGCCCCGTCGTCTGCGGCCGATGGGGGAGGCGTGCGGGGTCTCCCGGCGTTCGGCAAGTCCGAACGGCAGTACGGCGAGGTGTCCATCGCCGGCGGCACCGCGTCCGTGCCGAAAACTCCCCGTAGTCGATCCGTAACACGGTTGGTGTTTTCTATCGGGTCGGAGTACTCACGTCGGGCGGGGAGTTGGGCCATGGCTGTAGAACAACTCCCGGGACAGGTACTGGAGTTCGCGCGGTACCTGAACGGGCTGGTGAAGCGGCTCGACCGGGGCGGCGGCTGGTGCGGGGTCTTCTGGCAACGCGACCCCGACGGTATGCGGGCGTGCCTTGAAGGCTCGGAAGTACCGCCCTGGGACGTCGTGGAGGCGCTCCTCCAGGACGTCTTCGCGGAGTACGGGGAGCGAGCCCACGCCCAGGAGACCGGACGGGCCCGCGCCCTGCACAACGCCTCGCTGGCCGCGTACGACACCCGTCCGGGCGGCCGGGACGCCCTCGGCGACCGCTTGGACGTCATGCTCCGCGAACAGCGCTACGCCGCCGAACGCCAGGCCGAACTGGCCAGGCTGCTTCCCTCGGCGGCCTCCCGGGAAGAGGCCGAGGGGATCCGCCTGGACCTCGCCTGGGCTCAGGACGATCACGAACGCGCCAGAGCCCGCTGCACCGAACTGCGCCACCGCATGGACAACGTCGACCGTCACGCCCTGCGCACCCGCGCGCAGGGCGCGTTGAGCTTTCCGGCCCCGGCCGCCGAAGACGGCGCCTGGACGCGGCAGCCGGAGAACTGGGCGGACCCGTCCGAAGAGGAACTGTCCGAAGGGGGCCGCTCCGAAAGGGACCGCTTCGAAAGGGGCCCGTCCGGCACGGGAGATGCCCGGCGCGGCGCGGAGGAGGACACGCCCAGCGTGCGCCCCCGCGCATATTTGGGCGCACGAGCGGGTACGTACGACCCCGCCGCGAGCCCTGTCGCCCCCGGCCCCGCCCCCGATGCCGGACAATCCCCTGGTGTCGGACAGGCCCCCGGTCCCGGATCGAGCCCCGACCCCCGCCCGAACGTCCCCGAGCGGACGATCCCCGAGCGGACGGGGCCCTGGTCCCCTCCGGCGAGCCCCGCGCCCGCCGTCGACGCGGAGCCCGGCTCCCCGCCCGCGGACCTCGCGCCGGGCGCCGAGCGGGCGTACGGCCAAGGCACCCCGTCGGGCGCGACGGGCGACGGCACGACCCCGCCCGGCCCCGACACGCAGCCGAAGAGACGCTCGAAGCGTCGCCCCCGGGGCAGCGCCCGCTTCGCCGGGATGACGGAGCCGGACGTGACGCCCGCGTCCGTGCACGAGACCGCACCGATACTGCCCGCACCGCCCGCGCAGGGCAGGCGTACGCCCCGCGGCGCACGCTTCGCGGGGGCCGCCGAGGAACCCGCGCGCCCGCGGACGGAGACGGGGACGGGGGCGGAGCCGCCGGACGCGGACGCGCGCCGGCTCACCGCGCAGACCGTCGCCACGCTCACCCGGCTGCGGAGCGAGGGCCGCAGCGGTGAGGCACACGCCCTGCTCGTCGAAGCGGCGTACTGGCCCCCGGCACGCTTCCCGCTGCTCGCCGCCGAACTCCACCGCGCCGGCCTCGACGCCGACTGGGCCACGCTGCTCTGGGAGGCGGCCTCACTGCCAGCCGACCGGCTGGTCGCCGCGGCCGACGCGCTCGACGCCGCCGGCCGTACCGAAGACGGCCGGCAGATGCTGCGCCAGGGTGTCACCCGGCCCGCACCCGAGATCGGGGCCGCCGTACTCGGCCTCGCCGACGAGGGCCGCGGACGCGAGATCGGCGCGCTCCTCGACGCGTACGTCCGCGTACGCACTCCGGAGGAGGCCGCCCGCAGCGCCGAGTCGGACCCGCAGCGCCTCGTACCGCTCCTCCTGCAGGCGGCCCGGAGCGTGTCCGACGAATGTCAGTGGGACCTGGTCCACGCCCTGCGCGTCGCCGGTTTCACGGCGTGACCGCCCGCGCGGCGAGGCGGTCACGCCATCCCGGCCGGTCACGTCACCCCGGCCGACCCTGCGCGCGGACGGTGGTGCTCCCGGACGGCGGTGGGTGTCTGCGGAGGGCGGCGCGCGTGGGCGGCCGCGCGCGGGCGCGTGCCGCCCTCCGCCGGTCCTCCGATCGGCCGCACCGGCCGGTCACACCGGCCACGTCACTCACCCGTGGGGGTCAGAAACGTGATCGACTCAGCGGGTTAACGACGATGGTCTTGGCAAGGCTGTCCGGGGGGCTTACTTTCGAGCCTCTACAGCCTTTGTCTACGGGCGTAGAGGCTCTCTGACGTCCCGTCGAAGGAGCAGCTCATGGCCAACGTCGTACGTGCCGCCCTGGTCCAGGCCACCTGGACCGGCGACACCGCATCCATGGTCGCCAAGCACGAGGAACACGCACGCGAGGCGGCCCGGCAGGGTGCCAAGGTCATCGGATTCCAGGAAGTCTTCAACGCCCCCTACTTCTGCCAGGTCCAGGAGCCGGAGCACTACGGCTGGGCGGAGCCGGTCCCCGACGGGCCCACCGTCACCCGAATGAAGGAGCTCGCGCGCGAGACCGGCATGGTGATCGTCGTCCCCGTGTTCGAGATCGAGCAGTCCGGCTTCTACTACAACACCGCGGCCGTGATCGACGCCGACGGCACCTACCTCGGCAAGTACCGCAAGCACCACATCCCGCAGGTGAAGGGCTTCTGGGAGAAGTACTACTTCAAGCCCGGCAACCTCGGCTGGCCCGTCTTCGACACGGCCGTCGGCCGGATCGGCGTCTACATCTGCTACGACCGGCACTTCCCCGAAGGCTGGCGGCAACTCGGCCTGAACGGCGCCCAGCTCGTGTACAACCCGTCCGCCACCTCCCGCGGTCTCTCCGCCCACCTCTGGCAGCTCGAACAGCCCGCGGCGGCCGTCGCCAACGAGTACTTCATCGCCGCGATCAACCGGGTCGGGCAGGAGGAGTACGGCGACAACGACTTCTACGGGACCTCGTACTTCGTCGACCCGCGCGGACAGTTCGTCGGCGAGACGGCGAGCGACAAGGCCGAGGAACTCGTCGTCCGCGAACTGGACTTCGACCTCATCGAGGAAGTACGTCAGCAGTGGGCGTTCTACCGCGACCGGCGCCCCGACGCCTACGAGGGGCTGGTGCAGCCATGACCGACCTGTACGCCCGCCACCAGGCCGTCCTGCCCGACTGGCTCGCGCTCTACTACGCGGACCCGATCGAGATCACCCACGGCGAAGGCCGCCACGTCTGGGACGCCGAGGGCAACAAGTACCTCGACTTCTTCGGCGGCATCCTCACCACGATGACCGCTCACGCCCTGCCCGAGGTGACGAAGGCGGTCAGCGAGCAGGCCGGCCGGATCATCCACTCCTCGACGCTCTACCTCAACCGGCCGATGGTCGAACTCGCCGAGCGCGTGGCCCACTTGTCCGGCATCCCGGACGCCCGTGTCTTCTTCACCACGTCCGGCACCGAGGCCAATGACACGGCCCTGCTGCTCGCCACCGCATACCGGCGGAGCAACCAGATCCTGGCCATGCGCAACAGCTACCACGGCCGGTCGTTCAGCGCGGTCGGGATCACCGGCAATCAGGGCTGGTCACCCACCTCCCTGTCACCGCTCCAGACGCTGTACGTGCACGGCGGAGTCCGCACCCGCGGCCCCTACGCCGACCTCGGCGACGCCGCGTTCATCGACGCCTGTGTCGAGGACCTCAGGGACCTGCTCGGCCATGTGCGCCCGCCCGCCGCGCTGATCGCCGAACCCGTCCAGGGCGTCGGCGGCTTCACCGCACCGCCCGACGGCCTGTACGCGGCCTTCCGCGACGTCCTCCAGGAGTACGGGATCCTCTGGATCTCCGACGAGGTGCAGACCGGCTGGGGCCGCACCGGCGAGCACTTCTGGGGCTGGCAGGCCCACGCCGCCTCCGGCCCGCCCGACATGCTGACCTTCGCCAAGGGCATCGGCAACGGCATGTCCATCGGCGGCGTCGTCGCCCGCGCCGAGATCATGAACTGCCTCGACTCCAACTCCATCTCCACCTTCGGCGGTTCACCCGTCACGATGGCGGCGGGGCTCGCGAACCTCACCTACCTCCTCGAACACGACCTCCAGGGCAACGCCCGGCGCGTCGGCGGCCTGCTCATCGAACGGCTCCGCGCGGTCGCCGCGCAGTTCGACGGTGTACGCGAGGTACGCGGGCGCGGACTGATGATCGGCATCGAGCTCGTCCAGCCCGGCACCGACCGGGCGAACCCCGAAGGGGCCGCGGCCGTACTCGAAGCGGCCCGCGAGGAAGGCCTGTTGATCGGCAAGGGCGGCGGTCACAACACCAGCGTGCTGCGCATCGCACCGCCGCTGTCCCTCACCGTCGCGGAGGCGGAGGAGGGCGCGGCGATCCTGGAACACGCCCTGAGGCGGGCCCAGTAACGGATTTTGAGCACGGGCGGGTGAGCCGAAGAGGCGGACGGTGTCGAGGACCGGGCGCGCGAAGACTCGAAGGATCGGGTACGCGCCCGATCACCGGCACCGGCCGCAGCGAACCGGAGGCGAACCGAGCCACAGAAAAAGGGGAACGCCGCCATGACCACCGCCTTGGAACCCGCCCTGTCGGTACGCCAGGTCCTCGCCCTGGACCGGGTGCTCGCCGGAGAGCCCGAGGTGGTGGCGGGCGCCGGCCACCTCGACCGGTCCGTCCGCTGGGTGCACGTCGCCGAGGCCGCCGACGTGGGCGTCATGCTCAGCGGCGGCGAAATGGTCCTGACCACAGGGGTGTTGCTCGCGGGTGACCCCGACGCCCAGTCCGAGTACATCCGCTCGCTGCACCGCGCCGAGGCCGCCGCGGTCGTCCTCGGACTCGGCCGGGCCTTTCCCACGCCCCCGGACGTGATGCGCCGGGCCGCCGAACGCTGCGGACTGCCGATGGTGGTCCTCCACCGGCCCTTCCCCTTCGCCGAGTTGACGGAAGAGGTGCAGTCCAGGCTGGTGCGGAGCAAGTTCGCCGCCGTGAGCCTCTCCGAGGCCGTACGCACCGCGCTCACCGGACTCATCACCACCGGGGCCCCGCTCCAGCGGATGCTCGACGAGATCGCCGTGCACGCCGCCTGCCCCGTCGTCGTCACCAACCTCGCCCACCGCGTCCTCGCCACCGCCGGTGAACGCTCCGCCGTCGACGACGTGTTGCGCGACTGGGACCGCATCGCCCGGCAGGCGGGCGGCAGCGAGGGCGACGGATGGATCCGTGCCGAACTGGGCGGACGGGGGGAGAGATGGGGCCGCATCGTGCTGTGCGGCCACCGGGGCGACGCGGCGACCGGGCGGCTGCTCGCCGACCGTGCCGCCGAGGCACTGGTCCTGCACCGCATGCTCGGCGGCTCCGCCCACACCTGGGAGGAGGAGTCCGCGCAGGGCCTGCTGACCGACCTGGCGAGCGGTGTCGTACCGGCCCGCCAACTCCTGCCGCGCGCGCGGGCCGCCGGACTGCCCGTCAACCGGCGCACCTTCGTCCCGCTGGTGGTCCGCAACGGCGATCCCGCCCAACTCGACCGGGTGCTGAGGCTGCTGAGGCTGCTGGGGCTGCCGGGGCTCGTCGCCGAACTGTCCGACGGAGCCACCGCCCTGCTGCTCAGCCTCGCCCGGGACCAGGACGCGGACGCCCTGGCCGCGCACTTCGCCCTCCGGCTGCGGCACGAGACCGGTGTGCCCACCACCGTGGCCGCCGCCGGACCCCGTACCGCCTGGGACGACGTCCCCGCCGGACTGCGGGAGGCCCTGCACGTCGCCGAGGCCGCCGCCGACACACCCGCCGACCAGGACCGGCCCGCGCTGGTGCGGCTGCGTGACGTCCATCTGCGCGGTCTCGTCCGGCTGCTCCGGGACGACCCGCACGTCCAGTCGTTCGCGGAACGGGAGTTGGACGGGCTGCTCTCGGGGCCGCAGACCGACCCACGGCTCCTGCCCGTCCTGCGGACCTACCTTGCCACCGGCCGCAACAAGTCGCGCACCGCCCAACTCCATCACGTCAGCCGGCCCGCGCTCTACCGCCGTCTGGAGGTCATACAGGCGCGCCTCGGCGTCGACCTCGACGACTTCGAACAGGCCGCCTCCGTCCACATCGCCCTGCTCGCGCACGACGCACAACAACGGTGAAGCTCCATGCGCCACCACGGTGAAGGTGTCTGCGGGGCAAAGGGAATCCAGGCGCCCGACAACGGCGAGAGCCCGACGGGCAACAGCGGTGAAACACACGACGACTCAGACGAAACACGGAAGGACGCGGAGGTGACACCGTGGAACGGCACAGCACTTCGGACGTGACACGGTGCAACTCAAAGACCGGGTCCGGGATTCCTAAGCTCCTCGCACACCGAGCGACCGGAGGTCCCGATGAGCAGAGTGATCCGCGCCGCCGTCTTCCAGACCGCATGGACCGGCGACAAGGAATCGATGATCCAGGTCCACGAGCAGGCGGCCCGCGACGCGGCCGCGCAGGGCGCACAGGTCCTGTGCTTCCAGGAGCTGTTCTACGGACCCTACTTCTGCCAGGTCCAGGACAAGGAGTTCTACGCGTACGCCGAGCAGATCCCCGAAGGCCCGATCGTCCGGCGCTTCCAGGCGCTGGCGAAGGAACTGGGCCTCGTCCTCGTGCTGCCGATGTACGAGGAGGAACAGCCGGGCGTCCTGTACAACACCGCGGCCGTGATCGACGCGGACGGCTCCTACCTGGGCAAGTACCGCAAGACCCACATTCCCCAAGTCCCCGGATTCTGGGAGAAGTTCTACTTCCGGCCCGGAAACTCCGGCTGGCCCGTCTTCGACACGGCCGTCGGCCGGATCGGCGTCTACATCTGCTACGACCGGCACTTCCCGGAAGGCTGGCGGGCCCTCGGCCTCGCGGGTGCCGAGATCGTCTTCAACCCCTCGGCCACCTCACGCGGCCTGTCCGGCTACCTCTGGCAGCTGGAGCAGCCGGCCGCGGCCGTCGCCAACGAGTACTTCGTGGGCGCGATCAACCGCGTGGGCGTCGAGGAGTACGGCGACAACGACTTCTACGGGACCTCGTACTTCGTGGACCCCGAAGCGCAGTTCGTCGGGGAGGTGGCGAGCGACAAGGAGACCGAACTCGTCGTCCGCGACCTGGACATGGCCAAACTCCGCGAGGTCCGCGACCGGTGGCAGTTCTACCGCGACCGCGCCCCGGGGACCTACGGTCCGCTGACCGCGCCCTAGGGACGTTCCGTGCCGCGGGCCCGGACCGGCTCCGGGCGCCGGACGGCGGCGCCCGGAGCCACCCGCGGCACGGCGGTCCCTACGGTCCCGCTCGCGAACCGCCTCACGAGCCCTCCCGCCGGGAAACAGCGCCGGCCTCAGCCCCTGACAGCCCCGCACCCCCCTCAGCGCACGCACGACCGGAAGGAGAGGCAGCATGAGCCGTACCGTCATCCGGGGTGGTCTCGTCATCACCGCGTCCGACGAGATCCACGCCGACGTCCTGATCGAGGACGGCCGGATCGCCGCCCTCGCCGCGACGGGCACGACCGCGGCCGAGTCGTGGACGGCCGAGCGGACCATCGACGCCACCGGCAAGTACGTCATCCCAGGCGGCGTCGACGCCCACACCCACATGGAACTGCCCTTCGGCGGCACCTTCGCCTCCGACACCTTCGAGACCGGCACCCGGGCCGCCGCCTGGGGCGGCACCACCACCATCATCGACTTCGCCGTCCAGAGCGTCGGCCACTCCCTGCGCGAAGGCCTCGACGCCTGGAACGCCAAGGCCGACGGCCAGTGCGCCATCGACTACGCCTTCCACATGATCGTCTCCGACGTCAACCAGGAGACGCTCAAGGAGATGGACCTGCTGGTCGAGGAGGGCGTCACCTCCTTCAAGCAGTTCATGGCCTACCCCGGCGTCTTCTACAGCGACGACGGCCAGATCCTGCGCGCCATGCAGCGCTCCGCCGAGAACGGCGGCCTCATCATGATGCACGCCGAGAACGGCATCGCGATCGACGTGCTCGTCGAACAGGCGCTGGCCCGCGGTGAGACCGACCCGCGCTACCACGGAGAGGTGCGCAAGGCGCTCCTGGAGGCCGAGGCCACCCACCGCGCCATCAAGCTCGCCCAGGTCGCCGGCGCCCCGCTCTACGTCGTGCACGTCTCCGCCACCGAAGCCGTCGCCGAGATCGCCCGTGCACGCGACGAGGGCCTGAACGTCTTCGGCGAGACCTGCCCCCAGTACCTGTTCCTGTCGACCGACAACCTCGCGGAACCGGACTTCGAGGGCGCGAAGTACGTGTGCAGTACGCCCCTCCGACCCAAGGAGCACCAGGCGGCCCTGTGGCGCGGCCTGCGCACCAACGACCTCCAGGTCGTGTCGACGGACCACTGCCCGTTCTGCTTCACCGGCCAGAAGGAGCTCGGCCGCGGCGACTTCTCGAAGATCCCCAACGGCCTCCCCGGCGTCGAGAACCGCATGGACCTGCTCCATCAGGCCGTCGTCGACGGACACATCTCGCGCCGCCGCTGGATCGAGATCGCCTGCGCCACCCCGGCCCGGATGTTCGGCCTGTATCCGAAGAAAGGCACCATCGCACCCGGCGCCGACGCCGACGTCGTCATCTACGACCCGCACGCCGAGCAGATCATGTCGGTCGAGACCCACCACATGAACGTCGACTACTCGGCGTACGAGGGCAAGCGCGTCACCGGACGGGTCGAGACCGTGCTCTCACGGGGCGAACCGGTCATCACCGAGCGGGAGTTCACCGGACGCGCGGGCCACGGCGTCTACACCCCCCGATCCACCTGTCAGTACCTTCTCTGAGCGACCAGGAGTGGCGCCAATGGACTTCGGACTCGTCCTGCAGACAGACCCCCCGGCCTCCCGTGTCATCGAGCTGATGAAGCGGGCCGAGGCCAACGGCTTCACGTACGGCTGGACCTTCGACTCGGCCGTGCTCTGGCAGGAACCCTTTGTGATCTACAGTCAGATTCTCGCCAACACCGAGAAACTGACGGTCGGCCCGATGGTCACCAACCCGGGCACCCGCACCTGGGAGGTCACCGCCTCCACGTTCGCGACGCTCAACGACATGTACGGCAACCGCACGGTGTGCGGCATCGGGCGCGGCGACTCGGCGATGCGCGTCGCCGGACGCAAGCCCAACACGCTCGCCCGGATAAGCGGTGCGATGAAGGTCATCCGCGCCCTCGGCCGCGGCGACGAGGCCGACCTCGGCGGCACCGTCATCAAATTCCCGTGGGTCAGGCCGGGTGCCGAACTGCCCGTCTGGATGGCGGCGTACGGCCCGAAGGCCCTCAAGATGACCGGCGAGGAGGCCGACGGCTTCATCCTCCAGCTCGCCGACCTCTACCTCACCGAATACATGGTCAAGGCCGTGAAGGACGCGGCGGCCGAGGCCGGGCGCGACCCCGCCGAGGTGAAGATCTGCGTGGCCGCGCCCGCGTACGTCACCGAGGACGACTCGCCGGAGGCGCTCGCCCATGCCCGCGAGCAGTGCCGGTGGTTCGGCGGCATGGTCGGCAACCACGTCGCCGACCTGGTCTCCAAGTACGGCGAGCACTCGGCGGCCGTGCCCGACGAACTCACCGAATACATCAAGGCCCGTGAGGGCTACGACTACTCCCACCACGGCCGGGCCGACAACCCCGACACGGCGTTCGTGCCCGACGAGATCGTCGACCGGTTCTGCCTGATCGGCACGCCCGAGCGGCACATCGAGAAGCTGAACGCGCTGCGCGAGCTGGGCGTCGACCAGTTCGCGGTCTACGACATGCACGACGCCCAGGAGGCCACCATCGACGCGTACGGAACGCGGGTCATCCCCGGCATCAACGGGCAGTAACCGAAGGTCAACCCCTCGTTCTCCCCTTCCCGCCGTCCCGGGAAGGGGACCAGGGCGCTCCCCGCGCACCCCCCGCAGTCCGTCCCCGCACGGCCTTTCCCGTCACTCCTCATTGATTGGCCTGCTCATGACAGAAACCGTCCCCCCGGACAGCCCGCCCACCGGACAAGTCACGCTCCCCGACGGCCGGGTGGAGATCGCGCCCGACGCTCCCGCGCCCACCGGCCCCTACGCCAACGACGACCTGCTGCCGGTTCCGGTCGAGAAGCGCACCTGGACCACGTACAACTTCTCGGCCCTGTGGGTCGGCATGGCCCACAACACCGCTTCCTGGACGCTGGCTTCGGGCCTGATAGCCGTCGGCATGGACTGGAAGCAGGCCGTCCTCACCATCGCCCTCGCCAACCTGATCGTGCTCGTCCCGATGCTGCTCACCGGGCACGCGGGACCGAAGTACGGCATCCCCTTCCCGGTCTTCGCCCGCGCCTCCTTCGGGGTCCGCGGGGCCAACCTCCCCGCTGTCGTACGGGCGTTGGTGGCGTGCGGCTGGTTCGGCATCCAGACCTGGATCGGCGGCGAGGCGATCTACTTCCTCGCGGGCAAGCTCTTCGGCGACGGCTGGCGCAACGCCTCACAGGTCGGTGGCCACGCCTGGACCATGTGGCTGTCGTTCGCGATCTTCTGGGCGCTCCAAGTAGCCATCATCTACCGGGGCATGGACACCATCCGCCGGTTCGAGAACTGGGCCGCGCCCTTCGTGCTCGTCGGCGCCGGCGTGATGCTCTGGTGGATGAGCAGCAAGGCCGGCGGCTTCGGGCCGCTGCTCGACCAGCCGTCGAAGCTCGGCTGGGGCGCCGACTTCTGGAAGCTCTTCTGGCCCTCCCTGATGGGCATGATCGGCTTCTGGTCCACCCTGTCGCTGAACATCCCCGACTTCACCCGCTACGGCAAAAGCCAGAAGGCGCAGACCTGGGGGCAGGCTCTCGGCCTTCCCACCACGATGACGCTCTTCGCCTTCCTGTCCGTCATGGTCACCTCGGGCTCGCAGGCGGTGTACGGCACGGCCATCTGGGACCCGGTCCAGCTCGCCGCGAAGACGGACAACGTCGCCGGCATCATCTTCGCGCTGGTCACCGTGCTGATCGCGACACTGTCCGTGAACATCGCGGCCAACCTGGTCTCCCCGGCCTTCGACTTCTCCAACATCGCGCCCAGGAAGATCAACTTCCGTACCGGCGCGCTCGTCACCTGTGTCCTCGGCGTGCTGATCTTCCCGTGGAAGCTGTACTCCGACCCGCAGGGTTACATCTTCACCTGGCTCGGCCTGGTCGGCGGTCTGCTCGGGACGGTCGCCGGCATCCTCATCGCCGACTACTGGATCCTGCGCCGCACCAAGCTCGACCTCGCGGATCTGTACCGCACGGGCGGCCGCTACTGGTACGACGGCGGCTGGAACTGGCGGGCCGTGGCCGCCTTCGTCACGGGCGGTGTCCTGGCCGTCGGCGGCGCGGACTTCCACCCGCTGATCGACGGGCGGCCGATCCCGGCGCTGAAGTCGCTCGCCGACTACGGATGGGCGGTCGGCCTCGGCACGTCGATGGCGCTGTACCTGGTCCTGATGCTGCTGCGCGGAAAGGACAGAACCACGGTCTGACCGCGGCGACCGGAGGACGGCCAGTTCTTCTGGCCGTCCTCCGGCTCTACCGGCCGGCCTTCATTGCCGCAGTGAGGTCTACTGGCCGGCCTTCAGCGCCGCCGTCGCGTCCTTGGCCGCCTTGATGGCACCCTTGTTGATCTCTTCGGTGCCGGGCGCCTTCTTGGTCTCGAAGTCGCTGCCGTTGTAGGTGACGACCACCAGCGCGTTGGACGCCTGGACGATCACCACTCCCTCGCGGGTCTGCTGCTTGTCCTCGGTGGTGAGGTTCACCACGGAGTACGCGGAGTCACCGACCCCTGGCACCGCCCCGCCGCCGCTCTTGTCGGCCACCCGCTCCTTGTAGGCCTTCGCCGCGGCGGCGTTCGAATCCTTGATCTCGTAGGAGACGTCGAGCCAGCGGTAGTCGAAGCCCTTCAGCGCGTTCCACGAGCAGGTGCGGCGCAGCGCCTTGTCGGTCGACGCGATCTCCTGGCCGGCCGTCTTGGCGCCGGGGACCAGGGACTTGATCGTCGCGACCTGGATGCCGCTGCACGGGGCGGGCGACGCGGCGAACGTCTTGACGGCAGCTGAGGCCGACGGAGTCGACGCCGAGCCGGATGTCTGCTTCTGCGTAGATGTGTCCTCGGCGTTGGGGGTCGCTGCGGACGGGCCGGCGGCCAGGGCCCAGCCCGCGGAGGCGAGCAGAGCGACCGGCAACAGGCGCGCGGCGAGCGCGAGCGGCAGAGGAAGAGAACCCAAAGCGCACTTCTCGTGGGGGATGGTGCGGAGATGGTCCGCACTGCGGACGGGACGCCAGTGTCACACGAGACGCTGTGGTGCGAAAGGGCCAACAGGTTTCATGCCCGTGTCATGACAGTGACTCACCTTGGCGCCGATTGGCTGATGCTGTGGCAAGATGTCTGTTTTGTTCGACCTGCTGATCGCTTCACTCTCCGTGTCCCGTCGCATCGCGATCACGACTACCGCTTCGCGGTCCGGACCGGGAGGGCCCGCTCGACGCGGTCGACGGCCGCGAACGCGCCGTAGGCCACGAGACGCACCATGCAGCCGTCGGAATGATCAGGTGTGCGCCAGGCCGCCACGTCCTCGTCCGTGACGCGGTACGGGGCGAGGGCGGCCAGCAGAGCCAGTCGCGCGCCGGGGCGCGAACGGTCCGGGAGACCCTCCCACGCGAGCGACGGATGCGCGCCGTCCCACCCCTGCAGCGTTTCCCGTACGAGGGCACGGTCCGCCTCGTCGAGCAGCGCTCCGCCCGCGGTGGCGGCGTCGCGAAGGGCCGCGTAGGCGGGGCCGACGGTACTGCCCCGCGCCCAGCCGGGACCGGGCCCCGGGGCGTCGAGCAGCGTGAGACCCGCACCCGGGACGGGCCGCCGGCGCACCGTCCTGGCCAGCGACCGGCCGCCCAGACTCCGCACCGCCCGGAACCGCTGCGCATGGCCCGGAAGGAGGCTCTCGGTCAACAGCGCCGACGCGATCCGGTTGATGAAGTGGAAGGTGAGCATGGTGCCGATGTACGCGGAGGCGTGCGCGGCGGGGAACGGATACGGCGTCAACTCCGGTGTCCCGGGCGTCCGGCTGGCCCGGCCCCAGGCCAGCACGCGCGCCTGCCCCTCGTCGGACGGTGTCTCTCCGCGCGCGATCGCCTCGGCGAGGGAGTGGTCCCCCGTCGCGTGCAGCAGCATCGTGTGCGCGTCCACGCAGAAGGGGCACCGGTTGGCCAACGACACGCCGAGCGCCGCGAGTTCCTTCCCGGTCCGGTCGCCCTCGCCCGCGATCAGCGACTCCCGCATCAACGCCCAGGTGGCGGCGAGGAGTTCGGGTGCGGACGAAAGGACGACGAAGGTGGCCGGACGCTCCATGCCGAAGTCCGAGGCGAGCTGGGCGTAGACGTCGGCGGTCACCCCGGTGGCGGACTTCCGCGCGGGCGGGGCGGTGTACCTGAAAGGGGTGGCGAGGGACAGGGCCATGGGTGCCTCCTGAGGGGACCGGATGGTTGCCGGGCGAACGGCGGCCGCGGTCCACGATGGCCCGGGGGAGGCGTCGCGGGCGTCGTACGGGCGAGGGTGATCCTGGCTGCCCCGGTCGGCCCGGTGCCCGGCGCCGACTACTCCGGCGGGAGTAGCCGGACATCCGTCCACAGGTCTGACGCGGTGGCCGGCACGCCCGCATAGAGTGCCGTACATGCAGCTCGACCAGGTCGTCCGCGGGCGTCCGGCCGACGCGGCCCTCGCGGTCGTGGTCGGCGCCCTCGTGGTGACCGCGGCCGCGTTCGGCGACGGCGCGACCCCCCTCGACTACACCCTGATCACCGTAGGTTCGCTGGCACTGGCGGCCTACCGCAGCGCCCCGCGCGCCGTCCTGGCGATCACCACCGCCACCACGACGGGGTACGTCGTGCACGCCCACCCCGGCACCCTGTCCGCCCTCCCCGTCCTGGGCGCGGTGCACACGGCGGCCAGAGCAGGCCACCGGGGAGTCGCGGCGCTCGCGAGTGCCGTGTACCTGGCCGGGTTCGTGGCGACCGGACCGGGGACGCGGGAAGCGGTGGAGCGGACGCTGCTGCTGGCCGGCTGGTTCCTGTGCGCCCTGGTCACGGGCCTCGCCGACCGCAACTGGCAGGCCTATCTCCGTCAGACCGAACAGCGCGCCCTGGAGGCCGAACGGACCCGGGAGGAAGTGGCGTTGCGCCGGGCAGGCGAGGAACGCCTGCGCATCGCCCGCGAGTTGCACGACTCGCTCACACACAGCATCTCGATCGTCAAGCTCCAGGCGGGAGTCGCCGTCCATCTGGCCCGCAAGCGCGGCGAGGAGGTGCCGCCCGCGCTCCTCGCCATCCAGGAGGCCGGTGGCGAGGCGATGCGCGAACTGCGCGCCACACTGGAGGTGTTGCGCACCGACGAGCCGACCGGCACACCGGCGCTGCTGGTGGAGCGGGCCCGTGCCGCGGGGCTCGCCGTGGATCTGCGGGTGACCGGCGAGGAGCGCCCGCTCGTGGCGACCGTGGACCGCGCCGCGTACCGCATCGTCCAGGAGGCCCTGACCAACGCCGCCCGGCACGCGGGCCCCGCCAAGGTGACGGTCGAACTCGGTTACTCCCCGGACGAGTTGACGATCGGCGTGCATGACGACGGCGTGGCCCGGCAGTCCCGGCCGCCCATCCCGGGCGTCGGCCTCACCGGCATGCGTGAACGCGTCACCGCACTCGGCGGCACCCTGCGGGCCGCCCCGCGCGCGGAGGGCGGCTTCTCGGTCCGGGCCGAACTGCCCCTGGAAGCACTGGAGGAGGCGCGATGATCGATCCGGGCGCGCCGAACGGGGAGGGCCGCCCGATCAGGGTCGCCCTCGTCGACGACCAGGCACTCATGCGCGCGGGATTCCGTGCCCTGCTGGACGCGGAGGAGGGCATCGAGGTGGTGGGCGAGGCGGCCGACGGGGCCCAGGGGCTCGCCCTGGTCCGTACCGAACTGCCGGATGTCGCCCTGGTCGACGTGCAGATGCCCGTGATGACGGGCATCGAGGCCACCCGTCGGATCGCCGCCGACCCGCAGCTCGCCGGAGTCCGGGTCGTCATCCTCACCAACTACGGCCTGGACGAATACGTCTTCGAGGCGCTGCGGGCCGGGGCGAGCGGATTCCTGCTCAAGGACACCGAGCCCGCCGAACTGCTCCAGGCCATCGAAGTCGTCGCCCACGGAGAGGCGTTGCTGTCGCCTTCGGTGACCCGCACCCTCATCGGGGAGTTCGTGGCCCGTCCTCCCGACCGGGCCACGGCGCCGGGCCTCGAAGGCCTCACCCGCCGCGAACGCGAGGTCACCGCGCTCGCCGCACGCGGCCTCAGCAACGAGGAGATCGCCGCGCACATGGTCATCAGCCCCCTGACGGCCAAGACCCACATCAGCCGCGCGATGACGAAGCTGGCCGCCCGCGACCGGGCTCAACTCGTGGTCTTCGCCTATGAGTCGGGCCTGGTGACGGCACGAGGGCAGGCCGGGTGACGTCCTCCGCCGAGCGTTCGTGCCATGATCGGCCCGTGATCGCGGCAAGCCCGGGACGGGCCGGCGCCCCCGTCGTCGTCGAGCTTCCGAGGCGGTCCGGCGCCCCCACCGTCGCCGTGCCTCCGCGCGGTGGCCGTACGCTCCCGGCCGTCGGTCTCCGTACGAAGTGGATCCGCCCGGTCGTCCTCGCCTGCCTGGTCGCCACGGCCACCAGCGGCTGCGGCCTGTCCGCCGAGATCGACCGTGAGCGTGACCCCGGACGGACCTCCGCCCCGGACCCGGTCCCGAGCGTTGTCGGGACCGACGCCGCCCACGCCCCGCACGCGGCCGGGACCTCCACCGGCGATCCTCTCGTCATCGTGGTGCCCGGGGCGCCGAAAGCCCTGCCGCTGCAACAGGACCGTGGCTGCCCGCCCTCCGGCCTGCGCCTCGACGCCGGACCCGTCGACGCGGCCATGGGCCTGCGCGGTATGACCCTGACCCTCACCGACTGCGGCAAGCGGCCCTACAAGGTGAACGGCCACCCGGCCGTCACCCATGTCCTGGACGGGGAGGGCGCCCCGATCACGGGCGTGCACAGCGTGGTGGGGACGGACAAGGTGCCCATGGCGCCCGCCGACCCCGGCCCGGAGCCCTTCACGCTCCACCCGGGCGACAGCGCACGGGCCGTCCTCTACTGGCGGATGGCGGCCCAGTACGGCACGTATCTGCGCGTCGCACCGCAGAAGGGGCAGGACGCGGTCATCCTGCGGCTGCCCGCCTTCCTCGACATCGGCCCGGACAACACCCTGGGGACGACGGCCTGGGCGCCCGCGTCCTGAACGTTCCGTGACCGGGTCGCCGGCCTGGTCCTTTGTTACCCGTCGAGTCCAGGACCTGCGGAAACGCGCCTTTCAGCGCCTTTCGGCGCCTTTCGGCAGGGTGCGGGCTTGTGCCGCTCGAATTCCCCGGAGCCTCCCCGGGGACGCAGCGGGCGACGTCCTCAGCGAGACCGACGCCAAGGGCGAAACCGACAACACCTACGACCAGTCGGGCGACCTGGTCCAGCAGACCGACCCGGCCATATCGATCAACGGGACCGACACGCGCGGCACGTACGCCTACGCCTACGACCTGGCCGGCAACCGCCTGACCGAGACCTCGCCCTACGGCGCCGTCACCCACCACACCTACGACGACCTGGGCCGCGACAGCAGCACCTGGGCGTACGCGTACACCTCCACCAGCGCCCAGACGAAGCAGGAGACCGACACCGCCTACGACACCGCGGGCCGCGTCGCGAGCACGACTTCCATCAGCGGCGTCACTGCCACGTACGCCTACGACGGACTGGGCCGCACCCACACCGTCGCCTGCACCACCGGCGACACCACGACCTACAGCTACGACCTGCGCGACGACGCCCTCGACGACCTCACCGCACAGACCGGCACAGGCGCCGACGCCACCACAGCCGACCGCCACTTCACACACTCACTGAACGGTCGTCCGGTGGCCTCCGCGGTCGGCAGCACCTCGGAGTACTACGACACCAACGCCCTCGGCGACGTCCTCACCACCTCCGGCCAGGCGGGCAGTTCGTCCTTCACCTACAACGCCGACGAATCCCCGCTCACCCGCACCGACGCCTCCGGCACCAGCAGCTACACCTACGACACCGATGGACGGCTGAAATCCGACACCGACGCGGCGACCGGCATCACGCTGACCTCGCAGTACAACGCACTGTCCCAGCCCAAGTCGGTCACGTACGGCAGCTCGGGCGACGTGCGCAACTTCCGGCCCGCTCCAAGATGTCCAGGAGGGGCGCCAGGCGGCCCGGCTGAGGGGGGGAAGGCAGAAGCCGTCCGTGATGCGTTGCAGTGGCGGCGGGGATTGGGGCGCATGAACCGATGGGAGCCTGTATCGGCCGGCGACTGCCCGGCGCAGCGGGGCCAACGGGGATTACATGCAGGAAGTGGAGGAAATGGTCTCGCGCCCATGTTCCCCAGAGTCTCCCCACGCCCCACTTGATGTTCGATCGCCGACCGACGTAACGCAAACCCCGAGGTGACAGATGCAGTTCACGACCCGACCCACCCTCCAGGGCACCTTCGGCATGGTGTCCTCCACGCACTGGCTCGCCTCGCAGTCCGCGATGGCCGTCCTGGAGGACGGTGGCAACGCGTACGACGCCGCCGTCGCGGCCGGTTTCGTCCTGCACGTCGTCGAGCCCCACCTCAACGGGCCCGCCGGCGAGGTCCCGATCATCCTCGCCCCGGCGGACGGTGCCCTACGGGTGCTGTGCGGACAGGGTGTCGCACCCGCCGGAGCGACGATCGCCCACTACAGGGGACTCGGTCTGGATCTCGTACCCGGCACCGGCCCGCTCGCCGCCGCCGTGCCGGGCGCGTTCGACGCCTGGATGCTGCTGCTCCGCGACCACGGCACCAAGCCGCTCGCCGACGTCCTGAAGTACGCCATCGGGTACGCCGAGGACGGGCACGCGCCCGTGGAGCGCGTCGGCGAGACCGTGGAGGCCGTACGGGAGCTGTTCGAGACGGAGTGGACCTCGTCGGCCGAGGTGTATCTGCCGGGCGGCAGGTCCCCGCGCCCCGGCGAGCTGTTCCGCAATCCGGCCCTCGCCGCGACCTGGCGACGGCTGCTCGACGAGGTCTCCGGAGCGGGGGACCGGGAGGCCGAGATCGACGCGGCGCGGGAAGTATGGCGCTCCGGCTTCATCGCCGAGGCCCTGGTCCGGCAAGCCCGCCGGCCCACCATGGACACCAGCGGCGAGCGCCGCACCGGCACCCTCACGGCCGCCGACCTGGCCGGCTGGTCCGCGACCTACGAGGCCCCGGCGACGTACGACTGGCAAGGCTGGACCCTGTGCAAGGCGGGCCCCTGGAGCCAGGGCCCGGTCCTCCTCCAGCAACTGGCGCTGCTCCCGCCCGAACTGCCCCGCTACGGTTCCGCCGAGTACGTCCACCTGCTCGTCGAGGGCTGCAAGCTCGCCATGGCCGACCGGGAGGCCTGGTACGGCGACGCGGCCGAGGTGCCGCTTCGCGAGCTGTTGTCGGAGTCCTACAACGCCACCCGGCGGGAGCTCGTCGGGGACAAGGCGTCGTACGAGCTGCGTCCCGGCAGTCCCGGCGGCCGTGATCCGCGGCTCAGCGGGCACGCGCGCGTGGTGGCCGCCGGGGAGCCCGGCTTCGACGCGCTCGCGGTGCCGGGCGCCGGTGAGCCCACCATGGCCCGCGCGGCCGCGGAACCCGAGGTGGCAGCGGACGGCGGCACCCGGGGCGACACCTGCCACCTGGACGTCGTCGACCGCTGGGGCAACATGGTCGCCGCCACCCCCAGCGGCGGCTGGCTCCAGTCCAACCCGGTCGTCCCCGAACTGGGCTTCCCGCTCGGCACCCGGCTCCAGATGGCCTGGCTGGAGGAGGGACTGCCCAACTCCCTGACCCCGGGCCGCCGGCCGCGCACCACGCTGACGCCCTCCCTGGCCCTGCGCGACGGCGTGCCGGTCATGGCGTTCGGCACCCCCGGCGGCGACCAGCAGGACCAGTGGCAGACGCACTTCTTCCTGTCCGTGGCGCTGCGCCCGCCCGTGCGCGGCGGACTCGACCTCCAGGGCGCGATCGACGCCCCGAACTGGCACAACGACAGCTTCCCCGGCTCCTTCTATCCGCGCGGTATGCGTCCGGGCAGTCTCACCGTCGAGTCCCGCACGGACGAGGCGGTCGTCGAGGAACTGCGCCGCCGGGGCCATGACGTCACGGTCGCCGAGTCCTGGTCCGAGGGCCGGCTGTGCGCGGTGGCCCGGAATCCCGCGACGGGTGTCCTGTCGGCGGGAGCCAATCCGCGCGGGATGCAGGGGTACGCGGTCGGACGGTGAGGCGCGGTCGGACGTGAGGCGGCCGACGGGCGTGCCGACGGGCCGATGCGCGTGCTGGCGGGCCGGGCGTCGGTGATCTCGGGCCGGGCGCCGGTGATCGCAGGTCGGTGGCGGTTACCGCCGGTCGGCGGGAGTGATCGTCAGCCCCGGGAATTCATGGTGATTCCACCCTGAGTACCCCGGAGGGGTGGGGATTGTCAGTGGCGCGTGCTGTCATGGAGCCATGATCGAAGACATCGAAACCATCGACGAGTTTCTCGCACACCGCGCGTCCGACGTGGAACACGCCATCCGCGAGGCCGCCGCCGCAGAGATCATGCCCCGCTTCCGGCAGCTCGCGGCGCACGAGATCGACCAGAAGTCCGGCCCGCACGACCTCGTGACGGACGCCGACCGGCTGGCCGAGAAGTACCTCACCGAGGTCCTCACCGTCCTGCTGCCCGGCTCGGTGGTCGTCGGCGAGGAGGCGGTGCACGCCGACCCCGCGAGCTACGAGGCGATCCGCGGCACGGCGCCCGTCTGGATCGTCGACCCCGTCGACGGCACCCGGCAGTTCGTGCACGGGGACTCAGGGTTCTGCACGCTGGTCGCGCTCGTGCTGGACGGCGTGGTGCACGCCTCGTGGACGTACGCGCCCGCCCGTGACGAGTTCGCCACCGCGATCCGGGGCCGGGGAGCCGTGCTCGACGGCATACCGCTGCGCTCCGGTTCGCCCGAGCCCGGCCGTGATCTCGACATCGCGACCTCCCACCCGGACTACACCACGGACGAGCAGAAGCGCGCGCTGCTCGGACTGCGGGTCGAAGGGGTCGTCCCGCGCCCGTGCGGCTCGGCAGGGCTGGAATATCTGGCCATCGCCCGCGGCGAGTTGGACGCCACCGCATTCAGTTGGGAGGCGGCCTGGGATCACGCGGCGGGGCTGCTCCTGGTCGAGGAGGCGGGCGGTGCTCATCTGACGCTCGGTGGCGAGCCGTTCCGAGTGACGGGGGGCAACGCGCTGCCGTTCACGGCGGCCCGGGACGAGGCCACGGCCCGCCGGGTGACGGGCCTGCTGACGGCCCGGACCGAACAGCAGGTGGCTGCCGGGGCCTGAGCGGGGCTCCGGGGCCTGAGCGGGGCTCCGGGGCCGGCGAGGGCTCCGGGAACGGCCAGGGCTCCGGTTCCCGTCGGGCGGGGGCCAACGGTCCGTCCGGCGGCGCCACACGGTCCGCCTGGCGGCGGCACTCGGTTCCGGGGCGTTTCCTTCCAACACCCCGGGCCGTCAAGGCTGTCAGTCCTCCGGCATATCCTGATCCTCAGTGGCCGTCGGCTGACAAAGGAGTCCGAAGGTGCCGTCGATGCTCGATACCGTCGTGGTGGGTGCGGGGCCGAACGGACTGACGGCTGCCGTGGAGCTGGCCCGCCGGGGCTTCTCCGTGGCCGTGTTCGAGGCCCGGGACACGGTGGGCGGGGGAGCGCGCACCGAAGAGCTGACCCTGCCCGGTTTCCGGCACGACCCGTGTGCGGCGGCGCATCCGCTGGGCGTCAACTCGCCCGCCTTCCGGGCGATGCCCCTGGAGCGGTACGGCCTGGAGTGGCTGCACGCCGAGCTGCCCATGGCGCACCCGTTCCCGGACGGCTCGGCGGCGGTGCTCTCGCGGTCGGTGGCCGAGACGGCGGCATCCTTCGGGCCGCGCGACGCGGGCGCGTACCGCAGGCTCGTCGCGCCGTTCCTGAGCAAGTGGGACACCCTTGCGCACGACTTCATGTCGTTGCCGCTGACCGCACTGCCGCGGGACCCGGTCACCCTCGCCCGTTTCGGTCTGGCCGGGCTGCCGCCGTCGACCTGGCTGATGCGCCGCTTCCGCGACGAGCGGGCCAAAGCCCTGTTCGCCGGTCTGGTCGCGCACGTCATCGCGCCGCTGGAGGGCGTCGGCACGGGCGCCGTCGGCCTGGTCTTCGCGCTGGCCGCGCACGCCCGGGGCTGGCCCGTGGCACGCGGCGGCTCCCAGTCCATTTCGGACGCCATCACCGCGTATCTCAAGGACCTCGGTGGCACCGTCCACACCGACTACGAGGTCAAGCGCCTCGACGATCTGCCGCCCGCGCGCGCGTACGTCTTCGACACGTCTCCCCAGGCGCTGGCCCGCATCGCGGGGTTCGGGCGGTACTACGAGGGCTACCGGTACGGGGCTGCCGCCTTCAAGATCGACTACGCGCTGGACGGGCCCGTGCCCTGGACCGCCGAGAAGGCCCGCGTCGCCGGGACGGTGCAGGTCGGGGCGAGCAGAGCGGAGATCGGTACCGCGCTGCGGGCCGCCTCGCGGGAGGGCCGGGCACCCCACGCGCCGTTCCTGATCACCGTGCAGCCGAGCGTCATGGACCCGTCCCGGGCACCCGAGGGCAAGCAGGTCTTCTGGGCGTACGGCCATGTCCCGAACGGCTGGACCGGCGACCTCACCGACGCCATCGAGCGCCAGCTGGAGCGGTTCGCGCCGGGCTTCCGGGACCGCGTACTGGCCCGCGCGACCGCCGGACCGCCCGAACTCGCGGCCCGCAACGCCAACTACGTGGGCGGCGACATCGCCTGCGGCGCCGCCTCCGGACTCCAGCTCATGCTCCGCCCCAAGCTGTCCGTCTTCCCGTACAGCACCCCGCATCCCGCCGTCTTCCTGTGCTCCTCGGCCACCCCGCCCGGTCCCGGAGTGCACGGCATGTCGGGGCACAACGCGGCGAAAGCCGTCTGGCGAAGGCTGAGGGAGTCATGACCACGATCACGCTGGTGCTGGGCGACATCACACGGCAGAGCGTCGACGCCGTCGTCAACGCGGCGAACTCCTCGCTGCTCGGCGGCGGAGGCGTCGACGGGGCCATCCACCGCCGCGGCGGCCCGGCGATCCTCGCCGACTGCCGCAGGCTGCGCGCCGGCCACTACGGCAAGGGACTGCCGACCGGCCAGGCGGTCGCCACCACCGCGGGTGACCTCGATGCCCGCTGGGTGATCCACACCGTCGGGCCTCGCTATGCACCTGGGGACGACCGGTCGGAGCTGCTGGCCTCCTGCTACCGGGAGTCGCTGCGGGTCGCCGACGAGCTCGGCGCCCGTACCGTCGCCTTCCCCGCCGTCTCCGCGGGCATCTACGGCTGGCCGATGGACGACGCGGCACGCATCGCGGTGGAGACCGTCCGGGCCGCGAAGACCGACGTCGAGGAGGTCCGCTTCGTACTCTTCGACGAACGCGCGTACGAAGCGTTCACCGGCCACCTGCGCTGACGGGCCGCAATCCGGGCCGAGCCGACTGAGCGCCCCGGGCGGCCGAGAGCCGTCGAGGCGCGGGTGCGGGTGCCGACGGTGGGCCGTGCGGGCCCGGTCGGCTGCGCGGCCCGGGTCGGTCGTGCCGCCCCCGCCGGTCGTGCGCAGGATCAGCCATGCGGCCAGGTCAGCGGTGGGCTCCGATCGGTCGCGCTGTCGGGTCGGCCGTGCGCCGGATCAGCCGTGTGGCCCGGTCAGTCGAGCCGCCGGGCCAGGCGTGGGCCCGGGCCGGCCGTTCGCCGGGCGGCCGTGGGGCCCGGGTCGGTCGTGCCGCCCCCGCCGGTCGTGCGCAGGATCAGCCATGCGGCCAGGTCAGCGGTGCGCCTCGATCGGTCGCGCCGTCGGGTCGGCCGTGCGCCGGATCAGCCGTCCGACCCGGTCGGCGTGCTGCCCGTGCCGGCCGTGGGCCGTGCCGCCGGGCCAGGCGTGGGCCCGGGCCGGCCGTTCGCCGGGCGGTCGTGCGCTCCGATCGGTCGCGCTGTCGGGTCGGCCGCGGGCTCGATCAGCGGTCCGACCCGGTCAGCATGCCGCCCCTGTCAGTCGTGCCGCCCCCCGCCAGTCGCGCCGCCGGGTCAGCCGGGGGCCATGCCAGCTGGGGGCCATGCCAGCCGGGCGCCGGGCGCCGGGCCAACTGTGGGCCCGGGCCGGCCGTTCGCCGCGCGGTCGTGGGGTCGGTTACAAGGGCAGTTCGAGCGCCAGCGGCCGGTGGTCCGAGATCGCGGTGTTCGGGGTGTGGGCGGCACCGGCCGCGCCCGCGGAGAGTCCGATGGCCAGTACATGGTCCAACTGGACGAGCGGCCGGTGTGCCGGGTAGGTGGGCGTACGGGCCAGATCCCGCCAGCCGCGCGGCGGCGGGGTGTCTCCCCGCCGGTTTCGCCGGGTTCGCCGGGTTCGCCGGGTCCACTGGAGCCCGCTGCCGCGGAACGGCCCGGGCGCGGCGAGGACCGCCCGCGGAAGCGCGCCGGGCAGGTTGAAGTCGCCGAGGAGCACCTGGGGCCGGGGCAGATCGGCGATCCAGGCGCGGACGGTGAGCAACTGGCGGATGTTCCAGCCGGGCACGAACGACAGGTGCAGGGCCACCACGGTGAACGGCCCGCGGCTCCCCTCCAGGACGGCGGCCAGCGCCGCCCGTGGCTGGTCCCTGGAGGCGGTGAGTCCACGGCGTCCGGGCGTCCGCAGCGGCATGGGGACCGGTGCCGGCGACAGCCGCCGGGCCCTCCAGTGCCGTACGGGCAGCCGGGACAGCAGCGCGATGCCGTGCGAGGGGACACCGTCCCCCACGTCGCCCGGGCCGTACACCCGCAGCCCCGGTTCGGACGGCTCCGGGACCCAGCCGCCGGCCGCCTTCGCGACGCCGTGGAACGCGGAGGCGTAGCGCCAGTACGGTGCCCCGGACCCAGCGGCGGCGGCCGACGCCTGGTCCACCCCGCCCGAACGTTCCTGCAGCCGGTCCAGCTCCTGAAGCGCCAGCACGTCCGCGTCCAGTGATACGACGGCCCGGACGAACGGCGCCTCGGGGCCGCTCCCGGCCGGGACCGAAACGGGCCTGCCGTCCGCCATCGGCCGGCCGTGCAGCACGTTGAACGTCGCGAACCGCACCCGCCCGGAGCGCGAGGGGTCGTTATGAGCCGTCTCGGAAGGTGTCATGAGCGCGACCGTACAGACAGTGGGAGCCGCGAGCGGTGGCCCGGTCTCCTACCCCTAGGGCAGCGTCTCGCCCAGCAGTCGCAGCAGATCGCCCGTGGCGTCGGCCGCGCCCAGCGCGGGCAGCGCGCCGAGCGCGAGAACGGCCGCGCCGACGGACCGCATGACGGGCGGCGGAGCGGTCTGCAGGGCCGCGATCCGGCGGGTGACGGCGTGTTCGGAGAAGTGCAGGGCGCATCCCGGTCGGGCACGCTGGGACACCAGGGCGGCACGGGCCAGGGCGCGGGCGGTCGTGTGCCGGTCCCCGACGCTGCTCGCGGCCTCCTCGTCGGCCCAGCGCTCCAACAGGAAGGCGACGGTGTCACGGACGGGCACGAGCAGCGGGTTCGCCGCCGCGGCCAGGGCGACGGCGGTCGACAACCCCGCGTGCCGGTGGGTGAGATGGGCGCGCTCGTGCGCGAGCAGGACGCGCCGTTCGGCGGGTTCCAGCGCCCCGAGCATCGCGGCCGTGACCAGGATCCGGCCCGGCTTGCCGGGGATGGCGAAGGCGTGCGGGGTCGGCGAGGCGGCGACCACGAGTTCGCTGTCCGGCGGGTGACCCTCGCAGAGCCTGAGGAGGACCCGGCGGGTCGCGACGCGCGCTCGTACGACACGAAGGAGCCGGTGGGCGATCACGGCGAGGGCGGCCACCGCCAGGACGGCGACGGCCTCCGGGACGGGCTCGGGCAGCGCCCGGCCCTCCTCACCGGCCTCGGCGATCACCGACGGCGCCTGGTCGATCAGGGTCGCCCCGAGCAGCAGCAGCGCCCAGGTCGAGGCGGCCGCGGTCAGCACGGCGGCCGCCGTGAGGACCCGGGCCGCCAGGGCCGGCGACACCCGCCTGCCGACCCCCGGGGCGATTCCGGTGAGGAACAGCGCCAGTACGAGCGGAACGTAGACGTCGATCCTCATGGCCCGGTCCCTCCGAGGAGGTCGCGCAGGGCTTCCTCCTCCTGGCGGCTGAGCCCGGTGACGAACTGCTGGAGGGCCGCGATCGGGTCGGGCCCGCGGTCGAGCGCCTCGTGCATGGCCTCGGCGGTCAGCTGTGCCGCGTTCTTGGCGGGCCGGTACGCGCCGCGCCGGCCGTCAACGTCACGGAGCACAAGGCCCTTGTCGTACAGGCGTTTGAGGATGGTGTGCACCGTGTTGTAGGCGAGTCCACCGCCGATCTCGGCCTGGATCTCGGCGGGTGTCAGCGCGTCGTCGGTGGCCCACAGGGCGGCGAGGACTTCACTCTCCAGTTCGCCCGCGCTGCGCCGTTCCACCCGTCCGTGGGGACCTGTCCCAGCCATGCCCGTCACCTTACAGCGCGTAGGGGAGCCGGAAAGGGTGCCCACGCCCGGGGCGCACGCCCCCGGGCGTGGGGGGTCGCATACCGCCCCCCGGTACTTCCTCGAATGCCCGTCCCGTTCGGCGCCTTCTTCCGGTGGGCGGTAGTTTGTCCATGATTCCCCTGGCTCCCGCCTTCACCCTACGTCTTGTAGGGTGAAGAAACCCTACAGCGTGTAGGGCTGAAGGGTGGACGATGGCCAAGACCCTGAACGTCCCGCTCATCGGCGCCCGGCGGCCCAAACCGCCGGACGGAGCGGCCCGCGTGTCCCGGTTCCCTTCTGACCTGGGCCTGCTCGCCCTGGTCGCGGCCGCCTTCACGCTCGCCCAACTGATCATCGTGCACCCCGGGATGGGTCTCGGCTGGGACGAGACGGTCTACGTCAGCCAGGTCTCCCCGCATGCCCCCGCGGCCTTCTTCAGCGCGCCACGGGCCCGCGGTGTCTCGCTGCTCGTGGCGCCGATAGCCTCCTGGTCGTCGTCCACCGTCCTGCTGCGCGTCTACCTCGCCCTGCTGTCCGGACTCGGCCTGTTCGTGGCCCTGCGCGTCTGGCGCGGGCTCTTCCCCGTGCGGGTCCTCGCCCTGGGGGGCGCCCTGTTCGCCACGCTGTGGGTGACCCTCTTCTACGGTCCGCAGGCCATGCCCAACTACTGGGTCGCGATCGGCGCCCTGGTCTGCGTCGGGTGTTTTCTGCGGGCACACGACGGCGGCCGTGACCGGGCGGCACTGTGGGGGATCGGGCTGAGCGCCGCCCTGATGGCGTGGATGCGGCCCCCGGACGCGGTCTGGGTGACCCTGCCGCCCCTCGTCCTCGCCGTGGGCGTCCCCGGGTGGCGGCGGATCCGGCCGCTCCTCGCGCTCGTCGGGGGCCTGCTGGCCGGGGCGGCCGAGTGGATCATCGAGGCCTACGTCAGTTACGGCGGCCTGGGGCAACGGCTCTCCGACGGTTCGCGCATCCAGGGCGGCCTCGGCTGGAACATCGCCGTCGGCGACCAGATGCGCAGCCTGGGCGGACGCGTGCTGTGCCGGCCGTGCACCGGCGGAATGCCGAACCCCGTGGTGATGGCCTGGTGGTTCGTCCTGCCGCTGATCGCCGTCCTCGGCCTGGTGATCGCCTTCAGGGCCCGCCGCACGGCCCCCACTCTGCTGCTCCTGGCCTGCGCCACGACAGCCGCAATCCCGTACCTCTTCATGATCGGATACGCGGCCCCGCGCTTCCTGCTGCCCCTCTACGCGCTCGTCGCGATCCCCGTCGCGGACGCGCTCGTGCACCTGGTCACCGACGCGAGCCCCCGCCGACGGCCGGTGATCGTGACCCTCGTGGCCGTCGGTCTGGCCGGACATCTGGCCGTGCAGTTCGCGGTCCTGGAGGCCGCGGTGCGGCGCACCACCGACAGCCACCACGGCTGGTCGGTGACGGCGGCGGAACTGCACCGGCTCGGTGTCCGGCCGCCCTGCGCGCTGACCGGCACTCAGTCCGTCCCCATCGCCTTCTACACCGGCTGTTCCTCCCTGGCGATCGGCGGCCACAACGCCAACGCCACCACGGAGAGCATCGCGCGTTCCGCCCGGCGCACGCCGGTCGCCGTCGTCACCGCTCCGGGGGGCAGGCCGCCCGCGTACGCCCGCACCTGGGCACCCCATCGCGCCGGTGACCTGGACGTCTACGTCTCCCCAGGAGCGGGGAGCCGTACGCCGTGACCCTTCCGCCGGAGACGCCCTCGCCGGCGCACAGCGGGCCCGCGGCCCGCGGCGGTCGAGCGGCCGGCCCCAGCCGGTCTCCCGGCGGCGAACCGGTGGGCCCTCCGACGCGAGGACAGGCCGGGAGCGCTCTGCCCGGCCGAGCGCCGGTGTCCGTGGCCGGCTTCGGCCCCGTCGCGGGACCGACGACCGACGGCCAGGGGGCGTCGTCGCCCGAGCCCGTGCCGGGACCAAGCGGGCCGTCTTCGCCCATGACGGCCGACGGCAGATGGATGACCGTCGGCAGGCGGCTGGCCGCAGGGGACGGGCGGATGGGGTGGCATGCCGGGCTTTCGCTGCTCGTGCTGCTGTGCGCCGGATTTCTCGCCCACCGGCACTGGCCGGTGATCGAGGCGGGAGCCGGCCGTCTCACCCACGCCGACCGCGGCTGGCTCCTGGTGGCGACCGTCGCCACCCTGGCGACCTGGGCGTGCTCGGCCCTCGCCCAGCAGGGCGCGGTGACCGAGCCGCTGCCCGCCGGCCGACTGGTGGCGGTGCAGTTCGCGGCCGCCTCGGCCAACCACGTACTGCCCTCGGGACTCGGCGCGGGCGCCGTCAATCTGCGCTTCCTGACCCGCTGCGGACTGCCCGTCGCCCGGTCCGCGACCGCGCTCGCGGTCAAGGCCTGCGCCGGAACCGTCGTGCGCGGCTGTCTGATCGGCGGCCTCGCCCTGGCCTGCCCCGGCGCCCTTCGCATTCCCCGGCTGACGGCGAACGCCTGGACCGTGACCGCCTGGACGACGGCTGGCGTGGTGGCCGCCGTCGCCGCGGTCCTCCTGGCCCGGCCGCTGCGGCGCGCGCTGCGTTCCGTACTGCTGGACGTCCGCGCCGTGCACGAAGTCCCGGCGCGGGCCGCCGCGCTGTGGGGCGGCTCGCTCGCCTTCGCCGCGCTGCACGCCACCGTCGTCATCGCCGTCGCGCAGGCCATCGACCTGCCGCTGTCCCCCGGGCGGGTGGCCCTCGCCTACCTCGCCGCGAGCAGCGCCGCCGTCCTGCTGCCCACCCCGGGCGGCCTCGGCTCCCTGGACGCCGCCCTCGCGCTGGCCCTCACCCTCGCCGGAGCGCCGGGCGGCGCGGCGGCCTCGACGGTTCTCGGCTACCGGCTGCTCACCGTATGGCTTCCGCTGCTCCCTGGGCTGGTGGCGCTGGGGGTCCTGATCCGCCGCCGGGTGCTGTGAAGGAGGGGCGCGCACGGGGGCGTACGCCAGTCAGGATGCGTTCAGGCTCCCGCTGACACCCTCGGGCCTCATGACCTACGAGACAACAGAGACCTCCGGGACTCCTGAGGCGTACGGCCGCACCGGTGCCCCGCGCTCCGCCGGGCCGAGCCTGCGCTGGAACAAGGTGCCCGAAGTCACCGCGTACTTCTGGATCATCAAGGTGCTGTGCACGACGGTCGGCGAGACCGCGGCCGACCTCCTGAACGAGAAGCTGGGCATGGGCCTGACCGGTGTCTCGCTGCTCATGAGCGGGCTGCTGGCCGTCGTCCTGGTGGTCCAGTTCCGTACGAAGACCTACCGGGCGGGCGTGTACTGGCTCGCCGTGGCGCTCATCAGCGTCGTGGGGACGCTGATCAGCGACAACCTCACCGACAACCTGGGCGTGCCGCTGGAGACCAGCACCGCCGTGTTCGCGGTCGCCCTGGCCGTCACCTTCTTCGTCTGGTACCGCCGGGAGGGGACGCTGTCCATCCACAGCGTCGACACGCTCTCCCGCGAGGCCTACTACTGGCTCGCCGTGCTGTTCACCTTCGCGCTCGGTACCGCGGCCGGTGACATGGTCGCCGAGAAGATGGCCCTCGGGTACTGGGTCTCCGCCGTGCTGTTCGGTCTCGCGATCGCCGCGGTGGCCGTCGCGCACTTCGCGCTCGGCCTGAACGCCGTGCTGAGCTTCTGGATCGCGTACATCCTGACCCGCCCGCTGGGCGCGTCGATCGGCGACTACCTCTCGCAGCCGACCGGCGACGGCGGCCTGGGCTTCGGCACCGTCGTCACCAGCGTGCTGTTCCTGGCGGTCATCCTCGGTCTGGTCGTCTACCTCTCGATCACCCGCCGCGACGTCGCGACCGTCGAGGAGCCCGCCCTTCAGGCGAGCTGACCCCGCACGGTCCACTGGTGAGGCAGGCCCGCTTCCGGAGACTTCCTTCCGGAGACGGGCCCGCCTCCGGCCGTTTTCACGGCGGAGACGGGTTGGTTCGCGGCCGGTTCAGCCGAGAGGTGGCCAGACGCCCGAGGGCTCGCAAGCGTGCCGGTCTCGGGCCGGATCCCCGGGAGGTGGCCCGATGCCCGAGGGACCGGGGCGGAAGTGTGCCGGTCCCGGGCCGTTCGCCCGGGAGGTGGCCCGGGCAGCCGCAAGCTCGCCGGACCCGGCCCGTCTGCGCGGTGGGTGGCTCGGTCTGCGACGGGCGTGCGGGAAGTGTGCCGGACTCCGGCCGGTTCGCCCGGGAGGTGGCCCGGTGTCCGAGGGGGCAGCCGCAAGCTCGCTGGACCCGGCCTGTCTGCGCGGTGGGCGGCTCGGTCTGCGACGGGCGTGCCGGAAGCGAGCCGGACCCCGGCCGGTTCGCCCGGGAGGTGGCCCGGTGTCCGAGGGGGCAGCCGCAAGCTCGCTGGACCCGGCCCGTCTGCGCGGTGGGTGGCTCGGTTTGCGACGGGCGTGCGGGAAGTGTGCCGGACTCCGGCCGGTTCGCCCGGGGTGGCCCGGTGTCCGAGGGGACCGGGCCGCAAGCTCGCCGGACCCGGCCCGTCGACGCGGTGGGCGGCTCGGTCTACGACGGGCGTGCGGGAAGTGTGCCGGACCCCGGCCGGTTCGCCCGGGAGGTGGCCCGGTGTCCGGGGGCCGGGGCTCAATCGGCCTGCCAGCACGCCCGTCGGCCGATTCACGTCCGACCGCGCCTCACCGTCCGACCGCGTGTGTTGCCGCACGCACCTCGGCCGGTCGTCCCGGAGGCCGGCCGGTCTCCGGGACGACCGGGCCCGAGGCGGCCCCGGCACCGTGCCCCTCAGCCCGACGGAAGGCCGACCACGAACGTCGCGCCCGCGGTGCCCGCCTCCTCGTGGAGCACCTCGCCTCCGGCGGAGCGGGCCAGGCGTCGCGCGAGCGGCAGACCGAGGCCCGCTCCGCCGTGTCCGTCCCCGGGATCGGCGCGCCGACCCGGCTGGAAGAGCTGCGGCGTGAACGACGCGGGTACGCCGGGCCCGTCGTCCGTGACCTCCACCCGGACGCCACCGGGCCCTCTGTCGGCCCGCAGCTCGATCCGGGCGGAGGCGTGCCGCAGCGCGTTGTCGAGCAGGGGGCTGACGATGCGCTCCAGCAGGGCGTCCGGCACCCCGGCCACGAGGCCCGCCTGCGGGCCGGTGACGACGATCTCCACCGCCGGCCGCGCCGAGACGGCACGGTCCGCGAGCCGGCGCAGTACGGGCCCGACCTCACTGGTGCCCGGCGCGGCGGACGCGCCGTCACGGGCGTCGTCGAGCAGCGTGTCGCAGATCGTGCGCATGGACCGGGCGGCGTCCGCTATGGCCTCCTGCGTGGTCCGGGTCTCCTCGGCGGAGCGCGGCCGGGACTGCCACCAGTCGAGCTCGGCGATGATCCGGGCGAGGGGATTGCGCAGCTCGTGCGACAGCTCCTGGGTGAGCTGCCGCTCGTGCCGGAGCAGGGCCCGGATGCGGTCGAGGAGCGCGTCCAGCGACCCGCCCAGCTGGGCGAGTTCGACGGGCCGGGCGATGCTCCCGAAGCGTTCCTCGGAGGCCACGGCGCTCCACCGGGTGGCCTGGTCGGTCATCGTGCGCACGGGACGCAGGGCGCGCCCCACCGCGAGGCGTGTCAGCGCGTACGTGCAGGCGAGCATGGCCGCGTCGAGGGCGAGCGACGCGAAGAGCAGGGTGTCGGCCGAACTGCGGTACGGGGACAGGTCCAGGGCGGTGACGACGGTCGCGCCGGTGCCGGTGCCCGGTACCGGTCGCGCGCACAGCCGGACCGGGCCGTGGGCGCGGGCGGTGACGCAGTGGGTCCCGCCCCGCCCGGCGAGTGCGTCGGCCGCGCGGGTGAGCGGGCCGACGGCGGTGGCCGAGGGCGGCTTCTCCAGGAGGCGGTCGCCCGCGTAGATCCACACGTTCGCGTCGAGGAGCTCCTCGCCCGGCGTCTCCAGGACGCGCACGCGGGCGCCGCTGGTGTCGACGGTCGCGGCGACGGCGGTGCCCCGGGTACGCAGCTCGTCGTCCGCCTGGTGCTGGAGGTGCTGTCGTACGACCGTGTTGAACGCCACCGTGAGGATCACCATCAGGAGGGTCGCGGTGGTCAGCGCGACCAGCGAGAGCCGGCCCCGCAGGGTGTGCGGCCGCCAACGGGAGGCGAACGTTCTCATGGGCGGGCGCGCGCCTCCGGTCGTGAAACCCGCCGCGCCGGCCGGCCGGGCGGGTGAAGGAGCGCGTTTCATGACAGCCGGTGACCGATACCGCGCGCGGTCGTGACCGTCAGCTCGCTGCCGCCGTCCCGCAGCTTGCGCCGCAGCCGGGTCAGATACTGGTCGAGCGTGTTGTCACTGACCTGAGCGCCCTCCGGCCAGCCGGCCCGGATCAGCTCCCTCCGGCTGACGATTCCCCCGGACGCCGCCATCAGCGCCGCCAGCAGACGGAACTCCGTGGGAGTCAGGCCGACGCGACAACCCCGCACGGTCAGGCTGTGCGCGACCGGGTCCAGCACCAGGTCACCGGTCGTGCCGGACGGACCCGGTCCGGCGCGCTTGAGGGCCGCCCGCAGCCGGGCCGCCAGCTCCGTCAGATGGAACGGCTTGGGCAGATAGTCGTCGCCGCCGGCCGAGAAGCCGGCCAGCCGGTCGGTGAGGTGGTGGTGGGCGGTCAGGAAGATCACGGGGGACGGGAAGCCGTTGGCCCGGATCGCCTGGCACACGTCCCGTCCGTCGGCGTCGGGCAGGCCGACGTCGAGGACGGCCGCGTCGATGTCGTCCCCGGCGAGCCGCAGAGCGGTCGCGCCGTCCTGGGCCGGCACGGTGTCGAAGCCCTCGTCCCGCAGCCCGCGCCGCAGGACGTCACGCAACGCGTGGTCGTCCTCGACGACCAGGATCCGCCGGCGCGTGCTCACCCGCTCACCCGCTCTTCGCGAGCCCGGGCGCGATGAGCAGGGCTCCGAGCCGAGAGGCGGCCAGCGGGTGCCCCGACACGTCGGGCAGCCTGCGCAGGCCGGCCGTCATCGCCATCGCGACCAGCGCGCCGACGAGGACACCGACCGCGACGTCGTGCGGATAGTGCACCCCGACCCAGACCCGGGAAGCGGCCATGGCGCCCGCGGCCACGACGGCGATGCCGCCGAGGCTCCGCGAGACGAAGAACAGCGCGACGGCCGCCGCGGCCGCGATCGCCGCGTGATTGCTGGGGAACGACCAGTCACCGGGCGCCGGGCACGCCTCCAGCGTCGCCACGTGCAGGCTCTGGCAGGGCCGGTCCTCGCGCACCAGCAGTTTCAGGCCCAGATCCACCACGTACGCCACGACCACGACGACCGGCACGGCGAGCGCGGCCAGCGCGGCCCGCGGGCTCTCGCGCCGCGCCCGCCACCAGCCGAGCAGCATCAGTACGGCGAACAGGCCGAGCCCGTACGTCGACCACACCGACACCACGCTGTCGAGCCACGAGGGGGAGTCCTGAGCGAGATCGGCGACGTACCGGTAGGCGGAGCCGTCGATCGAGGAGCCGTCGAAAGCCAGGATCATCCCTGGACCTCCTTGCTCGCCGCCGCCTCTCGGCGGGAGCGGTACAGCTCAGCGGCGAGCGGGGCCAGGGACACGAGGACGATGACCGCGATGATCGGGAGCAGATAGCGGTCGACGTTCGGGATCGACGATCCCAGCGCGTACCCGGCGAGTGTCAGGCCGATGCTCCACACGAGGCCGCCGACCACCTGCCACACGGTGAAGGTCCGCACGGGCACGCGCAGGGCGCCCGCCATCGGGTTCAGCACCGTACGCACGACCGGGACGAAGCGGGCCAGGACGATCGCCTTGGCGTAGCCGTACCGCTCCAGCAGCTCCTCGGCGCGCTGCGCGCCCGACTGCAGGCGGGGGGAGGACGTGCGGGCGAGCATCGCGCCGCCGGCCTTCCGCCCGATCAGGTACCCGGTCTGCGCGCCGATCAGCGCGCCCACGGCCGCGGCGACAAGCAGCGGGGGGAGCGACAGCTTCGGACCGTTGTGCCCCGATCCGGTGCACAGCAGGCCCGCGGTGAACAGCAGTGAGTCCCCGGGCAGGAAGAAGCCGATCAACAGGCCGGTCTCCGCGAACATCACCATGCCCACCCCCAGTACGCCGAAGGCGGCGAGCAGGGACTGGGCGCTGAGAATATTCACGGCGAGGTGTGACGCTGTGAACAAAGATGCGGCCATCGTCGCGGGCCCTCTCATACTGGGACGGGCGGGCACGGTCGATACTCGTACCCGACTGACTACAATTCTGTAGACGGTCTACTGAACTGTAGACGATGGCGGGGTGAGGATCGTTCCCATGAGCAGTGACAAGGACGAGCGCCGACCGGCGGGCGAGCTGGAGGCCAGTGTGATGGCGGCTCTCTGGGCCGCCGGTGTGCCGCTCACGCCCGGCCGCGTGCAACGCGAGCTGGACTCCGGTCTGGCCCGCACGACGGTGACGACGATTCTCTCCCGGCTGCACGAGAAGGGCATCGTCGGCCGCGAGCGGCTGGGCCGAGGTTACGCGTACTTCCCGGTCCAGGATCCGCACGGCCTCACCGCGCGTCGCATGCACAGCGAACTCGACCGGGACGACGACCGGGGGACGGCCCTGGCCCGCTTCGTCGCCCAGCTGAGCCCCGACGACGAGCGGCTCCTGCGGGATCTGCTGGAGCCCGGTCTCGACGCACGTCCGGAACCGGGTGAGGGATGATCCTGCTGCTGCTGATCCCCCTGCTTGTCCCCTTCGCCCTGGGGCCGCTGGCCCGCCGCTGCCTGGACCGGCTCGCCCCGGTGGCCGCGCTGTGGGCGGTGACCCTCGCGCTCGTAGTGCTGGCCGTCGCCTCGGTGGCCTCACTGGGCGCGCTGGTCCTGACCGGGCTGCTGAAGCTGCCCCTGCTCGCGGGCCTCGGCAACCTCGTCCACCCCCTGCACACGGCCTCGGACTACGTCGTCCTGCCCGCGGCCGCCGCCGCGACCGGCGCCCTCACCCTCGGCGCCTGGACCGTCGTCCGATCGGCCCTGCGCCAGTTGCGCGCCTTCCGCTCCGCGCGCAGCCAGGCCGACCGCCGTCCCGCCGCGGGCGACCTGTGCGTCATCGAATCGCCGCACCCCGACGCCTACGCGCTCCCGGGCCGGCCACATCGCATCGTCGTCACGACGGCGATGCTGCGCAGCCTCGGAGCCGACGAGCGCGAGGCTCTCTTCGCCCATGAGCGGGCCCACAACGCCGGCGGCCACCACCGCTTCCTCGTCGTGGCCGAACTCGCGGCCCACTGCCACCCGGGCCTGCGTCCGGTCCGCGCGACCGTCGCGCTCTCGGCCGAGCGCGCCGCGGACGAGGCCGCCGCCGTCGCCGTGGGGGACCGCAGGCTGATCGCCCGGGCCATCGCCCGCGCGGCCCTGGCCGTCGGCGACGCCCGTTCCGACCGTCCCGACTTCGCCCCCGCGGCCACGACGGGTCCCGTTCCCCAGCGGGTCGCGGCCCTCCTCTCCACCCCGCGGCACCGCCCCCGCGCCGCCGCCTGGATCGCCCTCCTCCTCGCCGCCTGCGCCGCCGTCTCGGCCGGTGCGTCGGGGGCGGGTGTCCTCGCCTTCCACCACGAGGTGGAGGTCGCGCAGGGCGAGGAGGTCCGCTGACGGGTTCGGCGGTGCGGGTGTCGGTTCGGCAAGCGGTCCGGCGCGCGGTTCGCCGGATCTGTTTCGTCGGATGCGGGCGGTGTCCCCGGCCCGCCGACGAGCTCCGGCGCCGATCGCCCGGTACCGGTCCGCCGAGCGTCGAGCCGGGTCGGGCGGGGCCGGGTCTGGTGGATCGGGCGGGTCGGGCGACGGTTCGGGATCGCGTGCGCGAGAGCGGATCGGCGGCTCCGGGGCGCGTGCGCGACAGGACGGAGAAGGGGGCGCGGGCCGGTCGCAGGCCGGGCAAGGTAGATGTCGGATTCTCGCCAGCCCAGCCCTCCGGGGTGTCCGATGCTTGAGGCATGCAGAACGGGATGCACACGGACACGGAGCGCTGCGTGCGTGCCGTCCAGTCGAAGGACGCCCGCTTCGACGGATGGTTCTTCACGGCGGTGACGACGACGAGGATCTACTGCCGGCCGAGCTGCCCGGTCGTGCCGCCGAAGCCGCAGAACATGACCTTCTACCCGAGTGCGGCCGCCTGTCAGCAGGCCGGATTCCGGGCCTGCAAGCGGTGCCGCCCGGACACCAGTCCCGGCTCACCGGAATGGAATCACCGCGCCGACCTGGTGGCCCGCGCGATGCGGCTGATCGGCGACGGTGTCGTCGACCGCGATGGCGTGCCGGGTCTGGCCACCCGGCTCGGCTACAGCACCCGCCAGATCGAGCGGCAGCTCCTGGCCGAGCTGGGCGCCGGGCCCCTGGCGCTGGCCCGTGCCCAGCGTGCCCAGACGGCCCGGCTGCTCATCGAGACGACACCGCTCCCGATGGCCGAGATCGCCTTCGCCGCAGGCTTCTCCTCCATCCGCACCTTCAACGACACCGTCCGCGAGGTCTTCGCGCTGTCCCCGAGCGAGCTGCGCGCCCGCCTGCCCAGGAACCGGGCCGGAGCCACCGCGGGAACCCCGGGCACGCCCGGCGTCCTGAACCTCCGGCTCCCCTTCCGCGCCCCGCTCAACCCCGACAACCTCTTCGGACACCTCGCGGCGACCGCAGTACCCGGCGTGGAGGAGTGGCGCGACGGGGCGTACCGGCGGACCCTGCGGCTGCCGTACGGGCACGGGATCGCCGGACTGACACCGATGCCGGACCACATCGCGTGCCGCCTGACCCTCAGCGACCTGCGCGACCTGTCCGTCGCGATCAGCCGTTGCCGCCGTCTGCTGGACCTGGACGCCGATCCGGTGGCGGTCGACGGCCAGCTGCGGACGGATCCGCTGCTGGCGCCGCTGGTCGACAAGGCCCCCGGCCGCCGGGTACCGCGCACGGTCGACGAGGCCGAGTTCGCCGTACGGGCCGTACTGGGGCAGCAGGTCTCCACGGCCGCCGCGCGGACCCACGCCGCGCGCCTGGTCACCGCGCACGGCGATCCGGTGGACGACCCGGAAGGAGGCCTCACCCACCTCTTCCCCTCGCCGGAGGCGCTCGCCGCACTCGACCCCGAGTCGCTTGCGATGCCCTGCACCCGACGCACCACCTTCACCACCTTGGTGAGCCAACTCGCCGAAGGAACACTGCACTTGGGAGTGGAGAACGACTGGGCACAGGCCAGGGCCAGGCTCCTCGCGCTCCCCGGCTTCGGCCCCTGGACCGCAGACGTGATCGCGATGCGCGCCCTCGGTGACCCGGACGCCTTCCTCCCCACCGACCTCGGAATCCGGCGCGCGGCACGGGAGTTGGGGCTCCCGTCCACCCCCGCGGCCCTGACGGCCCGTGCCGCGGCCTGGCGCCCCTGGAGGGCCTACGCGGTCCAGTACCTGTGGGCGACGGACACCCACCCGATCAACTTCCTCCCCTCACAGGCCGGCACCCCGAACCCCGCACGCACCACGAAGCCGACTCCAGGCACGCACGCTCCACGCACATCACGCACTCCACGCACCTCACGCATCAAGGACGCCCAGTGAAACGGCACACGGTCATCGACAGCCCCTACGACCCGCTGACGCTCGTCGCCGACGACGACGGTGTCCTGTGCGGCCTGCACATGGTCGGGCAGCGTCACCGCCCGCCGGAGGAGAGCTTCGGCGAACGCGACGACACGCTCTTCGACGAGGTGGCGGAGCAACTGCACGCCTATTTCGAGGGCGAGTTGAAGGAGTTCACCGTCGAACTGCGCATGTTCGGGACGCCCTTCCAGTGCAGCGTGTGGGACCAGTTGCGGCAGATCCCCTACGGCGAGACCCGCTCCTACGGCGAACTCGCGGAAGCCCTCGGCAACATGGGCGCCTCCCGGGCGGTCGGCCTCGCCAACGGCAAGAACCCGATCGGCATCATCGTGCCCTGCCACCGTGTGATCGGCGCGAGCGGCAGCCTCACCGGCTACGGCGGCGGCCTGGACCGCAAACGGCAACTCCTGGACTTCGAGAGCGGATCAGCCCTCTTCTGACCCGGCTCGGCGCGCCCGCGCCCCTGCGGCCTTCTCAAGGAGACGGCTCCGGGGGTGTCCGAGGTGTCGGCTAGGGTGCGCGGATGATATTCGGGCGTGGGCGGCTCGCGGCCGCTGTGGAGAGGTTCGAAGCGGCTGTACAGGCCCAGGACGGGGACGCGGCGGAGGATGCCCTCGCGCGGCTGACGCGTGGTTTCGGCAAGGCCACGGACTCCGAACTCCGGGCAGCGGGGCCCCGGCTCGCCGCCCTGCTCGGTGAGGTGCCGCCCGGTCCGCGAGCGAGGGTGGCCGTGCTGACCGGGGCGTGCGTCGAGCGGGGCGCCGACCCGGTGGCCTGCGCGCCCGCCGTCTTCGCGGGCGCGCTGGACGCCTTCGAGCAGGCTGCCGTCTTCTGCGAGCGGTGGGCGGCCGACGGCCGCGGCAAGCTGCCCGGTCACGAGGGAGAGGGCATGGAGGAGGCCGACTTCGAGCGGATCGGCTTCGAGCCTGTCATGGCCTGGCAGGCGCTTCCGCAGTTCGAGCCGGCCTGTGTGGCCATGCTCAACTCGCCGCGGGTACGCCGTGAGGTGCCCGGCCGCGAGGGGCTGCGCGCCGCCGTCGCCCGGGTCGCGGACCTGTCCAGAGATCCGTTCAGGTGTCTCGCGTACGCCCTCGCCGTCCTCGACGACGAGCCGCTCGTCGCGCTCGACCGCGCCACCGGCGCGGGCTACGCGCTGCGTGCCTCCGGCATCGGCGACAACTTCCAACTGCACACGCTCCTCGCCGACGCCCTGATCGGCCGGGGCCTGGTGAAGGGCGAGGCGCCGTCGGCCGAAGCGGTCGCCCGCTGCCGCGACCGGGCCGGGATGGTGCCGACCACCGGATCCTTCAACCTGGTCGGCGCCGACGGCGAATGGATCTGGAACGAGGGCACACCGGCGGACATCCCGGTCGTGGACGGCGTCCGGCTCGTGGTCATCGACCCACCCCCGTACCGGCGGAGCTGGAGCGCCGGCCGCTTCTTCCCCGGCATGACCGGCGAGCTCGTGTTCGACCACGCCCTCGCCCCGGAGCAGTCGGCTGCCCTGCTCACCCGAGTGGCCAAGTCCGTCCACTGACACGGGCAACGCGGGCGACCCCAGGTCCGACCCGGGGGCGCCGCCCGGGTGACCGCGCGTTTCAGTCCCCTTGGGTACGCAGCCCGCGCAGCAGTGCCGGCAGCGCGGTGCCGATCGGTTCGCGGATGACCTCGTCGGCCCGGTCGTCGTACGGGGTCGGTTCGGCGTTGACGATGATCAGCCGGGCTCCGTGGTCGGCGGCGACGCCGGCGAGACCGGCGGCGGGCTGGACCTGAAGGCTGCTGCCGACCGCGATGAACACCTGGCAGGCCTTGGCGATGGCGGCGGCCTGACCGAGGACGACGGGGTCGAGGCGTTCGCCGAACATCACGGTCGCCGGTTTGAGGATGCCGCCGCACTTCTGACAGTCCGGGTCGTCCTCGCCGGCGTCGACCCGGGCGAGGGCGTCCTCCATGGGCCCGCGCGCGTGGCATTCGGTGCACACCACGGTCCGCGCGGTGCCGTGCAGTTCGAGCACCTTGCGGGCGGGCATGCCGGCGAGCTGGTGGAGTCCGTCGACGTTCTGCGTGATCACGCGTACCGGAACGCCGGAGCGCTCCAGCTCGGCCACCGCCCGGTGCGCGGTGTTCGGCTCGGCTTGGAGCGCACCGTTCTCGCGCCGCATCAGCCACGCCCGTCGCCGGATCTCCGGATCGCCCATGTAGTACTCGTACGTGACGAGCTTCTCGGCCTCGGGGTCCTTCCGCCACAGGCCGTTGGGGCCGCGATAGTCAGGGATTCCGGAATCGGTCGAGATGCCTGCGCCACTGAGGAGCGCGACGAGGGGCTTGGTCATGGGGTGAGGGTAGGGCGCCTGTCCGGTTCGGGCGAACGGATAAGCGGGGCGCCTGGGCGGGAGGTCCGCGCCCGCCCGTGCGGGAGGGGGAGGCGCGTCCACCCGGAGGGTTTTCGGGGCCCGGCGCGCGGGCGGCGCGGGTGCGGCCGGTGTCGTGGGTACGCTCGCGCTCGACAGCGCGATCCCCCGCAGAACCCCTCCGAGCGGACGTAGGAGAAGACCGATCACCGAGCCGAGGTCCGAGGAGGCCGAGCCCGTTCCGGGTGGCGAGTCCACCGGGGCCGAGTCCGTTCCGGGCGACCAGCCCACGGAGGCCGCGCGGCTGAGGGACATGCTGATGCAGCCGGGGTACCGGCGGGCGCTGGTGTTCTGCGCTCTGATCGGTGTCCCCGTGTCGCTGGCCGCGTTCTGGTTCCTGGTGCTCCTCCACCAACTGGAACATCTGATGTGGGCGCAGTGGCCGCACGATCTCGGGTGGTCGGATCCGCCGTGGTGGTGGCCGCTTCCGCCGATGCTCGTGGCGGGCCTGATCGTTTCCCTGATCGTGCTGTGGATTCCGGGCCGGGGCGGACACATCCCGGCCTCGGGCCTGCACGCCGGCGGGGTGTCTAAATCCGCGCTGCCGGGTGTCGCCCTCGCCGCCCTGGCCAGCCTTCCGCTGGGAGCCGTGCTCGGGCCCGAGTCGCCCCTGATCGCGCTGGGCGGCGGTCTGGCGCTGCTGTTCAGGGACCTCGTACGCGCTCCCGCGACGCAGGCGAGCACGGCGCTGCTCGGTGCCGCGGGCGCCGCCGCGGCCATCTCGGCGATCTTCGGCAGCCCCCTGGTCGCCGCCGTGCTGCTGATGGAAGTCGCCGGGGTGGGCGGGCCGCAACTGTTCGCGGTGATGCTTCCCGCCCTGCTCGCCAGCGGAGTCGGCGCCATCGTGTTCACCGGCTTCGGCGACTGGACCGGACTGCAGACCGGGAGCCTCAGGATCGGGCTGCCGGCGCCCGCGACCCTCGACGCCGGGGACGTGTTCTGGTCGGTGCTCATGGCCTTCGTCATCGGGGTCGGTATCCACTGGGTGATCGTGGGCGGCCGGTACGCGGCCCGTTCCGTCTCCGCGCACACGTTGCGGACCACGGTGCTCTGCGCACTCGGCGCGGGCGGCTGCGCGGCGCTCTACGCGGCCCTGACCGGGCGCTCGCCGGCCGAGGTGGCGCTGTCCGGCCAGACCACCCTGGCGCAACTCGCCGCCGACCCGCACGCGTGGTCGGTCGGCAGCCTGGTGGCGGTACTGGTGTTCAAGGCCATCGCGTACGCACTGTGCCTGGGCAGCCTGCGCGGTGGTCCGGTGTTCCCCGCGCTGTTCCTCGGCGGCGCGATGGGAGCCCTGCTCGCGCCGCTCCCGGGGTTCGGCGTCGTGCCGGCCATGGCGGCGGGTATGGCCGCCGCCTCCGCCGCCGCGCTCCGGCTGCCGGTGAGCGGTGTCGTGCTGGTCGTGCTCCTGGTGGGCAACTCGGGAACGGTGCCGGTGATCGTGCTCGCCGCCGTGGTGTCCTTCGTGACCGTGGAACTGCTGCCGCAGGGCCCGGACATCCCGCCCTTCAGGGACGCAGCCGGTCGAGTGCCTCGTCCAGCGTCGTCGCGGCCATGATGAGGGAGAGATGGGTGAAGGCCTGCGGGAAGTTGCCCAGTTGCTCCCCGCTGGGGCCGATCTCCTCGGCGAACAGGCCGACATGGTTGGCGTACGTCTGCATCTTCTCGAAGGTGTAGCGGGCCTGGGGGAGCCGTCCCGCCCGGGCGAGCGCGTCGACGTACAGGAACGTGCAGAGACTGAACGTCCCCTCGGAGCCACGCAGTCCGTCCGGCGAGGCCTCGGGGTCGTAGCGGTAGACGAGGCTGTCGGAGACGAGGACCCGGTCCATGGCGTCCAGGGTGCTCAGCCAGCCGGGGCTGCGCGGGGAGACGAAGCCGACGCGAGGAGCCAGCAACAGGGACGCGTCCAGCACGTCGCCGTCGTAGTGCTGGACCATCGCCTGCTGCTTGTCGCTCCAGCCGCGCGCCATCACCTGTTCGAAGATCGCGTCCCGGGCCGTGGTCCAGCGGACGGTGTCGGCCGGTCTGCTGAACTCGGCGGCCAGCTTCAGGCCCCGGTCGAACGCGGCCCAGCACATCACCCGGCTGTAGGTGAAGTCCTTGCGCCCGCCGCGGGTCTCCCAGATGCCCTCGTCGGGGCGGTCCCAGTTGTCGGAGAGCCAGTCGAGGATGCCGGCCAGCCCCTTCCAGCCGTGGTAGCCGGCCCGCTCACCGACCGCGCGGCCCTCGGCCAGGGCGTAGAGCGCCTCGCCGTAGATGTCGAGCTGCAACTGGTCGGAGGCCGCGTTGCCGACGCGTACCGGGGACGAGCCGCGGTAGCCCTCGAAGTGTTCCAGGATCTCCTCCGTCAGATGCGGGTCGCCGTCGACCCGGTACATGATCTGGAGGACTTCGTCGTCCGGTCCTTCGCGCGCCTCCAGACGGTCACCGATCCAGCGGGTGAACTGGTGCGCCTCCTCCATGAAGCCGAGGTCGAGCAGCGCCCGCACCGACAGCGAGCCGTCCCGCACCCAGGTGTACCGGTAGTCCCAGTTGCGCTCACCACCGACCTGCTCGGGCAGCCCCATGGTGGGGGCGGCGACCGGCGCGCCGGTCGGGGCGTAGGTGAGGAGCTTGAGGGTGATCGCGGAGCGGTGCACCATCTCCGTCCAGCGGCCCCGGTAGTTCGAGGTGCGCACCCATTTCTGCCAGAAGTCGACATTGCTCCAGAGGCCCTCGGTGACCGTGTCGACCGTGGGCAGCGGCGGCGCTTCGCCGTCCGGCCCGCACACCGTGAACACCACGCCCGCCGACTCGCCGTTGTCCAGGGTGATGCCGCCGCGCACGTCCTGGCCGTCGCGTTCGAACGGGATGTTGCCCTGGAGATAGGCGACCGCCCCGGGGGAACGGAACGTCGCCGTGCCGGGGGCCAGGTCGAGTTCGTGGCTCGCCCGCGCGTAGTCGAACCGCGGACGGCACTCGAGACCGAAGTGCACGGTGCCGCGGACCGAGCGGACGATGCGCACCAGGCTGTGCCGGTCGGTCGGGGTCGGGCCCGGCAGGACCGGCATGAAGTCGATGATCTCGCCCACGCCGTCCGGGGACATGAAACGGGTGACCAGGACCGCCGTGTCCGGGTAGTAGAGCTGCCGCCAGGTTCCCTCGGGGTGGTCGGGCGCGAGGCGGAAGTAGCCGCCGCCGTCGTGGTCCAGCAGTGAGGCGAAGACGCTGGGGGAGTCGAAGCGTGGAGCGGGGAACCAGTTGACGACTCCCTGGGACGACACCAGGGCCGCGGTCTGCAGGTCCCCGACCAGGCCGTGGTCGGCGATGGGCGGATAGCGATCCATGCTGGTCTCCTTGTCCGGCTCGGCAGGCTCGTCAGGCCGCTTCGGCCTTGACGCGTCCTGAGCGGACCGCGTCGACGAGTGCCCGGTGGTCCTTCTCGTTCTGGTCGGCGTAGCTCTCGGCGAACGGGACGAGAGCCCGGTCGAAGACATCACCCCCGCCCAGATAGGAGGCGATGGCGATCCGGTCGCCCGACCTCGCGTGGGCGCGGGCCAGCGTGGCACCGCACAGTTCACCGAAGGCACGCATGCCGGACGGCACCATGGCCTCGGGTTCGGCGATCCCCTTCCAGTCCCGCAACTGCCGTACGTAGAAGTCCCGTCGGCGGCCGTCGATGCCGTCGGCCCGCTCCCAGCCCAGGAAGATGTCGCTGGTGGCCTGCATGAGCCGCTGGCCGGCGACCACGCGCTCGCCCTGCGTCCGGAACTCGCTGGCGCCGGCGAACGGCGCCAGCACCGACTGGTCGGCCTCCTTGGCCTGGAGGAGCAGCGGATCGGAGTCGTCGCGGCCGAGCAGGAGGATGATCCAGCAGCGGGTGCCCACACTGCCGACCCCGACCACTTTGCGGGCCACGTCGGCGATCTCGTACTGCTCCAGCAGGAACCGCCGGTCCGAGTTCAGGCTGCGTCCGTAGCGTTCGATCAGCCGGCGGATCTGCTTCTCCAGCGCGCCGCGTTCGACGTCGGGAAGCAGGTCCTGCAGCGGCGTGATGAGCGGCGGATCCGGGGCGATGCGAGCCTTGCCGTCGACCAGGTGGGTGAGCTTGGCGAAGGCCTGGAGGCTGTCCCTGGTACGCGCCTTGGCCGTCGTCCTCGACCAGCGCTCGCGGCCCCGCGCGCTCAACTCCCCGGCGATATGGGTCCGTACCCAGTCCTCGTCGAAGTGCGTGTACCACACGGGGAGATTGCCGAGACCGGCGAAGCGTCTCATCCACTCGCGGTACGACCGTACGGTCGCCCGGACGATGTCGGCGCGCTCCTTGCTGCCGAAGCCGTTCGCCCGGCCCGCGATGACGAAGCTGGCGGACAGCCGCTTGACGTCCCACTCCCAGGGGCCGGGCAGGGTCTCGTCGAAGTCGTTGATGTCGAACATCATGCGGCGCTCGGGCGAGGCCAGCAGCCGGAAGTTCAACAGGTGGGCGTCACCGCACAGTTGGACCCTGATCCCGGACCGGGGGGTGTCGGCGAGGTCCCCGGCCATGATGGCGGCGGCCCCGCGGTAGAAGCGGAAGGGCGACTCGGTCATCCTGCCGTAGCGGATCGGCACGAGTTCGGGCACCCGGGTCGCCGACTGCCCCTCCACGACGTCCACCGGATCGGTCCGCTTCGACGAGGGGACGAAGTCGGCGTGGCTGGAGCGGGGTACGGCGGAGCGGGCGGCCTTGCCGAGCGCGGCTCGCTGCGCCGGGGTGTGGTGCGGGGGGTGGCTGTCGGCCGGGTGCTTGGGGGTCATTGCAGACGCTCCGCGATGTGGTCCCCGACACGGAGTGCGTTGGCGATGGCGGTCAGTGAGGGGTTCACCGCGCCGATGCTCGGGAAGAAGCTCGTGTCGACGACGTAGAGGTTGTCGAGGTCGTGGGCCCTGCAGTTGATGTCGAGAGCCGAATCGGCGGGGTCGTGGCCGAAGCGGACCGTTCCCGCCTGGTGTGCCGTCGCGCCGATGGGCATGCCCTTGTGCAGATAGATGCTGTGCGACAGGAGATGGTGTTCGCGCATCCCCAAGTGGCCGAGCATGCGCTGCAGTTCGTGACGCAGGCGCTGGAGCCCGGCGATGTTGTTCTTCTCGTCGAGGGCGAGGTGGATGGCGCCGTCCCCGTCCAGGGTGACGCGGTTGTCGGCGGTGGGCAGGTCCTCGCCGCACAGCCAGAAGTCGACGGCGTGGTGGGCGAGTACCTCGAACGGCATGTCGGGAGCGACGGCTCCCGCCCAGCGGGGCGCCTCGCCGTGGATCTGCTCGGAGTCGGACTTGCCGAGCATCTGGATGCCGCCGAGCGGGTAGTCCCAGTCGTCGGACCCCAGGTACCAGTCGTGCAGCGCGAGCGTCTTCTGGAACTTGGTGTCGTTCGGTTCCTCGGATATGGCCATCAGGGCAAGGTTGTTGTGCCGCATGTAGTGGCGGCCCACCACGTCCGAGCTGTTGGCCAGGCCCCGCGGATGGCGGTCGTTCGCAGAACGCAGCAGCAGCGCGGCCGAGTTGACGGCACCGCAGGCGACGATCACGATGTCCGCGCTGAACTCGACGGTCGAGCCGCCCGCCGCATCGTCGCCGCCCCCGTCCGCGCCTCCGGCGTCTTCTCCCACCGTCGCGACGACGGAGGTGACGCTGCGGCCCGTGGGGTCGGTGTCGAGCCGTCGTACGTTCGCGTGGGTGACCATCTCCACGTTGGGGTGTTCGAGGGCCGGGTCGACGCAGATGACCTGCGCGTCGGACTTCGCGCCGACCAGGCAGGGAAAGCCGTCGACGCGGTCGCAGCGGATGCAGGCGCTGGTGTGCGTGGCCCGGCCCCGGTCGTCCTGGGTGAGGTTCACCCCGATCGGGAGGTGGAAGGGGTGCAGCCCGCGCTTCTCCAGGTCGTCGCTGAGCTGCTGGATGCGCGGCTCGTGCTGGACCGGCGGACAGGCGTACTGGGCGCTTGCCGGCCCCTCGGTCGGGTCCTCGCCGTGACGGCCGTGCACGAGGTAGAGGTGTTCGGCCTGGGTGTAGTACGGCTCCAGGTCCGCGTAGCCGAGCGGCCACGCGGGGGAGACTCCGCCGTGGTGGCGGAGCTCGCCGAAGTCCTCCGGACGCAGCCGGAAGAGCGCGGCGCCGTAGAACTTGGTGTTGCCGCCCACGTAGTAGTTGACCTCGGGCGGGAACTGCTCGCCGTGCCGGTCGTACCAGAACTCCGGAGCCCGGTACTTGCCCTTGACGAACACCGCGGTGGAGTCCCAGTTGTCGCGTTCGCGGGGGAGATAGCCGCCGCGTTCGAGGAGGAGAATCCGTTTGCCGGTGGGAGCCAGCCGGTGGGCGATGGTCCCGCCGCCCGCGCCGGTCCCGATAACGATGACGTCGTAGTGACGTGAGTCGGTCATGCCGGCCACCGCCCTTGGATCGTGGTCCTGGCCTGCCGGTGGAGGAGGGCATCCGGCCCTGCCGGAAGACGAGGGCATCCGGCCCGATCACCAAGGTAGCTCTGGGCGATATGTCCGGCGAGTTGAGCTAATCGGGCGAGCCCAGGCGGCGGACCACGGCGGACTCCCGCGCGATGACGGCACCGGCGGTGATGCCCACGGAGATGACGACGCACAGTCCGATCAGCCAGGACAGCACGGTGAAGACCGCGCCCAGTGATCCGTAGCGTTCCAGGCTGTGGTTGAGGGCGTTGGGCACGTACACCTTGGCGATCACCGACAGCACGGTCAGGGCCACCCCGGTCACGATCGCGCCGGGCAGCAGCGGAAGCCACGGGACGCGCCCCGCGAGCAGCAGGTGCTGGGTCCACCACCACACGCCGATCTCGGTGACGAGGAGCAGGGGGAAGCCCAGCCAGGACCCCACGCCGAAGCCGGTCCGCAGCGGTCCCTGCAGGGCGATGACGGCCAGCAGGGTCACGATCCACACGAACCAGCGCCAGACGGCGATCCGCGCGCTCGCGGCCGGCAGCAGCCAGGCGCGCTGACAGAGCCGCTGCATCGCCCGGCTGCACGCGGTGGCGGAGAGCAGCACCATCAGGAGGCTCACCGCCCCGGTGCTCTGCCGCAGGCCCGCGGAGTCGGCGCCGTACACCTTCTTCAGCTGCTCGTCGGCGGAGCCGGTGATGCCGAGGATGTCGTGCACGGAGTCGACGATCTCCTTGCGTACCGACTGAGGGGCGAAGGAGGCGACCACGAAGAGCAGCGGGACGGCGGTCAGGAAGGCCTGGGCGGCGAGCCGGGTCGCGGAGTCCAGCAGGTTCACCGCGATGAGATGGGAGGAGAGGCGGGTGATCACCGGGAAGCGCGTCTCGGCGCCGGAGCGCAGCCCCAGCAGCCGGGCCCGCAGCGCTGCCGACCGCTCGCGCAGGCGGCTGCGGCCCCGGCCGCCGCCGTCCGGGCCGGGTCCTTCGCCTGCGTGCATTCCGCTCCCCGTGCCGGGTCTTGGCCGCGCACCCCGTCGAGGGTGACCGAGCCACCAGGGTGCAGCCCGGCGCGCTCGCCGGGCGCCCGGCGCGAGTGCCGTTGGGCCGTACGGGAGTGCGCCGCGAGCCGCGACGACCAGGGCGGATGCGCGGATTTGTGGACGCGGGCGGGGGAGGTGACGATGAAGGCATGCGCGATGCCGCGGCCGCGAGCCGCGCGAGACCACGCGGAGGCGGCGATGGTCCTTGACCTGCTCCTCATCGGTCTGGTGATCGCCCTGGACCCGCTGCCGGTCACCGGATTCGTGCTGGTGCTGTCGTCGCGGAACGGGATCTGGAAGGGCCTCGTCTTCATCCTCACCTGGCTGGCCACCTTCGTCGGCATCATCGCCGCGGTGCTGCTCATGACCGGCGGGCAGCCACCGGCCGCGAAGTCCGCGCCGTCCACGGCCGCGCTGGCCGCCAAGCTCGCCATCGGCGTCGGACTCGTCCTCTACGCGGAGCGCACCCGCCGCAACCTCGGCAAGCGGCAGAGGTCCTCCGGCTTCATGTCGCGGATCGAACGGATCTCGACCTGGTCGGCGGCCGGGCTGGCGCTGCTGCTCCAGCCGTGGGGGATGGTCGCGGCCGGCGCCGCCACCGTCGTGGAAGCCGACCTCTCGCACGCGTCGTCGTACGCGGCACTGATGGGCTACGTCCTGCTCGCCACTTCCAGCATCCTGACGATGGAGCTCTACGCGACGTTCGCGCCGCGATCGGCGCACGCCCGGCTGGGGAAACTGCGTACGTGGCTGGAGGGACACCAGGACCAGGCGCTGGTGTCGCTGGTGCTGTTCCTCGGGCTGTGGCTGGTGGGCAAGAGCATCTACCAGCTGACCGCCTGACCCCCTGACCCCCTGAAAACCCGAAATGCGGCGGCTTGCGTCCGATGCTGCAATGGCATGGACGAGGGGCAGGGGGACCACCATGACCATGCAGGGGTGAAGCCGTGAGCGAAGATGAATTCGTCGAGATGGGACCGATCGACTATGTGGTCGTGGAGTTTCCCGGCAACCGAATGACCGGCGAGGGATTTCCGATCCTGGTGGATCTGGTGGACCGCGGCGTCATTCGGATCCTCGACCTCTTGTTCGTGAGAAAGGACAAGGACGGATCCGTGGTCGGCATGGAGATCGCGGATTTCGACGGAGACGGGGCGCTCGACCTCGCCGTCTTCGAGGGCGTGTCCTCCGGCCTGCTGGGCGAGGACGACATCGAGGAAGCCGGGCGGGCCCTGGAGCCCGGCAACTCCGCCGGAATCCTGGTCTACGAGAACGTGTGGGCGGCGCCCTTCGCCACCGCCCTGCGCCGGGGCGGTGCCCAGATGGTCGCCTCCGGGCGCATCCCGGTACCGGCCGTGCTCGCCGCGCTCGAGGACACGGACGCCGGATAGCCGGTTCTCCCCGATCCGGCTTCGAACCGGCAGCGGGGCCCCCCCCCCCGCGGGGGGGGGGGGGGCCGGGGGGGGGCCCCCCCGGGGGGGGGGGGGGCCCCGCCCCCCGGGCCCGGGGGGAGCCGG
>NZ_JBIVVR010000004.1:0-131272 GCF_044757755.1 Streptomyces sp. NPDC091209 | reverse complement strand
CCGCGCGCGGGCCGGCCCCCCCCCCCGGCCCGGGGCCCCCCCCCCCCCGGCGCCCCCCCCCCCCCCCCCCCCCCCCCGCGGGGGGGGGGGCCCCGCTGCCGGTCGGAGAGCCCTCGGGGGGCCGGGCAGGCCCGGTCACTCGGTACGGGTGTCCCGGCTGGACCCGACGCACAGCGCCCAGATGACGAAGGCGTCGATGGCGATCAGCACGCTGGACCACACGGGGGAGTACGGCAGCCACATGAAGTTGGCGACCATGGCCAGCCCCGCGAGGGCGATACCGACGATGCGGGCCCACAGCATGCCGCGGAACACGGCGATTCCGGCGAGGACGACCAGGACGCCGAGGGTGAGGTGGATCCATCCCCAGCTCGTCAGGTTGAAACTGTAGACGTAGTTGCTGGTCGTGACGAAGACGCTGTCCTTGGCGATGGCGGCGATGCCCTGGAATATCGCCATCGCACCGCCGAAGATCATCATGACCGCGGCGAAGGCCGTCCATCCGGACACCCACGCTCCCGTACTGCCGGCGGTTCCCTGCCGGTGCATACCCGTCGTAGCCATTGCGAGCTCCTCCTGCGTAGACCTCGCCACCGACCGGGTGACGGTAGGTGGCCACATTTCAGCTTGCCACGGGAATGACGGACCGGCAGATCGTCGGAAATCACGCCCGACGGGGCCGAGACCGATGTGCGGACAATTCCGTTCGGTGCTCCAATGGATCTGCCCGGTGCGCTGAGAACGAATTCGGTGCGCACAAGGGATCGCATCCCTTTCGGGCTCGTTCTGTTTGCCTCGTGTCGGAAAGGAAACCACCGTGCCAGGTCTCCTCCGCGGGGTCGCCCGCACCGCCGTGGTGGCCGGTACGGCCACCGCGGTCTCGAACCGTGTGTCACGTCGTCAGCAGGGGCGATGGGCCCAGCAGGAGCAGCAGCAGTACCAGGAGCCCCCGCCTGCCGCGCCCGCGCCCGCGCCTGCCGCGCCGGCCGACGACATGACCAGCAAGATCGACCAACTCAAGCAACTGGGGGACCTCAAGGCCCAGGGCGTGCTCACCGAAGCCGAGTTCGAGGAACAGAAGCGCAGGATCCTCGGCTGACCCGCGCACGACCCTCGACCAGACACCCGACGACGAACCAGACGACGAACCAGACGACGAACCAGACGACGAACCAGACGACGAAGCTGAAGAGAAAGCACGACGAGATCGCGGCCCGGCGGCAGAGGGATCAGCCCTCGGCCGCCGCGTCATGACGGGACCCCGGTGCTGTCGTGCGAGGCGGACCCCCCTGGGTCAGCCCACCCGGTGGCCGTTCTCCAGTTCCGCCGTCCCCGCGTTCTCCGCCAGGACGTCGAGCGCGGCCAGGACACGACGGCCCGAGGCGCCCGGCAGGTGCGCGGCCAGTTCCTCGCGCGGCACCAGCCGCCAGGACAGCAGCTCCTCCTCCTGCAGCCGGATCGCCTTGAGGTCCCGCTCGCCGAGGACTCCGCCGTCGTACAGATACGCCACCAGCGGCGGGCGCGCCGAGTCCTGCACCCAGTCGACGGCCAGCAGCCGTCCGAGTTCCACGTCGAGGCCGATCTCCTCGGCCGTCTCGCGGCGCGCGCCCTGCCGTGGGCTCTCCCCGTCGTCCGACTCCACCGTTCCGCCCGGCAGCGTCCAGCCCTCGCGATAGTTCGGCTCGACGAGCAGTACCCGCCCCTCGGTGTCGCGGAAGAGGGCTGCGGCTCCGACGAGGACACGGGGCAGGCCGGCGATGTAGGCGGCGAAGTCCGAAGTGGTCACTCAGGAAGGGTAACGAGCGGACCCGCACGTACCCGGGCTCCGCCACCGATCGAGGCGCGGGGGCTCCGGCTCAGGCCCCCGCCTGCGCCAACGCGACCGTACGTGACGCGAGCTCGCTGATCCGTACCCCGTCGAAGCCGAACACCGCGCTGCGGACGGTGTCCTCCAGCGGGTCCTTCCACTGCGGGGGAATCGCCTCCGCCCCGCACAGGACGCCCGCGACGGAGCCCGCGGTCGCGCCGTTCGAGTCGGTGTCCAGACCGCCGCGGACGGTCAGCGTGATGGTCCGGGTGAAGTCGCCGTCGCCGTACAGCAGCCCGGCGGTCAGCACCGCCGCGTTCGGGACCGTGTGGATCCAGCCCATCCCGGCGGTCTCCTCGGACACCGTGGTGAGCGTGTCCTCCCAGGTCATCCGGGTCTCATGGAGCGTGAGCACCCGGCGTACGGTGCGGGCCAGCCGGCTGCTCGCGGGGATCACGGTGAGCGCCGTGTCCAGCGCGTCCCGGACGGACGGGGCGGTGAAGGCCGCGGAGATCAGCGCCGCCGCCCACATCGCGCCGTAGACGCCGTTGCCGGTGTGCGAGAGGACGGCGTCCCGGCGGGCCAGGGAGGCCGCCCGCCCCGGCAGCCCCGGGGACGTCCAGCCGTAGACGTCGGCGCGGATCAGCGCGCCGATCCACTCCTGGTACGGATTCTCGTACGTCGCCGTCACCGGAGGCTTCAGACCCTGGGCGAGGTTGCGGTACGCGGCCCGCTCCGCCGTGAACGTCTGGAGATACGGAAGACGCAGCAGCCACAGGTCACCCACCTGCTCGGTGCTGAACGAGAAGCCGTACGTCTCCAGGAGGTGGAGTCCGAGGATCGCGTAGTCCACGTCGTCGTCACGGCAGCTCCCGTGGATACGGCCGCGCACGCAGCTTCGCCACTCGGGCCGCAGCTCGAACTCGCCCCCGGCACCGTCGTCGGCGGGCCCGGGAAGGTAGTCGGTCAGCGGCAGGGCGGCGGCCTGCCGCAGATAGCGGTCGATCCGGTCCCGCGTCCAGTGGTCGCCCTGCTCGACCGGCTTGCCGAGCATGTTGCCCGCGATCCGGCCCAGCCAGCCCCCGAGGACGCGGTCGGCGATGTCGGTGCCCACAGGGGTCATGGCTCCGGTCTACCCAATTCCGGGCGGGCACGCTCGCCGGGGCGGAACGGAATCGAGCGTTCCGGGAGCCGGCGCCGCCGGCTGCCGTCGCTGCCCCGTGCCGGGCACGCCCTCGGCGACCGGTCCCGAGCCGGTCCCGGGCCCGTCCCGCAGGCTGGGCAGGGGCATGACGGCGGGGGCTCCCTCCGGTTAGGGTCGCAGCGGCGCGACTGCCTTGACGTGTGCAAGGCCCGGAAAGCAAGGGGATGCAAGGTGGCGGACGCTGCAGTGAATCGGACCCCGCGTGTGCTCATCGCCGCGGACAAGTTCAAGGGATCGCTGACGGCCGTACAGGTCGCCGAGCGGGTGACGGCCGGACTGCGCCGGGTCGCACCGCAGGTGGTGGTCGAGTCGCTGCCCGTGGCCGACGGCGGCGACGGCACCGTCGACGCGGCGGTCGCGGCCGGTTTCGAGCGCCGCGAGGTGCGCGTCGCCGGACCCCTGGGCCACGAGGTGACCGCCGCGTTCGCGCTGCGCGGGGACACCGCGGTCGTGGAGATGGCCGAGGCGAGCGGGCTGCAGCGGCTGCCCAAGGGCGTCTTCGCGCCCCTCTCGTCCTCGACGTACGGCTCCGGGGAACTGCTGCGCGCCGCGCTCGACGCCGGTGCGCGCACCATCGTCTTCGGCGTGGGCGGCAGCGCGACCACGGACGGTGGCGCGGGCATGCTGTCCGCGCTCGGCGCGCGCTTCCTCGACGCGGACGGTGAACCGGTGGCTCCCGGCGGCGCCGCGCTGTCGGATCTGGCGAGCGCCGATCTGTCCGGCCTGGACGACCGCCTCGCCGCGGTCGACCTCGTCCTCGCCAGTGACGTGGACAACCCGTTGACGGGCCCCAAGGGCGCGCCCGCCGTGTACGGGCCCCAGAAGGGCGCGGGTCCCGACGACGTGGCGGTGCTGGACAGCGCCCTCGCCCACTTCGCCGGTGTCCTGGAGAAGGAGATCGGGCCGAAGGCCGCCGGATACGCCGCGGCGCCCGGCGCGGGCGCCGCGGGAGGGGTCGGCTACGGGGCTCTGGTCCTTGGCGCCCGCTTCCGGCCGGGCATCGAGGTGATGCTCGACGTACTCGGCTTCGCGCCCGCGCTGGAGCGCGCCACGCTGGTGATCACCGGTGAGGGGTCCCTCGACGAGCAGACCCTGCACGGCAAGGCACCCGCCGGGGTCGCCGCGGCTGCCCGCGCCAGGGGCAAGGAGGTCGTCGCGGTATGCGGCCGCCTCGCGCTCCGGCCCGAGGCGCTCGGCAGGGCCGGCATCCGGCGGGCGTATCCCCTCACCGAGGTCGAGCCCGACATCGCGAAGTGCATCTCCGACGCCGGTCCGATCCTGGAACGGGTGGCGGAGAACATCGGGCGGGACTTCCTGGTCTGAGGTCTGAGGTCTGAGGGCCGGGGGCGTCGCTTGTTCGGTCCGAGGGCCGTCCGCCCCTCCCTCGGTCCGAGAGAGGGGGGCCGCCCTCTCCGCCGTAGGCCGCTGTCGTCTCACCGTCCCGTCCCCGCGACCGCCGTCGTGCCCGCCAGCCGGTAGGCGTCCAGGGCCAGGGTCATCTCGATCAGATCGCGGGGGCGGGCCAGTGAGCGCGAGGTCAGCTGTTCCAGTCGGCGCAGGCGGTTGAAGACGGTGTTCCGGTGGCAGTACAGGCGTCCGGCCGCCCGCCCCGCGGAGCCCTCGCAGGCCAGCCACATGTCCAGCGTCTCGATCAGCACGGCCCGGTCACCCGGTTCGAGCTCCAGCAGCGTCCCGAAGACGTCCGACACCAGCCGGCCCGCGAGCTCCGGCTGGCTCACGACGAGCGCCGTCGGCATCCGCTGATCGAGGCGTACGACACCGGTCGCGTCCGGCGGGCACGTACGCAGGGCCAGTTCGGCCCATCGCCGGGCCCGCCCCAGCTCGCCCAGACCCGAGACCACGGGGCTGATCCCGCCCGGACCCGAGCGCCGTCCGTCGAGCAGCCGGGCCACTTCGTCGAGGCCCTGTCCGGCGTCCAGCGCCACCACCGCGATCTCGCAGTCGGCCCGCATCCGCCAGATGAACCGCAGCCCCGCCCCCACCATCGGCCGGACGCAGACGTCCCGGCCGTCGTGGCGCTCCGTCCGCAGCACGACGACGGCGTACGGCCCGTGCTCGGGCAGATCGAGTCCGGCCGCCGCCCGCGCCGCGAGCCCCGGTGCCTCCTGACCCTCAAGGAGGGCGTCGAGCAGAGCCTGGAGTTGCTCGTCGGTGCGGCGCCGCAGCTCCCGCTCCGTGGCCAGGTAGGACTCCGAGGCGGTCGCGGCCTGCGCGTCCACGGCCGACCACACCATCGTGGCGCACCGCATGAGCACCGTGAGCCGCTCGGGCTCCCGGCTCGCCGCGCTCTCCATCAGCGCGTCCCACACCAGATAACCCGCGGCACGGTAGGCGTGCACCAGGAGTTCGAGCGGCAGACCCTGCTGGGCCCGCCGCCGGCCCGCCTCCTCCGCGTGCTCCAGATCGCGGCGCGGTGAGTCCCGGGGCGCGGAGATCGCCTTGATGCCGATGCGCATCGCTGTCTCCGCCCCCCGCCACTGCTGGTCGTACGGCAGCACCTGTCCGTAGACGGGGGAGTACTCGGTGAGCTGCCTGACGTGCTCGTCGACGAGCTCGGGCAGCCGTTCCAGCAGAGCCGTACACGACTCCGCGAGCAGCTTCCAGTCATGACCGGTCCGCGGTCTGCGCCCTCCCATGGCCGGAGGATGCCACCGCGACAGGGGGTCGCACAGGCCCCTGACACGCGGTGTTGTGCGCATGCACAACGGGCGGGCACCACCGGTGGGCTCCCGCCGCGTATCGGCCGCAGTCCGTGGACGGGGGTGTCCGCCGGTGCTGAGGTGAGCGCCACACCGAGCGAGGACAAGGGAGATGCCATGGGCGGTTCCGCTCTGCTCGTGCGGGAACTGTCGGTCGGATACGGCCCCGTACGCGCACTGCGTGACGTGTCGTTGGAGGTGCCGGAGGGGACCGTCGTGACCGTCCTCGGCGGCAACGGCGCGGGCAAGTCGACGCTGCTGCGGGCGGTGTGCCGGACCCTCTCCTTCCACCGAGGAGCGGTCACCGGCGGCACGGTCACGCTCGGCGGGCGACCGCTGGACCGGCTGCCGCCGGACCGGGTGGTGGCCGCCGGAGTGTCCCAAGTCCCCGAAGGGCGGCGGGTGTTCGGCCGGATGACGGTCGCGGACAATCTGCGCGCCGGAGCACTGGGCGCCACCGGCGGCCGCGCGGAACGGGCGCGTGCCCTGCGGCGCGTGCACGAACTGTTCCCCGTCCTCGCCGACCGCGCCCAGCAGCGGGCAGGGCTGTTGTCCGGCGGGGAACAGCAGATGCTCGCGGTCGGCCGGGCCCTCATGGGCGTCCCCAAGGTCCTGCTGCTCGACGAACCCTCGCTCGGGCTCGCCCCGTTGATGGCCGCGCGGATCGCCGACACCGTGCGGGAGATCAACGAACAGGGCACCTCCGTCCTGCTCGTCGAACAGAACGCCGCCCTCGCCCTGCGCCTCGCGTCCAGCGCCTACGTCCTGGAGGTCGGCGAGGTGACCCTGTCCGGCCCCGCGGACGAACTCGCCGCCTCCGACGAGGTGCGCCGCCGCTATCTCGGCGTGGTCGACGAGGACGCCGCAGCCGACGGGGTTCCCGCGCGCGGCGCCCTCCCGTCCCTGTCCCGCTGGAAGGGGTGATCCACCGTGGCGGAACGCGACAGCACGCCAACTCCCGGGCTGGGCAAGGCGACCGCGACCGACGGGGCCGCCGTGACGGACCGGGCGGCCGTGACCTCGGGCATTCCCTCACTCGACGTCAGGGACGTGACGGTCCGGTTCGCGGGGCTGACCGCGCTCGACGCGGTCAGTTTCACGGTGCGACCGGGCACCGTGCATGCCCTCATCGGCCCCAACGGGGCGGGAAAGTCCACCTGTTTCAACGTGCTGTCCGGTGTCTGCCGGCCGGCCGCCGGAAGCGTCCGCCTCGGAGAGCACGAACTCACCGGACTGCCGCCCCACCGCATCGCCGGACTGGGCGTGGCCCGCATCTTCCAGAACCTCGCCCTGCCCCCGCACGCCACCGTCGAGGACTGTCTGCTGCTCGGCCGGCACCGGCTGACCCGCGCCGGATTCCTCGCCGCCGGACTGCGGCTGCCCTCGGCGGCGCGGGAGGACCGGCGGCACCGCGAACGGGTGCGTGAGATCGCCGAGTTCGTGGGCCTGACGGGACAGCTCTACCGGCCCGCCGGTTCGCTCCCGTACGGACAGCAGAAGCTCGCCGAGCTCGCCCGGGCCCTGTGCATGGAACCCCGGGTCCTGCTCCTGGACGAACCCGTCGCGGGCATGACCGCCGACGAACGCCGCCGAACCGCCGCGGTCGTCGCCGGAGTCCGCGACAGCCTCGGCATCTCGATCGTGCTGGTGGAACACGACATGGGGGTGGTGATGCGGCTCGCGGACGCGGTGACCGTACTGGATTTCGGGCGCCGTATCGCCGACGGCGCCCCCGCGGACGTACAGAACGACCCGGCGGTGGTACGCGCCTATCTGGGCGAGCGCGCCGACCCAGAGGAGACCGCGTCATGAGCACCTTCGCCGAACTCCTGCTCAACGGGCTGTCGTTGGGCTCCGTCTACGCCCTCATCGCGCTCGGCTTCGTCGTCATCTTCCGGGCCACCGAGGTCGTCAACTTCGCGCACGCCTCCCTGCTGCTCGCGGGCGGCTACGTCACCGCGACCCTCCACGACGACATCGGCTTCTGGCCCGCGCTGCTCGCCGGTGTCGCGGGCGCCGCCCTGGTCGGGGCAGCCGTGGAGTTCCTGGTGATCCGCCGCTACCGGGGTACCGACCAGAGCGTCCTCGCCATCGTCACCATCGGCGTCGACATCCTGCTCACCACCGAACTGACCCGCCGGATCGGCACGGACGTCCTGGTGATGGGGGACCCCTGGGGCAACGCCGTCCTCACCGTCGGGCCGGTCTCCATCGCCCACACCCGCATCGCGGCGTTCGTCACCGCGTCCCTTCTCATCACCGTCTTTCTGCTGGCCTTCCGCTACACGTCCTGGGGCGTGGCGATGCGCGCAGCCGCCGAGAGCCCGGAGACCGCGGCCCTGATGGGGGTCAGGCTCGGCCGGGTGTCGCTGGGGGCCTGGGCGGTGGCGGGCGGCCTCGCGGCCGTCGCCGCGCTGTTCCTGACCGTCTTCCCGACCCCCGGCCTCGAACGCGCCACCTCGCTCGCCGCGCTCAAGGCGTTCCCCGCGGCGATCCTCGGCGGCCTCGACTCGACCACCGGCGCGCTGGTCGGCGGCCTCCTCGTCGGTGTCACCGAATCCCTGGCCACCGGAAACCAGAGCGACCTCACCTTCCTCGGGCGCGGCCTCGGCGATCTCGCGCCGTACGTGGTCATGGTCGCGATCCTGCTCATCCGGCCCGCCGGGCTGTTCGGCACGAAGGAGCTCGCCCGTGTCTGAGGTCCTCACCCGCGACGAGGCGGGCAGCGCACCCCGGTCCGCCCGCCGGCGCACGGTCCGGCTGCCCGGCGCCCGGACCGTGATCGGGGCCGTCGGCGCCGTCCTGCTGCTCGCGCTGCCCTTCTACGTCGACCGCTTCTGGCTCCAGGCCGGTCTGTTCGCCATGGCCGCCGCGATCGGCGCGATCGGTCTCAACCTCCTCACCGGCGCGACCGGGCAGCTCTCCATGGGGCACGCCTTCTTCCTCGCGGTCGGCGCCTACGGCTACTGCGTGTTCGCCGCCCACGGGGGCGACGGGCTCACCGGCCTGGGACTGCCCACCTGGCTCGCGGCCGTGCTCGCCGTGGCCGTCTCCGGGATCGCCGGGGGCCTCTTCAGCCCGATCGCGGGACGACTGCGCGGCGCCTACCTCGGCATCGCGACCCTCGCCCTGATCTTCATCGGACAGCACGTCCTGTTCAACGCCCGGGATCTGACGGGCGGCTTCAACGGGCGGGACGTACCTCCCCTCAGCCTGTTCGGTATCGCCTTCGACGACCGTGAGCTCGTCGTCGCCGACGTGCCGTTCGGCTCGGCCGAGAAGCTCTGGTACGTCGGTCTGGTGCTGCTCCTCGGCTGCGGGCTCTTCGCCCGCGGGGTGCTGCGCGGCCGTCCCGGCCGGGCGATGAACGCGATCCGCGACCACCGGATCGCGGCCGGGGTGATCGGCGTGCCCGTCGCCCGGTACCGCGCCGCCGTCTTCGTCCTGTCCTCGATGTACGCGGGACTGGCCGGGGTGCTGCTCGCCCTGGTCTTCCAGCGCACGGTGCCCGACTACTTCGGGATCACGCTCTCGCTCGACTACCTCGCCATGATCGTCATCGGCGGACTCGGCTCGGTCGCCGGGGCGGTCGCCGGGGCCGCGTTCGTCTCGCTGCTGCCGCAGGTGCTGACCCGCTACAGCGACGCCCTGCCGCTGGTCTCCGACCCGGGCACGGGCGGGATCGCGCCCGGCGAGGCGGCCCGGTACCTGTACGGCGCCGCCGTCGTGGCGGTGGTGCTCTTTCTTCCGGGCGGCCTGGTCAGGGTGGCCGCCCGGCTCCGCGTCACGCCCCGTCCCGGGGCCACTCCAGGGGAGGAACGATGAGAACGACACACACAGCGCGGCTGGCCGCCGGGGCGCTGGCCGCCCTGCTCGTGCTGGCCGGATGCAGCTCCAAGGCCAAGGGCGGCGGCAGTGACAAGCCGGCGGCCGGCGGGGTGAGGACCGGCGAGGGGATCTCCGGGAAGACCATCAGCCTCGGGGTGCTCACCGACATGAGCGGTGTCTACGCGACGCTCGGCAAGAGCGTCACCCAGGCCCAGCAGCTCTATGTGAAGCAGACCAACGCCGCCGGCGGGGTCTGCGGCTACAAGCTGGCGCTGACGATCCGCGACCACGGGTACGACCCGCAGAAGGCCGTCTCCGGCTACACGGAGCTGGCGCCGAAGGTGCTGGGCTTCACCCAGTTCATCGGCTCGCCCTTCGTCGCGGCCGTCAAGCAGCGCATCGACGGCCAGGACAAGGGCCTGGTCCTGCCGCAGGCCTGGTCGGCCACCCTGCTGGGCAGCCCGTACATCCGGCCCATCGGCTCCACGTACGACATCGAGACGATCAACGCGATCGACTTCCTGATGAAGGAGAAGGGCCTCAGGAAGGGCGACAGCATCGGCCATGTGTACTTCGAGGGGGACTACGGCGAGAACGCGCTCACCGGCTCCCGGTACATGGCGAAGCAGTCGGGGCTCAAGGTCGTCGAGCAGAAGATCAAGCCGACGGACAACGACATGACCGCCCAGGTCGTCGCCCTGAAGCAGGCCGGGGTGAAGGCCGTCGTGATCAGTGCGGGGCCCCGGCAGGCGGCCTCGCTCGTCGGGGTCGCGGCGGCCCTCAAGTTCGATGTGCCGGTCATCGGCAACAACTCGGCGTTCGCCCCGCAGCTCCTCGCCACCGCGGCCGCCCCGGCCCTGGAGACGAACTACTACGTGGCCAACCCCTCGCTGCCGATCGGCGCGGACACCCCGAAGGCGAAGAAGCTGGTCGCGGACTACCGGGCCGCCTATCCGAAGGACTCCCTGGACAACGGGGTGGTGGCCGGCTGGACGGCCGCGTCGGCGTTCGGCGAGGCGCTGAAGAAGGCCTGCGCGGCCAAGGACCTCACCCGCGAGGGTGTCGACAAGGCCCTGCTGACCATCGGCGCGTTCGACCCGGGGTTCGGCATCCCGCAGAACTTCACCGACCCGAAGTCGGCGTCGTCCAAGGAGAGCGTCATCCTGCAGCCCGACAAGAACGCCGTGGGCGGGATGAAGGTCGTCCGTGAGGCCGAGACCTCGTCGGTCGCGCAGGGGTACACGCCCGCCCTCTGACGCCCTCGCTCCCGCGCGGCGCGAGGGGCGCGCTCGGCGGCGCCGATGGCTCCGCCCCGGCGCACCGCCCACGCACAAGGGCCCCGAACCGTGTGGTTCGGGGCCCTTCGTGACGTACGGGGTGTTACGGGAGCTGCGCGGCTCGTGCCTCACGGCGGTTGCCCCGGAAGTTGTTCACCCGGCGGGCCGTGGCGAACAGCGGGATCACCGCGCCCATGACGAGCTGCAGCGCGCAGCCGGTCTGGAGGAGCAGCTGGCCGCCGGGGGCGTCGAACGCCCAGGCCGCCAGGAGACCCATCGAGAGCACGATCCAGGAGAGCATCGCGACCGCGAGGCGACCGCGCGGCTTGGGGTACTCGACCCGGCTCACCATCAGCCAGGCGGTGCCCATGATCGCCATGAGCGTGGCGACGAAGGGCAGCTCCAGCAGGATGATGGAGACCACCGTCAGGGCGCCGAAGGGGCTCGGCATGCCCTGGAACGTGCCGTCCTTCACCGTGACGCAGGAGAATCTCGCGAGCCGCAGCACCACGGCCAGGAGCACCACGATCGCTCCGACCGCCGCCACCTTCTGGTATGCGTCGTCCGCGACCATGCCGTACACCAGCACGAAGTACGCCGGCGCGAGACCGAAGCTGATCAGGTCCGACAGGTTGTCCAGCTCGGCGCCCATGGGGGAGGAGCGCAGCTTGCGGGCCACCAGACCGTCGAACAGGTCGAAGATCGCGGCGCAGAGCATCAGGATCACGGCCGTGGCGGCGGAGTGACGGGCCATGCCCGACTCGTCGCTGCCCGTGAGGTGCGGGATCAGGATGCCGGTGGTGGTGAAGTACACCGCCATGAAGCCGCACGTGGCGTTGCCGAGCGTGAGCGTGTCCGCTATCGAGAGGCGGAGCGAGAGAGGCATCTCCTCCTCGTCGTCCAGCTCATCGGCCTCCGGCACCCAGCCGGCCTGTGTCTCGGGATCAATCACGGTCAATTCGAGTCACCCCAGCCACGGTCTTCTGACCGACCTCCACGTCGACCTCGACACCCTCGGGGAGGTAGATGTCCACGCGCGAGCCGAAGCGGATCAGGCCGATCCGGTCACCCTGCTCGACCTTCGTGCCCTGAGGGATGTAGGGCACGATGCGACGGGCGACCGCGCCGGCGATCTGGATCATCTCGATGTCACCGAGCTCGGTGTCGAAGTGCCAGACGACGCGCTCGTTGTTCTCGCTCTCCTTGTTGAACGCCGGGACGAACCCACCGGGGATGTGCTCGACCGACGTCACCGTGCCGGAGAGTGGCGCGCGATTGACGTGGACGTTCAGCGGGCTCATGAAGATCGCGACACGGGTGCGTCCGTCCTTCCACGGCATGATGCTCTGCACCACACCGTCGGCGGGCGAGATCACACGGCCCTGCGTGATCTCACGCTCGGGATCGCGGAAGAACCACAGCATCCCGGCCGCGAGCGCGGTGACGGGTACGGCCACGGCCTTGGCCGCGCCGGAACGGCGCGAACGAGCCAGGCTGATTGCTGCGGTGGCAACGGTCGGGAGAAGCCACGGCGATGCTCCGCGCGCGAGGCGGACCCGGCCGCGAGGTGCAGAGGTTTGGCTGTGGGGCATGGATGACCTTCGTAGCGGATGATGCCGCGCTCGAACGGGGGACGGCGGCTTACACGCGATCGTACCGGTCGCAGACCGCAACTGGGCAAGCCAAGATGCGGAGTCGACGGCCGAAGAGTGCTGACGGGGTGTGATCTTCTTCGCGAAGAAAACACCCCGAACCCGGACATCTAGCCCTGGAGTCGATACTCTTCGAGCAGTCGGCGCCCGATGATCATTTTCTGGATCTCGGCGGTACCTTCGCCGATCAGCAGCATCGGCGCCTCACGGTAGAGGCGCTCGATCTCGTACTCCTTGGAGAAGCCGTAGCCGCCGTGGATCCGGAACGCATCTTCCACTACCTCTTTGCAGTACTCGGAGGCGAGGTACTTCGCCATCCCTGCTTCGAGGTCGTTTCGTTCCCCGGAGTCCTTTTTGCGAGCCGCGTTCACCATCATTGCATGGGCGGCCTCGACCTTGGTAGCCATCTCGGCCAGCTTGAACTGGATGGCCTGGTGCTGGGCGATGGCCTTGCCGAAAGTGTGACGTTGCTGGGCATATGAGACGCCGAGCTCGAATGCGCGCTGCGCGACACCGCAGCCACGAGCCGCGACATTGACGCGGCCGACCTCGACGCCGTCCATCATTTGGTAAAACCCTCGGCCGGTGGTCCCGCCGAGTACGCGATCGGCCGGAATGCGCAGTCCGTCCATGATGAGTTCGGTGGTGTCGACACCCTTGTAACCCATCTTGTCGATCTTCCCGGGAATGGTGAGGCCGGGGCGGACCTCTCCGAAGCCGGGCTCCTTCTCCACCAGGAAGGTCGTCATCGACTTGTGGGGCGCCGTGCCCTCGGGGTGTCCTTCGTCACTCCGGACGAGAACGGCCACCAGATTCGACGATCCGCCGTTCGTCAGCCACATCTTCTGGCCGTTCAGGACGTACTCGTCGCCGTCCTTGACCGCCTTCGACGAGATCGCCGACACATCCGAGCCGAGCGCCGGCTCCGACATCGAGAAGGCGCCACGCGTCTCGCCGAGCGCCATGCGGGGCAGGAAGTGGTCCTTCTGCTCCTGCGTGCCGTGCTGCTTGATCATGTACGCCACGATGAAGTGGGTGTTGATGATGCCGGAGACCGACATCCAGCCACGGGCGATCTCCTCGACGCACAGCGCGTACGTCAGGAGGGACTCGCCCAGGCCGCCGTACTCCTCGGGGATCATCAGCCCGAAGAGGCCCAGCTCCTTCAGGCCGTCGACGATCGCCTGGGGATACTCGTCGCGGTGCTCCAGCTCGGTCGCGACCGGGATGATCTCCTTGTCCACGAAATCGCGGACGGTGGAGAGGATCTCCTGCTGGACGTCGGTCAGACCGGCGGTCTGGGCGAGTCGTGCCATGACTACTTCTCCGTCTTCTTGTCCGCGGGTGCGGTGGGTTCGGGCCGGCCGGGCTGCTCGCCGCCGCGCTCCTTGATGTACGTCTCGGTGGGGACCATCACCTTGCGGCGGAACACGCAGACCAGCGTGCCGTCCTGCTTGTAGCCCTTGGTCTCCACGTAGACGATCCCGCGGTCCGACTTGGACCGGGAGGGGGTCTTGTCGAGGACCGTGGTCTCGCCGTAGATCGTGTCGCCGTGGAAGGTCGGCGCCACGTGCTTCAGCGACTCGACCTCCAGGTTGGCGATCGCCTTGCCCGAGACGTCCGGCACGGACATGCCGAGGAGCAGCGAGTAGATGTAGTTCCCGACGACGACGTTCTTGCCGAAATCGGTCGTCTTCTCCGCATAGTTGCTGTCCATGTGGAGCGGGTGGTGGTTCATGGTCAGCAGACAGAAGAGGTGGTCGTCGTACTCCGTGACCGTCTTCCCGGGCCAGTGCTTGTAGACCGCCCCGACCTCGAACTCTTCGTAGGTGCGTCCGAACTGCATGGTGCTCAGGCCTCCGGGGCTTCGAACGTGGTCGTGCGCTGCATGCCGGCGGCCCGGCCCTTGCCCGAGATGACGAGGGCCATCTTGCGGCTGGCCTCGTCGATCATCTCGTCGCCGAGCATCGCGGAGCCCTTCTTGCCGCCGGCCTCGGACGTGTAGTAGTCGTACGCGTCCAGGATCAGCTCGGCGTGGTCGAAGTCCTCCTGCGAGGGGGAGAAGATCTCGTTGGAGGCCTCCACCTGGCCCGGGTGCAGCACCCACTTGCCGTCGAAGCCGAGGGCCGCGGCGCGCTGGGCGACCGCGCGGTAGCCGTCGATGTTGCGGATCTGCAGGTAGGGACCGTCGATGGCCTGGAGGTTGTTGGCGCGCGCGGCCATCAGGATCTTCATCAGGATGTAGTGGTAGGCGTCCGCCGGGTAGCCGGGCGGCTGCTCACCCACGACCAGCGACTTCATGTTGATCGACGCCATGAAGTCGGCCGGGCCGAAGATGATCGTCTCCACGCGCTGCGAGGCGGTGGCGATCTCGTTGACGTTGTTCAGGCCCTGGGCGTTCTCGATCTGCGCCTCGATGCCGATCTTGCCGACCTCGAAGCCCATCGTCTTCTCGATCTGCGTCAGCAGGAGGTCAAGGGCTACGACCTGCTCGGCCGTCTGCACCTTCGGCAGCATGATGCAGTCGAGGTTCTGCCCCGCGCCCTCGACGACCGTGACGACATCGCGGTACGTCCACTCGGTCGTCCAGTCGTTGACGCGCACGACCCGCGTCTTGCCGGTCCAGTCACCCTCGTTGAGGAACTTGACGATGGTGTGCCGGGCGTCGGGCTTGGCCAGCGGCGCGCACGCGTCCTCCAGGTCGAGGAAGACCTGGTCGGCGGGGAGCCCCTGGGCCTTCTCCAGGAAGCGCGGGTTGCTGCCCGGTACGGCCAGACAGGAGCGCCGCGGACGAAGGCGGTTGACCTGGGGAACAGGGCTGGTCATGCGGGGACCTCCAGGGGGTCGAGCTTGTTCGCTTTCCGGATCTCGTCGACGATACGGCCGATGATTCCGGTGATGTCGAAGTCCTTCGGTGTGAAGACCGCGGCCACTCCCGCGGCCCGCAGCTGTTCGGCGTCGGCGTTCGGGATGATCCCGCCCGCGATCACCGGAATGTCGCCCGCGCCGGCGGTGCGCATCTTCTCCAGGACGTCCGGCACGAGCTGGGCGTGCGAACCGGACAGGATGGACAGGCCGACGGCGTGCACGTCCTCGGCCACGGCCGCGTCCACGATCTGCTCCGGGGTGAGCCGGATGCCCTGGTAGACGACCTCGAACCCGGCGTCGCGGGCCCGCACGGCGATCTGCTCGGCGCCGTTGGAGTGCCCGTCCAGGCCCGGCTTGCCCACCAGGAACCGGAGGTTGCCGACGTTCAGGTCCTTGGCGGTCAGCTCCACCTTGCGGCGCACCAGGGCGAGAGCGGTGCCCTCCTCGGCGGTGACCGCGACGGGCGCGGACGAGACGCCGGTCGGGGCGCGGAACTCGCCGAACACCTCGCGCAGGGCCCCGGCCCACTCGCCGGTGGTGACACCGGCGCGGGCGCACTCCAGGGTGGCCTCCATGAGGTTTGCGGTGCCCTTCGCCGCCTCCTTCAGCCGCTCCAGCGCCTTGCACGGGCGCGGGTGGTTGAAGGGCGGCTGGTAGCGCGTGTCACGCCAGTTCTGCAGCGCGGAGATCACCCGGGCCTCGACCGCGGGGTCGACCGTCATGATCGCCGCGTCCAGGTCGGCCGTGAGCGGGTTCGGCTCGGTCGACTGGAAGATGTTGACGCCGACGATCTTGTCGGTGCCGCCCTCGATACGGCCGCGGCGCTCGGCGTGCGAGGAGACGAGCTGCGACTTCAGGTAGCCGGACTCGACGGCGGCCATCGCGCCGCCCATCGCCTCGATGCGGTCGATCTCGGCCAGCGACTCCTCGACGAGGGCCGCCACCTTGGCCTCGATGACGTGCGAGCCCTCGAAGATGTCCTCGTACTCCAGCAGGTCGCTCTCGTGCGCCAGCACCTGCTGGATGCGCAGCGACCACTGCTGGTCCCATGGGCGCGGCAGGCCCAACGCCTCGTTCCAGGCGGGCAGTTGGACGGCACGCGCGCGGGCGTCCTTGGAGAGGGTGACGGCCAGCATCTCCAGCACGATCCGCTGGACGTTGTTCTCCGGCTGCGCCTCGGTCAGGCCGAGGGAGTTGACCTGGACGCCGTAGCGGAAGCGCCGCTGCTTGGGGTCCTCGATGCCGTACCGCTCGCGCGTGATCTTGTCCCAGATCCGCCCGAACGCCCGCATCTTGCACATCTCCTCGATGAAGCGGACACCCGCGTTCACGAAGAAGGAGATACGGGCCACGACCTCGCCCTTGCGGTCCTCGGCGATCTGCCCGGACGCGAACACCGCGTCCAGGACGGCGATCGCGGTGGACATCGCGTACGCGATCTCCTGGACCGGGGTGGCGCCCGCCTCCTGCAGGTGGTAGCTGCAGATGTTGATCGGGTTCCACTTGGGGATGTGGTTGACCGTGTACGTGATCATGTCCGTCGTGAGACGGAGCGAGGGCACCGGCGGGAAGACGTGCGTCCCCCGCGAGAGGTACTCCTTCACGATGTCGTTCTGGGTCGTCCCCTGGAGCTGGGTGATGTCGGCGCCCTGCTCCTCGGCGACGACCTGATAGAGCGCCAGCAGCCACATGGCGGTGGCGTTGATGGTCATCGAGGTGTTCATCTGCTCCAGGGGGATGTCCTGGAACAGCCGGCGCATGTCACCGAGGTGCGAGACCGGCACACCGACCCGGCCGACCTCGCCGCGGGCGAGGATGTGGTCGGGGTCGTAGCCCGTCTGCGTCGGCAGGTCGAAGGCCACGGAGAGCCCCGTCTGCCCCTTGGCGAGGTTGCGCCGGTACAACTCGTTGGACGCCTCGGCCGTGGAGTGGCCGGCGTACGTGCGCATGAGCCACGGCCGGTCCTTCTCCCGCCGCTCATGGGCGGTCTGACGCTCTGTCATGGGTGGACCTCAGACGTTCCGGAAGCGGTTGATGGCATCGATGTGCTGGGCGCGCTTCTCCTCGTCGCGCACTCCCAGGCCCTCCTGGGGTGCCAGCGCGAGCACGCCGACCTTGCCCTGGTGGAGGTTGCGGTGCACGTCGTAGGCGGCCTGCCCGGTCTCCTCCAGGGAGTAGACCTTGGAGAGCGTCGGGTGGATCTTTCCCTTGGCGACGAGGCGGTTGGCCTCCCAGGCCTCGCGGTAGTTCGCGAAGTGCGAGCCGATGATCCGCTTCAGCGACATCCACAGGTAGCGGTTGTCGTACTCGTGGTTGTAGCCCGAGGTCGAGGCGCAGGTGACGATGGTGCCGCCCTTGCGGGTGACGTACACCGAGGCACCGAAGGTCTCGCGGCCCGGGTGCTCGAAGACGATGTCCACGTCCTCGCCGCCGGTGAGCTCGCGGATGCGCTTGCCGAAGCGCTTCCACTCCTTGGGGTCCTGGTTGTGCTCGTCCTTCCAGAACTTGTAGTCCTCGGCGTTGCGGTCGATGATCGCCTCGGCGCCCATCTTCCGGCAGATCTCCGCCTTCTGCTCGCTGGAGACGACACAGATGGGGTTGGCGCCGCCGGCGAGCGCGAACTGCGTGGCGTACGAGCCGAGTCCGCCGCTCGCGCCCCAGATGAGCACGTTGTCGCCCTGCTTCATGCCGGCGCCGTTGCGGGAGACCAACTGCCGGTAGGCGGTGGAGTTCACCAGTCCGGGAGCCGCGGCCTCCTCCCAGCTCAGGTGGTCCGGCTTCGGCATGAGCTGGTTGGACTTGACGAGCGCGATCTCGGCGAGGCCGCCGAAGTTGGTCTCGAAGCCCCAGATGCGCTGCTCGGGGTCGAGCATCGTGTCGTTGTGGCCGTCGGAGGACTCCAGCTCGACGGACAGGCAGTGCGCGACGACCTCGTCGCCGGGCTTCCAGGAGTTCACTCCCGGGCCGGTGCGCAGGACGACGCCCGCGAGGTCCGAGCCGATGATGTGGTACGGCAGGTCGTGGCGCTTGCTGAGCTCGCTGAGGCGCCCGTAGCGCTCCAGGAAGCCGAAGGTCGACACCGGCTCGAAGATCGACGTCCAGACCGAGTTGTAGTTCACGGAGGACGCCATCACGGCGACCAGGGCCTCGCCCGGTCCGAGCTCCGGCACCGGCACGTCGTCCAGGTGGATCGACTTGCGGGGGTCCTTGTCGCGGCTGCTGAGCCCGTCGAACATCTCCGTCTCGTCCTTGTGCACGGTGATCGCGCGGTAGGACTCGGGGAGCGGAAGTGCGGCGAAGTCGGCGGACGTGGCCGTCCGCGACTGAATCGCGTCCAGGATTTCCTTCACGGTGTTGCCTCCGGCGATGCGCGTTCCGAGGGAAGAACGCTGAGGGTTACGTCGGTACTGCTGCTGAGGGGTGTGCCGTCGGTTCGGCGGAGGTGGTGCTGTGGCGGCGCTGTGGTTGGCGCAGGAGGTTGCCTGTGACGCAGGCGTCCGGGCGCGCAGGCCATGGTGCTTGCGGGGACAGCCGACGTACGAATGGTCTCTGCACGCCGGCCGCCCGGACTCCTTCAACGTATGGCACGCCGTGTCACCTGGCAAGGCACGCAGTGCCATAAGTTGCGCTCAGATGAAATCTTTACGTAACACGTGAGCGATGATCGATCAGAGTGGGCCGCAAAGCACTCAAACCAGGGCACAAAAAACGCCGGACGCGCTCGAAGTGAGCGTGTCCGGCGCGTGGTCGGAGCAGTGGGCCGTCCATGGACGGCGGGTCGCTACGACCGTTCCTTGAGTGCCTGCTCGATCGTGCGCATCACCTGGTCCAGCGGAGCGTCGACACGGGCCACGGTCACCAGCACCTCCCCCTCCGTGAAGGACGAGGCCGGTGCAGGTCGCGGCGCGGTCTCCCGTCCCGCGCCGATCCCGGTGCCGAAGGTCTTGCGGACGATGGCGAACGCGTGGTCGAGCTGGGTCTCCACATCGCCCTGGCCGCCGGCCCGCAGCCAGCGCCGCAGGACGTGGTTGTGGGCCGTGACCACGGCCGACGCGGCGACCTCGGCGAGCAGCGGATCGTCGTTGGCGTCGTCGTCGTGCGCGTGCTCGTCGAAGTGGCCCAGCAGGTAGCGGGTGAAGAGCCGCTCGTAGCGGGCCACCGAGGCGATCTCGGCCTCGCGCAGCGTCGGCACCTCGCGCGTCAGCTTGTAGCGCGAGACGGAGATCTCGGGCTGTGCCGCGTACATCCTCATGACTTCCTTGATGCCGCGGCACACGGTGTCGAGCGGATGCTCGTGCGCGGGCGCCGCGTTGAGCACCGCCTCGGCCCGGATCAGGGTGTCGTCGTGATCGGGGAAGATCGCCTCTTCCTTGGAGCGGAAGTGGCGGAAGAAGGTGCGGCGGGCCACCCCGGCCCGGGCCGCGATCTCGTCTACGGTGGTCGCCTCGTACCCCTTGGCCGCGAACAGCTCCATGGCCGCGGCCGCCAGCTCCCGGCGCATCTTGAGGCGTTGGGCTGCCGCCCGGCTGCCCGCGGCGCTCTCCGGCGCGTCGGGCGTGGCTGGTGTACGTGAGGACTTGGCGGGCTGGGACATGCCCCGAACGTACTGCATGTGCGCAGGAGAGCGCGCATGTCCGGGGATCCCCCCGCCCAGCAGGGGCGGGGGGTGTCCGGCGGGGCCGAGCAGCCCGCCCCAGTCGGTGTCGTCCGTGAGCCGGTCGCCCGGACGCTCAGCGGCGGGCATATTCGCGGAAGCCGCGGCCCGTCTTGCGGCCGAGGCAGCCCGCGGCCACCAGGTGCTCCAGGAGCGGAGCGGGGGCGAGTCCCGGGTCGCGGAACTCGCGGTGCAGGACCTTCTCGATGGCCAGCGAGACATCGAGCCCGACCACGTCGAGCAGCTCGAAGGGCCCCATCGGATAGCCGCCGCCCAGCTTCATCGCCGCGTCGATGTCGTCGAGCGAGGCGTAGTGCTCCTGCACCATCTTGATCGCGTTGTTCAGGTACGGGAAGAGCAGCGCGTTCACGATGAAGCCGGCCCGGTCACCGCAGTCCACCGGGTGCTTGCGGATCTTCGCGCAGACCTCGCGCACGGTGGCGTGCACGTCGTCCGCGGTCAGCACGGTCCGCACGACCTCGACGAGCTTCATCGCCGGGGCCGGGTTGAAGAAGTGCATGCCGATCACGTCCTGCGGGCGCGAGGTGGCGCGGGCACAGGCGACGACGGGCAGCGAGGAGGTGGTGGTGGCGAGGATCGCGCCGGGCTTGCAGACCTTGTCGAAGGTGCCGAACAACTGCTGCTTGATCTCCAGGTCCTCGGCGACCGCCTCCAGCGCCAGGTCGACCTCGGCGAAGTCGTCGTAGCTGCCGGTCGGCGTGATCAGCTCCAGGGTCCGCGCCGCCGCCTCGGCCGTCATGCGGCCCTTGTCGACGGAACGGGAGAGCGACTTGCCGATACGGGCCTTCGCGGTCTGCGCCTTCTCCTCCGTACGGCCCGCGAGGACGACCTCGTACCCGGCCTTCGCGAAGACCTCCGCGATACCGGAGGCCATCGTGCCGGAGCCTGCGACGCCGACCGAGCGGATCGTGCGGCCCGGTGCCACGACGGCCCCCTCCAGAGGCGTCAGCGCGTCCCGCACGACGGCGTCGCTGCCCGCGGCCTCGTACGAGTAGAAGCCGCGGCCGGACTTGCGCCCGGTCAGGCCCGCCTCGCTGAGCTGCTTGAGGATGGGCGCGGGGGCGTGCAGCCGGTCGCGCGACTCGGAGTACATCGCCTCCAGGACGGTCCGCGCGGTGTCCACGCCGATCAGGTCGAGCAGCGCGAGCGGGCCCATGGGCAGCCCGCAGCCGAGCTTCATCGCCGCGTCGATGTCCTCGCGGGAGGCGTACTTCGCCTCGTACATCGCGGCCGCCTGGTTGAGGTAGCCGAACAGCAGCCCGTCGGCGACGAATCCGGGGCGGTCACCGACCGCCACGGGCTCCTTGCCGAGTTCGATCGCCAGGTCGGTGACCGCGGCGACGGCCGTCGGCGCGGTCAGCACCGAGGAGACGACCTCGACGAGCTTCATCGCGGGTGCCGGGTTGAAGAAGTGCAGGCCGAGCACGCGCTCGGGGCGGGCCGAGTCCGCGGCGAGACGCGTCACGGACAGCGCGTTGGTGCCCGTCGCGAGGATCGTCTCGGGGCGCACGATGGTGTCGAGGGCCCGGAAGACCTGCTGCTTGATGTCGTACGACTCCGGGGTCACCTCGATGACGAGGTCGGCGTCGGCGGCGGCCGCGAGGTCGGTGAAGGTGCGGAAGCGGGCGAGGGCGTCGGTGCGCTCCGCGTCGCTCATGTGCTCGCGGCGCACGGCGCGGGCGGTGGAGGCTTCGAGGGTGGCCACGGCCTGGGCGGCCGCGGCTTCGCTGATGTCGATGCCGATGACGTCACGGCCGGCGCGGGCCAGGACTTCGGCGATGCCGGTGCCCATGGTGCCGAGGCCGATGACGGCGACGGTCTTCAGCGGGGACAGAGGGGTGTCGGACAGGGGAGTGGCCATCGCGGGACTCCTGGAAGAGGTGACGACTGAGGAGCGCACGCGGGTACGCCGACAGGCGCACACCGTGCGGAGGTTGCGGGTGTTTCCGGGCTGACGAGCGCACACGCCCGGTGCCGTCCCGAGGCGCCGACGAACGGGCGCCCTTGGGCGGTGAAAGCCGACCGGCCCTGTCCCGGAGCCATGTCGTACTGAGGTACCTGAGGTACCGAACCGACTGCTCTCACGGTGGCTGCGTCACCAGGCCACCCTGAGGTTCGACGCGAGTGGGTAACTCGCTCGTCTGAGCTTAACCCGCCAGTAACGAGCGCGCCAGTCCCCGACTTTGTGATGTACGTCCCCGCACCTTACGGGCTTGCCTAAGCTCGGCCCCATGGACGAAGCGTTGCGATCACTCACGGAGCGTTTGCGGAGCGAGGCCGGGGCCGGGGACTCGGCGGCGTACGAACGCCTCGCGGCGACGGAGGATCCCGACGCGCTGGCCGCCGCGCTGACCGAGCCCGGACAGCCGCTCTGGGCGCGAGAGTTGGTCGCCTTCCGGCTCGGCACGGCCGGGGACCGGCGGGCCTTCGAGGCACTCGTCCTGCTGCTCAACCACCGTGATCCCCAGCGCTGCGCGTCGGCCGCGCAGGCCCTGGCCCGGCTCGGCGACCCGCGTACGGCCCGCGCCGCCGCGGCGCTCGCCACGAACGAACTGCGGGTCGCGTACGCGCTCCAGCCGGTACGGCTGCTGGTCGAACTCCGGGCGCCGGAATCCGTACCCGCGCTGATCACCACCCTGGAACGCCGGCTGCGCCCGCACGACCCGTACCGCAAGGTCGCCCTCGCCTGCGCGGAAGGCCTGGGCGTCCTGGGCGACGCCCGCGCGCGACCGGTCCTGAACGAAGCGCTGGCCCACCCGGCGCTCGCTGAGACGGCCGTGCGCGCCCTGGCCCGGCTGCCCGAGGAACAGGTCTAGGCGGGTCCAGGCGTCCTGGAGCTCCAGGCGTACGTGCCTGTAGGTCCGTCCGCTCACCTCGACCGGCGGGCATGTGCCGGTGCCGGCATACGCGGCCCGGCGTCCGTCGGCCGAGTCCGGCGTCAGCGCGAACCGGGCGTCCGTCGGTCGGGCCCGGTGCCGGTCAGTACGCGCGCGTAGCGCACCTCGGGCACCTCGACCCCGGCTGCCTCGAAGGGCTCCTCGGCGCCGTCGGGGAGGAAGCCGGCCCGTTCGTAGAAACGGCGGGCCGAGGTGTTCTCCTTGAGGACCCACAGCAGCATGCGCTCGTGCCCGGCCGCCACGCAGCGGTCGGCCGACTCCCGCAGCAGGGCGCGCCCGGCCCCCTGGCCCAACAGGTCGGGATGCACGTAGATGGCGTACAACTCGACGTCCCCGGCGCGGACTTCGCTGTCCCGGTGCGGCCCGTGGCAGGCCCAGCCGAGCACTTCGCCGTCCCGCTCCGCGACCAGGTTCACGACACTGCCGTCACCCTGTTCGAGGTTGCGGCGGCGCCGCGCCGCGTCCTCGGCCACGCTGAGTCCGTCCAGATACGCCTGCGGTATCAGGGCCTTGTACGCGCTCTGCCAGCCACGCACCCGGATCTCGGCCACCCGCGGACAGTCGCCGAGTGTCATCTCACGCACCCACAGCCCGCTCACCCGCCGACCACCGCGTACGCCTCGATCTCCATCAGGAACTCGGGACGGATCAGCGCGGCGACCTGGACCGCCGAGGCGGCAGGAAGCCGGTCCGCGGGTATGTGGGCGGCGCGGGCGGCCCGGATCGCCGGCATGTGGGCCATGTCCGTGACGAAGAAGGTGAGTTTGACGACGTCGTCGAAGGTGGCGTCCGCCGCCGCCAGGCACCGGCGCAGATTCTCGAACACCTGGCGGGCCTGTGCCTCGGCGTCACCCTCGCCGACGAGCTTGCCGTCCTCGTCCAGGGGGAGCTGGCCCGACACCGCGACGAAGCGGCCCGTGCCCGTCACGACATGGGAGTACGCGGCGGCGGGGGCTAGCCCGTCGGGGGCGGGGATACGCGTCGGCCTGCTCATGGGTCCATGGTGGACCATGGGTCCGACAACGCCCCCGACGGGCGTCACAGCGGGGGAGGTTCAGCCCCGGTAGCCGAGCAGGCCGTGCAGCGCCGAACCCCGCGAGGAGGTGGACGCCGCCTTCGCGGTCAGCGGTTTCGGGTCGGGCAGCGTCTTGCACACGGCGTCGGCCTCGCCGCCGCCGTGCGGCACCTTGCCGTTGGTCAGATACGTCGCCAGGTACTTGTCCAGGCAGGCGTTGCCGCTCAGCGTGATGCCGTGGTTCCCGCCGCCCTGCTCCACCACCAGGCTGGAGCCGCGCAGCTGGTGATGGACGGTGACGCCCCCCTCGTAGGGAGTGGCCGCGTCGTTCGTCGCCTGGAACAGCAGGGTCGGCGGCAGGTGGCGGTTGGAGATGTCCACCGGCCGGAGCGAGCCCGTGGGCCAGAACGCGCACGGCGCGTTGTACCAGGCGTTGTTCCAGGCCATGAACGGCGCCTTGTCGTACACCGCCCAGTTGTCCTCGCGCCACTGGCGCCAGTCGCGCGGCCAGGACGCGTCACGGCACTGCACCGACGTATAGATGCTGTAGCCGTTGTCGCCCGAGGCGTCGACGGCGCCGAAGTTGTCGTACGCCTCGACGAGCGCGTCGGAGTTCTTGCTGTTCACATACGACGCGAACGCCTCGGCGAGGTAGGGCCAGTAGCCGTTGTAGTAGCCGCCCGGGATGAAGGTGTCCTCCAGCTCGGAGGCGCCCACCTTCTTCTGCGCGGGGTTCTTGGCGAGCGCCGCGCGCATCGCGTACCACTTGGCCTCGACCTTGGCCGGGTCGGTGCCGAGCTTGTAGACCGCGTTGTTCTTGGCGACCCACGCCAGGAACGCCAGGTGGCGGTCGTTGAAGGCGTAGTCCTGGCTGAGGTTGTCGTCGTACCAGACGCCGGTGGGGTCGACGATGGAGTCCAGGACCAGCCGGCGGACCCGCTGCGGGTAGAGCTTGGCGTACACGGCCCCCAGGTAGGTGCCGTACGAGTAGCCGAAGTAGTTGATCTTCCTGGCGCCGAGCGCGCCGCGGATCGCGTCCATGTCGCGGACCGCGCTCACCGTGTCCATGTACGGCAGCAGCTTCGCGTATTTCGTGCCGCACGCCTCGGCGAACGCCTTGGCGCGGCTGAGGTTCGCCTCCTCGATGGCCCGGGTGCTCGGGACGGTGTCGGGTCGGACGGGCTTGAAGTGCCCCGGTTTGCAGTCCAGCGCGGGCTTGCTCGCGCCGACGCCGCGCGGGTCGAAACCGATGACGTCGTACTGCGCCGCCACGGCCTTGGGCAGCGCGGAGGCGACGAATCCGGCCAGCGTGAGCCCGCTGCCACCGGGACCGCCCGGGTTCACCAGCAGCGGCCCCTGGTACGTCTTCGCGGTGTGCGGGACGCGGGACAGGGCGAGGGTGATCCGCTCGCTGTAGGGGTTCGTGTGGTCCAGCGGCACCTTCAAGGACGCGCATTGGAGCGTCGGGTAATCGCTGGTACCGCACTTCTTCCAGAGGGGCTTCGCGGTCGGGGTGGAGGTGGTGCGCGGTGCGGCAGCGGAGCCGGCGCTCGCGTCGGCGGGGATCGAGGTGATCATCCCGGCCAGCACGGCGGCCGCCCCGCACAGAGCAGCTGCGCGTTTCTTCACAAGGCCTCCCAGGACGGAGGATTCTGAGCCGTGCACGCCACGGCCTTCGCCGTATCGTCCCGGACGGGGGTCCCGTAAGAACGCGTTCCGGCAAGACTCGACCCGATTGGATCGCGTGATGCGCTCGGATGCCGTCAGGAGCACCCCGACGAGCCGTCAGGGACACGACGGCTTCGGGGAGGCGTGGGACAGCCCTCCGTGGTGGATCGTCAGAGCAGCGTCAGCTGCGTCGGTTCGGGTGCCGCGGGTGCCGACGGCACGGTGGTGGACCCGGGTTCGGGGGCGGTGATCCGGCGAGGCACTCCCGCGCGCGCGGGGCCGATGCCGTACTCCTGGGCCAGCTCGTGGACCTGACGGGTGATCCGGCGCTGGTACCACTTCGGGGCGTAGGCGCCCTCCGCGTACAGCCGCTCGTAGCGCGCCACGAGGTGGGGGTGGTGGCGTTCCAGCCAGGCCATGAACCACTCGCGGGCGCCGGGCCGCAGATGCAGCACCAGCGGGGTCACCGAGGTCGCTCCCGAGGCCGCGACCGCCCGTACGGTGGCGCGCAGCTGGGCGGGGTGGTCGCCCAGGAACGGGATCACGGGGGCCATCAGGACGCCGCAGCCGATGCCGTGGTCCGTCAGCGTGCGGACGACGTCCAGACGGCGCTCCGGGGCCGGTGTGCCCGGCTCCACGGTGCGCCACAGCTCGGTGTCGGTGAAACCGACGGAGACCGAGATCCCGACGTCGGTGACCTCGGACGCCTGCCTCAGGAGGTCGAGGTCGCGCAGGATGAGCGTGCCCTTCGTCAGGATCGAGAAGGGGTTCGCGTGGTCGCGCAGGGCCGCGATGATGCCCGGCATCAGTGCGTACCGGCCCTCCGCGCGCTGGTAGCAGTCGACGTTGGTGCCCATCGCGATGTGCTCGCCGAGCCAGCGGCGCGAGGCGAGCTGGCGGCGCAGCAGCTCCGGCGCGTTGACCTTCACCACGATCTGCGAGTCGAAGTCGAGCCCGGTGTCGAGGTCCAGGTAGCTGTGCGTCTTGCGGGCGAAACAGTAGACGCAGGTACTGCTTCTCCCCCAGTATCTTCTCGTGCCCGAGGCGGGAGGCATGAGGCAGGGTCGTTTTAAAGTCCTGTTTGCGGGTGATCGTGCAGGTCAGGCGATGCCGAGTAGGTCGAGCGGCCTGTTGAAGGGGTCGTGGCCGCCGCGGTCCGGGCTCTGGGCCTGAGCTGGGGGTGCTTCACGTCGAGCTGCGGCTGACGGCGAGCGGTCCCAGCGTGATCGAGGTCAACGGTCGGCCGGCGGGGGACCTCGTACCACTCCTCGTCGAGCGGGCCACCGGCATCAACATCCCCCAGGCCCTTGCCACCCTCGCCACCGGCGAGACGCCCGACCTAATGCTGGATTCCTCAAACGAGGTACACGTATCGGCGTCGTAGGGAGCGGGTTGGCGGTGCGGGTCTGCCCCAGATCCATGGGCCGGCATGGGAGTTGAGCTGGTTGGTTGCGAGGGTTGTGGCTTGGGCGATGTCGTCGGGGTTGGCGAAGGAGCGGCCGGCGAGGGCGGCTTTGCGGAAGATGCGCCACCAGGCTTCCTGGAGGTTGAGCCAGCATGCGCCGACGGGGATGAAGGCGTGGTGGATACGGGGATGGTCCTCGAGCCAGGTCCGGGTGGACAGGCTGTTGTGGCTGGACAGGTTGTCGGTGACGATCCAGATCTCCCTGCCCGGGTTGGCGTCCTCGACCTGTTGCAGGAACTGCTGGTAGAAGACGCTGTTGCGGGAGGACGCGGTCATGGTCAGGGCCTGGCCGTCGGCCGGCCGTAGACCGCCGTAGACCCAGGTTTTCTCCGGTCCGCGGCTGTAGTCGAGTTCCGCTTTGATCCGGTGCCCGTCGGGTGACCAGGCGGGTGCGGGCGGAAAGGTCCGCGGGATCACCGGCCCCAGCTCGTCGGCGCAGATCACCGTCGCACCGTCGGGCGGCTGGGTGTAGAGGCCGATGATCCTTGTCCTTTTGGGACGAAGTCCGGGTCCTTCGACCGCATCCAGGACCGGGTACGGCGCCAGCGGACACCCTCGGCGAGCAGGATCCGGCGGACCTGCGAGCGGCCCACCTCGATGCCTTCGGCCCGTGCTGCCGCGGCCAGGGAATCCAGCGTCCACTCGGGCGGTCCGGACTCATCGAAGGCCCACAGTTCCCCGACGGGCTCCCACCGCAGCCGCCCCGGCGGCACGGTCTTGACCAGGGAGATGATCCGGGATCGTTCCTGCTCGGTGATCCGTCGCTTGCGGCCCTGCCCACCCAGATCATCCAGTCCCTGCAGGCCCAGGCGGTTGAAGCGGTGCAGCCAGCAGCGGACCGTTTTCTGGCTGCAGTCCAGCTCCACAGCGATCGCAGGGACCCGCAGCCCCGACCAGCTCAGCTCGATCATCCGGGCCCGCATCACCACATCCCGAGGAGCCTTCCGTGCCCGCGACAACCTGCGAACGACGGCCCGCTCGTCCTCATCACGCCCCGGTCGTGCCCATAAAACCATCGCCCAGCACCCGCCCCCGAGCACCATCAACTACCCCGCCACCAGGACATATACCCAGTCAAAGAGGAATCCAGTACTAATAGGACTCCGTTAGGTCTTCCTGTTAGTGCTGATCAAGAGCATGTTGGATGTGTGGACGCACATGAAGTGAACCGTGTCCGGGCGACGTTGGCGTTGTTCGTCGCTGATGTGTTCGCCTCGGTGCCGCGCAAGGACCAGCGGGCCAAGGGCGACTGCTATCTGCGGGGGCTGATGCTGGACGGCCGCCGCAAGTCGATCCAGGCGATGGCCTCACGGCTGCCGGACGGCAACGAGCAGAACCACGACGCGGGCCGGCCCTTGTGCCAGCACCGTCGCAATCGGCAGGGAGAGCCAGCCCTCGTTTCGATCGGAACCGGCCAAGTGGCGTAGGCGGAAGACGTCAGAGCGGAGTCCGTTGTATTTGGCTAATTTCCACTCCTATCGACGCCGCGTCCTTTTCCCAGGGGACAGACACGGTTCCGGCGTAAGTCCTTTGGGCGCCGACGGTCCGGGTGACCCATTTCGGGTTCGCTGCGCCCGAACCGTCGCCGTCGAATTTGAACGCGATCTTGTATTCGACGGGTGAACGGTCGAGGTTGCGGATCGTGTACTGGGCGGCGAAGACGAGGTGACCGTGGCTCATTTCGGTTCCGTACTGGGTTACTTCGACCGGCTTGGCAGGAGTGGGAGTGGGGGAGTGGCTGGTGCAGGCGGCGAGGGTGGCGAGGAGGGCTGCAGCGGAGGCAGCGGTTCGTGTGCGCATGACGCCGGAAGGCTAGAGGCGTTATTACTGACGGGCAAGGATTTTCATCAACTTGCCCGGATGATGACACTTCTCTGTAGTGAGCTGCCGACTGCGGGTCGGTCGCGAGATGCAGATTTTCGCCATTCCTGACCCGCTCGCCGGAAGTTCCGCACGTTCCGCATTCCTGGGAAACGCAGAGGCAGAGGTCCATGAGGGCGGGTTCCGCTTGGGTCGCCGGATTCTGGTCATGCGAATGCACGAGACCAACGCCACCTGGAAGAACTGCGCCGCCCAGACGAACCCTTGCGGGAACGAAAGCATCAAATACGCCACGCTGCGTACCGAGCCGGGACGCGGCTACCGCCTTCAGAGCGGCACCCCCGTATGCTCCACCACCGGACTGCCCTCGAACGCACTGATCGTCCATTCCATACCCGACAACACCAACACCTACAGTGACTGCGGCACGACCGGAACAGACGCGGGCAGCTTCCAGTTCGCCTTCAACCCCGACCCGAATGCAACCGGCCCCGGTCTCGGCCAGTACGACGCAAAAGCCGATCTGCATCAGATCGGGGGCGGCTACGACGGTCACTTCTAGTACACGCGCACCCGTGACAACGCCCATCTCGGCGGCGACAGCGGCCTGATGACCATCAGCGGAACTTGGATGCTGGAAACAAGCGTGTCGTGGGCGCGCGTACTGGTCCATCTGCCCGACACCGGGGCGCAGACGAGGCAGGCGTCCTACGCAGTCGGCGGCATCGACAGCACCTCCAAAAACCGGGTCGTGGAGCAACACGCGAACCGGTGGGTCAGCCTCGGTGCCTTCCAATTCACTGGCACCCCCAGCGTCACACTCACCAACGCCACCGCTGACGGGACAGCAGACGAGGACGTCGCCTGGGACGCCGTCGCCTTCCAGCCTCTCCCCGGCAGACCGAACCAGTCGGTCGTTGCCATGGGCGATTCCTACTCGTCCGGCGAGGGAGCCTCAGACGGCAACGCGGACTACTACCCGGAGACCAACTACCGGGACAAGAACACCCGTGACGCCTGCCACCGCTCCCATCGGGCGTGGTCGAGGCAGGCGACGATCCCCGGAGAATCGCTGCCAACCGCACAACTGGACGACTCATGGAGCGCGCGGATCGACTACCACCTCATCGCCTGCTCCTCAGCCCGCACCTACAACGTCCTTGGCGTACCTCAGGACAATGCAGGGGAAACGTCCCAGATCAACCAAGGCTACCTGGACAACAATACGACCCTGGTCACCCTCTCCATCGGCGGCAACGACGCCCGATTCTCGGGCATCATCCAAAATTGCCTGCTGTTTTTCGGAGTCGGCAACTGCAACGAGAAGACGTTCGGCAACAGCGACACCGACGACAAGGTCGGCGGGCGAGATGCGAAGTTCATCGGGCAGCCGCTGCGAACAGCCGTCCCGGGCATCATCAACGAGGTCGTCCGCCCCGACATCGTCAAGACCCTGATGGCGATCCATGACAAAGCGCCATACGCGAAGATCGTTCTCATGGGTTACCCGCCTTTGCTCTCCGACGGTGGATCCTGCTTGAGGGCCGGAGTCGGAACCGCCCAGCTCGGCCTCTCCGCGGACTCCGCGAACTGGCTCAATGACACCGCCAGCACCCTGGCTGCGGCGATGCAGGGCGCCGTCGAGGACGTCAACAAGCAGGGTGTTCTCGCTTGGTTCTCCAACCCGGCGAACGACTTCGCCGGCAAGGCGGTGTGCGGGAATCCCGAACAGGTCCACGGCATCGTCAAGACCCTCACCACCTCCGACAACCCAGTGAAGGACTGGACACTCCTCGACAAATACGGCCTCTCCGCCCAGTCGTTCCACCCCAAGATCGGCGGAGCACGCCTGTACGCCAACTCCCTCGAACGCACCATGGCAGGCATGGGCCTGTGAGCGGCTGAATCATTCGTTCCGGGGCAGCCCGCAAAACAGGGCTGCCCCGGAACATAGGTACGAGTACTCATGCACGATCTGCCCGCCCCGCTGGACAGTGGCACACAGCGCCCCTGCGGGAGGGACGCGGACAAGGGGAGAACATGACTGGATCTCGTAAGACGGCGTGGGGCGCGGTTGCCACCGCCGTCGTGTTAGCCGTCTCCGCCTGCTCATCCCAGGACCGCGCCACAAACCCGGAAGAGGTCCGCAAGCTCGCCGGCAGCACTGAGGGAGTGCAGGCCCGGCAGAACGCAGAGAGCCATCATCGGGACGTGGCGCGGGCGTACTCCGAACAGACCCCTCTCGCCCCCGGCATGCTCGTCCTGACCGACACCTGCTTCAGGGGAAAGGTGAAGCAGTGGTTCGACTCGAACGGTGATGACAGTTACAAGCTGACCTGTTCGATGCGGGTCACCGTGTACTACGGCGCCGACCCCAAACGGATCGTCTCCGTCCTCGACGGCATACTCAACGCCGGGGACCGGCCCGGATCTGACATCCCGTTCACCCACAGGGTCGAAGAAAGTTTCGTCGACCGCTACCGCCATCACACCAGCGGTCTCGAAGAGACGGAGATGTCCACTCCGACGCAGACGCTTTCCTGGGACCCGGTACACGGCCACCAGTCCAACCACCTGGTCAAAGAGCCTGACGCGTGTCCCGCCAACGATCCCCCCGTGTCCCGGTGCGTGCGGTCACCGGCATCAGAGACGGTCGCCGCCATCCGAAAACGGTACGGCATGGTATTCAAACTCGACCTCACCTCCCCCGAATACTACAAAGTATCCAAAAGCGGCAAAACGTACGTGAATTATTAGCCCGAATTTCAAAGCACTGAGACGCCCCCAGAGGCCTGACTGCCCTGTTCAACGAAGAGCAGAAGAATGGCGCCAGAACTCACCCGCGCCACCCTGCTCCACGCCCGCATGACTCCGCCCCGCACCCGCTGAGCGTCCCGGGCCCCGGCAATCGATCAAGACCACCTGCCAAAGGACAATCGGGTCAGGGTCAGGGTCAGGGTCTGTGGGCGAGGACGTGGTCGATGCAGGAGGCGTCGGCGACCCAGGTTGCGGCGGTCGGCGCTATGAAGCCGAGCACGGTCGGGATGTCGTCCCGGCGTGCTTCGAGCGGCAGGTGCCAGATACCCTCGTGGTGGGCGATGCGGTTGCGGAACTTGTGCAGCCGCTTGACCGGGTCTTCCACCGTGGGCAGGGCTCGGTTCGGGGCGTGGGGAAAGGCGCCTGCGAGATCAGGCCACAGGTTGGTCTTGTACTGGCGGGCCAGTAGAAAGCGCAGAAGCCGAAGGACAGCTCCGCGATGACCTTCCCGCGCGGCGGGGTGGTCGGGCTACGCCGACTAGCACGTTCTTGGGCCTGGGTAGTGTCGCTTCGGGCTTTGCTGCTGAGGGGGACCTGCCTGTCGTCGTACCATTCGGTGGTGCAGCCACGGCGCTGCTGGCGGGCGACGAGCCGGGCATCAAGCGCGTTGCGCAACATGATCTCCACTATGGGGTGTCGTAGCGGTCGTGAAGGATCTTCACGGTGTCGGTCCACGCGCTGTCGGCCTGCGGAGGCAGGTGATGGCCAGCATGGTCGGCCAGTGAACCGCTACCGGCGCGGTGCCCGCAAGCACGCCCGCCCCGACATTGCCGCGCGGATCGACGAGGTGGTGAAGCAGCGTTGGCAGCCGCTGGTGCGTAGGCGCCGGCAGCGCGATGCCGCGGCGACGGGCGGGATCACCGTGGAGACCCGCGCCCGCTTCGGCTACACCGCAGCCGTAGGCAGCACCGATGACGGACGCTTCCGCCACCTCACCGTCCACCTCCCCCCGGAGTACGCGCAGCGCCTGTTCAACGCCCGCGACACGGGAGCCAGACCAGGAGATGCGCGGAATCATCGCAGAGGGATTTAGAGCACGACAGGTGTACACCGCACCTCCGTGTCGGTTGCTTCCGCAGTGGTGCGGAGGAGTGCCATGACATCCGCGATGGTGCACTCGATGGCGGAGGACTCGACTTCCCAGCCCTCGAAGTAGGTGTCGCGGCTCTTGCGGTGCCCACCGACCGCAGCGGCGAGGGTGACCGAGCCGTCATGGTAGATGCTCATCCAGGCTTCTTTCCAGGACGAGTGATCGCCTATGGCCATGCTGACGGCAACCCAGCGGCGCAAGCCTGGGCGGGGGTTGCTCAGGTCGACGTTCTCCAGGGGGTGCATGTCGCCATTCCGCGAGGCGTAGGTCAGAGCCAGGGGCACCGTTTTGGACAGCACATAGCGTGCCCTGTCGCGTGTCGTCCGGTCACGGAAGCGCGGGATGCGGGGGTGGGCGACCGCTATCAGCCAGGCGCGCGTGTCGGAGTCCCGTCCAGCGGACACTTCACTGAACCGGGCGTCCAGTGCCTCACTCGCGTGTCGGCGCTCCTCGAACCGGGTGTGGTACATGGCTTCGATCTGCCGTTCCTTCATCCACGCGGTGTCGGAGTCATTCCGGATGGGCGCGCCGAAGTAGTCGTTCCTGTAGATCAGGTGCGGTCCGTCGATGCTTGCGGGGACTTCCACGGCGATGGCCCGCTTGCCGTCAGCTTCGAGGCGGTGCACGTTCAGGCCGAACACAGGCGGGGAGATGGCGGTGATTGCGGCGCTGCGCAGCGTTCGTTCGTAGGTCTCATCGAACCCGCCGGCGTCGACGCGCCCAGTCGCTGCCTTCTGCGACTCTTCCACGCCGTAGACGATCAGGCCTCCGCCGCTGTTCGCCATCGCTGCGACGTCCTTGGGGAAGTCTGTTTGCGTCAGCCCTTCGCCGAAGGCAGCTTGCCCTTCCAATCCAGGTCGTTTGCCTCCGTCGTACAAGCAGCAACAGCGGCGTCGAGGAGATCGTCGGTCAGTGGGCCTGGTGTCGCTCCGACGGCGCGATGGAGTGCTGTGAAGCTTATGCCAGAGTGTAGGCATCGAGCGCGTATAGCAGCCGCCAGCCCGGCCCCGTCGTGCCCACCCCCGCACAGGCGTGCATCCTCGCCGTCGCGTCATGCCCAGGAGTGACAAACGTCCTTCTCGCCGCCTCCGGTGCGCCACATTGGAAGGAGGCGGCCCGCGCCGTCGCTCAACCGTCCCTGACCGCCGCCCAGTTGCGGGAGATCACCCATGTACTCGTCTCCCCCTGACCCGCGCACCGAACGGAGCATGCGCGCCCACCACGCGCACACCGCGGAAGCCCTGGACGTCCAGGTGGAGCCGGGCACGGAGTTCTGGGGCTGGGGCGGGCGCGCCCTGAATGCCCCGTCCCGTACATATACTTCAATTTATGGCACCTTTTGGTAGGGGTGCGTCATACGAGCGCATCAGCAAGGCGGATGAGGGCGACGAAGACGGTGTCATCCGCCAGGGAGAGGACACTGCCGAGTTGGCTGAACGGCGCGGAATCCCCCTCGAGGGGCGCCGCTTCCGGGACAACGACAAGTCGGCCACCAAAGGCAAGCACCGCCCCCAGTACGAGCTCCTCATGGCTGCCGTACAGCGCGGCGAAGTCGACGTCATCATCGTCTACATGCTCGGCCGGCTCTGGCGGAACCGGCGCGAACGGGCCGAGGGAATCGAGATCCTCCGCAAGCACGAGGTGTCCGTGCTGTGCTTCAAGGGCCCCGAGTTGGACCTCACGACAGCCGCTGGCCGCCTCCTCGCCGGCCTCCTCGGCGAGGTCGACACGTTCGAGGTCAAGCAGATGTCGGAGCGGGAGCAGCGGGAGATGCGCCAGCGCGTCGAGCGCGGTCTGCCGCCGACCGGGCCGCGCTGCTTCGGTTACACCGCAGACGGCGCGGAGCTCGTCGCAGACGAGGCCGCCGAGGTCAAGGACTGCTTTCACGCGCTGCTGGCCGGAGCGACCCTCTCCGGCATGGCCGCCGACCTCAACGAGCGGGGCATCCTCAACCGCAACGGCAAACCCTGGTCATACAACGCCATCCGCGGCGTACTCCTGAACGAGCGCTACGCAGGGCTGCGTCAGTACCGCGGCGAGCTGCACCTGGGTAAGTGGCCGGTCGTCGTGGAAGAGGCCACATGGCGGGAGGCGAAGCACCTCCTTGAGGACAAGAGCCGGTCGACGAGCCCGGGACCGGGCCGGCGGTGGCTGCTGTCGGGGATCGCCCGGTGCGGTGTCTGCGACGACGGGACGACCGTGACGTCCGGGTCGCGGAGCGGCCCGAAAGGCACGCGGGGGCTCACGGCGCCGCTGTACCGGTGCCGGAAGACGAAGCACCTGGCGCGCGGTACGGAACCGATCGACCTCACCGTCGAGGAGTACGTGATCCGGCGCCTGTCGCGCCCCGACGCCGTCGATCTCCTCGTCGACGAGACCGCACCGAGGGCGGAGGAGCTGTGGGTGAAAGCCGTTGCCTTGCGGTCCCGAATCAGGTCCCTGACCGACGCGTTCGCGGATGACGACGATGCTGACGCCGCCGAATTCAAGGCCGCTACCCGCAGGATCAAGGCCCGGCTGGCTGACGTCGAGGCGCAGATGGCGCACCCGCAGCGGACGCGCATCCTGGTGGACATCGTGACCGCCGAAGATCCCGCCAATGTCTGGAAGGAACTGGCGCTGGACCGGCAGCGCGCGGTGGTCGAGACGCTGGCCACGGTAACGCTCCTGCCCGGCCGTCCGGGCAGGGCGCCGTTCGATCCGCGATCGGTACGGATCGAGCCGCTCCAGGGGATGGGCTGACCCCGCGGGCGGAGCAGCCCGAGGGGTCGTCTGGGTCTCGCAGGGCGATTGTCCGCAGGCTGGTTCCGCGCGGCCTGTACGGCCCGTTGCAGGACTGCCTCGACGGCGTCCTGGGCGACTGACGCGTTCCTGAAGTGTGGCTGCTGCTGGTGCGTCGGTTACAGGCGCTTCGCTGTACGGTCGCGCAGCAGCAGCCACTGACTCGCGTCGGCGCCGCCTGAGCGCGCAGCCGGTCCATGCAGCAGCACGGCGTAAGCCGTCCTCTCTGCCTTGCTCGGGGCTGGATACTGGTCTGGCGCCTCCGGGGTCGGGAATGACCTCGTCATGCCTTTCCAGGCCTTGTCCGCGTTCGGAGTGCTGAGCATCGGCCCTCCCGGGCTCAATAGGGTCATGCAGTGAAGTAGACGCACGCGTGCGTGCAGCCCCGATACGGGTTGACCGTCCACTCGAAGGGCATGCGGGACGCCCCCGGCACCCGGTTCACGATCGACCGCGCCCGGACCTCGTGGAACGTGATCCCGCGGAATTCCGGAGTGTCGAACGTTCGCGTCGTCACCGCGTCCGCGCCGAACAGGGCGGCGTCCCGGGCGGGGCCCCCGGCGGGGTCCGCGATCAGGTTCTCCCAGCGCATGGCGCCTCCTCGATAGCACTGGACAGAGAATAGAACACATGTTCCCTTGATCGTGCGAACTGTTTCCCGCGACACCCCGCCGGTGCCGCCCGCACTCCACGGGCACCCCGATTTGGGCCGTCGGGGCGCCGGGTGGTTGGCTGACCGCACACCCCCGAGGAACCAAGTGCTGGAGGAAGTGCCATGGCGCAGGTCGAGGCGACGACGGAGCGGGTCATCGCGGCGGACGCGGAGGCGGTGTTCGACGCCCTGGCCGACTACAGCGGCACGCGCCCGAAGCTGCTGCCCGAGCACTTCAGCGAGTACGAGGTCCGCGAGGGCGGCGACGGCGAGGGCACCCTCGTCCACTGGAAGCTCCAGGCCACCAGCAAGCGCGTCCGTGACTGCCTGCTCGAGGTGAGCGAGCCCACCGACGGCGAGCTCGTCGAGAAGGACCGCAACTCCTCCATGGTCACCACCTGGCGTGTCACCCCGGCCGGTGAGGGGAAGTCGCGCGTCGTGGTCACCAGCGTCTGGAACGGCGCGGGCGGCATCGGCGGCTTCTTCGAGCGGACCTTCGCGCCCAAGGGCCTCGGCCGCATCTACGACGCCCTGCTCGCCAACCTCGCGACGCAGACGGAGAAGTAACCTCCGGAGATCCGGAGACTGGTGACTCCCGGGGGCCCAGGTGCGGCCCCCGGACGACGACTTGGCGGGCGCGTCCGCCAAAAGGCCGCGCCCGAGGGCGTGTTGTGCCCTCACCGTTTAGGGTGGATCTCCCCTTCGTATGGCAGTACGCCGTAACTCGTCACGCTTGCTGGCAGTTGTCGCGATTAGCGGGAATTGCGCGGTGCGCGACGAGGGGAGCGGTACGTGGGCGGGATCACTCTGGTGCAGGACCAACCGGTCGTCGCACCCGCGCCGAAGCCCGCTCCGGTGGCCGCCGAGCCCGTCCGGCCGACTCCGCGCCAGGTACGGCTGATCTTCTGCGGGCTGATCCCGGCCCTGCTCCTCGCCGCACTCGAGCAGATGATCGTGGCCACCGCGCTCCCGAAGATCGTCGGAGAGCTGCACGGCCTCGACCGGATGTCCTGGGCGATCACCGCCTATCTGCTCACCTCCACCGTCGGACTCCCGGTCTACGGAAAGCTCGGCGACCTCTACGGCCGCAAGGGCGTCTTCCAGTTCGCCATCCTCGTCTTCGTCATCGGCTCGGCGCTCGCCGGACGGGCGCGGACCATGGACCAGTTGATCGCCTTCCGCGCGGTCCAGGGCATCGGCGCCGGCGGTCTCATGATCGGCGTGCAGGCGATCATCGCGGACATCGTGCCGCCACGCCGACGCGGCCGGTTCATGGGGCTGATCGGCGCCGCGTTCGGGCTCGCCTCGGTCGCGGGCCCGCTGCTGGGCGGCTACTTCACCGACCATCTGTCCTGGCGGTGGTGCTTCTACGTCAACGTGCCCTTCGGACTGGTCACGCTGGCCGTCGTCACCGTCGTACTGAAACTGCCCAAGCCCGCCGTCCGAGGACGGGTCGACGTCCTCGGAGTGCTGCTTCTCGCCGCCGCGTCGGCCTGCCTGGTCCTGCTGACCAGTTGGGGCGGCACCGAGTACGCCTGGGGCTCGAGCGTGGTCCTCGGACTCACGGCGGGCGCGGTCGCCACGGCAGTGCTCTTCCTCGTCGTCGAGCGCTTCGCGGTCGAACCCCTCATCCCGCTGAGGCTCTTCAGGGACCCCGTCTTCAACGTCACCGCGCTCGTCGGCCTGGTCGTCGGAGCCGCGCTCTTCGGAGCCGCCGGATACCTCCCCACCTTCCTTCAGATGGTCGACGGGGCAGGGGCCACCGAGTCCGGGCTCCTGATGCTCCCCATGATGGGCGGCATCGTCGTCGCCTCCGTCGTCTCCGGGCAGCTCATCAGCCGCACCGGCCGCTACAAGGTCTTCCCGGTTCTCGGCTGTGCCCTCTCGGCCGTCGGCATGTGGCTGCTGTCCCGCCTCGACGCCGGCACTTCCCGGCTCCACTACAGCCTCTGGATGGCGGTCCTGGGCGTCGGCATCGGCATGGTGATGCCGGTCCTGGTGGTCGCGGTGCAGAACTCCGTGCGTCCGGCCGACCTCGGCACCGCGACCAGCGCCAACACCTACTTCCGGCAGATCGGCGGGAGCGTCGGAGCCGCCGTCTTCGGCACGCTCTTCGCCGGCCGGCTGGCCGACGCGCTCGCCGACCGCCTCCCCACGCGCGCGGGCGCGACGACCCCGGACTCCGAGTCCATCACCCCACAGCTCGTCCACGCGATGCCCGCCGCTCTGCGGGACCAGTACATCGGCGCCTACGCGGACGCCATGCCGCGGATCTTCCTCTACCTCGTGCCGGTACTCGTCCTCGGCCTGTTCATCGCCTTCTTCCTCAAGGAGAAACCGCTGGTGTCCCACAACGCGTCCACCGCCGGCCCGGAGACCGGGCAGATGAACGAACGGATTCCGCGGGCCCGTTCGGGCCACGCCGCCGGGATTCCCGTCTGCGGCACGGTGCAGCACCCCGACGGCACCGCCGTGGCGCGCGCCGCGCTCACCCTCATCGACATCGGGGGGCAGCAGATCGGACGGGGCGCCAGTGGAGACGACGGCCGGTACGCGCTGTCCACGCCCGGCGCCGGCTCGTACGTGCTGATCGCCGCGGCCGGTGGCCACCAGCCGCAGGCCGTCTCGGTGACTGTCGGCGAACGGCCCGTGGAACTCGACGTCGTGCTGGGCGGCGCGGGGCGCCTCGCCGGCAGCGTGCTGACCGCGGACGGCACCCCGGTGCGGGATGCCACCGTCACCCTCACCAACGTGCACGGCGAGGTGGTGGCCACCACCCGCAGCGGACGGGAGGGCGGTTACGTCATCACGGAACTGGTGGCCGGCGAGTACACCCTCGCCGCCGGCGCCCCCGCGTTCCGTCCGGCCGCGCTCCCGGTGACCGTCCAGGCGGCCCGGGAGACCCGCCAGGACGTCGAACTCGCCGGCGGCGCCGTGCTGCGCGGCACCGTCCGTGCGGGCGGCGGACGGCCCGTCGAGGACGCGCGCGTGACGCTGCTCGACGCCGCGGGCAACGTGGTGGACACCCTCACCACGGGCCCCGACGGAACGTTCCGGTTCGTCGATCTGTCGTCCGGCGAGTACACCGTCATCGCGGCGGGCTATCCGCCGGTGGCCACCGTGCTGCAGGTCGCCGGCGGCGGCCGGACGGAACGGGACCTGCAACTGGGGCACGAGGACTGACGCAAGGTCACGCGCGATCCGGGCACGCTGGCCCGGCGGACCGGACGGGCCGACGTCCCGAGGGGCGCGCCGCGCGCCGGAGCCGCCCCCGCGGAGGTCAATTCCCCTATTGCCACACATCGCGACGGAGCGCCGCCGTACGGTAGTGGAGGCGGCACAGATCTTGCGGAGCCGTGGGGAGAGAGGGCCTGGGCCATGGACCGTGGCACCGAAGTGGGCGCGGCTCCCAGCCACGGAGCTGGGAACGGCGCGGTGGAGCACGCCGCCGCCGGTCGCGTCCCGCTGGCCGTGGTGGTCGTGGACCGCGACGGACTCGTCTCCCACTGGAGCAGCGGCGCGCGGCGCCTGTTCGGCGCCCCCAAGGAAGAAGCGCTGGGCCGTCACGCCGTCGACCTGCTTCCCGTCTCCGGGGCGCTCCCCGACGACGCGGACGCGGCCCCCTTCGGCGCCTACGCGACCTACGACGGACTCGGCCCCGGCCTGGAGTCCTCCCTGGGCGGGCGGCTCTCCTACCCGGCCGCCGGACGCGCCCGGCTCACCACGACGGGTCCCGGCCGGACCGACGTCCTCTGGTGGGCCTACCCTCTCGTGGGTCCCGGCCGGGAGCGGCTGCTCGTGCTGGCCGCCGACGCGGCCGCGATGCGGCACGAGGACGACGACGCCTCCTTCGAGCGGATCGCGCCCGGCTTCGCGCTGCACACCGACTTCCCCGGCTCCGAGGAGCTGGCCCGTCGGCTCCCCGAGATCCTGCCCAGCATGAGCGTCGGCGAGAGTGCCCGCATCGTTTCGCAGGTCCTTGAACTGGGCTATCCCGTCATGGAGTTCAGTCAGAACGACCGGGTGCCGGTCACCCCCGACTGGGGAGTGCCGAGGCGAGCGGAACGCAAGGCGCGTCGCGAGCGGGCCGCACGGGTGGCGGCCCCCGGCGGGCCCGTACCGCAGGACCTCCCCGAGGACGAGGGCGAGGACCTCGAGTACGTCGCCGTGCGCGAGCGCCTGGAGTTCCTGAACGAGGTCAGCGGTCGCATCGGAACCTCCCTCGACCTGTCGCAGACCATCCTGGAGGTCAGCCGGGCCGTCGTGCCGCGCTTCACGGATGTGGCAGGCACCTATCTGCGCGAGCAGGTCGTCGCCGGTGAGGGCTTTCCCGAAGGCGCCCCCGACACGACCACCCTGTGGCATCGGGTCGCCCTGGAGCACACGGACGAGCCGGGTCGCTGGGACGATGTCGTGCCCGTCGGCGAGGCCATGCCCTTCCCTGCGCACACACCGTTCTTCCAGTGCATGACCACCGGTGAGCCCGTTCTCGTGCCGCGCATCAGCGAGCGGATGGGGCACATGATCGCCGCGCAGTTCGAGAAGCGCGACATCAGGCCGCTCATCACCAACCGGTCCATGCTGGTCGTGCCGCTCAAGGCCCGCAACGTGGTGCTCGGGTTCATGATCCTGCTGCGTCACCCGGAGCGCGTCGAGTTCAACGACATGGACCGGGTCACGGGCGCCGAACTGGCCGCCCGCGCCGGCCTGGTGCTGGACAACGCGCGTATGTACACGTACCAGGAGAGCGTCGCCGAGACCCTCCAGGACAGCATGCTGCCGACCATCGCGCCCCGCATGGCCGGCTGCGACATCGCCACCCGCTATCTGCCCGGGACGCTCCTCGGACGGGTCGGCGGCGACTGGTTCGATTCGGTGAAGCTCCCCGGTTCGCGCACCGCCCTGGTCGTCGGAGACGTCATGGGCCATGGCCTCAACTCCGCCGCGATGATGGGCCAGTTGCGCACCGCCGTACAGACCATGGCCGCGCTCGACCTGCCGCCCGCGCAGCTTCTGCGCAACCTCGACGACCTCGCCCAGCGCCTCGGCGACAACTATCTCGCGACCTGCCTGTACGCCGTCTACGACCCGATCGCCGGAATGCTGCACCTCGCCAACGCGGGCCACATCCCGCCGGTCCTGGTCCGCGCCGGGGACGGCCGCAGCGAGCTGCTCGATCTGCCGACCGGAGCGCCCATCGGGGTCGGCGGAGTGCCCTTCGAAGCGGTCCGCGTGCGCGTGGAGCCCGGCGACCGGCTCGTGATGTGCACCGACGGGCTGGTCGAGGTGCGCGGCGAGGACATCGGTGTCGGCCTCGCCACCCTCTGCGAGTCCGCCGCCCACCCGGCCGCTTCCATGGTCCATGCCTGCGACACCATCATCCGCGCGCTCAACACCCGCGGCGGGCGCAAGGACGATGTCGCTCTGCTGATGGCCCGGCTCAACGGAATCGAGTCCGAGGACGTCGCCGCATGGCGCCTGACGCTCGACCCGGTCGAGGTCGGCCGGGCGCGCGCCGTGGTCCGCGAACAGCTGCACGTGTGGGGGCTGTCGGCTCTCGCCGACAACGCCGAGCTGATGGTCGGAGAGCTCGTCACCAACGCCGTACGGCATGCGCACAGCCGCCGGATCGAACTGCGGCTCGTCCGCGGCGACACCCTGCTGTGCGAGGTGGACGACGACGACCACACGCTCCCGATGCTGGTCAGCGCGGGCCCCGGCGACGAGTTCGGGCGCGGCCTGCGGCTCGTCAGCGCCCTGTCCCGTGAGTGGGGGGCCAGCCGTACGGGCGCGGGCAAGACCGTGTGGTTCGAACTGACCCTCCCCCGTAGCTGAACCGCCCCCTTCCCGCCGCTGTGAATTCCCCGCGGACGGCTCGCTCCCGTGACGCGGACACGCGCCCCTGACCCGGACACACGTCCGGCATGCCCGCGCGCCCGCGTGCCAGGAGGCGGGCCCGGCGCGCGAAGGCGTACGTGGTTCGAATGAGCGGTGAAGGAATGCGCCGCCCGCTTGTCGCCGCACGCTGGGCGCGATAGACCGATCAGGCCCGCCGGGCCCCGGCGGGCGCAGTCGCGACCCCGGGAGCGGGCATGAGCGTGAACAGTCGGTACAGAGGGGCCTGGGAGGGCTTCTGGCGCGAGGCCCCCGGCGAACAGGGCGGGGTCTTCTGGGACGCCGACCCCGCGCTCACGGCCGCGGTCCACCTCGCCCTCTTCGAACCGCACTTGACGGCACCCGACCTGCCCCTGGTGGACCTCGGCTGCGGCAACGGCACCCAGACCCGATACCTCGCGGAACGGTTCCCGCTGGTCGTCGGCACCGACCTCGCGCCCGCCGCGCTCGACCACGCCCGTACCGCGGACCCGGCGGGCCGGGCCCGGTACCGGCTGCTCGACGCGGCCGACAAAACCGAGGCCGAGGCGCTGCACGCGGAGCTCGGCGACGCCAACGTCTATATGCGCGGCGTGCTCCACCAGGCCGAGCCCGACGATCGGCAGCCGCTGGCGGACGGCCTGGCCACGCTGGTGGGGGAGCGGGGCCTGGTCTTCGTGGTCGAGCTCGCCGAGGCCGCCGGTCCGCTCCTGCGCGGGCTGGCCCAGAGCCCGGACGGCCCTCCGGCGAAACTGGCCCCGGTGTTCCGGCACGGCATAGCCCCCGGCGAGGTCGCGGACGCGGCCGTCCCCGAGTACCTGCGGCAGGCGGGGCTCCAGGTCCTCGCGAGCGGCGAACTCCCGCTCGCCACGACCGAGCGCACGCCCGAGGGCACCCCCATCGAACTTCCGTCGCGGTGGCTGGTGGCCGGACGCTCCGGCTGACAACAGTGGTCTGGACCGGTGAGAGTTGTCCACAGGCTCTGCCGGGCCCAGGCCGAAGCGCGTACGGTTTCGGGCATGAAGATCCTCATCAGCGCCGACATGGAAGGCGCCACAGGTGTGACCTGGCCGGCCGACGTGCTGCCGGGGACTCCCCAGTGGGAGCGGTGCCGCGCGCTGTTCACCTCGGACGTGAACGCCGCGGTGCTCGGCTTCCTCGACGGCGGCGCCGACGAGGTGCTGATCAACGAAGCCCACTGGACCATGCGGAACCTGCTGCTGGAGAGGCTCGACGAGAGAGCGGAGATGCTCACCGGGCGGCACAAGTCGCTGTCCATGGTCGAGGGCGTGCAGCACGACGACGTTGACGGCATCGCGTTCGTCGGCTACCACGCGGGGGCGGGCATGGAGGGCGTCCTCGCGCACACCTATCTGGCGAACTCCATCACGGGCGTGTGGGTCAACGACACCAGGGCCAGCGAAGGGCTGCTCAACGCCCATGTCGTCGCCGAGTTCGGCGTACCGGTCGTGCTGGTCACCGGCGACGACGTGGCCTGCGAGGACGCCCTGGGGTACGCGCCCGAGGCGCTGAAGGTCGCCGTCAAGGATCATGTCTCGCGGTACGCGGCCGTGTGCCGCACACCGGCCAGGACCGCCGCGGACATCCGGGCCGCGGCCAAGGAGGCGGCGGCGCTGGCGGTGCGGCACGATCCGGTCGTCGGCGGCCCGTTCACCATCGCCCTGGAGTTCGACGCCGAGCACCTGGCGATGGCCGCCACCGTCGTACCGGGCGTCGGCCGTGTCGGCGAGCGGAAGATCGCGTACACCAGCGACACGATGTACGAGGGGATTCGCACCTTCAAGGCGGTCACCACGATCGTCTCGGCCGCGGTGGAGGAGCAGTATGGCTGACGCACGCGCACGCGAGGAGGTCGTCGAATTCACCTCCGACCTCATCCGGATCGACACGACCAACCGGGGCGGCGGCGACTGCCAGGAGCGCCCGGCCGCGGAGTACGCCGCCGCGCGGCTGACCGAAGCGGGCCTCGAACCCGCACTCCTGGAGCGCACCAAGGGGCGCACGAACGTCGTCGCCCGGCTGGAGGGCACCGACCCGTCCGCCGACGCGCTGCTCGTCCACGGTCACCTGGACGTGGTGCCCGCCCAGGCCGAGGACTGGAGCGTCCACCCGTTCTCCGGGGAGATCCGTGACGGGGTCGTCTGGGGACGCGGCGCGGTCGACATGAAGAACATGGACGCGATGATCCTCGCGGTCGTCCGGGCCTGGGCGCGCGAGGGCGTACGGCCCCGGCGCGACCTGGTGATCGCCTTCACCGCCGACGAGGAGGCGAGCGCGGAGGACGGCTCGGGCTTCCTCGCCGACGAGCACCCCGGACTCTTCGAGGGCTGCACCGAGGGGATCAGCGAGTCGGGGGCGTTCACCTTCCACGACGGCAGCGGCCGGCAGCTCTACCCCATCGCGGCGGGCGAGCGCGGCACCGGCTGGCTCAAGCTCACCGCGCGGGGACGGGCGGGCCACGGCTCCAAGGTGAACCGGAGCAACGCGGTGACCCGTCTCGCCGCCGCGATCACCCGCATCGGCGCCCACGAGTGGCCGCTGCGGATCACCCCGACCGTGCGGGCCGCCCTGACCGAACTCGCCGCCCTGTACGGCGTGGACGGTGGCCTGGACGACGTGGACGCCCTGCTGCGCAAGCTCGGCCCGGCCGCGGCGCTCGTCGAGCCGACCGTCCGCAACAGCGCCAACCCGACCATGCTGAGCGCCGGCTACAAGATCAATGTGATTCCGGGAGAGGCCGTCGCCTACGTGGATGGCAGATTCCTGCCCGGCGGCGAGGACGAATTCCGCACGACGATGGACCGGCTCACCGGACCCGACGTGGAGTGGGAGTTCCACCACCACGAGGTGGCCCTCCAGGCGCCGCTGGACTCGCCGACGTTCGCGCGGATGCGCGCGGCCGTCGAGGAGTTCGCACCCGAGGGCCATGTCGTGCCCTACTGCATGTCGGGCGGCACGGACGCCAAGCAGTTCTCCCGCCTCGGCATCACCGGCTACGGCTTCGCGCCGCTGAAGCTCCCGGAGGGCTTCGACTACCAGGCACTGTTCCACGGAGTCGACGAGCGCGTCCCGGTCGAGGCGCTCCACTTCGGCGTCCGCGTTCTCGACCGCTTTCTGCGTACGGCCTAGGGGGACGAGATGCAGACCACGCCATACGGTTCATGGCCCTCGCCGATCGACGCGACGCTCGCGGCGGCGCACGACGGCCATCCCGAGTTCGTCGGTTTCGTCGGCGACGAGGCCTGGTGGACCGAGCCCCGGCCGACCGAGGGCGGGCGGCGCACTCTCGTCCGGCGGACGGTGGACGGCACCGAGGAACCGGTGCTCCCGGCCCCCTGGAACGTGCGCAGTCGCGTCATGGAGTACGGCGGCAACCCCTGGGCGGGGGCCATGCGACCCGAGGGCCCGCTGGTCGTCTTCGTCAACTTCGCCGACCAGCGCCTCTACCGCTGCGAACCCGGCGCCGAGCCGCGCCCGTTGACCCCCCTCTCGCCGGTGGGCGGCGGACTTCGCTGGGTGGACCCGCAGCTGCGGGTGGAGCGCGGCGAAGTGTGGTGCGTCATGGAGGAGTTCACCGGGGACGGACCCACCGACCTGCGCCGGGCCGTCGTCGCGGTGCCGCTGGACGGCTCGGCGGCGCAGGACCGGGACGCGGTGCGGGAGCTGTCCGACGGGCGGCACCGGTTCGTCACCGGGCCCCGGCTCTCGCCCGACGGCCGACAGGCCGCCTGGCTCACCTGGGACCACCCGCGGATGCCGTGGGACGGCACCGAGGTGATTCTCGCCGATGTCACCGAGGACGGCGCGCTGTCCGCCCCGCGGTCCGTCGCGGGAGGCCCGGAGGAGTCCGTCGCACAGGTCGACTGGGCGGCCGACGGCACCCTGCTGCACGTCAGCGACCGCAGCGGCTGGTGGAACCTCCACCGGCTCGGCGCGGACGGCGAGTCGATCGCCCTCTGCCCGCGCGAGGAGGAGTTCGGCGGTCCCCTCTGGAAGGTCGGACAGCGCTGGTTCGCGCCGCTGGACACCGGCCTCGTCGCCGTCGTCCACGGACGGGGCGCCGCCGTGCTCGGGGTACTGGACCCGGAGACCGGCGAGCTCGTCGACACGGCCGGCCCCTGGACCGAGTTCGCGCCGACGCTCGCCGTGCACGGCAGCCGGATCGTGGGCGTCGGAGCCAGCCCCCGCAGCGCCCACGAGGTCGTCGAACTGGACGCCGCCACCGGGCGGGCCCGGGTGATCGGCGCGGCGCACGACGACCCGGTCGACCCCGCGTACTACCCGGAACCCCGGATCCGCACCTTCACCGGCCCGGCCGGACGCGAGGTCCACGCGCACATCTATCCGCCGCACCACCCCCACCATGCCGGCCTCGGCGACGAACTCCCTCCGTACGTGGTCTGGGTCCACGGCGGCCCCACCAGCCGGTCGTCCCTCGTACTCGACCTGGAGATCGCCTACTTCACCTCCCGCGGGATCGGCGTGGCCGAGGTCAACTACGGCGGATCGACCGGCCACGGACGGGAGTACCGCAACCTGCTGCGCGAACAGTGGGGTGTCGTCGATGTCGAGGACTGCGCGGCGGTCGCGCTCGCGCTCGCCGAAGAGGGCACCGCCGACCCGCGCCGGCTCGCGATCCGCGGCGGCAGCGCGGGCGGCTGGACCACCGCCGCCTCGCTGGCCACCACCGACGTCTACGCCTGCGGCACGATCCTCTATCCCGTCATCGACCTCACCGAATGGGCCTCGGGCGAGACCCACGACTTCGAGTCGCAGTACCTGGAATCGCTGGTCGGTCCGATCGCCGAGGTGCCGGGCCGTTATGCCGAGCGGTCGCCGTCCACGCACGCCGACCGGATCACCGCGCCCTTCCTGCTGCTCCAGGGGCTCGAGGACGCCGTCTGCCCGCCCGTGCAGTGCGAGCGCTTCCTGGCCAGGATCGAGGAGCGGGGCCGCCGTGTCCCGCACGCCTACATCGCCTTCGAGGGGGAGGGCCACGGCTTCCGGCGCGCCGAGACGATGGTGTGCGCCCTGGAGTCCGAACTCTCCCTGTACGCCCAGGTCTTCGCACTGAACCCGCCCGGCATTCCCATTCTGGAGCTGTCCAAGTGAGCCCTCCGGCCGCCGGGGAGCGGTCCGGGCCGAGTGGGTCCGGGCCGAGCGGCTCCGGGCCGAGCCGGTTCGGGCCGCCGTGGCAGCCCGGGCCCTGTCACGCGGCCCTTCGCGAGCCCCGGCGCGAGACGACCGCGACCGGATGAACCATCAGGAACTGGAGCAGTACGAGTGACCCGAACGACCGCACCGATCGCCGCCCTGACCCGACCCGCGCGGCTCGCCGCCGGGGCTGGGGTCGCGGTCGTCGCGCCCAGCGGACCCGTCCCCGAGGAGCGGCTGGAGGCCGGCCTCGACATCCTGCGCGGCTGGGGCCTCGATCCGGTCGTGGCCCCCCATGTCCTGGACCGGCACGCCGAGTTCCGCTACCTGGCGGGGACGGACGCGGACCGGGCCGCCGACTTCCAGGCGGCCTGGTGCGACCCGGACGTGGCCGCGGTGCTGTGCGCCCGCGGTGGTTACGGCGCGCAGCGCATGATCGACCTGCTCGACTGGGACGCCATCCGGGCGGCGGGCCCGAAGGTCTTCCTCGGCTTCAGCGACATCACCGCGCTGCACGAGGCGTTCGCCACGCGGGTGGGGCTCGCCACCCTGCACGGGCCGATGGTCAGCTCCGTCGGCTTCCTGAAGAACGCCCGGTCGCAGGAGCATCTGCGGGCGACCCTCTTCGAACCCGAGTCGGTGCGGACCATCGCCTCAGGCGAAGCCGTCCCGCTCGTGCCCGGGAAGGCCCGCGGTGTCACGCTCGGCGGCTGTGCCAGCCTGCTGGCCGCGGAGGTCGGCACACCGCACGCCCGTGTCTCCGCCCGGGGCGGCCTGCTCCTGATCGAGGACATCGGTGAAGAGGCGTACCGGCTGGACCGGATCCTGACACAACTGCTGCGCACCGGCTGGCTCGACGGGGTGGCCGGGGTCGCGCTCGGCTCCTGGGTCGACTGCGGACCGTACGACGGACTGCGCGCGGTGTTCGCCGACCGGCTGGGCGCGCTCGGTGTCCCGGTCGTCGAGCACTTCGGGTTCGGTCACGCCGAGGGGACGCTGACGATGCCGTTCGGCCTCCGCGCCGAACTCGACGCCGACGCGGGGACGCTGACCCTGGACGAGCCGGCGCTGCTCTGACGGAACAGGCGCGCCCCGCTCAGTGGCGTGGCCCGTTGGCGGTCGTGCCTCGTCCGCGGTCGTGCCTCGTCCGCGGCACGGTCCCTCCGCGGTCGTGCCTCGCTCGCGGTCGCGTCCCGGACAAGGTCCGCTCCGTTCATGGTCCGCTCCGTTCATGGTCCGCGGCGGGCGCAGTCGGGGCGCGGCTCGGGGGACACCGGCACCCCGGCGCTTTCGGACGCCGGGGACGAGCGGCCCCGGTCACGCCGGTCGCCGGGTCGCAAGGTCGCCGGGTCGCGGGGTCGCGGGTCACCCGGAGGATGCTCCCGCCGCGCGTACCGGCGCCTTCTGGATCATGCTGGGGGCATGAGCCCGAAGACCTCCAAGAACGCCGGTACGAGTGGCGGCAAGGGCACCCGCACAGGGCCGTGGACACCGGCCAGGGTCGCCGTCCTCGTACTGGCCGTCCTTGCCCTGATCTTCATCTTCGAGAACACCCGCAGTACCAGGATCCGGCTGATCATCCCCGAGGTGATAATGCCGCTGTGGGTGGCGCTGCTCGCCACCGGGCTGATCGGCCTGGTGTGCGGTGCGTACGCCGCGAGACGCAGACGCTGAAACAGCTGCTCGCGTAAGGTGACGGGATGCCTGAGAACGTCGGTCGTCCAGCCGAGGGCCCCCGCGTGGGCATACGGCATTTCACCCTCGACGACGCTGCGGAGTTCACCGCGCGCGCGAGGGAGAGCAAGAGCCTCCATCAGCCGTGGCTCTTTCCGCCCACCAGCGTCGACGCCTACGCCGTCTACGCGGGGCGGCTCATCGAGGACCCGACCAAGGCCGGGTTCCTCGTCTGCGAGCGGGACGGCGGGGGGATCGCCGGTTTCATCAACATCAACAACATCGTCGAGGGCGGCTTCCTGTGCGGTGCCCTCGGCTACGGCGCCTTCGCGCACGCCGCGGGGCGCGGGCTGATGACCGAGGGACTCGGCCTCGTCGTGCGCCACGCCTTCGGCGAGATGGGCCTGCACCGGCTGGAGATCAACGTGCAGCCCGGCAACGCGGCGTCCATCGCCCTCGCCCGGAGCTGCGGCTTCCGGCTCGAAGGCTTCTCGCCGGCCTTCATCCACATCGACGGCGCCTGGCGGGACCACGAGCGGTGGGCGATCACATCGGAGATGGTCGAACCCCGCTGACGGCCGCCCGTGGACGGGTGCCGGTGAGCGCCTCTGGGGCGGGAGCGCTCCTCGCGGACCCGGTCGTCGGCGCCTTTGCGGAATCCTGACCCGATTCTGACGAGCGGATACCCTGGTCAGCAGGCCGATCACCATGTTCCATGGTCATCGTGACGACGATCCGACGTGACGTACTGACCCTCCCGGCGGCCGAGTTGGGCCCGAGCAACCCGCTGCCGCCCCTGCGGACCCTCGACGAGATGCACACCATCGACGACCGAGACCGCGTCGGCCTGCCGCGCGACATGGCCCGGCAGATCGGCTACGAGCCGCTGCGCAGCGTGCTGCCGGAGCGCATACGGGACGGGTACGAGCGAGAACGGCCGCTCCGCGAACTCGACACGATCGTGATCGAGAACGACCGGCTGCGCGCCACCGTGCTGCCCGGCTTCGGCGGCCGTATCGTCTCGCTCTTCCACAAACCCTCCGCGACGGAACTCCTCTACAGCAACCCGGTGCTCCAGCCGGCCTGCTTCGCCCTCAACGGCGCCTGGTTCTCCGGCGGCATCGAGTGGAACATCGGGGCCACCGGGCACACCACCCTGTCCTGCTCACCCGTCCACGCCGCCCGTGTTCCCGCCCCGGACGGTGGCGAGATGCTGCGCCTGTGGGAGTGGGAACGGCTGCGCGACCTCCCCTTCCAGGTCGACCTGTGGCTGCCGGACGGCTCCGACTTCCTGTACGTCGGCGTCCGCGTCCGCAATCCGCACGAGAAGCCCGCCCCGCTGTACTGGTGGTCCAACATCGCGGTCCCCGAGGAGCGCCGGGTGCTCGCCCCGGCCGAGGAGGCCTATCACTTCGGCTACGAGCGCCGTCTCCGCCGGGTGCCCGTGCCGACGTACGACGAGATCGACCGTACGTACCCGCTCAACAGCACCTTCCCCGCCGACTACTTCTACGAGGTGCCCGACGGGCGGCGCCGCTGGATCGCCGCGGTCGACGACGCGGGCGCCGGGCTGGTCCAGACGTCCACCGTCGTCCTGCGCGGGCGCAAGCTCTTCGTCTGGGGTTCGGGTCCCGGCGGGCGGCGCTGGCAGGAGTGGCTCACCGAGCCGGGGACCGGCGGGTACTGCGAGATCCAGGCCGGACTCGCCCGCACCCAGCTCGAACACGTACGGCTGGAGGCCGAGAGCGATGTCTCCTGGCTGGAGGCGTACGGGCCGTTGTCCGTGGACTCGGAGACGGCACTCGGGGCGGACTGGGAGGCCGCGCGAGCGGACGTCGAGGACCGGCTGGAGAGCGCCCTCTCCCGGGACACGGTCGACGCCGCGTACGCCGCCTGGCTGCCGCACGCCGACACCGAGCCCGGCGAGGTCCTCGCCGTCGGATCCGGCTGGGGCGCGCTCGAAGTACTGCGCGCCGCACACAAGTTGCCCGGTACGCCCTTCGACGAGAGCACGCTCGGCGCCGACCAGGCGCCGTGGCGGGAGCTGCTGCGCTCCGGCGCGTTCCCGGAGCCCCGGCGGGTCGGACCGCCCGGCGAGACACTGGTGGCGTCGCACTGGCGCGACATGCTGGAGACGGCGCCCGCCGTACCGATCGCCGAGTACCACCTCGGCGTCGCCCAGTGGCATGCCGGTGATGTCGCCCAGGCCGTGCGGAGCTGGGAGCGCGCGCTCGAACTCGCCCCGTCCCTCTGGCCGTTGCTGCGCTGTCTCGCCGTCGCCGACCAGGAGTCCGGCAACCACGAGCGGGCCGCCGACCGTTACTCCGAGGCCTTCGACGACCTGTGCCGGGAGCGGCGCGACGACGGGGAGCGGTGGACCGCGGCGACCGCCGCGCTCGGCCACGAGGCCATCGAGGCGCTGCTGACGGCCCGCCGTCCGGCGGACGCGCGGGCCGTATGGGAACGGCTGCACCCCGGAACCCGGGACCGTGGCCGGTTCCGCCTCGTCGAGGCCGAACTGCTGCTCGCCGAGGGCCGCCGGGAGGACGCGCGGGCGATCTTCGACGCGGGTTTCGAGGTAGCGGATCTGCGGGAGGGAGCGGAGACCATCGACCGGCTGTGGTCCAGGCTCGGCGACGAGCCGCTGCCGGCGCGCTACGACTTCCGCATGCGGCCGCCGTCCACGCCCTGAGCCTGCCCCGCTGACGGCCTTGGGTGTCCCGCACGGTGGTGTGGGACACCCAAGGCGCGGCGCGTCTCGGGTCCGTGGGTCCCCGGCCCGTCATGTCCCCGGTCCGGTGCGTCTCAGGTCCGGTGCGACCGTGGCTCAGCCCCGGCGGTCCGCGTACTCGTACACCGACCCGTCCGGATGCACGGCGATGAGGTTGCGGCCCCCGGGTGTCTCCACCGGGCCCGCGACCACACGGGCACCGAGGTCGGTGAGGACCCGGCCCGTCTCCTCGACGTCCTTGACGGCGATGGTCGCCGTGACCTTGCGCAGGATGTCGAGTTCGGACTCGGGTCCGCTCATCAGCAGAAAGCAGCCGATCGCGGCGACCGACACACCGCCGCGCTCGAAGCGGAGCGCCCGGCCGCCCGCGAGCCGTTCGTAGAACGGGACCGCGGTCTCCAGGTCGTCGACGCAGACGCGCAGCGCGGCTCCCAGAATCTCCATGAGGACGAGCCTAGTTGGGGGCGGCCCACCGCGAGATCCTTTCGGCCGAACCCCGAACCCCGACCCCCCTACTGCTGGTGCCGGCATGCCTGGAACATCCTGAGCCTCTGGCCGAAGGCCCGCGAAAAGTCTGAGGTGCCCATGTTTGGGCGCCTCGCTCAGGGGGACGCGGAAAGCCCCGTACGACGAGCGATTCCGTCAGAGGAGCACCGTGAGTCGACCCCGCATTCTGATCGTCGGTGCCGGCTTCGCCGGGTACCGGACGGCCCGCGTCCTGTCGCGGCTGGTCCGGCACGAGGCCGACGTCACTCTGCTGAACCCGACCGACTACTTCCTGTATCTGCCGCTGCTGCCCCAGGTCGCCGCCGGTGTCCTGGAGCCACGCCGTGTCACCGTCTCGCTCTCCGGCACGCTGCCCCACGTACGCCTCGTGCTCGGAGAGGCACAGCCTGACGGGATCGACCTCGACGCGCGCACCGTGCGCTACAGCGGCCCGGAGGGCGACAGCGGCACACTGACGTACGACCGTCTCGTCCTCGCCGTCGGCAGTGTGAACAAGCTGCTTCCCGTACCCGGTGTCGCCGAGCACGCGCACGGCTTCCGAGGGCTGCCCGAAGCGCTGTATCTACGGGATCACGTGACCCGGCAGATCGAGCTCGGCGCCGCGTCGGACGACCCGAAGAGCCGTGCCGCGCGCCGTACCTTCGTGGTCGTCGGCGCCGGATACACCGGGGCCGAAGTCGCCGCCCAGGGAAAGCTGTTCACCGACGCGCTGGTGCGCGGGCGGCCATCACGCGAGGGGACGCGACCGCGCTGGCTGCTGCTCGACGTCGCCCCGCGCGTCCTGCCCGAACTGGACGAGAGGCTCTCGCGAACCGCCGGTCGTGTGCTGCGGCAGCGCGGCGTCGACGTGCGCACCAGGACGTCGGTCGAGGAGGCCACCCCCGATGGAGTCCGGCTCAGCGACGGGGAGTTCGTCGACACCCGGACGCTGGTGTGGTGTGTCGGAGTACGGCCCGATCCGCTGGTCGAGGGACTCGGGCAGCCGCTGGAGAGGGGGCGGCTCCTCGTCGATCCCCATCTCCAAGTACCCAGCCGTTCCGAGGTGTTCGCCTGCGGAGACGCGGCGGCGGTGCCCGACCTGGAGCGACCCGGACAATACACGCCGATGACGGCCCAGCACGCCTGGCGCCAGGGGAGGATCGCCGGCCGCAACGTCGCCGCCTCGCTCGGAATCGGCGAGCGCCGCGCCTACCGCCACCGTGACCTGGGTTTCACCGTCGACCTCGGGGGAGCCAAGGCCGCGGCCAATCCGCTGGGAATCCCCCTGTCGGGACTCCCGGCCGCGGCCGTCACCCGCGGCTACCACCTCGCCGCCATGCCCGCCAACCGGGTCCGTGTCGCGGCCGACTGGCTCCTTGACGCCGTACTGCCGCGCCAGGCCGTCCAGTTGGGCCTGGTCCGCTCGTGGTCGGTGCCCCTCGACACCGCCTCGCCCGAGTTGGCGCGGGTGGCGGGAGCACCCGCGGCAGGCGAAGCGCGGGAAGCCCCCGAAGCCCCGGAAACCCCCGAAGCCCCCGAGGCCGTTGAAGCTCCGGAGGTGTCCGCGACGTCCGAAGCGGCTGCGGCGCCCACGGTGCCCGCGGCGCGTGACGCACCGGACGCACCGGATGTACCGGACGCGGCGAACGCACTGGACGCACCGGACGCGGCGGACGCGCCAGGTGCGGACGAGTCGCGCCCGAGCCGATCAGAAGCCGTGAGCCGCTCGGAAGGAGAATCATGAATACCCGTCAACTCATCGATCTGGCCCAGCAATTGCGCGTCGACAGTGTGCGGGCGGCCGATGCCGCGGGCTCCGGGCATCCGACGTCGTCGATGTCCGCCGCCGATCTGATGGCGGTGCTGCTGGCCAACCACCTGCGCTACGACTTCGAACGCCCTCAGCACCCCGGCAACGACCGGTTCATCCTCTCCAAGGGCCACGCCTCACCTCTGCTGTACTCCGCGTACAAGGCGGCCGGCGCGGTGAGCGAGACCGAACTGCTCAGCTTCCGCAGGGCGGGCAGCCGGCTCGAAGGGCACCCGACGCCCCGGCGGCTGCCCTGGGTCGAGACCGCCACCGGATCGCTCGGCCAGGGACTGCCCGTAGGGGTCGGCATCGCGCTCGCCGGCAAGCGGCTCGACCACACCGGGTACCGGACCTGGGTGCTGTGCGGTGACAGCGAACTCGCCGAGGGCTCCGTGTGGGAGGCCGCCGAGCACGCCGGGTACGAACACCTCGACAACCTCACCGTGATCGTCGACGTCAACCGCCTGGGCCAGCGCGGCCCGACCCGGCACGGGCACGACCTGGACGCCTACGCGCGCCGCTTCCGGGCGTTCGACTGGCACGCCGTCGAGACCGACGGCCACGACGTGGACGCCATCGACCGCGCCTTCGCCGAGGCCGAGTCCACCGGCGGCCGGCCCACGGTGATCCTCGCCCGCACCCTCAAGGGCAAGGGCGTGGCGTCGGTCCAGGACCGCGAGGGCCTGCACGGCAAGCCGCTGCCGGACGCCGATCAGGCGATCAGCGAGCTCGGCGGTGTGCACGACCGGCGCGTGGAGGTCCGGCAGCCCCCCGCCGCGAGGACGCTGCACGCGGTACGGTCCGGACATCTCGACCTGCCGCGCTACGACACCGGCGACGAGATCGCCACCCGGGACGCCTTCGGGCAGGCGCTCGCCGCGCTCGGCACCGCTCGCGGCGACATCGTCGCCCTGGACGGCGAGGTCGGCGACTCGACGCGCACGGAGTTCTTCGCCAAGGAACACCCCGACCGCTTCTTCGAGTGCTACATCGCCGAACAGCAGCTGGTCGCGACCGCCGTCGGTATGGCCGCGCGGGGCTGGGTGCCCTACGCGTCGACCTTCGCGGCCTTCCTCACCCGCGCCCACGACTTCGTCCGGATGGCCGCTGTCAGCGGCTCCGGCGTCAACCTCGTCGGCTCGCACGCGGGCGTCGCCATCGGCCGGGACGGGCCCTCCCAGATGGGCCTGGAGGACCTGGCGATGTTCCGGGCCGTGTACGGCTCGACCGTGTTGTACCCGTGCGACGCCAACCAGACCGCGAAGCTCGTCGCGACGATGGCGGACCTGGAGGGCATCCGCTATCTGCGCACCTCACGCGGTGACAGCCCCGTCATCTACAGCGCCACCGAGGAGTTCCCGGTCGGCGGGTGCAAGGTGCTGCGGGCCTCGGCCCAGGACCGGCTGACGCTCGTCGCCGCGGGCGTCACCGTTCACGAGGCCCTGGTCGCCGCGGAGGCACTCGACCGCTCGGGCATCCAGGTCCGCGTGATCGACCTCTATTCGGTGAAGCCCGTGGACCGCGCGACCCTGCGCGAGGCCGCCGAGGAGACCGGCTGCCTGGTCACCGTCGAGGACCACCGGGAGGAGGGCGGTATCGGGGACGCGGTGCTCGACGCCTTCACCGACGGCCGTCCCGTGCCGCGCCTGGTGCGCCTCGCCGTCCGTGGGATGCCGGGCTCCGCGAGCCCGGCCGAGCAGCTGCACGCCGCGGGCATCGACGCCGAGTCGATCGCGGCGGCGGCCCGGCTGCTGGTGGAGACGGCCGTGGTGCGCTGACCGGAGACCGGAGGGCACCATGGTCGGTACACCGTCGGCGCGGGCCGGACCTTCCGCCCGGCGGTCGGGCCGAGCCCGGTCCTCGCGCTCGGCCGGCCCGCTCAGGAAGCCGAGCCCGGGCGAGCCCGGCCTTCGCGCTCGGTGCGGCCCGCTCACGGAGCCGGGGCGAGTGGAAGCGCGGGAGGAGACCCATGAGCGCTCTGCGCTATGTCTACGCGATCTGCCGCCCCTTCGAGGCGGCGCTGTCGGCCGAGCTGACCGGAGTCGCGGGCGTTCCGCCCAAGCTGCTGCGGCACGGCGACCTGATCGCGGTGGTCGGACCGGTTCCCGAGCGGGAATTCGCCGCGGAGCCGCTCCGACGCCGCCTGGAGGACGTCCACTGGCTGGAGGCGACGGCTCGCGCCCATCAGGGTGTCATCGACGCGCTCACCGCCGTGACCAGCCCGCTGCCGCTCCGGCTCGCCACCGTGCTCCGGGACGACAGCGGCGTCCGCGTGATGATGGAGGAACGCGAGGCGGATTTCCTGCGGACCCTCGACCGGCTCGACGGGCGGGTGGAATGGGATGTGAAGGTGCATGTTCCCCGGACCTCCGCGAGTTCCGGGGAAACCTTGGAACGCGCGGATGAATTCACGCACCGATTGCACGGAATTCTTTCCCGGTGTTCCGAGGAAACGCGGCTGCGCACCCCGCGTGATCCGGCGCCTTCCGAAGGCGCGGACGCGGAGGTTCTCGACGCCGCCTATCTTGTGCCGCGCGCGGAGTCGGAGGAATTCGTGGAGCGGGTGAACGGAAGTGCTCGTGAGGAGCCGGGGGTACGGGTGGAGCTGACAGGGCCGTGGGCGGCGTACTCCTTCACGGGCTCCACGGGACTGACCGGCTTCATGGGCTTTACGGGCTTCACCGGCTCTTCGGGCTGTACGAGGAGTACGAGGAAAACGACGTGACCGTACCGCCCACCCGGTACGTGACCGTACGTATCGCTCACCCGGGACGTGACCGTACCCCTCACCCTGTGAGCGGCAGGAAGGGCGGCCCGAGGTCCAGAACCGTCCTGGACCTCGGGCCGCCCATGGCCTCTCCTCCGGAAGGGGAGGGCCTACCACCTGTACCAGCGGCCCCTGCCTCCGGAGGCACTCGTGCCGCGCATCAGGAATCCGAGCAGCCACAGGACGATGACCACCAGCGCTATCCACCACAGAATCTTCAGTGCGAATCCCGCACCGAAGAGAACCAGTGCGAGCAACAGGACCAGCAGGATAGGAACCATAGTTGTTGACCTCCTGCGTTCCGTGTTTCCCGATATCGCTGGATCAGACTTCCTTTCGGCAGAGAATTTCTCCGTGCAGTACGGAGAACCAGCCGTCCTCCTGACGCCCCCACTCCCGCCAGGCGTCCGACACCGCCCGCAGTTGTTCCGTGGTCGCGTGACCCCCGTCCGTCGCGCGCTCCGCGTACGCCGAGGCCAGCGTGCGGTCCGCCCACAGACCGCTCCACCATGCCCGCTCGTCCTCAGTGGCGAAGGTCCATGTGCTCGACGTGGCGGTGATGTCCCGGATCCCGGCGGCCAGTGCCCACGATTTGAGACGCCGGCCCGCGTCGGGCTCGCCCCCGTTGGCGCGGGCGACCCGCAGGTAGAGGTCCTGCCAGTCGTCCATGCCCGGTACCGCCGGGTACCAGGTCATGGCCGAGTAGTCCGAATCGCGGACGGCGATGAACCCGCCCGGTCTGGTGACCCGGTACATCTCCCGCAGCGCCTGCACCGGATCGCCCACGTGCTGGAGCACCTGGTGGGCGTGGACCACGCAGAACGTGTCGTCCGGGTACTCCAGCGCGTGGATGTCGGCGACCGTGAACTCGACGTTGCGCAGGCCGCGTCCGGCCGCCACCCGGCGTGCCTCGTCCAGGACGCCGGGCGCCTGGTCGACGCCGGTGACCTGGCCGTCCGGCACCCGTTCGGCCAGGTCGGCGGTGATGGTGCCCGGCCCGCAGCCGATGTCGAGGATCTTCATGTGCGGCTTCAGCGAGTCGAGCAGGTAGGCCGCCGAGTTCTCGGCGGTGCGCCAGGTGTGCGAGCGCATCACCGACTCGTGGTGGCCGTGGGTGTAGACGGCGGTCTCCCGCGCCTTGGGCATGACCGTTCCCCTTCTCGTCGTACGAGGCCTCGTCGGGGCGTGTACGCACTCCCCGAGGCGATGTCATCACCGTACGCGCTCATGTCGAATAATGAGACCAGTATCTCGCCATGTGGACGTCAGCTGTGGGGTGTTGTACGAAGCGGAGGGTCGGGGGAGTCGGGCCGCCGGTGCCCGAGGGGGCCGTGGTCGGCGCGAGCGCGTACGCGGGTGGGCGGCGTCAGTGCGCGGGAAGCGGGCGGTAGACGGTCAGCGCCCCGGGGCTCTTGCGCAGGGTCACCTCGCCGCTCACCTCGGTGACTTCACCGTCGTAGGCGAGCAGCGTGCCGGGCGCGACGCCGTCGATGCGCAGACGGCCCACCCGTACGGCCGCGTGGGCGGGGGAGCGGGTGAGCGGGCCGGCGAAGGCGGCGGCCAGCAGACGCACCGCGGGATGGCTGCCGCCGTGCACGATGCGCACGTCGAGGCGGCCGTCCGCGAGGTCGAAACGCCGGGCGGGCGCCAGGCCCATCCGGTGATAGGTGCCGTTGCCGGCGAACAGCAGCCACAACGGGTGGGTACGGCCGCCCAGTTCGGCCCGCAGCGGGTGATGGTCGGCGCGCAGCACGCGCAGGGCGCCCAGGACGCCCGCGGGCCAGCTCCCGATCACGCCGGACCAGTTCTCCCGCTCACGCACCAGCTCCGGATAGATGCCCAGGCTGCAGGTGTTGAGGAAGATGCCCTCCGTGCCGCCGGACGCGAACCGGCCCACGTCCACCTGGACCGCCTCGCCCTCCTGGAGCGCGCGGACCAGGTCGCGTTCGCCCTCCACGCCGAGGTCGTGGGCGAAGTGGTTGAGCGTGCCGCCCGGCAGCACGGCGAGCGGGATGCCGTGGCGCAGGGCGACCTCGGCCGCGGTGTTCACCGTTCCGTCGCCACCGCACACGCCCAGCACCCGGGCGCGGGTCGCCGCCTTCTCCAACTCCTCCTGTATGTCGGAGGGTTCGCACTCCACGATCTCCGCGAGCGGCAGCGCTCCGGCCAGCGCGCCGACCCGCTCCGAGCTGCGCGAGCCCGTGTTGGCCACCATGACCAGGCCCTCGCCCTCGGCCAGTGCGGGCGCGTCGGTGCGCGGACGGCCGGGCGGGGTCACCTGGTCCCGGGTGGGCACCAGGCCGCGCACGGCGTACGCGGCGCCCACGCCCAGCGCCGCGCCGGCCAGGACATCGCTCGGGAAGTGGACGCCGGTGTAGACACGGGACAGCGCGACCGCCGCGGCGAGGGGCGCGACGACCGCGCCCCAGCCGCGGGACTCCAGCGCCACCCCGGTCGCGAAGGCGGCGGCGGAGGCCGCGTGCCCCGACGGGAACGAGGTGGTGATCGGCTGCCGCTTGAGCTGCCGGACGGCAGGGACCGGGTCCAGGGCGGGGCGGGTGCGGCGCACCGAGCGCTTGCCGATCGTGTTGATGGTGGCGGAGGCGAGGGCGAGCGAGGCGACACCCCGTGCGGCGGCCCGGCGGGCCCGCGGAGTGCGGCTCGCCGCCACGGCGGCGGCCGTCGCGAACCACAGGACACCGTGGTTCGCCCCGCGGCTCAGCCGCGGCAGCACGGGGTCGCCGCCCGGCCAGTGCCGCGCCGCGACCGCCTCGAAGAGCCGGCAGTCCACGGCGAGCAGGCGGTCCCGAAGGACGTGGCGGCCCGGTACCAGGGCGGTCAGGTCGACATCTGGGGTCGGTGTCATGCGGGTCCGTCTACCCCGGATCGGGCGGTTCCCGCCCCGGCGCCGGGGCGGGAACCGCATACGCGTTTGCCCCGCACCCCCGCTCCCCGGAGAATGCCTGCCCATGGGACATCTCGAAGCCGCACACCTTGAGTACTACCTTCCCGACGGGAGGGCGCTGCTCGGCGATGTGTCGTTTCGGGTGGGGGAAGGGGCCGTCGTCGCCCTGGTCGGGCCCAACGGCGCCGGCAAGACGACACTGTTGCGGCTGATCTCCGGGGAGCTCAAACCCCACGGGGGGACCGTCAACGTGGGCGGCGGGCTCGGCGTGATGCGCCAGTTCGTGGGCTCCGTACGCGACGAGACGACCGTGCGGGAACTGCTCGTCTCGGTGGCCCCGCCCCGGATCCGCGAGGCGGCCAAGGCCGTGGACGCCGCCGAGCACGCGATGATGACCGTCGACGACGAGGCGGCACAGCTCCGCTACGCGCAGGCGCTGTCCGACTGGGCCGAGGTCCGCGGATACGAGTCCGAGACCCTCTGGGACATGTGCACGACGGCCGCCCTCGGCGTCCCCTACGAGAAGGCGCAGTGGCGGCTGGTCCGCACGCTGTCCGGGGGCGAGCAGAAGCGCCTGGTCCTGGAGGCGCTGCTGCGCGGCACCGACGAGGTGCTGCTCCTCGACGAGCCGGACAACTACCTCGACGTGCCCGGCAAGCGCTGGCTGGAGGAGCGGCTCAAGGAGACCCGCAAGACCGTGCTGTTCGTCTCCCACGACCGTGAACTCCTCTCCCGCGCCGCCCAGAAGATCATCAGCGTCGAGCCCAGCCCGGCCGGCGCGGACGCCTGGGTGCACGGCGCCGGTTTCGCGACGTACCACGAGGCCAGGAAGGAGCGGTTCGCGCGCTTCGAGGAACTGCGCAGGCGCTGGGACGAGAAGCACGCGCAGCTCAAGAAGCTGGTGCTGAACCTCCGTCAGGCGGCCGCCGTCAGCCATGAGATGGCGTCCCGCTACGCGGCGGCGCAGACCCGGCTGCGCAAGTTCGAGGAGGCCGGACCGCCTCCGGAGCCGCCGCGCGAGCAGGACATCAGGATGCGGCTGCACGGCGGGCGGACCGGAGTGCGGGCCGTGACCTGCAAGGGACTTGAGCTCACCGGCCTGATGAAACCCTTCGACCTGGAGATCTACTACGGCGAGCGCGTCGCCGTCCTCGGCTCCAACGGCTCGGGAAAGTCACACTTCCTGCGGCTGCTCGCGGGCGGCGACGTCGCGCACACCGGCGAGTGGAAGCTCGGCGCCCGCGTGGTGGCCGGCCACTTCGCGCAGACGCACGCCCACCCGGAACTGGAGGGCCGCACGCTCCTCGACATCCTGTGGACCGAGCACTCCCAGGACCGCGGAGCCGCGATGTCCCGGCTGCGCCGCTACGAGCTGACCGCCCAGGCCGAGCAGCGCTTCGAGAAGCTGTCGGGCGGCCAGCAGGCCCGTTTCCAGATCCTGCTCCTGGAACTGGAGGGCTCGACGGCCCTGCTGCTCGACGAGCCGACCGACAACCTCGACCTGGAGTCCGCGGAGGCTCTCCAGGAGGGCTTGGAGGCGTACGAGGGGACGGTCCTGTCGGTCACCCACGACCGCTGGTTCGCCCGTTCCTTCGACCGCTACCTGGTCTTCGGCTCGGACGGCCGGGTACGGGAGACGCAGGAGCCGGTGTGGGACGAGCGCCGGGTGGAGCGCGCCCGGTAGCCCCAGGGACCCGCGGATCCCGGGCCCGGTCGGGCGTCGAAGGCCGGGCCAGGCTTCGGAGAGGCCCGGCACCCCGGATGTTCGTAGAGTGGGGGGAGTGGGTCTCGATCCACGGCTCCCTCCCGGACGCCGCTCGGGGCAGTGTCTGCCCGGCGCGGGTGCCCGGACCGCACCGACGGCCACGACGAGCGGGGTAGCACCATGACCGGAGTCGACCCGGGCCGGCTGGACGACCAGCAGCTGATGAAAGAGCTGGAGGCCATCCACCGCACCCGCCACGACACGCTGCTGCACGGTTCGAACGACGCGCTGCACACGCACAACCTGCGCATGGCCCAGCTCGAGGGCGAATATCTGCGCCGCCACCCGCGCCGACCCGTCTCGGCGGGCCGTACCCGTGACGGCGCCCGGGAGCGCGGACCCGCGGGGGTGCCGCCGGCATGACCGACCCCGACCCGATCCTGACCCGGCAGGCGGAGGCCATGGAGCTCTTCGGCCGCCGTGTCCACGCCATCCGTGAAGAGCAGTGGGACGCCCGCACACCGTGCACCGACTGGAGCGTGCGCGACCTCGTCGGCCACCTGGTCTCCGAGCAGGCGTGGGTGCCCGCACTCGTCCGGGACGGAGCCACCGTCGACTCCGTCGGCGACAGCCTGGAGGGCGACCTGCTCGGCCCCGACCCGGTCGCCGCCTGGGACACCGTGGCCGACGTCTCACGCGCCGTGTTCGCCGCGCCCGGCGCGCTCGACCGCACGGTTCATCTCTCGTTCGGGGACATGCGGGCGGGCGACTACTGCGCGCAACTGGTCACCGACCTGACGGTCCACACCTGGGACCTGTCCCGCGCCATCGGCGCCGACGAACGACTCCCCGAGGAACTGCTCTCCTTCGCGGTCGGGGAGGTCGCCCCGCACGCGGCGGAACTGGAGAGCAGTGGACTCTTCGCGGCCCCGGAGGAGCCTCCGCCCGGCGCCGACGTCCAGACGAAACTGCTCTGCCTGGTCGGCCGCCGTCCCTGATCACCCGGGCGCACCCGCTGTGAGCGCGTGGTCGTGATCGGTGACCGCCGGGCTGTGATGTCGCGGTCACCCCGGGCCCCGAGGAGACGGACGGTCCGGCTCGGGGGAGAATAGGAAGGTGTTTGTCCCGCATGGCGCGGGGCAGACGCTGTTGCAGTGCTTCGGACAGGAGGCACGTCCGTGGGAGCGGCAATCCGCGCCATGGGTGTATCCGTCCGGCGTACGGGTGCGTTCCCACGATGACTGTCCATCACACGGCACCATCAAGGGAGTTGCGACGCACCATGCGAACTCAAGCGAGCGCGACGCACCATCCGCACGACGACGCCCCCGACACCGCGGAGGCATTCCGCAGGCTCGCCACGCTCCCCGCGGGTCAGCGGCGCGACACTCTCCGTGCCGAGATCGTCGAGTCCTGGCTGCCGATGGCCGAACGGCTCGCGGGACGCTTCCGCAGCCGCGGCGAGAGCTTCGAGGATCTGCGCCAGGTCGCGGCGCTCGGCCTCGTCAAGGCGGTGGACCGCTACGACCCCGAACTCGGCAACGCCTTCGAGAGCTACGCCGTGCCGACCATCACCGGCGAGATCAAACGCCACTTCCGGGACCACATGTGGACGCTGCACGTGCCGCGCCGGGTCCAGGACCTGCGCAACCGGGTCAGGTTCGCCAGCCAGGACCTGTCGCAGACCATCTCGGGCCGTCGGCCCACGGTCGCCGAGATCGCCGAGCACGCCCACATGAGCGAGGAGGACGTCCTGGCGGGCCTCGAGGCCCTGGAGAGCTTCACCGCGCTCTCCCTGGACGCCGAACTGCCGGGCAGCGAGGACGGCTACTCCCTCAGCGACGCCCTCGGTTCGCCCGACCCGGCCCTCGACACCGTCATCGACCGCGAGGCCGTCAAGCCCCGCCTTCAGGCCCTGCCCGAACGGGAACGCGCCATCCTGTACATGCGGTTCTTCAGCGACATGACCCAGAGCCGGATCGCCGACGAACTGGGCATCTCCCAGATGCACGTCTCCCGCCTCATCAGCCGCTGCTGTACCCAGCTGCGCGACCAGATCATGCGCGACGCGGCCTAGCCGACTCCAGGCCGAGAGGCGGGTCGGTTCAGTCCGACCAGCCCAGCCTCAGGGCGATGTGACGGGACATCAGGTCCATGGCCTGCGCCTCGGCCATCGAGAAGGGGACCCGGCCGCCGGTCCGGAAGAGCGTCAGCACTCCCCGTACGGGACCGGACGCGCCGGGCAACGGCACGCACAGCAGGGACGTCACGTCGGCCCGGACGAGGACCGGGGCGCCCGAGGCGTCGAGGCCGAAGGCGTCCGGGTCCTCGGGACGCACCTGCAGAGCCGTGGAGCCGCCGCGTACCGCCTCCGCGACAAGGGGGCACGCGGCGGGATCCTGCGCGGCCACGGCCGCCGCCTCCTCGTCGTACCCGGACGGGCCGAGGACCGTCGTACGGGACAGCCGTCCGTCCCCGGCGTCGGCCACCACCCAGTCCGCGAACCGCCCGTGCAACACCCCGGCCGCGCGGTCCAGCACCGCCGAACGGTCGCCGTCCGGACGGCCGAGCAGCGCCGTGGACATGGCGTCCACCAGGTCCATCAGCGCCGCGTGCCGTGTGGTCGCGGACAGATTCGGCACCGTCCGCCCCGGCGCACCTCGCCCCGGTGCGCCCGGGGAAGCCGACGGATTCCCCTCGTCCACCGGCTGGAGCGCCACGAGTACGGCGGTCCGCGGCTCCCCGCTGGGCCGCAACGCGGCGAGCGTCGCCCGCACGGGCACAGAGGGCTCCTGCTGGAGATGCACGGTGAGCCCGCGGTCGCCCTCGCCGCGGGCCACCGCCGCTGCCTGGGACCGGAACGCGGCCCGGTCGGCGTGCGCGAGGAACCCGGTCAGCGGCCGGCCGGTGGCGTAACCGGCCCGGACACCGGTGAACGAGCTCGCCGCGAAATTCATCCGGCGCACCACGCTCTCGCGGTCCACCAGCACGACCGGCACCGGCACCCGCTGGAACAACGCCTTCAGGAGCTGCTGCTCCTGGCGGTCCACGGAGCCGATCCCGGAGGGACCGGCCGCGGACAGCCGCTGGAACTCCGGCCACAACTGCTCGGCCACATGGTCGAGTTCGAAGATCGCCGCGTCGAGCACCGTCGGCAGCTCCTGGGCGGGCACGGACCGCGCCGCCTTCAACTCCGAGACGCGGCGCACGAAATCCGCGAGTTCTTCACCGAATTCGTCCGTCTGCGCCATGCGATGAACGTAACGCGACCGGGCCACGGCGTGGGGGGCGGGGGTGGAACCCGCGGGACTTGTCCGCGCAGGTGGGGCACTCCGTTCCGGCCTGGGCGAGAGTGCTCGTTTTCGCGGCAGTTGAGCGGGAAGGCGTGGAGTGAGGAGGAGTGAGCCATGCCGGAAACCGATCAACTGGGCGTTCTGGGACCGGAATCACCCGAGTCGGCCCTTCCCGGGAGAAGGCTCTCGGAACTGGCCGAGCAGGCCACGCGCTGCGTCACGGACTGCTGCGGTGCCAGCAGCATGGTGTCCGGGGGCGGCACGGAACGGCCCGCCGCGGTGACCCACCCCGACCTCGCCGGACTCGTCTCGGTACAGCTCCGCTCCGGCGACGGGCCGATCCCGGCCGCTCTGGAACGCGGCGAACCCGTCGACGCGGCGGACCTGCTGGCCGAGGAGCGCTGGCCCGCCTATCGGGCCATGGCCCTCGACGCGGGTGTGCGCTCCAGCGTGACCATCCCCTTTCGCCGTTCCGGGCTGACCGTCACCCTCAGCCTCTACAGCTTCCGGCCCGGCGCCCTCGACGGCGCCGGGCACGGAGCCGCCCGCGCCCTCGGCGACCACGCCGCGACCTGCCTGGTCCGCGACCGCTCGTACCGCGCGGCGCTCACCGAACTCGACCAGCTCGGGACCGCGCTGCGCTCCCGGCCCGTCGTCGACCAGGCATGCGGCATGCTCATGCACGTCCTGGGCTGCGACGCGGACCGGGCGTTCGCCGTCCTGCGCCGGATCTCCCAGGGCTCCAACCGCAAGCTGTCCGAGGTCGCCGCGGCGGTCGTGGACAAGCGGGGACACGGACTGGGCCTGGAGAGGGAACGGGTGTCCCAGGCCGGCTGACGACTGACGGGCGGCGACTGTCGTACGGGCCGCGGCACGGGGGCGTACGGCTGCATGGGCGGCTGTCGTACGGGCCGTGGGGGGGCGACTGCCGTACGGCCTGCGGAGGCGGCTGTCGTACGGGCCGCGGAGGCGGGTGTCGTACGGCCCGCTGGTGGGGGCGGGTTGCGCGTGGCGGCGTCGGCGGACGCCGTACACCGGGCGACGGCCGCAGCGGCGCGCGGCGTCACCCGCTCGGGCCCCTGTTTTCCCGCGAATGGTGCCCGGCCGTTCGCGCCCGGCGGGACGGCGGGCTCTGATGGGCCCGAGGGACACGACGGCCGTGGCCCTCGGACCGCAGCCCCGCCGAAGGAGCCCCGCTCATGCGCCGTACCGCCCGTGTCCTGTACGCCACCGCCCTGGCCGGCGCCGCCCTGGGCGCCGCCGCGTCGGGCGCGTCCGCGGATCCGGCCGCGGAGGTCAGCCCGGGCTCCGTCGAACCCGGCGGCACCGTCACCATCACGGTCACCTGCGACGCGATCGGGGGGACCCCGCCCGATGCCATCGACGCCAGCTCCCAGGGCTTCCAGGAGGGCAAGGTCCAGCTTCACCGCGTCGAGGGCACCGACCCGAGCGCCGTCGGCGCCGCCTCCTACAGCGGTACGGCCCACGTCTCGTCCGGCGGGTCGGACGCGGCGCCCGACCCGGCCGCGGACTCCGCCACGGCGGGGTCCGGCGCGGGGCGCGGCTCCGACGAGGTGAGCCCCGGCGCGTCGGGCCCCGGCGCGTCGGGCCCCGGCGCGTCGGGCCCCGGCGCGTCGGGCGCCTCCGACGCGAAGAATCCCGGCGCCGGAAGCGCGGACGTGCTGGGCCCGGCCGTCGGGGGCTCGGACACCGTCGCCCCCGACGCGCCGGCACCCGCTCCCGTCGCCGGCGACCCCGCGGTCCCCGACCCGTCGACCCCCGACGCCGTGGGTCCGGAGACGGTCGGTCCGGACACCGTGGGTCCGGACAGCGTGGGACCGGACAGCGTGGGACCGGATGACGTGGGCCCGGACACCGTCGGCCCCGACACGGTCGGCCCGGACACCGTGGCTCCCGACACCGCGGCTCCCGGCATCGTGGGCCCGGACAAGGCCGGCCCGGACGCCGGCGGCGCCGGCGGGCCGTGGAACGTGGACGGCGTCTGTCCCGCGCCGCCCGGCGGGCACGGGAAACAGTGGACAGCCGCGTACTCCGTGAGCCGGGGTGCCACGGCGACGCACGGTCCCGACAACGGGACCGGCTCCGATTCCGGCGTGGGTACGGGCACCGGCGACGGTGAGCGTCCGCCCACCGTCCAGGGGGGCGTACATGCCGGTGAGGGCGGCGTGTTCACCGACTCCGTGCCGGCTCTGATCGTCGGCAGCGTCCTGATCGCCGGGGCCTTGGGCGCGGCCGGGTACCGGCTGCACCGGCTGCGTCACCGGCGGACGTAGCCGGGAGGGCGGCACGGTGACGGTCCACGGCATGGCAGGTGACGATGTGACGGGCGCACTCGCCGGTCAACTCACAGGAGCAGCGGCAGGAGCGTTCCCGGGAGCACGTACGAGAGCACGGACGAGCGCACGGACGAGCGCATCCATGGGACGGCATGCCTCTGCGTGCTGAGCGGCCCACGGCGCCGGCCGGCGATCCGCGCGAAGTGAGCTGTACGAGGGGACGAAGGCACCCGGAACCGTACGGACGGGCAGGCTCCGGAACAGCGAACGGCGGCACCCACGGTGCGGAGGCAGGTATGCGGCGGACGGCCCCGGAAGGCCATGGACCGGTCCGGTACGGGCCGCCGCTGCCCGACCAGGGCCTGCCCGTGCTGCCGGAACTCCGCTCGGTGCTGGCCGCCGCCGCGGACCGTTCGGACACCGACCTCTTCGGCGGCGGCCCCGCGCTCCTCGACGCCGCCCGCGGCTACTGGACCCGGCGCGGACTGCCCGCCGCACCGGACCGCGTGGTGGCCGCCCCCGGAGCCCCCGCGCTGCTGCTGGCCCTGACCGGAGCGCTCGGCGGCGACGTCCTCGCGCCCCGCCCGTGCGCCGCTTGGTGGGCGCCGCAGGCACGCCTGCTCGGCAGAACCGTGTTCCATGTCGCGACGCCCGCGGAGTGCGGCGGAGTCCCCGACCCGTACGCCCTCCTGGAGACCGTCCGCAGAGTGCGAGCGGAGGGCGGCGACCCACGCCTGCTCCTGCTGTCCGTGGCCGACGACCCGACCGCCACCGTCGCCCCGCCCGAGGTGGTGCACGAGATCGTGGAGGTCGCGGCGGGCGAGGGGCTGCACATCGTCAGCGACGAGACCTGGCGCGACACCCTGCACCGGCCGCACGACACCGTGCTGCTCAGCCCCGCCGAGATGCTCCCCGACGACGTCACCGTGCTCACCGACCTCGCGGGCGCCTTCCTGCCGCAGGGCTGGCCCGCCGCCGTCGCCCGCTTTCCCGACAACGACGCGGGCGCTCTGCTGCGTTCCCGCGTCCTCGACGTGCTCACCGTGCTCGGCGCGCGCGTCGCCGAACCGGTCGCCGCGGCGGCCGCGTACGCGCTCGGCGAGCCCACCGCGGTCACCGAACGGCTCACCGCCGCCGTACGCCTGCACGCGCGGGTGGCCGACGCCGCGCAGCGCGCGGTGGGCGCCGCGGGTGCCGTCGTGCGCCCCCCGCAGGCCGGCCGGCACCTGTACGTCGACCTCGGCCCGCTCCGCTCCGCCCTCGGCGCGCACGGCGTCGGCGACGCGCAGGATCTGGAGGACTACCTCTCCGCCCGGCTCGGCATGCCCGCGCCGGGCGGACACCGCTTCGGCGACGACCTCGCCGCGCTGCGGGTGCGCCTGGGCACCGGGGCGCTGCTCGGCTCCACCGACGAGGAGCGGGAGGAATCCCTCGCCTCCCCGTCGCCCCTGGAACTGCCGCATGTGCACGGTGCGTTGACCCGGTTGGGGTCGGCCTTCGGCGATCTCCACGACGACGCTCAGCGACGGGAGTCCCCTCGATGACGCGGCCACTGGGGCACGTTCGGGCTCTCGGCGGAACCGGTACTGGAGCCCCCGCGGCGCGTGCGGGCCGCCTGGGAACGGGCGGGCCTGGCCCGGGAGGACCTCTGGGATCCGGCGGTCCGAGGCTCCCGGGTACCGGAGCGACCGCGCCACCGCCGAGGGAGGCGCGTCCGCGGCGCCCGGACGGGAAGCGACCGCGTCCCCCTCGTGGAGGAGCGACCGCGTCCTACGAGGGCGGTGTCCCCCGGAACCTGCGCCACACACTCGGCGCCGCGCTGATCGCCAGGGTCAGGGCCACCGCCGCCACCACGCCCTCCCACGGCTCGGGGAAGAGCGAGCCGCCGAGGATGCCGATGATCTGGTAGGTGGCCGCCCACGCGAGACAGGCCGGGATGTCTCCACGGGCGAAGACGCGCATCGGCATCCTCGCCATCAGACAGGCCAGCATCACCGGAATGCGGCCCGCCGGAACGAGGCGGGACAGGACGAGGACCGCGATGCCGTGCTCGGCGAGCTTCCGCTGCGCCCGGGCGAGCCGGTCCTCGGGGGCGCGCTCCCGGATCGCCTCCAGCCAGCGCGATCCGTTCTTCGAGCCCATGCCGCGCCGGCCGAGCCAGTAGAGCGATATGTCGCCGAGGAACGCGGCGACCGAGGACACCAGGAAAACCGCCAACAGCGCGAAGGGCGACGTCGACGTCCGATGGAAGGCCACCACCGCCGCCGAACTGACCAGCGCACCCGTCGGCACCACCGGTACCAGCGCCCCGATCAGCACCAGCAGGAACAGGGACGGATATCCGATCGCCTGCTGAGTGGAATCCGGCGGCACGGTCGGGGCCGCGGCGGACAGGAACATCACCGGCGCCGTGCCCTTGGCCGACCGGAGGAGATCGGGGACCACCGCCCCCACGGCGGGCCAGGGGATCACCGAGCGGCCTCCGGACGCACGCTCTCGCCGTGCCCCAGCAGGTGTACGGCCACGTGGGGCGCACGTTGGGCGGCCAGGCGCACGAACTCCTCACCCGGCGCATGGAATTCATGGGGGCGCACGGCATCCATCCCGATGGGCCAGAACGTGCCGTAGTGCACCGGCACAGCGCTGCGCGGTCGCAACGCGGCGAGCGCCTCGGCGGCACGCCCCGCGTCGAGATGTCCCTCCCCGAGATACGGACCCCAGCCGCCCACCGGCAGCAGCGCCACGTCGACCGCACCGACCTCTTCGGCCATCGACGCGAACAGCCCCGTGTCCCCGGCGAAGTACGTCCGCGCCTCGCCCTCGACCACGTACCCCACGGCGGGGGAGCGGTGCGGTCCGATCGGCAGCCGCCGTCCGTCGTGCCGCGCCGTGACCGTGCGGACGACCAGGTCACCGACCCGGGTGCGATCACCGGGCGCGACCTCGGTGAGCCGCAGATGGTCCAGCCTGCGCAGTCCTGGCACCGAGCGCGGGGCGCCGCGCGGCACGAGCAGCCGGGTGCCCGGGGCCAGTCGCGCCAGTGACGGCAGATGCAGATGGTCGGCGTGCAGATGGGAGACGAGTGCCACGTCGGCGACCGCCGCCGGGGGAGGGGGCGCCGCCCCGCGCCTGCGCCGCAGGTGCGCGAGCCGGCGCGCGAAGAGGGGATCGGTGAGCACGCGTGTACCGGAGTCCTCCAGCGTGCAGGTGGCGTGCCCCCACCAGGTGATCTCCACCGGCACCTCTTTGCCTCCTTCGCACGACTCCCCCCGAGCCTACGGGCAGGAGTAGGGTCTGCGGCGAAACCCGGAGGTGAGGGGGACGCCATGAGAGACGCTCGCGCTGCCTCCGGCACGCACGCCCTCGACCGCTCGCACGAGTGGATCGGCCCCGCGTCGCGCCCCCCGTCGCTTCGCGTCACGGCCATCGCGAGCCTGACGCCGCTGGAGGAACTCGACGCGGACCCCTTCCTCGTCGACTCCCGCAGCCAGCACGCGATGTGCGCCCGCTGGGCCGCCGAACAGGGCTACGTCGTCACCCGGGAACTCCTCGTACGCGGTCTGCGCCCCGACCACCGCAGCCTGTGGGCGGACGTCGAGGCCGGTCTCGTGGATCTGTTCGTCGCGCCCAGCCGCCGGGTGCTGGAGCGCGCGCTGGCCTCGGTCGAGGAGTTCACCGCGGAGTGCGTGCGCCGCGGCGTGCGCGTCGAGACCGTGGGCACCGCCGAACCGTCGTACGACGCGCAGATGAAGGCCCGGGTCCACCGCCGCCTGTCGATGCCGACGGCCGGATACGACGGCCGCTGAGCTCTCCCCGGAGACAGAGCCCTGAGAACGTTCCGCGGGGAGCTGTGAGGGAAACCCTGGGGGACTCCTTGCGGCTTTTGGGGACTTCTGGGGATCTCCGGCCGTTGTGACAGGGTGGGAGCGGGCCGCGGGGACCGGGCGGGCCGGGACGTGAGGTGGTCTGGGCGTGGACGGAGGACGGTGGCGGCGCGTCGCCGGCGCGGCGGGGCGGAGTATCACGGTGTGGGCCGTGTCCACGGTCACGATGCTCGTCCTCGCCGGTGTGCTGCCCGATTTCCGGCTGCAGTCGGCCGGCGGGGACAGCGCGACCCGGATCGCCGTCACCGCGGCGGTCGGCGCGGGCGTCTTCGGCCTCCTGTCGGCGCTGGTGTGGCCGCTGCTCGTGCGGGCCCTGCTGCTCGTCCCCGCCCTGGTGCTCGGTCTGCTCGTCTTCTTCCTGAACGGCTCGCTGCTGCTGATCGCCCTGCGGCTCAGCCCCTCCGGACACGGTGAGGCGGCCCCCGAGACCGCCGTGGTCGTGGCCGCCGTGATGTCCGCCGTCGCCTCGGCCACCGGCGGCGCCCTCGCCGTACGGGACGACGACGCGTACCGCCGCCGGCTCTACCGGCTCGCCGACCGCCGCCGTCGACGCCTGACCGGGCGGCCCGGTCCCTCGACGCACGGTGCCGTCTTCCTCCAGCTCGACGGGGTGGGGCACGACGTGCTGCGCGAGGCGATCGGCAAAGGGCTGATGCCGACCGCCGACCGATGGCTGAGCGGGCCCCGCCCCACCCACCGGCTCACCCCGTGGCGCACCGACTGGTCCAGCCAGACCGGCGCCAGCCAGCTCGGCATCCTGCACGGCACCAACCACGACGTCCCGGCCTTCCGGTGGTACGAGAAGGACACCCAGGAGGTCATGGTCTGCAACCGGCCGAACAGCGCCGCGGAGCTGCAGCGGCGGGCCGTCGCGCGTACCGGTGACGGCGGGCTGCTCACCGTCGACGGTGCGAGCCGCGGCAACCTCTTCAGCGGCGGCGCCGACGAGCTCGCCCTCGTGCTGTCCGTGGCCGCGCGCAGGGGACGGGACAACCGATCGCGGGCGGGCTACTTCGCGTACTTCTCCGACCCGGCCAACGCCGTCCGTACGGCGATGTCGTTCGTCGCCGAAGTCTTCAGGGAGACGGGCCAGTCCACCCGGGCCCGCGTCGAGCGTCGACGGCCCCGGGTCAACCGCGGCGGCCTGTACCCGTTCATCCGCGCCTTCGCCACCGTCGTCGAGCGGGACGTCGTGGTCGCCGCGGTGATCGGCGACATGCTCGCCGGGCGCAACGCGGTCTACGCGGACCTGGTGGCGTACGACGAGGTGGCGCACCACTCCGGGCCGCGGAGCCGGGACGCCGAGAAGATCCTGGAGCGGCTCGACCGGTCGCTCGCGCTCATCGAGAAGGTCGCCGAGCACGCCCCGCGGCCGTACCGGATCGTCGTGCTCTCCGACCACGGCCAGAGCCCGGGCGAGACCTTCCAGACCCGCTACGGCCTCAGCCTCGGCCATCTGGTCCGGGCCGGCTGCGGCCTGCCCGTGCCCCGCAGGGCCCGGCGGACGCACAGCGGTGCCGAGGCGCGGACCACCGTGCGCGCCGCGCTGCGCAGGCCGGTCGAGGAGCGCGAGGAGCGCCGCGAACCGGCGGGGCGCCGCCCCGAGCCCCTCGTCCTGGCCTCCGGCAACCTCGGTCTCGTCTCCTTCCCCGACGTTCCGCACCGGATGAGCCGGGAGGAGATCGACCGCCGCCACCCCGCGCTGCTCGCCACGCTCGCCAACCATCCCGGCGTCGGCTTCCTCCTGGTCCGCAGCGAGAAGTACGGCGGTCTCGTGCTCGGCGCGCACGGCGTCGAGGTGCCGGTGGACCACCTCGACGACGAACACCCGGGCCCGCTGGCCGACTTCGGCCCCGGCGCCGCCGACGCCGTGCGGCGCACCCACGCGTTCCCGCACGCCGCGGACATCATGGTCAACTCCTCGTACGACCCCGCCGAGGGCGAAGTCCTCGCCTTCGAGGAGCAGATCGGCTCGCACGGCGGACTCGGTGGTGCCCAGGGGAGACCCTTCCTGCTCTCCCCGGTCGCCCTGTCCACGCCGGTCGGCCCGGACGCCGAACTCGCGGGCGCGGACACCGACTTCGTCGGCGCGGACACCGAACTCGTCGGCGCCGAGCGGGTGCACGACGTGCTGCGGCGCTGGCTGCGCGAGTGCGACGGCCCCCAAGTACCGCTGCCGGCCCGCCCGGACGAGCAGGCCGCCTGAGCGGGACACTCCCCGGTGGCCCGGTGGCCCGGTGGCCCGGTGGCCCGGTGGCCCGGTGGCCCGGTGACCAAGCGGGTGGGTGGCGGAGTGATCGGGCGGCGGACTGATCGGGCGGCCGGGCTCCGGGTGGCCGTTGGCGAGGTCGCGCGCGTCGAAAGGGCGACCCGGGTCCGGGTGGCCGGTGACGGGATCGCGCGCCTCGAAAATGGGAGGCGGTGAGCGGACCTCCGCGCCCACACTGTGCGCATCGACGCCGCGCCTCTGCGCGCCTCTCTCGAACGCCCCCAAGGAGCTCGCCTGTGCAGGCAGCCGTCACCGTCACTCCCGCCCGTATCCCGGAGCTGCTGCTCGGACTCGCCACCGTGCGGCCGGTCTTCCTCTGGGGCGCCCCCGGCATCGGAAAGTCTTCCCTGGTACGGGAGTTCGCCGAATCGCTCGGGCTGGAGTGTGTGAGTCTGCTGGGCACGCAGCTGGCCCCGGAGGACCTGATCGGCGTGCCGCAGATCCGCGACGGACGCTCCGTCTTCTGCCCGCCGCAGGCGATCGCCCGCGACGAGCCGTACTGCCTGTTCCTGGACGAGCTGAACGCGGCGACCCCCGATGTGCAGAAGGCCTTCTACTCGCTGATCCTGGACCGCCGCATCGGTGAGTACGAGCTGCCCAAGGGCTCCATCGTGATCGGCGCGGGCAACCGCGCGACGGACAACGCGCTTGCTCGCCCGATCGCCTCGGCCCTGGTCAACCGTCTCACGCACGTCCACCTGGAGGTCTCCCCGAAGGACTGGCTCGTCTGGGCGGCCGCGAACGACATCCACCCCTGGGTGCTCGACCACCTCACCGACCGGCCCGACCATCTGTGGTCCAGGCCGCCGAAGACGGAGGAGCCGTTCTCCACGCCGCGCTCCTGGCACATGCTCTCCGACGCGCTGGGCTCCTTCGGCCCCGCGATCGACGAGGAGACCCTGAAGGTGATCGCCCACGGCACGCTGACGCCCGCGCACGCCGTCGCCTTCTGCGGCTACGTCAAGATCGTGCGCAGCCGGTTCGGCATCGAGGCCATCCTGAAGGGTGACGCCCGTTGGCCCTCCCGCATGGAGGACCGCGACCTCCTCTACTACCTCGCGGAGTCCTTCCGAGGCCGGCTCGTCAAGGAACTGCCCGCCGACCGGGAACACCTCTCGGCGAACGCCCGCCAGACGGCGTACCGCGCCAAGTCCCTGCTCGTCCAGCTCGCCGAGATCTCCGTCGAGGTCGCCCAGAGCGTCATCGCGTCCGACGCCGACGGCAATCCCGTCCTGCCCGCCTGGTTCCTGGTGGAGGCCGCCCGGGACATGCCGCGCCTGGTGGAGGCGCGCCAGTGAGATCCCGTACGACTCGGAACCCTCGTAAGTCCGTCGGGGCGGCCGGGGCAGCGAAGACGGCCGGAGTGGTCGGGGCGGCCAAGGCGGCCGGAGTGGCCGGAGTGCCTGGGGGCGTCGTGGCGGCCAAGGCCGTGGAGGCCGTGGAGGCCGTGCGGTGAGCCGTTCCCGCAAGGCCGAGGCCAAGACCGGCGCGAAGAGCCAACCCGATCCCGCCGCCGAGGCGTTCGCCGAGGGGATGCGGCTGGTGCGGGCCAACCGCGCGCTGGCCGCCATCGGCTTCAGCACCTGCCGGCAGGAGACGTGCACCATGGCTCCCCGGAACGGACTGGTGGCCGTCGACTCCGACGGGACCGTGCACGCCAACCACACCGTCCGCGCCGAACCCACCGCCTGGGCCTGGGCCGTGGCGCACGCCGTCATCCATCTGGGCTTCGGCCATGTCCCCGCCGCGGCCGGCACGCGCGAGCAGCCGGACCGTTTCGACCTGGCCGCCCGCTGCGTGGTGGTGAACCGCTTCCTGCTCGGCTTCCCGGTGGGCCTCACCCCCGAGGAGCTCCCGGCCTCCTACCCCGACGGCGACGAGGAACGGCTCGCCGCACGCTGGCGCCGCGACGGCATCCCGCCCATGTACGAGCACTGCGGTACGGCGGGCGGCGAGCCGGACCAGGTGCTGGTGCCCTGGAACACCTGGATGGGCGGTACCCCGCCCGACTGGCAGGTGGCCTTCGCGCACGCGCTGACCCGCACCATGGCCGACGCGATGGACGTGGCGGGCGGCCGGCGGGCGTCCATGCGCGGAGGACCCACCCGGCTCCAGCCCTGGGAGCGGGCGCTGAGCTGGTTCGTCTCCTCCTACCCGCTGCTCGGCGGCGTCGCGGCGGGCATCACCCTCGTCGCCGACGCCGAGATCGCCCGCGCCTACGACATCTCCGTCGCCGCCGTCGACACGGAGGCGGCCGAGATCTACATCAACCCGCTGCGCGATTTCAGCGACGAGGAATGGCGGTTCGTCCTCGCGCACGAGATGCTGCACGCCGCCCTGCGGCACGGCGACCGCTGCGGCACCCGTGATCCGTACCTCTTCAACATCGCCGCCGACTATGTGATCAACGGCTGGCTGTGCGAGATGCGGATCGGCACGATGCCCGACGGGCTGTTGTACGACGCGGAGTTGAAGGACCTCTCGGCCGAGGAGGTCTACGACCGGATCGCCGGCGATCTGCGCCGGATGCGCCGCCTCGCCACGCTGCGCGGCAAGGGAGCGGGCGACATCCTGGGCGGGCCGCTCGGCTCGCCGCGCGACTATGTCGACCTCGACGAGTTCTACCGGCGCGGTCTGGCCCGGGGTCTCGATCTGCACCAGCAGCAGGAGCGCGGGTTCCTGCCCGGCGGTCTGGTCGAGGAGATCCGCGCGCTCAGCCATCCGCCGCTGCCCTGGGACGCCCGGCTCGCCCGCTGGTTCGACGAGTTCGTACCCCGCCCCGAGCCCCTGCGGTCGTACGCACGTCCCTCCCGCCGGCAGGCGGCCACCCCCGACATCCCGCGCGCGGGCCGCTGGTTCCCGCCCGAGGAGATCGCCCGCTGCACCTTCGGCGTCGTGCTCGACACCTCCGGCTCCATGGACCGCACGCTGCTCGGCAAGGCGCTGGGTGCCATCGCCTCGTACGCCGAGGCCCGCGACGTACCGGCCGCCCGCGTCGTGTTCTGCGACGCCGCGCCGCACGACGCGGGCTATCTGCCGGTCACGGAGATCGCCGGACGCGTGCGGGTGCACGGGCGCGGCGGCACCGTGCTGCAGCCGGGCGTCGACCTGCTGCACCGCGCCGACGACTTCCCGCCGGGTGCGCCCGTCCTGGTGATCACGGACGGATACTGCGACGTGCTGCGGGTGCGGCGCGAGCACGCCTATCTGATCCCGAAGAGCGCACGGCTCCCGTTCACCGCGCGCGGACCGGTCTTCCGGGTGACCTGAGCAGCCCAGGCGTCCGGGCGACGCTGCGTCAGCAGACCCTCTCCCGGCCCCCGTCGGGGAAATCCCGGACACGCCCCGGCAGGTCGCCGCCCGATCCGCGGGGTGTACCGGGCCCGGGTGTGATCGGATGGGAGACACGGACCCCGGCAACGGGACCACACCCGAAAGGACTCATCGTGGCAACCACGCGCACCGCACACACCGTGTGGGAAGGCAACCTGCTCGAGGGCAACGGCGTCGTCACCTTCGACTCCTCCGGCATCGGCCAGCAGCCGGTGACGTGGGCGTCGCGGGCCCAGGACGCGAACGGCAAGACCAGCCCCGAGGAACTGATCGCGGCCGCCCACTCCAGCTGCTTCTCCATGGCGCTGTCGCACGCCCTCGCGGGTGCCGGCACCCCGCCCACCAAGCTCCTCACCAACGCCGACGTCACCTTCCAGCCCGGCGAGGGCATCACCGGCATCCACCTCACGGTCGAGGGAACGGTGCCGGGCCTCGACAACGACGGTTTCGTCGCGGCCGCCGAGGACGCCAAGAAGAACTGCCCGGTCAGCCAGGCCCTGACCGGCACGCCGATCACCCTGTCGGCGAAGCTCGCCTGACGTTCGTACGCCGATGCCGCGTCCTCCCCGCGGGGGCGCGGCATCGGCGTGTTTGCCCCCGTCGGGGCCGTCCGCGCCATTGACAAGCGGGAATGCGCGTCTTGTGCTTGAGGGCGGGCAGAGCCCTGGCGGAAGGGGACGGACATGGCACGTGCGGTCGGAATCGATCTCGGTACGACGAACTCGGTGGTGGCCGTACTGGAAGGGGGTGAGGCGACGGTCGTCGCCAATGCCGAGGGCGCGCGCACCACACCCTCGGTGGTGGCCTTCGCCAAGAACGGCGAGGTGCTGGTCGGGGAGGTCGCGAAACGGCAGGCCGTGACGAACGTGGACCGCACCGCGCGGTCGGTGAAGCGGTACATGGGCGATGTGACCTGGCGGTTTCCCGAGAAGGGCACCATCGACGGCACCCGCTACCGCGCGCAGGAGCTGTCCGCGCGCGTGCTGCAGAAACTGAAACGGGACGCCGAGGCCTATCTCGGCGAGGACGTCACGGACGCCGTGATCACCGTGCCCGCCTACTTCGACGACGCACAGCGCCAGGCCACCAAGGAGGCGGGCGAGATCGCGGGCCTGAAGGTCTTACGGATCATCAACGAGCCGACGGCCGCCGCCCTGGCCTACGGGCTCGACCGCGGGGAGGAGCAGACAGTCCTCGTCTTCGACCTGGGCGGCGGTACCTTCGACGTCTCGCTCCTGGAGATCGGGGACGGCGTCATCGAGGTCAAGGCGACCAACGGGGACACCCGGCTCGGCGGCGACGACTGGGACCAGCGGATCCTCGAACACCTCGCGCAGCGCTTCAAGGCCGCGCACGGCATCGATCTCGGACGCGACAAGATGGCGCTGCAACGTCTCCGCGAGGGTGCCGAGAAGGCCAAGATCGAGCTGTCCTCGGCCACCGAGACCAACGTCAACCTGCCCTACATCACCGCCACCGCCGAAGGCCCGCTGCACCTCGAGGAGAAGCTGACGCGTGCTCAGTTCCAGGAACTGACGGCCGACCTGCTCGACCGCTGCAGGACCCCCTTCCACCAGGCCGTCAAGGACGCCGGTGTGAAGCTCTCGGCGGTCGATCACGTCATCCTGGTCGGCGGGTCCACCCGCATGCCCGCCGTCACCGACCTGGTGAAGGAACTCACCGGCAAGGACCCGCACAAGGGCGTGAACCCGGACGAGGTCGTGGCCGTCGGCGCCGGACTCCAGGCCGGGGTGATCCGGGGAGACGTGAAGGACGTGCTGCTCCTCGACGTCACCCCGCTGTCCCTCGGCATCGAGACCAAGGGCGGCATCATGACCACGCTCATCGAGCGCAACACCACGATTCCCACCCGGCGTTCGGAGATCTTCACGACGGCCGCCGACAACCAGCCGTCGGTCGGCATCCAGGTCTACCAGGGCGAGCGCGAGATCGCCGCGTACAACAAGAAGCTCGGGGTCTTCGACCTCACCGGTCTGCCTCCCGCGCCGCGCGGGGTCCCGCAGATCGAGGTCGCCTTCGACATCGACGCCAACGGGATCATGCACGTCTCGGCGAAGGACCTGGCCACCGGGCGCGAGCAGAAGATGACCGTGACCGGCGGATCGGCGCTGCCCAAGAACGACATCGACCGCCTGGTGCGTGAGGCCGAGCAGTACGCCGAGGAGGACCGGCGCCGCCGGGAGGCCGCTGAGACCCGCAACCACGGCGAGCAACTCGTCTACCAGACCGAGAAGTTCGTCCGCGAGAACGACGAGCGCGTCCCCGCCGACACGAAGACCGAGGTCGCCTCGGCGGCCGCGGAACTGAAAGAGCTCCTGGAGGACTCCTCCACCGACACGGCGGCCCTGCGCGGCGCCATCGAGAAACTGGCCACCGTCAGCCAGCAGATGGGCCAGGCCATGTACGCCCGGGCCCAGCAGGAGTCGGCACAGGAGGACCAGCCCGCCACCGAGCACGCTCAGGGCGAGGACGAGGGAGTGCTGGACGCCGAGATCGTGGACGAGGAGCGGGACGGGACCGCCAAGGACGGTGCCGCCTAGATCTATCGCAGGTCCCGGGCCACCCGACAGGGTCGCTCGTCCCGGCGGGCCCGCGAGACCGGGGCCCGCTCAGTACCGCTCGCGGCACTCCCGCAGGAGTTCCTTGGTGCGGTGGGCGGAGGCGGAGTGGGCCGACATGTGGTCCAGCACCTCCAGGTGCAGAGCCACCTCCTCGCGCGCGTCGAGGTACAGGGCGCCGGTCACGTATTCGCTGTACACGATGTCCGGCAGCTCCCGCTCGGCGAAGCGGAACAGCGCGAAGGAGGTGTACGTCCCCGGGTGCGGGCCGGCCGCGAACTCCGCCACCTGGAGCGTCACATGATCGAGCTCGACCCATTCGAGGAGCCGGTCCATCTGCTCGCGCATGACCTCACCCCGGATGCTGACGGGACGCAGCAACGCCGTCTCGTCCATGATCACCCAGAGGTGGGGAGGGTTCTCACGGGTGAGCAGCGCCTGTCGCTTCATGCGCAGTGCCACATGCCGGTCGATGGCGCCGGGGCCCGTCTGCCCGACCGTCCCGGCCTCCAGCACGGCCCGCGCGTACTCCTCGGTCTGCAACAGCCCCGGCACGAAGTGCGGTTCGTACGAGCGGATGAGCTGGGCCGCGCCCTCCAGGCTGACGTGCATGCTGAACCAGTCAGGCAGCACGTCGTGGTACCGCTGCCACCAGCCGGGCTCGTTCGCCTCCTCGGCCAGCGCGACGAAGACGTCCGCCTCGTCGTCGGCCACCCCGTACGTCGTCAACAGCACCTGCACGTACGGGATCTTGAGGGCGACCTCGGCCGTCTCCATGCGTCGCACGGTCGCCGGCGCGACCCGCAGGACACGCGCCGCCTCTTCCCGTTTCAGGCCCGCGACCTCGCGCAACTCCTGGAGCCGTCGCCCCAGAACCACCTGCCCCACCGTGGGTGCCGGCCGCCGCTCACTCACGCCACGCCTCCCCACGCGCCGAAGTATGCGTGCAGTGTGCCATGTCTGTGGAGAACCATCAGAGGTTGACCCCAACACGACGGCATCCAGGGTGATGTGAGATCCATCGACCCTGACGGGTGCCGAGCTCCGCGACCGGATGACCGGCACCGGATCGGTGACGGTTCATCACTCGTACTGTGAATGAAGGTACTTGACCGTCGCCGGGTCCGCCGGGAGGAGCGTCTCGATGGCCAGCTCGGCGACCGTCACGTCCATCGGGGTGTTGAACGTCGAGATGGACGAGACGAACGACAGCACCCGGCCGTCGTGCTCGATCCGCATCGGCAGCGCGAACCGCGGGGCGGACCCGAGCGACTCGTCGTCCTCGACCGCGTCCCGGTCCGGGACCGGATAGGCCGCCACCTCCTCGTACAGCGCGCGCAGCGGCCGCGAACGGCGCAGCGCGATCTGCCGTTCCATCTGGGCGAGCAGGTGGTTCCGCCAGGTGCGCAGATTGCGGATACGCGGCGCCAGGCCCTCCGGGTGGAGGGCCAGCCGCATCGCGTTCAGCGGCGGCACGAGGAGCCGTTCCGGGACGCCGTCCAGCAGCATGGCGATGCCGCGGTTCGCGGCGAGAACGTCGTACGTCGCGTCGACCACCAGCGCCGGATACGGCTCGTAGCACTGGATCAGCCGCTCGACGCCCTCACGCAGCGCGTCCATCGAGGGGTCGTCGAGCGGGGTCTCCGGATAGTGCGGGGCGTAACCGGCCGCGAGCAGCAGCGCGTTGCGCTCGCGCACCGGCACGTCGAGGTGTTCGGCGAGCCGCAGCACCATCTCCTCGCTCGGGCGGGAGCGGCCCGTCTCGATGAAACTGACGTGCCGGGCCGAGGAGCCCGCCCGCAGCGCCAGCTCCAGCTGACTCACCCGCCGTTCCTCGCGCCAGCCGCGCAGCAGCGGCCCGACACCCTTCTCGGCGGAGGCACTTGAGACGGCGGCGGCACGGGACGGGACAATGCGCATACGAGGACCGTAGTCGAGGAGTGGCACGTGAACGACTTGTGGAACCTGTCCTGGGAGGCGGAGGCCCTCTACCGGGCACGCGTCCGCGGCTGCCTGCTGGGCGGCGCGCTCGGCGACGCCCTCGGCTATCCCGTCGAGTTCGACTCCCTGGACCGGATCCGCGCCGCGCACGGACCGCGCGGGGTGGCCGGACCCGTCCCCGACGCCGACGGGGTGGTGGGCCGGATCAGCGACGACACCCAGATGACGCTGTTCACGGTGGAGGGCCTCCAGCAGGCGCACGCCCGCGAGCGGCTCAAGGGGATCGGGGGCGGCTGGTCACGGCTGGTGCGCTGGGCGTACGGCCGGTGGCTCGACACCCAGTCCGAGCCGGGACCCGGCCTGGACGTCAAGGGCGGACTCGCCGCGCAGACCTGGCTGTACGCCCGCCGGGCACCCGGCAACGCCTGCCTCTCCGGGCTCGGGGAGCAGGACCACTGTCCCGACCCGATGAGCGAGCTCGGCCCGCCCGGACCCGTCAACCCGGACTCCAAGGGGTGCGGCGCGGTCATGCGCTCGGCGCCGTTCGGGCTGAGCCGCGCCCCGGCCGGGACGGTGTTCGGCATGGCCGCCCGCTGCGCCCAGATGACCCACGGCCACCCCACGGGGTACTACGCCTCCGGAGCCCTCGCGGCGATCGTCGCCCACTTGGTCGCCGGGGACTCCCTGGAAGGCGCCGTCCTGCGCGCGCTGCGGCTGCTCGCCCGCCACCCCGGGCACGAGGAGACCACGGCCGCCCTGAACCGCGCCCTCGACCTCGCCTCCGAAGGCGCTCCGACCGCCGAGAAGGCCGAGTCCCTCGGCGCCGGCTGGATCGCCGAGGAGGCCCTGGCCATCGCCGTCTACTGTGCCCTCGCCGTGCCCCGGGTCACCGACGCCCTGCTCCTGTCCGTGAACCATTCGGGCGACAGTGATTCCACCGGCGCGATCTGCGGCAACCTCCTCGGCGCCCGGCACGGCGACCACGGGCTCCCCCAGGAATGGCTGGAACGGATCGAGGGCCGCGCCACGATCACGCTCCTGGCGGACGACTTCGCGACGGAGTGCGTACGCCGGTGAGCGCCCGGTCAGCCGGCCCCGCCCCTCCCGGACACCGCCGCACAAGCGTGTCCCCGGCCACCGCCGACGGTCCACCCCGGGCCCGGATCGCTGATCCAGCCGGGCCGCTCCAGGCGTTCCGCGCTCGTCGGGGCCAGGGGCGGGCCACATGCCGGTTCGGGTCCGCGGGTGGTCCGCCCCGGGCCCGCATCGCTGATCCAGCCGGGCCGCTCCAGGCGTTCCGCGCTCGTCGGGGCCAGGGGCGGGCCACGCGCCGGTCCGGGTCCGCGGGTGGTCCACCCCGGGCCCGCACCGCTGATCCAGCCGGGCCGCTCCAGGCGTTCCGCGCTCGTCGGGGCCAGGGGCGGGCCACGCGCCGGTCCGGGCCCGGCGGCGATCCGCCGGGGCCGGCCGCTGCCGGGTCACCACGAGTCGGGCCGTCGCCGAGCCACCCCGGACTCCGGGCCGCCTTCGGACACCGTGGCCGGGCGGTCGGCGATGCGCCCCGGGCCGGGCCGTCGACGGGCCGTCGACGTGGCAACCGGGTCGGCCACGAGCCGAGCCGCGCCGCTCGCGCCGTGCCCGCCTGCCGGGTGCGGCTGTGGCACGCTGGCAAGGGCCTCACCCTGTACTCATCGCCCCACCCCGCACATCTCACCCGCCGTACGAAGGGATCCGTTCCATGGCCGTCGAACCGCTGGCACAGAAGGAGATCGACGAACGGCTGGCGGAGTTGCCCGGCTGGTCGCTGGAAGGGGACCGGCTCGCCCGTACCTACCGGCTCGGCTCGCACTTCGCGGCGACCGCGATGGTCGTGCACATCGCCCAGGTGCAGGAGGAGCTCGACCACCACTCCGACCTCACCCTCGGCTACAACACGATCGCCCTCACGGTGAACACGCACAGCGTCGGCGGCGCCGTCACCGCGCTCGACTTCGATCTCGCCCGCAGGGTGGAGGCGCTCGCACCGGGACACGGCGCAAACTGACCTCTGTGCTGGACTACGACAAGGAAGCGGACAGGTACGACGCGACGCGGGGCGGTGAGCCAAGGGCCGCCGCGGCCGCGGACGCCGTGCTCGCGCTGGTCCCCTCCGCCGCCCGCAGCCTGCTCGACCTGGCCTGTGGCACCGGCATCGTGACGCGCCGGCTCGTCGCGGGGCGGCCCGGGCTCAGGGCCACGGGCACGGACGCGGCCTACGGCATGGCACGCCGGGCCGCGGCGCGCCTGCCGGGATCCGTCGTCCTCGCCGACTGCCGTCGGCTCCCCTTCCCGAACGGCTCGTTCGACGCCGTCTCGGCGATCTGGCTGCTGCACCTGCTGGGCGACGCGGGTCCCGTCGTCGCCGAGGCCGCACGGGTCCTGCGCCCGGGCGGCGTGTTCGTCACCACCGTCGACAAGGCCGCGGCCCATCATGTCGGCAGCGACATAGACGCGTTGGCCGCGCCCTATCGCGCCGAGCGGGCCACGGACGAAGCCGAACGCGTCACGGCGTACGCCGCCGAACGCGGCCTGCTCCGGAGCGGCACGGCCCGCTTCCGGGGCCACGGTCAGGGCAGGACACCCCGCCGCGTCGCCCACCACATCCGGGCCGGCGAGCTCTACGCGGCCGGCGGCCCCCGACTCGCCGACCGTATCGAGGCCTTGCCGGACCCGGATGTCCCGCGTCAGGAACCCGAGTTCACCTTGCGGGCGTTTCGCAAGTCTTGAACCCGTCTGAACTCACACGTACGCGACCGAAGTCGATGAAACCCCGGTCCGGCACAGGTCAGACGGCCTGCCTTCGGGTGAACTGCATGGTGCGGGCGTTGCTCATGCGCGGTCCCCCGTGGTTCCCTCGGGCAGCGAGTCGTTCAAGTAGGCCTCCAGGTCGGGTACTTCGGAGGCGAGAAGGTGCCGCACCCAGGCGTCCCGCTCGTGCAGGATCGGCGGCAGTTCCCAGACGCAGCCGATCCACGGGAGGTCCGGGACGATGAAGTGGGCCGGGTCCCGGTCGGGGCAGCCCAGCACCGGCTGGCCCGCGGCGGCGCATTGGAAGTGCAGGACGTTGTCCCACACCGAGCTGTACGCGTTGAGGTAGGCGCTGCCGTCACCGCCCCGGTGCAGGACGACGAAGGTGGCGGGCGGGGTGCCGTCCGAGAAGGCGGGCCGCTGGTATGTCGTCGCCGGTCCGGGGCCGCGCACGTTCCGGGTGGACCAGATCCTCGAACTCGCCGCCTCCGACGAGGAGTTCGCGCGACCCGAAGGATTCGACCTGGCGGCGTACTGGACGGCGTACCAGCGGGACTTCCACGAGCGGCTGCACCGAGCGGAGGCAGTCGTCCGGATCGCGCCGGGAACCCGGCTGAGCGGACCCGCCGGGCAAGCGGTGACGCTCAACGGCCGTACGGAGAACGACGGCTGGACGCGTGCCACCGTCCCCATCGAGTCGGAGGACCAGGCCCACGACGACTTCCTGCGGCTCGGGACGGCGATCGAGGTCCTGGAATCGCCCGAACTGCGCGCCCGCATCGCCGGAACCGTCGCCGAACTGGCCCGCAGATACGCGTAGAGAGCGCTTGCTGCGAGGCGGCAACTCCCTTGTGGGCGGCGGCGACTGAGAGGGCGGAAGCATCTGTCCTCTCAGGAGGTATCCATCGTGCAGCACCCGCAACGGCAGCACCGCAGACGCGCGATCGGCTCGGCCCTGGCGGCCGCCGCCCTGATCGCCGCCGGACTGAGCGCACTTGGCGCGGGTCCGGCCCAGGCCGCCACGGCGAGACAGGTCGAAGCCCTGGACCGGGGAGTCGTCAGCGTCCACACCGACAGCGGCAACCTGGTCAGCTGGCGCTGGCTCGGCACCGACCCGAACGACGTGTCGTTCAACGTCTACCGCGCCGGTACGCTGGTCAACTCCGCCCCGATCAGCGGCTCCACGAACTATTTCCACTCGGGCGCGCCCGCCCAGGCCGACTACACGGTCCGCGCCGTCGTGAACGGCGTGGAGCAGGGTGACTCGGTGCACGCCGTCCAGTTCCGTACGGGCTACAAGGACGTTCCCATCACCCCGCCCGCCGGCGGCACCACCCCCGACGGGGTCGCGTACACCTACGAGGCCAACGACGCGTCCGTCGGTGACCTCGACGGCGACGGGCAGCTCGACTTCGTCCTCAAATGGCAGCCGACGAACGCCAAGGACAACTCCCAGTCCGGCTACACCGGTGACACGATCGTCGACGGCATCAAGCTCGACGGCACCCGCCTGTGGCGCGTCGACCTGGGCAGGAACGTCCGCTCGGGCGCCCACTACACGCAGTTCCAGGTGTACGACTACGACGGCGACGGCAAGGCCGAGGTCGCCATGAAGACGGCGGACGGCACGACGGACGGGCGGGGCACGGTGATCGGCAGTTCCTCGGCCGACTACCGGAACTCCAGCGGATACGTCCTCTCGGGCCCCGAGTACCTGACCATGTTCAACGGGCAGACGGGCGCGGCCATGGGCACCGTCGACTACGTCCCGGCGCGCGGCACGGTCTCCTCCTGGGGCGACTCCTACGGCAACCGGGTCGACCGGTTCCTCGCGGGGACGGCCTACTTGGACGGCTCCCGGCCCTCCCTCGTCATGGCGCGCGGCTACTACACCCGTACCGTCATCGCCGCCTGGGACTGGCGGGCCGGCGCCTTCACCCGGCGCTGGACCTTCGACACCAACTCCTCGACCAACAGCGGCAAGGGGTACGACGGGCAGGGCAATCACCAGTTGTCCGTGGCCGATGTCGACGGTGACGGCAAGGACGAGATCGTGTACGGCTCGATGGCCGTGGACGACAACGGCTCCGGACTGTGGACCACCAAGAACGGCCACGGAGACGCGATGCACGTCGGCGATCTCGACCCCTCCCGCGCGGGCCTGGAGGAGTTCAAGGTCGACGAGGACTCCACCAAGCCGGCCTCGTGGATGGCGGACGCGAGGACCGGCGCGATCCTGTGGTCGACGGCCGCCGACGGCGACAACGGCCGGGGCGTGTCCGGCGACGTCTGGGCCGGCAGCGCGGGGGCCGAGTCCTGGTCCTCGCACGCCGACGGCGTCCGCAACCCGCAGGGCACGGTCGTGGCCACCCGCAAGCCCGGCAGCGTCAACTTCCTGTCCTGGTGGGACGGGGACACGGTCCGCGAACTCCTCGACGACACCCACATCGACAAGTACGGCACGTCCGCCGACACCCGCCTGCTGACCGGCTCGGGCGTCCATTCCGACAACGGCACCAAGGCGACGCCGTGCCTGTCCGGCGACATCCTCGGCGACTGGCGCGAGGAGGTCGTCTGGCCCACGACGGACAACACGGCCCTGAGGATCTACTCCACCCCGTACGAAACGACCACGAAGATCACCACACTCCTCCACGACACCCAGTACCGTACGGCCCTGGCCTGGCAGAACACGGCCTACAACCAGCCGCCGCACCCGAGCTTCTTCATCGGCAACGGCATGGCCACGGCGCCCCGGCCGACGGTGTACACACCGTGAACCGGGAAGACGTTCATCCGCGGTGAGATGAAAGGCGGCCGTCCGACGTGTCCGGACGGCCGCCGCATTCATGAGCCGATCGCCCCGGGGAGGATCAGGGGAGGACCAGGGGAGATCCAGGGACACCCGGCAATACGCCCCTACTTCTGTGCCCGGAAGCCGCCGATCCTCTCCTCGAGCAGTTCGGCCAGCCGCAGCGGGGTGCGGTCCTCGAACATCGGACCCATGAGCTGAACCCCCACCGGCAGCCCCTCGGGGGACCGGTCCGCCGGTACTGCGGTGGCGGGCAGGCCGGGCATGGTGGGCAGACCGGCCCAGACGAGCTGGTCGAAGTACGGGTACTCGACGCCGTCGATGTCGAGGCAGCGTTCCCTCGGATCGGGGTTGTGGTCGTGCGGGAACGCGGGAGTGGGCGTGACGGGACACACCACGGCGTCGAACTCGGCGAAGAACTGCCGCCAGCCGTGGCGGTGGAGCTCGCGACGGCTGTTCGCCTCGATCCAGTCGCGGTGGCTGAACACCATGCCGCGCAGCCGCGCCGCGTCGAGACTCCGGTCGTCCACGCCCAGTCGGGCGGCGCGGGCCCGCAGTTCCTCGTACGCTTCGATGGGAAAGCGCGCGACGGAGCCCGAGAACAGCAACTGCGTGTAGAGCAACGCGGCTTCGGTCAGATCGGGCAGCAGCGGACTGTGCCGTTCGACGCGGGCGCCGCCGTCGACAAGGGCGTCGGCCACCCGGTTCACGCCCGCCCGCACAGCGGCCCCGGTGGGGATGAGCGGATGCTGGTCGAGGACCAGGACCCGGAAGTCGCTCAGCCGTTCGTGGCGCGCGGGCGGGAGCGTCACCTGGTGCGCCACACCCAGCGTCAGCGGGTCCGGTCCGGCCATCACGTCGAGCAGAAGCGTGAGGTCGCGGGCAGTACGCGCCATCGGGCCGACGACGGCGAGGTCGAGGTCGACCGGCAATGCCGGCGTGGGCGGCGGTACCATACCGCGGGCCGCCGCCAGCCCGAGTGTCGGCTTGTGCGCATAGATGCCGCAGAAATGCGCGGGGGTGCGCAGCGAACCGGCGAGGTCGGAGCCGATGGACAGCGCGCCGAATCCGGACGCCAGGGCCGCCGCTGATCCGCCGGAGGAACCACCCGGCGTGCGGCCGTGATCCCACGGGTTGTTGGTGGTGCCGTAGATCTCGTTGAAGCTCTGGATATCTTGCAGCCCAAAAGGCACATTGGTCTTACCCAGCACCACCGCGCCCGCGGCCTTGAGCCGCGACACCTGCACCGCGTCCTCGGCCGGCATGTAGTCCCGGTGTTGCGGCATGCCCCAGGTCGTGGGCAGCCCAGCCATGTTGTAGGACTCTTTGACCGTCACCGGAATACCGAGCAGCGGCCGGTCCTCGCCGCGGGCGCGAGCCCGGTCGGCACCGCGCGCGGCGGCCCGCGCACGGTCGAAGTCCGGCACACAGATCGCGTTGATCGCCTTGTCGTCCCGCTCGATTCGGGCGATCGCGGCGTCGGTCAGTTCCGCCGAGGTCACTTCACCGGCACGTAAGTCAGCCGCGAGTTCTTCGGCCGTCCGTAGATTCCCATTCATGAATCCGACCGTAGGGGCCTCTGGGAGAGGTCACGAAATGCCACTCGACGCAACGGGACGGACCTCTTGATCCTCGTCGTGTCCCAGGTGATGTCGAGTGGGCTGTCTCTGCGAGGGCGTCGGCGTCAGCTGTAGGTCCAGCGCCAGCCTCCGGAGCGGTACGAGCAGGTGATCCTGGTGCCGCCCGCGGTGGTCGTGCTGGCGCCGTGGTCGCTGTTGCGGCAGTACTGGCCCGCCGAGTAGCAGTTGCCGGCGTTGGAGGTGATCGAGCAGGTGCTGACGCTGGTGCCGCTGCCGCTGCCGCTGCCGCTGCCGCTGCCGCTGCCGCTGCCGCCTCCGGAGCCGCCGCTGCCTGAGGCGGCTCTCGCGGTGACGGTGACGCTCACCTTGACCGTCTTCGTCGCGGTCACCGTCGGTGCCGGCTTCGGCTTCGCGGTCGCCGTTGCCGTCGCGGTGGCCGTCGTCGTGATGGTGACGGTGGGGGCCGGCTGCACCTTGGCGGCCGCGGCCTTCGTGGTGTTCTTCTGGCCGCTGTCGTTGCCACTGCTGTCACCGCCGCCGGCGCCGATGCCGACGAGGAACGCGAAGGCGATCGCGGGCAGTACGTAGCGCTTGCGCGCCCAACGCGGTCCGGCCGGCCGCGGTGCGGGCCCGGGCGGCACGGGCGCCCGTCCGTATCCGTACGGCGGCTGCTGGTTGTACGACATGGTCCCCCCAGGGATGGTTCGTGGTGGGGCGACGATATCGGGCGATGTGAAGAGAGTGTGAGTGGAAAGTGAAGGTGGTGACGTAGTTGTGATCATCCTGGGTGGGGCGCGCGTCCGACGGACACGCGCCCCTGTGGGTGGCGGACGAGAAGGTCAACTCACCGCGCAGGTCTGGTCCCCCAGTTTGAAGGACCCGGGATTCGTGTTGGCCCCCGTCCAGCTCCCCGTGAAGCCGAAGCCCACGGTCGACCCCGGTGCCACGTGCGCGTTCCAGGTCAGGTTCTTCGCCGTGACGGTCGCGCCCGACTGGGTGTAGTCGGCGTTCCAGAGCTGGGTGATCTTCTGGCCGTCCGGGAAGGTCCAGCCCAGTGTCCAGCCGGTCCAGGCGGTGGAGCCGGTGTTGGCCAGTGACACGTCGGCCTGGAAACCACCCGACCACTGGTTCGTGATCTTGTACGTCACCGTGCAGGCCCCCGTCGGTGGCGGCGTCGGGTCCGTACCGCCACCCCCGCCACCGTCCCCGGTGTCCGAGCTGTCGCCGTAGACGATCCCGCGCCCGTTCGTCGCGACGTACACCCGCCCGTATATCCGCGGGTCCCCGGTGATGGCGGCCCCCGTCCAACCCCACTGGTGGGCATCGTCGTTGATGCGTGTCCAGGTCGCGCCCTCGTCCGTGGAGCGGAAGATCCCGCGGACGCCCCCGATCTTCGCGCTGCTGTAGAGCGTCTGGTACGAGGCACCGGTGGCCGCCTTGCCGAAGCCGATGGTGTCGGCCTGCTCGACGTTCGACAGCTTGACGAAGTTCGCGCCACCGTCCGTCGAGTGCCACAGTCCGTACGCGCCGTCGCTCGCGCCGCCCGCGAGCCAGACATCGCCCTTGGTGCCCGGCAGCGCCTTGAAGCGCACGCTGTCCCCGCTCGGCAGACTGCCGGCCGAGGACGCCGTGAAGGTCGCGCCGCCGTCCGAACTGACGTAGAACGTGCCCGACTTGAAGCCGTAGAACGTCTTCGGGTCGACCCGGTCCGACTCGACGACCGCGCCGGAGGGGATGCCGCTCGACGCGGACCACGACGTACCGAACCCGGTGGTGTACCGCACCCCGGTGCCGGCCGGGCTCCACACGAAGCGGCTGCCGTCGGAGGCCGCGGCGACCGTTCCGCCGCCGGTGACTCCCGAAGGGTCGCTGCCCGCGAACCAGTTGGCGCCGTTGTCCGTCGAGAAACCGATGTGCGGCCCGGAGTCGAGGTTGCCGACGCGGACCACCGTGTTCGGGTTGGACTCGGCGTAGTCGAGGCTGGTCGTGGTGGTGAGGTTCGGCGAGGTGTACATCATCGACGGGACCTTGGTGAGGTCCCTGTGCCGGAAGCCGCCGATGTCACCGAGCGCGCTGAGGAGGGGGGCGCCCGACGGGGGCGAGGCGAGGTCGTTGACGGCCGTCTCCTCCAGACCCTGGACCATGGGCTTGACGGTGAACTGGCTTCCGGTGTCCCAGTTGGTGAGGTTCTCGGTGCCGTAGATCGTCGCGCCCGTCCCGTACATCATCCGGGCGGAGTCGAACGGGTCGATCTCCAACCCCTCGGTCATCCAGCCGAGCTTGGGCGTCTGTTCGGGCGGCGAGGGATTCGCGCCGAAGGTCAGCCAGGGCACGGACGAGACGTCCATCGTGTAGCGGTTCGAGCGGTTGGGGTACGACGTGTAGTCCCACGCCTTGGTCCAGGTCCCGCCGCTGTCGGTGGACCGGAAGATCTGGGTGTCCGGCCACCAGGAGCTGTACGCCGTCGCCATCACGGTGCCGGGGTGCTGCCGGTCGACACTCAGCCCGCTGAACCCGTAATAGGTGTCGGCCTCCGCGACCGGACTGATGTTCGTCCACGTCCCGGTCCGGGTCGCGTACCGCCACAACTGGCCCTTGCCGCCGTCGTACGGGCCGCCCTTGTCGCTGTAGGCGAGATAGAGGTAGCCGTTCACCGCGTCGAGGACGCCTTTGTGGGCGAGGTAGCCGGTGGGCTGACCCGCGAGCCGGGACCAGGTCGCCCCGCCGTCCGTCGAGCGGTAGACCGCGTTGTCCTTGTCGGCGACCCCCACGTAGATCGCCTGCGTGGCGCTGCCCGAGGTGCCGGTCGACTCGTCGAAGGTGACCCACACGATGCCCTGGTTGTCGGAGGCGTAGCCGCTGGTGTCGGTCGCGTCCTGCACATAGTCGCCGACGTTCGGGAAGCCGGTGACCTGCGACCAACTGGCTCCGGAGTCCGTGGACTTCCACAGGCCCTTGCCGCTGGGCGCGCCGAGATACAGCACGTTGTTCTTGTTGGGGTCGACGGCCAGCCGCTCACCCATGCCGCGTCCGGGCATGTTGCCGCCCAGCTTGAAGGGAAGGTCGGCCTTCTGCCAGCTCGCGCCCCGGTCGGCGGAGCGCAGAACGGCCCCGTTCGTCGGGTCCCAGCTGTTGGTGTACGTGCCGACCGCCGCGTACACGTTGTTCGGGTCGACGGAGTCGGAGGCGAGGCTGACGACGCCGGAGTGGCCCCACTCGTTCCAGCCGACCGAGTCGAGCAGCGGGGTCCAGCTCTTGGACGCCTGGACCCAGCGATAGGCGCCTCCGATGTCCGTACGGGCGTAGGCGAGGTTCTTCTCGGAGCGGTTGAAGACGATGCCGGGAACGAAGCCGCCGCCGTCGATGCGGGCGTTCTTCCAGGTGTACGTGTCGGCCGCGACGACTGCCGTGGGGGAGCTCGCGGCCAGTGCGGGCGGGGTGCCGGCCAGCAGTCCGGCGGCGAGGGCGAGTACGGCCGTGAGGATGCGGGTTCTTCGCACGGTGGGTCCTCTCCGGAAACGATGGGGGAAAGGGGAGGAAAAGGAGGGAATAGCAACGGAGTTGGGGCGGAACATGTGATGGCCGGGCGGCCCTCAGTGCGGTGAGGGGCCGCCCGGCCGGTGGCCCTGCCGTCAGGGACAGGGCCGCGTACGCGGAGCCACAGCGGGGACTATTCGAGAAGCTCCGCGTACGAACCCATGGCGAGGGCGATGTCCGCCTGCGCCCAGAACCGGTGGTACGTGAAGGAGGGCGCGGCGCCGCCCGCCAGATAGCTCTGGATCTTCGACCAGGCCGGGTCGTTCTTGTAGAAGGACCGCAACGAGGCGAAGGTCGAGGCGGAGTTGACCGCGTCGCCGTTCGGCATCGTGCCGGTGAAGGTGCTCGGCACGTACACGCTGTCGTTGAAGCGGTTGTAGTCGGCGCGGGTCTCCGGGACGGCTATGCCCAGACCGTCCTGGTAGTTGTTCCACATGCCGTCGAGGAGCGCCTTGGCCGTCGTCTTCGCCTGGGTGTTGCCGGACTTGGCGGCGTAGTACGACAGGGTCTTGGCGTACGCGGCGGCCACCCCGACGTCGTTCGTGTAGTCGGCTACGGTTACGTGAAGTCCGCTGTTGGCGCCGGGACTTGACGCGTTCCAGGTGTCCGGGGCGCCGGACCACTGGAGCGTGGAGGGGATCTGGTAGGTGCCGTCCGGGTTGATCGTGGTCTTGGACAGTGCCCAGGCGACCCACTTGTCGAGGACCGCCTTGGCGCTCGCGTTCCCCGTCTGCTGGTAGTACTCGGCGACCCGCTCCATGGACCACGCCTGGAAGCCGAACCACTGGTTGGACGGCGGGTCGTGGTACACCGGCTGCTGGTCGTAGTACATGCCGTAGAAGGTCGGCGTCCCGGCGGGAGGCGTCGCGTAACGGCCGGCCCAGCTGTTGGTGGCGCCGCCCGCGATGGCACCCTCGTTCGACTGGAGCCAGCGGTAGAACTCCAGTTGGCGGGTCAGCGAGGTGGCCCAGTCCGAGGCGCCCGTCGCCGACTTGGGCTTCAGGTCGGCGTTGGTGCTGAGCGCGTAGGCGGCCAGCGGGTTCTGGTAGCCGCCGTGGGTGTGGCTGGAGCCGATGCGCCAGGCCCAGCCCGCCGAGGTGTCGTTCGCGCCGCCCCAGGCGTAGTACCAGGAGAGCAGATAGTGCGAGGCGTCCTTGCCGGTACCCGCAGGGCAGGTCGTCGGTCCGACGCAATTGCCTATTTTCTTGAAGTACTTGTCGTACATGGCGTAGCGCAGATAGTCGCCCATCTTCGCCGCCTTGCCGACGGTCGTCGAGACGTCGGCGCTCTTGCCCTGCGCCTTGGCCCACACATCGGCCCAGTAGGCGGCCTGCACCGCACGCGCGTCGGCGTCCGGAGCGTCCGTGTACTTCCACTGCTTCGCGTACGAGGAGTCCCCGGTGAAGAGGTCCAAGTACCCGTTCTTGCCGCCGTACTTGAAGGCGTCGCAGGTCGGCTGCGGCACCGTCTCCCACACCGACTCCTGCGCACCGCGCTGGAAGGTGTTGATGTACGACGGACCGGTCGCGGTCGGACCCGCCTCGCACTTGCCGGGCTCGTTGCCGTAGCCGTAGGTGTTGTCCACGTCCTGGAGCCAGTGCATGCCGTAGACGTCGTCCGTGCCGTACGCGCTCTTCAGCTCGGCGGCGATCGGGTCGGAGCCGACCGAGACACCGGTGTCGAGCTTGGCCGGATACTCGTTCGGAGTGTCGAGCTCGGGCGCGTAGGTGGCCGGCTTGGAGGCGTTGTAGAAGGAGTTCGTCGGCTGGTCGGCGTGGGTGGGGATCATGTACGTCTCCATGGTCGTCCACGCGGCGTTGAACTTGGACCAGTCGCCGGTGACCTTCCCGTACATCGCCTGCAGCCAGATCAGATAGCTGTACGCCTCCGACGTCGTCTCGTGTCCCTGGTCGGGCGCCTCGACGATCAGTGTCTCCACCGAGTGGTAGGGAATGCCCTCGGGGGAGAAGTAGCCGTTCGCCGGGTTGGTGATCTTGCCGTACAGGTCCAGGAAACGCGCGTCGTACGCCTTCGTCGCGGCCAGTTCCGTCACGGTGACGGTGGCCTTGGCCTGGCCGGTCGCCGAGGCGGTGAAGGTCGCGGACCCCGTGCCCGAGGCGTCGGCGGTGATCGTCACCGTCTGGGCCGTGTTCCAGTTGGACGGAGTGAAGGTCAGACTCGAACCGCCGGTCACGGACAGCCCGGTGTTCCCGTCCGTGCGGGCCACCGCCACCGTCACGTTCGCGCTCGGCTGCGTCGAGAGCTTCACCGCGAATGTCCCCGACTTGCTCTGCTGGACGCCGAGTTGGGTCGGCGATGCGACGATCGCGGGTCCCGCCGCGACCGTGATGCCGGCCGGCGTGGACTCCGCCGACGCGCCCAGGCTGTCGTAGGCCTTCGCGAGGAGGGAGTGACTGCCGACGGCCAGTCCGGACGCGGACAGCGTGAACGGTGAGCTGGTGTCGGTGCCGAGCAGGGTCGTGTCGTCGTAGAACTCGACCTTGGAGACGGTCGCCCCGTCCGCCGCGGCGGCCGTCGCGGCCAGCGGGACGGCGTCGCCCTGGGTGTAGACGGCTCCCGCCGCGGGGCTGGTCAGCACGGTGACCGGCGGTTGATGCGCACCGGTGCAGGTGGTGCCGTTGACGGCGTAGGACGCGGGCGCGGTGTTGGTGCCGCTGTAGGTGAACTGGGCGCCGGCGGTCACGGCGGTCCCGGCGGCGATCGTCCCGTTCCACGCCGCGTTCTTCGCGGTGACCGTCCTGCCCGACTGGGACCAGGTCCCGTTCCAGCCGTTGGTGAGCGTCTGGTTGCCCGTGTAGGCGTACGTCAGGGTCCAGCCGTTGATGGCGTCGGTGCCCCGGTTGGTGATCGTCAGATCCGCGGTGAAGCCGGAGCCCCAGTCGTTGGTCTTGTAGTCGACGCTGCACTGAACGGTGGCCGCGTGTGCGGGAGTCGTACCGGTCGCCAGAGTCGCGAGCGGAAGGGCGAGAGCCGCCACTACGGCGGTCCACAGGCGCCGTGAACTGCGGCGACGTCTCCATCGAGGGCTGGGATCCATGGTGCTGGTTCCTCCTTGCGGCTCGGAGAATGGGGGGAGGAGCAACAAGCCTTGAACCAGTGGGAGCGCTCCCATATTGGAGAGAGGGGTGTGAGGGGTCAAGGTGCTTGAAGAGTCGAAATGATTCGATTGATCGACAGTGCAACTCCTCTGTCCAACAACGGAACTTGGCGCTAGCTTCATCGGCACCAGTGGGAGCGGTTCCATCAGTCGACGCGTCGATCACGGCGCGTCAGAGCTGCAAGGAGTCGCTTCATGCGTCACCCCCCGCGTTTGTCCCTCTTAGTGATCGGCGCCGCGGTCGCCCTTGTGGGCACGGCCGTCGCGCCGGTCGTCACGGCCTCGGGAGCAACGCCCGCGTGCACGGTGGAGTACTCGGTCACCGGCCAGTGGGACACCGGCTTCCAGGGCGCCGTGAAAATCACCAACAACATGGCGGCGCTCAGCAGTTGGAGTCTCGGCTTCGACTTCTCCGGTGGTCAGAAGGTCACCCAGGGCTGGAGCGCCAAGTGGTCCCAGTCCGGTACGACGGTGACCGCGTCCAACGAGAGCTGGAACGGCTCGCTGGCCACCGGCGCGAGCGTCAGCGCCGGGTTCCTCGCCTCCTGGTCGGGAAGCAACGCGGTGCCGACGGCCTTCCGGCTCAACGGCACCACCTGCAATGTGGACGCCCAGCCGACGCCCACGCCCACACCCACCCCGACCGACCCGCCGCCGACCGGCGGTGAGGCACCGAAACTGCACGTCTCGGGCAACAAGCTGGTCGACTCCGCCGGAGCCGGCCGCAGGCTGCTCGGCGTCAACCGCTCCGGCGGCGAGTTCATGTGCGTCCAGGGCTACGGCTTCTTCGACGGTCCCGTCGACGACGCCTCCGTCAAGGCGATCGCCGACTGGAAGGTCAACACGGTCCGCATCCCGCTGAACGAGGAGTGCTGGCTGGGCCTGTCCAACGTCAAACCGGAGTACGCCGGCGCCAACTACATCTCCGCGGTCAAGGACCTGGTGGCCAGGGTCGAGGCGCACGGCATGACCCCGGTCCTCGATCTGCACTGGACGTACGGCCAGTACACGGGCAACTCGGCGGGCTGTTCCGACGTGCACGCCACCTGCCAGAAACCGATGCCCGACGCGCAGTACACCCCGTCCTTCTGGTCCTCGGTCGCGAGCACCTTCAAGGACGACCAGGCGGTCGCGTTCGACCTGTTCAACGAGCCCTACCCGGACCGCGCGACCTCCACGACCACCCAGGCGTGGACCTGCTGGCGCGACGGCGGCACCTGCCCCGGCATCTCCTACCCGGTCGCCGGAATGCAGAGCCTGGTCGACGCGGTACGCGGCACCGGCGCGAAGAACCTGATCCTGGCCGGCGGTCTCGCGTACTCCAACGACCTGAGCCAGTGGCTGACGTACAAACCGAGTGATCCCACGGGCAATCTCGTCGCCGCGTACCACGGCTACAACTTCAACACCTGCGCGAGCGAGAGCTGCTGGAACTCGACACTCGCCCCGGTCGCGGCCCAGGTCCCCCTCGTGGCGGGGGAGATCGGGGAGAACACCTGCTCCCACTCCTTCGTCGACACCGTCATGAAGTGGTTCGACGACCGGGGGCTCTCCTATCTCGGCTGGACCTGGAACACCTGGGACTGTTCCTCCGGTCCGTCGCTGATCTCGAACTACGACGGAACTCCGACCTCCTACGGCATCGGGCTGCGCGACCACCTGCGCGCCCTCAACGGATAGGGAACCCGCACATGAGCCGCGCAAGAACAGCACTCCTCGGGGCACTCGCCCTGATCGCCGCGGGATCGGGCGCCGCCTCGGCGGTCCCCGCGGACGTCGGCACCAAGGCCGTCGCCGCCATCCCCTGCACCGTCGACTACAAGGTGCAGAGCCAGTGGGACACCGGCTTCACCGCCGCCGTCACCGTCACCAACAACAGCGCCGCCAAGTCCAGTTGGTCGGTGAAGTGGGCCTACGCCGGCAACCAGAAGGTCACCAGCTACTGGAACACCAAGCTCACCCAGAGCGGCACCGCCGTCACCGCGAACAACGAGACCTACAACGGCACCCTGGCCACGGGGAGTTCGGTCAGCTTCGGCTTCAACGGCTCCTACAGCGGCACCAACGCGCTGCCCACCGCCTTCACGCTGGACGGCGTGACCTGCAACGTCGACGACGGCAGTGGCGGCGGGGGAGGCGGAGGCGGCACCGACCCCTCGGGCAAGGTCGACAACCCGTACGCCGGCGCCAAGGTGTACGTGAACCCGGAGTGGTCGGCGAAGGCCGCCGCCGAGACCGGCGGCAGCCGGATCTCCAACCAGCCCACCGGCGTCTGGCTCGACCGGATCGCCGCGATCAACGGCTCGTCCACCAGCATGGGCCTGCGCGCCCACCTCGACGCGGCACTCGCCCAGAAGGGCACCGGCGAAGAGGTCGTCCAACTCGTCGTCTACGACCTGCCCGGACGCGACTGCGCCGCCCTCGCCTCCAACGGCGAACTCGGCCCGACGGACATCGACAAGTACAAGACGCAGTTCATCGACCCGATCGCGGCGATCCTCTCGGACAGCAAGTACGCCTCGCTGCGGATCGTCACCACCATCGAGATCGACTCGCTGCCGAACCTCGTCACCAACACCGGCAGCCGCGCCACCGCCACCGCGAACTGCGACACCATGCTCGCCAACGGCAACTACGTGAAGGGCGTCGGCTACGCGCTCGCCAAGCTCGGCGCGATCCCGAACGTCTACAACTACCTCGACGCCGGCCACCACGGATGGCTCGGCTGGGACGACAACTTCGCCCCCGCCGCCACCCTCTTCAAGCAGGCGGCGACCGCCGAGGGCGCGACGGTGAACGACGTCCAGGGCTTCATCACCAACACGGCGAACTACAGCGCCCTGAAGGAGAACAACTTCACCATCAACGACACGGTGAACGGCACCTCGGTGCGCCAGTCCAAGTGGGTGGACTGGAACCGCTATGTCGACGAGCTCTCCTTCGCGCAGGCCTTCCGCACCCAGCTCGTCTCGGTCGGCTTCAACTCCGGTATCGGCATGCTGATCGACACCTCCAGGAACGGCTGGGGCGGCACGGCCCGGCCCGCCGGACCCGGCGCGACGACCAGCGTCGACGCGTACGTCGACGGAGGGCGCTACGACCGCCGTATCCACATCGGCAACTGGTGCAACCAGTCGGGCGCCGGCCTCGGCGAGCGGCCGCAGGCGGCACCGGCGACCGGCATCGACGCCTATGTGTGGATGAAGCCTCCGGGCGAGTCCGACGGCTCCAGCACGGCGATCGCGAACGACGAGGGCAAGGGCTTCGACCGGATGTGCGACCCGACGTACACGGGCAACGCCCGGAACGGGAACAGCCTCTCCGGCGCGCTGCCGAACGCCCCGCTCTCCGGGCACTGGTTCTCCGCCCAGTTCCAGGAGCTCATGAAGAACGCGTACCCGGCCCTGTGACCGGCTGAGCACGCGCGGTCCGCCAGGGGTCAGCTCCCCTTCCCCAGCCCCTGGCGGATCGCGAACTCCACCGCCGAGTAGTCCCCGTCGGCCCGCTCCAGCTCCAGGGGCACCGCCGGGGCCAGCGGCGGCTGCGCCATGAACCGGGGCCGGCTCCCGTGGTGCGGCTGCGCCGCGTGCACCAGGAACGGATGACACAGGTACACGTCGCCGGGCCGGCCGGTGGCGTACGCGACCGGCCGGTGCGCCGACGCCTCGACCAGCCGCGGCGCGATGTCCAGCCCCGAGACCCCCTCCTCCCCGTACGGCTCCAGGAGCGGCGGCACGTCCAGATGCGAGCCGACGCGGATGCGGGTCGGGGCGTCCTCGGGGCCCACGTCGGTGAACAGGAACAGCATCAGCAGCGCGCGATCCCTGGACCGCAGATTGGTGTGGTACCAGGTCGCGCCCGCGGGCAGATAGCTTCCCTCGATGTGCCAGCCCGCGTCGTCCGGCTCCTGTTCGTGCGGGAAACGCAGCGGGAAACTGCCCAGCGAGTAGCGCGGCTCCCAGCGGCCCTCCCCGAGCAGCAGATCGAACGCCTCGTGCAGGGCGGGCGAGTTGACGGCGGCGGCGAAGGGGCCCTGGGCCATCCCGGAGATCCAGCGCACGGGCTCGGTCCAGGTGGCGGGATCCTCCGGGGAGCAGCCCGTCTCCTCCCACAGCAGCCGGACGCAGTCCGATGCGACCCGGGGCGGGAAGGCGCCCTCGATCCGCACGAAGCCGTCCTCGAGGAAGCGCTCCAGCGTGACGTCGTCCATGCGGCCATGCTCGGTGACGGGTCCCCGCGGGCGCATCCGGTTTTCCGGCGGCGCTCTCTTTTTGCCGTTCGAGCAACACGACTGGCTGTTTCCGGGAGTGGCGGCGCACGCTGTCCCCATCCCGAGAGAGAGGCTTGTCCCATGGCACCCGACCACCACGATCACGATCACGGCCCCGCGCGTCACCACGGGAACGGACACGATCACACCCACATGGACTTCTCCGAGATGCTGCCCATGCTGGTGCAGGAGGCGGAGCTGTTCACCCCGGTGTACGTCGAGGCGGCCGAGTGGCTGCGGGAGCAGCGGCCCGAGCCGGGGCTGATCGTGGACGCGGGCAGCGGTCCCGGGGTCATCTCCTGTCTGCTCGCCGAGAAGTTCCCCGGCGCGCGGGTCGTCGCCGTGGACGGCGTCGAACCCCTGCTGGCGGAGGCCCGCGCCCGCGCCGAGCGGCTCGGCGTCGCGGACCGCTTCAGCACGGTCGAGGCCGAACTCTCCGAGGGGGTGGGTGACGTGGAGTACCCCGCGGACCTGTTGTGGGCCAGCAGGTCGCTGCACCATGTCGGCGACCAGCGGGCCGCGCTCGCGGGCTTCGTCCGGAGCCTGGCACCCGGCGGCACCCTCGCCCTGCTGGAGGGCGGTCTGCCCACGCGTTTCCTCCCGCGCGACACCGGCATCGGCCGGCCCGGCCTGGAGTCCCGCATCGACGCGGTGCACGACGAGTGGTTCACCCGCATGCGGGCCGAGCTGCCCGGAGCGGTGGCGGAGACGGAGGACTGGCCCGCCCTGCTCAGCGCCGTCGGCCTGCGGCACACGGCGACCCGCACGTTCCTCCTCGACCTCCCCGCCCCGCTCTCGGACGAGGCCCGCGCCTTCGTCGGCACCGTCCTCACCCGCCGCCGCGACGGCCTCGCCGAGGGGCTCGACGCGCAGGACCTCGCCACGCTCGACCGGCTCCTCGATCCGGACGACAAGGCGAGCGTGCACCACCGCCCGGACGTGTTCGTGCTGACGGCGATGACGGTGTACGTGGGGGTCAAACCGGAGTAGTCCCGGTGAACGTCACCCGGCCGCGGGGCCGCCGGGCGGGCCTTGACATCGAGTGTGCTCCAAGTGATGAACTCCCGGAGTTCGCCGCACAGTCGGCCCGCGCCGGCCGGACACTCCTGGGGGTACACCATGACCGACTCTCCTGTCGCACTCATCACCGGAGGCGGCAGCGGTATCGGGGCCGCTGTCGCGCGCCGGCTGCTCGACGCCGGGCAGCGGGTGGCCGTGACCGGTCGCGGGGAGGAGCGCCTGCGTGGATTCGCCGAGGAACTCGGCAACCCCGAGGGGCTGTTGACGGTCGTCGGGCACGCGGCCGAGTACGAGCAGGTGCGGGCGGCGGTCGAGGCGACGCTCAAGGAGTTCGGGCGGCTCGACACCGTCGTCGCCAACGCCGGTTTCGCCACCCATGACACGGTCGCGGAGGGCGATCCGGCCGGCTGGTCCGAGATGGTGCTGACCAATGTGCTGGGCCCCGCGCTGCTCATCAGGGCGTCCATCGACGCGTTGAAGGCGAGCCGCGGCCGCATCGTGCTGATCGGCAGCGTTGCCGGGCATGTGAACACGCCCGGCAACATCTACGGCGCGACCAAGTGGGCGGTGACCGGGCTCGCCGAGAACACCAGGCGCCAGGTCACCGAGTACGGCGTGGGCGTGACCCTGATCTCGCCCGGCCGGGTGGAGACCCCGTTCTGGGACAGCTACGGCAGCCTCCCGCCGGGGCACCTGCTGACGGCGGACCAGCTCGCCGACTCGATCGTCTGGGCGGTCGGACAGCCGACGGGCGTCGACGTGAACACGGTCGTCGTCCGCCCGATCGGCCAGCCCGTCTGATCCGGGCCCGGCGGGGACGGTGTCTCCGTCGGGCTTGTCCGATCCGGGACGGGGCGATGGGCAACCCCGCCGTTCAGGGCCTCAGTTGTTCGCGAGGAACTGCTTGGCCAGCGAGTCCCCGAGCGACACGGCCGCGCTGTGGCTCTCGATCGGTGACACCTGCGAGTTCTTGAACAGGATGTACGTCACGCCCGAATCGGCCCCGCCCGTCGCCGGGTCGGGGTCGATGCCCAGCGCGTGCGCCGTGGCGTACGACGCCTCACCGATGATCTTCGTCGGTCCGGTGTCGCCCACCACCGCGTACTCGACCTTGCCGTTGTAGACGACGGCGACGACACCGCCGCCCTTGATTCCCGAACTCGTGTACTTCCAGATGCTGCTGGTGCTCGGCACGACGACGTACGGCAGTGAATCGGCGCGCAGCGCCTGGCCGTTGGACTGGTGGAAGGCGGTGTCGTCCTGGAACCAGGGGTCGGTGTCGGAACTGCATTTGCTGGTGACCTGGCCGTCGCAGTCGATGTCCATGTCGGCCTTCCAGAACACGGCGCCGTTCTTGCCGCAGACGGGGACGGTGGCCGAGGTCTCGTCGTCGGTCTTGTACTTGCCGCTCGATATCTGTGAGCAGGACGTCACCTTGGCGAGGAGGGCGGCCGCGCTGACCGAACCCTCCTGTGCCGAGCGGGGGTTGGCGGTGCCGGAGGCGCTGGCCGGGAGCGTGGCGACGGCGAGCAGCGCCGCGCCGACGGCCGCGGACAGGGTCAGTGTTCGAGTGCGCACTGTGGGGGACCCTTCTGTTAGGAAACTTTCCTTACCGGGTTGCCACACAAAGTGGCCCTCCTTGCATGACCGCGTCAAGACCTGTGGCCGACTTGGTCCGGTCCAAGGACGCGAAAAGGCCGCCGGCCCGGACGCGGTGGGCGTCCCGGCCGGCGGCCCGGTGGTGCGGGCGGGGCGGTCAGCCGAAGACGGCGGGGTCCGGGCCCAGCCGGCGGTCCTCGTTCAGTGCCGAGATCGCCGCGATGTCCTCGGTGTCCAGGGAGAAGTCGAAGACGTCGATGTTCTCCTTGATCCGGGTCGGGGTCACGGACTTCGGGATCACGATGTTGCCGAGCTGGAGGTGCCAGCGCAGGACGATCTGGGCCGGGGTGCGGCCGTGCTTCTGGGCGATGGCGACGATCGCCGGCACCTCCAGGAGGCCCTTGCCCTGGCCCAGCGGTGACCAGGCCTCGGTCGCGATGCCCTGCTCGGCGTGGAGCTCGCGGGCCGCGCGCTGCTGGAGGTGCGGGTGCAGCTCGATCTGGTTGACGGCCGGGATGACGGACGTCTCGTCGATCAGCTTCGCCAGGTGCTCCGGCAGGAAGTTCGACGTGCCGATGGCCTTGGCGCGGCCGTCGGCGTAGATCTTCTCGAAGGCCTTGAACGTGTCGACGTACGTGCCCCGGGACGGCGTCGGCCAGTGGATCAGGTACAGGTCGACATAGTCCAGGCCGAGTTTCGCCAGCGAGGTGTCGAAGGCGCGCAGGGCGGAGTCGTACCCCTGGTCGCTGTTCCAGAGCTTGGTGGTGACGAAGAGCTCCTCGCGGGCGATGCCGGAGGCGTTGACGGCCTTGCCGGTGCCCTCCTCGTTGCCGTAGATCGCCGCTGTGTCGATGCTGCGGTACCCGGACTCCAGCGCCGTGGCGACCGCTCGCTCCGCCTCGTCGTCCGGCACCTGCCAGACGCCGAAGCCCAGCTGCGGCATCTCGACGCCGTTGTTCAGGATGATCGGGGGGACCTTGCTCACGAGCTCTCGATCCTTCAGTCGTCGGGTGGTACTCGTATCGTCAACGATCACGGGCCGTGATGCATTCCTGACCGGCCTCCCGGCCCGAGGAATCGAAGATTGGCTGAAATAATCCGATCAATCGCGCCGGGAGAGCCGGAGTGAAGCCGGAGGTGACCCCAAGAAAGTCGGCGCAAGCAGGAAGAACCAGGCGGGAGTCGGCCGAAGCGGGACGGGTGAAGGGCGACGGCGTGATGAGTCCTCGTCCTCGGAGAGGGTCCGGACCGGCCCGGGACTACGTCCGGTAGAGCGCCTCGACCTCCGCCGAGTACGCCTTCTCGATCGCCCGGCGCTTCAGTTTCAGCGACGGCGTCAGCAGGCCGTGCTCCTCGGTGAACTGGTTGGCCAGGATCCGGAACGTTCGGATCGACTCGGCCTGCGAGACCAGCGTGTTCGCGGCGACCACGGCGCGCCGCACCTCGGTCTCCAGATCGGGGTCGCGCACCAGATCACCGGCGGACAGCGGCGGCTTGCCGCGCATCTGGAGCCAGTGCTCGACCGCCTCGGCGTCGAGGGTGACGAGCGCGGCGATGTACGGCCGGTCGTTGCCGACCACTATGCACTGGGCGACCAGCGGATGGTCGCGCACCCGCTCCTCCAGCACGCCCGGCGAGACGCTCTTGCCGCCGGAGGTCACCAGGATCTCCTTCTTGCGCCCGGTGATCGTGAGGTAGCCGTCCTCGTCCAGGGACCCGAGGTCGCCGGTGGCGAGCCAGCCGTCGTGCAGGGTGGCGTCGGTGGCCTTGTCGTTGTTGAGGTAGCCCTGGAAGACATTGCCGCCGTTCAGCCAGATCTCGCCGTCGTCCGCGATGTGCACGGTGGTGCCGGGGATCGCCTGGCCGACGGTGCCGAACCGGGTGAGCTCGGGCGGGTTGGCGGTCGCGGCGGCCGTGGACTCGGTGAGCCCGTACCCCTCGTAGATGGTCACGCCCGCGCCCGCGAAGAACAGCCCGAGCCGCCGGTCCATCGCCGAGCCGCCCGACATCGCGTGCCTGACCCGGCCGCCCATCGCGGCCCGCACCTTGGAGTAGACGAGCTTGTCGAAGACCTGGTGCTGCATGCGCAGACTCGCCGAGGGGCCCGGACCGATGCCCCAGGCCTTGGACTCGACGGCGTCCGCGTAGCGCACGGCGGCGTCGACGGCCTTCTCGAAGGGACCGGCCTTGCCCTCCCTCTCGGCCTTGCGGCGGGCGGCGTTGAAGACCTTCTCGAAGATGTACGGCACGGCCAGGAAGAAGGTGGGCCGGAACGCGGCCAGGTCCGGCAGCAGCGCGGACGCGTTCAGTTGAGGCTGGTGCCCGAACTTGACCTTCCCGCGGAACGCGGCGATCTGCACCATCCGCCCGAAGACGTGCGCGAGCGGCAGGAACAGCAGGGTCGAGGCCTCGTCACCGCGCTTGGAGTGGAAGACGGGTTCCCAGCGGGTGATGACGGTGTCCGCCTCGAACATGAAGTTCGCGTGCGAGATGACACAGCCCTTGGGGCGTCCGGTGGTGCCCGAGGTGTAGATGATCGTCGCGATGGATTCGGGGGTGACCGCGCGGCGGTGCCGGTGGACCACCTCGTCGTCGAGGTGCGCGCCCGCCTCGTACAGCTCGTGCACCGCGCCCACGTCGAGCTGCCACAGCTTGTGCAACTGGGGGAGCCGGTCGACGACCGTGGCGACGGTCATCGCGTGGTCCTCGTGCTCCACCATGACCGCCGACACCTGCGCGTCGTGCAGCATCCAGAAGACCTGCTCGGCGGAGGAGGTGGGGTAGACGGGCACGACCTGGGCGCCGATCGTCCACAGGGCGAAGTCGAAGAGCGTCCACTCGTAGCGGGTGGGGCACATGATGGCGACCCGGTCGCCGAAGCGGATGCCCTGGGCGAGCATGCCCTTGGCGAGTGCCAGGACCTCGTCCCGGAACTCGGCCGAGGTGACGTCGCGCCACTGTCCCTGCTCGTCCTTGCGGCCGAGCGCGATGTGGAGCGGGTCTTCCTGGGCATGGTCGAAGACGACGTCGGCCAGGCCGCCAACCGGCGGTGCCGACGCCAACGGGGGGTTGGTGAACTCGCGCAATACCGCTCCTCGTGGCGCTCCGCACAGCGCCGTGAAAGCTACCCCACCGCTCGACGGGACGGGAGGGGGATCGAACCGGCGACGGGTGCGGTGTCCACACAGGTCAGCCACTGAAATGTACACACAAGGGGAAGGGTAGGACAGAACTCCTTACGGGTCCGTAGGTTTCGCGTCCGCAATCTCCACGGAATCGCTACGACCCGGCGCCGGAGCGAGAGGCCACGGTCGGCAGATTCGGAATCTCCGATTCCGGGCCCGGTGCGGACGCTGGACCTCCGCACACGCTGTCGTGCGACACGGGACAGCCCTTGGCTCCCTCTTAGCTCCGCTGCCCTCCGTGCAGCCGGTCCCCGCCCGCGAGGATCGCTGTCGCGAGCGCGTCCGCGGCCCCCTGTGCGGACGGCCGCCGGTGGCCGTGCAGCAGGACGAAGTCGACCTCGCCGAGCTCCGGGAGCCCCGCTCGCTCCGGCACCCGGACCAGGCCGGGCGGCACGAGTCCCCGTGAGTGGGCCATCACCCCGAGACCCGCGCGGGCCGCCGCGATCAGCCCGTTGAGACTGCCGCTGGTGCAGGCGACGCGCCACGGCCGGCCCTGGCGTTCCAGCGCTTCGAGGGCGAGCGCGCGGGTGATGCCCGGGGGAGGGTAGACGATCAGCGGGACCGGGCGTTCCGGGTCCAGCCGCAGCCGCGGGGCGCCGATCCACACCAGGCGGTCGTGCCAGACGAGTTCGCCGCGCGGGTCCTGCGGCCGCCGTTTCGCCAGCACCAGGTCGAGATGTCCGGCGGCGAGCTGTTCGTGGAGGGTGCCGGACAGCTCGACCGTCAGCTCCAGGTCCACCTCGGGATGGTCGGAGCGGAACCCCTCCAGGATCTCCGGCAGCCGGGTCAGGACGAAGTCCTCGGACGCGCCGAAGCGCAGCCGGCCGCGCAGCCGTGTCCCGGTGAAGAACGCCGTGGCCTGCTCCTGCACCTCCAGGATCCGCCGCGCGAACCCGAGCATCGCCTCGCCGTCCTCGGTGAGCTCCACGGAGTGTGTGTCGCGCGAGAAGAACTGCCGCCCGGCCGCGTCCTCCAGCCGCCGTACGTGCTGGCTGACCGTGGACTGGCGCACCCCCAGCCGCCGGGCGGCCTGCGTGAAGCTCAGCGTCTGGGCCACCGCCAGGAACGTACGGAGCTGGGAAGGGTCGTACACACCCCCACGTTATCGCGATACGTGATGACAGTCAGAGCGGTATGACGGATTCCCGATCGCGGTCCGGGCGAGGACGATGGAGAGGGCACGATCCGCCGATGACGATCAGCCGCACCGAACCGAGCAACCGAGCAGTGGAGCATCGTGAAACGCCTGCAGTGGCCGAGCTGGATGCCGGTCGACCCCTACATCCTGCTGCTGCTCGGGACCGTGGGCCTCGCCGCCCTGTTCCCGGCGAGCGGTACGGCGGCCGACGTCGCCTCGGGCGCGTCCACGGCCGCCATCGCGTTCCTCTTCTTCCTTTACGGCGCGCGGCTGTCCACCCGTGAGGCGGTGGACGGACTCAAGCACTGGCGGCTGCACGGCACGGTGCTGATCTGCACCTTCGTGATGTTCCCGCTCCTCGGCCTCGCCGCCCGCGGACTGGAGCCGGTGCTCCTGACGCACGACCTCTACACCGGCCTGCTCTTCCTCACGCTGGTCCCGTCGACCATCCAGTCGTCCATCGCCTTCACCTCCATCGCCCGCGGCAACGTGCCCGCCGCGATCTGCGCGGGCTCCTTCTCGTCGCTCGCGGGCATCGTCGTCACCCCGCTGCTCGCCGCGGTCCTCCTCGGCAACAGCGGCGGCGGGTTCTCCGCCGACTCAGTGGTCAGGATCGTGCTGCAACTGCTCGTGCCGTTCGTGGCCGGGCAGCTGCTGCGCCCCTGGATCGGCGCCTTCATCACCCGCCACAAGAAGGTCCTCGGCTACGTCGACCGCGGCTCGATCCTGCTCGTCGTGTACACCGCGTTCAGCGAGGGCATGGTGCAGGGCATCTGGCACCAGGTCAGCGCCGTGCGGCTGGCGGGACTCCTCGTCGTCGAGGCGCTGCTGCTCGGCGTCATGCTCCTCCTGACCTGGTACGGCGCGAAGGCCCTGCGCTTCAACCGGGAGGACCGGATCGCCATCCAGTTCGCCGGGTCCAAGAAGTCGCTCGCCTCGGGCCTGCCCATGGCCGGCGTCCTGTTCGGCGCGCACGCCTCGCTCGCCGTGCTGCCGCTGATGCTCTTCCACCAGATGCAGCTCATGGTGTGCGCGGTGATCGCCAAGCGCCGCGCCCGCGACCCCGAGGTCACCGGGGAGGACGGCCGGACCGGCCCGAACGAGCCGTCCGGCACCGGAGGGACGACGGGCACGGGCGGTCCCGCCGCCGGTACGGGCGGGTCCGGCGGGTCCGCCAGGTCCCAGGTCTCCCCAGCCGCAACGTCACGCATCGCGGTCGGTACAGGGACACATCCCGGCTGAGCTGCACCGCCGCGCCCGCCGCGCCGGTGGCGTCGTAGCCGAGGACGCCCCGGTGGCCGTCGCCCGGCGTGGCACCGTCCTCCCGGTGGTGGTCCGGGAGGACGGTGAGCGGTACGGCCGCCGGGACCAGGGCCGGCAGGATGCCGAGCCCGGTCCCGTTCCGCCGTCGCGCTCGTGCGTCGTCGGGCACGGACGGGACCGTTAGTGGTCCCCGCTCACCCGGTCCATGGGGAGCCACAGGACGGTGTCCCCGGTCACCTTCCGCGAGGGCGGTGCCGACAGCTCGTCGTCGCTCAACGCCCGGTCGTAGACCCGAACATCGTCGATCGCACCGGTGAAGTACGCCCGGCTGTCCATCCGTTGGCCGATGTGCACCCCGAACGGCGAGTTCCGGCTGACCGATCCCGGCACGTCCGCCGTGCTGACCGTCGTCCCGTCGAGGAACAGCGTGAGCTGTCCCCCGCCGCGGCGCAGCGCCAGATGGTGCCACTGGCCGTCGTTGAACGCGCCCGCGGTGCGCACGAACGCCGTGGAAGGGGCCGACGCGCCGTTCCTGGTCGTGATGAGACCGGTGATCCGGTTGGACGCGGGCTCCCCGCGCAGCCACACCTGCGGCTGCGTCGTACCGATCCCGCCCATCCACAGCAGCGGCTGCTCACCGCCGGTGGCCGTGTAGCGGAACCACAGGGACGCCGTGAAGTCCTTCGTCCCCAGCGGCAGCCGGTCCTGATACGGCAGCCGTACGGCGTCGTCGACACCGTCGAACTCCATCGCGTCCCCGAGGACGCCCGCCGTCCGCCCCGCGCCGCCTAGGACCGCGGCCCGCCGGGTGAACGGAGCGAGGTCGGCCGTCGTCGGGTCAGGGCCGCGGCGCGGCTGGAGCCAGTCCTCGGTGAAGCGGGCGAAACGGATCTCGTCGCGCGCGTCGACCGCGCCGCCCTCGTACATCAGGCCCACCGTGTCGCCGTCGACGCGCACCAGGTCGGAGTAGCCGGACCAGTCGGTGGTGACGACCGTTCCGCGGTCCACGCTGTCCCAGGTGCGTCCGCCGTCGTAGGAGGAGCGGACCATCATGGTCCGGCGGCGGTCCGGGTCGGCGGGGCAGGACAGCAGGATCCGGTCGCCGACGCGCAGGGTCGAGCCCTGCACCTGGGGCGCGTAGAGGTCCGGGATGTCACGGAAGGGGGAGACGAAGCTGTCGCCGCCGTCCCTGCTGACCGCCTCGGTGCGGTGCCCGAGGTCGGTGCCGTCCTGCTCGCGACCGCTGACCAGGACCGATCCGTCGGTGCGCTCGGTGAGCGTCATCTCGGAGGGCTTCTGCCGGTAGGTGCCGTCGTCGGCGATCGGCCAGGAGTCGGTCGCCCCGATGTCCCAGTGGTCGCCGTCGTCGTCGCTGGTGATGAGCGCGGCGTTGTTGGCGGTGACCCGACTGCCGTTCCAGGTCTCGGTGTTGACGGCGAAGACGAGTCGTCCCGCGTGCCGGCCGCGGGTGAGCTGGATGCCGTGCACCGGACCGGTGGCGTACCAGGAGTTCCAGTTCGCGGGCAGGATCTCGTCGCTCAGGTCGCGCGGCTGCGACCAGCTGAGACCGTCGTCGTCGCTGTACTGGAGATGCGGGGTCCGGTCGCACGGCACCGAGCAGCTCGCGCTGTCCGTACGGCCCGTGTTGTACGTCTCCGCCAGCACGATCCGGCCGGTCTCACGGTCCACGATCGGTGTGGGGTTGCCGTGGGTGTTCCCGCCCCCGTCGTTGACGACCTGGAGCGGGCTCCAGGTGCGCCCGCCGTCGCTGGAGCGCTTCACCACGATGTCGATGTCGGCCGCGTCACCGCAGTTGAGGACGCGCCCCTCGGCGAACGCCAGCAGCGTTCCCTCTGTCGTCCGTACGACGGACGGTATGCGGAAGCAGGCGTAACCCGGGTCCTGGGAGGCCTTGAACAGCACCTGCTGCTCGAACTCGCCTCCGGTGGCGGCCGGTTCGGCCCGCGCCGTGCCCGGGAGCGCGACCAGCGCGGCGATGCTGACAGCGGCGGTCAGGGCGGCTTTGAGGCGGGCGCGGGAGCCGGCTCCCGAACGGAGGGCGAGGGCGGCTCGCGAGCGGGTGCGGGAGCCGGCCTGTGGACGGGCGGGTAAGGCGGGCCTCGGGCGAGTGCGGGAACCGGGCCCCGGGCGGGCGGCGAAGGTGGATCTCAGACGGGTGCCAAGGCGTGACGGCATGGTGCGACCTGCCCTTCGTGCGGCGACTGGGCAATACGGATTCTCTGGACATCCCACGTCCAACGTTCGCGCCGCAGACGCTACTTGGGCCCTCACGCACCTCACAAGAAGCGTGCACCGGTCGTGTTCACGCCAGATTTCGACCAGCCGGAGCGTGTCCAGGTGACCGCACGGCGAAGAGCAGTTCACGGGCTTGTTGATCCGGATTTCCGGTACGGACGGCTGATGCGGGCTAACGTTCCGTCATGACCGCACCCGAAGCCGAACCCCGTCTCGCCCTCGATCCGGCGCGCACCGCCCTCGTGCTCGTCGATCTGATGGAGCGCATCGTGGCGTTGCCCCTGGCGCCGCACAAGGGGACCGAAGTCCTCGCCACCGCAGAGGAGTTGGCGGCCTCCTTCCGGAAGGCGGGCGCGCTCGTCGTGTTCATCCGGGTCGAGCGGTCCGGAGTACCGGAGCAGCCGCCCGGAAGCGGACTCGTCGCCGGACTCGTCGCGGAGGGTGATCTGGAGATCGTGAAGCGGACCATCGGCGGCTTCCAGGGCACCGGCCTGGACGAGCGGCTGCGCGAACACGGCGTCTCCACCTTGGTGTTCGGCGGAATCGCCACCAACCTCGGCGTCGAGTCGACCGCGCGCGCCGCCGGTGACCTCGGCTACGACCTGGTCTTCGTCCAGGACGCGATGGCCGCGTTCACGGCTCCCGAGCACGAGGCCTCCGTCCGCCTGGACTTCCCGCGCCTCGGCACGGTCGTGACCGCCGACGAGGTGCGCCTCATCGCGGGATGAGCCGTGCGGGAGCCGGAGGGTGCTCTCACACCAGTACGCCGCCCCCGTCGGCCACGACGACGGAGCCGGTGCTGTAGCCCCCGCGCATCAGATACAGATAGGCCTCGGCGATGTCCTCCGGCTCGCCCACCCGGCCGACGGGGAGTGACGCGGCGGCGGACGTGAACAGTCCGTCGCGGTCCTCCTCCGGCAGGTCCCGCCACAGCCCGGTCCGGACCACCCCCGGCGAGACCGCGTTCACCCGGATCGGGGCGAGCTCCAGGGCCAGGGCACGGGTGAGCGACTCCATCGCCCCGCACAGGCTCGCCGCGACGGTGGTCCCCGGCATCGGCCGACGCCCGGCCGTGCCGGTGGTCAGGACGACCGAGCCGCCTTCGCGGATCGCCGGGGCGCCGTATTTGACGGCCGTGTACGCGCCCCACAGCCGGGTGTCCAGGAAACGCCGAGCCTGCGCCGGATCGGACGCGGCGAGACTCCCCAGCAGCAATGACTCACCGGCCGTGTAGACCAGGTGGTCGAAATCGCCGATCCGGCCGAAGAAATCCCGGACGCCGTGCTCGTCGGTCGCGTCCAGCGCGTGCCCCCGCGCGTCCGACGGCAGCCGCTCCAGGGCGGCGTCCACACTCTCCCGGCGCCGCGAGGCGACCACCACCTCGGCCCCCTCCCGGGCGGCAGCCTCCGCCACCGCGAGCCCGATGCCCGCCGTGCCGCCGATCACGACGACCCGCTGTCCTCGCACACCCCTGTGACCCATGTCGGTTCCCCTTCGCGTGATTCCCGGGTCCTCCCCGGTGTCTCCCAGCCTGCTCGCGGCCGTGCCCCGCCGTCCAAGACCTCTTTCGGCGTCGGCGATACCCTGAAGGCATCGTCGGCGCTACGACGGAGGGGCGGTCATGGATCTCGACCTGCGCAAGGTCCGCTACTTCGTGGCGGTGGCCGAACTGCTGCACTTCGGGCGCGCGGCGCAGCGACTGCACATCGCCCAGCCGGCACTGAGCCGTCAGATCAAGGCCCTGGAGAAGGACTTGGACGCCGTGCTCCTCGAACGGGACAGCCGCGGTGTGGCCCTGACCGCGGCCGGGCGCCAACTCCTGGACGACGCCCACCCGTTGCTCGCCGCCGCCGACGCGACCCGGCGCCGGGTGCGGCGTGCGGCGGCCCGCGGCCCGGGCCGGCTCGTCGTCGGCTTCCGGGCCGGAGTGGTCGTCACCCACGCCCTGCGGGCCTTCGGCGCCGGGCATCCCGACGTCGACGTGCAGGCGCGCCGGGTCGAATGGGACGACCAGGAGCGGCTGATCCTCGACGGGACGGTCGACCTCGCCTACGTCCGCCGGCCGATCCAGGAGGAAGGACTCGCGCTGCTGCCCCTCTTCGACGAGGCCCGGGTCGCGATGCTCCCGGCGGCCCACCGGCTCGCCGGGAAGGAGGAGTTGACCCTCGCCGACCTGGAGAGCGAGACCTGGCTGCGCTACTCCGACCCCGGGCCGGACGACCTGCCGATCCGGACCATCGAGGAGAAGTTCGAGCGCGTGGCGGGCGGGGCCGGCATCACCCTCGTACCGGAGTCCGTCGCCGAGCAGTACTCACGCCCGGACATCACGTACGTACCCGTCACGGACGCGCCGCCCGACCAGGTGTTCCTGGCCTGGGAGCGGAGTCGTCGCACGCCCCTGATCGCCGCGTTCGCCGAGGTCGCGGGGGTTCGGGGCTGAGATCGGCGGTCGGCCGAAGCGGGGCCCCTCCGACGCAGGGGGCGCTCCCCGCCGTTCGGGGCCCCGCCGCCGTGACGCGGGGAGCCGGTGTCAGCCCTGGGCGGCCGCGGCCCGCAGGGCGATGCGGTGCTCGCCCGCGTACACGTTCATGTTGGCGCCGCGCAGGAAGCCGACCAGGGTCAGGCCGGTCTCCGCCGCCAGGTCGACGGCCAGCGACGACGGAGCCGAGACCGCGGCGAGCACCGGGACGCCCGCCATCACGGCCTTCTGCGCCAGCTCGAAGGACGCCCGGCCGGAGACCAGCAGGACCGTCCGGGAGAGCGGGAGCGTGCCGTTCTGCAGGGCGCGGCCGACCAGCTTGTCGACCGCGTTGTGCCGGCCCACGTCCTCGCGTACGTCGACCAGCTCGCCCTCCTCGGTGAACAGCGCCGCCGCGTGCAGGCCCCCGGTCCGGTCGAAGACCCGCTGGGCCGCGCGCAGCCGGTCGGGGAGGTCCGCGAGCAGCCCGGGCTCCAGCCGCACCGGGGGAGTGGTGCCGCCCTCCGTGTCGTCGACGGTCCAGCGGGCCGTCGTACGGACGGCGTCCAGGCTCGCCTTGCCGCACAGCCCGCACGACGACGTCGTGTACACATTGCGTTCCAGCGTGATGTCGGGGATGACGACACCGGGCGCCGTCCGTACGTCGACGATGTTGTACGAGTTGGAGCCGTCGACCGTGGCCCCCGCGCAGTACACGATGTTCTGCAGCTCGTCGGCCCGGCCGAGTACCCCCTCGCTCACCAGGAAGCCCGCGGCGAGCGCGAAGTCGTCGCCCGGGGTGCGCATGGTGATCGCCAGGGGCTTGCCGTTCAGGCGGATCTCCAGCGGTTCCTCGGCGACGAGCGTGTCCGGACGGGTGCTCACGGCCCCGTCCCGGATGCGGATCACCTTGCGTCGTTCCGTGACTCGTCCCATGACGTGATCAGTCCCGCTTCCGTACGTGCGGCCGGCCGGATCGGCCCTTCCTGCGGCGGTTGCCGTGCGGGTCACCGGATCGACGGGCGGGGCGGGTGACCTTCACGTCCTCATTGTCCTGCATGCGCGCCGCGCGCCGGACCCGCGCTCGTGCCGCGGGCCGGACCCGCTGGCGTGCCCCGGGCCGGTCGTGCCGTACGCGCGGAGCGGGCCGCGGGCCGCTCCGGCCGTGGGCGGCCCGCTCCGCGCTCATGCCGCCGTCCGCAGCGCGAGCAGATCCGAGATGGCGTGCACCGTACGCAGGGTCGGCACCGGCACCCCGGTGATCTCCGCCAGCTCCACGACGGCCGCGAGCAGCACGTCGAGTTCCAGCGGCTTGCCCCGCTCCAGGTCCTGGAGCGTGGAGGTGCGGTGGTCGCCGACGCGCTCGGCGCCCGCGAGGCGCCGCTCGATGGACACGCCCACCTCGCAGCCGAGGGCCCGGGCGACGGCCAGCGTCTCGGTCATCATGATCTCGATGACCTTGCGCGTCCCGCCGTGCAGACACATCTGCCGCATCGTGGCGCGGGCCAGCGCGCTGATCGGGTTGAAGGAGATGTTGCCGAGCAGCTTGAGCCAGATGTCGTTCCGCAGGTCCGGTTCGACCGGGCATTTCAGCCCGCCGTCGCGCATGGCGTCGCTGAAAACCCGGCAGCGCGCCGAGACGGACCGGTCCGGTTCCCCGATGGAGAACCGGGTGCCTTCGAGATGGCGGACGACGCCCGGTCCCTCCAGTTCGGTAGCGGCGTACACGACACATCCGACGGCCCGCTCCGGCGCGAGCACCGCGCTGACCGCGCCGCCCGGGTCCACGCTCTCCACGCGGTGACCGTCGTGGGGTCCGCCGTGCCGGTGGAAGTACCACCAGGGAATGCCGTTCTGGGCGGCGATCACCGCCGTGGTGTCGTGCAGCAGTGGCTCGATGAGCGGCCCGCACGCCGCGTACGAGTTGGCCTTCAGGCCGAGGAAGACGTAGTCGACCGGACCGATGTCGGCCGGGTCGTCGGTGGCGTGGGCCCGCGCGGTGAAGTCCCCGCGCGGGCTGATGACGTGGACGCCGTGCTGCCTCATGGCCGCGAGATGCGGTCCACGGGCGACGAGATGCACGTCGGCGCCGGCGCGGTGCAGCGCGGCGCCGACGTAGGCGCCGATCGCACCGGCGCCGAGAACTGCGACTCTCACTGTGTGGCGCTCCGTTCGGTCGAGGGTACCGAGGAACTTCCGAACTCTGTCGACGAAATATTGTCTACAGGATGGAATCGGCGAGGGCAAGGGCTGAGAACCCTTCCCGCCGTCCCACCCCCACGCCCTCGCCCTCCCCCTCGCTCCGGGGTGGACACCGCCGACCCTGACCCGGGCCCGGCGGTGTCCGGCGAGTCTGGCCCGGGCCTGGCGGTGTGAGGCGAGTGTGGCCGGGGTCTGGCGGTGTGCGGCCGGACCGGCCTCCGGGTCCGACGGTGTGCGGCGAGTCTGGCCCGGGCCTGGCGGTGTCCGGCGACCCTGACTCGGGCCTGGCGGTGTCCGACTGGACGGGCCCCCGGGTTCGGCGGTGTCCGGCGACCCTGATCCGGGCTTGGCGCCGTCCGGCCGGACCCGGCCTCCGGGTCTCACTGTGCCCGGCCCGACCGACCCGAGGGCCCGCTCCGTGACCGTTCGTCGCGTCAGGGATACCGCTCATCGCATACGGTCGACGAGTTCGCGTCACGCCGCTTCACAGCCGAGCGACCGCTTCCTATCGTCCCGGATCATGAGCCCTCCTGTCGCACCTCCCGGTTGGAGCCGCTGGCTCGTCCCGCCGGCCGCCCTGTCGGTCCATCTCTCCATCGGCCAGGCCTACGCCTGGAGCGTCTTCAAGCCGCCGCTCGAATCCGCGCTCGGCCTCAGCGGAACCCAGAGCGCGCTGCCCTTCCAGCTCGCCATCGTGATGCTCGGCCTGTCGGCCGCGTTCGGCGGCACGCTCGTCGAGCGCAACGGCCCGCGCTGGGCGATGACCGTCGCCCTCGTCTGCTTCTCCTCCGGCTTCCTCATCTCCGCGCTCGGCGCCGCCACCGAGCAGTACTGGCTGATCGTCCTCGGCTACGGCTTCGTCGGCGGAACAGGCCTCGGCATCGGCTACATCTCGCCCGTCTCCACGCTGATCAAGTGGTTCCCGGACCGGCCCGGGATGGCCACCGGCATCGCGATCATGGGCTTCGGCGGCGGCGCGCTGATCGCCTCGCCCTGGTCGGCCCAGATGCTGAAGTCGTTCGGATCCGACTCCTCCGGGATCGCTCTCGCGTTCCTCGTGCACGGGCTGACGTACGCCGTGTTCATGACGCTCGGCGTGCTGCTCGTCCGCGTGCCGCGCGGCGGGAAACCGGCCGCGGCCGGGCCGAGCGCGCTCGACGGGGTCCAGGTCTCCGCACGGAACGCCGTCCGAACCCCGCAGTTCTGGTGCCTGTGGATCATCCTCTGCATGAACGTGACCGCGGGCATCGGCATCCTGGAGAAGGCCGCCCCGATGATCACGGACTTCTTCGGGGGAACGTCCACGCCGGTGTCCGTCTCGGCGGCCGCCGGATTCGTCGCCCTGCTGTCCGCGGCGAACATGGCGGGCCGTATCGGCTGGTCCTCGACCTCCGACCTGATCGGACGCAAGAACATCTACCGCGTCTACCTCGGGGCCGGCGCCCTGATGTACGCCCTCATCGCATGGCTCGGGGACTCGTCCAAACCCCTGTTCATCCTGAGCGCGCTGGTGATCCTCTCCTTCTACGGCGGCGGTTTCGCCACGATCCCCGCGTATCTGAAGGACCTGTTCGGCACCTACCAGGTAGGCGCCATCCACGGCAGGCTGCTCACCGCCTGGTCCACCGCGGGCGTCCTCGGCCCGCTGATCGTGAACTGGATCGCGGACCACCAGAAGGCCGCGGGCAAGCACGGCTCCGCCCTGTACGAACTGTCGTTCCTGATCATGATCGGGCTGCTCGCCGTCGGCTTCGTCGCGAACGAGTTCGTACGGCCCGTGCACGCCCGCCACCACATCCCCGCACCGAGGGAGGCCGCCGATGTCGCACGACAGCAGCCCGAGTCCGCCTGACCGGCGAGCGCTGATCGTCTTCGCCTGGCTGTGGGTGGGCGCACCCCTGTGCTACGGCCTCTACGAGCTCGTGCAGAAGGCGACGCAATTGTTCTCGGGGTAGGTGTTCGGGCTTCCGGAAGTCTGACAGAAGCCGACAAGCCTGGCGCCGCAATCCTGTGGCTTCACCTGCCGCCGTACCGGCGAGTCATTGAACAGACTGGTGGATCCCGCTACCGAAGCACGAGGGGGACCACTCATGAACGGCTCACGGATCGCCGCCGTCGGCCATTACCAGCCCGCCAAGGTACTCACCAACGAGGACCTGGCGGGCCTGGTCGACACCAGTGACGAGTGGATCAGGAGCCGCGTGGGCATCCGGACCCGCCACATCGCCGGCCCCGACGAACCGGTCGACGAGCTGGCCGCGCACGCCGCCGCCAAGGCGCTCGCCGCCGCCGGCCTGACGCCCGGCGACATCGACCTCGTCCTCGTGGCCACCTCCACGGCCGTCGACCGCTCCCCGAACATGGCCGCCCGGGTCTCGGCCCGCCTCGGCATCCCCTCCCCGGCCGCCATGGACGTCAACGTCGTCTGCGCCGGCTTCACCCATGCCCTCGCGACCGCCGACCACACCGTGCGCGCCGGTGCCGCGACCCGTGCGCTCGTCATCGGCGCCGACAAGATGAGCGACGTGGCGGACTGGACCGACCGCACCACGTGCGTCCTCGTCGGGGACGGCGCGGGGGCCGCCGTCGTCGAGGCCTGCGCCGACGGGGAGGAACCCGGTATCGGACCGGTGCTGTGGGGCTCGGTACCCGAGATGGGTCACGCGGTACGCATCGAGGGCACCCCCTCGCGGTTCGCGCAGGAGGGGCAGAGCGTCTACCGCTGGGCCACCACGCAGCTCCCGCCGCTCGCCCGCAAGGCCTGCGAGCGGGCCGGCCTCGCCCCCGAGGACCTCGCCGCGGTCGTCCTGCATCAGGCCAACCTGCGCATCATCGAACCCCTCGCCCTGAAGATCGGCGCGGTCAACGCCGTCGTGGCGCGCGATGTCGTCGAGTCCGGGAACACCTCCGCCGCGAGCATCCCGCTCGCGTTCTCCAAGCTCGTCGAGCGCGGCGAGATCTCCACCGGCGACCCCGTCCTGCTGTTCGGCTTCGGCGGCAACCTCTCCTACGCGGGGCAGGTCGTCCGCTGTCCGTGAGGCGGCCCGAGCCGCTCGTCCGGCCCTCGCGTCCCCGGGTGTGACAAGCCCGACTCCTGTGCCTGTCGGCCATTTGTGCGCCGTAGACTGTAGGCGAAAGACAATGGACAATCGACTTTCCTATCGCGGCGACGGCGCTGCCCTGGAGGGACCGTGATGTTGTCGACAGGACTGCCTCAGGGAGCGGTACCCAGGCTCGAACGGCCCGGCCCGCTCCGTGACCGCGTCTACGAGGCGCTGCTCGAACTCATCACCACCCGCGCCCTGCGGCCCGGCCAGCACCTCGTCGAGAGCGAGCTCGCCGGTCATCTCGGAGTGTCCCGGCAGCCCGTGCGCGAAGCCCTCCAGCGGTTGAGCACCGAGGGCTGGGTCGATCTGCGGCCCGCCCAGGGCGCGTTCGTGCACGAGCCGACCGAGGAGGAGGCCGACCAGCTCCTCACGGTCCGTACGCTCCTGGAGGCCGAAGCGGCCCGGCTCGCCGCCGCCAACGCGGGCACCGCCGCCATCGGCGCGCTCGAAGCCCTGTGCGCCGAGGGCGAGCGGGCGGTCGCCGACGACGACGTGGACGCCGCGGTCGCGATGAACGCGCGGCTGCACGCCAAGGTCATGGAGCTGGCCGGCAACACGGTCCTCGCCGAGCTCGCCGCGCAGGTCGACCGCCGGGTCCGCTGGTACTACACCCCGGTGGCCCGCCAGCGAGGCCTGCAGTCCTGGATCGAACACCGCGAACTGATCGCCGCGATAGCGGAACGCGACGGACAGCGGGCCACCGCGGTCATGCGGGCCCACACGGAGCACACGCGGAAGATGTACCACGACCGCGAGAAGTAGTCCGGCGAGCGGGCCCGCCCACGCCTTTCGTCCGGCGTCCCACGCCTTTCGTCCGGCGTCCCACGCCCTTCGTCCGGTGCTCCGCGCTCTTCCTCCGGCGCCCCGCCTCCCTTCGTCCCGTGCTCCGCGCGCCGGACGAGGACGCCGGCCGGGTGCGCGCCGGCACGCACCCGGGGGTGACCCTCCCGCCGGGTCGCGGAGAGGGCCACCCCCGTCGGGAAGGCCGTTGCTCAGCCGACCGGTTGTGGCTGTGGTGCCGGGGTGTCCGCCGTGCTGCGCCCCGGCTGCCGGAGCAGCAGGGCGACCGCGGCCGCCGCCATGGAGATACCGCCGGCCAGCGCGTACGCGCCGTCGTAGCCCCAGGCGGCGACCACCATCGAGCCGAGCCCCCCGCCGAACAGACCGCTGATCAGCTTTCCGCTGTACACCAGCCCGTAGTTGGTGGCGTTGTAGTTCTCGCCGAAGTAGTCCGGAGTCAGGGCCGCGAACATCGGGTAGAAGGCCCCGCCGCCGAACCCGGAGAGGAAGGCGAAGATCAGGAAGAGCGCCTCGCTGTGGATGTCACCGGCCCAGATCACGCCGAACTGCGCGAGACCGAGGACCACGATGACGAACACCAGGGTCTGCTTGCGGCCGTACGTGTCGGACAGCCAGCCCACCACGCCGCGGCCGACGCCGTTGATGACCGCCATCACGCCCATCGACGAGGCCGCCACCAGGGGCCCGAAGCCGACCTCCTTGGCGTAGTCGACCTGGAAGGAGATCCCGAAGATCGACACACCCGCGGTCATCACGAGCGCGATCCACATCAGCGGGAGCATGCCGGTCCTGATGGCCTCCTTGGGGGTGAACTGCTTCACGGCGGGAGGGTTCTTGGAGAGACTCGCGGCGCCCTTCGGGGAACCGCCGTACGTCAGCGGGTCGATGTCCGCGGGCCACCAGTTCTTCGGCGGGTCCTTGAAGAAGAACGCGGCGGACAGCACCACGATCATCACGTAGCAGCCGATGAGGTCCAGCACACGGTGGTAATTGGCCGTGTCGAAGGCGTAGTTGAAGATGAAGATGAACGGCAGGGAGCCGTAGGCGAATCCGCCGTTGACGAATCCCGTCCGCGCGCCACGGCGTTCGGGGAACCACTTGCCGACCATGTTGATGCAGGTCGCGTACACCAGACCGGACCCGATGCCGCCGATGACACCGAAGCCCAGGATCGCCAGCAGCACATTGCTCAGATGCGAGAGGGCGAGGAAGCCGGCCGCGCACATGACCGAGCCCGTGTACATGGCCTTGCGGGCCGTCAGGATCCCCTTCTCCCGCAGCCAGCCGGCGGGGAAGGCGATGCCCGCCTGGAAGAAGACCCAAATGCTCAGGATCCAGAAGGTGTTGCTCTGCGTCCAGCCGTGGGCGTGGGACAGGGTGTCCTCGGCCGAGCCGTACGCGTACTCGAAGACACTGATGGCCATCATGGCGGCCCACGGCAGGTACACCATGAACTTCCGTGAGTGGCCCAGGATGTCCCGGTCGGTCTCGCCGATCCGGTAGACACGCCCCCGGGCGTCCGTGACCTCCCGGTAGGCGCGCTCCGGGGCGCCGGGGTCGTCCGGCGCGCCCTTCTCCGCGATGGGTTCCGTCGTCATCAGGCCATCTCCTCGCCGAGCGGGTGCGGATTGGGAACGATGCTGCGGGCCTGCGGCCGGCCCGGTGCCTTGAGGAACAGGGCCAGTACGGCGGACGCCAGACCGATGGACCCGGCGAGCACGAAGGCGCCGTGGTAGTCCCACGCGCCGACGACGACCGCGCCCATGCCGGAGCCGACCAGGCCCGAGATCAGCTTCGAGCTGTAGACCATCCCGTAGTTGGAGGCGTTGTTGTTCTCACCGAAGTAGTCCGCCGTCATGGCCGCGAACAGCGGGAAGATCGCGCCGCCGCCGAAGCCCGAGACCATGGAGCAGAACAGGAAGAACGGCATGCTGCCCATCTGGCCGGACACCAGGACGCCGAACTGGGCGGAGCCCAGCACCAGACAGACGATGATCAGCGTGTGCCGCCTTCCGAAGCGGTCGGATATCCAGCCGATGACCCCGCGCCCGGTGCCGTTGACGATCGCCTTCAGGGACATCGCCGTGGCCACGATCCCGCCCGCGAAGCCCATGTCCTTGCCGAACGGCACCTGGAAGGCGATGCCGAAGATGTTGATCCCGGCCGTGCACAGCAGGCAGAACCACATCATCCAGAGAACGGGGGTACGGGCCGCATCCCTGGGGGTGTACTGCTTCACCGCCGGCGGGTTCTTCTCCAGCGCCCGCCGGATCTTCGGGTCGTCGGACACCTTCAGCGGGTCCACGTGCGCCGGCCACCAGCCCTTCGGCGGGTCCTTGAAGAACCAGCCGGCCACCGCGACCAGGGCGCAGCAGAGCAGACCGACACCCACCAGGACGCCCCGGTAGTTGCCCAGATCCATGTACGAGGTGAACAGGAAGACGAAGGGCACGGACCCGTAGGCGAAACCGCCGTTGACGAAGCCCGTCTTGCCGCCCTTGCGCTCCGGATACCACTTGCCGACCATGTTCACGCAGGTCGCGTAGACGAGACCCGCGCCGATGCCGCTGCACATGCCGAAGCCGAGGTAGGCGACCGCCACATGCGGCGCGAACGCCAGGGACACATAGCCGAGCAGGGTGCCGAGCGCGCCCAGCAGCATCGCCGTACGGGCCGGGAGCCTGCCGCTCTCCCGCAGCCGCCCGGCCGGGAAGGCCACGGCCGCCTGGAAGAAGATCCAGACGCCCATCAGCCAGAAGATGTGCCCGCTGCTCCACAGGTGGGCCTCGTGGAGGGTGTCCTCCGCCGAGGTGAACGCGTACTCGGCGGAGCTGATCCCCAGCATGCCCGCCCAGGGCAGGAAGACCATCCACGCGCGTCTGCGGCCCATGATGTCGATGTCGGTCTCTCCGACCCGGTACACGCGGCCGTGGCGGTCTCTCACCTCTCGATGAGGGACCGCAGTCGAGTAGTCGGTTGTTGTCATGTCGATCGAGCACCCCTTGCGTCGAAAGATCTGGTCAGCGCCCCCTGCCCCATGCCTTTCGTGCGCTCACGGGTCCCGGGGGCGGTCGACGCGCACCGTCGGCCGCCCCCGCGCACACTCATGTCATGAGCGGCCCCCCATCAGTCCTGCCGCGCGCGCCCAGCGGTACTTCGCGCCGAGGACGGCCACCGGCATCTCGGTCGTGTACGGGTAGGCCACGACCCCCCGCTCGTACAGGTACCGGCAGGCCTCCTCGACCTCCACGTCACCCGCGAGCGACGCCACCACCGGCTTCTCGACGCCGCGTTCGCGGAACTCGGCCACCACGCGCGCGGCGAGTTCGGCGAAGACCAGGGGAGGGGTCACGAGGGTGTGCCAGTAGCCGAGGACGAGCGCGTGGACGCGCGGGTCCTCCAGACCCAGCCGGATCGTCGCCTCGTACGTCGACGGCGGCTCGCCGCCCGTGATGTCCACCGGGTTGCCCGCGGCCCCGAAGGGCGGGATGAACTTCCTGAAGGCGGCGTCGAGGTCCGGCGGGATCTCCATCAGGGACAGTCCGTTGTCGGTCACCGCGTCGGACAGGAGCACGCCGCTGCCGCCCGCGCCCGTGATGATCACGACGTTGTCGCCCCGGGGAGCCGGGAGCACCGGCAGGGCGCGCGCGTACTCCAGCATGTCGTTCAGTCCGGGAGCCCTGATGACCCCGGCCTGCCGCAGGATGTCGTCGTACACGGCGTCGTCGCCGGCGAGGGCTCCGGTGTGCGAGCCCGCGGCCCGCGCGCCGGCGGCGGTCCGCCCCGCCTTCAGGACGACGACGGGCTTCTTCGGGACCGTGGCGCGGGCCGCCGCCACGAAGGCGCGGCCGTCCTTGAGGTCCTCCAGGTGCATCGCGACGCACGTCGTGTGCGGGTCCTCGCCGAACCAGGTGAGCAGGTCGTCCTCGTCCAGGTCCGCCTTGTTGCCGAGCCCGACGATCGCCGAGACACCCGTCTTCGTGGTCCGCGCGAATCCCAGGACGGCCATGCCGATGCCACCGGACTGCGAGGTGAGCGCGACACCGCCCTTCACGTCGTACGGCGTGCAGAACGTGGCGCACACGTCGTGCCAGGTCGAGTAGTAGCCGTAGATGTTCGGGCCCAGCAGCCTGACGCCGTACCGCTCCCCGATGGCCACGATCTCGTCCTGGAGCCCCCGTTCGCCGGTCTCCGCGAACCCGGAGGGGATCAGGACCGCGTTGGGGATGTTCTTGCGTCCCACCTCCTCCAGAACCCGGGCCACCGCGCGGGCGGGCACGGCGAACACCGCGACGTCCACCTCCCCGGGAATGTCCGTGACGCTCGCGTAGGCCTTGCGGCCCTGGATGTCGTCGGCCCGGGGGTTCACCGGATGGATCTCGCCCGCGAAGCCCCCGTCGATCAGGTTGCGCAGCACCGCGTGACCGATCTTGCCCGGGACGTCGGAGGCCCCGATCACGGCGATCGAACGCGGCCGCATCAGCCGGTCCGTCGAGGCGAGGATCTCCGCACGGGTGTACCGGCGTCGCCCGGCCGGAGCGCTCCCGCCGAGGAGCACGCGGACGTCCGCCGCGACCGCGCCCTCCGGGGAGGCGATCACCGGGTTGAGGTCCACCTCGGCGATCTCGGGGAAGTCCGTGACGAGTTCGGAGACCCGGCGGATCTGCTCGGCCAGGGCCGTCCTGTGCACCGGCGGCGCGCCGCGCACCCCGCGCAGGATCTCCGCCGAGCGGATGGAGTCCAGCATCGACAGCGCCTCGTCGTCGCTCACCGGCGCGAGCCGGAAGGTGACGTCCTTGAGGACCTCGACGAGCACCCCGCCGAGCCCGAACGCGACGACCTTCCCGAACGTCGGGTCGCTCACCGCGCCGACGATGACCTCCTGCCCCGGCGGGACGAGTTCCTGCACCTGGACGCCGTCGATCCGGGCGCGGAGGTCGTACGCCCGCGCGTTCCCGACGATGGTGCGGAAGGCGGCCCGTACGTCCGCCGCTCCCTCGACACCGACCAGCACCCCGCCCGCGTCGGTCTTGTGCAGGATGTCGGGGGAGACGACCTTCATCACCACCGGGCCGCCGAAGCGTTCCGCGTGGGCCACCGCCTCGCCCTCGTCGCGGGCCAACTCCTCGCCGGGCACGGCGATCCCGTAGGCGTCGGCGACCAGCCTGCCCTCGGGCGCCGTCAGCGCGGTCCGCCCCTCGCGTCGTACGCCGTCGAGGAGCGCCCGCACCCTCGCCACCCGGTCCTGGGCCGCCATCTAGATCACCCCGCCCGACTTCAGCAGCCGCAATTCCTCGTCGCCGAGGCCGAGTTCGCCGATGTAGATCTCCTCGTTGTGCTCGCCGAGCAGCGGGGAGGCGGTGATGTCGACGGGGGAGTCGGAGAGTTTGAGGGGACTGCCGACGGTGACGTAGGAGCCGCGCTCGGGGTGCTCGACCTCGACGACCATGTCGTTGGCGGCCAGTGACGCGTCCTCGATGATCTCCTTGGTGGACAGGATCGGTCCGCACGGGATGCTCTGGGCGTTGAGTTTCTCCAGCACCTCCCACTTGGGCAGGGTGCCGGTCCATTCCTCGATGAGCTGGAACATCTTGGCGAGCCTGGGCAACCGGGCCTGCGGGGTGGCCCATTCGGCGTCGTCGGCGAGTTCGGGGCGGCCGATCAGCCGCGTGATCGGCTTCCAGCCGGTGGGCTGGACGATGACGTACACGTAGTCGTTGGGGCCGCCGGGCGCGCACCTGACGGCCCAGCCCGGCTGGCCGCCGCCGGAGGCGTTGCCCGAGCGCGGGACCTCGTCGCCGAAGTCCTCGTTGGGGTACTCGGCGAGCGGCCCGCGCGCGAGACGCTGCTGGTCGCGCAGCTTCACCCGGCAGAGGTTGAGGACGGCGTGCTGCATGGCGACGTTCACGCGCTGGCCGCGCCCGGTGCGGGTGCGCTGGAGGAGCGCGGCGAGGATCGCGGCGACGGCGTGGACGCCCGTACCGGAGTCTCCGATCTGAGCGCCGGTGGCCATCGGCGGACCGTCCTCGAAACCGGTGGTCGCCATGGAACCGCCCATGGCCTGCGCGACCACCTCGTACGCCTTGAAGTCGGTGTAGGGGCCGTCCCCGAAACCCTTGATGGAGGCGTAGACGATCCGCGGGTTGATCTCACGGACGCGGTCCCAGGTGAAGCCCATGCGGTCGATCGCGCCGGGGCCGAAGTTCTCCACCATGACATCGGAGCGGCGGATCAGCTCGGTCAGGAGCTGTTTGCCGCGCTCGGTCTTGGTGTTGAGGGTGATGCTGCGCTTGTTGCTGTTGAGCATGGTGAAGTAGAGGGAGTCGGCGTCCGGGATGTCCCGCAGCTGGGTGCGGGTGATGTCACCGGTCGGCGCCTCCAGTTTGACCACGTCGGCGCCGAGCCAGGCCATCAACTGGGTGGCCGACGGCCCGGACTGAACGTGCGTCATGTCCAGGACGCGGATGCCTTCGAGAGCCTTGGTCGTCACAGGTCACCTCACTTGTCCGTTGCCTCGAACCGCCCCGGTGCAGCCGGCGGTGGGCCAGGTTCGGCACATTGCATACAGTCGACGAATACTGTATGAAGATTGTTATCCCGCATCCGGTGGGTGATGTCCAGGGGTCGTGCACCACTTTCAGGACAGGAGCCGAATCATGGACCTGTACGAGCACCAGGCGCGGCAACTCTTCGCGGAGCACGGCATCCCGGTGCCACGCGCAGAGGTCACGGACTCGCCCCGGGAGGCGCGCCGGATCGCCCGCGCGCTCGGTGGCCGGGTCGTCGTCAAGGCCCAGGTCAGGACCGGCGGGCGCGGCAGGGCGGGCGGCGTGCGGCTCGCCGAGGACCCCGCCGCCGCCGAACGGACGGCCCGCCGGATCCTCGGCATGGACATCAAGGGCCACCCGGTCCGCACCGTGATGCTGGCCCAACCCGTCGACATCGAGAGCGAGTTCTACGTCTCGTACGTCCTCGACCGTGCCGCCGGACGCTTCCTCGCCGTCGCCTCCACCGAGGGCGGCACGGAGATCGAGCAGGTGGCCGCGGCCCGGCCGGAAGCGGTGGCGCGCATCCCCGTGGACCCGGCGGAGGGCGTCACCTCGGCGAAGGCGCACGAGATCGTACGGGCCGCCGGACTGCCGCCGCGTACCGCCGACATCCTCACGCGGCTCTGGCAGGTACTCACACGCGAGGACGCCCTCCTCGTCGAGGTGAACCCTCTCGTCCGCACCACCCAGGGCCAGATCGTGGCCCTCGACGGCAAGGTGACCCTCGACGACAACGCCCGCTTCCGCCAAGCGTGTTGGGGCGAGCACCAGGCTTCGCACACCGACCCGCTGGAGGCGGCGGCCGCGGCCAGGGGCCTCAACTACGTGAAGCTGGACGGCGAGGTCGGCGTCATCGGCAACGGCGCGGGCCTCGTCATGTCGACCCTCGACGTGGTCGCCGGCTGCGGGGCCCGCCCCGCCAACTTCCTCGACATCGGCGGCGGGGCGTCCGCGCGGATCATGTCCGACGGCCTCTCCGTCGTGCTCTCCGACCCGGACGTCAGATGCGTCCTCGTCAACGTCTTCGGCGGAATCACCGCCTGCGACGCCGTCGCCGACGGCATCGTGCGGGCCCTGGACACCGTACGGCCGACCAAGCCCCTGGTGGTCCGGCTCGACGGCAACAACGCCGCACGGGGCCGCGCCGTTCTCGGCGACCGCGCGCACCCCCTGGTACGGCAGGCCGCCACCATGGACGCCGCCGCCCGCCTCGCCGCCCGACTGGCCGACACCACCTGAAGGAGCGGGACATGGCCGTCTTTCTCACCAAGGAGTCCAAGGTCCTCGTCCAGGGCATGACCGGTGCCGAGGGCATGAGACACACCCGGCGCATGCTCGTGGCCGGCACGAACGTCGTCGGCGGCGTCAATCCGCGCAAGGCCGGCCGGACCGTCGAGTTCGACGTCCCCCCGTACCCCGGGGGCCCGGGAAGCGCCTCCGGAAGCGTCCCGGTCTTCGGATCGGTGGCCGAGGGGATCGAGGCGACGGGCGCGGACGTGAGCGTCGTGTTCGTGCCGCCCGCCTTCGCCCGTACGGCCGTACTGGAGGCCGCAGACGCCGGGATCGGTCTCGCCGTCGTCATCACCGAGGGCATCCCCGTCCACGACTCCGTCGCCTTCTGCGCGCACGCAGCCGCCCGGGGGACCCGCGTCATCGGGCCCAACTGTCCCGGCCTCATCACCCCCGGACAGTCCAACGCGGGCATCATCCCCGCCGACATCACCAAGCCGGGACGCGTCGGCCTGGTCTCCAAGTCCGGCACCCTCACCTACCAGCTCATGCACGAACTGCGGGACACCGGCTTCTCGACCTGTGTAGGCATCGGCGGAGACCCCGTCGTGGGCACCTCGCACATCGACTGCCTGGCGGCCTTCCAGGACGACCCCGACACCGAGCTGATCGTTCTCATCGGGGAGATCGGTGGCGACGCCGAGGAGCGGGCCGCCACGTACATCCGCGATCACGTCACCAAGCCGGTCGTCGGATACATCGCCGGATTCACCGCCCCCGAGGGCCGCACCATGGGACACGCGGGCGCCATCGTCTCCGGCTCCGCGGGCACCGCCCGGGCCAAGAAGAAGGCCCTGGAGGCGGCCGGGGTGCAGGTGGGCGGCACCCCGACCGAGACGGCACGGCTCGTCCTGGCCCGGCTGGAGGAGCGCGCGACCCCGAGTGATGTCACTCATAGTTGACGTGAGGTGACTGCCGGAAGCCGAACGACCTCACTACCTTCCCACTATGTACGCGACGACTGTTCGCGCGGGCCCGTACGACCTGCCGTTCGGCGGAAGCCGGGCCCCCCGCCCCCGACTGTGCACCGAGAGCGGAGACACCCGTGACGACCCCCGACGCCAACGCTCGTGAACGCGATCCCCTCGATCCCGTCCCCTTCAACCCCACCCCCCTCGTCCTCAAGTCCGGAACGTCCTGGACCGACGCCTGGCGGCGGTGTCTCACCGTCGCCCCCGAGGCGTTCCGCGACGACCGGGTGCTCAACCTGTGGAACTCCGGCTGGCAGGCGGACGGCCGGGCCCTGCCCGCGACCAGCCCCGTCGACGGCAGTCCCATCGCGGGACCGCCCCGGCTCGACGGCGCCACCGCCCGGCGGGCCGTCCGCGCCTCCCTCGACCAGCACCGGGCCTGGCGCCATGTGCCCCTCGCGGAACGCCGGGCCCGCGTGGCGGCGACACTCGACGCCCTGACCGAACACCGCGAACTGCTCGCCCTCCTGCTGGTCTGGGAGATCGGCAAGCCCTGGCGGCTGGCCCAGGCCGACGTGGACCGGGCGATCGACGGCGTGCGCTGGTACGTCGACGGCATCGAGCCCATGGTGGCGGGCCGGGCCCCGCTCGACGGCCCTGTCTCCAACATCGCGAGCTGGAACTACCCGATGAGCGTCCTCGTCCACGCGATGCTGGTCCAGGCCCTGGCGGGCAACGCCGTCATCGCCAAGACCCCGACCGACGGCGGCGTCGCCTGCCTCACACTGGCCTGCGCGCTCGCCGTGCGCGAAGGCATCCCCGTCACCCTGGTCAGCGGCAGCGGGGGCGAGCTGTCGGAGGCGCTCGTGCGCGCGCCCGAGATCGGCTGCGTCTCCTTCGTCGGCGGCCGGGACACCGGCGCCGCGGTGGCCACCGCCGTCGCCGACCTCGGCAAGCGCCATGTCCTCGAACAGGAGGGACTCAACACCTGGGGCATCTGGAACCACACCGACTGGGACGCGCTGACGGCGGTCGTCCCCAAGCTCTTCGACTACGGCAAGCAGCGCTGCACGGCGTACCCGCGCTTCGTCGTCCAGCGCACCCTGTTCGACGACTTCCTCGCCGCGTACCTTCCGGCCGTCCGCACCCTGCGGATCGGCCACCCCCTCGCCGTCGAGCACCCGGACGACCCGTACCCGTCCCTCGACTTCGGCCCGGTCATCAACGCGGCCAAGGCCAAGGAACTGCACGACCAGGTCACCGAGGCCATCGACCGGGGCGCCGTCCCGCTGCACCGCGGCAGGCTGTCCGACACCCGCTTCCTGCCCGGCCAGGACACATCGGCGTACGTCCAGCCCGTCACGCTCCTCAACCCGCCGCCCTCCTCACCGCTGCACCACGCGGAACCCTTCGGCCCCGTCGACACCATCGTCCTGGTCGACACCGAGGCCGAACTGCTCGCCGCGATGAACGCGTCGAACGGAGCGCTGGTCGCCACCCTGTCCACGGACGACGAGGCGACGTACACCCGACTGGCCCCGCAGATCCGGGCGTTCAAGGTCGGCCACGGCCGGCCCCGCTCCCGGGGCGACCGCGACGAACTGTTCGGCGGCTTCGGCGCGTCGTGGCGCGGCGCGTTCGTGGGCGGGGAACTGCTGGTACGCGCGGTGACCCAGGGCCCGGCGGGGGAACGGCTGCCGGGGAACTTCCCGGAGTACCACTTGATGCCGTGAGCCCACCTCGGGTGAGGCCGATCTGGTGACCCGGTGACCCGGTGACCCGGTGGCGCTGTGGGCCCGGCGGGCTTGGCGGGCTCGGTGAGCTCGGTGAGTCTCATGGGGTGAGAGCGGGCGGCGTCCGTCATCGGGCGCCGCCCTGCGGGACGGCCGGGTGCGCCGGGTCCCACCGGGGCGGGGCCGCCCAGCGAGCCGCGTCGGCTACCCGATGCCCTGCCGGTCCGGTCGCAGTGCGAAGGCACGGTCCGACGCCTCCAGCCCCGATCGCTCCACGGCCTCGATGAGCAGGGCGCGGTGCCGGAGCAGCGGCTCGCGGCGGTCCGCGGGAGCGATCACGGCCAGATCGTCGAACCCGGCGACGAGGCGCCGGGTGACCTGCGGGCTGCCGACCGCACACGCCCGGATCTCGGCGAACCCGAGATCGACCAGCTCGGTCCAGCCCGGCACGGGTTGCACCAGCCGCACGCTCCCGCGCCGGTCGCGATGGAGCGCCGCGTCGAGGGGCCGGCCGGCGACGGCGGCCAGGAACTGCACGATGCGGTCGATCGCCTGCACGGCCGTGGTCGGATCGTTCACCGCCGCCGACAGCGCCCGCAGCCCGATGTCGGACAACTGGCGAAGCCCGAACGCGAAGTCCTGGTGAAAGGTGCGCTCCACCCCGACGGACACGGTGTAACTCAGCGACCGCCCTGCCGGGGCGGAACCTCCGTGGACGGCGAGCAGCGGCGTACCCGGTACGACGAAATCCCCCATCCGCGGGATCAGCCGCAGGACGACATCCTGCTGCCGGGCCGCCTTCACCAGCCGGGCGATGTTCACGTCCCGCAGGACGCCGGCCCGCCCGTGGTGGACGACCCGGGCGGTCTCCGGGCCGAGCGTGTTCTCCTCGCCGGACGAGCGGGCCACGGGCATCCGCGCGACGACCTTGAACGCCTCACGGGTGATGCGGTCGATGACATGGCTGATGCGCATGAGCCGCAGGGTCTGGTTCACGTACAGCACGAAGAGCAGGAGGCTGAGCCCCAGCATCAGGAGCGTCAGAACCGACTGGACCAGGGGGACCGAGGTCACCTTCCGTGGTTCGGCCTGCCCCTCGTACGAGGTCAGCACCAGGAGCGACAGCAGGAAGGTCGCGAGGAAGACGGCGAACGTGGCCTTGGTGATCCGGCTCCGCACGAAGATCCGCACCACGCGGGGACTGAACTGCCCGCTCGCCATCTGGACGGCGACCAGCGAGATGCTGAAGACCACACCGATGAAGGTCATCATCGCCGAGGCGACCACGGTCACCACGGTCTTCGCGTCGTCGGCCAGCCGCAGCAGCTCGTCGAGGGTGTCGTAGTCGTGCGCCTTTCGCAGCGCCTCGACGAGCGCGGTGTCGAGCGCGTTCGCCGCCGCCCACACCACGAAGACCAGCACCATGGCCGCGGTGGGCGCGAACCAGAACGTGTCCCGCAGATGCTCCCGCAACGGCGACAACGCCCTCGGCCGCCGACCTTCCCGCAAACCCTCGGTAGTCATCCAGTCGCCCATGGTGAGACTGTAAGCGCACCCCCACGCCGCCCCGCGGACCCGCTCCGGAGGCCCGGATATGCAGGTGAGAGGCAGTCCGAAACCTTGGTATTGTTGTCCATGTCGCCGCGGGGAACACCCTCGGCCAGGCGGCAGACACCTAGTCCGGGTGGCGGAATGGCAGACGCGCTAGCTTGAGGTGCTAGTGCCCTTTATCGGGCGTGGGGGTTCAAGTCCCCCCTCGGACACCAGCAGGGACGTTCACGAGATCGTCCTCGATGCGTTCGCGAATTACCGGTCGAGTCGGATGACTCACCGGTTTTTCGTCGTTCCTGGGGCCCTCGGGCCGCGTGATCGGCTCGGTGGAGGGTTCGGCCAACTTCTACCCGGACACGCCGGGCGCTTCCTTCGTGCGCGTGCCGGTGATCGAGGGCGAGGCCGGCTACCCGGCCGACAGCGACCGCGCCTTCCCCCTGGCCAACATCGAGGTGGATCTACCGACCCGTGAGCAGGGCATCCGCCGGAACAGGATCGAGATCAAGTTCCGCTACAACGAGAGCGGCATCCTGCACCTCACCGCCACCCACGCGGCCACCGGCAAGCAGCTCGCCGAGCGCGAGATCGATTCCTTCGGCCCCGACGGCACCCCCCCTGCAGCACGGCCTCGACGATGAACTGACCCGCCTCCTGGCCCACACCGTCCGTCCGTTCGCCGACGGTTCCTCCAATGTCCGACACTTCTCGGCAGCTGAATCGGCCAACGTCCGCCCCGCACCGATCGACATGGCTGTGCGCGTGGTGGAGGCCGATCCGGCCGTAACGGTCAACGGCGAGCCGCAGGGCGTGGTGACGCGGGGACTTTGATCAGCATCAGGACTCTGGTGGGTAATTTCCGGGTGCGCCAGTGGCTCGCTCCAGCGTTGCGGTGTGTAGCGGGGGTCGGTTGGTCCCGTCTATGGCCGCCGCCACTGGTGCGCTTGCCGGATTGATGGACCGCTCGGAGTCTGTTGGACTCCAGCCCGCCTGTGAGCCACGAGCGATTCACCCTGGGCGCGCGTTGGGATCAGTGCCCCAGCGCGAACGCTAGTAGGACTCCGTTAGGTCTATCTCGATCTTGGCGTCGTGCGTGCTGTGGCGGGCAGGGCTTGGTGGCAGGTGGTGCAGACACCGGTCCAGCACCTC
>NZ_JBIVVR010000003.1:628603-634137 GCF_044757755.1 Streptomyces sp. NPDC091209 | reverse complement strand
ACCGTTTCCGTATCCGATTTCCTCGGTGCTTTCCAGGTTCCCGCTTCCGCGTTTCCCTTTCCGGCGAGTCCGACTCTATCAGAACCTTTCGGGCCCGATTTCCTCGGTGCTTTCCAGGTAATCCGCTTTCGCGTTTCCCTTTCCAGCGGCTCCGACTTTATCAGAATCCATGGACCGGATTGACCGGCGCCCATTTCTGAATCATCAGGAGTGGCTTCTTCTGAATCGACGTGTCGATTTCTTTGAGAAGCGAGCAAACTCTAACCGCTGCCGCCGGACGTGTCCAGTTCTAGGCAACTGTTCGAATCTACCTCCCCAGTGTACCTCTGTCAACGGTTTTCCCGGGGCGAAGATGAGACTAGCAGGTCAGCGGGGGTGCACGCACATCAGGCGGCCGTCGGCAGAGTGGCGCTTCGCTCGGATGCTGAGACGTCACCGGTCTCGCCGGAGCGGGCCGCGCGTCCTCCGAGGACATAGACGTACAGAAGAAAGGCCACTTCAGCCGTGATTCCGATGCCGATTCGGGCCCAGGTGGGAAGGCTCGACGGCGTCACGAAGCCTTCGATGGCACCCGAGACAAAGAGGATGAGCGCCAGGCCCATCGCCATGCCCAGCGCGGCGCGCCCCTCTTCCGCCAGGGCTGTACGACGGGATCGCGGGCCCGGGTCGATCACCGTCCAGCCCAGTCGCAGTCCTGTGCCCGCGGCGACGAAGACAGCGGTCAGTTCCAGCAGGCCGTGCGGGAGGACGAGCCCCAGAAAGGTGTCGAGCCGGCCGGCCGATGACATCAGGCCGATGCCGACCCCCAGGTTGAGCATGTTCTGGAAGAGGATCCAGAGGACCGGAATCCCGAGGAAGACACCGAGGACCAGGCACATCGCGGCGGCCTTGGCGTTGTTCGTCCACACCTGGGCGGCGAAGGCCGCGGCGGGATGACTGGAGTAGTAGGTCTCGTACTCGCCACCGGGGCGGGTGAGGGTCCGCAGTTCGCTGGGGGCGGCGATGGCGGCCTGGACCTCGGGGTGGGTGCCGATCCACCACCCGAGGAGGGCGGCTATCGCCGTGGACAGCAGCGCCGTGGGCACCCACCAGTGGCGGGCACGGTAGACCGCTGCCGGGAAACCGTGCGTCAAGAAGCGGGTGACATCGCGCCAGGAGGCTCGGCGGGTGCCGGTCACAGCACTGCGCGCGCGTGCCACGAGTTGGCTGAGACGCCCGGTGAGCTGGGGATCCGGCGCACTGGACTGGATCAGCGAGAGGTGCGTGGCGGTTCGCTGGTACAGGGTGACGAGTTCGTCGGCCTCGGCTCCGGTGAGGCGGCGCTGTCGGCGCAGCAGGCCGTCGAGTCTGTCCCACTCGGCTCGGTGGGCGGAGACGAAGACGTCGAGGTCCATCGGTTTGCCTGCTCCTCGGCTGCTCGTCGACTGCTCATCGGGCGCTCATCATGGATGTCAGCTTGTCTTACTGCGGCGCGATGTGTCCTCAGCTTGGCAGACTGGCGGTTCTCGGGGCAGGTCAGGGGAAGGACGGCACGCGTGAGTGAGCTAGTGACGGGCGAGGCGGTGGCGCTGGAGCTGCGCCCCGCGAAACTGCCGAGCCGGGCGCTTGCCGTGGTGCTCGACCTGGCCCTGGTCGTGGCGGTCTACATCATCGTGACCATCGGTCTGGTCGCCGCGACCGCCGCGTTGGACGACGCGGCGCAGATCGCCGTGTCGATCGCGAGCTTCCTTCTTGTGCTGGTCGGCGGGCCGATCGCGGTGGAGACACTCAGCCACGGCCGTTCTCTGGGGAAGCTGGCGTGCGGGCTGCGGGTGGTGCGGGACGACGGCGGGCCGATCCGGTTCCGGCACGCGCTGGTGCGCGGTGCCGTGGGGGTGGTCGAGATTCTGATGACGTTCGGGATCGTCGCGTGCATCGCCTCGCTGGTGTCGGAGCGCGGGCGGCGGCTCGGTGACGTGTTCGCGGGGACGCTGGTCGTGCGGGAGCGGATTCCGGCGGGGCGTATGGCGTACGTTCCCGCGCCGCCGCCCTGGCTGGCGGGGCGTTTCGCCGAACTCGATCTGTCCGCCGTACCGGACGGGCTGTGGCTGGCCGTCCGCCAGTACCTGACGCGGATGGGCCAGCTGGATCCGCAGGTCGGTGTGGCGATGGCCGAACGGCTCGCCGCGGATCTCGCCGCCCGTACGGGGGCTCCGGCACCGCAGGGTGTGCCGGCGGGCGCGTATCTGGCGGCCGTGGTGCAGGAGCGTCAGACCCGCGAGGCCCGTCGGGCGTTCGCCGGTGCGCCGGGCGCTTTCCCCGCGGCACCTGGACCCGGTGGCCATTTCTTCCCCCTGCCGGGCACTCCTGTCGGCCACCCCTTCCCGTCGAGCGCTCCCGCCGGCTACCCCTCCCAGCCCGGCGCTCCTGTGGGCTACCCGCTCCAACCGGGCGGGCCTGCCGGCCGCCCCTTCCAGCCCGGTGGTCCCGCCGGCTACCCCGACCAGCCGGGGCCCGGCGTCCACTTCACCCCGCCGAGCCCCGCCGGGTATCCAGTCGCGGCTCAGCGGCCTGCGGCCCCGCAGCCGTCCCCGCAGCCGACCGGTTCGGCCGCTCCGGCCGCTCCGGTCGCCCCGATCGAGCAGGCCGGCCGGGAGGAGCGTCCCCCGACCGGCTTCGCGCCGCCCGCGTAGGCACGCGCTCACCCCCGACTCCCCGTCGCCGCCTCCGGTCGGCCCGGCCTCGCGAACCCGCCGTCAGGCGAACACCGACGGCGGTGATTCGAGGTGTTCCAGTTCGATGCCGGGGGCCGCGAGCACGACGTCTCCCGCGATGTGCACGGCGTGCTGCTCCCCCGTGTCCAGCGCTGTGACCTGGTATTCGTCCACGGTCAGGGGCCCGTTGTCAGTGGCGTGTGTTTCGCTTGCGATCAAGGCCCAGGACTGGTCGAGGGTGCGCGGGGCGAGGACCGGGTCGGTGAAGGCGACGAGGCGTACGCGGGTCGCCGGGGCGGCGGCGGAAGGGGTGAGGCGAAGGAGACGGGCGGTGGCGACGAGGAACGCGGGAGAGGTACCGGTGAAGGCATGGGCGGGCACGTTGCCCTCGGTGGCCTCGGTGCCGGTGGGGTCGGTGCGGACCCAGGTCACGCCTTCGAGAGCGGCGCCCCTCACCTGCCAGTTCGCGGCGTGCAGTTCGAGGCGGATGGGGCGGCCTAGATCGTCGAGGGCCAGGTCGACCGAGCCGGTGACGGTCCCCTTCCCTGGCTCGGGAAGGCCGTCGGGTCCCGTGGCGGACGGGGTGGTGAGCTGGGAGACGTAGCGCCAGCCGGAGGAGCCGGGCGCGCAGTGGAAGTGTTCGTCGGCGAGAGGGGTGTGGTCGTGCGGATCATGGAGCGAATAACGGCCGCGGGGCATGGGCGTTCAGGTCCTCATCGGGGACAGGCCCCCGCCGGGACGGCGAGGGCCTGCTGACATCCGGACGCCGAGCGGTGGTACCGCTGCTCGGCGGGCGTGCTCAGTAGCGGTAGTGGTCCGACTTGTACGGGCCGTCGACCTCGACACCGATGTAGGAGGCCTGCTCGGGGCGGAGCGTCGTGAGCTTCACGCCGAGCGCGTCGAGGTGGAGACGGGCGACCTTCTCGTCCAGGTGCTTGGGCAGCACGTAGACGTCGGTCGGGTACTCCTCCGGCTTGGTGAACAGCTCGATCTGGGCCAGGGTCTGGTCCGCGAACGAGTTGGACATCACGAAGGACGGGTGGCCGGTCGCGTTGCCCAGGTTCAGCAGGCGGCCCTCGGACAGCACGATGATGACCTTGCCGTCGGAGAACTTCCAGGTGTGGACCTGCGGCTTGACCTCGTCCTTGACGATGCCGGGGATCTTGGCGAGGCCGGCCATGTCGATCTCGTTGTCGAAGTGGCCGATGTTGCCGACGATCGCCTGGTGCTTCATCTTGGCCATGTCCGAGGCCATGATGATGTCCTTGTTGCCCGTCGTGGTGACGAAGATGTCGGCCTTGTCGACGACCTCGTCGAGGGTCGTGACCTGGTAGCCGTCCATCGCCGCCTGCAGGGCGCAGATCGGGTCGATCTCGGTGATGATCACGCGGGCGCCCTGGCCGCGCAGGGACTCAGCGCAGCCCTTGCCCACATCGCCGTAGCCGCAGACGACAGCGGTCTTGCCGCCGATCAGGGTGTCGGTGGCGCGGTTGATGCCGTCGATCAGCGAGTGGCGGCAGCCGTACTTGTTGTCGAACTTCGACTTGGTGACGGCGTCGTTCACATTGATCGCCGGGAACAGCAGGGTGCCGTCGCGGTACATCTCGTACAGACGGTGGACGCCGGTCGTGGTCTCCTCGGTCACGCCGCGGATCTCCGAGGCGAGCTGGGTCCACTTCTGCGAGCCGTCCGAGATGGTGCGGTGCAGGAGTCCGAGGACGAAGCCGTGCTCCTCGGACTCGGCGGTGTCGAGCGAGGGGACCTTGCCGTCCTTCTCGTACTCGACGCCCTTGTGGACGAGGAGGGTGGCGTCACCACCGTCGTCGAGGATCATGTTCGGGCCGCCGGTGGGGGTGTTCGGCCAGGTCAGCGCCTGCTCCGTGCACCACCAGTACTCCTCCAGGGTCTCGCCCTTCCAGGCGAAGACCGGGATGCCCTGCGGGTTCTCGGGCGTGCCGTTCGGGCCGACCGCGATGGCGGCGGCGGCGTGGTCCTGGGTGGAGAAGATGTTGCAGGAGGCCCAGCGGACATCGGCACCCAGGGCGACCAGGGTCTCGATGAGGACGGCGGTCTGCACCGTCATGTGCAGGGAGCCGGTGATGCGGGCGCCCGCGAGGGGCTGCGCCTCGGCGTACTCCCTGCGGATCGACATCAGGCCGGGCATCTCGTGCTCGGCGAGGGTGATCTCCTTGCGGCCGAACTCGGCCAGGGAGAGGTCGGCGACCTTGAAGTCCTGTCGGCTGTCGACAGTCGTCATACGAGCTGCTCCTCGAAATCGGGGCGAGGTGGGTAGGGCTGTTCTGCGCGGCGGCGGTCACGAACGCGTGCCCGATCGGGGCACGGACGTACACCGGCGGGGCACGGCAGTGCCCGGTGCGCGCAGCGCAGTCCGTCGGAGGCCCTCTCTCCCTCGGCCGGTCCGCGGTGGGACCGCCCGACCGCCATCAGCAGCGACGTCTGGCTCAGTCACCAAGCTACACCGGTGGGCGTGTCCCTCCCCAGTCCGCCTCCGCGCGGAGCGGGCTCCGGCCGCCCCGCACCGGGCCGTTCGCGGAGCCGGTGATACCCGCGATGCCTCCGTGGACCGTACGGCGGACCTGGACAGGAGAGTTGAACGGCGGAGCCGGACAGAAGAACGGAACGGCAGAGCCGAACGGTGGAAAGGAACGGGGAGATGCACGAGGGGATGCACGAACGGTGGGGACGAAGGGAGGGGTCGGGCGCAAGGCGGGGGAACGGCGTCGGGGCCCGCCTGAGATCTCAGGCGGGCCCCGCCCCCCTACCCCCCCCCGGGGGGGTGACGGGGGCGCCCGCGCCCGCGCCCGGGCGCCCGGCGGGGCC
>NZ_JBIVVR010000003.1:624193-628593 GCF_044757755.1 Streptomyces sp. NPDC091209 | reverse complement strand
GGGGGGCCGGGCCGGGGGGCTTCCCCCTGGGGGGGGGGCGTGGGGGGGGGGGGGGGCCCCGGGGGGGGCCCGGGGGGGGGGCCCCGCGTACCAGCCCGGGGGCCCCCCGACGCCGTACGACGAGCGGGTGGTGTCAGTGGTCGGCCGGCGACTGCGACGGTCCGCCGGGAGTCGCCTTGGGGTCCGGGCCCTTGGCCGCCTCCGCCTCGCTGTAGATGTCCGGCTCCAGGTAGATCACCCGGGCGATCGGGACGGCGGCGCGGATGCGGGACTCGGCGGCGTTGATCGCGGTGGCGACCTGGGCGGCCGTGTCGTCGTGCTGGACGGCGATCTTCGCGGCGACGAGCAGTTCCTCGGGGCCGAGGTGGAGCGTGCGCATGTGGATGATGCCGGTGACGGTGTCGCCGTCGACCATCGCCGCCTCGATCTTCGCGGTGTCCTCCGGGCCCGCCGACTCGCCCAGCAGGAGCGACTTGGTCTCGGCGGCGAGCACCAGCGCGATCAGGATGAGCAGGACACCGATACAGACCGTGCCGATGCCGTCCCAGACGCCGTTGTCGGTGAGCAGCGCGAGGCCGACGCCGCAGAGCGCGAGGACCAGACCGATGAGCGCGCCGAAGTCCTCAAGAAGGACGACGGGCAGCTCGGGGGCCTTGGCGCGGCGGATGAACTGGGACCAGGAGTGCGAGCCGCGCAGCTCGTTGGACTCCTTGATGGCCGTGCGGAAGGAGAAGCCCTCGGCGATGATCGCGAACAGCAGGACGCCGACCGGCCAGTACCAGTGCTCGATCTGGTGCGGGTGCTTGATCTTCTCGTAGCCCTCGTAGACGGCGAACATGCCGCCGACCGAGAACAAGACGATCGAGACGAGGAAGGCGTAGATGTAGCGCTCGCGGCCGTAGCCGAAGGGGTGCTGCGGGGTCGCCTCGCGCTGGGCCTTCTTGCCGCCGATCAGGAGAAGTGCCTGGTTGCCGGAGTCGGCGAGCGAGTGAACGCCCTCGGCGAGCATCGAGGAGGAGCCGCTGAAGGCGAACGCCACGAACTTCGATACCGCGATCGCGAGGTTGGCGCCGAGTGCCGCCACGATCGCTTTGGTGCCGCCTGAAGCGCTCATCTGCTCCTGCTGTCCCTTCGTACGCCGTCCGGACCCCGTTCGTACCCTCGTACCCCCGGTCCGGGCTTTGCCCGCCCTTTGCGGTGGGCCATTCTTGCAGCCCGGTCCGTCGGCGACGCGCCTCAGGTGGGTGCGGTCGTCCCGTCAGGCGACCACTGTCGCACGGAAGATCGTGCCGGACCCGGACACTTCGGCCTTTTCGCCGGCCGGTACGAAGACCGAAGCGCCGGGGGTCAGTTCGATGCCGTCGGCGCGCACGGAACCCGAGGTGCAGAGCAGGATCTGCGGGGTCGCACGGGTGAGGTCGCGCGGGTCCGCGCCCTCGGCGACGACGTACCGGGAGAGGCGGAACTCGTCGATGGGGGTCGCGTAGACCTCTTCGCCGTCGGGGGACGCCTCCGGGCGCAGGACACCGGGGTCGCCCGCCTCGAAGCGGACCACGCGCAGGAGTTCGGGGACGTCGACGTGCTTGGGGGTCAGACCGCAGCGCAGGACGTTGTCGCTGTTGGCCATGATCTCGACGCCGAGGCCGTTCAGATACGCGTGCGGGATGCCCGCGCCGAGGAACAGGGCCTCACCGGGCTGGAGTTGAACGTAGTTGAGGAGCATCGCGGCGATGACTCCGGGGTCACCCGGGTAGTGGTGGGCGAGGCCGGCGTACGGGGCGTAGGCGCCGCCGAGGCGGGCGCAGGCGGCCGTGGTCTCGGTGACCGTGCGCGCCATGTCGTCGGGGTCGGCGCTCAGCACCGCGGTGAGGACCTCGCGCAGCGCGGCCTCCTGAGGGTGGGCGCGCAGCAGGTCGACGTACGGCTTGAGGGAGTCGACGTCGAGGGCGGCGAGGAGTTCGGCGGCCTCCTCGGGGGCGCGGAAGCCGCACAGGCCGTCGAACTCGGTGAGGGCGCAGATGAGTTCGGGCTTGTGGTTGGCGTCCTTGTAGTTGCGGTGCGGGGCGTCGATCGGGACACCGCGGCGCTCCTCGTCCTCGTAACCCTCCCGCGCCTGTTCGAGGTCGGGGTGCACCTGGAGGGAGAGCGGGGCGCCGGCGGCGAGGAGCTTCAGGAGGAACGGCAGACGGGGGCCGAACCTGGCGACGGCGGCGCGGCCGAGTTCCTTCTCAGGGTCCTCGGCGACGACCTCGTTGAGCGGACCGCGCCCGGTGCGCGAGGGGGCGCCCGGATGGGCGCCCATCCACATCTCCGCCTGCGGTTCGCCGGTCGGCTCCACGCCGAGCAGCCGCGGGATGGCGGTGGTCGAACCCCAGGCGTAGGGGCGGACGGTGTTGTCGAGGCGGTCCATCGCTGTCTTCTCCATACGTGCGCTGCTCGGCCCGCTCCGTGCGGGCGCTGTCCGGGAAGCGCCGTGTCAGGGGCGCCGGTCGCGGGGTCCGGCGGCGGGCGCCGGAAGCGAGTTCCCGCCCAAGATCAGGCCCCCGAAGCGAGCGCCAGGTAAACGGCGGCGAAATCCGTGATGGCGATCAGCTCGGCGAGCGTTTCCAGTTCGCCGCCCTCCTCGGGTTCGAGTTCGCTGATCGCGGTGTCGTGGCTGAGGGCGAGTTCGCGGGCGGCGGGTGCGGCGCTGATCCCGCCGATCGGACGGTCGCGGAGCAGCACCACGCGCGCGTGCAGGGCCTGTTGCTCCTCGACGCGGTCCCGGAAGAAGTCGTCGGGGTCCGCGCCGGCGGCGAGCGCGCCCGCGAGCAGCACGCTGTGCGAGGCGAGGGCCTCGGGGAGTTCGGCCGTGAGCGCGGGGCGGCCGGCGAGTTCGGCGAGCGCGGCGGTGAACCGGCGGCCGGCCGGGCCCGCAGAGGTGCCCTCCGTCCAGATCACCGGGAGCGCCTCGGCCAGTTCGACGGCGAGCGTCTTCGCGGGATTGCTGTACGCGGCGATGGCGGGCCCGCAGCGCTCGGCGACGCGGTCGAGGCGGTCGGCGACCTTCTGCAGGGCTTCCGGCGGGGCCGAGACCAGGCCCGTGCGGTCGAGGAGGACGAGCAGCGGGGTGAGCAGCGCCCAGAGCACGCCGGGGGCCGAGGCCGCGAGGGGTTCGTCCTGGTCGTAGGGGGCGGTCGCCATCGGTACGAAGAGGCCGTGACTGCCTTCCACCCACTCGGCGAGGGGCGAGCCGGCGGGGGCCACGGCGGCGACGGTGCTGCCGCGCCGGTAGGCCTGCTCGATGAGCAGTTCCAGGCCGGGTTCGCTGCCGTCGGGGGTGGCGATCAGCAGGAGGTCGACGGGGCCCGCCCAGCCGGGCAGGTCCCAGCGCAGGGCGCCCCCGGCGGGAGCGACGCCCGTGGGGCTGAGCCGGGTGAGGGGGCAGCTCGCTCCGGCGAGGGTGCCGAGCAGTTCGGCGACGCCGGTGGCGGCCATGCCGGGGCCCGCGATCAGGACGCCGCGCGGACGGCCGTCCGGCTTGAGCTCGGGGATGCCGGCCTCGTTGGCGTGCCGGACCGCGGTGCGCACCCGGGCGCCGGCCTCGGCGGCGCCGCGGAGCAGTGCCCGCCGGTCGGCCCGGGTGAGCGCGTCGGGATCGTCGAGGAGCGATTCGTCGAGCATGGGGTCGGTAGCCTCCGATCGCCGGGGGGGCGCTTGCGCGTGGGCCACCGGGGTCGCTTGCACGGGGTCGCTCGCGGGAGGTGCCGAGCGGCGCTGGGTCGGACCGGATGCCGGCCGGGTGTGCGCCGGTCGCCGATCGGGACGGCCGCGTCGCCGTTGTCCGTGCGGGCGGCGCTGTCGCCTGTCGTCGGGTGTCGTGGCTTGCCTTCGGGCTCGCTGCCGCGCCGTCGGCGCGCCCGCGGGCGGGGACGGCGCCGCTGTCGCCTCGCGTGCGGCGGTCGCGGCGCCGCTGTCCGCGAGGCGGCCGTGTCGGTTACGCGGGGCGGCGGGCCTCGTCGACCAGGAGTACGGGGATGCCGTCGCGGACCGGGTAGGCGAGGCCGCAGTCCGCTCCCGTGCAGATCAGCTCGGTCTCCTGCTCCTTGAGCGGGGCATGGCAGGCCGGGCAGGCGAGGATCTCCAGGAGGCCGGCTTCGAGCGGCATGGGGTGTCCTTCCGAAACGGTGGATGCGGCCTGGTCAGGGTACCGCTGTGGGAAGCCGGGTGCCGGGGCGCGGCCACGGTTCGTGAGGCGCGCGGAGCGGCTGCACGGGCCTCTGAGGCTCGTCCCCGCGTCCGTCCCCGTGACCGCGTCTCTCTCCCCCGGCCGGCCGCCGACGGGCGGGAACCCGCGGGGCGCCGTGCCCGCGGGGCGCCGTGCCCGCGGGGCGCCGTGCCCGCGGGGCGCCGTGCCCGCA
>NZ_JBIVVR010000003.1:81238-624096 GCF_044757755.1 Streptomyces sp. NPDC091209 | reverse complement strand
GCAGGGCGCCGTGCCCGCAGGGCGCCGTGCCCGCAGGGCGCCGTGCCCGCAGGGCGCCGTGCCCGCAGGGCGCCGTGCCCGCAGGGCGCCGTGCCCGCAGGGCGCCGTGCCCGTCGGTTCCGACGGGCACGGCCGCCGGGCCGTTCCCGGTCGGCGATATCGGGTCTCCGGTCCGGCCGTGCGGGGCTCAGCCTCTGATGATCTTCAGGACCTCGTCCCGCACCTTCGTCATCGTGGCCTCGTCGCGGGCCTCCGCGTTGAGGCGGAGGAGGGGCTCGGTGTTGGAGGGGCGGACGTTGAACCACGCGTCCTCGGCGGTGACCGTCAGACCGTCGAGTTCGTCGATGGCGATGCCCTCGCGGCCCTCGTAGGCGGCCCTGACGGCGGCGAGGCGGGCGGCCTGGTCGTCGACGGTGGAGTTGATCTCGCCGGAGCCCACGTAGCGGTCGTACTCCGCGACGAGCCCTGAGAGCGGACCGTCCTGGCCGCCGAGGGCGGCGAGGACGTGGAGGGCGGCCAGCATGCCGGTGTCGGCGTTCCAGAAGTCGCGGAAGTAGTAGTGCGCGGAGTGCTCGCCGCCGAAGATCGCGCCGGAGGTGGCCATCTCGGCCTTGATGAAGGAGTGGCCGACGCGGGTGCGGACCGGGGTGCCGCCGTGCTCGCGGACGACCTCCGGCACGGACCAGGAGGTGATGAGGTTGTGGATGACCGTGCCGCCGCCGTGCTTGGTGAGTTCGCGCGCGGCCACCAGTGCGGTGATCGCGGACGGGGAGACCGGTTCGCCCCGCTCGTCGACGACGAAGCAGCGGTCGGCGTCGCCGTCGAAGGCGATGCCGAGGTCGGCCCCCTCCTCGCGGACACGCTTCTGGAGATCGACGATGTTCGCCGGGTCGAGCGGGTTGGCCTCGTGGTTCGGGAAGGTGCCGTCCAGCTCGAAGTACATCGGCACGAGCTCCAGCGGCAGGCCGGAGAAGACGGTCGGGACGGTGTGTCCGCCCATGCCGTTGCCCGCGTCGACGACGACCTTCAAGGGGCGGATCGAGGTCAGGTCGACGAGGGAGCGCAGGTACGCCGCGTAATCCTCCAACGTGTCCCGCCGCGTGATCGTTTCGGGCGTGGCATCCGAGCCCGGGGCACCGGAGTCGAGCCAGGACTCGGCGAGTTGGCGGATCTCGGACAGGCCGGTGTCCTGGCCGACGGGGGCCGCGCCCGCCCGGCACATCTTGATGCCGTTGTACTGGGCCGGGTTGTGCGAGGCCGTGAACATGGCGCCCGGCAGGCCGAACGCGCCCGAGGCGTAGTAGAGCTGGTCCGTGGAGCACAGGCCGATCTCGGTCACGTCGACCCCGCGCGCCGCCGCACCGCGCGCGAAGGCGCGGGACAGTCCGGGCGACGACGGCCGCATGTCGTGCCCGATCACGATGGCGTCCGCTCCGGTCACCTGGACGAAGGCGGCGCCGAACAACTCGGCGAGCGGCTCGTCCCACTGGTCCGGAACCACCCCGCGTACGTCGTACGCCTTTACGAGCTGCGACAGATCAGCAGTCACGGCCAACCCTCCAGAAGTCCACTTCGGTCACCCCAAACTACCCGTCCGGGCTGACAGCGGGCGGTGCCGAGCCCGAGTGGAGCGCATCCGTGACGTGCGGAACGGTCTCCGTCATCCGGGGGAAACCCGCCCGACCCGGGACAGCGTCCAGGACCGTCCCGGCACGCCGGGCGCGGTGGCCGGAGTCCTCTCGGGGCAGCATCCAGGAGAGGACGGCCGTGCTCTGGCCCACCACGATCAGACAGATGAGGAGCAGGAGTCCGAGGCTCCAGGGCAGCACCTTGCGCAGCAAATCGCCCTCGCGGCCGGCGAGCCCGACGGCCGCGTAGGCGATGGTCAGGTTCTGCGGCGAGATCATCTTGCCGAGGACACCGCCCGAACTGTTGGCGGCGGCGAGGAGTTCGGGCGGCACCCCGACTCCCGGGCGGCGCTCACCTGGAGAGCGCCGAAGAGGGGAGAAGACCGCGACGATCAGGGCGTACGGGGCGTAGGCGCGGGCGACTTCGCGGGGCGGATCCTGCTCGTCGAGTTCCTCGCTGCGCGTGCCGGTCAGGACCGACGCCCGTACGGACTCGGCGGCGGGCACGCGCGCGTGCGGTACGGCGATCAGGGCGGCGGCACCGGCCAAGGAGGCGCCGATGTCGGCGAGTTGCCCGGAGACGTAGTTCGAGGCGGCGAACTGGACGGCGGCGAAGGCCACTCCGCACGCCAGGGCGGGCACCCAGGTGTCCCGCAGTCCGCGCCCGCCGTCGAACAGAGCGACGAGGACCAGGGGCACGGCCAGCGCGAGCAGCGGGGTCTGCCGGCCCACCATCGAGGCGACGGAATCCAGTGGCAGGCCTGTGACCTGGGCGAGGGGCACGACCGGTGTGGCCATCGCGCCGAGGCGACCGGCGCGGTGTTGGCGACGAGCGCGACGACCACCGCGCGCACCGGGTCGAAGCCGAGGGCGACCAGCATCACCGATGCAGATCGCGACCGGGGCGCCGAAGCCGGCGAGGGCTTCGAGGAGGGCGCCGAAGCAGAAGGCGACACGAGTGCCTGGATGCGCGGATCGTCGGACAGCCGCCCGAACGAGTGGCGCAGGATGTCGAAATGGCGGGTGCGGACCGTCATCCGGTACACCCACAGGGCGTTGACGGCGATCCGCAGGATGGGGAAGGGACCGAACGCGGCGCCCTGGGTGGCGCTGGAGAGCGTCCGACCCACCGGCATGCCGTACGCGAGCCAGGCGACCAGCGAGGCCGCCAGAAGGCCTGTCAGGCCCGCCACATGGGCCTTCAGGCGGACGCCGCCGAGCAGGACCGGCACGACGAGGAGGGGCAGGGCGGCCACGCGGGCGGACAGGCCGAGCGAGTCGGCGACGGGTCGCAGCTCTTGGACGTACAGGGACGCCTCTCCGGATTCCGTGATGCGGAAAGCGATTTCTCACGGCATTCGGAATCGTCGCGTCCGCGACAACTTCACGTCAACGGGTGCGCGCCGCTCGGTGGAACCGGCCCCCGGGGAACGGGCGGTGGGCGCACGGCACTACGGCGAACTGCGGACCGGAGAGAGGGGCGCGGCGAGAAGAGCGCGGCGCGGAACGGCCAGGGTGCGGGGTGCGAGCCGGTGGAGCGGTGCTCAGTTGTCGGGGGAGCGCAGAATCCGCAGGTGGCCGCGGCGCGCGACCTCCATCGGGTCCACCGAGCGGGCACTGCCGCCGGCCTCCGCGGCACGTTTCTGCGGACGGGCCGCCTCGCGCACCGCGTTCGCCAGCGCCTCCAGGTCGTCGCCGCTGGGGCGGGCCGGACCGGAGGAGTCGGCGAGCCGGACGACCTCCCAGCCGCGCGGCGCGGTCAGGCGCTCGGAGTGCTGGGCGCACAGGTCGTAGCAGTGGGGTTCGGCGTAGGTGGCGAGCGGGCCGAGGACCGCGGTCGAGTCGGCGTAGACGTACGTCAGCGTCGCGACGGCGGGACGGCCGCAAGCGGTGCGCGAACAGCGACGTACAAGGCTCACGATGTTGGACGGTACCGCACTCTTGAGCGGGCCGCGACGACTCTCCCCCAGGTCACCCCACCGTGTCGTGGTGTGAGACGGCCCACACCGTTTTCCGGGCATCGGACCCTGACCTGGGGCGACATCGGGCCTCAGGATGCCGAACAGACCTGAATCCGGTCACCACTTAGTGCGAATCATGTCAATTGCCATGTCAGAGACGGTCTTGGAGGGATACGGAATCGAGCCCAATCTTGGCTGGAATGGTCATCGGGCGTCATCCAGTGCCATCGGGTGTCATCCGGAACACCTGCCGGGCCGGGTGCCGTCGGTCCGCCCGCCCGGCGGCGACCGGCGCGTGAGGCCGGGCGGCCGGGCCGGTCGGGGACTACTCTTCGTCAGTGATGGACAACCCCGTACCGCCCCGTGCCGCAGCAGCCGGTCCCCGTCGTCGTGACCGCCACGGCAGGGGCATGCGCGGCCCCGTTGCGCCGCCCCAGGTACCGCTCGCCGCGAGCCGTGCCGAAGTCTTCGCCGACCTGGTCCAGGACTCCGTGGAGCGGCTGGAGCGACGCTGGCCGCAGCTCGCGGACATCGACTTCATGGTCCTCGAAGTCCCCCGCCTGGAGGGCTCGGGCGAGGGCTGGAGCGACGAGGCGGTGCCTCTGGGCGGCACGATCGCGGCGCGCGAGGGGCATCCCGCGCGCGTGGTCGTCTACCGTCGTCCGGTCGAGATCCGCACCAAGGGACGCGACGAGCGCGCCGCCCTGGTGCACGAGGTCGTCGTGGAACAGGTCGCCGAACTGCTGGGCCTGACACCGGAGACGGTCGATCCACGCTACGGCGAGGACTGAGAACGGACCGGACGGGTCCGATCGGACTCCGGCCGATCTGACTCCGGCCGATCGGACCGGACCGACTCGCACCGACCGGACCCGGACCGACGGAACCCGCACCGACTCCGACCTACCGGACCAGGCCCGCCCGGACCCGGACCATCGGACCACGATGAAGCAGACCCGGGACCGATCACCGGTCCTGGGTCACTGCTTGAGCAGCACCGAGAGGTCCTGCCGCGCTTCCGGCACCGAGACCGTTCCGCGGTCGTCCGGGAGGTTCTGGATGGTGAAGCCGGGAACGCCTTCCTGGGTCACCGCGAGCATCCGGGAGGCGTAGACCGGGCCTCCGGAGACCGGCTCGACGGTGAGGGCGTACGTGCCCTTGAGACCGCTCGGGACGGGTGCCGCGACGTTCTCGGTGGTCCCGCCCTTGATGGTGAACGTCTTCGAGACGGCCGTACCGCCCTGGCTGCCCGCTGACGCCGTGACCCGGACCGTGGCTCCCCCGGCGGGGGCGGTCACGGCGAGCGTGGACCCCTTGGCCTTGTTGTCCGCGACCGTCGCGCGCGCGCCGACCGGGGCGGTGGCCGGAATGAACGCGGTCTCCTGATCGGCGCCCTTGCCGCGCACCACCCGCAGGGCGGCGACGATCGGCACGGAGGAGCCGGTGGGCGTGAGCACCAGGGAGCCCGCTTCGCCACGGGTGAGGTCCCCGAGGTCGACGGCGGAGGTCATGCCGGCCTTCACGTGCAGCGTCTCGTTCCCGGCCGGGGTGATCAGCCCCGAGGGCGAGGCGAGGCGCACCTTCAGGTCGGCGTCCGTGTCGCCGGGCACGAAGGCGACGAGGCGCACCGAGGTGGCGTCCTTGGGGATACCCGGCATGACGAGGCTGCCCGCGGGATCGGCGGCCGCGGCCAGCCAGTCGCCGCCGGTCTTGTCGTCCAGTGCCTGGACAGCGGCTCCGACGCGACCGCTGCGGACCGTCACATGCACGGTGAGGTCGGTCTGCGCGTCGCCGGTCAGCGTGTTCAGCAGGATCGGCTCGCTGGCGTGCGGCTGGACCGTGATCCCGTCGGCCACCGTGGACTTGAGCGTGCCGTCCTTGCCGTACAGCTCGATGTCGACGACGGCGGCGGAGTCGTCCGGGTTGGTCAGATGCACGAAGTCGGTGCGTGCCGAGGCGGTGCTGGCGCCCGGGAACCAGAACTCGGTGTCGGGGGCGGTGCAGTTGGTGCCGAGCAGGCCGCGCCCGTTGCCCGCGGCGACCTCCGTGGTCTCCTGAACCGTCCAGCCCGGCGCGAACTTGCCCGACGCGAGGCCCACGAAGGCGGGCGCCTCGGCGCCCGAGGTGGTTCCGGACGCCGGCTTGCCGGGATCCTTGGGCTGGACGACGGGCTTCGCGGTCTTGCCCGCGCTCTTCTTGCCGGCCGTGGAGTCCGCCGACTCCTCGGTGGCCGCCTGGAGTTGGGCCTTGCCGCTGCCGCTCGCGCCCTCCACGACGGGTGTGAAGGACGTATAGGCGGTGTCGGCGATGTCCGAGGTGCTCGGCTGCGGGCAGAGCAGGCTGGTGCGCTCCACGGGCAACCGCGCGGCCGTGCCGGCCGCGCTGTCGTGGGACGCGTCCGGCGCCTTGAGGGTCGCGAAGCCGGTGACGGCGGCGAGCGCGGTCGCAGCGGCGATCAGGGACAGGGTGGTGCGGTTCACTGATGGCTCCCGTCGGGGCGCTCACTGTCGGTGCCGTGCGGGGGCCGTGTGGGGTCGTACGCCGGGTCGTAGCCCTGGTCGCCCGTGTCGTAGCCCTGGCCCCGGGTGTCGTAGGCCTGGCCGTTCGCGTCGTAGCCCTGGCCGTAGTTCTGGTCGTACGCCGCGGTGCCGCCGTAGGCGTACGGGTCGTACTGGCCGCCCTGGTAGGGGTCCGCCTGGTACGGCTGCTCGTAGCCGCCCGCCGGGTACTGCTGCTGCCCGTCGTACCGCTCGCCGCCGTAGGTGTCGTACTCGGCGTTCGTGTAGCTCGGGCTGTCCCATTCGCCGTACGCCTGCTGGTGCGGGACGGCTCCGGCCGGGATCTCCTCGTCCTCGTCCTCGTCCTCTTCCGTGTCCGCCGGGAACTCGCCGTCGAGGTCCTCGTCCGACTCCTCGGACTCCGCCTCCGCCTCGGCCTGGGCACGCAGGCGGCGGGCACGGCGGCCGTCGCCCGTCATGTCCTGGGCGGGCACGACCTGCTCCTCGGGGAGGTCGTCGTCGACGTCCCGGCGCCGCCCGGGGAGGGCGAGCACCACGAGGACGAGGGCGAGCGCTCCCTGGGCCCACAGCCAGGCGGTGTGGCCCAGCGGGGCGTCGAAGGTGACATCCAGCCTGCCGCCGCTGGAAGGCAGTTGGAAGCCCTGGGCCCAGCCGTCGACCGTGGTGCGGGTGAGCGGCTTGCCGTCCAGCGTCGCCGTCCAGCCCGCTTCGGCGCTGTCGGCGAGCCGCAGGACGCGGCCGTCGGCTCCGGCGGGGATCGTGGTGTGCACCTCGACCGGTCCGGCGGCGATGGACTCCGGGTCGCCGGACGCGGGGACGATCGCGGCGCGCGAGACCTGCTGGTCGACGCGCCACAGGGCGCTGCCGTCCTGCTGGCTCAGCCGGGTCAGGCCCGTGGTGGCGTCCAGGACGCGGCTCACCTCGCGCGGCGCGCCCTTGCGGACCAGGACGTAGCGCACGGCGAAGCCGCCGAGTTCGTTGGCCTGGTCGGCTCCGGAGCCCGCCACGAGGTTCGCGACGACCTTGTCGAGCTTCTTGTTCTCGCCGTCCGCCGCGGCGAGTTCGGCGTCGCCGAGACGGGCGCCGGAGCCGCGGACGAGGACATAGGCGACCTGGGCGGCCGAGGGGCTGTCCAGGACGAGGGTGCGGGCCTGGTCGCGGGTGCCGCTCTCCTCGGCGACGAACGCGGGCACCTGCACCGGGTCACGGCGCTCCACGGGTCCGTCGGCGCCGCGGATGATCCATCCGGCGGCGACGAGCAGCGGGCCCGCGGCGCAGGCGAAGGCGATGAGCGCGGCCACCGGCTGGCGCCAGCCGAAGCTCTGTTCGGCGACACGCGCGCGTGCCCCGTCCGAGCCGACGGAGGCGGCGGCAAGCAGCGCGAGGCCGTAGACGAGGGTCGCGGGTCCTGCCCAGGTGGAACGGTTGGACAGGACCGCGAAGAGGAGCGCCACCACGGCGATGACCCACGCGGTCCGGATCCCGGCCTGGCGCTCGGAGCGCAGCAGGGCGGCGAGCGCGGCGAGAACGATGCCGAAGAGCATCAGCCCGCTGACCGTGCCCGGCCCGCCGGGGCTGGCGCTGAGCAGGTCGAGCGGGGTGGCCGCGCCGGCTCCGTAGTCCAGGCCGGCCTGCTTGAAGAAGCCGAACGGCAGCAGGGTCAGCGACCAGGGCGCGAGAACCAGCAGCGGGGTGCCGAGCTGGGCCAGGAAACGCGGTCCGTAGGCGGGGATCTCCCTGCGGCGCACCACGAGGAGCGCGATGCCGAGGACCAGCGCGATGGGCCACACGATCGGGGTGAACGCCGTCGTGAACGTCAGCAGCAGGGCGTACGCCCAGGTCGCGCGCCAGCTTCCGCGCGCCCGGGAGCCGTGTGCGAGACCGCTCGCCGCGATGCCCGCGCGCGCGATGAGCGGCAGCAGGATCGCGAGGACGGCGGTGCCGATGCGGCCGCCCGCGAGCGCGCCGGTGGCGGCCGGCAGGAAGGCGTACGCGACGGAGGCCCAGGCGCGCAGCAGCCGGGACTCGACGAGGGGGCGCGAGGCGAAGTACGCGGCGAAGCCGGCCAGCGGCACGGATCCCACGAGGAGCACGGTGACCGCGAGCCCGGTGGAGCCGAGGAGCGCGGAGGCCAGCAGCGCGACGATCGCGAGGTAGGGAGGGGCGGACTGGGTGGAGCCCGCGCCGACCGGATGCCAGCCGTCGAGGTAGCGCGCCCACAGTTCGGAGGAGTCGGCGGGCGCGGGCAGCAGCGCGCCGCCCGCGAGGGCTCCGCCGCCGAGCAGTTGGCGGCAGGCGAGGAGCGAGACGAACAGGAGCACCAGGAACAGCATCGGGCCGGGGTTGCGCGCGATGCGCTTGATCCGGGCGAACTGCTCGATCTCCAGGAAGTCGCCGTCGTCGCCGCCGGGTCCGGACTCGACGGCGCCTCCGTGCCGTCCGGCGCCCGTGGTGATGTCGGCGTCGGAGTCGCTCGTCAGATTGCCGGCGACCTGCTCCAGGGTGGCCCGCACGGTGGCGCCCGGCGGCGGGAACAGGGCCCGCAGCTCACCCTTGTCGACCTGCGGGCGGCCGCGCCTGCGCCGCCCGGCGATGATCCGCTCCGGGCGCAGCAGGGTGCCCAGGAGGCCGCGGATCTCGTCGACGGCCTGTCCGGGGACCTTGCCAACGAGGTAGGCGACCGTGCGCAGCAGGGTGCCGAGGACGAGCCGGATCAGGATCCAGGGGAGCTGCGCGGTGCGGGCGTTGACGAGGAGGGTGTAGACGGCGCCCGCTTTGTCGACCTTGTGCGGGGACGCGGAGGTGCGGCCCACGCAGTCGACGGCGCGGCGCTCGCGGGAGGCCGCCTCGGCGTGCCGTACGACGGCTTCCGGGGCGACGAGGACACGGTGCCCGGCGGCCTGGGCGCGCCAGCACAGGTCGACGTCGTCACGCATCAGGGGCAGCCGGCGGTCGAAGCCGCCGAGCTCCTCGAAGACATCGCGCCGGATCAGCATTCCGGCGGTGGACACGGACAGCACGGGGTGGACGTGGTCGTGCTGGCCCTGGTCCTGCTCGCGGCGGTCCAGACCGGTCCAGCGGCGGCCCGAGTTGGCGATGGTGACGCCGACTTCGAGGAGCTGCCTGCGGTCGTACCAGCCGCGGAGCTTGGGGCCGACGATGGCCACGTCCTGGCCGATCTCCTGCTCGTTCTCCACGACGCGCAGGAGCTGGGCCAGGGCGTCGGGCTCCGGGGCGCTGTCGTCGTGCAGCAGCCAGAGCCACTGCTCGGGTTCGCCGTGCGGGAGGTCCGGCATGTCGTAGGCGTCGTCGCGCCAGGTGCGGGTGACGGGGTCCCAGCCGCTCGGACGCTTGAGGTAGGGCAGGTCGTCCGGGGTCAGCTCGGCGGCGGTGCGGGACACCTCCTCGACGGCCTGGCCGAAGCCGGTGCGCCGTGCCAGGTGCAGCACGCGGTCGGCGCCGAGCGCCTCGGTGAGCAGCTGGGCGGATTCGTCCGCGCTGCCGGTGTCGGCCGCCACCGCGTTCTGCACGGGGCGGTCCTGGCCGAGCAGCCCGGCGAGCGCCTCGGGCAGCCAGCGGGCGCCGTCGTGGGAGACGAGCACCGCGGTCACGACGTGGCGCGGGAACTCAGGGGCGGCAGCGGCGTCGTTACGGGCTGCCGAATGGCTGTGCACGGACATCGAGGTACGGGCCCCGGTTCGATGGACTGCGGTGGACGTCTGTGTCCGGCGGGGACAGCGGGACGTCTCGGACGAGGGCCCACACTAACGGCTGAGCAGGACGACGGCCCGCCGCCTGTGGATAACCCACCTGCGCCGGGCCGTTCCTTACGTAAGAGTGTGTGCCGTTTGGTCGGCGGCACCCACGTGTGTGGACTACTGTTCCGCGTCCGCTTTTCCGTGCGACCGTTTTCAGACAGCGGCCTTCTTCAGGCGACGCCGCTCGCGCTCGGACAGACCGCCCCAGATGCCGAACCGCTCGTCGTTGGCGAGCGCGTATTCGAGGCACTCGGAGCGGACCTCACAGGCGAGGCAGACCTTCTTGGCCTCGCGGGTGGAGCCGCCCTTCTCGGGAAAGAAGGACTCGGGGTCGGTCTGGGCGCACAGCGCGCGCTCCTGCCAGCCGAGTTCCTCGTCCGCGTCGTCGACCAGCAGTTGCTGCACCAGCTCGGTCATGTGCGCCCCTCGTCTGTCTTTCGCGTCCCCGTGATGCTGCCGTTACCGATTTCGGCTGAACGACACGAGTGAAATTACAAGTGTGCCGATCCGGGCCAGTCAAGCCGAGATCTGCTATTGGGCCCCTTATTCACTCTCCGGAACCAAGGCTTTGCGGAAAGTGTTCAAATCGGCATAAACCCCGACAGCCCAAGAGGTCCAGGTCAGACGCCCTCCCCCTCACGGAGGAGGACGTCCAGGAGTTCGATCTCGTTCCGGCGCGGACCCCGAAGCGAATCTGATCACATTTAGATCACGGGGCCGCGGCGAGGTTTGTTCACCCGGTTGTGCGCCATGTGTCCGGGGAGGCTCCTGAACAAACCTTTCGCCTGCCAGATGAACCGGATGAGGTGAAACATCTTCCACATACCGGACATGCAGTTGACAGTCGAGGTGTGAACCGGTGTCCTTGTGGGCATGTTCGCGAACTCGGCATCCACCTCGACCCGCACCGCCGGGTCCCTCGGTGCTGCCCACGTTCGCTGTAGCTGTTGTTGCTGTTCCAGCTGTTGAGCCCTACCGCGCTCCGGCTGCCTCGCCGCCACTGAGGCGAAATCCCCGCCCCCACCGGGGCCACCGCCCGCACCAGGGCTCCCCTCCCCCCGTGACCCGGGCGGAATCCCCGCTCGTGACCCGGGCGGAAACGGCCAGCGACACCCCAGCACTCTTCCGCCGAGGAACCACCGCATCCATGAACAGCGACAGCGACCTCCAGATCGCCGGCGACATCCTCGAAGTCCCCCACCTGCTTCAGCCGCCGCGCGAACACCCCTCCACCGTGGCCGAGTTCGTCGGCCTGGCGCGCTCCATCGCCGCCGACCGCTCGCAGTGGGAACACCTCGTCCGGTACGACGCCGCCTCGCGCTGGTACCACCGGCTGCGCACGGGGCCCGGCTACGAGGCGTGGCTCCTGTCCTGGGTGCCCGGACAGGGCAGCGGGGCGCACGACCACGGCGGCTCCTCCGGCGTACTGACCGTCCTGGACGGCGCGCTGACCGAGCACACCGAGCGCGGCACGCGCGCCCTGAACGCCGGAGCGCAGCGCGTCTTCGCGCCCGGGTATGTCCACGAGGTCGTCAACGACTCGCTCGAACCGGCCGTCAGCCTGCACGTCTATTACCCGGGCCTTACCGAGATGCCGATGCACGCGGCGCGTTGCGCCGTAGCCGAAACCGTGTGACGCGTTCGCGCCGGACCACGGGCCCGACGTCGCCGAGGTCTCGTAACCGGCTGACGCGTTGTCGTACCCGCCTGCGAGACTGAACCCCATGCGCATTGTGGTTCTGGCAGGCGGTATCGGTGGTGCCCGGTTCCTGCGTGGTCTCCAGCGGGCCGTGCCGGACGCGGACATTACGGTCATCGGCAACACCGGCGACGACATCCATCTCTTCGGGCTGAAGGTCTGCCCGGACCTCGACACGGTGATGTACACGCTCGGCGGCGGCATCAACGAGGAGCAGGGCTGGGGGCGGGCCGACGAGACCTTCCACCTGAAGGAGGAGCTCGCGGCCTACGGGGTCGGGCCCGAGTGGTTCGGGCTCGGCGACCGCGACTTCGCGACGCACATCGTGCGGACACAGATGCTGGGCGCGGGCTATCCGCTCAGCGCCGTCACGGAAGCCCTGTGCGACCGGTGGAAGCCGGGCGTGCGCCTCATCCCCATGTCCGACGACCGGGTCGAGACCCATGTCGCCGTCACGCTGCCGGAAGGCGACCCGGCCGGGGCGGCGGGCGAGCGCAAGGTGATCCATTTCCAGGAGTACTGGGTCCGGCTGCGGGCCTCCGTGCCGGCCGAGGCGATCGTGCCGGTCGGCGCCGAGCAGGCGAAGCCCGCTCCCGGGGTGCTCGAAGCCATCGCCGAGGCGGACGTCATCCTCTTCCCGCCGTCCAACCCCGTGGTCTCCGTCGGCACCATCCTCGCCGTGCCCGGCATCCGGGAGGCCATCGCCGAGGCGGGCGTCCCGGTCGTCGGCCTCTCCCCCATCGTCGGCGACGCGCCCGTGCGGGGCATGGCCGACAAGGTGCTGGCCGCGGTGGGCGTCGAGTCCACCGCCGCCGCGGTCGCCGAGCACTACGGCTCGGGGCTCCTCGACGGCTGGCTCGTCGACACGGTGGACGCCTCCGCCGTGGAGCGCGTCGAGGAGGCCGGCATCCGCTGCCGGGCCGTACCGCTGATGATGTCCGACCTCGACGCCACGGCGCGGATGGCGCGTGAGGCGCTGACGCTGGCGGAGGAGGTACGGACGTCATGAACTCCATGGACGCGGCGGTGTCCGGCGACGCGGAGCGCGCGGGACGGCACACCGGCGGGGAAGACCCGGGACGGCCCGCCGACGCGGGCTACCGGGTCTGGGCGCTGGGCGGACTTCCCGAGGTGCGTCAGGGGGACGACCTGGCGAAGCTCATCGCGGCCGCCGAGCCCGGTCTCGTCGACGGGGACGTACTCCTCGTCACGTCCAAGATCGTGTCGAAGGCCGAGGGCCGGACGGTCGAGGCCACCGACCGCGAGGCCGCCATCGACGCCGAGACCGTCCGGGTCGTGGCGCGGCGCGGCCCGCTGCGGATCGTCGAGAACCGGCAGGGGCTCGTGATGGCCGCCGCCGGGGTCGACGCCTCCAACACCCCTGCCGGGACAGTGCTGTTGCTGCCCGAGGACCCCGACGCCTCCGCGTACGCGATCCGCGCGGGACTGCGTGACACCCTCGGCGTCGACGTCGGCGTCGTGATCACGGACACCTTCGGGCGGCCCTGGCGCACCGGGCTCACCGATGTCGCCATCGGCGCCGCGGGCGTCCATGTGCTCGACGATCTGCGGGGCGGCACCGACACGCACGGCAATCCGCTCAGCGCGACCGTCGTCGCCACGGCGGACGAGCTCGCCGCCGCCGGTGACCTGGTCAAGGGCAAGGCCTCCGGGCTCCCCGTCGCCGTCGTGCGCGGGCTCGCGCACCTGGTGACCGAGGGGGACGGCACGGGGGCGCGGGCCATGGTGCGCGACGCCCGTGACGACATGTTCCGGCTCGGCACCTCGGAAGCCGTCCGGGAGGCGGTCACCCAGCGGCGTACCGTACGGGCCTTCACCGGCGAGCCCGTCGACCCCGGTGCCGTACGCCGTGCGGTCGCCGCGGCGGTGACCGCCCCCGCGCCGCACCACACCACGCCCTGGCGGTTCGTGCTGCTGGAGTCCGCCGCGTCGCGGACACGGCTGCTCGACGCCATGCGGGACGCGTGGATCGCGGATCTGCGGGGCGACGGGAAGAGCGAGGAGTCCATCGCCAAGCGGGTCCGCCGGGGTGACGTGCTGCGCGGGGCGCCGTATCTCGTGGTGCCGTGCCTGGTCATGGACGGGTCACACACGTACGGGGACGTACGGCGGGACGGCGCCGAGCGCGAGATGTTCGTGGTCGCCACCGGGGCGGGCGTGCAGAACTTCCTGGTCGCGCTGGCCGGGGAGCGGCTGGGCTCCGCGTGGGTGTCGTCGACGATGTTCTGCCGGGATGTCGTCCGCGAGGTGCTGGAGCTGCCGGAGAACTGGGACCCGATGGGGGCCGTGGCCGTCGGCCACGCGGCGGAGGAGCCGAGGACCCGGCCGCAGCGGGACGCGGCCGACTTCGTCGAGGTCCGCTGATCGGTCCCTCGCCGAAGGGTCCGGAACGTTCGGCGCCGTGCGCTGACAGGTCCGGGGGCGCCGCCCCGGGCCGGTCGGCGTGGTTCGCCGACCGGTCGGGGGCGCAGGTCCGGACCGTGCGGTGAGGTTCGCTGTTCGGTCGGGGGCGCCGGTGTGGTGCGTTCGGCGTGGGGCGCTGGTCGGTCAGGGCGCAGGTCCGGACCGCCGTGGTGAGGTTCGCTGATCCGTTTGGAAGGTGGCCCGCTCGATCGGTCGGTCGCGGGCGCCAGTCTGGTGCGTTCGGCGCGGGGCGCTGGTCGGTCGGGGTGGCGGTCCGGGCCGCATGGTGGGGTTCGGTGAGGTGTGGGGTGCCTTCGGCCAGGGGGGAGCGCCTACTCTCGTAGGACGCCCCGAGTATCCCTAGGACCTCATTCGTGTCTGGACGTTTCGCTCCCCGGCCGACCCGTACGACCGTGCGCGGCGGCCATGTCGTGGTGCCGGGTGGACTGCCCCGCCAGACGGCCGAGCCCGGACGCGCTCGTACCTGGACGCCCGACGGGCCCCTCGATCTCGGGCTCGTACTCGGACCCCTGCGCCGCGGACCGGGCGATCCGACGTTCCGGACCACACCCGACGGCTCCGTGTGGCGGACCAGCCGTACGCCCGCCGGGCCCGGGACCCTACGGGTCGCTCCGCGGGGCGGAGTGGTCAGGGGCGAGGCCTGGGGGCCGGGGGCCGAGTGGCTGCTCGACCGGCTCCCCGACCTGCTCGGCGCCGGAGACGATCCCGACGCCTTCGAGCCACGGCACCGGCTCGTCGCGCTCGCCCGGCACCGGCGGCCCGGCCTGCGCCTGGTGCGGACCGGGCTCGTGATGGAGTCCCTGATCCCGTCCGTCCTGGAGCAGAAGGTCACCACCGACGAGGCGTACCGGGCCTGGCGGTTGCTCGTCCGGAAGTTCGGCGAGCCCGCGCCGGGACCCGCGCCCGAGCGGATGTACGTCATGCCGGCGTCACGGACGTGGGCCCTGATCCCGTCCTGGGAGTGGCACCGGGCCGGGGTCGACGACAAGCGGGCCTCCACGATCCTGCGGGCCGTGCGGGTCGCCGCGCGGCTGGAGGAAGCCGTCGGGTTCGGTCCCGAACAGGCGCAGCGGCGGCTGGAGTTGGTGTCCGGGGTCGGGCCGTGGACGTCCGCGGAAGTCGTCCAGCGCAGTCATGGCGCGGCGGATGCCGTGACCGTGGGGGATCTGCATCTGCCGGGGATCGTCGGGTACGCGCTGGCGGGGGACCGGGACGCGGACGACTCCGTCATGCTGGAGTTGCTGGAGCCCTATGCCGGGCAGCGGCATCGGGCCGCTCGGCTGATCCTGCTGGCCGGGCGTACGCCGCCGCGGCGCACGCCGAAGATGCCCCGCGGGGACATCGGGCGGCTGTAGGCGGCCCCGGCGTCCGCCGTCTCCGCCTGCCGTCCCCGGCGCTCGGCGCCCCGCCCCCGGTTCTCGACTCCCGGCTTCCGGCTTCCGGGTCCGTGTTCCGCCCGGCTCCGGGCAAGTGTGGCTTCCGCGTGTGGGCGCCCGCGGCTCGCGTCCTCCTCCGTCCGGCAGGTTTTCGCCCCCTCCGCCCCTGCCCTTCCCGTACCTGGGGCTCCGCCCCAGACCCCGCTCCTCGAACGCCGGAGGGGCTGAAAATTGCCCCGCGGCCGAGAAGTACGCGGCACATGACGAAGTTCCCGGAGGGGCTGGAAGCGCGCCGGAGGGGCCGGAGGGGCCGGAGGGGCCGGAACCTGGTTCCGGCCCCTCCGGGGGCTTGCGCAGGTGTTGGAACCGGGAATCGGCCCCCGGGGTTCCCGCGCAGGTTCTCTACTGGTCCGACGAGAAGCGCAGGGTGGCGGCCGGGATGCGGGCGTCGCACCAGACGCGGACTCCCTCGCGGAGTTCGTTGTCGGGGCCGACGACCGCGCCGTCGCCGATGACCGTGCCGGTGAGGAGGGTGCGTTCGCCGATGCGGGCGCCGACGCCGATGAAGGAGTCGGTGATGACGGCTCCGGGTTCGACGACGGCGCCGGCCAGGACGGTGCTGCCGGCGATCCGGGCGCCCTCGCCGATGCGGGCGCCCTCGCCGACCACCGTGCCGCCGGTGAGCTTGGCGTCGGGGGCCACCGTGGCCGTGGGCAGGACCAGACGGTCGCCGCAGCGGCCGGGGACGGCCGGGGACGGGGCGCGGCCGAGCACCAGGTCGGCTGAGCCGCGGACGAACGCCTGCGGGGTGCCCAGGTCCAGCCAGTAGGTGGAGTCCACCATGCCCTGGAGGTGGGCGCCGGTGGCCAGGAGCTCCGGGAAGGTCTCGCGCTCGACCGAGACCGGGCGGCCCTCGGGGATCGTGTCGATGACCGAACGGCGGAAGACGTACGCCCCCGCGTTGATCTGGTCGGTGACGATCTCCTCGGGGGTCTGCGGCTTTTCGAGGAAGGCCGTGACGCGCCCGGTGGCGTCGGTGGGCACCAGGCCGAAGGCGCGCGGGTCCTCCACCCGGGTGAGGTGGAGGGAGACGTCGGCGCCCGTCGTCTCGTGGGTCGCCACCAGGGCCGGGATGTCCAGGCCGGTGAGGATGTCACCGTTGAAGATCAGGACCGGGTCGTCGGGGCCCGAGTGCAGCCGGGACGCCACGTTGCGGATGGCGCCGCCCGTGCCGAGCGGCTCGTCCTCGGTGACGTACTCGATGTGGAGGCCCAGTGAGGAACCGTCACCGAAGTACGGCTCGAAGACCTCGGCGAGGTAGGAGGTCGCCAGCACGATGTGCTCGACGCCCGCCGCGCGCGCCCGCGCCAGCTGGTGCGTGAGGAAGGGGACCCCGGCCGCCGGAACCATCGGCTTGGGCGTGTGCACCGTGAGAGGGCGCAGCCGGGTGCCTCTGCCGCCGACCAGGAGGATCGCTTCTGTCACCTGTCGTCTCTGCTTCCTGCCGGGACCGGCCGAACTGTCTTTCGGCCAGCCAGTGTATGCAGACCGTTCGATGGCGCCTTCGATGGCCGTGCGGTGTCCGTCGACGGGCCTCTGTCGCGACTTCAGGTGATCTCTGCCGGAGCCGGCCCGGCCGAACCGTTTCCGCCGGGCCGGTTCCGGGTCCTGACTACCGGCCCTGGTAGAGAGCCGCCGTCGTCCGGGCCGAGCCGAGCTTGCCGTAGAGGAGCCTTCCGGGGCACTCCGTGGCGAACCCGTCCCGATGGCCGGAGATCACATTCAGTCGTACGTTCTTTCCCTTTCGGTAGAGATTGCCACCGGCCGACTTCAGGTATGTCTTGCCACGCGGATCGGCGTCGTAGAGGCCGAGTTTCCATGCCGTGAGCCGGGCGATGGCCTTGAGCGCGGCCTCGGTCGGCTTCGTGCTGCCGAAACTGCCGATCACGGCGATCCCCATGCTGTTCGTGTTGAACCCGCGGGTGTGGGCGCCCATGACCGCCTTCGCGACGCCTCCGGCCCGGCCTTCGTAGATGTTTCCGCACTTGTCGACGAGGAAGTTGTAGCCGATGTCGCGCCAGCCGCTGCTCACCACGTGGTAGCGGTAGATACTGCGGATGATCGAAGGAACCTGCGAACAGCTGTACTTGTTGCCCGACGCCGTGTGGTGCACGAAGGCCGCCTTGACCGACTTCGTGTAGACGAAGCCGCGTTCGCGCAGGTTCTCGTTCGCGCCCCAGCCACGGCGCGTGACGATGCGCGGGCGCGGGCCGATGTACGGCGTCGCGCGCCGCTCGGCCATGCCGTCGGGGAAGTACGTCCGCTCGGTCTCCTCCCGGGAGAGCGCGGCGATCTCGGTGGCGCCCGCGCCCATGCCACCGCCCGACGCGCCTGGGCGCACGCCCTTCGCGCGCACTCCCGCGGGCGCGCCCCCGGCCCGTCCGGCCGTCCGGGCGTCCGGGCGTGGGGGATCCCCGCCGGGGTCGACCAGTTCGAGACGCAGGCCGCCGGGCAGCCGGGAGTCCGCCGGGGCGGCCACGGGTTCCTCCCCCGGGCTCTCCCGCAGGCCCTCCCGCGGACTGTCCGCGGCCTCCCTCGCGGCCCGCGCCGCGGCGACGCGGACTTCGACGCCGTCCGAGTCGCCCACCCACAGGGGGGCGGTGGAGCCGTGCACCCGGCGCGAGGCGCCCTCGGGGGTGTCCGGGTCGGCGGCGTGCTCGTCGTTGTGGGTCTCGACGTCCTGCCAACCCGACCAGCGGCCGGTACCGGCCGTTCGGGTGCGGACCTGGACACGGCCGTCGAGCTCCCTGTTCGGGTCGTCCCAGACGACGCCGACCAGGGAGAACGGCCGTACGTTCCGGCGGGCGAGGCCCTGTTCCGGTGCGGCCGGACCGAGGACCCGGTCACCGGAGAGCGGGACGAGGGGCAGGGACTGGGTGCTGCCGGGAGCGGCGGCCTCGGATGTCACCGCCGACGGCCCGGCCTGTGCCGGGGAGGCGGGCAGGACGAGCGGAAGGGCGAGAGCGGCCGCGCAGGTGACGCCGACCGAGGAAGCAAGGAATCCACGCATGCTCCTGATCCTGGACATAGTCATACATATCTGTCCATCGCGGAATTGACGGACCGTCGGGACGCGCTCCGCCGAACCGGTGGCGCGCTCGGTCCGTGCCGCGCGGCGCCCCCGCGTACGCTTGCGCGCGTGAAAGCCACCGACCGCACCCCCGCCGACCTGCTGCGATCCGCGCTCTCCGAGGACCCGGCGCGTCCTCTGGTGACCTTCTACGACGACGCGACGGGCGAACGGGTCGAACTGTCCGTGGCCACCTTCGCCAATTGGGTGGCCAAGACCGCCAACCTGCTCCAGGGAGAGCTGTCCGCCGAGCCCGGCGAGCGGGTCGCGCTGCTGCTGCCCGCGCACTGGCAGACCGCGGTGTGGCTGCTCGCCTGTTCCTCGGTGGGCGTCGTCGCGGATGTCGGGGGCGACCCGGCCGCCGCCGACCACGTCGTCGCGGGCCCCGGGCACTTCGAGGCCGGGCTCGCCTGTTCCGGTGAGCGCATCGCCCTCTCGCTCGCGCCGCTCGGCCGCCGCTTCCCGACGCCGCCCGCGGGATACGCCGACTACGCCGTGGAGGTGCCGAGCCAGGGCGACCGGTTCGCGCCGTACGCGCCGGTCGATCCCGAGGAGCGGGCGCTGATCGTCGCCGGGGCCGCGTACACCGGCGCCGAGGTCGTGGAGCAGGCCCGCACCGATGCCCCCGCGCTGGATCTGACCGGACCCGGTTCACGCATCCTGTCGGCACTCCCGTACGACACCTGGGAGGGCCTGGCCGCGGGGCTGTACGCGCCGCTCGCCACCGGCGGGTCCGTGGTGCTGTGCCGCAATCTCGACCAGGCGGGCGACGACTCGCTCGCCCGCCGGATCGAGAGCGAGCGGGTGACCGCGACGGCCCGCTGAGAGCCGTCGCCCCGGCGGGTCCCACGGGGAGCATCGCCCGGACGGAGGCCCGCCGGGGGCGCCGCCCGTGCCGGGCCCGTCCCCCGTTCGGCCCATCACCGGCCCCCCTCACCGGCCGCTCCGGGACATGGTCGTAGGAGCAGCCGGACATGCTCGTACACCGTGAGGGGTGGTGGTTCGCAGGTGAGCGACACCGCGGGCACCCCCTCCGGACGCCCGGAGGGGCCGGGGCCGGGAGCGTCGCCCACCGGGGCCGGGAGCGTACGACGGAGGCGGCGCTGGCTGCGCTACACGGCCACCGGGGTGGCCGTGGTGGTCCTCGGCGCCGTGGGGGTCGGCTGGGCCGCGTACGAGAAGCTGAACGGGAACATCAAGGCCGACAACGACGCGGCCGCCGAGCTCGCCCGGTACGAGAGGGAGCGGCCCACCGCGCTGGTGCGCGACGCGCAGAACATCCTGCTGATCGGCTCGGACTCGCGCGCGGGATCCGGGAACAAGAAGTACGGCCGCGACTCCGGGACGGAACGGTCCGACACCACGATCCTGCTGCACCTCTCGGCGAACCGGCACAGCGCGACCGCCATGTCGCTGCCCCGCGACCTGATGGTGGACGTGCCGGGCTGCCGGCGCCCGGACGGCACCCGTACCGAGCCCATGTTCGCGATGTTCAACTACGCCTTCCAGGTGGGCGGTTCGGCCTGCACGATCCGCACCGTCGAGAAACTCACGAACATCCGTGTCGACCATCACATGGTGGTGGACTTCCATGGCTTCAAGGACATGGTCGACGCGGTGGACGGCGTCGAGGTGTGCCTGAGGAAGCCGATCGACGACAAGGCGGCGAAGCTGAGGCTGCCCGCGGGCAGGGTCGTACTCAACGGCGAGCAGGCGCTCGGCTACGTCCGCGCCCGCAAGAGCATCGGCAACGGCAGCGACACCGACCGCATGGACCGCCAGCAGAAGTTCCTCGGCGCGCTGGTCAACAAGGTGCGCAGCGACGACGTCCTGCTCAACCCGGCGAAGCTGTACCCGGTCCTGGACGCGGCCACCTCGTCACTGACCACCGACCCGGGGCTCGCGAGCCTGCGCGGTCTGTACGACCTGGTGCGCGGACTGCGTGACGTTCCCCCACAGAGCATGCAGTTCCTGACGGTCCCGCGGACGTCCTACGTCCTCGACGCCAATCGCGATCAGCTCGTGGAGCCCGAGGCGGCCCGGCTCTTCGCGCGACTGCGCGCGGACCGGCCGGTGGCCGTCGCGAAGGAACCGCCCCAGCGGCCGGCCCAGGGCCAATCCCCGCATTCCGTAAGTCTGTACCGCAACGCCTTCCGCGACTACGAAGAGGAGTCGTCCCGCGACGGAATGTCGATGGCAATAGGGGTTACCGGCCTCACCGCGACACCCCGGCCGGTACCGACTTTCCGGGGTAACACGGCGGCTCAGGACGCTTGCGGGTAAAGCACGCGCCAAGGTGGGGAACAGCTGAGCTAAGAACTCTCTGAATATGGGGCGGATTGCCCGGTTGTAGGGAAGTTGAATTTGTCACGGTCGTCGCTCGACGCTGAACCGGGCGGATAGTGTGAGCGATCCCGGTGCACCCGGCCACGAGGTTCTTCCTGGGGGTCGCGCACTGCTTGACCGAGACCCGAGCGCCTTTTTGAGGGGGAAAGGGCGCCGCGTGGCCCCGACGGAGGATTCAGACAACCGTGGACGCGCAAGGCCGTGGGCGGGCGGACAACATCGACCCCGCAGACCAGTGGGTGCTCAACCCGAACACCGGTGAATACGAACTGCGACTGACCCCTTCCGGAGCGCAGTCGGGAGTGCCGCGACCGCGGAGGGGTACACCCTCCGCCGCGGCGCGCACCCGAAGCGCTCCGGGCAGGGATCGCGCGGCGCCGGGCCGGGAACGTGACGCACCGGGACGGGAACGTGACGCACCGGGCACCGATGTGCCGGGGCCGCGCCGTCGGCGCGGTGAGCCGCCGGAACCCCTTCCGGGGCGCCGGCGCGGGCGCAACAAACCGCCCAAGAAATCGAAGGCGAAGAAGATACTGCTCTGGACCGGCGGCATCATGGCGCTGGTCCTGGTGGCTGTCTCGGCCGCCGCCTACGCCTATCTCAAGCACCTCGAGGGCAACGTCCAGACGACGGACGTCGGCAGCTCGGGCAAGAGCGGCTTCAGCAAGGACGAGGCCTTCAACCTGCTCATCATCGGCACCGACAAGCGCACCGGTGCGGGCAACACGGGTTATGGCGACAAGGGCAGCGTCGGGCACGCCGACACGAACATCCTGCTGCACGTCTCCAAGGACCGGACGAACGCGACCGCGATGAGCATTCCTCGCGACCTCATCGTCGACATCCCCGACTGCAAGTCGAAGCAGCCGGACGGCACCGAGAAGATCATTCCGGGCACGGACAACGTCCGCTTCAACACGAGTCTCGGCCAGGACGGCCGGAACCCGGGCTGCACGATGGACACCGTCAAAGCGGTCACCGGCATCACGGTCGACCACTTCATGATGGCCGACTTCAACGCGGTGAAGACGCTGACCAGCGCGGTGGGCGGTGTCGAGGTCTGTCTCGCCAAGAACGTCGACGACTCCAACTCGCACCTCAAGCTCTCCGCCGGCAAGCACGTCATCGAGGGCGAGCAGGCCCTCGCCTTCGTCCGCACCCGGCACAGCTTCGGCAACGCGGGCGACCTCGACCGCATCAAGGTGCAGCAGCAGTTCATCGGCTCCCTGATGCGCAAGATGAGTTCGAGCGACACGCTCACCAACCCCGCCAAGCTGATCACGCTGGCCGAGGCGGCCACCAAGGCGCTGACCGTGGACACCGGCATCGGCAGCGTCAGCACGCTCAAGGACATGGCCCTGGAGCTGAAGAAGGTGCCGCCGAAGAACATCACCTTCACCACGGTCCCGGTGATAGACAATCCCGCCGAGAAGGTCCACGCCACGGTCGTGGTCAAGCCGGGAGTGGCCCAGCCGGTCTTCGACGCGATCCGGAACGACGTCTCCTTCAGCGCGGTGAAGGCCAAGGAGAAGAAGGAGAAGGCCGCGGTGGCCGCCCGCCTCAAGGGCTCCCGTTCCGCCGCCTCCGACATCCGCGTCGACATCTACAACGGCGGCGCCCAGGCCGGCTCCGCACAGGAAACTCTTAACTGGCTGCAGAACACTGAGGGCGTGCTCAAGTCCAGCCAGTTGGGTAACGCTCCGGAAACCCTCAGCAAGACGACCCTGGAGTACTCTCCCGACCAGGCCGACCAGGCACGCAAGTTGGCGGATCTGATGGGGCTGTCCGGTGCGGCGTTGAAGCCCGGCAAGAGCGAGAAGAACTCACAGGGGCTGCCCGCGATCGTGCTGACCCTGGGCAAGGACTTCAAGGGCGCGGGAGTGTCCTTGAGCGCTCCGGCGAAGGCGCCGGACGTGGAGAAGTCCACGGCGGACAAAACGGTGTGCGCGAAGTGACCTAACGGGTCCGTCGAGCGTCCTACAGGACGCGAGGAGCGTCCGGCCGGGCGGGAAAGCGTCCCGGCCCGGGCGTGCGACGGACCCGTTTGTCAGGCGCTGGGTGGGGAGAGGCTGAGAGATGGCGCAAAGCAGTGTGCGTGGGGAGGGAGCACGACCTCGTGTCCCGCAAGCCGGCGAACTGGGCTGGGACGACAGCATGTACGAGGAGGGCGGCGAGCCCGTCCGTACCGCGGACGACGAAGGCGCCCGGCCCGGTGGCGCCGGTGACGGTGTCCGTCCGGCCGACGACACCATGCCGCTCAGCCTCCAGGGGCAGGGCCGGCACGGCGGGGGCAAAGACGGAGGGCGCCACGGGGACGAGGGCCGCCCGCGTCGCAGACGTCGAATACTGCGCTGGTCGGCGATGGTTCTGGCGGTCCTGATACTCGGCACCGCCGGTGCCGGTTATCTCTACTACCAGCACCTGAACAGCAACCTCAAGAAGGACGACCTGAACATCGGCGACGCGAAGGACCGCGCCGCCAAGTCGAAACCGAACGCGGCGGGCCAGACCCCGCTGAACATTCTCCTGATCGGTTCGGACGCCCGGAACTCCGCCGAGAACCAGAAGCTCGGGGGCGCCAAGGACACGTTCAACACACCGGCCCGCGCGGACGTCCAGATGCTGCTGCACCTGTCGGCGGACCGCAGCAACATGTCGGTCGTGAGCATGCCGCGCGACACGCTGCTGCAGATTCCCAACTGCACCGACCCGAAGACCGGCAAGACGTACGCCGGGAGCACGTCGCTCACGATGACGAACGACTCGCTGGGCCGCGGCGGCCCCGGCTGCACGGTCGCCACCTGGGAGAAGCTGACCGACATCCACATCGACCACTTCATCATGGTCGACTTCGCGGGTGTGGTCTCGATGGCCGACGCGATCGGCGGTGTCCCCGTCTGCGTGGACGCCAACATCTACTCGCACACCTCCACCGGTCACGGCTCCGGGCTGAAGCTCAAGGCGGGCACGACGTTCGTCCAGGGCAAGCAGGCCCTGCAGTGGCTGCGGACGCGGTACGGCTTCGAGGACGGCAGCGACATAGGCCGGACCAGGGCCCAGCACCAGTACATGAACTCGATGGTGGCCCAGCTCCGCGAGAACGCCACCCTGAGCAACCCGGGCAAGCTGCGGAGCCTCGCGGAGACGGCCACCAACGCGCTGACCGTCGACCAGAGCCTGGGCACGGTGACCAAGCTCTACGACCTGAGCAAAGAGCTGAAGAAGGTCCCGGCGAAGCGCATCAACATGATGACCATGCCGTGGGTGTACTCCAGCGACGGGAACCGGGTGCTGCCCAAGGCGACGGCCGCGGACCAGGTCTGGCGGCTGCTGCGCGAGGACATCGCGCTGGACGGCAAGGACAAGAAGAAGACCCCCGCCGAGAAGACGACGTCGGATCCGGCCGCGGCGGACGACAAGATCGCGGTGCAGGTGCAGAACGGCACGCGCACCAGCGCGCTGGCGCCGGTGCCCGGACGCGCGAGCGCGGTGACCGAACTGCTCGTCGGCAAGGGCTTCACGCAGTCGAGGGCCGACCTGTCGGCCGCGACCGCCGAGGCGACCACGCTGATCCGCTACCCGAGCGCCGATCTGGAGGGCGACGCCCTGCGGGTCGCCAAGTCCCTCGGGATTCCGACGCACGCGGTGCAGAAGTCGGCGGACGTCTCCGGGGTCACGCTGGTCGTCGGAGCCGACTGGCGGGACGGCACGAAGTACACGGCACCCGCGGCGGACGACTCGACGCCGTCGTCCGACGAGCTGAAGACCGGCAAGTGCATGCACGTCGACCCGAACTACACCTGGTCGTAGGCCCGGCGGCGAACGGCGGTTGGGCCCCTCTCGAAGTCGAGAGGGGCCCAACTCATGTACGGGCGGCTTCTGTCGAGGCCGGAAGCGGCCTCAAAGGCAGCCGGGCGGGCTCAGTCGGAACTGCTGAGGACCGCGGGGCGCCGGGACGCGATGACCTTCCTGGCCAGCGCCTTCGGGCTGGTGAGGAAGCCCCAGCCCCACGACATGTGCATCGTGGCCAGGGCGACGGGGATCTGGAGCCGGGCCTTCGCCGACAGCCCCTTGCCCGCGGGCAGCGAGCCGAGCGCTATGGCCGCGAGATAGCCGGCCGGGACGACGAAGCCCCAGGGCGTCACCGCGGCGCCGACGACCACGCCCGCCGCGATCGCGACGACGGCGGTCGGCGGTGCGAGGTAGCGCAGGTTGATGGAGCCCTCGTGATAGCGGGCGACGACGTGCCGCCAGCGGCCGTAGTCCTTGTACTGCTTGGCCAGCGCCCTGACGGACGGCCGCGGCCGGTAGGACACCTTCAGCTCGGGCGAGAACCAGATGAGCCCGCCCGCCTCCCGGATCCGGAAGTTCAGCTCCCAGTCCTGGGCGCGGATGAACTCCTCGTTGTAACCGCCCTGCCGCTCCAGTGCCTCGCGCCGGAACACCCCGAGATACACGGTCTCGGCCGGGCCCGCCTCGCCGCCCGTGTGGAAGGCCGCGTTGCCCACGCCGATCTTCGACGTCATGGCGGCGGCGACGGCGTGCTCCCAGTCGTTCTCGCCCTCGGCGTGCATGATGCCGCCGACGTTCTGCGCGCCGGTCTCCTCCAGGAGCCGTACGGCGGTGGCGATGTAGTTCGGGGAGAGGATGCCGTGCCCGTCGACGCGCACGACGACGGGATGCCGGGACGCCTTGATCGCGGCGTTCAGCGCCGCGGGGGTCCGGCCGGTCGGGTTCGGCACGGTGTGGACCCGCGGGTCCTCACGGACGAGTTCGGCGGCGATCTCGTCCGTCCGGTCCGCAGAGGGGCCGAGGGCGATCACCACCTCCATCTCGCCGTCGTACCGCTGCGCCAGGATCGCTTGGACGGCCCCGCGCAGATGCCGCTCCTCGTTGAGGACGGGCATGATCACAGAAACGGCGGGAGACCGCACGTCAGACTTCTCGCTCATCGGAGCTCACGTTACCGCGAACGGGGGACACGGTCGCGCGCCGCCCGGCGTAAGGACCGGGCCGCAGATCGTATGGGCCTACCGTGCTCACGGATCCCCACGCCCAGCGGAACGCGGCCCCGTCCGGCCCCGCGGAACGCTTCCCTCCCCCGTCCAGCCTCGCGGAGGTGTCCCTCTTGCCCACGCCGCCCCGCTCCCCCGTCCGCCCACAGCGCCCCCCGCGGCCGTCTCCCGGACAGCGCCCCACCCGGCGCTCCGACGGACGTCCCGTGCGCCCCGTACGCCCCGTACGGCGCAAGAAGCCACGCTGGGCCATGCGGGCGGTGACCACGGTCTCCGTGGTGGTCCTCGCCTCGGCGGGCATCGGGCACGCGGTGCTGAGCAGCCTGGACGCGGACATCGCCCGGGTCGACCCGTTCAAGGACATGAAGAACCGGCCCGAGGGCGGCCACGGCATGAATCTGCTGCTGGTCGGCACCGACGGCCGGGAGAAGATCACCGAGGCGGAGCGGCGGAAGTACCGGCTCGGCGGCGCGCCCTGCCACTGCACCGACACGGTCATGATCGTGCACATCTCGGAGGACCGGGAGCGCGCCAGCATCGTCAGCCTGCCGCGCGACTCCTACGCCGAGGCGCCCGCGCACACCGACGCCGTCACCGGCGAACGGCACGGCGCCCACCCCCTCAAGCTGAACGCGGCGTACGCGGAGGGCGGCCCGACCCTGACCGTGCGGACCGTCGAGAACATGACCCACGTGAAGATCGACCACTACCTGGAGGTCGACTTCACCAGCTTCATGAAGACGGTGGACGTGCTCGGCGGCGTCCGCATCTGCACCGCCCAGCCGCTGAAGGACAGGTACACCGGCCTCGACCTGACGGCCGGCTCGCATCTGCTGGGCGGCGGACAGGCCCTTCAGTACGTACGGTCCCGGCACACCGACGGCTCCTCCGACCTCGGCCGGATGAAGCGCCAGCAGCGCTTCCTGGCGGCGCTCGTCGGACAGGCCACGTCGTCCGGGGTGCTGCTGAACCCCATGAAGTTCCGTGACGTGACGCGGGCGGTGCTCGGCTCGGTACGGGCCGACAAGGGCTTCGGCACGGACGAACTGCTCGATCTGGGCCGGGCGATGCGGAACTTCTCCCCGTCCTCCTCCGAGTTCACGACCGTGCCGATCGGACAGATGGCCTACGCCGTCAAGGGCATCGGCTCGACCCTGAAATGGGACGACGCGAAGTCGAGGAAGCTCTTCGAGGCGCTGCGCGACGACAAGCCGCTCTCGACGCCCCGGGCCCCGCGGCCCCGGACCGTCCGGGTCGCGGTGGCCCCGCAGCAGATCCGGGTCCAGGTCGAGAACGGGACCGCCACGACGGGTCTCGGCCAGCGGGTCGACGGAGCGCTCGCCGCCACCGGGTTCAAGACGACGGGCCGGCCCGCCACGGCTCAGGACCGCACGGTCCGACGCACCGTCGTCGCGTACGACCCCCGCTGGGACCGCTCGGCGAAGTCCCTCGCGGCCGCGCTGCCCGGTTCCGAGCTGCTCGCGGTCCCCGGGCAGGGCCCGCTGCTGAAGGTGATCGCCGGTACGGACTTCAAGCGGGTCACGCGGGTACGCGCGGAGGACCCGTATCAGGGGGAGTTCGGGGTGGTGACGGGAGACCAGGTGCTCTGTCCGTGACCCCGTCGGTGCCCGTCGTCGCGGGAGACCGAGCGGCCTGTCCGTGACCCGGGGCGTGGGGCGTGGGGCGTGGGGCGTGGGGCGTGGGGCGTGGAGACCCGGTCGGCGAGACCTGGACGCGACTTAGTCGTCGAGGCCTTCCGCGGCGCGCTTCTCGCGGAGTTCCAAGATGGCGCGGCGGCGGGCCAGCCGGTGGGTGCGGCGGATCTGCGCCTCCTGGTAGCGGCGCTCGTCCCGCTCGGTCTCGGTGATGACCGGCGGAACCCGGCGGGGCTTGCCGTCGGCGTCGACGGCGGCGAAGACGAGATAGGCCGAGCCGACCTGCTGGGCCGGCGTGGACTCGTTCCAGCGCTCGGCGAGGACCCGGACACCGACCTCCATCGAGGTACGTCCCGTCCAGTTGACCTGGGCCTTCACATGGACCAGGTCGCCCACGCGGACGGGTTCCAGGAAGGCCATCTCGTCCATCGAGGCGGTGACGGCGGGCCCTCCGGAGTGCCGCCCGGCCACCGCGCCCGCCGCGTCGTCGACCAGCTTCATGATCACTCCACCGTGCACCGAACCCAGAAGGTTCGTGTCGTTGTGGGACATGATGTGGCTGAGGGTGGTCCGGGACGCCGAGGTCGGCTTGCCCGGTATATCGGATTCCGGGTTGGGAGCCTGGTCTGTCATGTCCTCCACCTTATGCCGGGGCGCACGGCCGTCGCTTTGCATCAGCTCTGCAACAGGCGTGACCCAGATCTCCCGGCTCTCTTGTAAGACTCCTACGGGAGAACGGCACACTGGTCCGCATGAACGATTGGCCTGGGGGCACCTCCCGTCCGAGCGAGTCCGAGGGTGGAAGCGGGTGGCCCGGCGACAACCGCGGCAACCGCTATGGACGCGGCAGCGCAGGCGCACAGCCTGAGAGCGCCCGCGTCATGCGACAGGTCCGCCGCGGGCCGGCCTCACCCGCTCCGGGCCAGGACGCTCCGCCGTACGGCGGCGGGGTCCCCCGGCAGCCCTCGTACGTCGACGGTCAGGGCTACGACAACGGCCAGGGCTACGACAACGGGTACGACTCCGGCTACAACAGCGGCCATGTGTACGGGAATCCCAACGGGCCCGGTGGTCCGCAGGGTCCGGGCGGTGGCGGCGCGTACCCGCGGCGCCCCGCGCCGAACTGGCGGCGCCGGATCAAGTGGACCGCGATCACGCTGGTCACCGCACTGGTCGTGGTCTCCGTAGGCACGTACTTCTGGGCCGACTCCAAGCTGCACCGTGACGTGGATCTCTCCAAGGTCATAGACCGGCCGGAGACCGGCCAGGGCACGAACTACCTGATCGTCGGTTCCGACAGCCGCGCCGGTCTGACCGCCGCGGACAAGAAGAAGCTGCACACCGGCTCCGCCGAGGGCAAGCGCACCGACTCGATGATGATCCTGCACACCGGGAGCAACGGCTCGACGCTGCTGTCGCTGCCGCGTGACTCGAACGTCACGATCCCGAAGTTCCAGGGCTCCGAGTCCGGCAAGATCAAGGGCCCGCTGGGCCAGAACAAGCTGAACGCGGCCTACGCGTTCGACGGCCCCACGCTCCTGGTCAGGACCATCGAGTACAACACCGGCCTGCACATCGACCACTACGTGGAGATCGGCTTCGCCGGGTTCGCGGGCATCGTCGACGCGGTCGGCGGGGTCGACATGACCCTCGACCAGGGCTTCAAGGACAAGTACTCCGGCGCCGACTTCAAGGCGGGCAAGCAGACGCTGAACGGCGAGCAGGCCCTCGCCTTCGTCCGTACCCGGCACGCGTTCGCCGCGTCGGACCTGCAGCGCACCAAGAACCAGCAGAAGTTCCTGTCCGCGCTGGCCCACCAGGTCGCTACGCCCTCGACGGTCCTGAACCCCTTCAAGCTCTACCCGACGATGGGCGCGGGCCTCGACTCGCTGGTCGTCGACAAGGACATGAGCCTGTGGGACCTGGCCGACATGTTCTGGGCCATGAAGGGCGTCACCGGCGGTGACGGCAAGTCCATGAACATGCCGATATCCGGTTCCGTCGGCGGCAACCTCGTCTGGGACAAGGCGAAGATGAAGACGCTGGTGAACGAGCTCAAGAACGACGAGACGGTCACGGTGTCGGGCAACTGACCCACCTCCACGCGCCGTTGCCGGCGAATCGGGCCACCGCTCCGTGCGGTCGCCGGTCGCCGGTCCGGCCGTGAGACCCGGGGCGGGAACAGCGAAAGGGGAGAGGCACCATTCCGGTGCCTCTCCCCTCTGCTGTCGATCCGCCGCCGACAGGCCGCGTGCTACGGCAGGTTGCGCGCCATCACGATCCGCTGGACCTGGTTCGTGCCCTCATAGATCTGGGTGATCTTCGCGTCGCGCATCATGCGCTCGACCGGGTAGTCGCGGGTGTAGCCGTAGCCGCCGAGGAGCTGGACGGCGTCCGTGGTGACCTCCATGGCGACGTCCGAGGCGAAGCACTTGGCGGCGGCGCCCTGGAACGTGAGGTCCTTGTCGCCGCGCTCCGACTTGGCGGCGGCCGCGTACGTGAGCTGGCGGGCGGCCTCGATCTTCATGGCCATGTCGGCGAGCATGAACTGGATGCCCTGGAAGTCGGCGATCGGCTTGCCGAACTGCTTGCGCTCCTTGACGTAGCCCTTGGCGTAGTCGAGGGCGCCCTGGGCGACACCGAGGGCCTGGGCCGCGATGGTGACGCGGGTGTGGTCCAGCGTCTTCATGGCGGTCGCGAAGCCGGTGCCCTCCTCGCCGATCATGCGGTCGGCGGGGATGCGGACGTTGTCGAGGTAGACCTCGCGGGTCGGGCTGCCCTTGATGCCGAGCTTGCGCTCCGGCGCGCCGAAGGACACGCCCTCGTCGGACTTCTCGACGACGAACGCGCTGATGCCCTTGGAGCGCTTCGTCGGGTCGGTCACCGCCATGACCGTGTAGTACTCCGAGACCCCCGCGTTGGTGATCCAGCGCTTGACGCCGTTCAGGACCCAGAAGTCTCCGTCGCGCACGGCCTTCGTCTTCATGCCGGCCGCGTCCGAACCGGCGTCCGGCTCGGAGAGGCAGTACGAGAACATTCCGTCGCCCTTGGCGAGCGGGCCCAGGTACTTCTTCTTCAGGTCCTCGGAGCCGGAGAGGATCACCGGCAGCGAGCCCAGCTTGTTCACCGCGGGGATCAGGGAGGAGGACACACAGACGCGGGCCACCTCCTCGATCACGATGACCGTCGCCAGGGCGTCGGCGCCCGCGCCGCCGTACTCCTCGGGCACGTGCACCGCGTGCAGGTCGTTGGCGACCAGGGCGTCCAGCGCCTCCTGCGGGAAGCGGGCCTCCTCGTCAACCGCTGCGGCGTACGGCGCGATCTTCGCCTCGGCCAGCGAGCGGATCGCGTCCCGGAGCATGTCGTGCTCCTCGGACGGGCGGTACAGGTCGAAATCAGCCGATCCGGCCAAGGTCTCTCACGCTCCAAGTGATGCTGTGCTGGCTGCGCTAACTACCGTTAAGTAACACAAATTTTAAGTGCCTGCCCGCCAGACGGATACGTGAGCTTGGCGACAGGGGTAAAACTGCCCGTGAAAGCGCTCCCCGACGCCCCGACTATGCTCAGGCGCGCACCGACGCCGCACACCTCAGGAGCACCCATGGCCCTCAAGATCACCGTGATCGGCACCGGCTACCTCGGCGCCACCCACGCCGCGGCCATGGCCGAGCTCGGCTTCGAGGTTCTCGGGCTCGATGTGGTGCCGGAGAAGATCGAGATGCTCCAGCGGGGCGAGGTCCCGATGTTCGAGCCCGGTCTCGAAGAGCTGCTGCGCAAGCACGTGGCCGGGATCGAGGGCTCCACCGGCCGACTGCGCTTCACCATGGACTGGGCCGAGGTCGGGGCCTTCGGCGACGTCCACTTCGTCTGTGTGAACACGCCCCAGAAGCACGGCGAGTACGCCTGCGACATGTCGTACGTCGACGCGGCCTTCGAGTCGCTGGCACCGCATCTGCACGGTCCCGCCCTCGTCGTCGGCAAGTCCACCGTGCCGGTCGGCTCGGCGGCTCGGCTGGCCGCCCTGCTCGGCGAGCTCGCCCCCGCGGGCGAGGACGCGGAGCTGGCCTGGAACCCCGAGTTCCTGCGTGAGGGCTTCGCCGTGAACGACACGCTGCACCCCGACCGGATCGTCGTGGGCGTGCGCAGCGAGCGCGCCGAGAAGCTGCTGCGCGAGGTCTACGTGACGCCGGTCGCCGCCGGTTCGCCCTTCGTGGTGACCGACTTCCCGACCGCCGAGCTGGTGAAGACGTCCGCCAACTCCTTCCTCGCCACCAAGATCTCCTTCATCAACGCGATGGCCGAGGTCTGCGAGGCCGCCGACGGTGACGTCGCCAAGCTGGCCGAGGCCATAGGGCACGACGAGCGGATCGGGAAGAAGTTCCTGCGGGCCGGGATCGGCTTCGGCGGCGGCTGTCTGCCCAAGGACATCCGCGCCTTCATGGCACGCGCCGGTGAACTGGGCGCGGACCAGGCGCTGACCTTCCTGCGCGAGGTCGACACCATCAACATGCGGCGCCGCGGCCAGATGGTGGAGATGGCCCGTGAGGCGCTCGGCGGCGGTTCCTTTCTCGGCAAGCGGGTCGCCGTGCTCGGCGCGACCTTCAAGCCCGACTCCGACGACGTACGCGACTCCCCGGCGCTGAACGTCGCCGGGCAGATCCACCTCCAGGGCGGCCAGGTCACGGTCTACGACCCGAAGGGCATGGCGAACGCCAAGCGGCTCTTCCCGACGCTCGGGTACGCCGACTCCGCCGTGGAGGCCGTACGGGGCGCCCATGTCGTCCTGCATCTGACGGAGTGGCGCGAGTTCCGCGAGCTGGACCCGGCGGTGCTGGGCGAGGCGGCCACGTCCCGGGTGCTGCTGGACGGGCGGAACGCGCTGGACCCGGAGACGTGGCGCCGGGCCGGCTGGACGTACCGGGCGATGGGGCGGCCCACGGCCTGATCCACGCCATCGGCCGGCGCCCGTCGGGGCACCGGCCGAGGTCTGTCGCGGACGACGCCGGTCCGGCCGAGGCTCAGTCGGCCGGACCGGCGTCGGTTGCATTCTGCACCACTTCGCTGTGCGGTGCCCCGAGACCTCCGGACTCCGTGCGGCTCCCGTCCGGCTTCCGTGCGGCTTCCGTGCGGCTTCCGTGCGGCTTCCGTGCGGCTTCCGTGCGGCTTCCGGCCCGCTCCCGGCTCGGCTCCCGGTCCGACCTACGGGGTGCTGGATGCCGGATGCCGGATGCCGGATGCCGGATGCCGGGTGCCGGGTGCCGCCAGGATCTCCTCCGGCGTTCCGCCGGGTTTTCGCGGACGGGTCCTACTTCGCGCGGTAGCGGCGCATCTTGGCGCGCGCCCCGCAGACCGACATCGAGCACCAGCGGCCGCGTCCCGCCGGCGAGCGGTCGTAGTACGCCCAGTGGCAGGTCGGGGCCTCGCAGGCCTTCAGCCGCGGCCAGGTGTCGTCGACCAGCGACTCGGCGATCGCCGCGGCGATCCGGAAGGCCAGAGGGGCCGAGGAGGCCACGGAGGGCGAGGAGGACACGGGGGCCGGGAAGGCCACCGAAGCCGGGGAGGCGGCCGGGGAGGTCGCCCCGGTGGCGGGGACCAGGCGCGCGGCACCGCCGTCCTCGTCGACCGTCACCCGCAGGGGCGCTCGGGCGAGGAGTTCCCCGAGAGGGGTCACCTTCCGGTGCGCCGGATGCCCCGCGTGCGCGAGGCACACCGCCCGCAGCGACTCGCGCAGCTCGCGCGCCCCTTCCGCCTCGGCCGCCGCCAGGCCGAACCGCGCCAGCCCCTCGGGCGTGTCCAGGGAGTCGGCGCCCGACTCGATGTCCAGGGTGTTCACCAGGGCCTCGATCAGGGCCAGACCGCCGGGTGCGGGCGCTCGGTCATTCATGCTTGCGACGTTACCTCCAATGCGGGAGCATGCAGTAACCGTTACTTCTTGAAGCGGTTTACAGGTAACTCGTCATTCACAGGTGTTGCTGGAGATCCCACGGAGGAAGTCATGGCTCTCGCCAAGCTGGACGTCGTCGTCCTGGACTGTCCCGACCCGCGCGCGCTGGCCGAGTTCTACGCCGGGGTGCTCGGAGGCGCCATCACGGACCAGACCGACTGGGTCGACCTGGAGGTGCCCGGCGGTCAGCAGCTCGCGTTCCAGGCCGCGCCCGGGCACGTACCGCCGCGCTGGCCCTCGCCCGAGGGCCCGCAGCAGTTCCATCTGGACCTGAAGGTCGAGGACCTCGACGTGGCGGAGAAGGGGGTGCTCGCGCTCGGCGCGACACCGCTGGACACCGAGGACAGGTCGCGTACGTTCCGGGTGTACGCCGACCCCGCGGGGCACCCGTTCTGTCTCTGCGCCGGCTGAGACGCGGCGTTCGGGGTACTCGGAGCGCGCGGGCCGGAAGCTACCCGGCGCCGGTCTCGGGCGCCCGCCGAAGGCGCCCGGACGGTCGGCACGCCGAAGGCGCCCGGGGCGGTCGGCACGCCGAAGGCGCCCGGGGCGGTCGCCCGGACGCCTTCGAGAACCCCGGAGCCGTGAAGCTCCGTAAGCCATAGCCATAGCCGCAGCCATGGTCCCAGCCTCAGCAGTCAGCAGTCAGCAGTCCAACTGTTCCAGCGTCGCGTTCGACGGCGACCGGCGGGACTGGAGGTCGCGGGCCACGTCCTCGGCCGCGCCCAGCACGCGCACGGCGTTCTGCCAGGTCAGCTTGGCCATGTCGGTGGAGGACCAGCCCCGGTCGAGGAGCTCGGCGATCAGGTTCGGATAGCCGGAGACGTCGTCCAGTCCGGCCGGGGTGAACGCCGTGCCGTCGAAGTCGCCGCCGATGCCGAGGTGGTCGATGCCGGCGACCTCGCGCATGTGGTCGAGGTGGTCGGCGACCGTCGACACCGTGGCGATGGGGCGCGGGTTGTCCTCCTCGAAGGCACGGTGGACCTTCATGCCCTCGGCGGTGGCGTCGAGGGGGTGGAAGCCGTTCGCGCGCATGTTGTCGTCGGCCGCGGCGGTCCACTCGACGGCCGCCTGGAGCACGAACTTCGGCACGAACGTCACCATCGCCACTCCCCCGTTGGCGGGCAGCCGCTCCAGCACGTCGTCCGGGATGTTGCGCGGATGGTCGCACACCGCGCGTGCCGAGGAGTGGGAGAAGATCACCGGCGCCGCGGAGGTGTCGAGGGCGTCGCGCATGGTCGTCGCGGCCACGTGCGAGAGGTCCACGAGCATGCCCTCGCGGTTCATCTCCCGGACGACCTCACGGCCGAAGGACGACAGGCCGCCCACCACGGGAACGTCCGTCGCCGAGTCCGCCCACGCGATGTTGTCGTTGTGGGTCAGGGTCATGTAGCGGACGCCGAGCGCGTACAGCCCGCGCAGGGCGGCGAGGGAGTTGTCGATCGAGTGACCGCCCTCCGCGCCCATGAGGGAGGCAATACGGCCCTCGGCGCGCGCCGCCTCCATGTCGGCGGCGGTCAGCGCGGCCCGCAGGTCCGTCGGGTGACGGTCGATCAACTGCCGCACGCAGTCGATCTGTTCGAGCGTCGCGGTGAGCGCGCCCGGCAGGTCCGAGCGGACGTACACCGACCAGTACTGGGCGCCGACGCCGCCCGCGCGCAGCCGGCCCAGGTCCGTGTGCAGGTGGGCGCTCTGGTCGACGGCGATGTCACGGGCGTCGAGGTCGTAGCGGACCTGCTCGCGCAGGGCGTAGGGCAGGTCGTTGTGCCCGTCGACGACGGGGAACTCGTCGAGCAGGGCGCGGGCACGGTCGAGCGAGGGCAGGGAGGACTCCGCCGGGGAGGACGTGGACATCCGCGTCACTTCCCGAAGCCGAAGCCGCCGGCGGCGCCCTCGACCTTGGCGCGCAGTCGCTTGCCCTTCTCGGTGGCCTGGTCGTTCAGTTCCTGCTGGAACTCCCGCATCCGGCCGAGGAGTTCCTCGTCGTGGGTGGCGAGGATCCGGGCGGCCAGCAGACCGGCGTTGCGGGCGCCACCGACGGAGACGGTCGCGACGGGCACGCCGGCCGGCATCTGCACGATGGAGAGCAGCGAGTCCATGCCGTCGAGGTACTTGAGCGGGACGGGCACACCGATGACGGGCAGCGGGGTGACGGACGCCAGCATCCCCGGCAGATGGGCCGCGCCGCCCGCGCCCGCGATGATCGCCTTGAGCCCACGCTCCGCGGCCTGCTCGCCGTACGCGATCATCTCGCGCGGCATGCGGTGCGCGGAGACGACATCCACCTCGTAGGGGATCTCGAACTCGTCCAGCGCCTGGGCGGCGGCCTCCATGACCGGCCAGTCGGAGTCCGAACCCATGACGATGCCTACAACGGGGCTCATTCGGTGATCGTGCCTCTCAGGTAGCCGGCTGCGTGCCGGGCGCGATCGAGGACGTCGTCCAGGTCGTCGCCGTAGGTGTTGACGTGGCCGACCTTACGGCCGGGCTTCACGTCCTTGCCGTACATGTGGATCTTCAGTTGCGGGTCGCGGGCCATGCAGTGCAGGTACGCGGAGTACATGTCGGGGTAGTCGCCGCCGAGGACGTTCGCCATGACCGTCCACCGGGCGCGCGGGCGCGGGTCGCCGAGCGGGAGGTCGAGGACCGCGCGGACGTGGTTGGCGAACTGGGAGGTGATCGCGCCGTCCTGGGTCCAGTGGCCCGAGTTGTGCGGGCGCATGGCGAGCTCGTTGACGAGGATGCGTCCGTCGCGGGTCTCGAACAGCTCGACGGCCAGGTGGCCGACGACGCCGAGTTCCTTGGCGATGCGCAGCGCCAGCTCCTGTGCCTCCAGGGCCAGCTCCTCGGCGATGCCGGGCGCCGGGGCGATCACGGTGTCGCAGACGCCGTCGACCTGCTGGGACTCGACGACGGAGTACGCGACGGCCTGGCCGTGCGGGGAGCGGACGACGTTCGCCGCGAGCTCCCGCGCGAAGTCGACCTTCTCCTCGGCGAGGACGGGGACGCCCGCGCGGAACGGGTCGGCGGCCTCCTCCAGGGAGCGGACGAACCAGACGCCCTTGCCGTCGTAGCCGCCGCGGACGGTCTTCAGGATGATCGGGAAACCGTCGCCCTCGGCCCCTTCGGCGAGGCCTTCGGCCGCGAACGCGGCGACGTCCTCGACGTCGGTCACGATGCGGTGCCGTGGGCACGGCACACCGATCTCGTCGAGCTTCGCGCGCATCACGCCCTTGTCCTGGGCGTGCACGAGCGCGTCGGGGCCCGGCCGGACGGGGATGCCGTCCGCCTCCAGGGCCCGCAGGTGCTCGGTCGGGACGTGCTCGTGATCGAAGGTGATCACGTCACAGCCCCGCGCGAAGGCGCGCAGCGTGTCGAGGTCGCGGTAGTCGCCGACGACGACATCGCCGACGACCTGCGCCGCTGACTCCTGAGGAGTGTCACTGAGGAGCTTGAACTTGATGCCGAGCGGGATGCCCGCCTCGTGTGTCATACGAGCGAGCTGCCCCCCGCCGACCATGCCGACTACCGGGAACGTCACGCTCCAAGAGTATCGGCCGCGCCACGGTGGCCGATTTCCGCGGCGATAAGCCCGATTTTCCCTGCCGCTGACCGCGTCTTTTCTTACCTGTGAGCACATGCACAGGCACCGAACGGGGGCGCTGGTTAGCATGGGCTGGTTGGAGTAATCCACCAACTTCCACCGACACAGCGGACAACATGACCCGACGGGGGCTGGCGACATCATGGGCAGTGCTTCATCGGGGCCTCAATCGGGGCCTCGCAGCGCGGTTCGACGCCGCTTCGATCTTCTCTTCCGTGAGGTCGCCAAGTTCGGCGCGGTGGGCGGTGCGGGGCTTCTCGTCAACCTGATCGTCTTCAACCTCGTACGCCACCTCACGGGCCTGCAGGTCGTGCGGGCCAGTGTCATCGCCACGGTCGTCTCGATCGTCTTCAACTACGTCGGGTTCCGCTACTTCACCTACCGGGACCGCGACAGGGGTGGCCGCACCAAGGAGCTGACGCTCTTCCTGCTGTTCAGCGTGGTGGGACTGTTCATCGAGAACGGCGTCCTGTACGCGGCGACCTACGGCTTCGGCTGGGACAGCCCGCTGCAGAGCAACGTCTTCAAGTTCGTCGGCATCGGCGTCGCGACCCTCTTCCGCTTCTGGTCGTACCGCACCTGGGTGTTCCGGGCGCTTCCGGCCCGGGAAGCGGTGGCCAGTGCCGAATCGTTCCTGGACCAGGACTCCGAGCCCGAGACGCGCCGCCCGCGGGCCCGCGCCAACTGAGGCAGTCGGGGGCGGGGCCCGCGTCGGTCATCTGACCGTCCGCTCCTCGTCGTCCTCCGGGAGCCGTGGCGGCCGCTTCAGCGGGGTCCGCGACAGGAACAGGCCGAAGACCGGGGGCTGGGCCTGGAGCATCTCCAGACGGCCTCCGTCGGCCTCCGCGAGGTCGCGGGCGACGGCGAGACCGATTCCCGTGGAGTTGCGGCCGCTGATGGTGCGCTCGAAGATGCGGGCGCCGAGGTCGGTGGGAACGCCGGGCCCCTCGTCGGTGACCTCGATGACGGCCTGGTTGCCGGTGACGCGGGTGCGCAGCGCGACTGTGCCGCCGCCGTGCATGAGGGAGTTCTCGATCAGCGCCGCGAGCACCTGGGCGACCGCGCCCGGGGTGCCCACCGCCTGCAGATGGCGTTTGCCGGAGCTGACGATCGCGCGCCCGGCGCTGCGGTAGGCCGGGCGCCATTCCTCGAGCTGCTGCTTGATGACCTCGTCGAGGTCGAAGGAGACCGCGGAGCCGATACGCGGGTCGCGGGCGTTGGTGAGCAGTCGCTCGACCACGTCCGTGAGGCGTTCCACCTGCGTCAGGGCGATCGTCGCCTCCTCCTTCACCGTGTCGGGGTCGTCGGTGAGGGTGATCTCCTCCAGCCGCATGGAGAGCGCCGTCAGGGGCGTCCTGAGCTGGTGGGAGGCGTCGGCGGCGAGGCGTCGCTCGGCGGTGAGCATCCGGGCGATGCGCTCGGCGCTGCCGTCCAGGACGTCGGCGACCCGGTCGAGCTCGGGGACGCCGTACCGCTTGTGGCGCGGCCGGGGGTCGCCCGAGCCCAGCCGTTCCGCCGTCTCGGCGAGGTCGGTGAGCGGGGAGGCGAGGCGGTTGGCCTGGCGTACGGCGAGCAGGACCGCGGCGATGATCGCGAGCAGCGCGACGGCGCCGATGACCAGGAGCGTGCGGCCGACTTCCTTGGTCACCGAGGAGCGGGGCTCCTGGACGGTGATCGTCTCGCCCGACTCGCCCTTGGCGGTGTACTGGATGACGTCGCCGGTGGGCTCGCTGCCGACCTCGATGGGGTCGCGGCCCGGAATCCTGATCACGGCGTAGCGCCGGTCGGTGACCTGGTTCTTGAACGTCTCGTCGGTGATCTTCTCGTCGCCGAGGATGCGGCTGTCCACGATGCTGGCCAGCCGCAGCGCCTCGGAGTCCACGCGCTCCTGGGCACTGTTGCTGATCGTGCGGGTCTCGACGATGACGAGGGAGACGCCGAAGACGGCGATCACCACGAGCACGACGGCGAGGGTGGACTGGATCAGACGGCGACGCACGGGGCCCTCCGGGCAGATGGCTGTACCGGGACCAGTGTGCACGTTCGCCGCTCCGGCCCGAGCGGGACGCAGGGCCGGGGGCCCGGTTTTCCCCGTCGCCACCCGCCGCGTGTCCCGCGCCCGCGGCTCCGGCACGGGCCGCGGCCTCGGTGCCGGCGCCCCGCGCACGGGGTGGTGGGCCGGGTTCACCGCCTCGGCCCGCCGGTACCTTCCGCGGGACTCCCCGTCGGGCCGCCGGGGTGCCGGCCTCCGCGGTGGCACCGGCGGGCGCCTGTCCGGAAGGCCGGTACCAGCCGCGATTCCGGCACCCGCCGGGAAGGCCGGCCCGCCCGCATGGCCGAAGTCCTCCGGCGGGCCCGCACACCGCGGACGCCGGGGCACCCGGCCCGGACGACGGCGGGCCCGGGATTCCGGAAAGCCTGCCCGGCCCGGGTGCCCGGCCGGGCGGAGCCTCAGCTCTTCTCGAAGCGGAAGCCGACCCCTCGTACCGTCGCGATGTAGCGGGGGTTCGCCGCGTCGTCGCCGAGCTTCTTGCGCAGCCAGGAGATGTGCATGTCGAGGGTCTTGGTGGAGGACCACCATGTGGTGTCCCAGACCTCGCGCATGAGCTGGTCACGGGTGACCACGCGGCCGGCGTCCCGGACCAGGACCCGCAGGAGGTCGAACTCCTTGGCCGTGAGCTGGAGTTCCTCGTCGCCCATCCAGGCGCGGTGCGACTCGACGTCGATGCGCACGCCGTGGGTGGCGGGCGGCTGCTGGGGCTCGGCGGCGCCGCGCCGGAGCAGCGCCCGGACCCGGGCGAGAAGTTCGGCGAGCCGGAACGGCTTGGTTACGTAGTCGTCGGCGCCCGCGTCGAGGCCGACGACGGTGTCCACCTCGTCGGCGCGCGCGGTCAGGATGAGGATGGGCACGGTGTGGCCCTCGGCTCGGAGCCGGCGGGCGACCTCCAGGCCGTCCATGCCGGGCAGTCCGAGGTCCAGGACGACCAGGTCGACACCGCCCTGCATTCCGGCGTCGAGCGCGGTGGGTCCGTCCTCGCGGACTTCGACCTCGTAACCCTCCCGGCGCAGGGCACGGGCCAGCGGCTCCGAGATGGACGCGTCGTCCTCGGCGAGCAGTACACGGGTCATGGGGTGATGGTAGTCCGCCGCGGACGACGCCCGGGCAGTGATCCGCCTCCGTGATTCACACCCTCCATCCGGGTGTTTCTTACCTGTGGGTGTGGGATGCGATCCTGGATTACACCTTCGAATGATCGTCTGCGGTTCCATGATTGCCTGTGATCCATGTCTCAAGTCCTTCCATATGCCGCATTGCCATGTCGTATGGTGACCAGACGCCTCAAGCACTGCATCGGGACCTTTGGCGCGCACTTGTTGCTGAAGGTCCCTTCTGTGTGCGGGCTGGTGTCAGCCAGCCTCGAAGGAAGACCTGTGGCCGGGCCCCCACGCACTGATGCGTGACGGGCGTGGATCCCGGTGGTCGCCGTCCGCCGCTTCGCAATCCGGAGCGGACTCCCCGTGGGCGTGGGGACGGACGCCGAACTCCCGCCGGTGCCGGCCGTCCCTCATGGGCGCGTGACTCTCCCGGGCTCTCGGTTGCACCCGAGCGCGGGGGACCCCCAACAGCGCGTCCCAGACCAGCAAGGAACGACCATGGCGTCCAGCCTGACGAAGGACTCGGTGACTCCGGGAACCCCCGGTTCCGAGAAGACCTTCTTCGGCCACCCCCGCGGACTGGCCACTCTCTTCATGACCGAGATGTGGGAGCGATTCTCCTACTACGGCATGAAGGCACTGCTCCCGCTGTACCTGGTGGCACCGGGCGGTCTTCACCTCAGCGCGGCCACCGCGACCGCGATCTACTCGGTGTACCTCTCCCTCGTGTACCTGCTCGCCCTGCCGGGCGGCTGGTTCGCCGACCGCGTCCTCGGCCCCCGCAAGACGGTCGCCGTCGCAGGCGTGATCATCATGCTGGGCCACCTCACGCTGGCTCTGCCCTCCTCCGGCACCTTCTACGGCGGCCTCGGCCTCGTGGCGATCGGTTCCGGTCTGCTGAAGGCCAACATCTCCACGATGGTTGGCCACCTCTACGAAGGCCCGGACGACGCGCGCCGTGACGGTGGCTTCACGCTGTTCTACGTCGGCATCAACCTCGGCGCCTTCGCCGCTCCGCTGATCATCGGCACCGTCGGTGAGAACGTGAACTGGCACCTGGGCTTCGCCCTCGCCGCGCTCGGCATGGCGCTGGGTCTCGCCCAGTACCTGCTCGGCGGCCGTCACCTCAGCGCCCGCTCGCACGAGGTCCCCACGCCTCTGACGGCCGAGGAGAAGAAGGCGACGCTGCGCAAGTCCGCGCTGTGGGCCGCTGTCGCCGTCGTCTTCTACGCGATCGTCGGCTTCTCGGGCCACTACACGCTGAACTGGCTGCTGGTCCCGATCACGATCGCCGGTCTGGTCATCCCGGTCATGGTCATCGGGCGCATCAAGCGGGACAAGTCCCTGGACCGTGCCGACCAGTCGAAGATGTCCGCGTACATCTGGTTCTTCGTCGCCGCGGCCGTCTTCTGGATGATCTACGACCAGGGCGGCTCGACGATGTCGATCTTCGCCGACGAGTCCGCCAAGAACACGATCTTCGGCTGGGAGTTCCCGGTCTCCTGGTACCAGTCCGTCAACCCGGTCATGATCATGGCGCTCGCCCCGGTCTTCGCCTGGGCGTGGCTGTGGCTGAACAAGCGCGGCAAGGAGCCGAGCACGGCGACGAAGTTCGCCTCGGGTCTCATCCTGATCGGCGCGTCGTTCTTCCTCTTCCTGGCCCCGCTGACGATCGCCGAGGGCGGTCACAAGGCGGCCGCGATGTGGCTGGTGGCGATCTACTTCGTGCAGACCGTCGGTGAACTGCTGCTCTCCCCGGTCGGCCTCTCCGTCACCACGAAGATGGCTCCGGCGAGGTACGCCTCCCAGATGATGGGTGTCTGGTTCCTGGCCGTCACCGCCGGTGACGCCACGACCGGTCTGCTCTCCATCGCCAACGTCGACCTCAACAAGACGGGCATCGTCGCGCTGGAGGCCACGCTCGCCGTGATCGCCGGCGCCGCGGTGTGGATGTACCGCAAGAAGGTCAAGACGCTCATGGGCGACGTCCACTGACGTCGGTCCCACGACACGGGGAAGGGCCGCCGCACCGTTCGGTGCGGCGGCCCTTCGCTGCTTCCACGGCCGGCGGGCGGCCGCGGAAGGACCGGACCGGGGAGCGCGGACCGGGATCAGCGTGTCCGGCGGCCCGGCATGAAGGTGAAGACCGCGCCGCCGAGCAGGATGACCGTGCCGGCCACCAGTCCGAGCGCCTTGAGCGCGCTGTGGCTGTCGGAGCCCGTTTCCGCCAGGCCGCCACTGGACGACGTACCGGCGGAACCCGAGCCGGACGAGGTGGACCCGCCGCCCGAGGCGCCGCTCGCCTGCTGCGAGGTGTCCAGGGTCAGGGACACCGCCGACGAGGTCGGGGTGCAGGTCGTCGTCGTACCCAGGGCCATCACCGTCAGCACACCCGGCGACAGGGTCGACGAACCGGTCGCGCCCGGCTTGTAGGTGCCCGTCAGGTCGGGGACCTCGATCGGGTCGCCGGACTTGATCGGCGCTGAATTGGCGGGGCCCTCGACATGCACGGTGCCCTTGTCGGCGCCTCCGAGGACCACCTCCATCGACGGCTTGACGGAGTCGGCGGGGATGTCGGCCGGGCTGTCCATCACGGACTTCTTGAACTGCACGGTGAGGTCGTAGCTCCCGCCGTTCTTCTTGGCGTTGATCTGCACGGGGGAGGTGGCGTTCTTGTCCCCGATGGGCGTCTTGCAGGCGTAGGGGACGGAGACCTCCTTGCCCGTGAAGTCGGTCTGCCCGCTGCCGGACCCGCCGGTGTCACTGCCGCCGTCGGTCCCGCTGCCGCTCGGCGACGGGGTGACCGACCCGCTCGGGGTCGGAGTGGGCGTCGGGGTCGGGGTCGGCGTCGGGGTACCGCCCGTCCCGCCGCCGCTCGTCACCTTGATGGTCGCCGAGGAGTTCACCGTCTCCTTGGGCGTGCACTTGGTGTCGGTGGAGATCGGCTTGCTGACATTGATGTTGTACGCGTCCGGGGTGAGCGTGACATCGCCCGCCGTCGTCAGTTTCAGCTTGCCCGTCATGTCGGACAGCTTCATGGCGCTGTTCTTGGGGATCGCGGGGTTCGTCCGCGGCCCCTCCATCGCGATGTCGGCCGTCTGAGCTCCGCCCGCCTTCAGCGTCCCGGTGGGCTTGACGGTGTTCGCGTCGAGATCGAGGACATCGGGGTTCTTCGAGGCGGCCTGGGTGAACTTCCAGGTGATGGTGACCTCGTCGCCCACCTTCGCCTCGGCGGGCGCGGTGATCTCCACCTTGGTGGTGCCCTCCACCGGGGGCAGCCCGGAGATCGAGGGCGGCACGCATTCCGTCGCGTACGACACCTCGGCGGCCTGCGCCGGGGCGGCGGCCACCCCCAGCAGGATGCCCGCACCGCCGAGCATCAGCGCGACCCCGGCCGCGCCCGCCCTTCGGCCGCCGGCCGGTACCACTCTCCGTTGCCTGCTCACGTGGGTCCCTTTCTCGTCTGTGTCGTCGGACCGTTCTCTTGCGGTGCGGAGAGCTGACCGTTCGCCGCGGTCCCCGGATCGTTGTCCGGGGTGAACCACGGCAGGGCCGGGACCGGGGAGGCCGAGGCGTCCGCCGGCGTCCGTGGGGCGGGGCTCGCCTTGGGCAGACGCAGCGTGAGCTCGGTCAGCCGGACACCCCGGTGCCGGCCGGCCCGCCCGGTCGACCTGCGCGGGCGTACCCGGTCCACCACGGCCATCCCGGCGCGGAACACCGCGGCCGGGACGACCACGCAGAGCAGGATCCAGAAGACGGTGACGCCCCAGGGGCGGCCCACGCCCCACGGCTGCTCGGCGAGGACCTTCCCGCCGTACTTCAGCGAGATCGTGTAGTCGCCGTGCGCCCCGGCCGACAGTTCGACCGGGAGCCTCATCTGCGCCTTGCGGCCGGGCGCGATGCTGCCGCGCCACTGCTGTTCCTCCCACTGCGGGGCGAACACCCCGTGGGAGGTGCCGACTTGGAAGACCGGGTTCTTCACCGGGGCGGTGCCGACATTGCCGACCGTGAAGACGAGGGTGCGCGAGGGAGGCGATCCGAACCAGGTCAGCAGACCGCTCGACCCGTCGAGCCGGGTGTCGGTCAGCACCGAGAGCCGGCCTCCGCCCTCCTCCTTCGGCAACGGCTCGACCGGGTGGCCGGCCACCATGAAGATGGCGTCCGCCTCGGCCTTCTCACCCGTGACGGTGGCGACATGCACCACACAGGGGCACGGCTTGGGCGGCTCGGCGACCGGCAGGTTCTTGCTGAAGCCGCCCTTGGCGTCGGTGGTGACGGCCCGTCCGTCGGCGTTGGCGCAGGAGTTGGTGCCGCCGATCACCCCGCGCGAGGGCACCGACTGTCCGCAGATCAGCATCATGAGCAGCACCCCGGGCCGCCATCCGCTGCCGGCCACGGTGACCGAACCGCCGCTCCCCGCCTCGGACTTGGACAAGGTCACGCTCGGTTTCCCGGCGGCGGAGGCCGGGAACACCGAGGCCGCCCCCGCCAACGGGACCAGGACGAGCGCCAGCACCGCCCCCAGCGCCGCCGTCCGCATCTTGCCGCTCAGGACGCTCACGACACCGCTCCCGTCAACTCGACTTCCACCCGGGGCTGTTCAGTGGCCTCGCCGTCTCCCGCAGGACGCCCGCGACGGCAGGGCCCCCGCACCCCGCGGCGCCCCCGACGCCGTACGACGAAGAAGGCGCCCACCGCCGCCAGGGCGCCCCCGGCCCCGGCCGGCGCCCACCACGGCACGAACCGGACCGACGCGGTCCCGGTCGCGTGCGCGCCGCCCGCGGCCGTCACCGTCAGCCGCACGTCGGCCAGGTCGAGGGCCGGGGGGCCGGTCCACGGTTCGTGGAGCGTGACCCGGCGGCCCGGCAGCAGTTCGACGGGCAGCGGGCGCGGGGCGCGGTCGAGCAGCGTGCCGAGGACCCCGTCGGCACGCACGGCGAGCCGCGGGGCGAGGACCGTGGTTCCGCGGTTGACCAGCTCGTACGAGATCCGTCCACCGCCCACCCTGACGTGCTCGACGGTCAGCGCCGACAACGTCGGTCCTGCCACCCGGAGTTGGACGCGGACCAGCGAGGTGCGGCGGCCGTCGCCCGCGACGATCGCGCCGGGATGGTCGCCGGGCGCCGCGCCGGACGGGACGCCGATGGTGAACGGCACGTCGGCGCGGGTGTGCGCGGGCACCCGTACGGACAGGTCTCGCACGGCGGTCCGGCGGCCGCCCGCCTGTCCGGCGAAGGCGATCCACGCGCCCGTGTCCGTCGGCCGTTCGCGCACGGTGAAGGCGCCGTCGGCGGTGTCGTCCGCGTCGGCCCCGCGCAGCGTGACGGTGAGGGGCCGCGCGCCCGGGTTGAGCACGGACACGGAGTCCTGGAGGACCGTGCCGGGCGGGCCCTCCGCATAGACGGAGGGCCGCCCGTCGGCCGCGCCGCCCGCGGCCGGCACGACGGACCAGCCCTCGGCGGCCAGGGCCGTCGGTGCCGCGCTCAGCAGCACCAGGGTCAGGCCCAGCACGCGGGCAGCGGGGAGTGCGTACGGCATGCGGCGGCTCCAGGTCGTGGTGCGGGAGGTCAGCGGCGTACCGCCTGATGCCTGCGCGTCAGCCACAGCACGCCCGCCGCGCCCGCGAGCAGGACCGTGCCGCCGAGGGTGCCGAGCGCGATCACGGAGTCCTCGGGGCCGGTCTGCGGGAGGGAACCACCGGAGTCGGTGCCGCTCTGGGTCCCGCTGGAACCGGAGGAACCCGAGGTCGACGATCCCGAACCGCCGGCGGCCGTGACGTCGAGGGTCAGCGAGGGACCCGGGCTGTTCGAGGGGGTGCACGTGGTCGTGGTGCCGAGGGCCTTGATGGTGAGGACGCCCGCGGTGAAGGTGACCTTGCCGGACTTCTTCGGCGTGTAGGTGCCGCTCAAGTCATTGATCTTGATGGGGGTGTTGGCCGGGATGGCGGCCGCGTTGGCCGGTCCGCTGACCGCCACCGTGCCGCTGTCCGCGCCGCCCACCTTGATGACGGCGCTCGGCGTCATCGCGCCCTTGCCGAGTTCGACCGGGCTGGAGGAGACACCCTTCTGCCAGGACATGGTGAGCTTGTAGGTGCTCCCGCTCTTGACGCCCTTGATGTCGATGGGCGAGACGGCGCTCTTGTCGCCGATCGGTGTCTTGCACTGGTAGTTGACGTCCACCACGGCGGCCTGGGCTACGGGGGCGGCCATCAGCACCGCCGAGCCGGCCAGGGCCGCGGCGAACGCGAGCGCGGCGGTTCGTTTCTGGTACGTCCGGTACGACACGGGCCTGCCCCTCACTCCGACGGCATCCTCGTCGATTTCTGACGGAACATCAGATCGGCCGTCAAGGTACGCCCGGTGACTTGTGGAGGGAAGACAAAGTGCGCGCCGGATCCGTGGGGATCCGGCGCACACCGGGTGCCGCACGAAGAAGGATTCGAACCCCGGGTAACCAAAGGCGGGTGCGGTACGGGCAGTTCACAAGAACGCCCGGTCTCCGTCCGGGACAACCACCCGGGATGCCGGAGCCTCTTCGCGAGCCACCCGTCGGTTCACGAAGACGCTCCGGCCTCCGCGAACCGACGGGTGGTTCGCGGAGGCCCTCCGCAAGGGCAGACCGGGAGGCGGGGCGAGGAGACGGCCCGGAACAACGAGCCCGGAGGCCGGGCACATGTGGCGCTCCGGAACGACGAGCCCCCCGAGGGCGGTTCGCGGGGGTGGCCGGGAGAGCGGCGGCCGGGCCACCGAGTAGGCAGACCGCGAAGACGGTCGCGCGAGCGGCCCGAAGGCGAGCCCGAAGGGCGGTTCGCGAGCGCTGTCGGACAGCCGCCCGGACGGGCGAGCGCGGCGGCCGGGGCGAGTTGGCCGGGGAAGCCGGCCGAGCGAATCGGCGGGGCGAGTCCGCCGAGCGACCCGGCGGGGTGAGTCGGCGGGGGCCGAGCGGAGTGGCGGGGCGAGTCGGCGAGAGCCGAGCGGGGCGGCGCCTTGCAGGCCGCAGACCGCGCAAGCCGGCCAGCCGGCCAAGCGGACCGGCGGGGCGAGTCGGCCAGGGCCGAACGGGGGCCGAGCGGAGCGGCGGGGCGAGTTGGCGAGAGCCGAGCGGAGCGGTGCCTTGCAGGCCGCAGACCGCGCAAGCCAGCCAGCCGGCCAAGCGGACCGGCGGGGCGAGTCGGCCAGGGCCGAACGGGGGCCGAGCGGAGCGGCGGGGCGAGTCGGCGAGAGCCGAGCGGAGCGGCGCCTTACAGGCCGCAGACCGCGCAAGCCGGCCAGCCGGCCAAGCGGACCGGCGGGGCGAGTCGGCCAGGGCCGAACGGGGCCGCGCTCAGCGGGCCGCAGACCGAGGGGGCGGTGACGGGCCGCAGGCGGAACAGGGCGGTGCCGGGCGACCCGGCGGGGCGAGTCGGCCGGGGCCGAGCGGTCAGGAGCCGGGTCGGCCAGCGGTCCATGCCGGGGACGAGTGGGGCGGAGGTCTACGCGGGGGCGCCGAGTTCCGCCCAGACCGTCTTGCCGGCGACTCCTGACATCCGCACGACCCCCCAGTCCAGACAGAGCCGCTGCACGATGAACATGCCGTGGCCGCCGGGGCGCCCGGCGCGGTGCGGGGTGCGCGGGGCGGGCTGACCGGCCCCCCGGTCGGAGACCTCGATGCGCAGCACCTTGTTGTCGCAGGAGATCCGGAGTTCGTCCGGGCCCTCGGCGTGCAGACAGGCGTTGGTGACCAGTTCGGAGACGACCAGCAGGACGTCCTCGGCGGCCGCCCGCCGGTCGGCGCTCGCGGCGGGCAGCCAGCCCCACGCGTACAGCGCCTGCCGGGCGAAGTCGCGGGCGAGCGGCACGACGCCGCTCTCGCCGTCGAGGCTCAGCCTGCGGGCCTGGCGGCCGACGGGCGCGGGGGCCGCGCCGGCCGGGGAGGCGCCGTCGACGGGCGTCGCGCCGTCCACGGGCGCCACGCTCCGCGCGGACACCGCGGAAGCGCCGCCGTCGCCCGACTCCGGGCCGCGGTCGCCCGGCGAGCAAGGCCGGGTGGTGCTCATCAGCGCTTCACCTCACCGATTCACCGGTTCACGATTCAAGACTCTCAAGACTCAGTACGCAGTACTCAGTAAGCAGTGCTCAGTACGGATGGATCAACGACTTTCGCCGCTCGCGGATCAACGACTTCCGCCGCGCCCGCCGCGGGCACACGCGCCGCCGACGCATCCAGGATGTCTCCTGCCCGACGGAACCGTCCGAACACCCATTTATTCGGCACGGAACCTGTGACGCGAGTAACGCGTCGGTCACGCAGGGGCATCTGGGACATTGGCGGCATCATGACCGAAGGCTCGCCGGATCAGTCGGACAGGGCCGCCTCGAGCGTGTCGTGGACGGTGAAGACGGCCTCCGCCCCGGTGATCTCGAAGACGCGGGCCACCACCGGCTGCATCGCGGCCAGGTGGACCCCACCCCCCGCGGCCTCGGCCTTCAGCCGGGCGCCGAGCAGCACATTGAGCCCGGTGGAGTCGCAGAACTCCAGCCGGGAACAGTCGACGACAAGTCGCGCGTACCCCTTTTCGAGGCAGTCCTCGAGTGGCTCACGCAACAAATCGGCCGTGTGGTGATCGAGCTCACCCGCGGGGGTCACGACGGCACTTGTGCCCTCTTCCCGCACCTCGACAAGAAGCCGGCCCGACTGTGCGCTGCCGACCGTCCCGCGGTCCATGCCGTCTCTCTTTCGAGCGTCGCGACTGCTGATGTACGCACTCGAACACTACGCCTTCTCTACGACACCCGTCACCCGAACAACCCCCCGAAAATGGACATTTCACCACAGAGGACACTTGCGGCGGGTTCGGGAAACCGGATAGGGCTAAGAGAGACAGCTATCCGACCCGGCCGGCTTTGGAGGCGCCGCACACCGCAGTGCACGTATTGGCATCGGCGGCCATATGCCGAGAACGATGGAGGACACCATGTCACCCCGGCTCGACGCATCGCAGACCCGGACGGCGACGTCGACACCTTCTCCGGAATCCCTGGAGCACGTCGACGGAACCGGAACCGACGGAGTCGACGGACTCACCGGACTCGCCGGACTTCCGGAGATCCCCCCGTACGACGAGGTGGGGCCGGTGGACGCACGGGCTCTGTCCAAGACACTCTTCGCGCGACTCGAGTCCCTCGAAGAGGGCACGCACGACCACGCGTACGTCCGCAACACACTCGTCGAACTCAACCTCGCGCTGGTGAAGTTCGCCGCCTCCCGCTTCCGCTCCCGCAGCGAGCCGATGGAGGACATCATCCAGGTCGGCACCATCGGCCTGATCAAGGCGATCGACCGGTTCGAGCTGAGCCGCGGCGTCGAGTTCCCCACCTTCGCGATGCCGACCATCATCGGCGAGATCAAGCGCTTCTTCCGCGACACCTCCTGGTCGGTGCGGGTGCCCCGCAGGCTCCAGGAGCTGCGGCTCGACCTGGCCAAGGCCGGCGACGAACTGGCCCAGCGCCTCGACCGCGCCCCGACCGTGGGCGAGCTGGCGGAACGGCTCGGGATCAGCAACGACGAGGTCGTCGAGGGCATGGCAGCGTCCAACGCCTACACGGCCAGTTCGCTGGACGCCCAGCCGGAGGAGGACGACTCCGAGGGCGCGCTCGCGGACCGCATCGGCTACGAGGACAACGGGCTCGAAGGCATCGAGTACGTGGAGTCCCTCAAGCCGCTGATCGCGGAACTCCCGCAGCGCGACCGGCAGATCCTCTCGCTGCGGTTCGTGGCGAACATGACCCAGTCCGAGATCGGCGACGAACTCGGCATCTCCCAGATGCATGTCTCCCGGCTGCTGTCGCGCACTCTCGTGCGACTCCGGAAGGGCTTGACCGTCGAGGAGTGACAGGGCTTCGCGGCCCGCGGGGCCGCGCATCCGAGCGGTCCGGCGCCCCACGGGCACCGGACCGCTCGGCTTCCGCCCTCCGCCCTCCGCCGTCCCCTCTCCCGTCGTCCCGCTCGCCTCCCGGCCACCCGCCCCGCTCCTCGGAGAGCCTCCGCGCCGCCCAGGCAACCTCCGTGCCGCCCAGGCACCTCGGTGTTGCCCAGGCACCTCGGTGCCGCAGGCAACTTCTGTGCCGCACAGGGAGGTTCGGCGCCGCTCCGCGAGGAATCCGCTCTTCAACTCTTTCCCCAAAAGACCAACCCCGCCACTATGGGCATCCCAAACTGGCCGGTACGTCAGGACGGGACGAGCACGCACCAGGTGCGGGGAGGCGGACGAACATGACGCAGGGCGACCCGGCCGACAGAAGCAGCGCGGCCGAGGGCGACGGACTGCCCGCGGAGGCGTCCGACGCACGGCTGACCGAGCTGCTGCGCGCCGGCACCGCGACCGCGTACACGGCCCTCCAGGAACTCCGCGCACGCCACCGTGCCTCGGTCCTCGCCTACGCCCGGCTGTGCACCACCGGCGAGTCCGGGGCCGAACAGCTCGCGGCGCAGACCTTCACCCTGGCGGCCCGCGAGACGGCGCGCGGCATCGACCCGAACGTCCCGTGGCGGCACCAACTCCTGCTGCTGACCGGGCGGGTGGCCGCCTCATGGGCCCGGGACCAGCGCGCCGCGGGCCTCGACCCCGGTCTGCTCCTCGTCCTGAGCACGGCGGGCCCCGACGGTCCCGTACCGTCCCTGCTCCCGGCCTTCCGGTCCCTTCCGTCCCGCGCCCAGGGCCTCATCTGGTACGCGGTCGTGGAGCGCGAGCCCGCGGAACGGACGGCGGTCCTGCTCGGCCTGACCATCGAGGACGTCACGTACGGCACCGACCAGGCGCTCCAGTCCCTGGGCCAGACCTGTGTGAAGTACCGGCTGGCCGCCTCCGACGATCCGCGCTGCGGAGACTTCCGCCGGCTGATCGAGGAGTCGGTGCGGCCCGACAACCCGCGCTCCAGCACCGACCTGCACGCCCACATGGCCCGCTGCGCGTACTGCTCGACCGCCTACGGGGAACTGACCGCCCTGCGCGACCATCCGCGCTCCGCCCTGGCCGAGGGCCTGCTGCCGTGGGCGGGTACGGCGTACGTCACGAACGAGGTGTCCGGGGCCGGGCCCGTTCCGCCGGAACTCCGCACCGGGTCACGGGCGTCGGTGCTGCCCTGGCCGCCGTCCCGCCGGTTCGTCCTGACCTCGGCGGCGGCGCTCGGCGTGGCCCTGGCGCCGGTCCTGTTCCTGCTGCTCTCCTCGGGCGGCACGCCCTCCACGGACGCGGCGGGCTCGGTCTCCACGCCGTCGGGCCCGCCTCCGGTGACCGTCACGGCCACGGTCCCGGTCACGCCGTCGGCCCCCACGCAGTCGGCCTCGCCCTCTCCCTCGGCCACCTCCGCGTCGCCCTCCCCGGCCCACAGTTCGGCACCGCCGAGGTCACCCGGCCCGAAACCGACCCCCACCGTCGTGTTCCGCGCGCCGGGCAGCGCCTACGCCCAGGTCGTGAACGTCGCCTCGGGCCTGTGCCTGGACATCCGCGACGGCGATCTGACGAAGGGCACGGACGTCGTCACGGCGCCCTGTTCCTCGTCCTCCACCCAGCGCTGGCGCGTCGACAGCGACAGCGGTTCCCTCCGGTCGGCCGCCGACGACAGCTTCTGCCTGGACAGCCGTGGCTCCGTCGACAACGGCGTGGGCATCTGGGAGTGCTCCTCGCTCGACGGCGACAACGGCGACAACCTGCGGTTCACCGTGGACGGGGACGGTGTCATCCGTCCGGCCGTGGCCATCGAGACGGCGGTCACGCCGGACGGCGACAACGGACTGTCCTTGATACCGCTGAACGGAGGCACGGGCCAGCGCTGGCGCGCGGGCACCGCCTGACGGGCCCCTTCACCCGTCGGACCCGTCAGCCCCGCACGACTCGACCCGCATTCGGCCCGCACACCTCGGACCGGGTTCGCCCCGCGCGCGCCTGGCACCGGCTTCGCCCCGCGCGGCCGAACGGCACCGGGTTCGCCCCGCGCGGACGGCACCGGGTCTCGCCCCGCGCCCCCGGACCGCGTTCGGCCCCGTCGGCCCCGTCGGGCCCGTCGCCCTTGGGCGGCGGACAACGGGCAGCGGGCGGCGGACAACGGGCGGCGGACAACGGACAACGGGCAGCGGGCCCACGGACCCCCGGGTTCTCAGACCTCGCGGGCGCCGCGCCGCCAGACGCCGGTGACCAGCGGGACGCCCGGACGGTAGGCCAGGTGGACATGGCTGGGGGCGTCCAGCAGGGCCAGGTCCGCATAGGCGCCCGGCGCGAGACGGCCGACATCGTCCCGGCGCAGGGCCTTCGCGCCGCCCGCGGTCGCCGACCACACGGCCTCGTCGGGGGTCATCCGCATGTCCCGCACCGCGAGCGCGATGCAGAAGGGCACGGACGACGTGAAGGACGAGCCGGGGTTGCAGTCGGTGGACAGCGCGACCGTGACGCCCGCGTCGATGAGCCGGCGAGCGTTCGGCCACTCGGCGCGGGTGGAGAACTCGGCGCCGGGGAGCAGGGTCGCCACGGTGTCGCCGCTCGCCAGGGCGTCGACGTCCGCGTCCGTCAGATGGGTGCAGTGGTCGGCGCTCGCCGCGTCCAGCTCGACGGCGAGCTGGACTCCGGGGCCGTACGAGAGCTGGTTGGCGTGCACGCGGGGGTGCAGGCCCTTCGCCTTGCCGGCCGTGAGGATCGCGCGGGCCTGGTCGCCGTCGAAGGCGCCCTTCTCGCAGAAGACGTCCACCCAACGGGCGTACGGGGCGCAGGCGTCGAGCATATCGCCGGTCACCAGGGCGACATAGCCGGCCGGGTCGTCGGCGTAGTCGGGCGGGACGATGTGCGCGCCGAGGTAGGTGACCTCGTCGGTGTGCGAGGCGGCGATGCGCAGGGCGCGGGCCTCGTCCTCGACGGTCAGGCCGTAGCCCGACTTGGTCTCGAAGGTCGTGGTGCCCTGGCGGAGGGCTTCGCGCAGATAGCGCGTGAGGTTGCGCTCCAGCTCCTCGTCGGAGGCGGCGCGGGTGGCGGCGACGGTGGTGCGGATGCCGCCCGCGCTGTACGCCCGCCCGGACATCCGGGCGTTGAACTCCTGGGTGCGGTCCCCGGCGAAGACCAGGTGCGAGTGGGAGTCGACGAAGCCCGGGATCACCGCGCGGCCACCGGCGTCGACCCGGTTGTCAGTGGCGGGTGCTTTGCTTGATTCACCGGTCCACGCGACGCGGTCTCCGTCGATGACGACGGCCGCGTCCTGGATCAGACCGAGCGGGGATCCGTCACCTTGGGAGGGATCGTTGGTGACCAGACTGGCGATGTTGGTGATGACGGTCGTGCTGCTCATGGCGTCCTCAGGGGTGGCGGGACTGCTGGTGGGGGGTGCCGGGCACGCGAGGTCGCGCCCGGGTCCGGATATCAGGAGCGCAGGGCCTGGACGGCGTCCGCGAGAGCTGCCGGCACATCCGGTACGAGCGTGTGCGCGCCGTCGCGTACGACGTGCCGTCCCGCCACCACCGTGTGCCGGACATCGGCCGCCGTGGCCGCGAATACGGCTGTCTCGGCGCCGAGGCGCGGCACCGGTCCCGCTGTTCTGACCGAGTCGAGGGCGATCGTCGTGAAGTCGGCGAGCGCGCCCGTCTCGATGCTGCCCGCGTCGTCCCAGCCGAGGGCCGCGTGGCCGTCGGCGGAGGCGGCGCGCAGCAGGGCGGCGGCCGTCCAGTGACCGCGGGTGCGGGTGCGCAGCCGCTCGTTCAGCTCCATCGCGCGGGCTTCTTCGAGGAGGTCGATGACGGCGTGGCTGTCGGAGCCGAGCGAGAGGGGTGAGCCCGCGCGCTGCAGGGCGACGGCGGGGCCGATGCCGTCGGCGAGGTCGCGTTCGGTGGTCGGGCACATGCAGGTGCCGGTGCCGGAGCCGCCGAGCAGGGCGATGTCCTCGTCGGTGAGGTGGGTGTTGTGGACTCCGGTGGTGCGCGGGCCGAGCACCCCGTGGTCGGCGAGCAGCCGGGTGGGCGTGCGGCCGTGGGCGGCGAGGCAGGCCTCGTTCTCCGCGGTCTGCTCGGACAGGTGCACATGGAGCGGGGCGCGCCGCTCCTCGGCCCAGCGCGCGACCGTGGCGAGCTGTCCGGCGGGCACGGCCCGTACGGAGTGGATCGCCGCACCGATCCGTGCGTGATCCCGGTCCTTGAGAAGTGAAGAGCGTTCCGCCCAGGCGTCGGCGGTGCCGTCGGAGAAGCGCCGCTGGTGCGAGTTGGGCGGCTGCCCGAAGCCGGAGGAGAGATAGGCCGTGTCGAGCAGGGTGATGCGGATCCCGGCGTCGGCGGCGGCGGCGATGAGGGCCTCGCCCATGGCGTTGGGGTCGGCGTAGGGGGTGCCGTCGTGGGCGTGGTGCACGTAGTGGAACTCGCCGACGGCGGTGACTCCGGCGAGCGCCATCTCCGCGTACACCGCGCGGGCCAGCGCTTGGTAGGTCTCCGGGGTCAGCCGGTCCGCGAAGGAGTACATGAGCTCGCGCCAGGTCCAGAAGGTGCCGGAGCCGACCTGGACGGTGCCGCGCAGGGCGCGGTGGAAGGCGTGCGAGTGGGCGTTGGCGAGACCGGGGAGGGTGAGTCCGCGGAGGATCTCGGCGCCCGGCGGCGGGGTGTCGACGCCGGTGCGGACCTCGGTGACGCGGCCGTCCTGGCCGGCCCCGGAGCCGCCGGTGGACACGGTCACGGCGACGCCCGGCTCGACGTTCGTGTCGAGCCAGGCGTGTTCCAGCCAGTACGTCTGCGTCACCTGCAGGCCAGCCCTTCGAGTACGTCGGCGAGTGCGGTCACCCCGGCCACGCAGTCGTCCTCGGCGGCGTACTCGGCCGGGGAGTGCGAGACGCCCGTGGGGTTGCGTACGAACAGCATGGCGGTCGGGACGGTGCCGGAGAGGATTCCGGCGTCGTGTCCGGCCCCGGTCCCGAGAACGGGGACGCTGAGCACGGCGTCCCGCTCCTTGCCCAGGATGCGGGCGAGTTCGTCACGCAGGGCGTGCTCGAACTCGACGACGGGGGTGAACGACTCGCGGACCACGTCGAGTTCGACGCCCTGCGCGTCCGCGTACGCGCGGGCCGCCTTCTCGACGCCGGTGACGACCGTGTCGAGGGTCGCCTGGTCGGCGGCGCGGGAGTCGAGCCAGCCGCGCACCAGGGAGGGGATGGCGTTCACGCCGTTCGGCTCGACGGCGATCTTGCCGAACGTGGCGACGGCGCCCGCGAGCCGGGCCTCGCGGCGTGCGGCGAGGACGGTCTCGGCGTAGGGCAGCATCGGGTCGTGGCGGTCCACGAGCCGGGTCGTGCCGGCGTGGTTGGCCTCGCCGCGGAAGTCGAAGCGCCAGCGGCCGTGGGGCCAGATGGCGCTGGCGATGCCGACCTGGTCGCCGCCGATGTCGAGGGCGCGGCCCTGCTCGACGTGCAGTTCGACGAAGGCGCCGATCCGGCCGAGCCGCTCGGGGTCGGGGCCGATGGTGCCGGCGTCGTACCCGGCGCGCTCCATTGCCTGCGGCAGGGTGATGCCGTCGGCGTCGGTCAGCCGGTGCGCCTGCTCGACGGTGAGCCGGCCGGCGGCCAGCCGGGAGCCGACGCAGGCGAGGCCGAACCGGGCGCCCTCCTCGTCGCCGAAGTTGACGATGGCGAGGGGCTTGGTGAACTCCACGCCGCGGGCGCGGAGTTCGTCGAGCGCGGCGAAGGAGGAGACGACACCGAGGGGGCCGTCGAAGGCACCGCCGTCGGGCACGGAGTCCAGGTGGGACCCGGTGACCACGGCGTCCCCCGCGGCGGGGTCGCCGAGCCAGGCCCACTGGTTGCCGTTGCGGTCGAGTTCGTAGGTGAGCCCGCGGGACTCGGCCTGCTGCCGGAACCAGGCGCGGCAGTCGGTGTCGGCCCCGGTCCAGGCGAACCGGCGGTAGCCGCCGGAGGCGGAGCTGCGGCCGATCGGCAGCAGCTCCGCCCACATGCTGTGGAACGTCACGCGGTGCCGCCCTCGTCGCCTTCGCGCATCGGGATGCGCACACCGCGCTCGTCGGCGACGTTCTCGGCGATGTCGTAGCCGGCGTCGACGTGGCGGATGACGCCCATGCCGGGGTCGTTCGTCAGGACGCGGCGGATCTTCTCGCCGGCGAGCTTGGTGCCGTCGGCGACGGAGACCTGGCCCGCGTGGATGGAGCGGCCCATGCCGACGCCGCCGCCGTGGTGGATGGAGACCCAGGAGGCGCCGGAGGCGACGTTCACCATGGCGTTCAGCAGCGGCCAGTCGGCGATCGCGTCGGAGCCGTCGAGCATGGCCTCGGTCTCGCGGTACGGGGAGGCGACGGAACCGCAGTCGAGGTGGTCGCGGCCGATGGCGAGGGGAGCGGCGAGTTCGCCGGACGCCACCATGTCGTTGAAGCGCTCGCCTGCCTTGTCGCGCTCGCCGTAGCCGAGCCAGCAGATACGGGCGGGCAGGCCCTGGAAGTGGACGCGCTCGCCGGCCAGCTTGATCCAGCGGTGCAGCGACTCGTTCTCCGGGAAAAGGTCGAGGATCGCCTTGTCCGTCTTGTGGATGTCGGAGGCCTCGCCGGACAGGGCCGCCCAGCGGAAGGGGCCCTTGCCCTCGGAGAAGAGCGGGCGGATGTAGGCGGGGACGAAGCCGGGGAACGCGAAGGCGCGGTCGTAGCCGGCGAGCTGGGCCTCGCCGCGGATGGAGTTGCCGTAGTCGAAGACCTCGGCGCCGGCGTCCATGAAGCCGACCATGGCCTCGACGTGCCTGGCCATGGACTCGCGGGCGCGGGTGGTGAAGCCGGCGGGGTCCTTGGCGGCGGCGTCGGCCATGTCGTCGAAGTCGACGCCTACGGGGAGGTAGGCGAGCGGGTCGTGGGCCGAGGTCTGGTCGGTCACGATGTCGATGGGCGCGCCCTCGGCGAGCATCCGCGGCAGCAGCTCCGCCGCGTTGCCGAGCAGGCCGATGGAGAGCGGCTTGCGCTGGTCGCGGGCCTCGACGGCGAGCTGGAGGGCGTGCTCCAGGGAGTCGGCCTTCACGTCCAGGTAGCGGTGCTCGATGCGGCGCTCGATGGCGCGCGGGTCGACGTCGATACAGATCGCGACGCCGTCGTTCATCGTCACGGCGAGCGGCTGGGCGCCGCCCATGCCGCCGAGACCGGCGGTCAGCGTGATGGTGCCGGCCAGGGTGCCGTTGAACTTCTTCGCGGCGACGGCGGAGAAGGTCTCGTAGGTGCCCTGGAGGATGCCCTGGGTGCCGATGTAGATCCAGGAACCGGCGGTCATCTGGCCGTACATGGTGAGGCCGAGGGCCTCCAGGCGCCGGAACTCCTCCCAGTTCGCCCAGTCGCCGACCAGGTTGGAGTTGGCGATGAGGACGCGCGGGGCCCACTCGTGGGTCTGCATGACGCCGACGGGACGGCCGGACTGGACGAGCATCGTCTCGTCCTGCTTGAGCGTGCGCAGCGTGCGGACCATGGCGTCGAAGGAACGCCAGTCACGGGCGGCCTTGCCGGTGCCGCCGTAGACGACGAGCTTGTCGGGGTGCTCGGCGACCTCGGGGTCGAGGTTGTTCTGCAGCATCCGCAGGGCGGCTTCCTGCTGCCATCCCAGGGCGCTCAGTTCCGTACCGCGCGGCGCTCGGACGGGGCGGGGTCCTGACATGGTCTGCCTCCTAGCGAACTGTTGCTGTAGATATTCACATCCTGGCTCTTTGAATAGAGCTAGTCAATAGATGCACGGCCCCGCGCGCGCTCCTCACGGATGTTTGGCTGGGACGTATGGGCGCAGACATGGACAGGGCAGGGGAACCGGCGGGCGACGGGGCGAGTGGGGCTGCGATGCCTTCGGCAGGAGCTTCGAGGACGCCTTCGGGCGACGCGAGGGCGCATGAGGACGAGCGGACGGACGGCAGAGGGGCGGCCGGGGGCCGGACGGCGGCGGACGGCGAGGGGGCGGCGGGCGAGGGGCGGGCGGCGATGGACGGCCGGACGACGAACCGGAACCGGGACCGGACGAGGGACAGGGACCGGACGGGGGACAGGGACAGGGGACGAGGGGCGGCCGGGGAACGGGATCACGGGGCCGAATCCGAACGGGGTCGGGCAGTGGACGGGGATGAGGGCCGGACGGCGGACGGGGGCAGGGACAGCGGCGGGGTCGCCTCGGACCGCGAGCCGGGGGCCGAGGCGGACTCCGGGCGGGTCTCCCGGCGGGACGACGCCGTGCGGGCCGCCGTGGAACAGGGCCTCCTCACCCCGGACCACCCCATCGTCGCGCTCCTCGACGTCCCCGGCATCCGGGCCTCGGCCGCCGCGCTGCACGCCGCCTTCGACGCGGTGACCGCACCCGGCACTCCGGTGCTGCACGCCTTCGCGGTGAAGGCGACCCCCCTCGTGCCGGTACTGCGGCTGCTGCGCGAGCAGGGCATCGGCGCGGAGGTGGCGAGCCCCGGAGAGCTCGCGCTCGCCCGGACCGCCGGAATCCCGCCCGCGCGGACCGTGCTCGACTCGCCGGCCAAGACGGCCGCCGAACTGCGCGAGGCTCTGGAGCTGGGCATCGCGGTCAACGCGGACAGCAAGCAGGAGCTGGAGCGCATCGACGCCGTCGTCCGCTCGGCGGCCACCGGCTCCCCCATCGGAATCCGGGTGAACCCGCAGGTCGGCGGGGGGTCGATCGAGGCGCTGTCCACGGCGACGGCGACCTCCAAGTTCGGGGTCGCGCTGCGGGACGAGGGGGCCCGCGCGTGGATCGTGCGGGCGTACGCCGACCGCCCCTGGCTCACCCGGCTGCACGCACATTCGGGATCACAGGGCATGCCGCTCTCCCTGCTGGCGCGGGGCGTGGCGGAGACGTACGCGCTGGCGGAGGAGATCAACCGGCACGTCGGGCGGCGGCAGGTCGACACGATCGACATCGGCGGCGGGCTGCCGGTCGACTTCGGCTCCGACGCGACGACACCGACGTACGCGCGGTACGCGCGGCTGCTCGCCGAGGTCGCGCCCGGACTGTTCGACGGGCGGTACGGGCTGGTCACGGAGTTCGGCCGGTCACTGCTGGCCAAGCACGGGACGGTGCTGGCGCGGGTCGAGTACACGAAGTCCGCCGGGGGCCGGGCGATCGCGGTCACGCATGCCGGGGTGCAGGTGGCGACCCGTACGGTCTACGCGCCGGCGGCCTGGCCGCTGCGGATCGCCGCGTACGACGCGAAGGGCCGGCCCAGGACGGGGCCGGACGTCGTCCAGGACGTCGCGGGCCCCGCCTGCTTCGCGGGCGATCTGCTGGCGGAGGGCCGCGCGCTGCCGCTGCTCGAACCGGGCGACCACGTGGCCGCGCTGGACACCGGCGCGTACTTTTTCGCCCACCACTACGCGTACAACTCCCTTGCCCGGCCCGGCGTCTACGGCTTCGCACCGGCCGGCGACGACGACGCGGGCGGCGTGCGCTTCGCGGTCGCACGGGAGCCGCAGACCCTCGACGAGATCGTCGCGGAGTCGGGCGGCGCGCACGGGCCGTCGCTCATCGCGCTGTAGCCACCGCCCTCCCCGTGAGACCTCGGGGCGCACGCGACGCTCCGTGCGCCCCATCGCACCCGCGAGCGCCTCTGCCACACCCCCCAGGGCAGCACAAACCGCCCACGGGCACTGTCGGTGCGCCGGAGAATGTGGTCAGTTGACCCACCTTAGTCATCGCGGGCATGTTCCACAGGAAAATGCCCGATCACTCCCTTCCCGTGCACACAGTGCGTAACTTCGGCGTCACTCGGCCGAACCCTTTGGCGGGAGGGGAGACACGGTGCCCGGAATCGACGAGTGCCTGCTGGAAGCCATGACACTGCCCGGTGCGCGGGGTGCCTCGGTGGTCGACTGGACCAGCGGCCTGGCCCTGGGGACGGTGGGCGACGCGCCGGGCGACGACCACGAGACGACCGCGGCGGAGGCGGCCGAGCTGGCCCGGCTGGCCGCGGAGAACCGCTCGTTCGCCCCCAAGGACGGCTCCGACTGGTCGGAGTGGTCCGACCAGGAGACCCCGATCGAAGACCTGATCATCAGCAACCGCGACAGCTACCACGTCCTGCGTTTCGTCCGGACCACCTTCGACAGCAGCGTGTTCCTGCACCTGTGGCTGGGCCGCTCGGACGGCAATCTGGCCCTGGCCCGCATCCGGCTCGGCGAGATGGCAGGACGGCTGGTGCTCGTATGACCACGGTCAGGACCCCTCCTCCGCCCCGGCTCCCGGTGCGGGACACGGCACCGAGCGCCGCCGGCGGCGTCTCGCCGATGCTCGGCCGGCTCGCCGACGAGCGGGCCACCGGCGTCCTCATCCGCGAGCGCGGCACCCTCTACCTCGCCGACGGCGAGGTCGTGCACGCCGAGAGCCCCGCCACACCCGGGCTCGACGTGCTGTTCTCCGTCCGCGGCGTACTGGACGCCGAGGTGTGGCGGGAGGCGGTCGCCGCGGCCGGGGCACGCCGCCGGGTCGGCCGGTTCCTGATCGACAGCGGGTGGATCGCGGAGGGCGCGCTGGAACTGTGCCACCTGGGCTCCCTGTACGACGCGGCCTACTTCGTGCTCGGGCCGAGCAGCACCCCGAGCCGCTTCCGCTACGGCGCCGCGCACTGGTTCGGCCCGCTCCGCCCCGTCCCCGTCGCCGCGCTGGAGCGCGAGACGGTGCGCCGGCGCGAACTCCTGCACCGCATATGGCCCGACCCGGCGACCGACACCGCACCGCTCCGGCGCGCCCTGCTCGCCGCCGGGCCGACGGTGCCGCTGCGCCAGGAGGCCGTCCTCGGCCGGGTGGACGGCGTCCGCACGGCGGCGGACGTGTCCCTCGCGCTGGGGCGGCCCGCCTTCCACACGCTCGTCGACCTGCGCCGGCTCGCCGCCGCCGGACTCGTGACGGCCGCTCCGCCACCGCAGCCGCTCCCCCCGCCCAGCGTGCTCACCCAGACCTCCAACGATCCCGACGTCGCGTTGCTGCGACGACTCAGAGACGCGCTGGAGGCCTTGTGAGTCCCAACCCGCGGGAGGCCTTGTGATCCGCGCGCTACGACAGCGTGCCGAGAGGAGACTGCTGATGGCGGCGGAACCCGAAGTCCTCGACGAACTCCATCGGTTGAGGGCCCGTGTGCCCCAGCTGACCGGAGCGCTCGCGGCCAGCGCCGACGGTCTCGTCCTCGCCCACGACACGCCCGGTGTGGAGCCGGACGGCCTGGCCGCGCTCACCGCGGCCGCACTGGGTGTCGCCATACGGATGGCCGAGACCACCGGACACGGCGATCTGCGTGAGCTGCTGGTCCGCGGCGTGCACGGCTATGTGGCGACCTACGCGGCAGGCGGCTCCGCCGTCCTGACGCTGCTGGCCCAGGACCGGGTCAATGTCGGCCGGCTGCACCTGGAGGGGCGGCGTTCCGGCACCCGGATCGGGGAGCTCGTCGACGCCGCCACCGCGCGCGGCGAGCTGGCCGCCGACCCGCCCAAGACGTCCGCGAAGCCCTCGCCGGGCACGTCGCGCACTCGCACGGCGCGCGGCACGACCGCCGCGCGCCCCACTTCTACCCCAGCCACCAACCACCCGAGAACATCAGAGAGTTGAAGGAGCACAGCACCATGACGAACACCGAGACCGCGCTCAAAGAGGCACTGGCGTCCATCGAGGGCGCGACCGGAGCCGCCCTCGTCGACTACACCAGCGGAATGGCGCTGGGCACGATCGGTGGCAGCAAGAGCTTCGACCTCACCGTCGCGGCCGCCGGTAACACGGACGTCGTCCGCGCCAAACTCCGCACCATGGAGCACCTGGGCCTGAAGGGCGATATCGAGGACATCCTGATCACGCTCTCCGACCAGTACCACCTGATCAGGCTGATGAAGGGCCGCGGCGGGAACGGCCTGTTCCTGTACCTGGTGCTCGACCAGAAGCGGGCCAACCTGGCGATGGCCCGGCACCAGCTCAAGCGGATCGAGACCGACCTGGAGGTTTAGTTCCGTTCCGCTCAGCGACGCCGCGCCCCGCCGGGCGCGGCGTCGCCCGCCGCCACTCCGGTGGCCCGGACGGCCCGGACCGGCTTGCCCACGGGGGCACCGGCGCGCGGGCCGAGCCAGTCGACACGTACCCAGATCAGCGCCTGCTCGGCCCGTTCCAGGCGCCCGAGCCGGCCGGCCTTCAGCCACAGTCCGACGCCCGCGCCGGCGAGCAGCATGCCGCCCGCCGCGGGCACGGCGAGCGAACTGCCCAGCGCGGCCGCGAAGGCGAGGAGCAGCCACCAGCGGTGGCCCCGGCGCCAGTTGCGCACCGTCACGGCACGGTCCTGGAGCACATCGTGCTTACCGGCCCGGGCCGCTGAGCGGACCAGGGCGGCGTACCGCTTCCCGCGCCAGTACGGCACCACGGCCGCCGTGACGAGAAACAGCGCGGCCCCCGCCAGGACGCCGATCCTGCGCCCGGTCAGTCCGGGAAGCACCACCCCGATCCCGGCGGCCAGCACCCCGCACCACCACAGCGGCGCGGCTCCCGCCCGCACCACGACGGCCACCCGGGCCAGTCCCTGTCCTCCGCGCTTCACTGTCCGCCTCCCGTCTCAGCGTCTCCACGCCCACGGGTACGTCGCCGACCGCCGCCGCGCCCGTGTGTCTCTGGGCGCGCAGGCTAGCCACGGAAGGTGAGACGAGTCTGAGAAACGCCCGAATCCGTGCTCCGGCGCCTACTCGACGAACAGTCCCCGCACCGCGGCCCGCGCGTCGAACTGCTCCAACCGCGCCTGCGCGTCCGGCAGGTCGTCGCACATGGCCTCCAGCAGAACGCGGCCCAGCAGCATCGGCGCGCACGCCGTGTCGAAGGCGAGGCCGGTGCCGACGGCGGCGGGGAGCAGCAGATCGGACACCTTCGCCACCGGCGCGAACGCGGAGTCCGCGACCGTGACGACGGTCAGCCCGGCCTCCTTCGCGTAGCCGAGGGCGTCGACGACCTCGCGCGGGTGCCGGGGCAGCGCGAAGCACAGCAGGGCCGTGGCCCCGGCCCTGACGGCGGCGTCGATACGGTCCTGGAGCATCGTGCCGCCCTCGTGCAGCAGCCGCACGTCGGGGTGCACCTTGGCGGCGAAGTAGGCGAAGCCGTAGGCCTGGGAGGCGGCGGCGCGCAGCCCGAGGACGGGCAGCGGACGGGACGCGGCCAGCAGGCGGCCCGCCCTCGCGACCGGACGTGGATCGGCGAGCACCGCGGCGAGGTGGCGCAGGTTCTCGATCTCGGCCTCGACGGCCTGCTGGTACTCGTTGTACGAGGCGGTGTCGGCGGCCGGTTCGGCGGGCGCGACCTCGCGCAGGTGCTTGCGCAGGGCCGGGTAGCCGTCGAAGCCGAGGGCGACCGCGAAGCGGGTGACGGAGGGCTGGCTGACGCCGGCGAGTTCGGCGAGTTCCACGCTGGACAGGAACGGCACGTCGGCGGCGCGCCGCACCATGCTGTGGGCGATGCGGCGCTGGGTCGGCGTGAGCCGGTGCCCCTCGAAGAGGGTCTGGAGCCGCCCGGCGGGACTGTCGCTCACAGCCGTGTCGCTCACGCCCGTGTCGCTCTCCACGCCACCGCCCCTCATCGCCCGGCCGTTCCCGTTCCCGTTCCCGTTCCCGTTCGCCTTCCCGTCCACGTTCCCGTTCCCGTCCACGGCGGCGCTTCGGCCCCCGCTCCTGTCTCCGCCCCCGTTCCTGTCGCTGCCGCCGGCCCTGTCGCTGCCCGTGCTCATGACGTGCTCCCCCTCCAGATGTCCGTGAACCGGTCGAGCAGCGCGGCGGCCGCCGTCACGTCGTCCGTGAGCGGCCGGTCGGCCTGCTCCGCGTCGAGCAGTTCCTCGGCCAGTTCCAGTGCCCGCCCGGCCGGCAGCTCCGGGTCGGGCCGCAGATCGCGCTGGCGCAGCGCCCGTACCGCGGCGACCAGTTCGCAGCCGACGACGAGACGGTACGCACCGCAGGCCCGCAGCGTCTGGCGGGCGGCGAGCGAGGCGAAGCTGGCCTGTTCCTCGACGCCCCGGGAGAGTACAGCGTGGCCGAGCGAGGCGGGTGCGGAGAAGGCCCGCAGGTCACCGAGAGCGGCACCGGCCGCGTATTCCAGGATCATCACGCCGGACGAGGCCGGTTCGTGGTCGGCGAGGAAGGGGCGCAGCCGGGTGTAGACGGGTTCGTTGAGGGTGGACAGGCGGGAGGTGGACAGCCGGGCCACCTGGGTGACGGCGAGCCTGAAGTGGTCCAGGGCGAGGGCGAGCTGGGCCTGGTAGAAGCCGCCGTGGTGGTAGGCGGCCATGTCCTCGGGGGAGATGAGGGGGTTCTCCGCGGCGGCGTTGATCTCCACGGCGAGGACCGCCTCCAGCGCGTCCGCCGCGTCGTGCGCGGGGCCGTGGATCTGCGGGAGACAGCGGAAGCCGTACGGGTCCTGGATCCGGCCGAGCGGTGGCGTGGGCCGGTCCGCGGCACCGATCAACTCCCGCATCCGGCGCGCCACTTCGACGGACCCCCGGTGCGGCCGGGCGGCGTGCACGGGCGCCGCGTAGGCCTCGTGGGACCCGTCGACCGCCAGCAGCGACAGGGCCGCGACGACCTGCGTGGCGCCGATCAGCCCGCGCAGTTCGTGCAGCGCGAGCGCGGCCTGCCCGAGGGTGAGCGCGTTGCTGCTGATGAGCGCGAGCGCGTCGTTGTTGTCGAGCGTCTGCGACTCGGGAGCGAGGCCCTCGCCGGCCCGGGCCGGCGAGCCGTCCGGGCCTCTCCAGGGGTGCTCCCCCGCGAGGGCGAGGCCCAGCTGGGCCTCGGCGGCGATGTCCCCGGTGCCGACCGAGCCGAACTCGTTGACGACCGGGTGGGCGCCGCTCTCCAGCGCCTCGCACAGCGCCGTCACGACGGTGGGCCGCAGTCCCGCGCCGCCCGCGAGGATCTGGTTCGCGCGGACGGCGAGCATCGCCCGGACCTGTCGGGCGGGCAGTTCCTCGCCGATGGCACCGGCGTGGCTGCGCAGCAGGCGCAGGCCGTGGCCGGCGGCCGCTTCGGTGGGCACGTCCTCGTTCCGGTTCGCGCCGACGCCGGTGGAGCGGCCGTAGACGCGGCCGGTGGCGGCGATCTGCCGGGCGGCGCACCAGGACTCCTCGACCCGCTTCATCGCGTCCGTGCCGGGAACCGGCCGCGCGGCGCCATCGGCGAGCCGTACGACGTCGTCGACACCGGTGCCGCGGCCGTCCAGGACCACGAGCGCGACGTCGCCCGGAGGCGTCACCGCACACGACGTGTCCATGATCCGAGACGACACCACGCGCACACCTTTCTATTCAGGTACCGAGAACTCTGCATGACGATATGCAGACCGGGCAAGGGGCACCTTCCGGGGGCTCGGCCCAGCCGCAACAGGGGGGCTATCCCCAGTGCCCCGCGGACCTCGGCTGCCTAACGTGAAAGGCATGACCGGTATGGAAGCCCGCCATGACGACGCGGAACTGAAGAAGGAACTCAACGCCACCCTGCACGCGCGCAGGGAACTCGGCGACGAGTACGAGTCCGCGCTGGTCGACTCGTTCCTGGAGAAGGTCGAGCAGCGCCTCGACGGCGCCGTCGACCGCCGGGTGCGGCGTCAGCTCGCCGAACAGCAGATGGTGGTGGCGCGCGGCGCGCGCGCATCCCAGTCGTCCGACTCCTGGGGCGAGCGTTTCGGCTTCGGGATCGTCTCGCTCGTCCTCGCGGTCCCGCTGTCCGCGATCGGCGGCGGAATCGCGCACCTGCCCGGCCTGCTCGTCGCCTGGGTCGGCATCGTCGGAGTGAACGTGGTGCAGGCGGCGCGCCTCTCCCCGGGCTTCTTCGGCCGCCGCAAGCCCCGGCCGGAGTCCGACTGGGAGGAGTAGGCGCCGCCGCGAAGCCCCGCCCGTTCCCCGGCGCGGACGCCCGCACCGGGGAACGGGGGTCCGCGCGGCCCCGTACGACGCACGAAAGGGCCCGGCACTCGCGACGAGTGCCGGGCCCTTCGACGTGTTGCGCGGGGACCGCCGCACCCCCGATACCGGGGGGCGGGACGACGGCGGTCCCCGCGAGGGACGCGGCAGCCGGGTCAGGACCGGGCTTACGCGTCCTAGGCGTCCATGGAGGTCCGGGAGCCGCTCCGGAGGTCCTTGGCGCCGTTCTGTCGTCGGCCGGGGCGGGGAGCCGCTCCCGCCCTGCCGACACCCACTAATGTGCCGGACCCGTGTTAAGCGGGTGCTGCGCGGACGTGACGCGCTCGTACCACTTCCGCGAAGTTCACCTCGGCCGGAGCCGAAAGATCCACACGGATCCGACACTTCGAACAAATATCCTGCGCCGGACCCGTGCGACCGAACGTTGTGCGCCAGGCGCGGCCCCTGACCGTCACCCGTGCGCCCCGGCCCACCGCCCGGCGCCCACCTGGTCACCCTCCGTCGCCCCCGGTGCCTTCCCGCGGGCCCCGGCCGTCACGCCCTGGTGCCGCCCTTGGCCAGGAAGGAGAGGAGGTCCTGCCGGCTGACGACACCGGTGGGCTTGCCCTCGACGAGCACGATCGCCGCGTCGGCGCGCCCGAGCACGGACATCAGGTCGGCGACCGGCTCACCGGAACCGACCTGGGGCAGCGGCGAGGACATGTGCTTCTCCAGCGGGTCCTCCAGGGAGGCCCGCTTGGTGAACAGCGCGTCGAGGAGCTCGCGCTCCACCACCGAGCCGATGACCTCGGCGGCCATCACGTCCGGGTGACCGGCGCCCGGCTTGACGATCGGCATCTGCGAGACGCCGTACTCGCGCAGCACCTCGATCGCCTCGCCGACGGTCTCCTCCGGGTGCATGTGGACGAGCGAGGGGATCACACCGCCCGCCTTGTCGTTCAGCACGTCGGCGACCCGGGCGCTCGGGCCGGTGTCCTCCAGGAAGCCGTAGTCGGCCATCCACTCGTCGTTGAAGATCTTGCTGAGGTAGCCGCGCCCGCTGTCGGGGAGCAGCACGACCACCACGTCGTCGGGGCCGAGGCGCTCGGCGACGCGCAGCGCGGCGACCACGGCCATGCCGCAGGAGCCGCCGACGAGCAGGCCCTCCTCCTTGGCCAGCCGGCGCGTCATCTGGAAGGAGTCCTTGTCGGACACGGCGACGATCTCGTCCGCGACCGAACGGTCGTACGCGGTCGGCCAGAAGTCCTCACCGACGCCCTCGACGAGGTAGGGCCGGCCCGAACCGCCGGAGTACACGGACCCCTCCGGGTCGGCGCCGACGACCTGTACCTTCCCGTCGCTGACGTCCTTCAGATACCGGCCGGTGCCGGAGATCGTGCCGCCGGTGCCCACACCCGCCACGAAGTGGGTGATCTTCCCCTCCGTCTGCTCCCACAGCTCGGGGCCGGTCGAGTGATAGTGCGACAGGGGGTTGTTCGGGTTGGAGTACTGGTCGGGCTTCCAGGCCCCGGGGGTCTCCCGGACCAGCCGGTCGGAGACGTTGTAGTACGAGTCCGGGTGCTCCGGGTCGACGGCGGTGGGGCAGACCACGACCTCGGCCCCGTACGCGCGCATCACGTTGATCTTGTCGGTGGAGACCTTGTCGGGGCACACGAAGATGCAGTGGTACCCCTTCTGCTGCGCCACGATGGCGAGCCCCACACCAGTGTTCCCACTGGTCGGCTCGACGATCGTGCCGCCTGGCTTGAGGGCGCCGCTCTCCTCCGCGGCCTCGATCATGCGCATGGCAATGCGGTCCTTCACGGATCCGCCGGGGTTGAAGTACTCGACCTTCGCCAGGACGGTCGCCTGGATGCCCGCGGTCACGTTGTTGAGCCTCACCAGCGGGGTGTTGCCGACGAGACTGATCATCGAGTCGTGGAATTGCACCGTTGTCTCCGGAGCTGCGTTTTCAACAGGAATGGTCCCGTCAGCCTACGGCCCTGAACGGCCGTTCACGCGCCGTTGAGATTGGCCCACCCGCTCTTCGGGGCAAGCAGTGGTTGTACGGCTACGAGGAGGTGGCGGCGACGGATGTCGAGCTTGTCTAGGGCGAGGGTGGCCCGGCGGATCGCTGCGGGCGCGGCGTACGGCGGGGGCGGGGTCGGGCTGGTGGGCGCGGCGGCCGTCGGCCTGGTGCTGGCCGAGGTGCAGCTCGCGAAGCGGCATGTGGGCAACGGGCACGCTCCCTACGCCCCGCGCGCGGACGGTCTCTACGGGTACGACTACACCGGTGCCTCCGCCGACGACCCCCCGTTGCGCCTGATCATGCTCGGCGACTCGACGGCCGCGGGCCAGGGGGTGCGGCGGGCCCGCCAGACACCGGGCGCGCTGCTGTCCTCCGGACTCGCGGCGGTGGCCGAGCGGCCGGTGGAGCTGTGCAATGTGGCGCTGCCGGGCGCCCAGTCGGACGACCTGGACCGCCAGGTCGCGCTCGCCCTCACGGACACCTCCCGGCTGCCCGACATCTGCGTGATCATGATCGGGGCGAACGACGTGACGCACCGGATGCCGCCGACGCGCTCCGTACGTCACCTGTCGGCGGCGGTACGCCGGCTGCGCACGGCCGGTGCGGAGGTGGTCGTCGGCACCTGTCCCGACCTGGGCACGGTCGAGCAGGTCCAGCAGCCGCTGCGCTGGCTGGCCCGGCGCGCGTCCCGCCAGCTCGCCGCGGCCCAGACGATCGGGACGGTCGAGCAGGGCGGCCGCACGGTGTCGCTGGGCGACCTGCTGGGCCCGGAGTTCGAGGCGAACCCGCGCGAGCTGTTCGGCCCGGACCACTACCACCCCTCGGCGGAGGGGTACGCCACGGCGGCCATGGCCCTCCTGCCCACGGTCTGCGCGGCGCTCGGCCTCTGGCCGGCCGAGGAGGAGCGTCCCGACGTCTCGCGGCACGAGGGATTCCTGCCGGTCGCCCGTGCGGCCGCGGAGGCCGCCTCCGAGCCCGGCACCGAGGTCGCCGCCGCCATGCCCACCGGCCCCCGCGGCCCCTGGGCCCTCCTCAAACGCCGCCGCCGCCAACGCCTCCCGGCGACAGACCCGGCCCCGACCCCCTCCAACTGACCCGCCCCCGGAACCGACGCCTCCCAGGACGGACGGCTCCCGGGGAGGGGGCCGATCCCCGGTTCCGGGCCGATCCCCGGTTCCAGGCCGATCCCCGGTTCCAGGCCGATCCCCGGTTCCAGGCCGGTCCCCGGTTCCAGGGCGATCCCCGGTTCCGGGCCGATCCCCGGTTCCAGGGCGATCCCCGGTTCCGGGCCGATCCCCGGTTCCGGGGCGATCCCGGGTTCCGGGGCGTGGGCCCCGGCTCCGGGGGCGGTCCCGGGGGTGGGTGCGTGGGCTCGGGCGCGTGGGGGCTGGTCGCGCAGTTCCCCGCGCCCCTGAGTCCGTCACCCCGACCGGCATCAGAGAAGCGGGCACCCGAGGAGCGGAACCGAGGTCCAGCCCCCGGACGGCCAAGGACCAGCCCCGACCGCCGAAAGACCAGCCCCTCCGCCGTTCGAGGAACGGGCACCCGAGGAGCGGAACCGAAATCCATCCCCGGCCGGCGAAAGATCAGCCCCTCCGGCGCTTGAGGAGCGGGGACAGGGCAGAGCCCAGATACAGCCCCTCCGGCGTTCGAGGAACGGGGACAGGGCAGAGCCCGGATTCAGCCCCTCCGGCGCTTGAGGAGCGGGGACAGGGCAGAGCCCAGATACAGCCCCTCCGGCGTTCGAGGAACGGGGACAGGGCAGAGCCCGGATCCAGCCCCTCCGGCGTTTGAGGAGCGGGGTCTGGGGCAGAGCCCCAGAAAGGCCGGCCCAAGAGGGGGCTCACCCCTCGGCAAGCGCCCCGTGCAACGGGCCCCCCGCAAAAGGCGCCCCCGCCAGAGAAAAGCAAGCGCTTAGAAAAGTGCGTCCGGTGTCACACACCAAGACCGGTGACCTCGACGGTACGTACGGGTAACTTCCCAACCAGCCCTGCACACTTCCCGTACGCCAATGGAGCCGTGATGCCCGAAGCCGTGATCGTCTCAGCCACCCGCTCCCCGATCGGCCGTGCCTTCAAGGGCTCCTTGAAGGACGTGCGCCCCGACGACCTGACCGCCACGATCATCGAGGCCGCCCTCGCCAAGGTCCCCGAGCTGGACCCGAAGCTCATCGACGACCTGATGCTCGGCTGCGGCCTCCCCGGCGGCGAGCAGGGCCACAACCTCGGCCGGATCGTGGCCGTGCAGATGGGAATGGACCACCTCCCGGGCTGCACCATCACCCGTTACTGTTCCTCCTCCCTGCAGACCTCCCGCATGGCCCTGCACGCCATCAAGGCGGGCGAGGGCGACGTCTTCATCTCGGCGGGAGTCGAGATGGTGTCGCGTTCGGTCAAGGGCACCTCCGACGGCATGCCGGACACCCACAACCCCCTCTTCGCCGACGCCGAGGCCCGCACGCTCGAGGTCGCGCAGTCGGAGGGGTCGACGTGGCACGACCCGCGCGAGGACGGCCTGGTCCCGGACGCGTACATCGCGATGGGCCAGACCGCCGAGAACCTGGCCCGCCTCAAGGGCGTCACCCGCCAGGACATGGACGAGTTCGGCGTGCGCTCGCAGAACCTCGCCGAGGAAGCCGTCAAGAACGGCTTCTGGGAGCGCGAGATCACCCCGATCACGACCCCGGACGGAACGGTCGTCAGCAAGGACGACGGCCCGCGCGCGGGTGTGACGCTGGAGGGCGTCCAGGGCCTCAAGCCGGTCTTCCGCCCCGACGGCATGGTCACCGCGGCCAACTGCTGCCCGCTGAACGACGGCGCCGCCGCCCTCGTGATCATGTCCGACACGAAGGCCCGCGAGCTCGGCCTGACCCCGCTCGCGCGCATCGTCTCGACCGGTGTCACCGGCCTCTCCCCCGAGATCATGGGCCTCGGCCCGGTGGAGGCGAGCAGGCAGGCGCTCCGCCGCGCCGGCCTCACCGTCGACGACATCGACCTGTTCGAGATCAACGAGGCCTTCGCCGCCCAGGTGATCCCGAGCTACCGCGACCTGAACATCCCGCTGGACAAGCTGAACGTGAACGGCGGCGCCATCGCCGTCGGCCACCCCTTCGGCATGACCGGCGCCCGCATCACCGGCACGCTCATCAACAGCCTCCAGTTCCACGACAAGCAGTTCGGTCTGGAGACCATGTGCGTCGGCGGCGGCCAGGGCATGGCGATGGTCATCGAGCGCCTGAGCTGACAGCGGCGACCCGTTCCCGTGACGGGAGTTGAACCCAGCGTGAACGAATCGGCCCAGAAGCCCGTAACCACCGGGCCTCTGGGCCGATTTGTGATCCAATCCACCCCAAGATGTGACCTTTGTCCCTTCGGGCGGCCATTTCCGCAGGTCAGAGCCGTTGTGCAGCTAAACCCGAGGCCCAAAGTCCTGTCCTATTCGTGACGTTACGCACTGACAGTTTGATGGTTCGCCCTTCAAGCTGATGTAGGAAGTCGGGGGCCGACTTTGAACCGGGAGTACGTCAGTGAGCGCCATGCCGATTGCTTTGCTGCTCACCACCGCCGCCACCGCGGCCGTGGGCGTCGCCGTTCTGCACACCCTGCAGAGTCTGCGTCGGCAGGTCGCAGCCCTGCACAGTGAACTCGCCGAGGGCCGCGCCGGTGCCGCGCGAGGTCTCGTGCCCGCCGCGCGGGGAGCCGCCGACGCGGACGAGATACGTATGGCCGTGGCCGAGGCGCTCGCCGACGAGCGGGAGCGGGAGCTCGCCGAGGCGCGGGCCTTCTGGGCCGCGCAGGAGGCGCGTGACGCCTCCGACGCGCCCTCGCTGCTCGGCCTGCCGGACAGTGAGCTGTTCCTGCCGCGCCACTCGGACCTCGTGGGCCTGGAGCCGGTGACCGAGGCCGGTACGGATCTGGAGGAGTTCCTCCAGACCGGTACCGCCGGCGACTCCCCGGAGCTCGCCGCGGCTCGCCGCCGTCACCCCTCGCACCCGGACTTCGTTCCCGTCCAGTCACCCGTGGTCAACGACCACGAGCGCACGGTGGCCTGTCTGGAGGAGCTCGCCGAGTCCGGCACGGAGCTGGCGGACGTCCGCCCGGGCCCGCTCGGCACCCTCGACGTCTACGTCTTCGCCGACGGTACGACCCTGTGCATGACCCCGGGCCACCGCGAGACCGCGAAGCGGCTCGCCGCGGCTCTGGAGGCCGGTCAGACCCCGGTCCTGCTCGGCGGCTCCGGCGTCTCCGGCGCGTACGCCCTGACCTTCGCCTTCGGCGAGGAGAACGTCTACATCCTGGCGGACCGCGTCATAGCGTCCCTGTGACCCGCACCGCCTCGCGGTGACCCGCGCCCCCGAAGCCAGGGGGCCGGCACACCGAAGGGGCCGGGCAACCGCGCCGGAGTCGATCAGCCGATCAGACCCCGGCGCGTTTCTGTGCCTCCGCCACCAGCGTGACCGCTTCCGCGAGTTCCTCCTCGTTCTTCAGTACGAGGGCGAAGTCGTGCGCGGCGACCGTGATTTGGTCGGCGGCGGCGAACATCCCGGCGTCGGGCATCTCCCGGGGTTCCCCCGGCGGGTCCTCGACCCGCTGGGTGCGCAGTGCGAACTCCCTGGCCAGCCCTAGCGCCTCCGCCGCGGCACTTCGTTGCAGGCGGCTCTGCGGTGCGGCCCGCAACCGGTCGGCGAAATGGTCCACGGCACGGGTCAACGGCGTCGTATCCAGCACGCCGCGAGACTACGCGCAGCGGCGGGACTGTTGCCAACAACCCAACCCTCAGGCACGGTGGCGTGAAGGACCGGCTTACATCCCCTTTGCGTTCGGAGGCGCCGATGTCCCAAGTCTTCTCCGAGGAGACCCATCGCAACCTGCTCGCCCGCATCCCTCATTGCACCGGTCGTGAGATCTCCGACTGGCTCCGCACCGTCGACGAAGGACCCGCCCTCTTCCGCTTCGAGGAGAAGGTCAGCTGGCTCCGCGCCGAGCACGATCTCGCGTACGGCCACGCCAAAGCGATCATCCATGAGTACGACCTGAGGAGGGCCGCGCGCAAACTGCTGTGAGCGCGCACCACCGAGACGACCGGCACCCGACGACGAAGGGCCCGCGAACCGGTGGTTCGCGGGCCCTTCAGGTCCTACAGGACGGCCTGTCCCGCCGTCGGCGCCGCTAGTCGCGGCTGAAGATGGCGACCAGCCGCAGCATCTCGACGTAGATCCACACGAGGGTCATGGTCAGGCCGAACGCGGCCAGCCATGCCTCCTCCTTCGGGGCTCCGTAGGTGATGCCGTCCTCGATCTGCTTGAAGTCGAGGGTCAGGAAGAACGCGCCGATCAGGATCGCCAGGATGCCGACGATCGCGCCGAGCGGACCGCTGCTGCGCAGTCCGCCGTCCGGAGCGACGCCGAAGGCGACCAGCAGCAGGTTCACCGCCATGACGACGATGAAGGCGATGGCGATGGTCAGGCCGATGCGCGCGTACCGCGCGGTCACCCGGATCCAGCCCGCCTTGTAGACGAGCAGGGTGGCGCCGGCGACCGCCATGGTGCCGAGCACCGCCTGGAACGGGGCGCCGTGCCACCGCGCGTTGTACATCTCGCTGATGACCCCGAGGAAGACGCCCTCGAAGGCGGCGTACCCGATGATCAGCGCGGGCGAGGCGGCGCGCTTGAAGGACTGCACCATCGCGAGCACGAAGGCGACCAGCGCGGAGCCGATGGCCAGGCCATAACTCGTGGTGGAGACCGGCAGCAGCGCCCAGGCGAGAACGGCGCCGACGACGACGGTGCCGAGCGTCATGGCCGAACGCATGACGACGTCGTCCATCGTCATCCGGCCGGTGGCGACCGGGGCCTGCGGCGGAGCGCCGTACTGAAGGTCCTGCTGCGCGTACGGGTTCTGCGCGTAGGGGTTGCCGCCCTGCTGGGCGTACGGGTTCCCCTGCGTGCCGACAGCGGGTCCCCCGGCCTGCGGCGCCGCGTTGAAGCCCGCGTAGCCGTTGTCGCGGCTGAACCCCCGTCGCGAGAAGACCGGGTTACTGCTCCTCATTTCGCTCCTCCATGGCCACCCTCGTGACCTTGGCTCAAGAGTAATGGGTAGGCAAAGGAATGACCCTAGTGCTTGAGGAGGATCTTTCCCTCGTTGTGCCACCGTACGCGTGTGCCCCCCGGCACGCCCGCACTGGTACGAAGCCGTGACACCAGCGGCGGTGACATCGGCTTCGCGGAGCTCTTCCCTGCACGGCCGTTCATTCCTGTTCATCGAGCGAAAAGCCCGTGTAGGCCTCCGCGAGGTCCGTCACGGCCGCGCGCGAGGTCGCGATCCGCTCCAGGCGGGCGAGCTGGACACGGTCCTCGAAGGGGGTGGCGGCGGGGTCGCGGTGCAGCAGGGCCGTCATGTCGTACGAGAACCGCTCGGCCTGCCAGACCCGGCGCAGACAGGTCTCGGAGTAGGCGTCGAGCCGCTCGGCCGATCCGGTGTCCCTGAGGTGGACCAGGGCGCGGGCGAAGGTGACGACGTCGCCGACGGCGAGGTTGAGGCCCTTGGCGCCGGTCGGCGGCACGATGTGGGCGGCGTCGCCGGCGAGGAAGAGCCGGCCGTGCCGCATCGGTTCGTGGACGTAACTCCTCATGGGCGTGACCGACTTGGCGGTGACGGGGCCGCGTCGCAGCCGCCAGTCGTCGGCGGTCTCCAGGCGCCGTTCCAGCTCGTCCCAGATCTCCTCGTCGCTCCACGCGTGGGCGTCCGTCCCCTCGGGCACCTGGAGGTAGAGGCGGGAGACGGTGGGCGAACGCATGCTGAGCAGCGCGAAGCCGCGGTCGTGGCGGGCGTAGACGAGTTCGTCGTGCGAGGGCGGGACGTCGGCGAGGATGCCCAGCCAGCCGAAGGGGTACGCGCGCTCGAAGGTGCGGGAGAGCGCGGCGGGCACGGCCCGGCGGGCCACGCCCCAGAAGCCGTCGCAGCCGACGACGTAGTCGCACTCGAGTACGTCCTCGCGCCCCTCGTGCCGGAACCGCACGCGGGCCCGGTCGCCCTCGGCCCCCTCGACGGCCAGCGCCTCGGCCCCGAAGAGCAGCGGCCCGCCCTCCGCGAGCTGCAACGCGATGAGGTCCTTGCACACCTCGGTCTGCGCGTACACCATCACCGAGCGCCCGCCGGTGAGCGCCGGGAAGTCGATCCGCTGCCGCTTCCCCCGGTACCGCAGCTCGATCCCGTCGTGCCGCAGCCCCTCCCGGTCCATCCGCTCCCCGGCTCCGGCGGCCCGCAGCACGTCCACCGTCCCCTGTTCCAGGATCCCGGCCCGCTGCCGCTGCTCGACATAGGCGCGGTCCCGGCTCTCCAGAACCACGGACTCGATCCCGGCGCGATGCAGCAGCCGGGCCAGCAACAGCCCGGCCGGCCCGGCCCCGACGATCCCCACAGTGGTACGCATCGGCCCACCCCTCCCTCTCGATGTTCGCCCAGTGAATTTTCCTTCACCTGTCTGGCCCCGCGAGTCTCCGCCGTCGGGGAACCAGTGTCAACGATCGGGGACACCCGTCAGCGCCCGAGCGAGGGGGCGTGAGAGCGAGCGGAACTGCAGCCGGCGGGCCACGCTCGGAGGGTTCCGACTGTGGCCCGCGTCCTGCGTCGCAGGTGCGGGAAGTGCCCGGAACCGGACTTGAACCGGTACGCCCGCGAGGGGCAGCGAGGTTTAAGCTCGCCGTGTCTGCATTCCACCATCCGGGCAGACCATGGGCTCCGCATCGAGGTTCCGAGCCTATCGGGGCGCGTAACCCGAACAGCGGGCGTGCGGACCGATGTTGTCTTATTTTATTGATGCCTGATGGTGCATCAGCACGCGGTACAGGCCGTCAGCACTTGCCAACAGCCTTTCGGACGCGGCGAGCCCGCGTACACGAATTGACGGAATTTCACCGTCCGAACAAGGTCGGGACGAGCCGCGGCCTGGGTCCCCGGCCGCGAACCGGGAGAACCGCCGCGCGACGCGCGGTCCATGGACCTCCGCGGCGCTCCGTGCGAGGGATCCCCGGAGGTCCTCGGCACCCCCCGACCCCGACGGCCCTCAGGGGAGTTCCGTCATCCCCAGGTATGACGGAACCGCTCCCGGTCCGACCGCAGGCTGCCTCCGGAACCGGAACAGCGGGTGACTACACCGCGCGGATCGGCACGGACGATGGAACACGTCCCCATCAACGTCGTCGTCCCGACAGGAGCACCCTCCCGTGACCACCACTCCCCTCGCCGGCACAAGCACCGCGGTCGCAGCCCGCGCCATGGAACTGTCGAAGGTCTACGGGCAGGGCGAGACCCAGGTGATCGCCCTCGACCGGGTCACCGTCGACTTCCGGCAGGCCGAGTTCACCGCGATCATGGGGCCCTCGGGGTCCGGCAAGTCGACGCTGATGCACTGTGTCGCGGGACTGGACACCTTCTCCACCGGCTCGGTGCGCATCGGTGACACCGAACTCGGCTCCCTGAAGGACAAGCAGCTCACCAGGCTGCGCCGGGACAAGATCGGCTTCATCTTCCAGGCGTTCAACCTGCTGCCGACCCTGACGGCCCTGGAGAACATCACCCTCCCGATGGACATCGCGGGCCGCAAGCCCGACAAGGAGTGGCTGGACAAGGTCATCAAGATGATCGGCCTCGCCGACCGGCTGAGCCACCGCCCCTCCCAGCTCTCCGGCGGCCAGCAGCAGCGTGTCGCCGTCGCCCGCGCCCTCGCCTCCCGCCCCGACATCATCTTCGGCGACGAGCCGACCGGAAACCTGGACTCCCGCTCGGGCGCGGAGGTCCTCGGCTTCCTGCGCAACTCCGTACGGGAACTGGGCCAGACCGTGGTGATGGTGACGCACGACCCGGTGGCCGCCGCCTACGCGGACCGGGTCGTCTTCCTCGCCGACGGACGCATCGTCGACGAGGTGTACGAGCCGACCGCCGACTCCGTTCTGGACCTCATGCGAAATCTCGGGGGAAACCCCCGGACCCCCGAGTCCGACGGCAAGGCCCGCACCAGCTGACACCCCGCCGGACGGCCCACACCCGGCGTTCCGCGCCCCGGGTGGCCTCCCGCCCTCTCCGCGCCTTTGCGCACTGCCGCACGCTCCCCGTGCCCGCCCCGTGGCCTCCCGCGCCCTCCGCCCGCCGGCCCGTGGCTTCCCGCGCCCGCCCGCGACCCCTGGACTGAGAAGACCCATGTTCCGTACCGCCTTGCGCAACGTATTCGCGCACAAGGCCAGGCTCCTGATGACCGTGCTCGCCGTTCTGCTCGGCGTCGCGTTCGTGTCGGGGACCCTGGTCTTCACCAACACCATCTCGGACGCCTATCAGAAGAGCTCCGCCAAGGGCTTCGGCCAGGTCGACGTCGCCATCCGTCCGCAGAGCGCGGCGGACACGGGCGACACCGTCGGCAGGACGCACAAGCTGACCCGGCCGCTGCTCGACAGGGCGGCCGGGGTGCCGGGCGCCGCGTCCGTGATCGGCGTCGTCAACGGCTTCACCGCCATCGCCGACAAGGACGGAAAGCTCATCGGCGGCGGCTTCCAGTCGCAGGGCGGCAACTACTGGAGCGGGAAGGACGGCGGGAAGGACCCCCGCTACCCGCTCACGGCCGGGCACGCTCCGCACGGCGCGGGCGAGGTCGCGATCGACGCCGAGACCGCGAGGCGGGCCGGCTACCAGGTCGGCGACACCGTGCGTCTGTCCGTCGACGGCCCCGTCCTCCAGCCCGTCGTGACCGGCGTGTTCACCACCGACGACGGCAACGTGGCCGCGGGCGGCAGCCTCGCCCTGTTCGACACGGCGACCGCACAGCGGCTGTTCCACTCGGTCGGCTCCTACGACGAGATCGACGTGAAGGCCGCGCCGGGCACCGGCCAGACCGCGCTGCGCGACGCGCTCGACCTCGTCGTACCGAAGGACGTCGCCTCGACGACGACCGGCCGGAAGCTCGCCGACGACCAGGCCGAGCAGATCTCCTCGGCGATGAGCGGGATGAAGACGGGCCTGCTCGTCTTCGCCGGGATCGCGCTGTTCGTCGGCACGTTCATCATCGCCAACACCTTCACGATGCTGGTCGCCCAGCGCACCAAGGAGCTGGCTCTGCTGCGTGCCGTCGGCGCCTCCCGCCGCCAGGTCACCCGCTCGGTGCTGATCGAGGCGTTCGTGGTCGGCGCGGTCGCCGCGCTCGGCGGGCTCGCCGCGGGCATCGGCATCGGTGCCGCAATGCGCTCCCTGATGGGCACGCTCGGCGCCACGGTGCCGGACGGCCCGCTGGTCGTCTCGCCCGGCACGGTCGCCACGGCGCTGCTCGTGGGCGTCCTCATCACGATGCTCGCCGCGTGGCTGCCGGGCCGCCGCGCCGCGAAGATCCCGCCGGTCGCCGCGATGAGCAGCGTCCACGCGAAGGCGACGACGAAGTCCCTGGTCCTGCGGAACACGATCGGTGCCCTGTTCGCGGCCGCGGGTGTCGCCGTGGTCCTCTACGCCACGACGATGGACGGCTCGGACGGCCAGGCCCCGATGGGTCTCGGCGCGGTGCTGCTCATCATCGGCGTCTTCGTCCTCACCCCGCTGCTGTCCCGTCCGATGATCGCCGCGGCGGCTCCCGTCCTGCGGGTCTTCGGGATCTCCGGCAAGCTGGCCCGGCAGAACTCGGTGCGCAACCCGCGCCGTACGGCCGCCACCGCCTCCGCGCTGATGATCGGCCTCACCCTGATCACCGGTATGACGGTGATGGCGGGCAGTCTGCAGAAGTCGATCGACAGGATGGCCAGTTCGGCGATCAAGGCGGACTACATGGTGTCGATGGCGAACGGCATCTCCCTCTCCCCGGACGTCGAGAAGAAGCTCGCCGCGGTCGACGGGGTCACCGACATCAGCTCGCTGCGCAACGCCCCCGCCCGCATCGACCGCCGGACCGAGTTCCTGACCGGCGTCAACGGCGCGGCCATCGGCAGGCTCACCGACCTCACCGTCACCGACGGCGCGTTCCGGGTCGGCGGCACACGCGTGGTGGTCGACTCGGACACCGCCACGCCCCATGGCTGGAAGGCCGGTTCGGACTTCACGGTCTCCTACGAGGACGGCAAGAAGGAGAACCTGACCGTCGCAGGGGTGTACGAGGCCAACGAAGTCGTCCGAGGCATCATGATCGACAACGCCACCCTCTCCCCGCACCAGCGCGACGTCACCGACATGCAGGTCGTGCTGAAGACGTCCGACGGCGCGTCCGCCGCGACCAAGGACAAGCTGGAGAAGGCCCTCGGCGACAACCCCGCCATCACGGTCCAGGACAAGCAGGACATCTCCAACAGCATCGCGAAGGCGTTCACGCTGATGCTCAACATGCTCTACGGCCTGTTGGCGATGGCGGTCATCGTCGCTGTCCTCGGTGTCATCAACACCCTCGCGATGTCGGTCTTCGAGCGTTCGCAGGAGATCGGGATGCTCCGCGCGATCGGCCTGGACCGTCAGGGCGTCAAGCGGATGGTCCGTCTGGAGTCCCTGGTCATCTCGCTCTTCGGCGGCGTCCTCGGCGTCGGTCTGGGTGTGTTCTTCGGCTGGGCGGCCGGCCAGTTGCTGGGCAGCAGGATGCCGACGTACGAACTGGTCGTGCCCTGGGGCCGGATGGCGGTCTTCCTCCTCCTCGCGGCGGCCGTCGGCGTCCTCGCGGCGCTGTGGCCGGCCCGCCGGGCGGCCCGCCTGAACATGCTGACGGCGATCAAGTCGGAGTGACCGGGCGGTCCGCGGGCCGGAGCGACGGCCGGCGGACCGCACCGCAAGGGGGGTCCCGTTCCCACCGGAACGGGACCCCCCTTTCCGTACGTTCCGCCTCTACTCCCCTTCGCCGCCCGTCAGTTCCAGGTCCTCGCCCGCAACGGCATCCCGGACGAGCCGGTCGCGTCCGGGGTCTTGACCGCCAGGACCTGGTTGACGCCGATCTGGTTGCGTTCGAAGGCGACCGCGCTGGCCGCCATGTACAGGCGCCAGACGCGCGCCCGGCCGACGCCGGTGAGCCGGACGGCACGGGACCACCCGGCCTCCAGGTTGGCGACCCAGCGGCGCAGGGTGAGCGCGTAGTGCTCGCGGATGACCTCGACGTCGCGCACCTCGAACCCGGCCCGTTCGAGCTGGGTCACGGTCGTCCCCAGGGGCGCGAGTTCGCCGCCGGGGAAGACGTAGGCGTCGATGAACTCGTCTACGGAGTACGTCGATTCGTCACGCTGCGGCCGCCGCGCGATCTGGTGGTTGAGCAGCCGCCCACCAGGCGCGAGGAGACGGTTCAGCACCTCCGCGTACTCCAGGTAGCGCTCGGCGCCGACGTGTTCGGCCATACCGATGGAGGAGATCGCGTCGTAGGGCCCGTCGGTGATGTCCCGGTAGTCCTGCACCCGGATCTCCACCTTGTCGGTCAGACCCTCCTCGGCGACCCGCTTACGGGCGTACGCGGCCTGTTCCTGCGACAGCGTCACCCCGACCACGGTCGCGCCGTGCTCGCGGGCGGCGTGGATGGCCATCGAGCCCCACCCGCAGCCGACGTCGAGGAGCCGCTGACCGGGCTTCAGACCCAGCTTCCCGGCGACGAGTTCGAGCTTGTCGTGCTGGGCCTCCTCCAGGGTGCCACCCTCCTGCCAGTAGGCGCACGAGTAGACCATGGACGGGCCGAGGACGATCTCGTAGAAGTCGTTGCCGACGTCGTAGTGGTGGCTGATGGCCCGTCGGTCGCTGCGCTTGGTGTGCAGGTGATGGCGTCCACGCACCTCCTCGGGGGGCGGGGCGGGCGGCAGCGGCAGCCCGCCCATCCTCACCAGCCCGCGCACCGCGGCGCGCACCTCCGGATCGCGCAGCGCCTCCCCCAGCCCGCGCGCGTCCTCGCCGCGCTCCCAGACGAGCCCGGAGATCAGGTTCAGGGCGGTGTACAGATCGCCCTCGACACCCAGGTCGCCGGAGACCCAGGCGCGGGCGAGCCCCAACTCGCCCGGTTTCCACAGCAGACGGCGCAGCGCCCGCCGGTTGCGGACGACGAGCGCCGGTGCCCCGGGCGGACCCGCTTCCGAACCGTCCCAGGCGCGGATGCGCAACGGGAGCGGGGCTCCCAGCAACTGTTCGACAAGGCTGTTGAGCCGCGGCGCGGCGTCCTGCATGGCGTACACCTCCGAGACAACACTCCCGAACGCTCCGACACCACGTAAACATCTACCCGCTCAGCGCGCAGTCCCCCCTCCGCGTCACAGATTCGCAAAACACGTGTACGCGCCACGCTTTACGTCCGGGCTTCCCGCACCCCGCTTCACCCGCCCCGCCTCACCCGCCCCGCCTCACTCACCCCTTCACGCGCCGCGCCGCACGGCGTCTCCCGCCGTCCACGGGTGCGGGCCGGGGGAACGCCGAAGGGGCCGCCCGCACCACGGATGGCGGGCGGCCCCTTCGGGGCGTTCGGTGACCGGAGGTCAGGAGGCCTTGGCCTTCTCCTCGGTCTTGGCGGCGGGCGCCGGGGCGGCCGCGGCCGGAGCCGGCTTGGCGGCCTCGTAGAACTCCTCGCGAGGAGTCTCCATGGCGCCGAGCGAGACGACCTCGCGCTTGAGGAACATCGCGAGCGTCCAGTCCGCGAAGACGCGGATCTTGCGGTTCCAGGTCGGCATGGCCAGACCGTGGTAGCCACGGTGCATGTACCAGGCGAGACGGCCCTTGAGCTTGATCTTCGTCTTGCCCAGGACGATCATCGCGACGCCCTTGTGGAGGCCGAGACCGGCCACCGCGCCCTTGTTGGCGTGCGCGTACTCCTTCTGCGGGAAGCCCCGCATACCGGAGATCACGTTGTCGCCGAGGATCTTGGCCTGACGCAGCGCGTGCTGGGCGTTCGGCGGGCACCAGGCGTTCTCGACACCGGCCTTGCGGGCGGCGACGTCCGGCACCTGGGCGTTGTCGCCCGCGGCCCAGATGTAGTCCGTGCCCTGCACCTGGAGGGTGGTCTGGGTGTCCACGTGGCCCCGCGGGCCGAGCGGCAGACCGAAGCGGGAGAGAACGGGGTTCGGCTTGACGCCGGCCGTCCACACGATCGTGTTGGAGTCGACCTCGAGGCCGTTCTTCAGCACCACGTGGCCGTCGACGCAGGAGTCCATGGAGGTGGAGAGGTAGATCTCCACACCGCGGCTCTCCAGGTGCTCCTTGCCGTACTGGCCGAGCTTGGGGCCGACCTCGGGGAGGATCTTGTCCGCGGCGTCGACGAGGACGAAGCGCATGTCCTCGCGGGACACGCTGCTGTAGTACTTGGCCGCGTCGCGGGCCATGTCCTCGACTTCACCGATGGTCTCGGCGCCGGCGAAGCCGCCGCCCACGAAGACGAAGGTCAGCGCCTTGCGGCGGACGTCCTCGTCCGTGGTGGAGTCGGCCTTGTCGAGCTGCTCGAGGACGTGGTTGCGCAGGCCGATGGCCTCCTCGATGCCCTTCATGCCGATGCCCTGTTCGGCGAGGCCGGGGATCGGGAAGGTGCGGGAGACCGCGCCCATCGCGATGACGAGGTAGTCGAAAGGCAGCTCGTACGCCTCGCCCACGAGGGGGGCGACCGTGGCGACCTTGCGGTCCTGGTCGATGGTGGTGACCCGGCCGGTGAGGACCTCCGCCTTGGGAAGTACACGTCGCAGCGGGACGACGACGTGCCGCGGGGAGATGCTGCCGGCGGCGGCTTCGGGGAGGAAGGGCTGGTAGGTCATGTACGACCGGGGATCGACGACCGTGACGGTCGCCTCTCCGTAGCGCATCTGCTTGAGGATGCGCCGAGCTGCGTACAGGCCTACGTACCCACCGCCTACTACGAGGATCCTGGGACGCTCCGTGGTGCTCATGCCATCGAGTATCCACCCGCTTCAGGGGGGTCGCTCGTGCGCCCCTTCACAAGCTTGGGCAGGGCCTCTGCTACACTCCGCGGCCCGCGTGATCAAGGTCATGGCAGGCGGGGGAGACCACCGTGCGGTTCGTACCGTTGTCAACACCGCGTGAGCTGCACTCCAAGCCATTCGGCCCAGCGGACCACACCCGTGTTTCACCACCCGGAAACACGGCCGCAACGCTCCGTTGAGCATGTTGCCGGACCGCCCGAGGCCTGCGAAAGGGCCCAAGTGGCCCTTTCCTCGCCCGGCAGGGGCTTTTTCCTTGTGAAGAACTTCACGAAGTTTCTCCGCGGGGCCGCGCGGGAGGGGTTCCGCGCCCCCTCGGACACGCTCATACGTTATCCGACACGCTCAGCCGAGGCTACCGATCAGTAGCGAAACGAGACCGGGACCACGCCCCCGCGACGCCGCCGGACAGCGCGTCCAGAGCCCCCGGCGGCCCCCGGCGGACCCCGGACGGCCCCGGTCCCCTCGGGAAAGACGGACGGCCCCGGTCCCCTCGGGAAAGAGGTACCGGGGCCGCCCCACGTCCGCTCTCGGCGCGTCGGCGCGCCGGCCCGTGTCAGTCGCCCCGCCGGCCCGCCTCGGCATCCTCCGCCACCTTGAAGGCGATCCCGTCGAGGATGTCGTGCTCGCTGACCACGACCTCCTCGGCCCCGGTCCGCTCCATGATCGAGAGCAGCACGAGGGCGCCCGCGCCGATCACGTCCACCCGGCCCGGGTGCATCGAGGGGATCGCCGCGCGCTCGGCGTGCGTGGAGCGCAGCAGCCACTCGGTGATCTCCCGGACGCGGGCGAGGGAGACCCGCGAGTGGTGGATCGCCTCGGAGTCGTACTCGGCGAGGTCCAGGGCGATCGCCGCGATCGTGGTGACCGAGCCGGCCAGCCCCACCAGGGTGCGTGCCTCGCGCAGCGGGACCGTCTCCTCGGCGAGGTCGAGGGCGGCCTCGATGTCGGCGCGCATGGCCGCGACCTGCCCGGCGGTGGGCGGGTCGGTCACCACGCCGTCGTGCACGAGGTGACGTTCCGTCATCCGTACGCAGCCGATGTCCACGGAGCGTGCCGCGCGCACCCGGTCGGCGCCGACGACGAACTCGGTCGAACCGCCGCCGATGTCCACCACCAGGTAGGGCGTGGCGAGGTCGTCGCGCCCGGCCAGTTCCCGGGTCGCGCCGGTGAAGGAGAACTCCGCCTCCTGGTCCCCGGTGATGACCTCCGGCTCGACGCCGAGGATGTCCAGCACCCCACGTACGAAGTCGTCCCGGTTCTCGGCGTCCCGGGAGGCGGAGGTGGCGACGAAGCGGAGCCGCTCGGCGCCGTGCTCCTTGATGGCGGCCGCGTAGTCGCGGCAGGCGGCGAAGGTCCGCTCCAGCGCCTCGGGGGCGAGCCGGCCGGTGCGGTCGACGCCCTGGCCCAGCCGGACGATGGTCATCCGCCGGTCCAGGTCGGTGAGTTCGCCCGTGCGCGGGTCGGCGTCGGCCACCAGGAGCCGGATGGAGTTCGTACCGCAGTCGACGGCGGCGACGCGGGTCACCGGCCGTCCTCGCCGGACGCGGCGGACTCACCCGGCGAGCCGGGTTCAGCCGACTCGACGGGCTCGACGGCGAAGTAGCCGGCGTCGGCGCCCTCTCCGGTCGTCTCGACCTGCCACCCCTCACCGGTGGGCGGTCCGGGGAGCGTCACGCACGCGCCCTTGCGCCACCACTCCGGCAGCATCGCGATGGCCTCGTCGCCGAGCGGGTTGACGCCGGGCCCGGCGGCCAGCGAGTGGGCGACCAGGACGTGCAGGCACTTCACCCGGTCCGGCATGCCGCCCGCGCTCGGGAAGCCCGCCAGGACCTCGATGGCGTCACGGCGCGCGATGTAGTCCTCGTGGGCGGCGCGGTAGGCCGCGGCCAGCTCGGGGTCGGTGGCCAGCCGGTCGGTCATCTCCTTCATGACCCCGTTGGCCTCCAGCGTCCCGATCGCGGACGCCGCCCGCGGGCACGTCAGGTAGTACGTGGTCGGGAACGGCGTCCCGTCGGGGAGGCGGGGCGCCGTCTCCACGACGTCCGGCTGACCGCAGGGGCAGCGGTGCACGATCGCGCGCAGCCCGCGCGGCGGCCTGCCGAGCTGCTGCTTGAAGGCCTCGACGTCGGCGTCGGTGGGCTCGGTGCGCGGGGTGGTCGGCGGAGGCGTTTCCATGCCGTGAGTCACGTGTCTTTCTGGTCAGTTCATGGGTCGTCACTGGTCGGCGGCGTCGGACTTGTCCACGCCGTCCCAGACATTGGTGTACCAGGGGCGGTCTGCGGTGCCCCGTTCGGCGCGGGCCTGCTTCGCCGCGTCCGGGTCGATCACGACGTAGCCGGTCTCGCCCGGCATCACATAGTGCAGCCGCTGCCGGATCTGCTGCTTCGCGTACGCGTCGTCCTGCCAGCGTGCCTTGAGGTCGCGCAGTTGCTCGACCCGTTGCCGGGCCTGCTCCTGCTGCCGCTCCAGGTCGGCGACCTGGGCGCGCTGGGAGACGTACTGCCGCATGGGGTACGCGAGGGCGACGATCAGGGAGCACAGGACCAGGGCGAGCAGCGCGGCCCGGCCGGTCAGCCGGGAGCGGCGCGCCTGCCGTTTGGTCTGGGAGCGGTAGACCCGGGCCGCCGTCTGCTCACCGAGCAGCTTCAGCCTCGTCGAGGTGGAGAACCGGTCCCGGTCCTTCACGGCCATGAGTCCCGCCTCCCCAGTACCGGCCCGTCGCACGGGCCCGTCACGCACGTACGTCCCCGCACACGGTACGGGACCGGGTGCGGGGACGTACGGAGGACGCTTCCTGAGCCGTGCGGGGTCAGTCCTTGAAGCGCGGGAACGCCGAGCGGCCGGCGTACACCGCGGCGTCGTCGAGGATCTCCTCGATGCGCAGCAGCTGGTTGTACTTGGCGACGCGCTCGGAGCGGGCCGGGGCGCCGGTCTTGATCTGGCCGCAGTTGGTGGCGACGGCCAGGTCGGCGATGGTGACGTCCTCGGTCTCGCCGGAGCGGTGGGACATCATGCACTTGTAACCGCTGCGCTGGGCCAGCTCGACGGCGTCCAGGGTCTCGGTCAGCGAACCGATCTGGTTCACCTTGACGAGCAGCGCGTTGGCGGTGCCCTCCTCGATGCCGCGGGCCAGGCGCTCCGGGTTGGTGACGAACAGGTCGTCGCCGACGATCTGGACCTTGTCGCCGAGGCGGTCCGTGAGGACCTTCCAGCCGGCCCAGTCGTCCTCGAAGAGCGGGTCCTCGATGGAGACGAGCGGGTAGGCCGCCACGAGCTCCTCGTAGTACTCGGTCATCTCGGCGGCCGAGCGGGACTTGCCCTCGAACTCGTACTTGCCGTCCTTGTAGAACTCGGACGCGGCGACGTCGAGCGCGAGCGCGACCTGCTCGCCGGGGACGTAACCGGCCTGCTTGATGGCCTCGAGGATGAGGTCGAGCGCGGCGCGGTTGGAGTCCAGGTTCGGGGCGAAGCCGCCCTCGTCGCCGAGGCCGGTGGACAGGCCCTTGGACTTCAGGACGGACTTGAGGGTGTGGTAGACCTCGGTGCCCCAGCGCAGGGCCTCGGAGAAGGACTCCGCGCCGATCGGGGCGATCATGAACTCCTGGATGTCCACGTTCGAGTCGGCGTGCGACCCGCCGTTCAGGATGTTCATCATCGGAACGGGCAGCAGGTGCGCGTTCGGGCCGCCCAGGTAGCGGAAGAGCGGCAGGTCGGACGCCTCGGAGGCGGCGTGCGCGACGGCGAGCGAGACGCCGAGGATGGCGTTGGCGCCGAGCGAGCCCTTGTTGTCGGTGGCGTCCAGGTCGAACATCGCCTGGTCGATCAGGCGCTGCTCGGTGGCGTCGTAGCCGACGAGCTCCGGGCCGATCTGCTCGATGACGGCGAGGACGGCCTTCTCGACACCCTTGCCCTGGTAACGGTTGGGGTCACCGTCGCGAAGCTCGATGGCCTCGAACGCTCCGGTGGAGGCGCCGGACGGAACGGCGGCACGACCCGTGCTGCCGTCGTCGAGGCCGACCTCGACCTCGACCGTGGGGTTGCCTCGGGAGTCCAGGATTTCCCGGGCTACGACGACGTCGATGGACGGCACGAGCATCTCCTTCTGGGATGTGACGCGGGTATGCGGGGCTTGGCAGCCCCGCGGGATGAGCCTATCCGGCCCAGGGGGATCGGCCAGCCGATCGACCACCCCTTGAGCAGAAGTGAGCGTACATATTGTTCCTGAACGGAACAAAAAAAGAAAAGAAAAACCCCGCTCCGGTGCATGCGGGGGAACAAGCACCGGAGCGGGGAGCCCGTGGGGACGGGGGCCCTCACCAGGCCTTCGGCACGAAGGCCCGGCCTGCGAGGGAGCTGCTGTTCAGCCGGGGCGACGCCGCGCACGGCCCGGACCACGGTCGCCCTCCGCCGAAGGCGACCCCGTCGGGCCCGGCGTGCGGCCGCGCTCAGCGGAGGTGCAGCTGCTGGCCCGGGTAGATGAAGTCGGCGTCGGCGACGATGTCCTTGTTCAGCTTGAACAGCTTCTGCCAGCCGCCCTTGACGTGCTTCTTCTCAGCGATCGAGCTGAGGGTGTCACCCTTGACGACCTTGTACTCGCCGTCACCCTTCTTGACCTTCTTGCCGGTCGGGGTGGTGACGGTCTTCTGGGCGGCGGGGCGCTCCGCGGAACGGGAGGCGGCCTGATCCGTCGTACGGGTGGTGGTGGCGCTCTGCGAGCCGCTCGACGACGAGGAGCCGGAGGAGGTCGACGGGGTCGAGGGAGTCGTGGTGCCACCGCTGTACGCGGCGCTCGACAGGCCGGTGCCGCAGGTCGGCCAGGCACCCTTGCCCTGCGCGGCGAGGACCTTCTCACCGATGGCGATCTGCTGCGACTTCGAGGCCTGGTCGGCGGTCGAGGCGTAGGCGGTGCCGCCGTACGCGGCCCAGGTGGAGGACGAGAACTGCAGGCCGCCGTAGTAGCCGTTGCCGGTGTTGATCGACCAGTTGCCGCCGGCCTCGCACTGGGCGACGGCGTCCCACTCGGAGGCGGTGGCGGCGGAGGCGTTGCCGGCCACCATCAGCGGGGCGGCGATGGCGACACCGGTGACACCGGCGAGCGCTGCGACGCGGGTGGCCTTGTTCGGACGACGGTGCTTGCCCTTGCTGGAAAACAGCATGGAGTGATCCCCTCACCGACGCCTGCGAGGTGAGCTGTCGGGTTCGGGCCGGTTGAGTTGCCCGGCCGCGCGCCTTCAGCCCTGTCTCCAGGACGTCCGGCACGCGACTTAACCCCAAGCCGTTCCCGGGTGTCTCTCAACTCCCGGGACCGGCACCTACCTTGGGTCCCCCGCTCCTGCCTACGGCGCATGACGCGACGACTGTTCCCGTACGGCCGCTGGCAGGATTCGGCGTTGCGACCGTCGGAGCCCGCTGTGGCGAGCGGTCACGACCGTAAGCAGTCGATCGGCGGAATATCAAAGACGATCAGGGCTTCTGAGACTCATGTCTCACTCGCACCAAACCGGACATTCCCTAGTGAATCGTGACGCGAACTCCCGCTAGTTCTGCACCGTTTCGGCAATGACGGCAATGCTCCGACCAGGGACGACGAGGCCGGGACCGGCGTCGGCCGACGCACTGTCCGCGACGGACTGGTCGCCATATCCGTCTTCGAGGCCGAGGACGTCGGGAACGTTCCAGAGATTCGTGCTGCCGTACGAGTTGTCGACGGTGTCGCTCGAGGCACTCGGGAGACTCGGAGCGCTCGGAGTGCTCGCCGCGTACCACCCCGTGGCGCTGTCGGCGGGACTGCCGGTCGCGCTCCCGGTGGCGTCTGCGCCGCGATGCCGCCCGGTTCCCGCGCTCGCGGCGTCGGAGGTGCCCGAAGAGGCGCCCTTCTGAGCCGACTTGCCCGACTCGTCACTCTTGCCGGCCGCTTGACCCGAGGCGCTGGGACTCGGCGAGACATCAGGCTTCGCGGCACCGCCGGTCACACCCGAGGAGTCACCCGAATCGGTTGAACCGGTCAAGTTCGACAAAGAGGTCGAGCTGGTCGAAGTAGACAAACCGGCTGAAACGTATGAATCGGCGTCACTTCCGGCGGCCGACGAGCCGCCGACCACGCCGGTGTCGACCGGGACCCCGGCCGAGCCCTCACTGAGCCCGGAGAGCGGTCCACAGGTCGGCCAGGCCGCGAGACCCCGGTCGTCGAGCAGCTTCTCGGCGACGGCTATCTGCTGCGAGCGGCTGGCCTGGTCGGCTCTCGGCGCGTACGCGAGACCGCCGTACGCCTCCCAGTCCGCCTGGTCGAGCTGGAGCCCGCCGTAGTACCCATTGCCCTGGTCGGCACTCCACGCGCCACCGCTCTCGCACTGCGCCACCCGGTCCCAGGTGGTCCCGTCGGCCGCGCTCGCCCCCGACGCGGCGAGCAAGGGGATGACGATGGCCGATCCGGTCACCCCTGCGGCGACGACGAGAGCTGGGGCCTGACGAGGGCGACGGTGACGGCCGTTCCCGGAGAGCATGCGGAAGCCTTTCGCGTGACAACGGGGGAGCAGCGCGGCTCCTGTGAAGTAAGAAGCGCAGGTGCCGCGTTGATGGGTGAAGGTAGCCGCACTCCGTCGCTGGTTACAAGTCGATGCAGTACAGATCACGTGAAGATCACAGATTTGATGGATCGTCACGTTCCGGTAGCCGGAAGGGTGCCCTTTCCGGTATTCGGAAGAACCCCGTCGACAGGCGTTCCGAAGGGTCGGCGATGAACCGATCAAGGACTATTTGACCGGGGTGAACTCCACAGGAAGCGTGCGCAATCCACGCATAATGAGCCCGCCGCGCCAGCGCAAATCGGCCGATTCCCCGGCGAGTTGCAGGTCGGGAAGGCGGTTGAGGAGCGTACCGAGCGCGGTCTGCCCCTCCAGACGGGCCAGCGGGGCGCCCAGGCAGTAGTGGATGCCGTGGCCGTAGCCCAAGTGCTGAAGGTCACGCCGGGCGAGATCGAGGGTGTCCGGCCGCTCGAAGCGTTCGGGGTCGCGGTCCGCGGCGGCGAGGACCACGAGCACGGGGTCGCCGGCCGCGATGTCCTGCCCGCCGATCCGCACGTCCTCGGTCGCGAACCGCCAGGTGGCCAGTTCCACGGGCCCGTCGTAGCGCAGGAGTTCCTCGACGCCCGTCTCCAGCAGCCCGCTTTCCCCGGCCGCGAGGGAGGCCTGCAGCCGGGCCCGCTGCCCGGGGTGGGTGAGGAGGGCGTGCATCCCGTTCCCGATGAGATTGACCGTGGTCTCGAATCCGGCGAACAGCAGGATGAAGGCCATGGCTGCGGCCTCGTTCTCGGTGAGGTGCTCGCCGTGGTCGGAGGCGCGGATGAGCCCGGAGATGAGGTCCTCGCCGGGCGCGGGCTCCGCGGTCAGCGCCTCGCGCTTGCGATGGATGAGCTCGGCGAGATACCCGCGCATCTTCTTGACGGACCGCGCGACCCCACCCCTCGGCCCGCCGCCGTGCCGGATCATCATCCCCGCCCAGTCCCGGAAGTCGTCCTGGTCCTCGCGCGGGACGCCGAGCAGGTCGCAGATCGCGTAGATGGGGAGCGGGAAGGCGAACTCGTGAATGAGGTCGGCCGAACCCCTGGCCGCGAAGTCGTCGATGAGCTGATCCGTCAACTCCTGCACCCGCGGGGCGAATTCGGCTACCCGCCGGGGCGTGAAGGCCTTGCTGACGAGCCGCCGCAGCCGGGTGTGGTCCGGCGGATCGATGTTCAGCAGATGCGTCATCAGCTCCGCCTTGCGCTCCCCGGGAATCCCGGTCCTGCCCCTCGCGTGCGCGGGCTCGTCGTGATGCGCGGGATTCTTGGACAGCCGCTGGTCGGCGAGCGTCTGCTTGGCGTCGGCGTACCGCGTGACGAGCCAGGCCTCCACCCCGCTGGGCAGCCGGGTACGGTGCACGGGCGCGTGCTCCCTGAGCCAGGCGTAGGCCGGGTAGGGATCGGTGGCGAACTCCCAGGTGAAGAGTTCGGGGGCGGCGCTGGCGGAGGCTTCGTGCTCGGTCACTCCTCGACCGTATCCGCAGGAGGCCGGGGACCCCGGGCCGACCGGCGATCAGCCACCGTCACGGGCCGCACCTGGAGTGCGCGACGGCGACGGAGACCTCCCCCGCCCCTTTCACCCCAGGCTGTCCTGACATGGCCGGCTGTTTGACTCCGCCTCTCGGCACCTCCCTACATTCACGCAGTGGACCCCGAAATACTCAGATCCAGCTTCGCGGTCGTGGAAAGACGGGCCGAGTTCGCGGTCAAGTACTTCTACTCGCACCTCTTCCGCCACAACCCGGAGCTCCGCGCGCTGTTTCCGGCGGACCTCCCGCAGGACATGGAACGGCAGCGGGACCGGCTCTTCGCGGCGCTCACGTTCGTCATGGACGGACTGGACGATCCGGACCTGCCACGGTATCTGCGGGATCTCGGGCGCGACCACCGGAAATACCTGACCCAGCCGGAGCACTACGCGGCCGTGGGCGCGAGCCTGATCGCCGCGTTCGCTGTCGTCGCGGGCTCGGCCTGGAGCGCCGAGGCCGAGAAGGCCTGGGGCGAGGCGTACGGGGTGATCGCCCAGCTCATGCAGCACGGCGCCTGGGAGGCCCAGCACCAGGGCGAGCCCCCCTGGTGGGACGCGGAGGTCGTCTCCCGCACCCGGCACGGCGAGGACCTCGTCGTCCTCACCCTGCGGCCACGGCAACGGCTCACCTACTCCCCCGGCCAGTACGTCAGCGTCAGCGTGCCCCACCTGCCGTGCGTCTGGCGTCCTTACTCCCTGGCCAACGCACCCCGTGCCGACCGCACCGTCGACCTGCACATCAGCCGCGTCGAGGACGGTGTGCTCTCCACCGCCCTGGTCCGGCGGACCCGCGTGGGCGACGTACTGCGGCTGGGCGCACCCGGCGGCGGCCTCACCCTGCGGACGCCGGCCGACCGGCCCCTCACCCTCATCGCGGCGGGCACGGGCTGGGCCCCGGTGAAGGCCCTGCTGGAACAGCTCGAACCGGCCCACGAGGCCCGGCTGTTCCTCGTCGCCCGCGACATCGCGTACCTCTACGACCGGCCCACCGTCGAACGCCTGCGGGCCAGGCTCCCCCAGCTCGCCGTCACCTACATCACCCCCGCGCCCGGCCGCCCCAAGGGCCAGGCGACCGAACGGCTGCTCACCGCGCTGGGCAACCGGGCCGGCTGGACCCGGCACGACGTCTATGTCGCCGGCCCGCCCGATCTCGTCGAGGAGGTCGGCGAGACCCTTCCCTCTCTCGGCGCGCCCGCCGAGCGCGTCTTCCACGATCCGCTCCCGCCGACCGGAGAAAGCCGTCCCCGCCCGGTGGGAGCGGCGGAGTGGCTGCTCGACCGCCCTCCACCGACCTGGCACAACCCGACAGGCCGCACCCCGGCAACGTGACTCAGGCCCCGCCGGGCTCCCCCTCCTCCTCCGCCGCGCGGATCGCGTCCCGGTACGTCCGTGCCGCCGCGCGCAGCGCCGCCTCCGGGTCCATGCCCTCGGCCTCGGCGCGCACGGCCATCGCCAGCAGTTCGTACCCCACGCCCTCCCCCTCGGGCAGCGGGACGTCGAGTCCCGCCGTACGCACCCGGGACGACAACTTGGCCGACAGGGCAAGGCCCGGCTGGCCCAGCGGGACGCCCTCGGTGACGGAGGTGCGCCGCTTCTCCTCGGCCTTGGTGCGCAGCCAGTGCTCCTTGACCTCCTCGGGCGTCGTGGCCGTCTCGTCGCCGAAGACATGGGGGTGCCGGTGGATCAGCTTGGCCACGATGCCGCCCGCCACGTCGTCGATCGAGAAGGGGGCCTCCTCGTGCTCCTCGGCGATCCGGGAGTGGAACACGACCTGGAGCAGGACGTCGCCGAGCTCCTCGCGCAGCTCGTCCCGGTCGCCTTCCTCGATGGCCTCGACGAGCTCGTACGCCTCCTCGATGCCGTACTTCGCCAAGCCCTGGTGGGTCTGCCGGGACGACCAGGGGCACTCGGCGCGGATGCGGTCCATCACCTGGACGAGGTCGAGGAGCCGGGCGCCCGGCAGGTCGTAGGAGGCGGGGAGCAGCTCCAGATCGGGCATCCGTATGCGGCCGGAGCCCGCCAGCCGGGCCAGACCGTCGGTGAGCCGGGGTTCGCCCTCCCCGCCGGCGACGACGACCAGCGAGCGGCCGCCGACGCACGCGTCGACCAGTTCCCGCGCGGTCGGGGACGCCTCGTCGACTCTGATCCCGGCCTCGCGCAGATACGGCACCTGCGGGTGCGCGGGGTCCGCGCACAGCACCTGGTCGGCGCCGTGGAGGGCCTGCCAGGCCGGCCAGGACAACAGGCCGGGCGCGACACGGTGGCTGGTGGTGAGCAGGACGATACGTCCGGGGTCAGGGGCGGGATCGGGGTCGGCCTCGGTCACGCCCACGGCGGTCGCGCCGACGGTGGTGACATCGGCCGCGGTCGCGTCGGCGGCGGTCCGCGCACTGCCCGGAGCGGCCCCCGTCGGTTCACTGGTTGCGTTCACCCCTCGAACGTAACCCACGCCACGGACACCCCCGAAGTTGTCCACAGGCCGCCCCGGCCGGGGCGGGCCAGGAGTGGTTACGCGGGCTGCTGCTGGGTCCCCGCCGACGACACGTCCCGCAGCCACGGCGTCTTCGCGTCGACGCGGCTGCTCTTCTGGACGTCCCAGGCGCCGTAGCGCGGGTTGAGGTCGACGTGGAGCTCCTTTGACGCGGCGGACATCGCCTTCCAGAAGGTGGCCTTGCCGTCGGTGGTGTTCATGTCGACACCGAGCGCGGCGGCGAGTTTCCGGGCCTCGATCTCGGTGCGCAGGCTGTCGTCGAGGCGCTTGGGCGCGACGCCGTAGTTCGACAGCCAGGCCGCCTCCAGGGCCTTCGAGCCGCCCGCCTGCTGTTCGAGGGCCGCCCGCATCTGCTGGGAGTCCTTGCGGGTGACGGTCACACCCGCGTTCTTCGCCGCCCGGTCCAGCACCTGGTCCAGGACCATGCCGTGCAGGGTGTCGCGGGTGAGGGTGCCGGTGTTGGCGACGACCTGTTCGTACTGGGCGTCGTCCTTGCTGGCGGCCCGCTGCGCCGAGCGCACCTCGTTCACCCGGCCCTCCAGCTGCGCGACGGTGATCCGGCGGCCGTCGACGACAGCCGCGGCGCCCGGATGGGCGTCGCTGCCACAGCCGGTGAGCAGAGGGGCCGCGGCGACGATCGCGGCGGAGAGGACGAGCGCGGTGCGACGGCGGCGGTGCAAGGAAGCCTCCCGAGGAGATTGTGCGACGGTGCACAAAGTCTTGCGGTGATCGATGGTAGGCAGTGGCCGGCCTCTCGGCCAGCCATTCGACCAACGATTCACCACGACTTCAGGCACCGTCGCGGCTTCCCCGCCTCCCGGAACGCCCACGGTCCGCCCGTACGGGTGACCACGACGGGCCGATCACCCGGGTCGAGTCCGTCAGCCGGTGATGGCGACCGGCGCGTCCCAGGCGTCGCGGTCCACGGTGATCGTGGTGCCGCCGATGGTCTCCTTGCTGTTGACCATGTACTGGTGGGCGCGGCTGTGGCCGGTGAACTGGGTGGCGTTCCACGGCCAGTCGGTGGTCGTGGTGTTCGTCTTGTCCCACAGCGCGTACCAGAGGTTGCCCGGCAGATCCGTCTTGTCGGTCGCGGTCGCGACGGCCTTGGCGCTGGAGCTGGTGAAGCCGTAGTAGCCGGTGCGGAACGTCTTGGCGTGCAGGGTCTTGTCGAAGGCGCGCACGTACGTCAGCACGGCGTCGTTGCAGGCCTTGTCGGTGATGACGTACGACTCCATGTCGAGGTAGACCGGGCTGCCGGCCTTCATCCCGAGGGCGGTGGCCTTGGCGACCGCGTCCGCGCCGTCGGCCGCGCCCATGGACGCGGCGGTCGAGGCGGTGAGCTTCTCGGGGCTGCTCCCGGTCTGGCAGGGCGGCTGGGCGCCGACGTAGAGCGGGATGAGCTTCCAGCCCAGCGTGCTGACCGACTTCACCCAGGACGCGGTGAGGTTGGGCTGGGCGCATCCGCGGTTCTTGCCGCCGATGTACACGGCCGCCGCTCCGTAGAAACCGGTGTGCCAGGCCTTCATCGCGGTCAGCGAGGGCGCGGCGCAGGTGTCGAAGGCGCGGCCCGTGAAGGTCTTCTGCGCGGGCCAGGTCGTCGCTGCCATGGAGGTCTGCGCGGCGATACCGGCACCGGCGACGACGGCGACACCGGCCGCCCCCCACGTGATGTACCGGCGCTTCCGCGACTGACGATGGTCGGACATGTGAACCCACCCCTGGTTGTGCCGGTGGTACCGGCTGGTTGTGCGACGACAGCGCACGCGGCGCACAGGAGGCGCACACGGCACGAAATAGAGCGCAACTTAACTGGACACGCATGCCCGTTCGGGAAAGAAAGCCCCTGGAACGTCACAAGATTCTCTCAGGGCACGGCAAAATCTAGCCACGCACCTGCCCCAGCCATTGCAATGCCCCCCGGATCTCAGCCGCGAGCGGGTGTCCGGGGCCGTGCAGGTGCTCCACGTCGTGCAGCAGCCGGGCCAGCGTGTCGTGGGCGGCGCCGCGGTCGCCGAGCGCCAGCAGCAGGTGCCCGATGCGGCGGCGGACGTCGAAGGCGAGTTCCGGGTCGCCGGCCGCGTACTGGTTCTCGTAGTACGGCAGCAGGGCGCGGTACTCGGCGAGCGCCGCCGCCGGTTCGCCCAACTGCTCCAGGCATTGGGCGGATTCGTAGCGATAGCGCAGGGACTGGGGGTCGGCCCGGCCGGCCTCGGCGGCGCGTTCGTCGGCGAGGCGGCGCAGTTCGGGCAGCGCGCGCCGGTACTGGCCGTCGTCCATGAGCGTGGCCGCGTACTGCTTGCGCAGAGTGCGTACGACCGGGGAGTGCTCGCCGTGCTGCTGTGCGGCGGTGGGCAGGATCGCGCCGAGGACGTCGACGGCCTGGGTGATGCGGCCCTCGCCCAGAAGGCGCTTCACCTCGTCGACGGCGCCGGCGACATCGGGCTTGCCGGCGTCCCGCACGACGGGGGCGGGCCGGGGTGCGGGCGTGCGCGCACGGTCCGGCCAGGGGGCGTGCGGGCGCAGGAAGGGGCGCGTGGGGTCGAGTGGGGCCCCGGTGGGGGTTCCGCGCGCGGGCAGGAGCGGCGCCAGATCCTCGTACACGTCCTGCGCGGAGGCGGGCCGGTGCTGCGGGTCCTTCGCGAGCAGGCGCAGCACCAGGTGCTCCAGCGCCTCCGGGACCTCGGGGCGCAGCCGGCGTACCGGCGGCGGCGGCTCGTACAGGTGCCGGTGCAACACCCCGAGCGCCGTCGAGCCCGTGAACGGCACGTCGCCGCTGAGGAGTTCGTATATCAGCACACCGAGCGCGTACAGGTCGGTGTACGGGCCGACCGCGCCGCCCATCGCCTGCTCGGGCGCCATGTAGGCGGGCGAGCCGATGGGGGAGCCGGTGCGCGTGAGGCGGGTGGTGTCGGTGTCCATGACGGAGGCGACGCCGAGGTCGAGAACGGTCACCGTGCCGTCCTGCTTCACCATCACATTGCGCGGCTTGAGGTCACGGTGGACGATCGGCACGGCGTGCACGGCGCTCAATACGGCGCACAGTTGCGCGGCGACCGCGACCGCCCACTGCCACGGGTAGGGGTCGTGTTCGGCGAGGTGGTCGGAGAGGTCGGCGCCGTCGACGTACTGCATGACGAGGAACAGCTCCTCGCCCTCACTGCCCGCGTCGTGCACGGTGACCAGTCCGGGGTGGTCGACCTGGGCGGTCACCCGGCACTCGCGCGCGAAGCGGCGGCGCAGTTCGTCGGCATCCTGGCCGACGACCCTGTCGGGGCGCAGCAGCTTCACCGCGACGCGCCGGTCGAGCCGTTGGTCGTAGGCCGTCCAGACCTGGCCCATGCCGCCCTGCCCGATGAGCGTGGCCAGTTCGTACCGGCCGGCGACGACGCGTCCGGCCGCCGCGGTCACCGTCCGCCCTCGTGTTCGCCGTACCGCTGGTCCTCATGCTTGCGCAGATAGTCGCTGAGTTCGTCGAGCTCGGCGCGCACCTGGTCGATACGGGCGGGCGGGACTCGCCGCGGCGGGGGCTGGGGCATCGGCGCGTCCGGCAGGTACGGCTGCGGTACGGAGAGCTGCGGCTGAGGCTGCGACACGGGAGGCTGCGGCTGCGACATGAGGACAGCCGGGTACGGCGGGGCGGGCGGCACGGGCTGCGGATAGCCGTACGGCCCGTGGGCGGTCTGCACGTGGAACGGCGCGTGGCGCGTGGACCGCCGCCACGCACGGTGGAAGCGGATGTCGCTGACCAGGTAGTACGCGACACTGCCGGCGCTGAGGACCACTGATCCGGTCAGCGCGACATCGTCCCAGGGGTCGCTCTCCGGCAGCGTACCGACGATCCCGAGCAGGCCGATGGACACGGGCAGCGTCACCCAGGCCGCCATCCAGTCGAACCACCGCCCGCGCCGGAGCGCCACCTGGAACAGCGGAAGACAGGCGAACAGACCGCACGACAGGAGCCCTGCGACGGAGAACAGAACACGCAACGCGATGACGGTCACCGCGCCGCGGATGGGTGGCGTCCCGCCGTGGCCGTACATGACTGCTCCCGGGCCTGGGTTCGATAGGAGTTCGAGCGTATAGGCCGACACGGACGACCGGTCCAGGGTTGTACCGAGACGTTGTCGAACTGATCACCTCGTACGACGCCGCAGGTGGCGTCGGGGACGGGCAGCCTGGTCCTGGAGGAGCCGGAGCACGCGGGCCGGGGCGCGGGCGGAGCGCGCGGGGTCTCAGCCCGGGGGTACCGTCCCGTCCGTCAGCCCGTCGTACATGCCGCGTACGAGCTGGTCCCCCAGCCGGCCCGCGTGCCTGAGCGCCCGCTCGAACTCGTCGAGCGCGCGGAACCGGGCGCCGTAGCGCCGCTGTTCGTCCAGCGGGAGCCGGGGCAACTGCAGCCGGCGCACGTCGAGCCGGGTGGCGGTGGACGCGTAACTGCTGGCCTGGCGGTTGTTGGCGGTGCCTCGCAGGAACCCGGCGAGGAACCACGGGTCGAGCGCCGCGGGATCGGGGTGCAGCAGCACGAGGTTGCGCCCCAGGACCGCGCCCTCCGTCGTGCCGTCGACCACCCGGACCACCGAGCCGCCGCCGAGCACCGGCACGACCACGTCGCCCGCCTCCGTCAGCACGGCTTCCTCGTCGGTCTCGGGCAGTGTCCCCGAGGGGCCGGTGCCGGCGAGCACGTCGTGGTCGGTGAGGACGGGCACACGCGCGTGACCGCCGTTTCCGCCCGTCCGCATCACCAGGGCGCTCCCGCGGGCGAGTTCGCCGACGGTGGTGAGCGGCCAGCGGACGGGCCGCTCAGTCACGGCGGGGGGCGGGGTGAGACCGGTGGTCAGCCGCAACGTCTCGTCGAGGCACGCGCGCACGGCTACGAGCTGCTCGGCGCCGTCGGCCGCCGCCGGGGGCGGGAGATGGCGGGCCGGGGCGAGGTCGACGTCGTCGTCGAGGAGTTCGATGACGGGAACGGAACGCGCCAGACCGGGCCGTTCCGGGAGGGTGCCGTCCCGGTCGTGGGCCCGCCAGGCGTCGAGCACGACGTCCCTGACGGCCTGCCAGTCGGGACCGCCACGCCCCTCGCCGGCGAACTGCCCGGCGTCGGCGAGCAGCACCTCGGGCCGGCCGGGCGCCTTCTCGGGCCGGCGCAGCACCCACAGGTGCAGGGGGATGTTGTACGGGGGTGCCGCGCCGACCGGCAGGGCGACGACGGCCCGCAGCGCGCCGCGGCGCAGCAGGTCGGCGCGGATACGGCGTCCGGAGCGGCGGGAGGCGGTGGCGGGCGGCATGAGCAGGACGGCGGTGCCGCCGTCCCGCAGCCGGGCCAGCGCGTGCTGCACCCAGGCCAGCTCGGACTCGGCGCGGGCCGGGAAGCCGTACTCCCAGCGGGGGTCGTAGGCCAGTTCGTCATGGCCCCAGTTGCGTTCGTTGAACGGGGGGTGGCACAGGACCGTGTCGGCGCGCAGCCGCGGAAACGCGTCGGCGCGCAGGCTGTCGCCGACGGCCGCCCGCACGGTGGCCCGCCCGTGCAGGGCGAGCCGGAGGAGGGTGAGCACGGCGAGTTCGGGGACGCTGTCCTGGGCGTTGAGCTCCTGGCCCGGGCGGGCGTCGAGAGCGCGCAGCAGGGCACCGGTGCCGCAGGCCGGGTCGAGGACGGTGCGGGCGGGGCCGGCGAGGTCGGCCATGAGGCGGGCGAGTTCGGTGGGGGTGGTGGTGAACTGGCGCGGGTTGGCGTCGAGGTACCGCCCGAGCAGGAACTCGAAGGCATGGCGGGCGCCCAGCTCGGCGGCGAGCTCGGCCGCGCCGCGCAGGAGAGGGATGGAGGGCAGCAGCTGGGGGCCGGTGGGGAGGGGCACCCCGAGGGCGGCGGGGGTGTCAGGGACGGCCGGGGCGTGCGGGGCTGCCGATCCTCCTGAAGGGACTTCTGGAGTGTTCACAGTTACCGGTCGATTCACAGCCGACGGCTGCTCCGCGTCCACTCCGGCGTGAACGCCACGTTCGGCTCGCACCCGGCCGAACCGCAGGACGGCCTCCTGCTCCAGCGCGGCCGGCAGCAGCGCGGCGAGGCGCTCGTCGGAGCCGGCGCTCACCTCCAGCCAGACCGTCGGCCGGTCATGGATGAGCAGCAGCACGCAGCCGGCGTGGGTGAGTGCGGTGACCGGGCCCTCGGGGTGTCCGACGAGTTGCTGCCACACGCGTTCCCGCAACGGCACTTCGGCGAGTTTGCCCTGGTGACGCAGCCAGGCCTCGACCTCGGCGAGCGCGAACGACGGGCTGGTCTCCGTACCGCCGACGGGCTTGGGGAAGTCGGCGTGGCGACGGCGCCAGTTGCTCACGGCCGCGCGGCCGACGCCGGCCAGCCGTGCGATTCCGGCGGCGGTCACCTCGGTCGCGTTGTCCTGCACTCGCTCCGCTCCTCTCGTCCCGACTCGTCCCTGTGTGGTGTCGAGCATACCGACGTAGGCAAGATCTACCCGTTCACACTGTGCACACAAGAGACTTCGTGAATCGTGTTGACTCGATTCACACGCTCTGGTCTTATTGACCCAGCGAACGAGCGGCTGCCACCGAGGCGCCCGCCAGGGGGAGGGAACCGTCGTGGGGATGAAGGGCAGGGCGGCGCTGAGTGCCACTGTGGGCCTCGTCGTCATCGGTGTCGTCTCGGCGAACGCCGGCGGCCACAGCCGCGGACTTGGCCACCCGGGCGGCACCGGCAAGGGCTCGGCGTCCACGACTCCACAGCCCGGCACCCGGCAGCACACCGGATCGGCCGATGCGGCCGAAAAGGAAAAGGCCGCGTTCGCGGGGGACGGCGACTTCCGGGTCGGCCGGGACATCGAGCCGGGCACCTATCGCACCACCGGCGGCACCGACGGCTCCTGCCACTGGGAACGCGCTGCGGACACAGGCCACGGCCTGGACTCGCCGATCGCGAACGGCGGCATCACCGGCACGGCCGTCGTCACGATCAGCGCCAAGGACACCTTCTTCCACACGTCCGGCTGCGGGGACTGGAAGAAGACTCGCTGACCGGCCGCCGCACACCCCGCCCGTACACACCGTCCCGCCCGCCGGACGCGCCGCGGTACAGGGCACCGCACGACACCGCACCACACCGCACCACACCGCACCACACCGCTTCGACTCCGCCCGGCCTGTGGCCGTTCGGAGTCGCGCACCCGAAAGCCCTGCCCGACGGGCACCCGGCCCATTCCGACCTCACCTTCGAAGGACAGATCCCGATGCGTCATCCCTCCCGCGCGGCCAAGGCGCTGCTCGCCGCCGCCGTCCTGCCGCTCGCCCTGACGGCCTGCGCCTCCGCGACCGGTACCTCGTCCTCGTCCGCCACGGCGACGAAGCCCAAGGACCCCAACGCCGGTCTGCTGACGGGCGCGCAGCTCAAGAAGGCGCTGGCGCCCGCCTCCTTCTTCGCCGCCGGTTTCGCCGTCGACCCCAGCAACGCCCGGGACTCCGGCTCCATGTACGTCGAGCCGAGCTCCGCCCCCGCCGCCAAGCCCGACTGCACCCTTCTCGGCGGCACCAACTGGATAGCGGTCACGGGCGACTCGGGCGTCTCCTTCGCCCAGAACGACTACGTCAGCAAGAACACGTCCGAGGACATCGCCCAGCAGGTCGACACCTACCGGGGCACGAGCGCGGCGACCGTACTGGCGAACCTGAAGAAGGTCATCGCCGGCTGCGCCGACTACAGCGACCCGGACAGCCACACCAAGGTGAAGGTCGCGGGCTCCGACACCTCCGGTCTCGGCGACGGCGCGTACACGATCACCCTGACCAACAGCGACTGGGCGAACGGCACGACCCTCATCGCCGTGCGCGCCGGAACCGACCTCGTCACGGTGATGTCCACGGACGGAAAGGACAACGGCGCGGCCACGGCGAAGAAGCTGGCCGACCGGATCGTGACGTCCCTGAAGGGCGAACACGCGCACGCGTGACCCCTCGGATGGGAGCATGACGCCCCCGAGTGGTTTCTCGGGAGCCCGGGAGTCTTCTCGGGGGGCACAGGGTCTTCGGGGGTGTGTGATGGACAAGCGCTTGGAAGCCAGCTGGTTCCAGCGACTGGCGTGGTCGGTTCTGGCGGTCGGATCGTGCGGCCTGCTGGTGTGGGTACCTTTCCTGTACGTGGCGATCCGCCGGGGGCGAGGGTCCGACTGGGGCGCCTTCGCCTCGTTCGCGCTGTACGAGGTGGGGTCACTGTCGTTGGCGAACATCCCGGCGGACAGGGGAAATACGGCCTTGGGCCTGGTCGCCCTCTCCACCCTGGCCGTGGCCGTGTTGCTGCTGACAGGCCCGCTGTTCGACAAACCCACTCCGCGGAACGCCCTGGCCGGCGCGGGCCCGGCTCCGGCCCCTTGGCCGGGTCAGGCCCCCGGCAACCCCTACATGCGCTGACGCCCGGCATGCGTCGGGGCCGAGACCCCAGACGGTTCGTCCCCGGCGGGTACCGCCGAGTCCGTCTCCGGCGGGTTCCGTGAGGATCAGCCTCGCCGGGTGCCGTGCCGGATCCTGTAGATCACCGCGACCGCGGCCAGGAGGTCCTTCCTCGGCCTGAAGATGGTCACCCACCTGACCATCGAGGGCCAGGAGGGCTCCCTCAAGGTCGACTTCCCGGTCCGGACCCGCGCCGACGGCCATGTGTTCGCCGGGGCCCCGCCGGTCACGCGCTGACACACCGTGGGGCCGCCTCCCACGGCGGCCCCACCTCGCACCACAGCAACTTCCCGCTCCTGCCGAACAGATCGTCGCCGAGCGCGTATCCGCCCCAGGCGTCGGCGTAGTGGCATACGAGGAACAGCCCCCGCCCGCCGTCCGCCTCGGCCGGCACGGGACGCGGCGTGCCGTGCCGCTTGTCGAACGGGGGCGGGATGTGCGGGTCGGCGTCCCAGACACCGACCCGCAGACGGCCGCCCCCGAGAGCCCGGAGCCGCAGCATCGCGGGCCCGGCGGAGTGCCGGTAGGCATTCGTGACGAGTTCCGAGGCCAGCAACTCCGCCGTATCGGCGATGCGCTCCATCCCGTGACCGTTCAGCACAGCCCTGAGCGTGACCCGGGCGACGCGCGGCGCGAGCGGATCGTGCGGCAACTGGAGGGCGTACGCCCAAGACGGGGACGCATCGGACTTCTCCGGGGATACGGTGACCATGAACGCCTCCTGCGGTGGGGGTATTCGGGTTCGCTCCACTGGCCCGGCGGGGCGGTGGCATGTCGCGGGGTACTTACCCGTACGCACGTGAGTGCCGCGGGGCAGCGCGATGCGCTTCCGGCTTATGGGCGGGGCGAGTTGAGCGGCTTGAACATCACAACCGTAGGGCTAAAAGTGATAGCCCTGCTACCTTCAACGTGATAATCCCGGCGGGTTCACTCATGTGAGGGACCGCAGCCGATCCGTCGTCCGACGAAGGGAACGGCAGTGCCGCCCACCAACACCCCCACTCTGCGGCAACGACGTCTCGGCATCGAACTGCGCAAGCTCCGCGAGCACGCCGGACTCACCTCGACCGACGCGGCGGGCAGTCTGGGCTTGCAGCAGGCGCGGCTCAGCATGATCGAAGCCGGCCGCTACCCGGTGAGCGCGGACCGCGTACGCGCCATCGCACGCACCTACGACTGCGCGGACGAGTCGCTGCTCGACGCCCTGACGGCGATGACAGGACGGCGCACCAGAGGATGGTGGGACGAGTACCGGGACCACCTGCCTCCCGACCTCGTCGACCTCGCCGAACTTGAGCACCACGCCTCAGAGTTGAGGGTCGCACTGGCCATCCACATCCCGGCCCTGTTGCAGACTCCGGACCACACCCGGGCGATGCTGCGGGAGGCCGTTCCCGCTTTCCGCGCCTACGAGATCGAGCACCGGCTCTCCCACCGCATCAAGCGCCAGACGGTCCTGCACCGCACGAGTCCCCCGCCGTACACCGCGCTGCTCCACGAGTCGGCCCTGCACATCCAGTACGGCGGACCGGAAACCGCCCGCGAACAGTTGTCCCACCTGCTCACCCTGAGCGAGGAGGACCACATCACGTTCCGAGTGATCCCCTACACCTGCGGCGGCTTCCCCGGAAACGGACAGTCGATCAACTACGTACACGGCACCGACCCTCACCTCGACACCGTGCAGCTCGACACCCACCACGGCTGCGACTTCCTTGACGCCCAAGCCCAGTTGACGAAGTACCGAACTATCCTCGACCGCATGGAAACCGTCGCTCTCAAGCCCGCAGCCACACGAGACCTCGTCAACAACATCATCCGGAGCCTGTGAATGGTGCCCGCCATAACCTCATCCGCCTGGCAGAAATCCTCGTTCAGCCCGGACGGATCCGACTGCGTCTACGTCGCCACCACCCCCACCGGAACGATCCTCCTCCGCGAGAGCGACGCCCCGGAGACGGTCCTCGCCACCGGGCCTCGCCAACTCGGCGCCCTGATAGCCGCCTTGCGGCCGACGCACGACTAGCGGCTCGGACCGTTGTCAGAGGCGGTCGATATGGTCTGCGCACCTGATCAGCAGAGGAGCGTGCGCATGAGATCTCCGGCCGAGCTGGACGACGTCCGGTGGTCCGACCTGACCCACGCCTACGGCCCCGCCGAGGACGTACCCGAGTTGATCCGGGCGCTCTACGAGGACGACGCGGAAGCGGCCGACGAGGCGGTCTACGAGCTCTACGGCAACATCCATCACCAGGGCACGATCTACCAGGCGTCGGCACCCGCCGTCCCCTTCCTCGCCCACGCCGTGCTGCACGCGCCGGGCAAGCGCGACGAACTTCTGATGCTGCTCGCCGTCCTCGCCGACCACGCCCCCGCCGCCGTCGAATCGCCGCACTGGCCCGGCAGCGATGCCGCCGCGGTCTGCGCGGAACTCTGCGAGGTGCTCCCGGATCTGCTGCCGTGCCTCGGGGACCCCGAGCGCGGGGTACGCCGGGCGGCGCTCCGGGTGGTCGCGGCCGTGGCCGATCTGCTCCCGTACAAGCCGTGGGTCCTGGCCGTCGAGCAGGTCGACGCTCTTTACGCCGACGACCCCGTCCCGGCCGTACGGGCGGACGCTCTGGTCGTCCTGAACCGGTTCGGCCGGGTGCTGGAGCCCCTGGACAGCCCGCTGCCGGAGGTGAGGCTCGCGGCGGCCCAGCTGGCCGCCGAACGGTCCGGGCCTCCGTACGCGCCCGAACTCGTAGAAGTCTTCGCCGAGGACGGCGCCGAACCCGACCCCGGGGAGGACGACTTCCCCTGGTCGGACACCACCACCCAGGAAGAGCAGCTCACCCGCCTGCTCACCCAGGATCCGGACGTCGGCCTCACCGTGGCAGCCCGCTGGATCGCGGCCGGAGACATCGGCTCACGCGGTTCCTGGCTGGCCCAGGGGATCGCCGAGAAGTGGCGCGACCGCGAGCGCGAAGTGCTGGACCTGCTGCCGGCCGCGCTGCCCCACCAGGGAAGACCCACCGCCCTGTTCCGTACGATCGGCTACTGGGTCGAGGTCCTGCCCGAGCCGGACGCCGTCCTCCGGGACGGACTCCACCGGTACGCCCGTGGCGACGGCGAGGCCGCCGAACCCGCGCTGCTCGCGCTGGTGCACTCCCGCGATCCCCGGGCGCTGGAACTGGTGCTCGAACGCCCCACCGCCCGGCTGCTCGCAGCGGCGGCGCGGCGCTTCCCGGAAGCGGCCGACCAGCTGATACCTCTGATCCGCCGCGAGCTGGCCGCGGGCGCGACCGGGAACGACGGGATCGCCCTGGTGCAGGCCCTGGCCCCGTTCGGCACCGCGGCCCGCGCGGCCCAGCCCGAACTGGTCGACTGCCTCAGAACCCGTCGAGCGGCCATCGTCGCCGCCCGCCAACTCGGCTCCAACAGCATCCGTACGCCGGAGATCACCGACCTGCTGCGAGACGCCACGCAGAGCAGCGACTCCTCACTGAGGGCGTCGGCGGCCGTGGCCCACTACCAGGTGACAGGTGACCCCGACACGGCGCTTCGCACCTATGAGGCGCTGCTGTCGTCCGGGGGCCGGACCAGTTGGTACCTGAGCGGACTGGAGCCGATGGGCAGCGCCGCGGCTCCGCTGCTCCCTCGCATCGAGCCCCTGCTGGAGGCCCGCGGCGACTGGACGCGCGAGGCCGCCGCCAAGGCCCACCACTGGATCACCGGATCCCCGGACCGCGCCGTCCCCGTCCTCGCCGAGCTGGTCGGAACCACCCCGGTCGGCCTCAGCGCCCTCAAGGCCCTCGCCGTCATCGGCCGGGCCCCGGAGGACCTCCGCGACACCCTTCGCTCCTTCGTCTCCTCCCCGAAGCGCCTCGTCACCGACTCCCCCTTCTCGGGCCAGGACCACCCGGACGACGAACTCCGCACGCTGTCCAGGTTGTTGCTCACGCTCGGCTGACACCCCGCCAAGCCGGAACGGCCACTGACACTCCCGACCCATTCCGGGACACGAGGAGCTCTCCGCGGTGAACCCCTACGGCCGGTTCGAGCTGGACAGCTTCCCACCGCGTTCTCGCCGCAGTGGCGTGAGCCTAGGTGGCCCGACCTGAATCGTCGGTCAGAGCGGCCGCGGTCAGGGTGAGGTGCTGAACGAGGACCGCGGCTGCGGTGTCGGCGTCGCGGGCCAGCGCCACCTCCTCCAGCCTGCGGTGTTCCTCGAGGCCGTCCCGGTCGGGATTGCGGTGCGCCGACCAGCGGCGGGCCAGCTCGCTCGCCGTCCACAACCGGTCGAAGGTCTCCAGCAGCGCGCGGTTGCCGCACCCCTCCAGCAACGTGCGGTGGAAGACCCTGTGCGCCTCGGCCCAAGCGCCGGTGTAGTACTCGCCCTCCTCCGGCGCGTACGCCGGAGTGCGGGCCAGGCGGTGGTGGGCGGCCCGCACGCGGGCCTCCCAGTCGATGTCGCCGCGCTCGATGGACATGCGCAGCATGACCGGTTCGATGGTCCGGCGGGCTTCCGCGATCTCCTGCCAGCGGTGGTCGGAGAAGGACGGGACGACGAACCCGCGGTTGGGCAGCCGGTCGGCGAGCCCCTCGCCGACCAGCCGTACGAGCGCCTCACGCGTCACGGCCAGGCTCACGCCCTGTTCCCTGGCGAGATCCTGCGGCTTGAGAGCGTCACCAGGGGCGTGGTCCCCGCGCATGATCGCGCGCTGCAGGTGTGCGTAGACCTGCTCGGAAAGCATCTGCTTCCCGGGGGAAGCGGAGTCGCGAGGCGTGCCAGTCATGACGTCAGCATAGACGATCTCTAAGAAAATCGATTATTCATGTTACTGTCGATTTACTGGAGAGGGGGTGCCATCGGCGCCGGTGCCCTTCCGTCGCCCCTGCGGCCCCATGGCCGCGCCGCCTGGTCGCCGCTGCCGAGACGTCCGCCCGACAGTGCCGCCCGACTTCCCGGAGAGACGACCGTGACGCATCTCGACGACCTTCCCGGCTCCGCCCGCCCCGGCGACGGCCCGATGGACCTGAACGCCGTCCGCGACGTCAGCCGCGCCGTCAGCGCCGCCCATCTGTTCATCTATCTCGCCCCCGAGAGCGCCCAGGAGGCGGCCGAGCTCGGCGTGAGCGACCGCGGGCGGGCGTATCTGGCGTTCCGCTCGGCCGCGATGGGCGCGGTCCCGTGGCAGGTCACGCTCGCGGCCTTCTACAACTTCAGCCCGCGGGCGGTGCGGGCCATGGCGGGCGTGTGGGACACCGCGCCGCCCGAGCGGTGGCAGGCCGCCCGCTTCTCGGCCGCCGGACGGGCGATGCGGCGCGTCGACGTGCGCCTGACGGACGACCGGCTCGCCGAGGCACGCTCGCTGATCGACCCGGTCGTCGCCGGTGCCGACTACGCCGGCAAGGTGCTGGCCGCCGCGAACGCCTCGGTCGGGTCTCCACCCGATCCTCTCGTCGCTCTGTGGCAGCAGATCACGGTGGTACGAGAGTGGCGCGGTGACGCCCATCTCGTCGTGCTCGCCGGCAACGACCTCGGGCCATGCGACTGCCTCGTCCTGCACACCGCGACGGGCCGCCTCCCGACAGCTCTCGCGCGAGCGACCCGGAAGTGGGACGACGAGGAGTGGAACGCGGCGACGGCACGTCTCACCGCCCGCGGCTGGCTCGGCCCCGACGGCACGGTCACCGACACCGGCCGCGCGGCGCGGGAGCGGATCGAGGTGGAAACGGACGAGCACTGCGCCGCGCTGTGGGCGCCGATCGGCGATACGGGTGCCCGCCGCTTCGCCTCGCTCATCGCGCCGATCGCCGACGCGTTCACCGCGGCGGGGACGTTCCGGGCCGTGCGGGGACCGCAGGATCCGGAATAGACGGTCCTTCACACGATCAAGATCGACAACCGGCTGCCTGACCCCGCCCGCGCCCCGATCCGTTCTCAGAACCGAACCACGCACCACACCCCTCAGCCGCAACCTTCCGTCCCACTGAAGAGTCGAACTCCCGTCCGGCGATGGCTACTTCGCCGGGGTTCTTCTGTCCCATCTGGGGGATGCAATGAGTTCTGTCTCCGTCGGGCGTGTGCTGCGCCGCGGGGTATGTGCCGGAGCGGTGGGGGCGTTGGTCCTCGCCGGTCTCGGGAGTGGGGTCGCCTTCGCCGACGCGGCGCAGAACGATTACCTGGAGATCCAGGCACCGGGGGAATCGACGGTCACCGTCGCCCCGGACGGCGGTGCGGCGCAGTACCGATCGCTGGCCATCGGTCTGATCCACGGCGACACCACCGTGATCGAAGGGCGGCTGACCGTCGACGTCTCCGGGCTCGCCGGTGTCGCCCAGGTCTCCTGGCCCGACAACTGCACGCCGGACGACGCCGGCACCGTCGCCGTGTGCGACACCGGCGACGTGCCGAACCGCTACAACCCGACGGTGCATCTGAAGGTGCGGGCCACCACCGACGCCGCCGTGGGAGCGCAAGGCGCGATCGAGTACTCCGCCGAGGCCACCGGCGGACCCGACGGCACGCTCACCGCCTGGCAGAGCGCGGAGACCTTCGTGACCGTCGGCTCCGGTCAGGACCTCGGCATCGGTGCCCCGCAGGACGTCACCGGCGTCGCGCCCGGCAGCAGCCTGACCGTGCCGTTCTCCGTCACCAACACCGGCAACGAGACCGCCCACGGCTTCCGCGTGGACATGTGGGCGACGTACGGACTCGACGTCGTCACCCGCTACCCGCAGTGCACCTACACCGGACCGGACACCAGCGGATTCACGTACGTGGCGTGCTCCTTCGACACCGATGTCGCGCCCGGCGCCACGGTGGAGCTGCCGGAACCGCTGCGGCTCGGCGTCACCGGCCACGCGCTGCACGAACGGCTCGACTACAGCGTCCAGCCCGCCGACGAAGCCACCGCCGACCTCGACAGCTCGGACAACAGCCGCACGTGGCACATCGACGCCGACAACACCGCCGACTTCGCCATGAAGGGCACCGAGGTGAGCGGCGCGGTCGGCGACACCGTCACCACCGCCTTCCGCTTCGTCAACAACGGCCCGGCCTGGGTCGGTGACGTCACCTCCGGTGACCCGCTCGTCGCGATCGATTTCTATCTCCCGGAAGGCACCACCGCCACGTCCGTGCCCCGCACCTGCCGAACCACCAGGACACCGGGCGACACCCCCGACGTCGTCCACTACGCCTGCACCCTGCCGACGTGGACCACGCCCGACCTGGACGTCAGCTTCCCGTTCGAGCTGCGCATCGACCGGGTCGTCCCCGACGCGACGGGTCGAGTCGTCGCACGGCCCTACTCCGGCGGCGCGTCCCTGTCCTTCGATCCGGACACCACGAACAACTCGGCCGAAGTAGTGGTCAACCCGTCCGCCTGACAGCCATGAAGGGGTGAGGGGGCGAGCCCACGGCTTCGCCCCCTCGTCCGATTCCGCGCCACGCCTGGGGCAGCGGGGGCAGCGGCATGGACGGCCGTGGCCCCCGCTGCCCTTCGCGGGGCGCGGTCCGGGTCATTTCGCGTGGAACCTCTTCGGCGCCTCGGTCGGGTTGCCGCCCGCGGGCAGCTTCTGGCCGGGGCACGCGCCCAGGACCTTCTTCATGGCCGCCTTCTCGGCGCTGGTGACCCAGAGTCCGTACTTCTTCTTCACCGCCACCTGCGCGGCGACGTACGTGCAGCGGTACGCCTTGTTGGGCGGGAGCCAGGTCGCGGTGTCGCCGTCGCCCTTGCTGCGGTTGGCGCTCGCGCCGACGGCACGCAGGTTGAGCGGATCGTTGGCCAGCGCTATCCGCTTGCTCGCGTCCCAGTACTTGGCGCCCGTCTGCCAGGCGTCCGAGAGCGCGACGAGGTGGTCGATGTCGACCAGGCTGCGCCCGCGGACGAAGGTGACGTCCTGGCCGCCGTACGGATCGGGTTCGAGAACTCCGCGGGACACCCTGCACTTGCCGTCGCTGAGCTTCACCTCTTTCAGGTCCCGCTTGAGGATGTCGTCACGGGTGTCGCACGCGTTCGCGTCGGTGTCGGCCCAGGCCGTGCCGAACCGCTCCCTCGTGTACCCGGTCTTGGGCGCGCGCCCCTTGACGGCCAGCGAGTCCACGGCGGCGTAGGCGGCGCCACCGCTGCCGTTCGCCGTCTCCCGCGGTCCCGCGGAACCCAAGGCGTCCTTCTTGCAGCCGCTCACTCCGGCGCCGATGACGAACACCACCACTGCGGCAGCCGCCGCCCCACCCCTCAGACGCAGCACAGCGCCCCTCCCCTTCGCCTCCCCGGGTCCGCCCAGATCGGACGTGATTCCCGTCTGCCCAAGGTAACGGCCGCCATTCCACGGCCATACCAGACATCAATGGGCAAGAGGCGCACGCCGGGCGTATCGTCGGTCGTGAGTCACCCCGGAAGGAGCTCTGGATGGGCATCTTCGACAGGTTCAAGAGCAACCGTGCGGCACAGGACAAGGCGGGACAGATGTCCGATGCCGCCGAGAAGCAGGTCAACAAGAAGACCGGCGACAAGTACACGGACAAGGTCGACGACGCGCAGCAGAAGGCCGAAGGCGCGATGGGGATGGACCGTGACCGCGACCGGCCGGGACAGCCCTAGCCGTAGCGAGACGAGAAGCGCCTCCCCTTCCGGCCCCATCGCGGCATCCCCGCCGGGTGGGGCAGAGGAGTCGTTCGGGGCCCCCTCCCTCCTCCCCCTCCCCCTCCCCCTTCCCGCACCGCCCCCGCGCGCACTGTCGCCAAGGCAGGGGCGTGCCGTCGCGCCGCCTCCGCACCGTCGCCCAGGCATACGCGTGCCGTCGCGCCGCCCCCACGCCGTGACGCCCTCCGGCCGGTCGCCGTCGCCGCAGTCAGACCCTTCGGTCAGACCTTCCCGATCCCGAGCGTCGTCTCCGACGGCAGCAGCCCCGAGCTCAGCACCGCGACCCAGAACTCGCCCAGCAGGTCCGCGAGGCGGGTGACGCCGTCCGGGCCCAGCGACATCCAGGGGTCGGCGGCGAGACGGTCGGTGTCGTGCTCGACCTGGCGGCGCAGCTGACGGCCGGCGTCCGTGGCTATGCCGTCCTCGTCGACCAGGCCCCGGGCGAGCAGACGGTCCCTGGCCGCGGTCCACTCCTCGGGGCTCCAGCCACGGCTCTCGAAACGCTCCACGGACGCCGCCCCTATCGCGGCGAAGGAGACCAGTGACTCGGCCGGGTCCAGGCCGGCGACGAGCAGGGCCGCGAGGTGGCCGTCTCCGCGATGCTCGCGCAGGATCGTCGCCGCGTGCCACAACTGGAGGTGAGGGACCTCGGGCCAGGGCAACTCGGCGTTCGCCGCGGCGAGTTGGCGCCCCGCGGTGTTCGCCGCCTCGACGGCGCGGCGGGCCAGCGCGGCGGCCTCGGCGAGTTCGGGAGCGGTGACGCGGTCGCCGAATATCGCGCGGTAGGCCCGGTCGACGGACCGCTCCCGCGCCGCGAGCACGTGCTCCGGACTCGCCGTCCGCCAGGCCGAGTCGATGTGCTCGTGCACCATGCGCGGACTGAAGCTGTAGAAGGCGGAGGCCACTCGCCCGCTGCCGACGGCCCCCAACGGCGCCGCACGGTAGGGGAAGTAGCTGGGCCAGCGCTCCTCGGTCCCGTATCCGAGCGCCGCCGCCTCCTCGAAGGCCTCCGGCGCGTAGTACAGCACGGCGTGCAGGGGCTCCAGCAGATGCCAGAGCCGGCGCACCCCGCCGAGGTCGACGCCCGCACCTGCCGTCGGCGCCTCCGCGCCCGGCGCCCCTTCCTCCGCGACCCCTGCCCGGCCGGTCCCACTCGCCCCGCTCACACTCCCGGACATGACCCCACCCCTCACTCTCGTCACGTGTCGACGGGCTCGCAACTTGACACTGCCAAGATTGCCCGAGGCGGCTGAACTTGTCAACGACTAGATTCGGCGTAGGCTTCTGTCATGAATCCCGCGAAGACCGGCGGCTCCGAGCGTCCTTACCACCACGGGGACCTGCGCCGCGCCATCCTCGGTGCCGCTCTCGACGTCATCGCCGTCGAGGGACCCTCCGCGGTGAGCCTGCGCGATCTGGCCCGCCGCGCGGGCGTCTCGCACGCCGCCCCGGCCCACCACTTCAAGGACCGCGTCGGCCTGCTCACGGCCATCGCGGCGGAGGGCTTCGGGCTCCTGGCGACGGCGCTCGACGACGCGGCCGACCTGCGCGAGGCGGGCGTGCGCTACGTGCGTTTCGCGCGGGAGCATCCCGCCCACTTCCAGGTCATGTTCTCCCCGGAGCTGCTCCGGGAGAACGACCTGGAGCTCACGACGGCCCGGACGCTCGCGGGCGTACGGCTGCGCGCCGCCGTCTCCGCGCTCCCCTCGGAGGGCCGCGGCCCCGACACCCGACTCGCCGGTATCGCGGCCTGGTCCCTGGCCCACGGCTTCGCCACGCTCCTGATCAGCCACAACCTGGACGGCCAGGTGGGCGAGGAGGACCCCGAAGAGGTCTTCCTCGCCCTGACGGACATGCTGTTCCGCCCCCAGCGGCTTTGATCAGGACCAGGCACTCGGTACGGGAGGGAACCGCTAGGACCCGAGGATCGAAGCCAGGAACTCCCCGGTCCAGCCGAGCAACTCCCGTCCCACCAGCGGCTTTCCGCCCACCTTCGCGGTCTTCGGACGGGGGACGAGGACCTGGTGGGCCGTCGGCTTGATGACGGTTCCCGGGTACAGGCGCTGCAGGCGCAGCTCCTGGGACTCCCTCAACTCCACCGGCGCGAAGCGGATGTTGTTTCCCTGGAGGACGATCTCGCCGACCCCGCAGGCGCGCGCGAGCATCCGCAGGCCCGCCACGAGGAGCAGGTTCTCGACGGGCTCGGGCAACTTGCCGTAGCGGTCGACGAGTTCCTCGCGTACGGCCTTGACGTCCTCCTCCGTGTTCGCGGCGGCGATGGAGCGGTACGCCTGGAGGCGCAGCCGCTCGCCGGGCGCGTACTCGTGCGGGACGTGCGCGTCGACCGGCAGCTCGATCTTGACCTCCAGCGGCGGCGCCTCCTCCACCCCGCCCTCCAGGGAGGCGCGGTAGTCAGCGACGGCCTCGCCCACCATGCGTACGTACAGGTCGAAGCCGACTCCGGCGATGTGGCCCGACTGTTCGCCGCCGAGCAGGTTGCCCGCGCCGCGGATCTCCAGGTCCTTCATCGCCACGTACATGCCCGCGCCCATCTCGGTGTGCTGGGCGATCGTCGCGAGCCGCTCGTGGGCCGTCTCCGTGAGGGGCTTCTCCGGCGGGTACAGGAAGTAGGCGTAGCCGCGTTCCCGGCCGCGGCCGACCCGGCCGCGGAGCTGGTGGAGCTGCGACAGGCCGAAGTTGTCGCCGCGCTCCACGATCAGCGTGTTGGCGTTCGAGATGTCGATGCCCGACTCGACGATCGTCGTGGAGACCAGCACGTCGAACCTCTTCTCCCAGAAGTCGACGACCACCTGCTCCAGCGCCTGCTCCCCCATCTGGCCGTGGGCCGTGGCGATCCGCGCCTCCGGGACGATCTCCCTGAGGCGGGCGGCCGCCCGGTCGATGGACTCGACCCGGTTGTGGATGTAGAAGACCTGGCCCTCGCGCAGGAGTTCACGGCGGATCGCCGCGCCGATCTGCTTCTCCTCGTACGGGCCGACGAAGGTCAGCACGGGGTGCCGTTCCTCCGGCGGGGTGGTGATGGTGGACATCTCGCGGATGCCCGTCACGGCCATTTCGAGCGTACGGGGGATGGGGGTCGCGGACATCGTGAGGACGTCGACGTTGGCGCGGAGCTTCTTGAGCTGCTCCTTGTGCTCGACGCCGAAGCGCTGTTCCTCGTCGACGATGACCAGGCCCAGGTCCTTGAACTTGGTCTCGGAGGAGAACAGGCGGTGGGTGCCGATGACGAGGTCCACCGAGCCCTCGCGCAGCCCCTCCAGGACCGCCTTGGCCTCGGTGTCCGTCTGGAAGCGGGACAGGGCGCGGACGTTCACCGGGAACTGCGAGTAGCGCTCGGAGAACGTGCCGAAGTGCTGCTGCACCAGCAGGGTCGTGGGGACGAGGACCGCGACCTGCTTGCCGTCCTGCACCGCCTTGAACGCGGCGCGGACCGCGATCTCCGTCTTGCCGTAGCCGACGTCGCCGCAGATCAGGCGGTCCATCGGGACCGTCTTCTCCATGTCCTCCTTGACCTCGGCGATCGTCGTGAGCTGGTCGGGCGTCTCCGCGTACGGGAAGGCGTCCTCCAGTTCGCGCTGCCAGGGCGTGTCGGCGCCGAAGGCGTGTCCCGGGGCGGCCATCCGCGCCGAGTACAGCTTGATCAGGTCCGCGGCGATCTCCTTGACCGCCTTCTTGGCGCGCGCCTTGGTCTTGGTCCAGTCGGCGCCGCCCAGGCGGTGCATGGTCGGGGCCTCGCCGCCGACGTACTTGGTGATCTGTTCGAGCTGGTCGGTGGGGATGTAGAGGCGGTCGCCGGGCTGGCCGCGCTTGGCGGGGGCGTACTCGACGACGAGGTATTCGCGGGTCGCGGTCTGGACGGTGCGCTGGACCATCTCGATGTAGCGGCCGACACCGTGCTGTTCGTGCACGATGTAGTCGCCGGTCTCCAGGGTCAGCGGGTCGATCGTCTTGCGGCGGCGGGCCGGCATCCGGGCGCCGTCCTTGCCGGCCGCCTTCTGGCCGGAGAGGTCGGTCTCCGTCAGGACGGCGAGGCGCAGTGCCGGGTCGACGAAGCCGTAGTCGATGGAGCCGCAGGCCACGTGTACGACGGAGGGGCCGATCCCGGTGAGGTCGATGTCCAGGCGGGCTGCGATGCCCTCGCCGCCCAGCACCTCGACGGTGCGGGCCGCCGGGCCGTGCGCCTCGGTGACGTAGACCGTGTGCCAGCCGTCGGCCAGCCAGCCCTTGGTGTCGGCGAGCGCGCGGGCGGTGTCGCCCCGGTAGGTCTCGGGGGCGTGCATGCCCAGCTTGAGGGTGTCCCCCACGCCCCCGGCGTAGGCGTCCGTGAGGTCCAGGTCGGCGGCGAACGGCGAGACCGACCACCACATCATGTCCAGCTCGCGCGCCCGGTCCCGTACGTCCGCGATGGACCACAGGGAGGCCGCGCCGACGTCGATGGGTGCCTCGCCGCCCCCGGCCGTGGCCGCCCAGGACGCCTGCAGGAACTCCTGCGAGGTCGCCACCAGGTCCGCGGCCCGGGTCCGTACCCGCTCCGGATCGCATACGACGGTCATCGCGCCCTCGGGCAGGACGTCCAGCAGCAGTTCCATGTCGTCGACGAGGACCGGGGCGAGCGATTCCATGCCTTCGACGGCGATGCCCTCGGCGATCTTGCCGAGGAGTTCGCCGAGCTCCGGGTGGGCCTCGGCGAGGGCCGCGGCCCGTGCCCGCACGTCCTCCGTGAGCAGCAGTTCGCGGCAGGGCGGGGCCCACAGGCCGTGTGCGGCGACCTCCAGGGAGCGCTGGTCCGCGATCTTGAAGTAGCGGATCTCCTCGATGTCGTCGCCCCAGAACTCCACGCGCAGAGGATGTTCCTCGGTGGGCGGGAAGACGTCCAGGATGCCGCCGCGGACGGCGAACTCGCCGCGCTTCTCGACGAGTTCGACGCGGGAGTAGGCGGCTGCCGCGAGCGCGGCGACGGTCTCGCCCAGGTCGGCGGTCAGGCCGGTGCGCAGGACGACCGGCTCCAGGTCGCCCAGGCCCTTGACCTGTGGCTGGAGGACCGAGCGGATGGGAGCGACGACGACGGACACCGGGCCGGTCTCGGGGTCGTCGGGGCGCGGGTGGGAAAGGCGCCGCAGGACGGCGAGGCGCCGGCCGACGGTGTCCGAGCGGGGTGAGAGCCGCTCGTGCGGGAGCGTCTCCCAGGACGGGTACTCGGCGACGCCGTCCGGCGGGAGCAGGGAGCGCAGGGCCGCGGCCAGGTCCTCGGCCTCGCGGCCCGTGGCCGTCACCGCCAGCACCGTACGGCCGGTCTGGCGGGCGAGCGCGGCGACGGCGAACGGGCGTGCCGCCGGTGGGCCGACCAGGTCGATGTGCATCCGGTTGCCGTCGGCGGCGGCCTTCACCGCCTCCGTGAGGGCGGCGTCCTTGACGACGGCGTCGAGCAGACCGTGCAGGCTCATGAAGGGCTTCCATCCCGGGGAGTGGGCAACGCGAGACGCCCGACACGTGGGACGGGCCGGGGGCATCCAGCCTACGACTCCGCGCCCCCTCGCGCGTGACCGTCCGCCGAGGGCCCCCGTCCCGTTCCGCGACCCGCCGCACATCCCGGCGGCACAGCCCGTCGCCACTCGGCGGCACCCCCGGCACCGTTCTGCCGCCGCTCCACCACAGTCCACGACCGGAACCACGCGCCCCGGGAACGGCCGGGGACGGCCGAGGCCCGGGCGGGACCCGAGCAGGAACGGGCGGGGACGACCGGGACCCGGACAGGAACCGGTCACGACCGGGCAGGAACCGGGCAGGAACGGCCGAGGCCCGGGCAGGACCCGGGCGGTGCTCCGCGTCCGGCCCGGAACGGAACGGCCCGGAACGGAACGGAACGGACCGGACCGGACCGGACCGGAACGGAACGGAACGGAACGGAACGGAACGGAACGGAACGGAACGGACCGGAACGGAACGGACCGTGGGCCCGGTCCGAGGAGAGTGACTCTCCTCAGGCCGGGCCCGTCCGGTCCACCGCGACCCCCGTACGCGGTGGACCGTTCGTTCGACCGCGCGCCGAGCGGCTAGTCGGTGGCGATCGCGTTCAGTACGTTCATCCGGCCCGCCCGGAACGCCGGGATCAGAGCGGCCAGCAGACCCACGAAGGCCGAGCCGATGAAGACCCCGATGATCGTCGGCCAGGGGATCTCCAGAACCTTCAGGCCCTCCAGGGCGAGGAGTTTCTGGGCGGTGGCGCCCCAGCTCATCCCGAGGCCCAGCCCGAGGAGGGCGCCGAAGAGGGCGATGACGACCGACTCCAGGCGGATCATCCGGCGGAGCTGGCGGCGGGAGAGCCCGATGGCGCGCATCAGGCCGATCTCGCGGGTGCGCTCGACGACCGACAGCGCCAGGGTGTTCACCACACCGAGGATCGCCACCACGATCGCCAGGCCCAGCAGGCCGTAGACCATGTTCAGGAGCTGGCCCACCTGGTCCTTGAGCTGCTGCTTGTAGTCCGTCTGGTCGCGGACCTGGTACTGCGGGTACGGCTCCATGGACTTCTTCAGGGCCGCGTACGCCTGCTTCTCCTGGCCGGGCTTGGCCTTGGCGAACATGATCTCGTTCGGCGGGATCCTGCTCGCGGGCAGGTACTTCTTCATCGTCTCGATGCTGGTGTAGCGGACCTCGTGGTCGATGGCGACGTCGTCGTCCGTGATGGCCGCGACCTTGAGCTTGGCCGTGGCGCCGTCCTTGAAGGCGACGGTGATGCTGTCGCCGATCCGTACGCCGTGCTTCTTGGCGTACTTCGAGCCCACCGACATGGCGTTCTCGCCGTAGGCGGCCGCCAGGTCGCCGGCGGTCGTCTTGCGCCGCAGGTCCTGGGCGTACGACGGGTCGGCCGCGGTGATCCCGGCGTTGTCGGCCTGTCCGTCGGGCGAGGTCAGCTTCGCCGCGATGTCCTTGTAGCGGGTGACGTGGACCAGGCCCGGGCTCGCCTCCATGGCCTTCTCGGCCTGCGGCACGATCCGCTGCTGGCCCTGGACGATGAAGTCCGCGCCGACCGACTTGTCTAGCTCGTCGGTCGCCGAGGCCACCATGGACGAGCCGACCACCGACAGGCAGGCGACCAGCGCCAGGCCGATCATCAGGGCCGCGCCGGTGGCGCCGGTGCGGCGCGGGTTGCGCAGCGCGTTGCGCTCGGCGAGCCGGCCCACGGGGCCGAACATCCGCAGCAGGACGGCGCTGAACACCCGGACCACGCCGCCGGCCAGCAGCGGGCCGACGATCACGAAGCCGATCAGGGTGAGGACGATGCCCGCGCCGAGGACCAGTGAGCCGTCGCTCGCCTTGTGGGCGGTGGCCGCCGAGTAGAGCGCGAACGCTCCGGCACCCGTCAGGGCCAGGCCGATCAGTCCGCGGACGAGACCGGCCTTGCCGTCCGCCGGGGTGCCGGCGTCACGCAGCGCGGCCATCGGGGAGACCTTGCCCGCGCGCCGGGCCGGCAGATAGGCGGCCAGGACGGTGACGACGACCCCGAGGAGCATGCCGATGACCGGGGTGGCCGCCTTGACGGTCAGGTCACGCGTGGAGAGGTCCATGCCCATGGACGCCATGAGTTTCATCAGGCCGACCGCGAGGCCGACGCCCGCGGCGACGCCGAGGACCGAGCCGACGACGCCGAGCAGCAGCGCCTCGACCAGCACCGAGCGGTTGACCTGCTTGCGGGAGGAGCCGATGGCGCGCATCAGGCCGATCTCGCGGGTGCGCTGGGCGACCAGCATCGAGAAGGTGTTGATGATCAGGAAGATGCCGACCAGGAACGCGATCCCGGCGAAGCCGAGCATGGCGTACTTGATGACGTTCATGAACTGGCCGACGCCCTGGCGGTTCTCGTCGGCGTTCTCCTTCTGCGTCTGGATCTTGTACGACCCGTGGAGCGCGCCGGAGATGTTCCCCTTGAGGTGCGCGTCGGAGACGCCCGGCGCGGCGGTGACGTTGATCTGGGTGAACCGGCCGGTGGAGCCGAGCAGTTCGCGCTGGGCGGTGGCCGTGTCGAACCAGACGACGGCGGCACCGGGGTTGGTCACCTTGAAGGTGGCGATCCCGACGATCCTGGCCTTGAAGTCACCGGTGACCGCGATGGTGCGCAGTTCGTCGCCCAGCTTCAGGTGGTGCTTGTGGGCGGTGTCGACGTCGACCATCACCTCGGCCGGTCCGCGGGGGGCGTGGCCGGAGCTGATCTCCGTGGAACGGAGGTCGTTGCGCGTCCAGTTGCCGGCGATGGTCGGGGCGCCGGTGGTGGAGCCCATGTTCTTGTTGTGGCTGTCGACGACGGTCACGTTCAGCGAACTGACCGCGCCCTCGGCGGACTTGACGCCGTCCGTCCGCTTCGTCTGCGCCAGCACGGAGGCCGGCACCGACTCGGGCCTGCCGTTCTGCGGGGTGTCGTCGCTCTTGGCGGCCTTCGGCAGCACCGTCACGTCGGAGGAGGTGGCCGCGAAGAGCTTGTCGAACGTCGTGTTCATCGTGTCGGTGAACACGAGAGTGCCGCAGACGAAGGCCACCGACAGCAGGACCGCCACGGCGGACAGCGCCATGCGTCCCTTGTGCGCGAAGAAGTTGCGCATCGAGGTCTTGAGGACGGTCATGACGTCCGCCCGCGGGAGTCGAAGTCCTTCATGCGGTCGAGGACCTGGTCGGCCGTCGGCTGGTGCATCTCGTCGACGATCCTGCCGTCCGCGAGGTAGAGCACGCGGTCCGCGTACGAGGCGGCCACCGGGTCGTGCGTGACCATCACGATGGTCTGGCCCAGGTCGTCGACCGAGCGCCGCAGGAAGCCCAGCACCTCGGCGCCGGCCCGGGAGTCGAGGTTTCCGGTCGGCTCGTCACCGAAGATGATCTCGGGGCGGGCCGCCAGTGCCCGGGCCACCGCGACGCGCTGCTGCTGGCCGCCGGAGAGCTGGTTGGGGCGGTGCTTGAGCCGGTCCGCGAGACCGACGGTCTCCACGACCTGGTTGAGCCACGCCCGGTCGGGCTTGCGGCCAGCGATGTCCATCGGGAGCGTGATGTTCTCCAGGGCGTTCAGCGTCGGCAGCAGGTTGAACGCCTGGAAGATGAAGCCGATCCGGTCCCGGCGAAGCTGCGTCAGCTTCTTGTCCTTGAGTCCGGTGATCTCGGTCTCGTCGAGGAAGATCTGGCCGGAGGTGACGGTGTCGAGCCCGGCGAGGCAGTGCATCAGGGTGGATTTGCCGGAGCCCGAGGGGCCCATGATCGCGGTGAACCGGCCCCGCGCGATGTCCACGTCGACCTGGTCGAGGGCGACGACGCGGGTCTCGCCGGACCCGTACGCCTTGACGACCTGACGCGCCCGCGCCGCGACGGCCGTACGCCCTCCAGTGCCCTCGTGCCTGGGAATGCTTACAGCCGATGTCACGGTATGTCTCCTAAGTCGGTCAGCAGGGGAAACTGCTGGTCGTCGAAAGTGTCTGAGCGGGTGCGACGGCCGCGGAGGTCCGCGCCGTTGGGACGCGGTACGTCGGCCACGTCCGTAAGTCTGGTGCCGCGAGGGGGTCGGACGCGCTGGTGCACGGCCCCGTCTTCTGCTGGGGAAAACCCCACCCCCGCGGGTGCGGTCCGTACGACCGGAGCGCGCCCCCGACGGCGTAAAGCCAGGTTAAGGACGCCCCCCGCCCCGTCTCGTCCTCCGGCGGGACGAACCCTCCCCGAGCCCTGGTACGGAGATCCCCCTAGGGGTCCTCCACCCGTCGGTGGACAACTCCTAGGGGTCGGCTCCACCCCGGGGCCCGCACAGCCTCCACCCTCCCCCGGCGTGAGGCTCAAGTGGGAAGCTGTTCCCGGCGGATAGATGCAGGGGGAAGGAATCCCGTGGGCGAGGGTGACACCGAGATACCGGTCGTGCGGGAAGACCCTCCCCGCACGACCGTTGCCGAGACCCGGCGCCGCCGTGCCGTCGTCGCCGCGCTCATGCTGGCGATGGGCCTCGCCGCGCTCGACTCCACCATCGTGTCCACCGCCGTTCCGCAGATCGTCGGCGACCTCGGCGGATTCTCCGTCTTCTCCTGGCTGTTCTCGGGCTACCTGCTGGCCGTCACGGTCACGCTCCCCGTCTACGGCAAGCTCTCCGACACCTTCGGCCGCAAACCGGTCCTCGTGGCGGGCGCCGCCGTCTTCCTCCTCGGCTCACTGCTCTGCGCCACCGCCTGGAACATGGCCGCGCTCATCGCCTTCCGCGTCGTGCAGGGCCTGGGCGGCGGCGCCCTCCAGGGCACCGTGCAGACCCTCGCCGCCGATCTGTACCCGCTCGGGGAGCGCCCGAAGATCCAGGCCAAGCTGTCCACGGTGTGGGCGACCTCGGCCATCGCGGGTCCCGCCCTGGGCGGAGTCCTCGCGGCGTACGCCGACTGGCGGTGGATCTTCCTCGTCAATCTGCCGGTCGGCGCCCTCGCCCTGTGGCTGATCGTCCGTCATCTGCGCGAACCGCAGCGGGCCCCGCTCACCCGGCGGCCCCGGATCGACTGGGCGGGCGCCCTCGCGGTGTTCGCCTGCGGCGGTGTCCTGCTGACCGCGCTGGTGCAGGGCGGTGTCGCCTGGGACTGGCTCTCGGCCCCCTCGGTCGCCCTGTTCGGCACCGGCCTCGGCCTGGTCGCGGTCGTCGTGGCCGTCGAGCGGCGGGCCGCCGAGCCGATCATCCCGGGCTGGGTGTGGCGCCGCCGGACGATCGCCGCGGTCAACCTGGCGCTCGGGGCGCTGGGCCTGCTCATGGTCGCGCCGACGGTCTTCCTGCCCACCTACGCGCAGGCGGTCCTCGGCCTCGCCCCGGTAGCCGCCGGATTCGTGCTCTCCGTATGGACGTTGAGCTGGCCGGTGTCCGCGGCGCTCAGCCAGCACGTCTACCGCCGCATAGGCTTCCGCAACACCGCGGTGCTTGGCATCGGCACGGCGAGCCTGCTCCTGCTCGCCTTCCCCCTCCTGCCCTACCCGGGCGAGCCGTGGCAGCCCGCCCTGCTGATGCTGCTGCTGGGCGGCGCGCTCGGGCTCTTCCAGCTCCCCTTGATCATCGGCGTCCAGTCCACCGTCGGGTGGGCCGAACGCGGGACGACCACCGCCTCCGTCCTGTTCTGCCGGCAGACCGGACAGACCCTGGGCGCCGCCCTGTTCGGCGCCGTCGCCAACGGAGTGCTGGCCGCGCGGCTCGGCGGTGCTGGGGATCTCGACGCGGTGACCCGCGCGCTGGACTCGGGCGCTCCGGCGGGACGGCTGCGCCACGCGGTCGCCGACGCCGTCCACGCCGTCTATCTGGGCGCCGCCGGTGCCGCCGCCCTCGCCTTCCTGGTCCTGCTGTTCGTCGCACCGCGCCGCTTCCCGGTGCTCAAGGAGTCCACGGAGTCCGCGGACCCCACGCACTGACCGCGGCCCGAGGTCCCGCCCGGCGCCTCGACCTCGGTGCGGGAACCCACCCGCGGCACCGGCCGCGACGCGAAACCTCGCCCCCATCCGTCACTCGGGAGCACTCGCTTCCCACACGTGAACCCCGAGGAACCTCCAGGGCGGCTCCAGGGAAACTCCACAGGTGAACGCGGGTAACACCCCAGGTCACCGAAGTAAGCGCATACCGACCGCCCAGTTCGTTGAAACAGTCGCGCACTCCCGCTACCTACGAGTAGCGTGCGCTGCTCACCCCCCAGCTCCCTGCGGTCCCGCACCGGACCCGAGCCACGCAAGGAGAACCGGGATGCCAGACCCGTTCTCGTCCCCCGAGCACCCGAGGCCACGTCAGCAGCGCCCGTACCAACGGCAGTACCCGCCGCCCCAGCCTCCCCGGAACCCCCTGTACCGGCAGCCGTACCAGCCGAACCCGCCCTACGACGAGCAACCCGACTACCCCCGCCAAGCCCATCACCCCCAGCACGCCGGATATCCGCCGCCCGGCGACGCCCCCGCTCCCGCTCCCGCTCCCGACCGGCTGACGTACCCCTGGCAGCCGCCGCCCCGGTCCCCCGAGCCCCCGCGACGGCGGATGCCCCGCCACCCGCCCCTCGGACAGCACAGCGACATCAGGCTCCTGCGCGGCGCCTACCGCCGGCAACGGCGGGTCGCGACCCTCACCGCGCTCGGCTACTTCACCCTCTTCCTCATCCTGTCGGCGTTCGCGCCGTCGCTGATGACGAGCACGGTGTCCGGCGGACTGTCGACCGGCCTGCTGCTCGGCCTGCTCCAGGTCCCCGTCACCTGCCTGGCCATCTGGCTGTACGAGCACTCCGCGCGCCGGCGCGTCGACCCGATCGCGGACCGGATCCGCAAGCAGACCGAACTGGACGCGAAGCGGGAGGCGGCACGATGACGGGGTTCACCAGTTCCGCGCAGGCCATGTCGCTGGTGGCGTTCACGGCCGTCGCCACGATCACCCTGCTGCTGTGCGTGATGACCGGCCCGGACCGCGACGACCTGGACGAGTTCTACACCGGCTACGGATCGCTCTCCCCGATGCGCAACGGCCTCGCGATCGCCGGGGACTACATCTCCGCGGCGAGCGTGCTCGGCACCGGCGGTGTCATCGCGCTGGCCGGCTACGACGGGGTCGTCCTCGCCCTGAGCACGGCCCTCTCCCTGATGCTGCTGATGTTCCTGCTGGCCGAACCGCTGCGCAACGCGGGCCGGTTCACCATGGGCGACGCGCTCGCGCGCCGGACGCCGGGCCGCGCCGTCCGCAACACGGCCTGCGCGGTGACCATCGTGGCGCTGCTGCCCCTGATGCTGGTCCAACTGGCGGGCGCGGGCGACCTGCTGGCGTTCATCCTCGGTTTCTCCGGCGACTCCCTCAAGACCGGCTGTGTCATCGGCCTCGGCGCGCTGATGATCAGTTACGCGGCGATCGGCGGCATGAAGGGCACCGCCCTCATCCAGATCCTGAAGATCGTGATGCTGCTCGGCTCGGGCGCGGTGGTCGCCGTGCTCGTCCTGCAGCGCTTCGACTGGAACCCCGGCACCCTGCTGGCCGCCGCCGCCGGGAACAGCGGCGTGGGAGACGCCTTCCTGCGCTCCGGCCTCCAGTTCGCGGGCGGCGCCAGCCCCCGCCTGGACATGATCACCTCGGAGCTGACGGTCGTCCTCGGCGGCGCCTGCCTCCCGCACATCACCATGCGCATGTACACGGCGGACAGTGCCCGCCAGGTGCGCCGGTCGCTGTCCTGGGCGGTGCCGTGCGTGGCCCTGTTCGTGCTGATCGTCAGCGTCATCGGCTTCGGCGCCACGGCCATGGTCGGGCGCGCCGGCATCGCGGCGGCCGATCCGCAGGGCAACACGGCCTATCTGCTGGGCTCCAGGGCCGTCTTCGGTGCCTCCGTCTCCACCGCCGAGACCCTCCTGTTCACCACCGTGACGACAGCGATCTTCCTGACGCTGCTCGCGTCCGTCGCCGGGATGATCCTGGCCTGCGCCAACTCCCTCGCCCACGACGTGTTCGCGCACAGCCGGCTCTTCCGGGGCCGTCGCCACGACGACGAACTCTCCCCGCGCCGGGAGATGCTCCTCGCCCGTGTCTCGGCGCTGGCGGTGGGGGCACCGGCGATCCTGCTCGCCACCCTCGCCCAGCACCGCAGCCTGCAGCCGCTGGTGACCCTGTCCTTCTGCATCGGCGCCTCCGCGATCGCGCCCGCGCTGGTCTACAGCCTCTTCTGGCGCCGCTACACCCGCACCGGCCTGCTCGCCACCCTCATCGGCGGCACCCTCACCGTCCTCGTCCTCATGCCCGGCACCAACCTCGTCTCCGGCTCCCCCGCCGCCGCGTTCCCGGACGCCGACTTCAACTGGTTCCCGTTCACCACGACCGGCATCGTGTCGATCCCCCTGGGGTTCGCCTACGGCTGGATCGGAACGATGGTCTCGGGACGCCGCACCGCGGAGGTACAGCGAAGGCAGTACGAGGCGGTGGAGACATGGATTCTGGCGGGGGCGATACGGAGGGGGCGGTGAAGGGGCTTGAGGGGGGCGAGGGGGCGCCCTCTTGACCGGGCGAGACGGGCTGGGCGGGTGGGAAACCGCCGCGGAGCGGCGAAGCGACCCGCCGCGGAGCGGGGGGTGCGGGCCCGCGGAGCGGGGCTACTCGGCCGGGGCCCGCCCCGTGAGGGACGTGAGGCTGCTTCGTACGTGGTCCATGTGGGCCCGTACGTGATCCCACCGCTCCCCGTGCTCGCGCAGCACCCGCTCGGTCTCCCGGGCGACCCGTTCCTCCAGGACCCGCGCTTCGGCGAGCACCTCGGCGGCCCGCGCCGCCGCGTCCTCCTGCCGGTGCCGGTCCGACTCCTTCGCCTCGGCGAGGGCCCTCGCGGCCCGGGCGAGCGACTCCTCGGCGCGCTCCGCGCGTTCGAGATGCCGCGCCTCCGACGCGGCCTCACGCTCGGCGTCGGCCCGCTCGGCCTCCGCCCACCGCGCGGTGTGCTCCGCCTCCTGTTCGGTGACCAGGGCCTCCGTCCGGCGCCGCACCTCGCGCAGCACGGTCAGCACCTCCCCGCGCTTCTCCTTGACCTCCCGCCGCGCCGAGATCCGTACCGCGTCGGCCTCGGCACGCGCCTCGAGAAGCCGCCGCGAAGCCCACTCCTCCGCCTCGTCGCGCACCCCGTCGGCGTACGCCCGCGCCGCCTCCCGCACCTCGCGCCCCGCGGCCGCGGCCTCCTCGGCCTCCGAACGGGCCGCGCGCCGCGCCTCTTCCCGAAGGGCCTCGGCCTCCTCCTCGCCGAGCTGGAAGATCCGCCGCGCCCGCTCGCCGAGCTCCTCGTACGTCTGCGGGGCGAGCCGCGTCACGGCCTCCCGCAACCGCTCCGCCTCTGCCTCCATGTCCCTCGCCAGCACGGTGAGCCGGGCGGCCCGCTCCCACGCGGCGTCGCGGCCCCGGGAGAGCGCCGCGGCGTACGCGTCGACCTGTTCGGGACGGTAGCCACGTCCGCGTACGGCCACGAAGCCGTGCTGCGACACCGGTGTGCTGCTCATCCTTGGACCCCTCTCCGCCCGACACACACGAAAAGACGATTTCGCGCACATCTTGATGGATCGCACGGAAGTGTTCATAACGCGACACTCCGCCCGTCCATTCGGGCGGAGACGGGCCCTACGCCTGTCATTTGAGGTCAGCGGCCCGAGGCACGCTGACGACCCGACGCCGTCAGGACGCCCGGACAGGAGGGGGTTCCGCCTTCGTACGGCCCTCCCGCCGGCGCCCTCCACCGGCGCGCGGGACACACACGCCACCGGTCGGGACGGCCGCGCCGCACGAACGAACACGCCACCCGTACGAACGAACGAGGCGCCCGACCCGTCGTCCGGGTCGAGCGCCTCATCCGTCCTGCCGTCGTCCTGCCGTCGTCCTGGCCGTCCCGCCGTTCCCCTACCGGGTCGCCGCTAGAGCAAGCCGTCCCACATCTCCTCCAGCAGGACCGACCACCAGCTCTCCGGGGAGGCGAGCGCCGCCGGGTCGAGCGAGGCGAGCTGCGCCTGGAAGTCGACGGTCCAGCGGCCCGCCTGCTCCTGGTTGAGACCGAACCGCAGCCGCCACATCCGGCCGAGCAGCGCGAGACAGCGCGCGAACTCGGGCAGACCGGTGTTCACGAACTGCGGCGGCACCGGAGCGCCCCCGGGGCCGGCCTCGACCGGCACGGCGACGATGTTCGCCGTGCCGTACTGGACGCAGATCGCCTTGCCGAAGTCGCTGCCCATGACGAGGTACGAGCCCGCGTCCTGAGAGGCCGCCACCCCGCGCTCCTGAGCCAGTTCGGCGAGCGTCGGCACCGGACGGCCCGGCTGGGCCTGTGCCCAGAAGAACGGTCCCATGTCGACCGGCAGCCCGGCCACGACCAGGGTGTGCGCCACGATGTCGGGCACGCCCTGCCGCGACACGGCCGCCTGGTCGAACCGGAACATCCCCGGCCCGAACGCGGCCGCCAGTTCCTGACCGATCGCCTCCGGCGGGATCGGCGGCGACGGATGCACCGGCGGGATCGGCGCCCGTACCGGCGCCGGACGGGCCGGACCGTCCGCGACCTGATGCAACTCGCCCTGATGCGCAAGGAGTTGATGCATTCCCTGCTGACGGCTCGCGTGATCGGTGCCGTACGGCGCGATGCTCGTGATCCGCGCCTGCGGGAAGGTCTCCCTGATCATCCGCGCGCAGTACGCGCCCGGCAGCTCACAGGACTCCAACTCCGTGTGCAACTCCAGCACTTGCTGCGGCGGCACGTTCATCGCGCGCAGCTCGTGCAGGATCTGCCACTCCGGATGCGGTGTGCCCGGCGCGGACCGCCGGATGAGCTGCTGCTCCGAACCGTCCTGCGCCCGGTACCGCAGCACGGCCTGATAGCCGGGCCCGACGGTCGGCTGCCCCGTCTGCGGATAGCCGTACGCGGGCGGCTGCTGCCCCGGCATCGGCTGACCGGGCATCGGCTGGCCGGGCATGGGCTGGCCGGGCAACGGCTGAGGGGCGCCCAGCGGCATGCCGGGGACCTGCGGAGGCGGCGGCGCACCCGGGCCCCCGACGGGAGGCCCGGCGAACATGGTCGCCGCATGGTGCACCCCGCCGGGAGGCGTGCCCCCGTGAGGCTGCGGCGCACCGGGAGCAGCACCGGGCATCCCAGGAGCACCGGGCGGCTGCGGAGCGCCTGGTCCGCCCACCGGAGGCCCGGCCAGCATCGTCGCGGCGTGGTGCGCTTCCCCCGGAGGCATGGCGCCCGGCGGGTTCGGCACACCGGGACCGGCCTGCTGCCACGGCGCGTCCGGGGCGCCGGGCCCACCGGGGGCACCGGGCGGCTGCGGAGCGCCGGGCCCGCCCACCGCGGGCCCCGCCAGCATCGTGGCGGCATGGTGGACTCCACCGCCCGGAGGCGTGGCGGCGGGCTGCTGGGGCGCACCGGGAACACCCTCGGGCCCGTCCGGCCCGAGCTGCGAGACGAGCTGCGTCGGCACGTATCCGCCCGCGGGCGCACCCGGGGCGCCCGGCCCGGTCGGCGGCGGCGGACTGTCCGGCCGCGCCCCCGGCATCCCGGGGACGCCCGGCGGATGCGGAGCGGTCGCCCCGCCGCCGCGCGCCCCTCGGGGCGGCGCCTGCGCCTTGCTGGTCGCGGCGTCGGCGATGTCACCGGCGTTCGGGGGCAGCGGTCGCGACGGGGCGGTGGGCGGCAGCGGTGTGCCCGGGCCCTGCGGGAAGCCGTACGCGGGCGCACCCGGCGGAGGCGTCCCCTGCGGGCCACCGGGAACGGGCGCACCGGGCGGCGGTGTGCCCGGACCCGCGCCCGGGCCCTGCGGATAGCCGTAGGCGGAGGCGCCGGGCGGCGGGCCCTGCGCGCCGGGCCCCTGCGGATACCCGTACGAAGACGCGCCGGGCGGCGGACCGCCGGGCAGAGCGTGCCCCGGTGAAGAACCGGACGGCGCGGGGGAGTTCGGGTCACCGGCCACGGGCGACAGTGTCGTACGCGGGAGTCGGCTGCCCCCGGAGATCATCGCGGTCTGGGCGTGCGCCGTGGCGGGCGGCGGGGTGCGCGAATCGTCGGCGTCGGTCAGCGGCGGCGCGAACACGGTCGCCGGCAGCGGTACGGAACGGTCGTCGCCGGGATCGGCGTTGGTGTCCGTCCCCGCCCACGGGGTCGCGTCGGCGGGAACGTCCGGCCTCGCGTCCCGGGGACCGCTGACCTCGTCGTCGTCGGTCGCGGCGGCCGGCCACGGCGTGGCCCCACCGGGAGCCGACGGCACGCCCGGCGCGGGAGTCGCGGAGTACGCCGCCGCGGCCGGGGAAGCGGCGTGCGCTCCCGGCGTGGACGGTATTCCGTGCCCCCCGGAATCCCCGGGCGCGCCCGGAAGTGAACTCCCGCCCCCGGAAGCCCCGTTCGCGGCGGCGGCCGGACGCGACCCCGCCCCGTCGGAGGCGGACGGTCCCGCCCCCGTACGCCGGTCCGGGATCCCCATCCGGTCCGCGGCCTCCTGCAGCCACTCCGGGGGGCTGAGCAGGAACGACGTCTGATTCAGGTCGACCCGGGCCGCGGGCGCCGGCGCCGGTTCGGGGGAGGCGTCCGGTGCCCCGTACTCCTCCTCGTACCGGCGGATGACCTCACCCACCGGCAGCGCGGGCCACAGCGTGGCCTCCCCGCTGTCCCGCGCGATGACGAGCCGCTGCGCGCCCCCGTCGGAACGCGGGCCCTCGGCCCGGTCCTCCGCCCATACGACAAAACCGAGTTCGAACTCGCGTACCCGCACCTCGCGGTGCTGGTACCCGGGCACGTCCCCGTTGATCCACTCTTCCGCGCGCTCCTGCGCCTGTGCGAAGGTCACCATCGCAACCTCACTCCCCCACCGAAGACACCGACGACGCCGAAGCCGCCGAAGAGACGGGCACGGCGTACGCGAACCCGCCGTCCACCATCAGATTCGCCACCGTCTCCAGCTCCGGCGGCTCGCCGGCGAGCCGGGACAGGAACTGGTCGAAGTCGTCACCGCACGGCAGCAGAAGCCGCTGCACCCGCTCGGCCGGCGCCCAGGCGTCCTGGTCACGGGCATCGTCGAACGCGCAGAACCAGACCGATCCGATCCGGTCGCCCTTCACCTTCACGGCCAGCAGACCGCCCTGCACGAAACCGACACCGAGGTAGTCCTTGGTCAGATGGTCGCGCAGACACTTGTTGACGTACACGAGGTCGTTGACGGCGGCCTCGTCGCGCACGGTGAAGAACGGCTGGTCCACCAGCAGTCCGAGCTCGGCGTCGAGCGCCGCGCCGACCGGCGCGCACCCGCCCGCCGCCTTCAGGAACGACCGATAGGCGCCCGGCAGTCGGTAGCCGAGGTCCTCCTCGACCCCCAGCACCTGCTGCTCGGTCACCGCGACCGAGGACTTCGGCAGCCCGAAGTGCGCGGGCCGCGTCTCCTGCAACGGCCGCGTCCCCCGCTTGGAATGGTCGACGGCCGTGGTCGCGACACCACTGTGATGCCGCAGCAGCGCCTTCACCTCGACCGGCACCAACTCCAGCCGCCGGGTGCCCGCCACGTGATGCCACGTCCAGCCGTGTGGCGTCGCCACCGGCGCGATGGTGTCCCACAGATCGTGCCCCGACGCGGCGAGAGCGGCGTTCGCGGAGACGTAGTCCGTCAGCCGCAACTCGTCGACGCCGAAACCCTCCGGGGGCTCGGCGATCTCCGCCGCGGCACGCGCGTAGAGCGAGAAGTCGGGATAACCGCGCTCGTCGATCCGCACGCCTCTGGGATGGCGTGCGGCCCGGACCGGATCCGGGAAGTGCACGACTTGCCCGGCGTAGGCCGCGTTCGGCGGCGCGCCGTGTCCCCCAGCCTGGCGGCTGGGTGGTGTCCCCAGCCCGAGCCGACCTGTCGTCATGGCGGTTGCCCCCTGCGGCGTTCTCAGTAGCTGGATGGAGCGCGGATGTCGACAGCCTATTCGGTTGTACGACACCGGTCACCGGGCCTCCGGTTCCGTGACCAGCCGTCACCCCGCCGTGACCGTAAGCCGAAGACCTGGCGTGTCGCGGCGCCCCAGCTACCGCTCCAGCCACCGCATTTGGCAGTCTGTCTCCGCACCGGGGGATGCACGGGAGGGAAAAACGATCATGAACGCGACGCATACGGGCACGTCCGGGGACCCCCGGGTCGGGTGGAGCAGCGCCGAGGCGCTGCACGCCCCCACCCTGCTGTACCGCCGCGACGGCATACTTCCCACCGTCGCCGCCGCCCTCTCCGTCCGCGGCGCCACCCTCACCGGCACGGCCGCCCGCGGCGACCAGCCACCCGTTCTTCACCCACTGGTCCAGGACTTCCTCGACACCCTCACGAACGTGCAGCGCGACCGCTTCACGGGCCGCTGCGCCGAGGCCATCCTGATCTCCCGGCACATCGCGACCGTCGACGCGGAACGCAGCAGGCGCGCCATCCGCAAACCGTTGACCAACGGCGAGGCCCGCAAGGCCCTCAAGGGCGCCAAGCTCACCGCGCGCCGCATCCGCGAGGACGGCGACCCGCTGCACGGCAGCTTCGCCGCGCCCTGCCGCTCCTGCACGGCGCTCAGCGACCACTTCGGCGTACGCGTCGTCGACCCGGCGGCACCGGACGCCTGAACTCCCCCTTTCCCGCATACGTACTTGTGACGGCGTCCCGCGACGCCGATGTCCCGACCCTCGACGAACGAAGGGCAGATGCACTCCGAACGCTCCTCCCCCAGCTTCTTCTCCCCTCCCGGACAAGGGGGACCCACGTCACGCTTCCCCGAACCCGTGGACGCCGCACTGCGCTCGGCGGGATGGCAGCCGGGACGCTGGGACATAAAGCAGGCCGAGTACTGGGCCGACGAGCTGCGCGGACACGCGTCGCCGGCCGGCCACCGGCACGCCGTGTTCCCCGCGGCGGTCGAGGCATGGGCGGAGTTCGGGGGGCTGCGCGTCGGCGCCAAGGGACCCGGGCGCCAACTCGCCCCCGCCCTGCTCCATCTCGACCCCCTGCACGGGCTGCACATGGCACGCACCCTCGGCGATCTCGGGCGTGCGCTCGACACCGAGGTCTGCCCTCTCGGCGAGGAGTCCGACTCCCACGCGCTGCTCGCCATCGACGCCGAGGGCCGGGTCTACACCCTCGACCACACCGGCGACTGGTATCTCGGCCCCCACATCGACGCCGCCCTCACCACCCTCCTCACCGGCACGGCACCACCCCGCCTCACCGCGACCTGACCCCGGCCGGTTCTCTTCGCCCCTCCGCCCCTGCCCTCCCCCAAGGTCTCGGCTTCGCTCGACCAGGGGGACCCCCATCACCCCTGGGACTCCGCCCCCAGACCCCGCTCCTCAAACGCCGGAGGGACTGAAGCCTTCCCGCGCCCGAACAGCGGGCGGGAGGGGCTGAACTCTCCCCGGCCGGGGCCGGAAGGACCCCCACGACGCACCCGCAGCCGGGATCCGGCGTGAGGGGACGTGCCGGTACATCACATGCCCGCAGGCCGGACGGATCGCCACCCACGCCCACTTCGCGACGCCGCCGGGATCCGTCCGGATGCGGGCGGATGTACCGGCGCGGCCCCGACCCACGACGCACCCGAACGCCGAACACGAACCCGCCACCGAGCACCACGCACCACGCACCCGGCACCCGGAGACGGCCCGGAGGGCTACGCCGGGATCACCGCCGACACCCGGAACCCACCCGCGTCCGTGGGCCCCGACACGAACACACCCCCCAGAGCGGCCACCCGCTCCCTCATCCCCAGCAACCCGTTCCCCCCGCTGGGCAGGCGCACCGGCGACCCCGCCCCCGCCTCCGGCGGACACTCGTTCTCCACCTGCATCGCGATCTCGGACACCCGATGCGCCAGCCGGACGTACGTCTTCGCCCCCGCCGCGTGCTTGTGGACGTTCGTCAACGCCTCCTGCACCACCCGGTAGGCGGTCTGCTCGATCTCCCGGGCGTACGCGCGCAGGTCCCCTTCGACCGACAGCGCCACGACCATCCCCGCCGCCGCCGACTGCCCGATCAGCTCGTCGATCTCCGCCAGACTCGGCCCTTCACCGGCCCCGGAGTCGCCCGCCGCCCGCGAGGCGGCGGCAGCCGCGGCCACCCCCACAGCCGCCAACGGCACCGACGGCACCCGCGCGTCCAGCCCGCCCGTGCGCAGCACGCCCAGCATCTCCCGCAGCTCCGTGAGCGCCTGACGCCCCATGTCCCCCACCAGGGCGGCGTTCTTCACGGCCTTCTCGGGATCCTTCCGCGCGACCGCCTGAAGGGCCGCCGCGTGCACCACCATCAGGGAGACGCGGTGCGCGACCACGTCGTGCATCTCCCGCGCGATCCGGGTGCGCTCCTCGTTGCGCGCCCACTCCGCCCGCTCCTCCGCCCGCTCCGCGAGCAGTTGCAGCTCCCGCTCCAGCGAGTCCGCCCGCTCCCGCAGGCTCTCCATCAGCCGCCGCCTGGCCCCCATGTACAGCCCGAGCAGCACGGGCGGCGCGGTCATCCCGATCGCCGTGGTGAGGGAGGCGAACGGGACGAACCAGTCCCCCATCGACACGTCCCCGCGCCCCACGCCCTGGTGCGCCCGGACGAACGTGACGATCAGCATGCCGGCGAAGGACATCCCCGCCAGCGCCGCGATGATGCGCCGCGGCAGTTCGGAAGCGGCGAGCGTGTAGAGCCCGACGAGCCCCATCAGAAAGCCCATCTGGGCGGGCGTGATCGCGATGGACACCAGGACGACCGCGATCGGCCACTTCCGCCGCACCAGGAGCACGGACCCGGCGATCGTCCCGAACGCGACGCCCACCGGGGCGGGCAGTCCCGCGTCGTGCGCGAAGCGGACCCCCTCGCCGCCGCACTCGACCGCGGACGCAAGAGCGAGCCCCGCGTCCAGCACCGCACCGCGCCATCCGACCCACCACCACGGCCCGGTCCCGGCCGCGGTGTGCTCTTCCCCCGTCGTGGTCATGCCTCCAGCCTACGGTCGCCCCCCGGCCCATTTCCGGTGAGTTTTGCCTACTGGCCTACACCACACCCCGCCATCGAACAGAAGCGAAACCTGCCGATATCCCTCGAACTACTGAATCGCTCACCGTTCGACACCGGAACGCCTCATTCCGCCCGGATGGTACGCCTATGGCACATTCACTCGGCAAGTACGCGGATTTCGAAGCGCTACGAGAGCAGGCGATCTCTCTACGCGGGGCGGGGCTCAGCCTCCGGCAGATCAGGGACGAACTCCAGGTCCACAACAAGGAGACTCTCCAACGCCTCGTCGCGGGCGAGCCACCCCCAGAGTGGACGAAGCGCCCGAACGCGAAGGACGACCTGCGGGCGAGGGCGCGTGAGCTGCGAGGGCAGGGCTGGACATACGGCGAGATCCAGACGGAGCTGGGCTGCTCGAAGAGTTCCGTATCACTCTGGGTACGGGATCTGCCCCATCCGGAACCCCGCTGCACGCCGGAGGAGCAGCGGGCCCGCATGAACGCGGGACTCGCACGGCTACGCGCCGAGCAGGATCAGGTACGCGAGGGAACCAAGCGGCAGGCCGCCGAGTCCGTCGGGGAACTGTCCGACCGGGAATTGTTCATGGCAGGAGTGGCCCTCTACTGGGCCGAGGGACAGAAGAGCAAGCCGTACCAGCGCCGGGAATCCGTCATCTTCATCAACAGCGACCCCGGAGTGATCCAGGTCTACCTCGCATGGCTGGATCTGCTGGACGTGCCGCGAGAACGGCTGCGCTTCCGCGTCATGATCCACGAATCCGCGGATGTGGCCACCGCCGAGCAGTACTGGGCCGACCTCGTCGACATCGACGCCGCCGCCCTCCAGCCGACGACACTCAAGAAACACAATCCCAAGACTGTCCGCAAGAACGTCGGCGCCGGGTACCGCGGTTGCCTCGTCATCCGGGTTCTGCAAGGGGCCGAGCTCTACTGCCGCATCGAAGGTTGGTGGGGCGGAATCGTGGCCCATACCCAGAGCCGACTCGGGTAAGGTCTCAAGGGCCATCCCCCGTGGTGTAACGGCAGCACACTGGTTTTTGGTACCAGTAGGACAAGGTTCGAATCCTTGCGGGGGAGCCACAGCACACCAGACCTTGGTTCGGGCCCTGACAGCTCTATCAGGGCCCTCTCCCACATGCCTCCTGATTCGCCCCGGTATCCTGCGGATGTCCACCCCCCAGCCATCCGAAGCCGAAGGGCAAACCCGTGAGCGCCAATCGCCCGGCAGCCGTCGTCGTTCTCGCAGCGGGTGAGGGCACCCGTATGAAATCGGCCACGCCCAAGGTCCTGCACGACATCTGCGGACGTTCCCTCGTCGGCCATGTGCTCGCCGCAGCGCGCGAGTTGAACCCCGAGAACCTGGTCGTCGTGGTGGGCCACGCCCGCGAGAAGGTCGTCGGGCACCTCGCGGAGATCGACCCGGGCGTCCGGACCGCGGTCCAGGCCGAGCAGAACGGCACCGGGCACGCCGTGCGGATGGGCCTCGAAGAGCTGGGCGACGGCGTGGACGGCACCGTCGTCGTGGTCTGCGGCGACACCCCCCTGCTCAGCGGCGAGACCCTGCTCGCGCTCGCCTCGGCGCACAGCGCCGACGGCAACGCCGTCACCGTGCTGACCGCCGAGGTCCCCGACGCCACCGGCTACGGCCGCATCGTGCGGGACGGTGCCAGCGGCGCGGTCACCGCGATCGTCGAGCACAAGGACGCGAGCGAGTCGCAGCGCGCGATCCGTGAGATCAACTCGGGCGTCTTCGCCTTCGACGGACAGCTCCTCGCCGACGCGCTCGGCAAGGTGCGCACGGACAACAGCCAGGGCGAGGAGTACCTGACGGACGTCCTCGGGATCCTGCGCGAGGCCGGTCACCGCGTCGGTGCCGCCGTCGCCGCCGACCACCGCGAGATCGCCGGTATCAACAACCGCGTGCAGCTCGCCGAGGCGCGCCGCATCCTGAACGACCGGCTGCTCACCCGGGCCATGCTGGCCGGCGTCAGCGTCATCGACCCCGCGACGACCTGGGTCGACGTGACGGTCACCTTCGAGCAGGACGCGATCGTGCACCCGGGGACGCAGCTCCAGGGCGCCACGCATCTGGCCGAGGGTGCCGAGGTCGGGCCCAACTGCCGTCTGAAGGACACCCGGGTCGGCGCCGGCGCCCGGGTCGACAACACCGTGGCCGACACCGCCGAGGTGGGACCGCAGGCCAACGTGGGACCGTACGCGTATCTCCGTCCGGGGACGCGGATCGGATTGAAGGCCAAGGTCGGTACGTACGTCGAGACGAAGAACGCGACGATCGGCGAGGGCACGAAGATCCCGCACCTGTCGTACGTGGGTGACGCGACGATCGGCGAGTACTCGAACATCGGCGCCGCCAGCGTCTTCGTGAACTACGACGGGCAGGACAAGCACCACACCACGATCGGCTCGCACTGCCGTACGGGTTCGGACAACATGTTTGTGGCTCCTGTCACGGTCGGGGACGGCGCGTACACCGCGGCGGGCTCGGTCATCACCAAGGACGTGCCGCCCGGCTCACTGGCCGTGGCCCGTGGCCAGCAGCGGAATATCGAGGGCTGGGTGGCCCGCAAGCGTCCGGGAAGCGCGGCGGCGAAGGCCGCGGAGACCGCTTCCCGGGAGCCGGACGGCGAAGCCTGACCGGAAAGCGGGACGTCCGGGACGGCGTACCGTGATAAGTGCACACCCGCACCCCAGCTGAGACGCCCTCTCGCAACCCAGCTGAGAAGACCTCTCACGCCCACTGAGAAGACCTCTGAGGAGACAGTGCTGTGACCGGGATCAAGACGACCGGCGAGAAGAAGATGATGTTCTTCTCCGGCCGCGCCCACCCCGAGCTTGCCCAGGAGGTCGCCCACAAGCTGGGTGTCGGGGTTGTCCCGACCAAGGCCTTCGACTTCGCGAACGGCGAGATCTACATCCGCTACCAGGAGTCCGCCCGCGGCGCCGACTGCTTCCTGATGCAGAGCCACACGGCTCCCATCAACAAGTGGATCATGGAACAGCTGATCATGATCGACGCTCTGAAGCGGGCCTCCGCCCGGAGCATCACGGTGATCGTGCCCTTCTACGGTTACGCGCGGCAGGACAAGAAGCACCGCGGACGTGAACCGATCTCGGCGCGTCTGATCGCGGACCTGATGAGCACGGCCGGCGCGGACCGCATCCTCACGGTCGATCTGCACACGGACCAGATCCAGGGCTTCTTCGACGGTCCGGTGGACCACCTGTTCGCGCTGCCGATCCTGGCGGACTACGTGGGCGCCAAGGTCGACAAGTCCAAGCTCACCGTCGTCTCCCCGGACGCCGGCCGGGTGCGGGTCGCCGACCGCTGGTGCGACCGTCTCGACGCTCCGCTGGCCATCGTGCACAAGCGCCGCGACAAGGACGTCGCCAACCAGGTCACCGTCCACGAGGTGGTCGGCGACGTGAAGGGCCGCGTCTGCGTGCTCGTCGACGACATGATCGACACGGGTGGCACCATCTGCGCCGCGGCCGACGCGCTGTTCGCGCACGGCGCGGAGGACGTCATCGTGACGGCCACGCACGGCGTGCTCTCCGGCCCGGCGGCCGACCGTCTGAAGAACTCCAAGGTCAGCGAGTTCATCTTCACGGACACCCTGCCCACCCCGGGCGAGCTGGAGCTCGACAAGATCACGGTGCTCTCGATCGCGCCGACGATCGCGAACGCGGTGCGCGAGGTCTTCGAGGACGGCTCGGTGACGAGCCTGTTCGAGGAGCACTGACCCTCGGTTCCACCGGTCGCCTAGATCGATTTCATGTACGGCCTCCCCGCCCCGTAAGCTGTCACAGTTGCTCGGCGAGGGAGGCCGTACCGCTTTCAGAAGCGGGTACGGCGGTCCGTTATCGACGCGCTCTTCGTAGCAGGCCGATGTTTTGGCCGGGTGACCTCTTTCCCCAAGTTCTACGAGGAGTGGACATGTCCGAGATCAAGCTCGCCGCCGAAGCCCGTACCGAGTTCGGCAAGGGCGCCGCCCGCCGCATCCGCCGTGAGGCCAAGGTCCCCGGTGTCGTCTACGGCCACGGCACCGAGCCGGTCCACGTGACGCTGCCGGGCCACGAGCTGCTTCTCGCCCTGCGTACGCCGAACGTCCTGCTCTCCCTCGACCTGGACGGCAAGACCGAGCTCGCGATCCCGAAGGCTGTCCAGCGCGACGCCATCAGGGGCCACCTCGAGCACGTCGACCTGCTCCTCGTGAAGCGCGGCGAGAAGGTCATCGTCGAGGTCTTCGTGCAGACCGAGGGCGAGCTGGCCCCGGGCAGCTTCCTCGTCGAGAACGTGCTGAACACCCTGACGGTCGAGGCCGAGGCCACCCACATCCCGGAGTCGGTCACCGTCTCCATCGCGGGCCTGGAGGCCGGTGCCTCCATCCACGCCAAGGACATCAAGCTCCCCAAGGGCACCACGCTGGCGATCGACGAGGACGCGGTCGTCATCCAGGTCCTGTCGGCGCAGGCCGAGGAGCCGGCCGCCGAGGGCGAGTCCGGCGACGCGGCCGCCGAGGCCTGATCCCCCCGGAAATCTTCATCCGTGTCAGCCGCCGCTCCTGTCGGGAGCGGCGGCTGCCGCGTATCACGGACACATGGGAGACACGGACGTGACGACCGACGCCAACGCGCCCTGGCTGATCGTGGGCCTCGGCAACCCTGGCCCCGAGTACGCCATGAACCGGCACAACGTGGGCTTCATGGTGGCCGATCTGCTGGCCGGGCGGATCGGCGGGAAGTTCAAGCGGGCGGGCAAGGCGCAGGCACAGGTGATCGAGGGGCGGATCGGTCCGCCCGGTCCGGCGAACCGCCGGGTGATCCTGGCCAAGCCGATGTCGTACATGAACCTGTCGGGTGGCCCGGTGACCGCGCTGCGGGACTTCTACAAGGTGCCGACGGCGAACATCGTGGCGGTCCACGACGAGCTGGACATCGACTACGGGGTGCTGCGGCTGAAGCTGGGCGGCGGCGACAACGGCCACAACGGGCTGAAGTCCATGACGAAGGCGATGGGCGCGGACTATCACCGGGTGCGGTTCGGCATCGGGCGCCCGCCGGGCCGTATGCAGGTCGCGGATTTCGTGCTGAAGGACTTCGCGTCGGCCGAGCGCAAGGAACTGGACTACTTCGTGGACCGGGCGGCGGACGCGGCGGAGTGCCTGGTGATCGAGGGCCTGGAGCGGGCCCAGAGCACGTACAACTCCTGAGGGACGGCCCGGGAGCCCGCGGGGGACGGCCGGGGAGGGCCGCGCACGACGGCCGGACGGTCGATGTACGCGCACAACTGCCGACTTGTCCCCCACCGGAGTTGACCGAGCGCGCGGCCATGGCCAATGATCCCCGCCATGCGTGCCGTCACCTCCAGTCAGAGCGCGTACGCGGCGCTGCGGTTCGGGCAGCTCGCGGCGATGGGACTGGTCACCGGGCTCATCCTGATCGCGGGTGTCTGGGCCTCCTGGGGCACCGCGCAGCACGTGATGCTGAGCAAGGGCCGGGAGCAGGGCACGATCGCCGTGCGGGCGTGCTCGGGCGAGGTGTGCACGGGGCCCTACACGCCGGTGTCGCCGGGTTCGCGGGCGCGGGCCCGTGTGGTCATCGATCAGTCGGTGGCGGTGAAGAAGGGCCGGACGTACACGGTCACGGTGAAGCCCGGCAGCGACGAGGTCGTGCGCAGCGGTCCGGCCGGCCTGCTGTACGCCTGGGTCCCGTTCGCGGGCGCCCTGCTGCTCGCCTCGGTGGTGGTCGCGGGCGGTCTGCGGCTGACCCGCGTGGCCTGGCTGATGGCGGGCGCGGGGATCACCCTGCTGACGGCCGCCTTCCTGGCCCTGTAGGCGCAGTCCCGTGGGCGCAGTCCTGTGGGCGCAGTCCTGTAGGCGCAGTCCCGTGGGCGCAGTCCTGTAGGCGCAGCACTAGAGGCACCTCGCTGGGGCAGCCCCGCGGGCGCTCGCGTGGACGCGTGAAGGCGCCCTCCGCGCTCGTACGGGTACGAGCGCGGAGGGCGCCTTCCGGTGTGCTCAGGGTCCGCTCAGCCGGTGTTGCGCAGTCCCGCCGCCACACCGTTGACCGTCAGCAGCAGGGCCCGCGAGAGCAGCGGGTCCGCCGCCTGGCCGGCCGCGGCCCCGTCGCGCTGGCGCTTGAGGAGGGCGACCTGGAGGTAGGAGATCGGGTCCAGGTAGGCGTCGCGGATGGCGAAGGTCTGCTGGAGCACCGGGTGGGTGTCGAGCAGCTTCTCCCCGCCGGTGATGCGCAGTACCTCGCGGACGGTCAGCTCGTGCTCTGCCTCGATGGTGGCGAAGACGTGCTTGAGGTGGTCCGGGACGAGGCTGTCGACGTAGTGGCGGGCGATCCGCAGATCGGTCTTCGCGAGGGTCATCTCGACGTTCGAGAGGAAGTTCCGGAAGAAGTGCCACTGCTCGTGCATCTCGTCGAGCACGGTGTCCAGGCCCGCTTCGCGCAGTGCCTTGAGGCCTGAGCCGACGCCGAACCAGCCGGGCACGATCTGCCGGGACTGGGTCCAGCCGAAGACCCACGGGATGGCGCGCAGTCCGTCGAGCGAGACGCCCGAGCCGGGGCGGCGGGAGGGCCGCGAGCCCAGGTGCAGGTCGGCGAGCTGGTCGACCGGCGTGGAGGCAAGGAAGTACGTCGGCAGGTCGGGGTCCTCGACGAGCCGTCGGTAGGCGGAGTGGGCGGCGTCGGAGACGAGGTCCATGGCCGCGTCCCAGCGGGCCAGCGCCTCGTCGGACTGGCGGGGCGAGGTGTGCAGCGCGGACGCCTGGAGGGTGGCGGCGACCGTCAGTTCCAGGTTCTCGCGGGCCAGCGAGGGGACCAGGTACTTGTCGGAGATGACCTCGCCCTGCTCGGTGACCTTGATCTCGCCCTCCAGGGTGCCCCAGGGCTGCGCGAGGATCGCGTCGTGCGAGGGGCCGCCGCCGCGGCCGACGGTGCCGCCGCGGCCGTGGAAGAGGCGCAGGCGGACGCCGTAGCGGTGGGCGACGTCGCGCAGCCGGCGCTGGGCGCGGTGGATCTCCCACTGCGAGGTGGTGATGCCGCCGAACTTGGAGGAGTCGGAGTAGCCGAGCATGACCTCCTGGACGTCCCCGCGCAGCGCCACCAGACGGCGGTACGAGGGGTCGGAGAGCATGTCCTCCAGGATCGTGTCCGCGGCCTTGAGCTCGTCGGTGGTCTCCAGGAGCGGCACGATGCCGATCTTCGCCCAGCCGGCGTGCAGGTCGAGCAGTCCGGCCTCGCGGGCGAGGACGGCGGCGGCGAAGACGTCGTCGGCGCCCTGGCACATCGAGATGATGTACGACTCGATGACCTCGGGCCCGAAGATCTTCAGGGCTCTCTTGACGGTCTCGAAGACGCCGAGGGTCTTGTGGCCGGCGGCGTCGAGCGGCGCGGGGGTCGGGGCGAGCGGGCGCCGGGAGCGCAGTTCCTTGGCGAGGAGCTTGGCGCGGTAGTCGCGCGGCATGTCCACGTAGCGCCAGGACTCCTCGCCGAGGCGGTCGAAGAGCTGGCCGAGGGCGTGGTGATGGGCGTCCGCGTGCTCGCGTACGTCCATGGTGGCGAGCTGGAGACCGAAGGCGGCCAGTGTGCGGATGGTGCGGTTCATGCGGCCGTCGGCGATCAGGCCGCCGCGGTGCTCGCGCAGCGAGGTCTGGATGAGCTTGAGGTCGCGCAGCAGTTCGGCGGTGCCGAGGTAGTCGCGGCCGTCCTGGTGGGGCGTGCCCTTGGCGAGGCGGAGCTTGGTGTTCTCCAGCTTCTGCCGGACGCAGGTGGCCTTGAGGCGGTAGGGCTCCTCGGCGTTGAGGCGCTTGTAGCGGGGGCTGATCTCCGGCAGGCGCTCCAGGTCGGTCTGGAGGGATTCCAGCAGGTCCTCCGTCGCGCCCGTGTAGCGGATGGAGTTCGACAGGAAGCCCCGGAGCTCGTCGATGAGTTCCAGGGCGTCGTTGATGCCGTGCTCGTGCTGGAGGATCAGGACGTCCCAGGTGACGTCGGGGGTGACGTTCGGGTTGCCGTCGCGGTCGCCGCCGATCCAGGTGCCGAAGGTGAGGGGCCGGGTCTCGTCCGGGAGGACGACGCCGACGCGCTCCAGTTCGGCGGTGAGGTCCTCCAGGACGTCGCCGACCGCGCCGGCGTGCAGTTCGTCCAGGTAGTAGATGGCGTTGCGTGCCTCGTCGGCGGGCTCGGGGCGGACGACCCGGAGCTCGTCGGTCTGCCACACCAGGTCGATGTTCTCGGCGAGGCGGGTGTCGTAGCGGCGGCGGTCGGCCTCGATGACCGGGGTCTCCAGGAGCGCGGCGATGCGCCGCAGCTTGTTGAGGACCGAGCGCCGGGCCGCCTCCGTGGGGTGGGCGGTGAACACCGGGCGCACGTTGAGGTTCTTGACCGTCTGGCGCAGGTGCTCGGGGTCGGCGTCCTTGAGGCGGTCGGCCGTTCGGGCGAGGAGGCCGCCCTCGGCGGCGCGCTTGGCGCGCAGTTCGCGTCCGCGGTGCACCTGCTCGGTGACGTTGGCGAGGTGGAAGTAGGTCGAGAAGGCGCGGACCAGCTTGGCGGCGGTCTCCAGTTCGGTGCCGCGCAGCAGCTCGGCGGCGGCCTCGCCGTCCTCGCGGGTCAGGCGGCGGACCTTCTCGACCAGTTCCAGGAGCTCGGGGCCCTCCTGCCGGACGAGGGTCTCACCGAGCAGATCGCCCAGGCGGCGGATGTCGGCGCGCAGTTCGCTGCTGGTCGTCGTGGTCTGGTCGTCGGCACTGCTCACAGGTGCGGCTCCTTGCAGTGTTGAAGCTCGTGCGAAGAGTGGTGAATCTCGTCTGAAGCTCGTCTGGGAGGGAACCCGGGTGGCGACCGCGCGCGGCGGGTGCCGCTCAGGGAGGTGGCATCCGGGAAGAAATCAGAACGGACCGCGCTGTCCGACCGATACCAAGGATAGGTGTCCCCTCGGACGCGCAGGCTCACGGGCTCTTGCCGCCGGGCTACGCGCTGACATACTTACGACGCCGTAGGTTACGGACCCGTAGGTATTCCCGTTGGACGACGGGGGCACCCTGGGTTCGCACCCGGACACCCTTCCCCGCCCTCCCCCACCCTCGAACCCCACAGGGGACGCCCATGACCACGAGTTCCGATGTGATCGACGACGCCCCGCGGGCGGACGACGACGACACTTCGCTCCCCGCCGCGACCCTCGGCGGCGAGAAGAAGGGGTCACTCGAACAGATCACTCTTCTTCTCTTCATCACCGTCCCGTTCCTGGCTCTGCTCGCGGCGGTGCCGCTGGTCTGGGGCTGGGGGGTGAGCTGGCTGGATCTCGGCCTGATGGTCTTCTTCTACTACCTGGGATGCCACGGCGTCACGATCGGCTACCACCGCTACTTCACGCACGGCTCCTTCAAGGCGAAGACTCCCTTGCGGATCGCGATCGCGATCGCGGGGTCCATGGCGGTCGAGGGCCCGCTCGTGCGCTGGGTCGCCGACCACCGCAAGCACCACAAGTTCTCCGACGCGGAAGGTGACCCGCACTCGCCGTGGCGCTACGGCGAGACGGTTCCGGCGCTGATGAAGGGCCTGTGGTGGGCCCACATCGGATGGATGTTCGACGAGGAGCGGACTTCTCAGGAGAAGTACGCGCCGGATCTGGTCAAGGACCCGGTGATCCGGGCGATCTCGCGTCAGTTCATCGTCTGGACGTTGCTCTCGCTCGCTCTGCCGCCGCTGATCGGCGGACTGGCGACGATGTCGTGGTGGGGCGCGTTCACCGGATTCTTCTGGGGCTCCCTCGTCCGGGTGGCGCTGCTGCACCACGTCACCTGGTCGATCAACTCGATCTGCCACGCGGTCGGCAAGCGCCCGTTCAAGTCGCGTGACCGCTCGGGCAACGTGTGGTGGCTGGCGGTGCTCTCGTGCGGCGAGTCCTGGCACAACCTGCACCACGCCGACCCGACGTCGGCCCGGCACGGTGTGGACCGCGGTCAGATCGACTCCTCGGCCCGGATCATCCGCTGGTGCGAGCAGCTCGGCTGGGCGTACGACGTGCGCTGGCCGTCCCGCTCGCGTATCGATTCCCGCCGCAGCGACGACGGGAACAGCTCCCGACGCAAGACGGAAACCGCTGAAGCGGCATGATTGACGGCGTGGCGACCGACTCCAGCAGCACCCCGAGCAGCAGTGAAAAGCCGCGGCGTGCGCGCCGCACCCGCATGACCGGCGCCGAGCGCCGTCAGCAGCTGCTGGAGATCGGCCGCACCCTGTTCGCGGCCAAGGGCTTCGAGGGCACGTCGGTGGAGGAGATCGCGGCGAAGGCCGGTGTCTCCAAACCGGTGGTCTACGAGCACTTCGGCGGCAAGGAGGGTCTGTACGCGGTGGTGGTGGACCGCGAGATGCGCCGGCTGCTCGACATGGTGACCAGTTCGCTGACGGCGGGTCATCCGCGCGAGCTGTGCGAGCAGGCCGCGTTCGCCCTCCTGGACTACATCGAGGAGTACACGGACGGCTTCCGCATCCTGGTCCGCGACTCCCCCATCCCCCAGTCGACGGGGTCGTTCGCGTCGCTGATCTCGGACATCGCCACCCAGGTGGAGGACATCCTGGGCCGTGAGTTCAAGAGCCGCGGCTTCGACTCGAAGCTGGCACCGCTGTACGCCCAGGCCCTGGTGGGCATGGTCGCGCTGACGGGCCAGTGGTGGCTGGACGTCCGCAAGCCGCGCAAGGCGGAGGTGGCCGCGCATCTGGTGAATCTGGCCTGGCACGGTCTGGACGGTCTGGAGCCGAAGCCGCGGTTGATAGGGCATCGCAAGGCCTGAGGGCCGGGGCGCACTCTCCCGGTCCTGTTCCGGGCGGCCCGCGCGAGGGGAACGGAAGGCCCCCGGGGAGCTGAGCTCCCCGGGGGCCTTCATCATGCGCGGACCAGCGGCTCCAGGAATTCGAGGCGGTTGCCGACCGGGTCCTCGGAGAAGAAGCGCCGGTGGCCGGGCAGCTCCTCGTCCCAGGTGACGGGCGCGCCGGCGGCCGCGATCCGTGCGGCGCAGGCCTCGATGCCGGTGACGCGCAGTCCGGGGTGGGCCTTCTTCGCGGGACGGAAGGAGTCCTCGATCCCGAGGTGCAGGTGGACGGTCCCCGCCCGGAACCAGCAGCCCCCGCGCGCGGCGAGGACGGGCGGCTTGGGGATCTCAGTCATGCCGAGGGCGCCGACGTAGTACGCGCGCAGGCGGTCCTCGGAGCCCGGCGGGGCGGCGAGCTGGACATGGTCGAGGGCGGCGAGCATCAGGCCTCCTTCCGGGCCACGGCGAACAGCCGGCGGAACGGCAGGACCGTGCCGTACGGCCGCGCCGGGTAGGCGTCTCGCAGCAGGTCCCGGTAGGCGGCGACGAAGGCGTCCCGGGCCTCGGGATCGCCGGCGAGGGCGGTCAGAACGGGCCGCAGCGCGGTGCCCTTCGCCCAGTCGAGCACCGGGTCCGGGCCCGTCAGCAGTTGCAGGTACGTCGTCTCCCAGACGTCCGTACGGCAGCCGAGGTTCTCCAGGCGGTCCAGGTAGACGAGCGGGTCGTGGACCGAGTCCGTGCGGCGCGGGGTGTCGCCGAGATGGCCCTTCCAGCGCGGGGAGGCGACGAGTTCGCGCAGCAGGACGTGCAGCGGGGCGTCGGTGTTCCGGGGCATCTGGAAGGCGAGGGTGCCGCCGGGCGCGAGCGCGTCGAGCCAGCCGGGGAAGGACTCCAGGTGTCCCGGCACCCACTGGAGCGCGGCGTTCGAGGTGATCAGGTCGTACGTCTCGGTGGGGGCCCAGTCGGTGAGGTCGGCGTGGGCGAAGTCGAGGCGTCCGCCGCCGGCCGTGGGACCGGCGTGCTCCTCGGTCCGGGCGAGCATGTCGGCGGAGTTGTCGTAGCCGGTGATGCGGGCGGTGGGCCAGCGGCCGGCGAGCTGGGCGGTGACGTTGCCGGGGCCGCAGCCGAGGTCGGCGATGCGGGCCGGGTCGCCGGGGAGTTCTCCGACCTGGGCGAGGAGGTCGGCGAAGGGGCGGGCTCGGTGCCGGGAGTGGCGCAGATACTGACCGGGGTCCCAGGTGGGAGTGGTGGCAGCCATGGGGGCCTCCTCGAACGTCGGCGGAGAGGTCGCGGACCGCGGGAAGGGGCGGCGGTGGCCGGACCGTTCAGGTCTCCAGCCTCACAGGGATTACATCTCGACGTCAAGAGACTTCACATCAAGATGCTCTACATCAAGAAACTCTACAACGAGAGACTCCATATCAAGAGACTTCATGTCGACACAACCACTACACTGATCGTCATGGAGGACGAGGTCGATCGGCTGGTCGCTGCGTGGCGCCGGGAGCGCCCGGACCTCGACGTGGAACCGCTCGAGGTGCTCAGCCGGGTGAGCAGGCTGGCCCGGCATCTGGACCGCGCGCGCCGGCTGGCGTTCGCCGAGCACAGCCTGGAGCCCTGGGAGTTCGACGTCCTGACGGCGCTGCGGCGCGCGGGATCCCCGTACCAGCTCTCCCCCGGACAACTCCTGACCCAGACGCTCGTCACCTCGGGCACGATGACGAACCGCATCGACCGTCTGACGAAGAAGGGTCTGGTGGAACGCCTCCCGGACCCGAGCGACCGCAGGGGCGTGCTCGTCCGCCTCACGGACGAGGGCTGCGACCGCGCCGACCAGGCGCTGGCTGGTCTGCTCGACCAGGAGCGGGCGATCCTCGCCGAGCTGAGCCGGGCACAGCGCGGTGAACTGGCCGGGCTGCTACGCCAGTTGACCGCCCCGTTCGACAACATCCCCGGATAGGTCGACGGGTCCGACCCCGGCGCGCCTGGCCAGTGCCACGGCGGCGAGGGTGGAGTGCACACCGAGCTTCCCGAGAACGTTCTGCATATGGGTGCGGACGGTGTGGGGGGAGAGGAAGAGCCGCTCCGCCACCGCCTTGCGCCCGAGCCCCGCGACCATGCACCGCAGCACCTCGCGCTCCCGGGGCGTCAGCGACTCGACGAGCCGCTCGCTCTCGGTCCGGTGCTTGCGCGCGGCCGTGAGTTCCCGGAGCACCCCGGTGAGCAGGGCGGGCGGCAGATGGGTCTCGTCGCGCAGCACACCCCGTATGACGGTGAGCAGTCGCGACAGCGAGCAGTCCTTGGCGACCCAGCCCGAGGCGCCGGCCTGCAGGGCGAGCGCGGCCCGGCGCGGATCGTCCTTCTCGGCCAGGACGACGATCCGTACGCCCGGCTGGCCGGAGCGCACCCCGGCGACGAGCGAGATGCCGTCCACCAGACCGTCCTCGTTGCTCTCCTGGACGGGCACCGCCGGACGCATGCCGGGCAGATTGCCGCCCAGGTCCGCGTCGACGAGCAGCACGTCGAAACGGCGGCCCTCGGCCGCCGCGCGCTCCAGGCAGCGCAGCGCGGCGGGACCGCTGCCCGCGGCGGACACGTCGACGTCGGGCTCGGCCGCGAGAGCGGCGGCGAGCGACTCGGCGAAGATGCGATGGTCGTCGACGACCAGTACTCGGATGCGAACCACAGAAACCCCCACTGTCGGGGGACGGTCCGTACGGGTACGGCGCCCGAAGTGATCCCGAGCCCGATTGCGACCCGGAATCCGAGGTGCCGCCGCCGCACGGCCGCCGCCGTGCTGGAAGTGCTACCCCCACTTCGGGCGTCGTACCCGACTGTCTCGCCCCCTGATCAGCACCGGCCCCCACCGGCACTGTTCATCAGGGTACGGCCGGGGGCCGGGAGCGGAAGGTAATTCGCAGAACTGGTTGGCCAGCACGTTTATGGTGAGCCGTATGTTTCGTATCGAGACAGGAGACGACAAAGACCGTCGGGATCTGCTCCGCAGACGACTGCTGGACACGAACACGGCGGCGTCCCCGGTGCTGCGCGCGCTGCGCGGGACCCCGGGTGAGCGTGAACTCCCGCTCCACATCTGGGCCCTGGACGAGGACGGCGCCCTGGCCGGCGGTCTGGCCGGCCACACCTGGACGGCCTGGCTCCACATCACGTACCTGTGGGTCGACGCCCGCCACCGCGGCGCGGGCCTCGGCACCCGGCTCCTCGCCGAGGCCGAACGGGCCGCCACCGGGCGCGGTTGCACCGCCGCCCGGCTGGAGACGTGGGACTTCCAGGCCCCGGACTTCTACCGGAAGCACGGGTACGAGGTGGTGTGCGTGATCCCCGACTACCCGCCGGGGATCACGGAGTACACCTTGACGAAGCGACCGCTCGGCCCCTGAGGATTCAGCCCCTCCAGTTCCAGCCCCTCCGGCGTGAGTTCCAGCCCCTCCGGCGCTTGAGGAGCGGGGGTCCGGGGGCGGAGCCCCCGAGCAGGGACGGGAAGGGGCGGAGGGGGCGAAACAAGCCCGGGGGTCAGCCGATACGCCGGGCCCCCGCCGAGGGAACGGCCGGGAACACCCGGGGTGCCGTGAAGCCCGCCGCGGCGAAGGCTTCCGTCACCGCCTTGGTGACGCCGTCCACGTCGGTGGACTCGACCAGCACGACGGCGGAGCCGCCGAAGCCCCCGCCCGTCATACGGGCCCCCAGCGCACCGGCGGCGTTCGCCGTCGACACCGCGAGGTCCAACTCGGGGCAGGAGATCCGCAGATCGTCGCGGAGCGAGGCGTGACCGTCCGTCAGGACCGGCCCGATGGCCCGGACGTCGCCCGCGTCGAGCAGGGCGATGACCCGGTCCACCCGGTGGTCGTCGGAGACGACATGGCGGACGTAGCGGCGGACGCGTTCGTCGGAGAGCCGGGCGAGGGCCGCGTCGAGCTCCTCGTACGCGACATCACGCAGATGGGAGACGCCGAGCTGCCTGGCCCCCTCCTCGCAGCCCGCGCGCCGCTCGGCGTACGCCCCGTCCCCGAGCGCGTGCTTCACCCGGGTGTCGACGACGAGGAGTTCGAGGCCCTGGGAGGCGAGGTCGAAGGGGACCTGGCGGATCGACAGGTCACGGCAGTCGAGGTGCAGGGCGTGACCCTCGGTGCAGCAGGCCGACGCCGTCTGGTCCATGACCCCGCACGGCACGCCGACGAAGTCGTTCTCGGCGCGCTGTGCGAGGAGGGCCAGTTCGGGGCGGCTGAGCCCGAGTCCGTACAGGTCGTCCAGGGCGAGGGCCGTGACGACCTCCAGGGCCGCCGAGGAGGACAGTCCGGCGCCGGTGGGGACCGTGGAGGCCAGATGGATGTCCGCGCCGCCGACGGCGTGGCCCGCCTCGCGCAGCGCCCACACCACACCCGCCGGGTACGCGGCCCAGCCGGTGTCCGAGCGGGGCACCAGCTCGTCGACGCGCAGTTCGACGACCGGTCCGTCGATGTCCGCCGAGTGCAGCCGCAGCACCCCGTCGGACCGGCGGGACACCGCAGCGACCGCCGTGTGCGGCAGCGCGAGCGGCATCACGAACCCCTCGTTGAAGTCCGTGTACTCGCCGATCAGGTTGACCCGGCCCGGTGCCGCCCAGACGCCCTCGGGCGCGGCACCGTACAGCTCCTCGAAGCCCTCACGTACCCCCACCTGATCCACTGCTACCCCTTCGCTACGTTCTGTGCGAACTCCCACGCGTCCGCGACGATGCCCGCGAGATCCGCGCGGGACGGGTTCCAGCCGAGCCGCTCCCGGGCGGTCTCGGCCGAGGCGACGAGGACCGCCGGGTCCCCGCCGCGGCGCGGTGCCACGACCTCGGGGATCGGGTGCCCGGTCACCTGGCGCACGGTCTCGATGACCTCGCGGACGGAGAAGCCGTTGCCGTTGCCGAGGTTGCAGATCAGGTGCTCGCCCGGGGTGGCGGCCTCGACCGCGAGCAGGTGCGCCTCGGCGAGGTCCGCGACGTGGATGTAGTCGCGCACGCACGTGCCGTCCGGCGTCGGGTAGTCGTCGCCGAAGACGGAGATCGCGTCGCGGCGGCCCTGCGCGACCTGGAGGACGAGCGGGATGAGGTGCGACTCGGGGTCGTGCCGCTCGCCGCTCTCGCCGTACGCGCCGGCCACGTTGAAGTACCGCAGGGAGACGGCACCGAGCCCGTGCGCGGCGGCCTCGCCGGTGATCATGTGGTCGACGGCGAGCTTGGAGGCGCCGTAGGGGTTGGTGGGCCGGGTCGGCGCGGACTCGACGATCGGGGTGGTCTCGGGCTCGCCGTACGTCGCGGCCGTGGAGGAGAAGACGAGCTTGCGCACGCCCGCCTCGCGCATCGCGGAGAGCAGCGCCATGGTGCCGCCGACGTTGTTGTCCCAGTACTTCTCGGGCTTCACCACGGACTCGCCGACCTGCGAGAACGCGGCGAAGTGCAGGACGGCGTCGTACGAGGGGTCCAGCCACTTGGCGGCGTCGCGGATGTCGCCCTCGATGAACGCGGCACCGGCGGGCACGCCCTCGCGGAATCCCGTCGAGAGGTTGTCGAGGACGGTGACCTCGTGGCCCGCCTCGATCAGGTGGCGCGCGACCACGCTGCCCACATAGCCCGCTCCACCCGTGACCAGATACTTCCCACTCATGTACTCGCTACCTCTCGCAGTCGCTGAGCCGCGGATTCCGGCGGCACGTCGTTGATGAACACGTTCATGCCGGACTCGGAACCCGCGAGGAACTTCAGCTTGCCGGAAGTGCGGCGAATGGTGAAAAGCTCGAGGTGGAGAGCGAAGTCGTCGCGGTTGACGCCCTCGAACTCCTCCAGCGGGCCGAAGGGAGCCTGGTGCCACGCCGCGATGTACGGCGTCGGCGGCTCGCCCGCCCCTTCCTTCCCTTCCGTCTCTTCCTTCCCACCGTCCGGTCCGTCGAAGATCCGGTCGAAGCGCCTCAAGAGTTCCAGATAGACCTGGGGGAACTCTGTGCGCGCGTCCTCGTCGAGGCCGAGCAGGTCCGGCACACGGCGGCGCGGGTAGAGGTGGACCTCGTACGGCCAGTGGGCGGCGTACGGGACGAAGGCGACCCAGTGCTCGCCCGTCAGGACGACGCGCGAGCCGTCCGCCAGCTCGCGGGCGACGACCTCGTCGAACAGGTTCTGCCCGCCGGTCGCCTCCTTGTGCGCGGCGAGCGAGCGCAGCATCAGTGCGGTACGGGGGGTGGTGAAGGGGTAGCCGTAGATCTGCCCGTGCGGGTGACCGAGTGTCACGCCGATCTCGGCGCCGCGGTTCTCGAAGCAGAAGACCTGTTGGACGGAGGGCAGATGGGACAGTTCGGCGGTGCGGTCCGTCCACGCCTCCAGGACGAGACCGGCCTGCGCCTCCGTCAGATCCGCGAAGGACGCGTCGTGGTCGGAGGTGAAACAGACGACCTCGCAGCGGCCGGAGTCGCCGGCCAGCGAGGGGAAGCGGTTCTCGAACACCACGACGTCGTACGAGGAGTCGGGGATCTCGCTCAGCCGGTCGCCGGAGGACGGGCACAGCGGGCACTCGTTCGCCGGGGGGTGGTAGATGCGCCCCTGACGGTGCGAGGCGATCGCCACCGAGTCGCCGAGCAGCGGGTCGCGGCGCACCTCCGAGGTGGTGACGGTCGGGTCGAGCGGGCGCCGGTCCACGGCGTCGCGCACCTGGTCGTCGACCGCGTCGTAATAGATGAGCTCACGACCGTCGGCGAGCCGGGTCGAGGTCTTCTTCACAGTCGGACTCCCCATCAGCACCCGATCAAACCTTCAAACATAACCGAACACAACAAACCACAAGCCACCACGACAGTCAACGTCACAATCAAACAAAGGTCACCATCGGGAGGGTGCATTTATTGAATGCGGAGGCATAGATTCCGGTCCGATAGGTTCATGCGACGAAGCGAGTTCTGATGCAGTCCCCCACACATCCGCCCCAAGCGGGCACCCTGCTCGCCGCCGAGCTGCGACTCCCCACGAACGCACTCGACTACACAATCCTCGGCATCTACTTCGTGGTCGTCCTGGGCATCGGCTTCGCGGCCCGCCGCTCGGTGAGGACGAGCCTCGACTTCTTCCTGTCCGGGCGCTCACTGCCCGCCTGGATCACCGGCCTGGCCTTCATCTCGGCCAACCTGGGCGCCACCGAGATCCTCGGCATGGCCGCCAACAGCGCGCAGTACGGCGTCTACACCGTGCACTGGTACTGGATCGGCGCCATCCCGGCGATGGTCTTCCTGGGCCTGGTGATGATGCCGTTCTACTACGGCTCCAAGGTCCGCTCGGTGCCCGAGTTCCTGCTGCTGCGTTTCGACAAATGGGCGCACCTGCTGAGTTCGATCCTGTTCGCCTTCGCCGCCGTCCTCATCGCCGGCGTCAACCTCTACTCGCTCGCGATCGTGGTCGAGGCCCTGCTCGGCTGGCCGCAGTGGGTGGCGATCGTGGTCGCCGGCTTCTTCGTCCTCGCGTACATCACCCTCGGCGGTCTCTCCTCCGCGATCTACAACGAGGTGCTCCAGTTCTTCGTGATCCTCGCGGCGCTCATCCCGATCACCGTGCTCGGCCTGAACCGGGTGGGCGGCTGGGGAGGTCTGACGGACTCCCTCGACAAGACCCACGGCGCCGACTTCACGACGGCCTGGGGCGGCACGGGCATCGGCAGCGCCAACCCGCTCGGCGCCAACTGGCTGACCATCGTGCTCGGTCTCGGCTTCGTGCTGTCCTTCGGCTACTGGACGACGAACTTCGCCGAGGTGCAGCGGGCGCTGTCGGCCAAGAACCTCTCCGCGGCCCAGCGGACCCCGCTCATCGCTGCCTACCCGAAGATCTTCATCGTCTTCCTGGTGATGATCCCGGGTCTGGTGGCGGCCGTCCTGGTCCCGAAGATCGGCACGGCCGGCTCGGATCTCCAGTACAACGACGCGATCCCGTACCTGATGCAGGAGTTGCTGCCGAACGGTGTCCTCGGCATCGCGGTGACCGGCCTGCTGGCCGCCTTCATGGCGGGCATGGCGGCCAACGTCTCGTCCTTCAACACGGTGTTCACCACGGACATCTGGGGGAAGTACGTGGTGACGGACCGCGAGGACTCCTACTACGTCCGCTTCGGGCGTCTCATCACGGTGATCGGCGTCCTGGCGTCGATCGGCACGGCCTTCCTGGCCTCGTCCTTCTCCAACATCATGAGCTACCTCCAGACGCTGTTCTCCTTCTTCAACGTGCCGATGTTCGCGGTCTTCATCGTCGGCATGTTCTGGAAGCGGGCGTCGGTGAAGTCGGGCTTCTGGGGCCTGCTGGCCGGCACGACGGCCGCGATGGTGAACTACTTCGTCCTCTACAAGCAGGACATCATCGGCTTCCCCTCCGACCAGGGCGCCAACTTCGTCTCCGCGATCGTCGCCTTCGTGGCCGGTGGCGTGGTGATGGTGGGGGTCTCGCTCTTCACCGCCCCGAAGCCGGCGAAGGAATTGCAGGGCCTGGTCTACGGCACGGTGTCCCCCGGCATGGCCGAGCCGCCGGCCCCCGGCGACGACGCCTGGTACCGCAGGCCCGCCTTGCTGGGCTGGGGCGCGATGATCCTGGCCGCCGCCTGCTACATCCCGTTCTCGATCTCGTTCTGACGAGTCCCGACCCGTTCCGACGAGGGAGAATCAAGAAACCATGTCCGACTATTCGGAAGACGACGCGCAGCGCGAGGTCTCGGACCTTGAGAAGAAGTCCGCGACCGCGGCTCGCCTGTTCGACATCCGCCGCATCATCGGCGGCCTGTTCGTGATCTACGGCGTCATCGTCACCATCGCCGGCATCACGGCCTCCGACGCCGACCTCGCCAAGGCGGGCGGCATCAACATCAACCTCTGGACCGGCCTCGGCATGCTCGCCCTCGGCCTGTTCTTCCTGGCGTGGCTGTGGCTGCGGCCGTTGCCGGTGACGGAGCCACCGGCCGAGGAACACCCTCCGCCGACGGCGGAGTAACACCCTTGCCCGGGGCCGGGGTTCGCTGTGGGGACTCCGGCCCTTGGTAGCTATCGGGCTACTCGGGCCGCTCGGGGGTGAACAGGTCGGCCGGGTCGGTCGCGTGGACGGCCCGCTCCGACCACGCCTTGAGCTGCTCCAGGTCGGAGCACGCCTGTACGCGAAGCCGGACGGAGCCGGACACCTCGATGCCACGCAACTCCATGATCCTCAGGATCATCTCGATGCGATCCTCGATACGCCCTTCGACGCGTCCTTCGTCCCTCAGCTGATCAGCGACCGGATTCCGGAAGAAGTAGTTCACCGGAGCCATCAGGTCCCTCCAAATCTCCTTCGCCCGGGAATCCACCAGGCGCCCCGACGTGATCAACGACTACGCCGCGGCGAGGTCGCACCACACGTACTTGCCGGTGTCGCCGCCCTGCCGCAGTGGATGCCAGCCCCAGTCGTCGGCGCAGGCCCGCACCAGGACGAGACCCCGGCCCGCCTCCGCGTCGGGGGGCTGCCGCCGGGTCGTACGGCGGTGGCACCGGGCTCGCGTCCCACGCGCCGATCCGCAGCACCCCGGCCCGCCAGCGCAGCCGCAGGGCCGCGGGCCCCTTCGTATGCCGTACGGCGTTGGAGACCAGCTCCGCCGCCGGCAGCTCGGCGACGTCCGCGAGACGGATCAGGCCGTGCAGGGTCAGTAATCTTCCCCTCGAAGGAGTCACTGCCCCAAGCCAGTTGGGGCGAGGGAGGAAGCCATGCCGCGCAGACGGCAGCCGACCGCACGCCAGGAGCGCCTGGGCATCGAACTGCGGAAACTGCGTGAGGCCGCAGGACTCAAGGCGCGCGAGGCTGCCGCACTGGTCGGGTCCGACTCCGCCCAGATGAGCCAGATGGAGTCCGGCATCGCGGGGGTGAGCGAAGAGCGGGTACGCAGTCTCGCCGCTCACTACTCCTGCGCGGACGAGGAGTTGGTCGAGGCACTGGCGGCGATGGCCACCGATCGGACCCGAGGCTGGTGGGAGCAGTACCGGGGCCTGCTGCCCACGCCTTTCCTAGACCTCGCCGAGCTGGAGCACCATGCCGCATATCGGCTCGATGTGGAGTTCCTGCACGTCCCCGGCCTCTTCCAGACGGAGGACTACGCACGCGCCGTCTTCTCGTACCGAGTCCCCGAACTACCCTTCAGCGAGCTTGAGTTGCGCGTCCGCCACCGAATGGAACGCAAGGCGGTCATCGTGGACCCCGCCCCCACCCCGTACGACGTGGTGATCCATGAGGCGGCCCTGCGCATCAGGGTCGGCGACGGGCAGAGGCTCGGACCCAGCTCGCCCGCATTCTGGAATTCTCCGAAGCGGACCACATCACCGTGCGCGTCATCCCGTTCGAGCTCGACGGCTTCGCTGGAGCCACGAACGCGATGATGTACGTGGGCGGTGCCGTACCCAAGCTGGACACAGCCGTACGCGACGCACCTCAGGGTGCGGGCTTCATCGACTCCGAGGCCCAACTCGGCACCTTTCGAACGCTCTTCCATATGGTGGAGGCTGTATCCCTCGAACCCACACGCTCGCGCGACTTCATCCACCAGCTGACGAAGGAACTGTGAGGCCCGCCGTGATCACCCCCGACAACTGGCAGAAGTCGTCCTTCTCGGGAAGCGGCGACGGCAACAACTGCGTCGAACTCGCCGCCACCCCTCGCACCATCCACCTCCGCGAGAGCGACGCCCCAGCGACCCACCTCTCGACCGCCCCCGGCCCCCTCGCCCAACTCCTTCGCCACATAAAGTCCGGCGGACTCGGCGCACCCGCGGTCTGAGCGGCGGAGTCACGGCTGATCACGCCTCCGGTGGCGACCGGGCCGCCCGGTCGCCGCTGATCCGATCTGCGCGGAGAATGGGTACTCGGCGAGGTGGCGATGATGCCGACGTGGCGACTGCGGGACTTCCGCGACGACGATCTCGACCGTGCCATCCAGATCTGGGACCAGGACCGGCAGAGGGACGACGCGCCTCCCGTGTTCCCCGTGTCCGAGGTCATGGCCGCCGCCCGGACCGGCGGCCCCGCGGTGGTCGCGGTAGTCGGCGACGACCTGGTGGGCATGGCCGTGGCGCAGGCCCAGGGCGACCGGGCCTGGATCACGCTGGTAGCCCTCGCCGGGAACTGGCGCAGCCGTGGCATCGGGAGCGCCCTGATCGCCGAGTTGGAGCGGCGGCTGCGCGAGCAGGGGATCCGCCGGATCGGCGCGCTGCTCGCCCCGGAGGCCACCGGCACCGCGGCCCTGGAGAACTCCGGCTACCGGACCCGCGAGGGGCTCGTCTTCTACGAGAAGGTCGAGCATCTCGGCGCGAGCGACGCCGGTCTCCTCGCGGAGCTCGGCGGGCGGGTCCAGCCCCAGGGACTCTGGAGTTCTCTCGCCGGGATGGAACGGGAGAAACAAGCCATCGAGCGGCGGATCGTACTGCCGCTGGCCGAGCCCGCGCTGGCCGACCGGTACGGGGTGAGGCCGCCTAAGGCAGTCATTCTCTTCGGGCCGCCGGGCACCGGCAAGACCAGCTTCGCCAGGGCCGTCGCCTCCCGGCTGGAGTGGCCGTTCGTGGAACTCTTCCCCTCCCGGCTCGCCGCGGGAGACGGAAGCCTGGCCACCTCACTGCGGGAGACGTTCACCGATCTGGCCGGGCTGGAGACCGTTCTCCTGTTCATCGACGAAGTCGAGGAGATCGCCGGCGTACGGTCCGGCGCGGCCGTCGACCCGGGCCACGGAGTCACCAACGAACTGCTCAAGCTGATCCCCGGCTTCCGCGATCACGACGACCGCCTGCTGATCTGCGCCACCAACTCCGTCCGCTCCCTCGATCCGGCGTTCCTGCGCCCCGGCCGGTTCGACTACGTCATCCCGGTCGGTCCCCCCGATCCGGCCGCCAGGGAAGCGATCTGGCGGCGCTACCTCGGCCCCGCCGCCGACGGGGTCGAGCTGCGCCGGCTGGTGGCGGCCAGCGAGATGTTCACCCCCGCCGACATCGAGTTCGCCGCGCTCAAGGGCTCCCAGGCAGCCTTCGAACGCGAAGTCACCGACCGCCGGGGCGCACCGGCCGACACCGAGGACTACCTCACGGCGATCGCCGACACCCGTCCCTCCCTCACCGCCCAGGCGCTCACCGAGTTCCGGGAGGACATCGAGCAACACGTCCGTATGTGATGCCTGGCTCTCCCCACCCGGAGGGGGAAGCTGACCCCATGACCGACAAACTGAACGTCAGCGTCCTCGGCACCGGAATCATGGGGGCCGGCATGGCCCGCAACCTCGCCCGGGCCGGCCACGGTGTCCGCGTCTGGAACCGCAGCCGTGCCAAGGCCGAGCCGCTGGCCGCCGACGGCGCGCACCTCGCGGACACCCCGGAGGAGGCAGTGCGGGGCGCCGATGTCGTCCTGACCATGCTCTACGACGGCCCCGCCGTCCTCGACGTCATGCGCCGGGCGGCACCCGGGCTGCGCGCCGGGGCCGTCTGGGTCCAGTCCACGACCACCGGGACCGAGGCACTCGGCGAGCTCGCCGAGTTCGCCCGCGCGCACGGACTCGTCTTCTTCGACGCGCCCGTCCTCGGGACGCGCGCGCCCGCCGAGTCCGGACAGCTGACGGTGCTCGCCGCAGGTCCGAGCGCGGCCCGGGACACCGTGGCGCCCGTCTTCGACGCCGTCGGCGCCCGTACCGTGTGGACCGGCGAGGACGGCTCGGCGGGCAGCGCCACCCGGCTCAAGCTCGTCGCCAACAGCTGGGTCCTCGCCGCCACCGCCGCGACCGGCGAGGCCCTCGCCCTGGCCAAGGGCCTCGGCGTGGACCCGCAGGACTTCTTCGACCTCATCGCCGGCGGACCGCTCGACATGGGCTATCTGCACGCGAAGGCCGCCCTCGTCCTGGAGGACCGGCTGTCCCCGGCCAGCTTCGCCGTCACCACCGCCGAGAAGGACGCCCGCCTGATCGTGCGGGCGGGGCAGCGGTACGGCGTGCGTCTGGACATCGCCGAGGCCACCGCCGACCGCCTCGGCCGCGCCCGCGCCCTCGGCCACGGGGACGAGGACATGGCCGCCGCGTACTTCGCGAGCTTCGAGGAGGGCAAGCCCCCCTCCTCGTAGCCCCGGACCCCGTGGCCCCCCTGGCCCGCAGAGCCCGTGGCCCGTGGAGCCCAAGACTCGTGGGCCCGCAGCCCCCGGGGCCCCTGGCCCGTAGACCTGTGGGCCCGCAGACCCGCGGAGCCGTATCCCCCGTGGCCCGCAGAGCCACAGACCCCTGGGCCCGCAGCTCCCCGTGCCCGTGGAGCCGGAGACTCGTGGGCCCGCAGCCCCCGTGGCCCCAGCCCCCTGGGCCCGCAGCCCCGCGAACCCCGTACGCCTCAGAGGGAGTTGTCCAGTCCCCCCTGTGGTGCCGGGAGCGGGCCCGCCCGGTCCAGGAGGCCCGTGCGGGCCGCGAGTGCCGCCGCTTCGAGGCGGGAGCCCACGCCCAGTTTCATCAGGACCCGCTGGACATGGGTGCGGGCCGTGGACGGCGCGATGCCCATGCCGGCCGCGATGAGCCGGGTGTCCTCGCCGTCGGCGACCCGCACCAGGACCTCCACCTCGCGGGGTGTCAGCATCTGGAGCAGCCGCTGGCCCTCGTCGTCGGGCTGGGCGGCGGGGTTGAGCAGTTCGCTGAAGGCACCCTGGAGCAGTTGCGGGGCCACGGCCGCCTCGCCCGCCCTCGCCTTCATGATCGCGCGCTCGACACCCTCTATGCGTTCGTCATGGCGTACGTAACCGGAGGCGCCGGCGGCGAACGCGGCGGCGATCCCGCGCGGGTTCGGTACCGGGCCGAGCACCAGGACCGCCACCTGGGGACGCTCCCGTTTGATCCGCACCACCGGGTCGAAGATCCCCGGCTCGGCGGGTGTCGCCGTACCGATCAGGCACACCTCGGGTGCGCGTGTGATCACCAGCTCCGCCGCCCCCGCGGCGGGCGCTGCCGCGGCGAGCACCCGGTGCCCGCGCAGCTTCAATGCCGAGGCCAACGCCTCGGCGAGCAGTCGGTGGTCGTCGACCACCATGAGCCGCACTCCCATCAGGCAACCCCCCAGTCCCCCCAAGCATCCCCACTGGTTCCCCGTGGATTAGGAGCCCCCCGGCTCTCCATCCCCCGGAAGCTACACGCTTGTTCGACGTTGCGCTTCCCCTACTGGAGAGAAGTGCCCCGGAATATCGAAATCTCTCCCAATAGGGAGTGATGAGGGGTACGCGTGCGGCCCCGCCCCTGAGCAGGGACGGGGCCGCACCCGATGTTTGCCGCCCGGCGAATTCATTCGGAGAACGATCACCGCATTCTTACGAAGATGATCGCCGTACCTGGTTACTTCGTTCCGAAGGCGATCGCCAGGTACGCCTTGTCGTTCGCGGAGGTCGGTTTGTCCGCGTAGACCTGGGACATGTACAGCCGGCCGTCGCCGTAGAGGATCTCCGCGTACTCCGGGAGCATGCTCGCCTCCGCGTCACGCGTCGACTGGGTCGCCGGGTTCTCCATGAGCACGGTCTCCTTGAAGGAGGTCCCGTCGATCGTCACGATCTGGCCGCCCTTGTCGTACGGCGGCCGCTTGTACGCGAGGAGGTTGGTTCCGTCCATGCGCAGCGGGGTGATGGTGTAGCCGTCACCCGCGTCCCCGCGCTGGCCGGTCTGCTTCCCGGTGGCCAGGTCGAAGGCCACGATCTCGTTGGTCCGGCTGTAGTCGCCGGTGCCGTCGTGCTCCTCCGTCGGGATGTACAGCCTGTCGTTGCCGACGGCGATCCCGGAGCAGTACTCGATCCTCGTGATGCCGTCGCAGCGGGCCGCGTAGGTCTTGCCGGGCGCCGAGATCTTCGACCGCAGCGTGCCGGTCTTGTTGTCGACGGAGAAGAAGTCCGAGATACCGCTGCCGTCACCGGCGGTGTCGCCGACGTCGGCGGCCACCACCAGCGGGTCGGTGGAGACGACGCTGGCGTACTCGATGCCGGGCGACATCTTGTACTCGGAGATCACCTTCCCGGACTTCGGGTCGATGGTCTGGATGTGGAGCTGGCGGGTACTGCCGTACTCACCGCACTTGCGGACCGCGACCAGCTTGGCGCCGCCGCCGTAGCCGGCGTCGTAGCAGGTGTCGGCCGCCTTAGGCGCCCACAGCGGCTTTCCGGTGGAGATGTCGAACGCGCCGCCCCCGCTGGTGCTGCCCGCGGCGACCGTGTTCCCGCTGACCGTCACGTTGTCGAGGTTGATCGGCTGGTCGGCGGACTTGATCGTCCGGGTCCAGAGCTTCGCACCGGCGTCGAGATCGATGGCGGCGAGCTGGCTGCACCCGTGCGAGGGGTGCGCCTTGGTGGGCATGGCCGGCTCGTAGATGACCGCCGTGCGGTCGGCGTCCGTGGTGTGCCGGCTGGCCTGGCACACCGGGCCGGGGAGCTTGATCGTCCAGGTCTTGGCGCCGGAATCCGGGTCGTAGCCGTTGATCTCGGCGATGCCGGTCTTGGCGTACACCTTGTCGGTCAGCCAGGAGCCGACCGTGGTCACGCTCGTGATGTCCTTGGCCACCGCCGGCGCGGGGATCTGGAACAGCGGCGTGGAACTGGTGTTGGCCGGCACCTTCTCCTTGCCGTTGGAACGGGTGGTGCCGCCGCCCTTGCTGTCACCGCCCTTGCCGCCGGTACCGCCGCTGGATCCCGCGGAGTTGTGCTTGTCGCCCTTGCCCTTGGAGTGCTGGGAGTACAGGACGCCGCCGCCGACGATCAGCGCGACGGCCACCACGGCCGCCACGATGATGACCACCTGGCTGTTGAACTTCCGCCCGCCACCGCCTCCTTGAGGAGCCTGCGGCTGCATCGGCATGGTCGGGGGCTGCGGGTAGCCGTACGGGGACTGGGGCTGGCCCGGGGCGCCGTACGGGGGCTGCGGCTGACCCGGGTAGGCGTAGCCGGGCTGGGCCGGGTAGCCGTAGCCCGGCTGGGCCGGGGGCGGCGTCTGCGGGTAGCCGTACGGCTGCTGCGGCGGGGCGGCGGGCGGAGCCGTCTGCGGATAGCCGTAGCCGGGGCCCGGGGCGGGCGGCGCGGGCGGCGGGGGTGCGGGCGCGCCGAAACCGCCCGCGGGAGGGTCCTGCGGGGCGCCGAAACCGCCGGGCGGCGGATCCTTGGGGGCGCCGAAACCGCCGGGGTCGGGGTCTCCCCCGCTCGAACTCGGCGGAGAGCTCGGGGAAGGGTCCTGCGGGGCGCCGAAGCCCTGCGGGGGCTCGTTCGGCGGTGGCGGGGGCGGCTGGGTCATGACGTGAATACCTCGGAATGCGAAGGGACGGCGGGCCTGTACGCGTGCGGAGAACGACGGAACGGGTGGTGGGCGTCGGTCACTTGCCGTAGGCCAGCATCAGCTTCTCCTTCGCCTGGTCATTGCCCGTCAGCCGGGTGGTGGAGATGTAGAAGCGTCCGTCCACGTAGTCGACCGCCTTCGAGTAGAAGCCGGTCTCGATGTTCGCGGTGCCCTGCGGGTTCTGGAGCAGCGTGGTGAGGGGGTGACGGGTGCCGGCCGTCGGAACCGAGACGATGCGGCCGCCACCGTCGTACGACGCCTCGACGTAGGCGATGAGGTGGCTGCCGTCCGTCTTCATCGGCATCATCGCCGCGTCCGCGGGGGACTTGACGCGCCACTTCTCCTTGCCGGTGGCCAGGCTGAACGCGACGACCTCGTTGGGGCCGCTCTTCGCCTCGGTCGGCAGGTAGAGGGTGTCGGCGTCGGCGACAGCGCCGAAGCAGCCGGTGAGGTCGCGGTTGAGGATCGCGAAGCCGCACTCGGGCGCGAAGCCGTCGTCGCTCTTGAGCTGCGAGCGCAGGCCGCCGTTGTCCTTCAGCACGGTGATGTTCACCGTCTTCTTCGCCTCGTTGGTCAGGTAGAGCACCACCGGGTCCACGGAGTAGGCGCGTTCGACCCGCCAGCCCTTGGGGATCTTCGTCGTCCACCTGGGCTTGCCGGTGGCCGGGTCCAGTTCCTGCACCTCGTCGTGCTCGGTGTCGCTGCCGGCCCCGCAGGACGAGACGGCCAGCAGCTTCGAGCCGCCCGCGAATCCCGCCGGGTAGCAGCCGGCGCCGTACTTCTCCTTGTCCCACAGCTTCTTGCCGCTGGAGACGTCGTACCCCGTTCCCGACATCGACCGGCCGACCGTCAACGTGTGGCCACTGATGGACATTTCGACTGATATCGCACTGTCAAACAGGGAGCCGTCCGCCACCGTCCCGCTCCAGCCCTTGGCGCCGGTGTTCAGGTCGATCTGCTGGAGCTGGTTGCACTTGGCGCTGCTGGCGGCGCTGCTCATGTAGGCGATGACGACCTTGTCGTCGGCCGTCTTCTGCGGGGTGACCGCGCAGATCTTCTGCGGGAACGTCAGCGCGGCCCATGTGGGCCTGCCGTCCCCGACGTTGAACGCGAAGACCTGCTTGTAGGCCGTCTTCACCGCCGTCCTGCCGGTGATCCACATCCCGGCGGCGTCGGCGCCCGCGCCGGGGGCGTCGGGTGCCGACTTGTACCAGAGCACCCTCGCCTCGCCCGCCTTGCGGCCCGCGTTGAGGTTCTCGCTGTCCTGGCCGCCGTCGCCGCTGCCGTCTCCGGGGTTGACCGGGGCGTTCGAGACGGACGCGGTCGGGCTGTGGCTCGGGCTCTGCCGCGCGACGGGCTTCTTCCCGCCGTCGCCACCGCCGGTGACGGCCCATACGGTGCCGCCGACGACGAGCAGTCCGGCCACCGCGGCGGCGACGACGAGCGCGGGCCTGCCCCGGAACGGGTTCTTCGAGCCCCCGCCCGGACCGCCGGGCGGCGGGGTACCGGGCGCGCCCGGGTACGCCGCCTGGGGCGGATACCCGTACCCCGGCTGCTGCCCGTACCCGTAGGGACCCGGCTGGCCGTACGGGCCCGGCTGCTGCGGCTGGCCGTACGGGCCCGGCTGGGCATGAGGGCCGGGCTGGGCGTAGGGGCCGGGCTGCTGGGGGTATCCGTAGCCGGGCTGCGGAGGCCCGGCGGGCGGAGCGTACGGGGGCGCGGGCGCCTGGGGCGGCTGCGCAGGAGGAGCCGGCGCGCCCTGAGGCGCGGGGGGCGTGCCGGGGGGCGTGCCCTGAGGCGCGGGGGGCGTGCCCTGCGAACGCGGGTCCTGCGGATTGCCCTGCGGCGCACCGGGCGGCGGCCCCTGCGGTGCGTCCTGTGCTGCGCCCTGGGGTGCGCCGAAGCCACCCTGCGACCGCGGGTCCCGCGGAGTGTCGGCACCGCCCGTCGGCGGCTGGTCCTGCGGTGCTCCGAAACCGCCCTGCGGCGGATGACTCGGCGGCTGACTCATCAGCGCGTCCCCCTCTTCACTGATGTTGCGCCCCACCGGCGGCGCTGGGTTCGCGCCCCGTCCGGTGGTTCTCAGACTGTTCTCAGACCGCTCTTTCTATCACTTTGGGGGGCGCGGGCAGGGGGTCGGTGCGCGCCCTGTACCCAAGGGAGAACCGGGCTGTGATGCCGTCGTTACGCGCCTTCACGCGCCCGTCACGCCGGGCGGGCAACGGGGGATCAACGCTGTGCGGGGTTCCGCGGGCAGGGGCGGGGGATGCCGTGGCGAGGGGCGCGATCCCGTGATCCGGGGGCGCGATCGCCAACTCGGGGGCGCCTGGCGGAAGTTCCGCGCCCTTTGACGGGCCGTGCGCGCCGAGCGGGCGTGCACCCGCGCGGTGCCTCCGCGCCCCGGGAGGCACCGCGGGCTCGACGAGGGGCGTGGGCCCCTGCGGTCACGCGTCTTCCGCCAGCTCCAGCCAGCGCATTTCCAGTTCCTCGCGCTCCCCCGCCAGATCGCGCAACTCGGAGTCGAGTTGCGCGACCTTCCCGAAGTCGGTGGCGTTGTCGGCGATCTGGGCGTGCAGCTTGGACTCCTTCTCCGACATCTTGTCCAACTGGCGCTCGATCTTCTGGAGTTCCTTCTTGGCGGCGCGGGCGTCGGCGGCGGAAGCGGCCTTGACCGGGGCGGGAGCGGCGGCGAGCACGGCGGCCGCGGCCACCTCCTCCATCTTCTTGCGCCGCTCCAGATACTCGTCGATACCGCGCGGAAGCATCCGCAGGGTGGCGTCGCCGAGGAGCGCGAACACGTTGTCCGTGGTGCGCTCGATGAAGAAGCGGTCGTGGGAGATCACGATCATGGAGCCGGGCCAGCCGTCGAGGAGGTCCTCGAGCTGGGTGAGGGTCTCGATGTCGAGGTCGTTGGTGGGCTCGTCGAGGAAGAGGACGTTGGGCTCGTCCATCAGCAGGCGCAGGAGCTGGAGCCGCCTGCGCTCACCACCGCTGAGGTCTCCGACCGGCGTCCACTGCTTCTCCTTGTTGAAGCCGAACGTCTCGCAGAGCTGCCCCGCGGTCATCTCGCGCCCCTTGCCGAGGTCGACGCGGTCGCGGACGGATTGGACGGCCTGCAGGACCCGCCAGGTGGGGTCGAGTTCGGCGACCTCCTGGGAGAGGTAGGCCAGCCTGACGGTCTTGCCGGTGACGATCCGGCCGGCGGCGGGCTGCTGGTCGCCGTCGCTGCGGGCGGCCTCGGCCAGGGTCCGGAGCAGGGAGGTCTTGCCCGCGCCGTTCACGCCCACCAGCCCGACCCGGTCGCCGGGGCCGAGGTGCCAGGTCAGGTGCTTGAGCAGCACCTTCGGCCCGGCCTGCACGGTCACGTCCTCCAGTTCGAAGACGGTCCTGCCGAGCCGCGTACCGGCGAACTTCATCAGCTCGCTCTTGTCGCGGGGCGGCGGCACATCGGCGATCAGCTCGTTGGCGGCCTCGACGCGGAAGCGCGGCTTGGAGGTACGCGCGGGCGCCCCGCGCCGCAGCCAGGCCAGCTCCTTGCGGACCAGGTTCTGCCGCTTGACCTCTTCGGTCGCGGCGATGCGCTCGCGCTCGGCCCGCGCGAACACGTAGTCGGTGTAGCCGCCCTCGTACTCGTACACCGCGCCTTTCTGCACGTCCCACATCTGGGTGCAGACCTGGTCGAGGAACCACCGGTCGTGGGTCACGCAGACCAGCGCGGAACGGCGCACGGCCAGATGCTTGGCGAGCCAGGCGATGCCCTCGACGTCCAGGTGGTTGGTGGGCTCGTCGAGGATGATCAGGTCCTGCTCCTCGATGAGCAGCTTCGCCAGCGCGATACGGCGCCGCTCGCCACCGGAGAGCGGGGCGATCACGGTGTCGAGGCCCTGCGGGAACCCGGGCAGGTCGAGACCGCCGAAGAGACCCGTCAGTACGTCCCTGATCTTGGCGTTGCCCGCCCACTCGTGGTCGGCCATGTCACGGATGACCTCGTGGCGGACGGTGGCCGTGGGGTCGAGCGAGTCGTGCTGGGTGAGCACGCCGACGTTCAGGCCGCCGGAGTGCGTGACACGGCCGGTGTCGGGCTCCTCCAGCTTGGCGAGCATGCGGATCAGGGTGGTCTTGCCGTCCCCGTTCCGGCCGACCACGCCGATGCGGTCGCCCTCGCTGACGCCGAGGGAGACTCCGTCGAGCAGTGCACGGGTGCCGTACACCTTGCTGACGGACTCGACATTGACCAGGTTGACGGCCATTTCTCTCCTGAACAAGGGGGACGATCGACCCTCAAGGGTAGTCCGCGCGACGCGGGCGCCGAGCCGTGCCGTACGCGGACCGGTCCCGGCCCCGCATCCGTGGGGGCCGGGCACTCGCCCGCGTACCCCGGGCGGCGGTGACGCCGTACGGCCGGCGCCTCACCGTACGGCGTCACCGGCGGGGCGATGCGGGACCGGCCTCGGACCGGGGTCAGAGCACGGTCGCGCCGGGCGCCGGGCTCTGGGTGACGCGGGCCGAACGGCAGGTGCCCGACGCGAGCAGGGCCCCGGCGATCGTCTTCGCGGACTCCGCGTCGGGGGCGAGGAACGCCGTGGTCGGGCCCGAGCCGGAGACGAGCGCGGCCAGGGCTCCCGCGGCGCGGCCCGCCGCGAGGGTGTCGGCGAGGGCCGGGAAGAGGGAGAGGGCCGCGGGCTGGAGGTCGTTGGAGACGGTGCGTGCGAGGGCGCCCGCGTCCCCCTTCGCCAAGGCGTCCAGCAGGTCCTGCGAGGCGACCGGTTCCGGGACGCGGACGCCCTCGTTCATCCGGTCGAACTCCCGGAAGACCGCGGGGGTCGACAGCCCGCGCTCGGCCATCGCGAAGACCCAGTGGAAGGTCCCGCCGACCTCCAGGGCGCGGAGCTGCTCGCCCCGTCCGATACCGAGCGCCGCCCCGCCCACCAGGGAGAACGGCACATCGCTGCCCAACTCGGCGCAGATGTCGAGGAGTTCGTCGCGCGAGGCGTTCGTGCCCCACAGCGCGTCGCAGGCCAGCAGCGCGCCGGCCCCGTCCGCGCTGCCGCCGGCCATGCCGCCGGCGACGGGGATGTCCTTGGCGATGTGGAGATGGACCGCCGGGTCGATGCCGTACCGGCGGGCGAGTTCGACGGCCGCGCGGGCCGCGAGGTTCGTGCGGTCGAGGGGCACCTGGCCGGCGTCCGGGCCCGCGCAGGTGACGCGGAGTCCGTCCGCCGCGGTGACCGTCACCTCGTCGTAGAGGCCGACCGCGAGGAACACGTTGGCCAGGCCGTGGAAGCCGTCGGGGCGTGCGCCGCCGACCGCGAGCTGGACGTTGACCTTGGCAGGGACGCGTACCGTCACCGTCTCCGTCACGGCTGGGTCGTCTCCTCGTTCTCGGCGCCGCCGTCACCGGCGTTCGCGGCGGGGTAGCGGCGGGCGCCCTTGGTGTCCCCGCCGTTCGTCCCGCCGCGGTTCTCCGCGATACGGACGAACTCCTCGACCGTCAGCGACTCCCCGCGGGCCTGCGGGGAGACCCCGGCGGCGACGAGCGCGGCCTCGGCGGCGGGCGCCGAACCGGCCCACCCGGCGAGGGCGGCGCGCAGCGTCTTGCGCCGCTGGGCGAAGGCGGCGTCCACCGCGGCGAACACCTCGCTCTTCGTGGCGGTGGTGCTGATCGGCTCGGCGCGCCGGGTGAGCGCCACGAGTCCGCTGTCGACGTTGGGCGCCGGCCAGAAGACATTGCGCCCGATGGAGCCGGCCCGCTTCACCTCGGCGTACCAGTTCGCCTTCACGGACGGCACGCCGTACACCTTGGACCCGGGCGGGGCGGCGAGCCGGTCGGCGACCTCCGCCTGGACCATCACGAGGGTGCGCTCGATGGTCGGGAACGTGTCGAGCATGTGCAGCAGGACGGGCACGGCGACGTTGTACGGGAGGTTCGCGACGAGCGCGGTCGGGGGCGGGCCCGGCAGTTCCCGGACGTGCATCGCGTCCGAGTGCACCAGCACGAACCGGTCGGCCCGCTCCGGCATGCGCGCGGCGACCGTCGCGGGGAGCGCGCTCGCGAGGACGTCGTCGATCTCTACGGCGACGACCCGGTCGGCGGCCTCCAGCAGGCCGAGCGTCAGCGAACCGAGGCCGGGACCCACCTCCACGACCACGTCGTCGGGCCGCACTTCCGCGGTCCGCACGATGCGGCGCACCGTGTTGGCGTCGATCACGAAGTTCTGGCCGCGCTGCTTGGTGGGCCGTACGCCGAGGGCTGCCGCGAGTTCGCGGATCTCGGCGGGGCCCAGGAGGGCGTCGGAGGTGGGGCTGGTCACGAGCCAAGGGTACGGGGGGTCGGGCCTCAGCCGTGCAGCCGTGGCCCGCAGTGCGGCCAGGGAGTCGTCCCCCGGCGCGCGTACAGCTTCTTCGCCCGGAAGGTCTGTTCCGCGGCGGAGGCGTCCTGGGGACGCCCCCTGCCGCCGAGGGTGTGCCAGGTGTGGGCGTCGAACTGGTAGAGGCCGCCGTAGGTGCCGGAGGGGTCCACGGCGGCGGGCCGGCCGCCGGACTCGCACGCGGCGAGGCCGGACCAGTTCAGGTGGTCGGCGCCGCCGGTGGCCGGGGGATGCGGCTTCGTGCCGACCCTGACGAGCTGGTTCTGCGGCCTGCGCACCACCTCGGAGCCGACGAGACGCGGTCTCTGTTTGACGCCGTTGACGGTGCGCAGGGTGTAGGTGATGCGCAGCGCTCCGTACCGGCCGGGGCGTTCGACGACCTCGGTGCCCTCGAACAGCGAGGAGTCCTCCGCCCGCCGCACCTCGAACGGAATCGGTTCCTCGCGGACCTCCTTGGCCCCGGTGACCCGCAGGACGGTGACGGTCTGCCCGTCCCGCGGGAAGCTCGCGGCGGGCACGGAGGTCATGTCCTGTCCGTGCAGGGTGATCCCCGCCTCCTGGACGGCCTCGGCGACGCTCGCGGCGTTCGTGCGGATCGTCCGGGCCCGGCCGTCGGCCATGACCGTGACCGCGCGCTCGGTCCGCACGTCGAGCGCCAGGCCCGCGCGCCCGATGGGCTGCGAGCGCGAGGTCGACAGGTACGCGCCCTCGGCGCGCACCCCCAGCTGACTGAGCGCCCCTTCCACGGTGTGCGCCGTCGTCCACACCCTGCGCCGCTCCCCGTCGAGGGTGAGGTGCACCGGGCGGCCGTGGCGCACCGCGATCTCGTCCCCGTTGGCGAGGGCGGTGCCGGGGGAGGGCGCGACCATGTCGTGCGCGCCCACCTTCACGCCTTCGTCGGCGAGCAGTTCCGTCACATCCTCCGCGAACGTGTGCAGCGTGCGCGGTCTGCCGTCGACGCTGAGCTCGACGGCCTTGTCGTTGGCGACGAACGCGGAGGTTCCGCCGGCCAGGAAGGCCACGACCAGGGCCTGCGGGAGCAGTCGGCGCAGGGATTCGGGGCGTTCGGGGACGCGTCTGCGCCGGGCCGCTCGACGCGCCTCGGCCCGCCCGCCCGTGGCGCGCCCCGCGTCACGCCGGTCACCGTCCCCGAAGCCGTCCGGGCCACCCGGGCCGCCGCTCACGGGGGTCGCGACGACCAGTGTGTCGGCCTGCTGACGCTGCAGCCGGGGTTCGGTCGGCGCCTCGGACGACACGGGCACACGGGGCACACCGGGTGGGCTGGTCGCTCCTCCCGGCACACCGGGGGCGCCGGGTGCTCCCGGCCTACCGGGTGGGCCGGGTACTCCCGGTGCCACGGGCGTGTCCGGCACCTCGGGTCCGGGAGGTCGCGTCTCGTAGGCCGGGCGGTAAGGATCCGGAGGGGCTTGCCCGTACGGCTCGTGACGCGGACTCGCCCCGTAGCCGTACGAGCTCGCGTATCCGGAGTACCCCTCGTACGCCTCGTAGCCGGAGCAGCTCGGGTGGCCGGGGTGACCCGCATAGCCGGGGTGCCCCTCGTAGTCGGGGTGCCCCTCGCAGTCGGGGTACTCCCCGTGACCGAGGTACTCCCCGTGACCGGGACCGGACACGAAAGGCGCGCCCATCGCACCGGACGCGCCGAATACACCGGACGCACCGGACGCACCGGACGCACCGGACGCGCCGTGCGGGTCCGCCGCGGCGGACGCGGGGGCCACGGCCTCGGCGACGGTGTCGGACTCGGTGTCGGTGACACCGATGACGACGGTGGTGGCCTCGGCGCCACCGGTCGGTCCGTACGTCTCGTACTGCTCGTACCGCGAGCTGCTCACGACGACACGCTCCAGGGTCCGGATCGGGCGACCAGAACCTAGCGGAGCGGTCGTCACTCTCCCAAGCAACGCGGCTACGCTGTGTCGCGACACTCCTTCGCGGAAGACCCCTCTCCGGCCGGGGAAAACCCCGGGAACCGTTACGTGTCAGTAATCGAACGCCCGCGCGGTGTTGGCGGAGATCGAGGTCGCCAGCGTGTCTTCGTCGATCCCCCGCACCGCGGCCATGGCGCGCACCGTGACCGGAATGAGATACGGCGCGTTGGGCCGTCCGCGGTACGGCGCGGGGGTCAGGAAGGGCGCGTCGGTCTCGACGAGGACGAGTTCGAGCGGGGCCGCGGCCAGCGCGTCGCGCAGCGGCTGGGCGTTCTTGAAGGTCATGTTGCCGGCGAAGGACATGAAGTAGCCGGCGCGGGCGCACACGGCGGCCATGTCGGCGTCGCCGGAGTAGCAGTGGAACACGGTCCGCTCCGGGGCGCCCTCCTCCCGCAGGATGCGCAGGACGTCGGCGTGGGCGTCGCGGTCGTGGATGACCAGGGCCTTGCCGTGCCGCTTGGCGATCTCGATGTGGGCGCGGAAGGAGCGCTCCTGCGCCTCCTTGCCCTCGGGCCCGGTGCGGAAGTGGTCCAGGCCGGTCTCGCCGACCCCCTTGACGTGCGGGAGGGCGGCGAGAGCGTCGATCTCGGCGAGCGCCTCGTCCAGCGCGGTGTCGCCGCCCGGCCGCCGGGCCCCTTGGCGGGACGAGCCTCCCCCAGCCCCAGGGGGCTGGGAGGTGCCCCCAGGGTCGCCGTGCACGATGCGGGGCGCTTCGTTGGGGTGCAGGGCGACGGTCGCGTGGACGGCGTCGTGCGCGGCCGCCGTCTCGGCCGCCCAGCGCGAGCCCTTCACGTCGCAGCCGACCTGGACGACCGTCGTCACACCGACCGCCGCGGCCTTGGCGAGACCCTCCTCGACCGTGCCGGACTGCATGTCGAGATGGGTGTGCGAGTCGGCCACGGGAACCCGCAGGGGCTCGGGGAGCGGCGGCGCGGCGTTCTTGCCGGAGGCGTCGGAAGCGGAGGAAGGCATGCCCCGATCCTACGAAGGGGGCATGCCCGGCCTCACCTCGCGGGGAGCCGGGAGGCCGTCCCGGTCAGCTCGCCCGGCGGTGCTGGAACGGGTGCAGCAGGTCCGACAGATGCCAGTGGTGCGGTTCCTTCGGGGCGTCGGACGATCCGCCCGGCGTCTCCCCCTCCGGGCCGTCCTCGGGCTGTCGCGGCACCGGACGGTGCCGGCTGTGCGTCATGGAGTGCATGGAGTCGAGGACGGAGGACACCTGACCGGCGCGCATGATGCGCACCACGTGGCTGTCGCAGTTCAGGCAGGTGGGCCGGCTGAGAGGCGACGGCACGACATGGCCGTTCGCCACGTACACCACGTACTCGCCGCCTTCCGCGTCGCGGTGGTGCTCAATCTCGTACGACTGTTCCCAGCCGTGCCCGCAGCGCATGCAGGCGAAAGAATACGATTCGTGAACGACTGCCGTCGCCGTGCCGCGATGCCCGGTCTGTTCGGTGACCTGACCAGCGGCGATACCGCCGGTCCGTCCTGCCATCTCACTCATGCCAGCTCCTCTTGTCCGCTGGACAAGCACCTCCGTCGACGGAATTCCCCCTGAATTCCATCGATTCGCCGAAGGCGAGGGACGGGTACGTCCCTTCGTCCAGTGGACGCTTCTCCCGGCGCGAACGCATCCGGCCTGCCGAGTGTTGGAGTCGTTTTGGCCTTTCCTTGTCGGAAGGCTCCTGTTACGCGGCCTGATCTTTGCTTTTCACGATAGTCCTTTGCCCTTCTATGGTCCGCTTCGCGCGGCGTTCTTCGCCGCGACGACCGCGTCGAAGACGTCCCGCTTGGGAACTCCGGCCTCGGCGGCGACGGCGGCGATGGCCTCCTTGCGCCGCTCCCCCGCCTCCTCGCGCACCTGCACCCTGCGCACCAGCTCGCCCGCGTCCAGTTCCTCGGCGCCCTTTTCGGGGGCGCCCTCGACCACGACGGTGATCTCGCCGCGGACGCCCTCGGCGGCCCAGGCGGCCAGCTCGCCGAGCGGGCCGCGCTTGACCTCCTCGTACGTCTTGGTCAGTTCGCGGCAGACGGCGGCGCGCCGCTGGGTGCCGAAGACCTCCGCCATGGCGGCGAGGGTGTCGTCGAGCCGGTGGGGGGCTTCGAAGTAGACGAGCGTCCGGCGCTCCTCGGCGACCTCCCGCAGCCGGGACAGCCGCTCGCCCGCCTTCCTGGGCAGGAAGCCCTCGAAGCAGAAGCGGTCGACGGGCAGGCCGGACAGCGCCAGCGCGGTGAGCACGGCGGACGGGCCGGGTACGGCGGTGACCTTGATGTCCTTCTCGACGGCCGCCGCGACCAGCCGGTAGCCGGGGTCCGACACGGACGGCATCCCGGCGTCGGTCACCAGCAGGACCCGCGCCCCGCCGACGAGCGCCTCGACGAGCTCCGGGGTCCGGGCGGCCTCGTTCCCCTCGAAGTACGACACGACACGCCCCGTCGTCTGGACGCCGAGGGCCTGGGTGAGCCGGCGCAGCCTGCGGGTGTCCTCGGCGGCGACGACATCTGCTCCGGTCAGTTCCGCGGCGAGCCGTGGCGGCGCGTCGGAGATGTCGCCGATGGGGGTGCCTGCCAACACAAGGATTCCTGTCACGGTTCCATCCTCGCAGGGGCGCGGCCCGACAAGCTCATCCGACCGGAAGGGGCCCATGCACGGGACTCCCACAGACCTGTTCCCTACGATGGCGCGGTGACCAGTACCGCGTCCTCCACGGACACCCGGCAGGGCCAGGCCGCAGCGCAGCGGCCGTCGTGGCAGCAGCGGCTGCGCCGATTCGGCTACACGACGCCGCCCAGAAGTGATGTGCGCGACCGGCTCGTACCGCCGTACGCCGAGCCCGGCCCCGGAATGTGGGCCGCTCTCGGGCTGCGTCAGGAGGTCGCCGACCGATTCAACCGCTGGTCGGGCTGGGTGGGGCCGCTCCTGGTGACCCTGCTCGCCGGGCTGCTGCGGTTCTGGAACCTGGGCAGCCCGAAGGCGGTGATATTCGACGAGACGTATTACGCGAAGGACGCCTGGGCGCTCTTCCACCGCGGCTACGAGGTCAACTGGTCGAAGGACGCCAACGACCTGATCCTCAGCAGCAACGGGCATGTGCGGGTCCCGAGCGACGCCGCCTATGTCGTGCACCCGCCGATCGGCAAGTACGTCATCGGGCTCGGCGAGTGGATGTTCGGGTTCAACCCCTTCGGCTGGCGCTTCATGACGGCGCTGCTCGGCACGCTGTCGGTGCTGCTGCTGTGCCGGATCGGGCGGCGGCTGTTCCGCTCCACCTTCCTCGGCTGCCTCGCGGGCACGCTGATGGCGGTGGACGGTCTGCACTTCGTGATGAGCCGCACCTCGCTGCTCGACGGCGTGCTGATGTTCTTCGTACTGGCGGCCTTCGGCTGCCTGGTCGTCGACCGCGACAAGGCGCGGGCCAGGCTGGCGGCGGCGCTGCCCGTCGACACGGACGGGGTCGCCCACCCGGACGCGCACGCCGCCGAGACCACCCGTCTGGGGTGGCGGCCCTGGCGCTGGACGGCGGGCCTGATGCTGGGCCTGGCCATCGGCACCAAGTGGAACGGGCTGTACGTCCTGGCCGCGTTCTGTGCGATGGCGGTCCTGTGGGACGGGGCCTCGCGCCGGGTCGCGGGAGCCCGGCGGCCGTATCTGGGGGCCGCTCTGGCGCGCGACACGGGCATCACGTTCCTGGCGACCGTCCCGGTCGCCCTGGCCGTGTACCTGGTCTCCTGGACCGGCTGGATCCTGTCGCCGGACAACGGCAAGGGCGCCTACTTCCGCAACTGGGCCGTGACCGACGGCAAGGGCGGCAACTGGACCTTCCTCCCGGACTGGCTGCGCAGCCTGTGGCACTACGAGCACGAGGTCTACAAGTTCCACGTCGGGCTGGTGTCGCCGCACACCTACCAGTCCAACCCGTGGAGCTGGCTCGTCCTCGGCCGCCCGGTCTCGTACTTCTACGAGTCCCCGCTGCCCGGCAAGGACGGCTGCCCCGCCAACGCGGGCGACAAGTGCGCCCGTGAGGTGCTGGCACTCGGCACCCCGCTGCTGTGGTGGGCCGCCTGCTTCGCGATCGTCTACGTGCTGTGGCGCTGGGCCTTCCGCCGCGACTGGCGGGCGGGCGCCATCGCCTGCGGCGTGGCGGCCGGCTACCTCCCCTGGTTCATGTACCAGGAGCGCACGATCTTCTTCTTCTACGCCGTCGTCTTCGTGCCGTTCCTCTGCCTCGCCGTGACGATGATGATCGGCGCCATCCTCGGCCCACCCGGCTCCGGAGAACGCCGCCGCGTCGTCGGCGCGGTGGGAGCGGGAGTCCTGGTCCTCCTGATCACCTGGAACTTCATCTATTTCTGGCCCCTGTACACGGGCACGGCCATCCCGATCGACCAGTGGCGGTCGCGGATGTGGCTCGATACCTGGGTCTGAATTCGGCCGATACACAACGAGGGCGCGGCGAACCGCCGCGCCCTCGTTGTGTTCATCGGACCGGTAGAGCTGCGGAGTCGACATCCATGAACAACATTCATGGATGTGGTTCATCGCCTAGGGCTAACGATTCGGCGAAGGTCCGCACCAGGGGCCCCACGCGCGCCTAGAGTGCTGGGTGAACCGGCTTTTCTGAACGCGTTCAGAAGTTCAGGGGAGGGTTCACGGGGAGGGATCGCGCGATGCGCAAGGGGGCCAGGGCTGCCGTCATCGGCAGCGTGTTCGCGGTGATGGTGGGCGGCGCCGGTTACGGCGCCTACAACGTGGTGACCTCGGTCAGCGGGGACGGCGGGAATGGGGGCACCGCCGGGCCCGCTCCGGTGAAGACCGGGCCGCCGAGCGGCGCCGAGGTCAAGGAAGCCAGCCGCGCGTTCTTCGCGGCCTGGGAGAAGGGCGACGCGGCCAAGGCGGCCGCGTACACGAACTACGCGTCGAACGCCGAGGGGCTGCTCGCCGGCTACCGCGACGACGCGCATCTGACCGACGTGCGGATCACGCCGAGCGCGCCGTCCGGGGCGACCGTGCCGTTCTCCGTCAAGGCGACGGTGTCGTACGACGGGAAGAGCAAGCCCTTCGCGTACGACTCCGAACTGACGGTCGTCCGCGGGGAGACCACCGGGAAGGCGCTGGTCGACTGGAAGCCGTCCGTCGTCCACCCGGAACTGAAGGACGGGGACACCCTGGTCACGGGCGAGTCGGCGAGCCCGGCGATCGAGGCCGTGGACCGGAACAACGTTGTCCTGACGAAGGAGAAGTACCCGTCCCTGGGTCCGATCCTGGACGCGCTCCGCGACAAGTACGGCGCCTCGGCGGGCGGCTCGCCCGGCATCGAACTGGCGATCCGGCACGCAACCGAGGGCGGCGACACGACCCTGGTCACCCTCGCCGAAGGGCGGGCGGGCAAGGTCCGCACGACGCTCAGCGCGAACGCGCAGGCCGCCGCCGAGAAGGCGGTCACCCGGTTCGCCGAGTCCTCCGTGGTGGCGGTGAAGCCGAGCACCGGCGAGGTGCTGGCCGTCGCCAACCACCGCGCGGACGGCTTCAACGCCGCGTTCCTCGGCAAGCTCGCGCCCGGCTCAACGATGAAGATCATCAGCGCGGCGACCCTCATCGACAACGGCATCACCACGGCCGACGGCCCCGCGCCCTGTCCGCCCACCGCGACCTGGCAGAGCGAGACCTTCCACAACCTCACGGGCATGAAGCCGCAGGAGAACGCCACGCTCTCCGACAGCTTCGCGCGCTCGTGCAACACCGCCTTCGTGAAGTACGCGGACGAGGTGAAGGTCGACTCGCTGACCAACGAGGCCGAGCAGCGCTTCGGACTCGGGCAGAACAACTGGAAGACCGGCATCGAGTCCTTCGACGGCTCGGTGCCCGCCTCCGGCGGCCCGAACACGGCGGCCAACATGATCGGCCAGGGCCAGGTCCAGATGAGCCCGCTGAACATGGCGTCGGTGACGGCGACCGCGATGACGGGCGCCTTCCGGCAGCCGTTCATCGTGCCGCGCTCCCTCGACGACCGTGAACTGGCCACCGCGAAGGGCCTGTCCAGCGGTACGGTCGCGCAGTTGCGGGCGATGATGAACCGCACGGCCGTCAGCGGCACCGCGGCCCAGGTGATGGCCGGGCTCGGCGGCAGCGTCGGAGCCAAGACCGGGTCCGCGGAGGTCGACGGCCAGGCCAAGTCCAACAGCTGGTTCACCGGATACCGCAACGACATGGCGGCCGCCGCCATGACCCAGGAGGGCGGTCACGGCGGAGAGGCGGCCGGCCCGATCGTCGCAGCTGTGCTACGAACAGGCGGCTGAAGTCACTCCTCACAGAACGGGACCCTAGGGTGGTGCTCCTCGTTGAGGAGCAAGGGGCGCGAGGGCATCACGGGGCATCAGGGGACGGCGGAGGACGGGAAGCTGTGGGCAAGAGAAGGCGCGTCGCCGAGCGACGGAAGACGAAGCAGCCCGCCGTACTCGGCGGGGTGATCGCCGTGGCCGTCGTCGGCGGGGCGTTCGGCGCCTACAGCCTGTACGGCAGTGGCGCGGCGGCCGAGGACGGCACCACGGCCACCACCCGCAAGGCCGTCGAGACGGGCCCGCCCTCGGCGGCCGAGATCAGCATGGCGTCCACCGCCTTCCTGACCGCCTGGCAGAGCGGTGATGCCACCCGGGCGGCCGCGGCGACCGACGACTCCGCCGCCGCCACGACCACGCTGACCGGCCTCGGCAAGGACGCCCACCTCAGCGGCGTGACCCTGACGCGCGGCAAGCCGTCGGGCGCCGACGTACCGTTCACCGTCAAGGCCACCGTCAGCTACAAGGGCAGGACCAAGCCGCTGGAGTACACGTCGAAGCTGACGGTCGTGCGCCGGGCCAAGGACGGTGTGGTGCTGGTCGGCTGGAAGCCGTCCGTCGTGCACCCGGACCTCCAGGACGGCGACCGCCTGGTGACCGGCGAGGCCGGGACACCGCCCATCACCGCCCTCGACCGCCACGGCGGCGAGCTGACCGTCGCCAAGTACCCCTCCCTGGGCACGGTCCTCGACGGACTGCGCGAGAAGTTCGGCAAGACGGCCGGCGGCAAGGCGGGTATCGAGCTGCGCGTGGTCCGCAAGGCCGCGGCCAAGGGCGCCCAGAAGACCCCCGACAAGACCCTCGTGACACTCAGCGCGGGAACGCCGGGCACCGTGCAGACCACGCTCAGCCCCACCCTCCAGGCGGAGGCCGAGCGCCTGGTGGCCGCCAAGCCGAAGGCGTCGGTGGTCCTGATGCGCCCCTCGACCGGCGAGATCATCGCCGTCGCGAACACGGACCACGGCTTCAACACCGCCTTCCAGGGCTCCCTCGCGCCCGGCTCCACGATGAAGGTCATCACCGCGTCGCTGCTCTTCGAGAAGGGCCTGGCCTCCCCCGACAAGCCGCACCCCTGCCCCAAGACGGCGACGTACGGCGGCTGGAAGTTCCACAACGACGACGACTTCGAGATCAAGAACGGCACGTTCAAGGCGAGCTTCGCGCGGTCCTGCAACACGGCCTTCATCACGCAGGCGAAGAAGCTGCAGAACGACGATCTGACCAAGCAGGCCCAGCAGGTCTTCGGGCTGAGCCGGAACAACTGGGCCATCGGCGTGCCGTCGTTCGACGGTTCGGTGCCGGTACAGAGCGCCGCCCAGATGGCCGCGTCGCTGATGGGCCAGGGCGGGGTCCGCATGAACCCGCTGAACATGGCGTCCGTCGCCTCCACCGTCCAGTCCGGCGGCTTCCACCAGCCCTACCTGGTCGCCGCGTCGGTCGATCACCGCACGCTGGCCACGGCGTCCCGCACCCTGTCCGCGACCACGCTCGCCCAACTGCGCGAGGTCATGCAGTACACGGCCTCCGCCGGCACCGCCGCCGAGGCCATGGCCGGCCTCGGCCCCGACTTCGGCGCCAAGACCGGCTCCGCCGAGGTCGACAACCAGGAGCAGCCCAACGGCTGGTTCACGGCCTGGAAGGGCGACCTGGCGGGAGCGGGCGTCGTCCAGGAGGGCGGCCACGGCGGCACCACGGCGGGCCCGATCGTGGCAGCCCTCCTGAAGGCCGGCTCGGGCGGCTGACACCCGGAAACAGCCGACTCCTGGAAACCCTCGCGGTCCCGGAAGGGCCCCGATGCCCCGATGCCCCGCGCGGAGCCCGGTCGGAGCCCGGTCGCGTGGCGTGTACACCGACCGCTAGCGTGCTGCGTATGAACGACACCGATGAGAACTCCGGCGATGAGCGGTCCTCCGCAGACGCCGCCCACCCCCTGTTCGCCGAGGCCCTGCGGGAGATGGGTCTCGGCGAGGTGATCGGACGGGTCCGGCGCTTCCCCGACACGGCCCGCACCACCGCCGAGGCCGCCGCGGCGATCGGCTGCGAGCCGAGCCAGATCTGCAAGTCGCTGTTCTTCGCGGCGGACGGGGTCCCGGTGCTGGTGCTCCTGGACGGCTCGGCACACGTCGGCATGGAGCTCGTACGGCGGGAGCTGGGCGCCGGGAAGCTCACCCGGGCCGGGGCCCACCTCGTACGGGAGTCGACCGGGTACGGGCCCGGCGCCGTGCCGCCCTTCGGGCACCGTACGAAGACCCGTGTCCTGGTGGACCGTTCACTGCTCGGCCACGACACGGTGTGGGCCTCGGCGGGCACCCCGTTCACCGTCTTCCCGATGGACCCGAAGAGCCTGATCGCCCACGCGGACGGCACGCTGGTGGACGTGCGCGAGCCCATCGCCTGACACCGCTCCGCACCGCGGCCGTGCCGCGTTTCGCGGTCACCCACGCCGGCCGGAACGCGCTCGCGCACCGCGTCGAGGACAAGCTCGTCAACTTCACGCCGATCGCCGACGGTGGACGCCTCACAGCGTCCCGTCGGCGACCCCAACTACCCCCGCTTGCGCCGCTCGTTTGATCGCACCCGCCTCGGCATCATCCTGACGCCGAGAGCGCAAGGCAGCGAGTCAAGAGCCCGCAAGCCCCAACTCTCGCTCCGGACAGTTGAGTTGATGCGACCGCTTGCCGTGCCGGACCCTCGTCCGCGGCGCACCCATACCGTATGCCGAATGGCAAAGCGTCCTTCTGCAGCGCCACTTGGTGTCCACGTCGAGCCCGGCTCCTCCGTAGGACACATACGACCTTCGCGCGCCGACCGACGAGACGCTACTGCTAGTGTTCATCCGGTCACGCTAGGCAACTAGCCATCATGTGCAAGTACCGAAGAACCGAGGGTTCCATGCTTAAGTTTCAGCAGATCGTGATCGCAGCGGCAGTGGCGGCCGGTGGCCTGTCCGCCGCCTGTGCCGGAACGGCTGCCGCCGACACCCATGACAACGGACCGCGGGCGGTGGACGTCTACCGCCCGTACCAGGAGTGCAGCCCTCAGACGGTGTCGGAGAACGACATCCCGATCGGAGTGCTCGGTTTCGGTCAGACCCTGGACACCACCTGCGGCCAGCACAACCGCGCCTTCACCGGCTGAGGTCAGCGACGTCATCATCGCGACGGTCGGTACCGGATCCCTTCGGGTCAACCCGAAGGGATCGAATGCCGGCAGCCGGCCGCCTTGATCTCGGTGCGAGCCGGCCGGATGGAGGACGAAGGCCGCTTGGACGGGGCCGGTGAAGTCCGGAGCAGACGGCCCCTCGGGTCGGCCAGGCCCCACACGTTCACCATCACCAGCAGCTTCATCCGCCCGTCAGGCCAACCGTCCAGCCGACGCGGAACGTTGGAAAAGGCTCAGTGTCGCGGACCACGCCTGCGGCGCGGCCGATCGTGAGGGAGCGGCGCCCGGGGCGCCCGTACAAAGGACACGCATCAAATGTTCAGCAGGAAAGAGATCGCGGCCCTCTCGGGGCTCATCGGCGGGCTCGCCGTGATGTCCATGGGCATCACCTACGCGCACGCCGCGGGAGGCCCTGCACCTTGCACTCGGAGCCCCCAGGGGGACGTCGTCTGTGTGCAGCACTTCGAAGGTAAGAGCACCGGGCAAGGCGCCATTCCCCATCAGGAGACCTGCATGCCGGTGCAGTCCGTGACGGTGCCCTCCCCCATGGGCAACGGCACGACGCAACTCGGCCCTCGGGTGACCTGTTCGCCCGCCACGTCCGGAGCGCCTCGGCCGATTGGCGGGAAGCCGGAACTGCCCGACCCCCTCGCCCCCTGAGGAGCACGGTGGCCGGCCCCTGCCCTACGGCCTCGTTGACGCGCTACCCCGTACGGGGCTCCGGCGCGACATAGGGGCACAAATCCCCTATTGCCTACGACCGACGTGTTTACGTTTACGCAATTGGTCATTCCGGGCGGTATGCCCGGGTCAGAAAGGGTCATCCATGCGTAAGTTTCAGCGCGCCGTGGTCGTAGCGGCGGCGTTTGCGGGACTGTCCGCCGTCGGCGCCGGCATCAGCTTCGCCGACAGTAACGACAGCGCGCCTGTACCGGTCACCGCCGTCGCCAGCTCGTCCGCCAACGCCGTGGCCGGCGGGGGTGGCTACTACTTCCAGCCGCAGGAGCAGGGCCAGGAGCAGAAGCAGGCCCCGGTGCAGAGCCAGCCGCAGACGCAGAGTCAGCCGCAGGTGCAGGACCAGCCCCAGGCTCTGAGCCAACCGCAGGCCCCGGACCAGCCGCAGGCCCAACCGCAGGCGCAGGACCAGCCGCAGGCCCAGAGCCAGCCGCAGGCCCAGAGCCAGCCGCAGGCCCAGGACCAGCCGCAGGCCCAGAGCCAGCCGCAGGCCCAGGACCAGCCGCAGGCCCAGAGCCAGCCGCAGGTGCAGGACCAGCCGCAGGTGCAGGACCAGCCGCAGGCCCAGAGCCAGCCGCAGGTGCAGGACCAGCCGCAGGCCCAGAGCCAGCCGCAGGCCCAGAGCCAGCCGCAGGCCCAGGACCAGCCGCAGGCCCAGAGCCAGCCGCAGGCCCAGAGCCAGCCGCAGGCCCAGGACCAGCCGCAGACGCAGGACCAGCCGCAGGCCCAGGACCAGCCGCAGACGCAGGACCAGCCGCAGGCCCAGGACCAGCCGCAGACGCAGGACCAGCCGCAGGCCTAGGGCGATAACGACTAAGAGCGAGAGCTCTGAGTCAAGGCCCGCCGCGGCCCCACTCAGCGTCGGGGATACGGACCGAGCGGTGCGCTGAGTGACACCCCGTGGCGCAGGTAGCCCGGACGCCGAGTTCGCGTCCGGGCTACAACCATCCTTCCGGCGGACAAAGATTCAATTGCCTGACTTTCTCGGCGCGGGCAACGCCGGTCAATAAATGAGTGTCCGATTCTTCACCACAAAGGAATGCACCACATGCTCTTTTCGCAGAGGACTGCGGCCGTCGCCGCATTCGCCGGAAGCCTCGCCGCCATCTGCCTCGGCGCTGCGCATGCCGAGGGAAACCCAGGCGCCTGCCCCAGCACCGCGCAGAAGGACGTCGTGTGCGTTCAGAAAAATGAGACGTACATCGACAAGGACGGCACGCACGTCATGAAGCAGGACCAGCAGTGCTCGACAACAGACCGGCCGCACGTGGTCACGCAGCAGGACCAACTCCTGGGAAACGAAAGCGAACCTGCCAAAGTGGGGCCGGTTGTGGAGTGTTCCAACACGGCCAAGCTGCCTGACGGGTTCAAGAAGCTGCACTTCGGCAGCTGAGCGCTCACGGAAAATGCTGGTCCGGGGAAGGGTTCCCGGACCAGCATTTCGTTTCCCGGTCGTCTTCGATGCCGGCTACGACGTGACCCACCCGGTCCTCCTGCCAGCGGACCCGCGACTGCTTCACAACTGGGCCTCACAGCAGCGGCCTTCGCGTTGATCCCGTGCTTCCGTGACGGAGCACAGGATCAGGCGAAGGCCGCTGCTGTGTTCGGAACTCTGGCAAACCCATCGGCATGTTCGGGACCGTTTCGACGGCAGGCCCGAAACCCCGAGCTCAGGGCTTGCAGACAGCCGAACCGCGGGCTTGAGACGTGACCTTGCAGGTCAATGAGTCACTCGCCCACAGGTCGTTCATGGTGAGTCTTAGCCGTTGAACCGGTTGCTGCAGCCCGCGGATGAGCCCAGCGACGTCTTCTGGGCCCCCGGGTTGCCCTCGCCACCCAGCAGGTTGCCGCCCAGCCCGTTGCCGATGCCGACCTGACCGAGGACATCGAGGTTCAGGTCGTGCGACTCACAGGCGCTGTGCTGCGAGATGGTGAAGCTGTCGCCGCCCTGGTCCCAGCCCTGATCCGCGTGGGCGACGCTGGCGCCCAGAAGTCCGACGTTTCCGAGGACGGCCAACAGGACAGCGGCTGTACGGAGCTTGCGCATGTCATCTCCAGAAAAAGGTGAGGTGAAGGCGATCTGCGAGGGATCGCCTCCATGTGACGCGAAGAGTTCAACGGCGCCAGAACGGAGTGCCCGGAAGGGGTCGGCGCCACGCTGCGCCGCCTCGGAAGTGGTTTGGCGCACGCAAAACGGTCCCGGCACTTTGCCTGAGGCCCAGTGCCGGGACCGTTCATGGTTCGGCGTCTTTACTTACGCCTGAGGGGACTTCAGAAGGCGCTGTTGTTACAGCCCATGGTGGAGCCGAGGGAGGTGGACTGGGCGCCCGGGTTGCCTTCGCCGTTGAGGGCGTTGCCCAGCAGGCCGTTCAGCACGCCGACCTGGCCGAGGACGTCGAGGTTCAGGTCGTGCGACTTGCAGTTGGAGCTCTGCGTGACGCTGAACTGGTCGCCGCCGCCCTCGCCGTGACCACCGGCGTAGGCCGTACCGCCAACGAGCCCGATGCTGCCGATGGCAGCGACCAGGACCGCAACGTTGCGAAGCTTGCGCATTTCATCTCCGTGTGGGGGTGAGTTTTTGCGATCTGTGGGTAGATCGCGGTTACGGGTAGAACATTAGCGACAAACGCCGTGAAAAGGACAACACTTTGGCTTCATGTCGCCGAGGAAGCACCGAAAGCGTGACGCGGGGCGAGCCGGTCCCAATCGTCCGCCGCCTCTGACCGGCGTCGACGTGGTCGTCCGTCAGTGCTGCTGCACGTTGGCGAAGGAGTTCGTCTGGCTGTTGGCCTGGGTGCACTCAATGCCATGGGTCTGGGATGAGGCGAGCAGGGCAACCGGGACGTTCGCATCGAGCAGGGCCTGCGGGCTGCACTCCTGGTACGGACGGAACAGGTTGGCCTGCCCCGCCGAATCGCCCTGTTGCTTCTGCGGCGCTTCAGGAGAGATGTGCGGGCTGAGCTGCGGATTCAGCTGCGGGCTGAGCTGCGGGGAAACCTGAGCGCCACGCGACGGTGCCAGTTGTTGCGGAGCCGGCGAGCCATAGGTCTGCGTGGTCGCCTGAGCGGAGGACGCCGAGGCTGCCTGGGCGTCGGGCTGCGAAACCGGGTGCGGCGCAACGCCGTTGGGGGCCAACGAGGTGGCGGCTGAGCTGGGGCCGGCGCCTACACCGGCCAGGCCGCCGGCTGTCGCGGCGACGAGCGCGATCTTGTGAAGCATACGCATGGAGTTCCTCGGCTCTTCAATTGACCTGTGCACGGAAGCTAATGTGCGGATGGAGCAGCGCAGTCTTCGCTGCCCTTGCTGCTCCATTCGGCTGCGATGGGCCATCCCTATCGCCCCGTGGGGAACGAAAAAAACACGGACTCGCAACGGGCGTTGGGGTGTGGTCACCCATTTGATGCGACGTGCGAGCCGTGACGCCCGGGTCGGCAGACGGCAAACGGGTGACGACCCGTCGAGTGCCGTAACCACGGCGCCGAAACCTCGTTCCCCGGAGGTGAGGGCAGCGACCGTAAACCATGGACAGGTGGAGGATCCGCTGCCAGCTCCGATACGAAGTCCGCGTGCTCCTCGAGATAACCGTAGCCTCCGGCGCGATGCGAGTGACGCACCAAAATGCACGCGTGACCGCATTGAATGCAATGGACTTACTTCTCAGGTAACGAAGGGCCGAGGGTTTCATGCGGAAGCTTCACAAGGCCGCGCTCGTCGTCGCAGCGGCCAGCGGTTTGGCCGGCATCGGTGCCGGCGGCAGCTATGCCAACTCACCGGAGGGGCGCCTCAGTACCACCCCGGCATCGGTTCCGGATCAGCCGGCTGCTCCGGCCGCGGCTGCCCAACCAGCCCCACAGGCCGCCCCGTCAGGATCACAGCAGACCGGCTACGCCTCGGCCTCGGCCTCATCGCAGGGAACGGCCCAGGCCTCCAGCTCGTCGAACCCGCAACAGGCCGCACCGCGACAGTTCGCGCAGGCCGCACCCGCACAGCCGGCGCAGGCCGCCCCGCCACAGGTCGTGCCGCAGGTCATGCCGCAGGTCATGCCCCAAGTGGCCCCGCAGGTCGCCGTACCCCAGGTACTCGACTCGGAGGCCCCGATGGTTGTCGCCCCCCAGGTGAACCCGCAGCTCAACCCTCAGGTGAACCCGCTCGTCAACCCGACGATCACGCCTGAGAGCGCACCGCAACTGGCTCCGGTCGCCCTCGGGCAGATCGCGGCCCCTCCCGTCGGACAACTGGGACTTCCCCGACTCGGCTGACAGCCCGCCCCCTGCACATCCGCGGTCCTGACTCGACAGGTCAGATCCCCGCACTTCCTCCAAGGAGCTTCACATGCGCAAGTTGCACAAGGTAGTTCTTCTGAGCGCCCTCATCGGCAGTGTCGGCGCTTTGGGTGCCAACACCGCTTCCGCATACGGCGACCGGGGCCACGACGGCGACAGCATCGACATCACGCAGGGCGTCGAGTGCCGGTCGCACGACATGAACATCGAGGTGCTCGGCAGCGTCGGCGCCCTCACCGGCGTGGCCGGTAACCTGCTGAACGGAGAAGGCGCCGCGGGCGCACAGCAGAGCCATCTCGGTTCCGACATGGGTTGCAACAACCGGGCGCTCTGACCGACCTGCCGCTCGCGCCCTCCGTCGGCGCGGTGCCACTGCGTCTGCCGGTGGCACAAGGTCTTTTACCTGCATACCTTTTCGATTTGGCCGACACCATCTCTGCATCGGGTTGCACAGAGGCGGCGTGAACGCATGAAGCGTTCGCGCCGCCTCCGTTTTTCCTGGTGGGTACGAGGGGGTGTCAAGCCTCCGGCCGTGTCCCGCACACCGGGCCTTGACCCTTGCTCCAGTGGCGAGGCGCTCACGTCGATGCCATGGCGCGGAGGGCGGACAGGCACCGGCAGGACGCCTGGGCCCCACCAAACACGTTCGATGGGGCTGTACGGGCGTCGGGGTCAGCGGCCTGGGCGGAAGCGGCGGTACAGGACCGCACCAGCGAAGAGGGACACGGCGCCGCCGGCGAGGGCCGGGACCGTCAGATCCGCTCCGGTGTGGGCCAGTGTGGGTGTCGCCGTGTCCGGGGCGTCCGGAACGGCCTCATGCCGGGGAGCCGGGATTCGTGACGCCGGGGGCGTCGGAACCGAGGGCGTGGGAGCCGGAGTTGTTCGGTGGACGTGAGGGTGAGCGTGCTCACCGCCGTTGACCGACCGGTTGCCGAACGCCGGGTCACCCACGCCGACCGCGTTGACACTGTTCCCGGAAACGTTCACCGGCAGATCGACCGGGAGCTGCAGACCATTGCCCGAGATCAGCCCGGGCGAGTCCTTGACTCGGCCATCGGCCGAGGCTTCGCCTGACCTGTCCGATCCGCCCTTGGTTTCCGCACCGTCGGCCTTGGCCGTGTCCTTGTTGTTTTTGCACACGTTGCCCACGGCCGGGTTGAGCAGCCCCACGACGTCCACCGTGTTGCCGCAGAGGTTCAGCGCCGCGGACAACGGAATCTGGATGGTGTTCCCGGAGAGCACCCCGGGCGAACCGGCCGCCGTAGCCCCGGCGTCAGCACCATCGGCTGCGAAGACGGAGGACGCGGGAAAAGCCACAGCCATCGCGCTGGACGCGGCGGCAACGGCGAGCAAACGGTTTCGAGTAGCCCGTCTCATGGATCTCTACCTTCCTAACATCACTGCGGGCACTCACCCGCACATCTGCAAACGCTGGAAAGGCAGCAGAGTTATGGCGTGCCGCCTTCCAAGTCGCTGTGCTGTGCAAAAGGGCCCGACAGATGCCGTCGATCATGTGACTGTCGGTCTGGTTGCTCGTTGCTCTTGTCATGGCGGTCGCGGCGAAGAGGCGACCGCGGCCGTGCAGACGTCTCGGACGAACCGCGATCGCACGGCCGTTGAATGCGGGGCGATGGAGGGGTCGCTTCACCGTTCGACGCGCCACACCTTCTGCTGATTTGCAGGCGACACGGCAGACGGCGCTCGCATACGAGTCCACGTTGATCAAGCCTGTGTTTTCCGACAAGGAGACGCCACTGTGCGAATTTCTGATATTCAGCGCTGCGAAGTCCGCCCTGGACGGCTTGTGGAGTGGGGGTTCAGCCCTGCGACCGTCGCGGCCGCGACGGTGCTGCCGACGGATCCGCGGCCGCCGGCGTACATCCAGGAATCACACATCAGAACGGCGCGGTCGGTGCGCGAGGGGGGCCTGTTCGTGCCGACCTGGATCGGTACGGCTTTCGACCTGCCCGGCCAGGTCGACCTCGACGCGCTGGAACAGGCCCTACGCGGCTGGACACTGCGGCACGAGACGCTGCGCAGCGGGTTCAGATGGTCGGGCGACGAGATGCGCCGGTTCACTCTCGACCAGGACGACGTCACGCTCTACCGCGAAGTGGTGGGCGACTTCGCCGATGCGAACCTGCTGGCCGAGCATTTGCAGGACCGTTTCGACAAGGCGGCAGATGCTCTCGGCTGGCCCAACCTCATCTACGCGGCGGTCGTCCGCGAGGACTCCACCAGCGTGTATCTGGCATTTGACCACACCAACGTCGACGCCTACTCGCTGCACCGCATCCCGTACGAGGTGCGGGAGTTGTACACGGCACATGCCGCGGGGCAGCCCCTCACCGCCACACCGGTCGCGAGCTATGTGGACTTCTGCGAGCAGGAGCGGGCGAACGCGAACGCCATCGACGACACCCACGCCATCGTCACGCGCTGGCGTGAGTTCATCGGCCGGTGCGACGGAAGGCTTCCGGAGTTCCCTGTCGATCTGGGCCTGCGGCCCGGCGACGTTCTGCCCGTCCAGAAGCTCATGCGCGAGCCGCTCGTCGACGCTGACGCGGCCGCGGCGTTCGAGACGTACTGCCGGCCCTACGGCGGCAGCCTGGTGGGCGTCCTGGCCGCAACCAGTCTGATCGTCCACGAAATCGGTGGGCACCCGGTCTACCGCACGGTCGTGCCGTTCCACACCCGACTGAAGTCCACGTGGTCGGACTCCGTGGGCTGGTATGTCGGCGGCGCGCCGATCGAAGTACCCGCGGCACGGGACTTCGACGCCGCGCTCGCCTCGGTCCGGGCCCAGTTGCACGCCAATCGGTCGTTGGCACGCATCCCACTGGCCCGGGTACTGCGCCTCCTGGGCGAGGACTTCCGCCCCACATCACCCGACCTGTACTCCATCGTCTCGTATATGGACGCCCGCCTCAATCCTGGTTCGGCCTGCTGGAGCGAGCAGAAAGCGTACGGGCTGCTCCGTGTGTCGTACGGCGATCAGGTGTGCGCCTGGGTCAACCGGCTGCACGAGGGACTGTGGATCGCATGCCGCCACCCGGACACGGACATCGCCTCCAAGAACGTACGCCTGTATATCGAGAAGCTTCGAGAGCTGATCGTCTCGGTTTGCCCTGCGACCTTTTCCACCGCCGTGGGGCGATGACGCGCATCGCCGACCGGAGTGAAGCTGCCGACGCGGCAACGGAGTACGTCGGCCTCGGCTCGCCGGCCGCCTCACCGGCATCCTTGCCACCGCCATGACCGACTTCCGCTCCTGAGCCTCGACCGGGGCCGACGGCATCGGGCGGCGGGACGTGGTGCGGCGGTTACGCGGTGACGGCCGTCCGCACCGCCCGGACCAGCGCCTGCGCCCGCGCGTCCGCCGTCACGCTCGTACGGAAGGTGTTGGTGACGTATCCGAAGGCGATGCCCGACTCGGGGTCGGCGAAGCCGAGGGCGCCGCCGCGGCCGGGGTGGCCGAAGGAGCCCGGGGACAGCAGCGGCGAGGCTCCGCCGTGGAGCATGTAGCCGAGGCCGAACCGGGTGTTGACGACCAGGATCCGGTCGGGTCCGGCGGACTGTTCCGTCCGCGCGGCCGACACCGTCTCCGGCGTGAACAGCCGTACGCCGTCCACCTCGCCGATCAGCGCGGCGTAGAAGCGGGCGAGGCCGTCGGCCGTGGCGATGCCGTTCGAGGCGGGGAGTTCGGCCGCGCGGTAGGCGGGATCGTTCTCGTCGGGCATCGGGGTGATCGCGCCGAAGGCGCGCCGGGTCAGGCTGTCCCGGTCGGCGTACGCCTCGGAGACCGCCCGCTTCGGGCGGGTCTTGAGGACACCGGGTGCCGACGGCGCCTCGACCTGCGCGACCCGCCCCACCCGGCCGGCCGCCGTCTCCGGAAGCCCGACCCACAGGTCCAGGCCCAGCGGCCGGGCGATCTCGTCCGCGATCCACCGGCCGATCGTGCGCCCGGTCACCCGCCGGACCAGCTCGCCCGTCAGCCAGCTGTACGTCTGCGCGTGGTACCCGTGCTCGGCCCCGGGCTGCCACGCCGGCGTCTGGGCGGCCACCGCCGCGGCCGCGAGGTCGAGGTCGGCGGCCTCGGCGGGGCTGAGCGGACGGTCGAGGACGGGCACTCCGGCCCGGTGCGCGAGCAGATGCCGGACCCGTGTGTGCTCCTTTCCGTGCGCCTTGTACTCGGGCCAGTAGGCGCCGACCGGCGCGTCCAGGTCGAGCTGTCCCCGCTGGGCGAGCAGCAGGAGTACGGCGGCGGCGACGCCCTTCGTCGCGGAGCGCACGATCTGCGCGGTGCCGCGCTCCCAGGGCCCGCTGCCGTCGACGTCACGGGCGCCGCCCCACAGGTCGACGACCTTGTGCCCGTCGCGGTACACGGTGACGGCGGCGCCCCGGTCCCCCGGCGTCGCGAAGTTGGCCGCGAACGCCTCCCTGACCGGCTCGAAGCCCTCGGCCACTGTGCCGTTCACGTCCACGCCCGCGCTCCCTGTCGCCTCACCGCTGTCAAAGTTCCAGCAGTGAGTGGAACACGCGTCCGCGGCCTCCGATTCCTAGGCCCCCTAGCCCAGCAGGATCGTGACCTCGATGTTGCCGCGGGTGGCGTTCGAGTACGGACAGACCTCGTGCGCCGCGTCCACGAGCTTCGTGGCCACGTCCTCGTCGACGACGGGCAGCGAGACGCTCAGCGCGACCGCCAGTCCGTAGCCGCGCTGCTTGTTGGGGCCGATCCCGACCTTCGCCGCGACCGTGGAGCCGGAGAGGTCGAGGCCGGCGCGGCGGCCCACCAGCACCAGCGCGTTGTGGAAGCAGGCGCTGTACCCGGCCGCGAACAACTGCTCCGGGTTCGTCCCGTTCCCGTCGCCGCCGAGGGCGGGCGGCATCGCGACCTTCAGGTCGAGCTGCCCGTCCTGGCTGGTCACAAAGCCGTTCCGGCCGCCGTGCGCGGTGGCCTCGGCGACATACATGATCTTCGTCGGACGGGTGTCGACAACGGCGCCGTCGATCACGGCAGGACCTCCCCCAGGGCGGACAACACAGGAGTACACAAGTACATCGTGCACAAGGTACCGGCTGGTATGGGAGTCCGGAATGCCCAGGGGCGGGAAGCCAGGGTGACCGGAGGCCGGGAACCCGGGTGACCAGGGACGGGAAGCCTGGGCGAACAGGGTGGAAAGTCCGGGCGAACGGCGAACGGGGCCGTCCGTGGCTCGGCAAGGAGTGGCGGCCCCGCGCCGCCGCGATCTCCCGCGCGGGTCAGCGGCCCCGCGCCGCCGCGTCCTCCGCGCGTTCCGTCAGCCGCCGCAGCTCCCAGCGGAGGCGCGTGACCTCGGCCTCGCTCAGGCCGGTCGCCGTCAGCAGTGCCTGCGGCACCTCCTCCGCGCGCTCCCTGAGCACTTCGCCGCGCCCGGTGAGGGCGACACGCACGGAGCGTTCGTCGTGCGCCGAGCGCTCACGGCGTACGAGCCCCGCCGACTCCAGCCGCTTGAGCAACGGCGACATCGTGCCGTAGTCGAGGTGCAGGGCGGTGCCCAGTTCCTTGACCGTGGTCTCGCCGCGCTCCCAGAGGACCAGCAGCACGAGGTACTGCGGGTAGGTGAGGCCGAGCTCCTCCAGCAGCGGGCGGTACGCGGCGGTCACGGCACGCTGGGCGGCGTACAGCGCGAAGCACAGCTGGTCGTCGAGCAGCAGCGACCCGGCCGGCGGCCCGACGTCCTCTTGTTTCGTCACGCCCCCATTGTCACGGAGCGCGGGTCGAACCCGAAGGGCAGCTCCAGACGGTGGGTGCGCATGAGCTCGCCGTCCGAGAGGAGGGCGCCGGTCCCGCCGTCGGCGACGATCACTCCGTCGCTGAGGACGAGGGAGCGGGGGCACAGTTCGAGGGCGTACGGCAGATCGTGGGTGACCATGAGGACGGTGACGTCCAACGAGCGCAGGATGTCGGCGAGTTCACGCCGGGAGGCGGGGTCGAGGTTGGAGGAGGGCTCGTCGAGGACGAGGATCTCCGGCTCCATCGCCAGCACCGTCGCGACGGCGACCCGGCGCCGCTGCCCGAAGGACAGATGGTGCGGCGGACGGTCGGCGAAGGCCTCCATGCCGACCTGCTCCAGTGCCGTACGGACGCGGGCCTCCAGTTCGGCGCCCTTCATGCCCGCTGCGGCCGGACCGAAGGCGACGTCCTCGCGCACGGTCGGCATGAACAGCTGGTCGTCCGGGTCCTGGAAGACGATGCCGACCTTGCGCCGGATCTCCGCCATGTGCCGCTTGCCGACCGGGAGTCCGGCGACCGTCACCGTGCCGGCGCCGCCGGTCAGGATGCCGTTGAGGTGCAGGACGAGGGTGGTCTTGCCGGCGCCGTTCGGGCCGAGCAGCGCGACGCGCTCGCCGCGCCCGATGGCGAAGTCGACGCCGAACAGGGCCTGGTGCCCGTCCGGGTAGGCGAAGGCGAGCCCGGAGACCTCCAGCGAGGCCGGCACACCGTCCGTCTCCCCCGGCGTCCCCACAGCCGTCTCCCCCGTCGTTCCAGCAGACATCACAGCGTCCATCCCAACAGACATACGACAAGGGCGGCGAACGGAAGGGCGAGGGCGTACGACCACTGCGCCCGGGACGCGGTCACCTCGTCGATGACGGGCATCGAACCGGTGTAGCCCCGGCTCACCATGGCGAGATGCACGCGCTCGCCGCGCTCGTAGGAGCGGATGAACAGGGCGCCCGCCGACTTCGCGAGCACCCCCCAGTGCCGCATTCCGCTCGCCTCGAAGCCGCGCGACTCCCGCGCGATCCGCATGCGCCGCATCTCGTCGGTGATGACATCGCCGTAGCGGATCATGAAGGAGGCGATCTGCACGAGGAGCGGCGGGAGCTTCAGCCGTTGCAGGCCGAGGAGCAGTTCCCGCAGTTCGGTGGTGGAGGCGAGCAGGACGGAGGCGGCGACGCCGAGGGTGCCCTTGGCGAGGACGTTCCAGGCGCCCCACAGGCCGTTGACGCTCAGGGACAGTCCCAGCACGTCCACCCGCTCGCCCTCCGCCACGAACGGCATCAGCACCGCGAACGCGACGAACGGGATCTCGATCAGCAGCCGCTTCAGCAGGACGCCCGCAGGCACCCGGGCCTGACGGGCGACCGCCGCGAGCAGGACGGCGTACAGCGCGAACGCCCACATCGCCTCGCGCGGGGTGGACACGACCACGACCACGAAGGCGAAGGCCGCGGCGAGCTTGGTGTGCGGCGGAAGCGCGTGGACGGGCGAGTGCCCGTGCCGGTAGAGCCGGTGCGTGTGCCCCGCCCCCACCTCAGACGCCTTCCGGCACGGACGTGGGCGAGGTGTCGGACGTACGTCGTCTGCGGACCGCCCAGAAGACGCCGCTGCCCGCCACGACGGTGACGCCGACGCCGATCACCCCCGCGAGACCGCCGGAGACCCGGGCGTCGGAGATGTCCTTGACCCCGTATCCGGCGAGCGGCGAGTCACCCGTGGCGTGCTTCCCGGTCCGGGTGTCGATGCCCTTGTCCTTGGCGACCTTCTCCAGGCCGTCGGGGCTCGCGGAGGCGTAGAAGCTGACGAATCCGGCGAGGACGAGGGAGGTCACCAGGCCGGTGATCCACACCCTGCGGTGCGAGGAGCGGGCCGCGACGGGGGCGGCGGCCGTGGGAGCGTCGACCAGTTCGCCGCCGACCCGCAGCTTGAGCCGCTGCTGGAGGCCGCGGGCGCCGTACACGAGATCGGGTCGTACGGCGATGACGGCGCCGACGGTGAGCGCGGTGATCACGGCCTCGCCGATGCCGATGAGGACGTGGACGCCGATCATCGCCGTGGCGACCTTGGAGATGGCGACGTCGGTGGTGCCGCCGACCGCGTAGATCAGGGTGAAGGCGACGGCGGCCGCCGGAACGGACAGCAGCGCGGCGACGAAGGACGCCACGGTGACCGAACGCCGTTTGCGGGGCAGCACCTTCACCAGGCCGCGGAAGAGGGCGTACGACACGACCGTGGTGACGATCGCCATGTCGGTGATGTTGACGCCGAGCGCGGTGAGGCCCCCGTCGGCGAAGAGGATGCCCTGCATGAGCAGGACGACGGAGACGCAGAGGACACCTGTGTAGGGGCCGACGAGAATCGCCGCCAGGGCACCGCCGAGCAGATGTCCGCTGGTCCCGGCGGCGACCGGGAAGTTCAGCATCTGCACGGCGAAGATGAAGGCGGCGACCAGGCCGGCGAGCGGCGCGGTCCGCTCGTCGAGTTCACGGCGGGCACCCCGCAGGCTCACGGCGATGGCGCCGGCGGCGACCACGCCTGTGGCGGCGGAGACCGGGGCGTTGATGAATCCGTCAGGCACATGCACCGTTCGATGATAGTGCCTTGTTGCGAACGACTTGCAAGAGCGAAGTGCTCACGAATAGCCGCGCCGACAACTGCCGACGGCCGTGCGGGCAGGAGCAGTTCACGAGGACGAGCCGACGGACGCGACGGCGCGAACCGATCGCGGGGGCGTGCGACCGCCGCCCCACGCATGCACCCGCCGCACACATGCACCCGCCACGACTGGGCAGGCGTTCCCCGAAGAGCGGTCACCGGGGGCCGGAGAGCGGTTTCCGCGAGATGTGCGACATTGGAATGGTGACGGAATTCACAGCTTCCGCACATGTAACGCAGCGTAAGGAGTCGGTTCATGCACGCCGTCGAACAATACGCACGCGCTCATATCGTGACCGACACCGCCGACTCCGCCGACGACGAACACCGGGCCGTCCCGGTGGCTCTCCGGTACGACCCGGAGACCGACCCCCGCCAGGTGCACATCACGCTGCCCGGCCCCCACGAGTGGGTCTTCGAGCGCGAACTCCTTGAGCAGGGACTGCGCGTCCCCGTCAGCGACGGCGACATCCGCATCTGGCCGTGCGGCCGCGTCCAAGCCGTCCTGGAATTCCACTCGGCGCAAGGGGTGGCGGTCGTGCAGCTCGACACGAAGGCGCTCATGCGCTTTCTCCGTCGTACGTACACGGCCGCCACCCCGGTGGCTCACTGATCACTCGTCGGTGCCTCGCCGCAGGACCGGCGAGGTCTCACCGATGTCCTCGTGGAGGCCCTCCCGACTCCGGGGCCTCCGAGGTTTCGGAGGCCTCGAAGCGGTCCCGGAAGCAGAGGTCCCGGAGGTCTCCGGGCCGAGGCTCAGACTCCGGCGAGCTCCCGTTCGCGGTCCTCTTCGCGCGACTTCTCGTCGAGCGCGCGCAGGCCCTCGCCCTCGACGTCCACGTTCGGCAGCGCGCGGTCCAGCCACCTCGGCAGCCACCAGGCCCTCTTGCCCAGCAGCGCGAGCACCGCCGGGACGAGCGCCATCCGCACGATGAACGCGTCGAAGAAGACGGCGATGGCGAGGCCGAAGCCGATCATCTTGATCATCGACTCGCTCGACCCGATGAATCCGGAGAACACGGCGATCATGATGACCGCGGCCGCCGTGACGACCCGTGCGCCGTGCTTGAACCCGGTCACGATCGCCTGGCCGGGCTTCTCCCCGTGGACGTAGGCCTCTCGCATACGCGTCACGAGGAACACCTCGTAGTCCATGGCCAGTCCGAAGACGACGCCCACCATGAAGATCGGCATCATCGACATGATCGGGCCGGTCTCCTGGACGCCCATCAGAGAGGACAGCCAGCCCCACTGGAAGACCGCGACGACCGCGCCGAGGGCCGCCATCACGCTGAGCAGGAAGCCGAGGGCCGCCTTCAGCGGGACGAGGATCGAGCGGAACACCACGATCAGCAGCAGGAAGGCGAGACCGACCACGAGCGCGAGATACGGGATCAGCGCGTCGTTGAGCTTCTGCGAGAAGTCGATGTTCATGGCCGTGGAGCCGGTGACCAGCACCGTCGCGCCCGTCTCGGCCTTGATGCCGGCGCCGCCGCCGCGGATGGTGTGGACCAGGTCCTCGGTCGTGACGGAGGACGGCTTCGAGTCGGGGATCACCGTGATCATCGCGGTGTCACCGGCCCTGTTGGGCGCCGCCGGGCTCACGCTCACGACACCCTTGAGGCCCTTGATCTCGTCGTGCACCGTGCTGAACGCCGTCTTGGGCGCGTCGCTCGCCTTCGCGTCCACGACAACCATCAGCGGGCCGTTGAAGCCGGGCCCGAAGCCGTCGGAGAGCAGGTCGTAGGCGCGCCGCTGCGTGGTGGACGTCGGCTGCGAACCGTCGTCGGGCAGGCCCAGCTGGAGCGAGGCCGCCGGGACCGCCGCCGCGCCGAGGCCGACCACACCGAGCAGCAGCACGGCGAGCGGGCGGCGGACGACGAAGCTCGCCCAGCGGGTGCCCATGTTGGGCTTGCCCGCCTTCTTGGCGGCTCGGCCGCCGCCGAGGAGCCTGCTCTTCTTGCCGGCCGGCTGGACCCTGCGGCCCGCGTACCCGAGCAACGCCGGGATCATGGTCAGCGCGATGAGGACGGCGACGGCGACCGTGCCCGCCGCCGCGACACCCATCTTCGTCAGCATCGGGATGTTGACGACCGACAGCCCGACCAGCGCGATCACGACGGTCAGTCCCGCGAAGACCACCGCCGAGCCCGCCGTGCCGACGGCCCGTCCGGCCGCTTCCTCGCGTTCGCGGCCCTCGGCCAGCTCCGCCCGGTAGCGGGAGACGATGAAGAGGGCGTAGTCGATGCCGACCGCGAGGCCGATCATCATCGCGAGGGTGGAGGTGGTGGAGCCGAGGTCGAGCGCGCTGGCGAGCGCGGTGATCGTCGAGACGCCGATGCCGACGCCGATCAGCGCGGTCAGCAGCGGCAGCCCGGCCGCGATCAGGGAACCGAAGGTGATGACGAGGACGACCGCGGCTATCGCGATGCCGATGACCTCGCTGGAACCGGTCTCGGGCGTCGCCTGGAGCGCGTCACCGCCCACCTCGACGGTGAGTCCGGAGTGCCGCGCGTCCTGCGCGGCCGCCTTCAGCGCGTCCTTCGAGGCGTCCTTCAGCTCCATGCCGGAGACCTTGTACTTCACCGACGCGTACGCGATCGATCCGTCCTTGCTGACGGCGTGGACCTTGAACGGGTCGGTGACGGAGGTGACCTCGGAGCCGGTGCCGAGCACCTCGACGGCCTTCTCGACCGTCGCCTTGTTCTCCTTGTCCGCCATCTTCTCGCCGGAGGGCGCCTTGAAGACGACCCGAGCGGTCGCTCCGTCGGCGCTCATCCCGGGGAAGCGGCTCTCCAGCAGGTCGAAGGCCTTCTGCGCCTCGGTGCCGGGGATCGAGAAGGAGGACGATCCCGCGACGGGCGCGGAGGCGGCGCCGACACCCGCGAGCGTCAGCAGTGCCACCCAGATCAGGGCGGCGAAATGCCGTCGCCGGAAGGCGAGTCGGCCGAGTTTGTAGAGGAATGTGGCCACGAGGGCGTACTCCCGGTCAGGTCGTGGAAGGACAGGGGCTGGTGTGATCACCCGAGTGGGGGCAGGGGGGATCAGCCCGACGACGTGAGCGGCGCGTCAGGTGCGACTACAGAGATGACTCCGTAGGGGGTGGGTCCGTGGGGGTGGAAGAGGGAAGGAGATGAGGGCGTGGGACGTCAGGCGCCGAGAGCGGGGAGGACCACGGCGTCGACATACGAATGCAGGAAGGCCTGCGTCGGCGGGAGTTCGTCGATCATGGTTCGGGCGGCGAAGGCGCCGATCAGCATGTGCATCACGTACTGCATCGCCGGGTTGTCGGCACGGATCTCGCCTCGGTCGACACCGCGCTGGAGGACCCTGCGCAGCTCTTCCAGCTCCGGCTCGATCAGCCACTCCCGGAACGCCTTCAGCAGATCCGGATTCGAGTGCGCCGCCATGGCCAGGCCCCGCATCAGCGCGGAGTCCTGCTCCATCTGGCAGTCGTCCTGCCGGAGGGCGAGCGCGTGGAAGTCGCCCCGCAGGCTCCCGGTGTCCATGTCGGAGAACTTCAGCGGCTTCTGGTGCCGCAGCGCTTTCACGACGAGCTCGGCCTTGCCGCCCCACTGGCGGTAGAGGGTGGCCTTGCTGGAACGGGTACGGGCCGCGACGGCGTCCATCGTGAGGGCGTCGTACCCGACCTCCCGAAGCAGGTCGAGCACGGCCGTGTACAGCTCGGCCTCACGCTCGGGTGTGATCCGACTGCGACGCGCCGTTGCGGCTTCAGCCATCCCACTCACCTCTCCCGCTTCGGATCCCGCTTGGGAGCCATGCTTCGTATGCCTCTGAAGATACCTCCCCACACCAGCGAAACGAAACCGTTTCGTACGTGTGCTGGGTCACGCCGGGGAGCGGGTGGTTACGGCATGCCGGCGGCCGGGGCAGGTGGGGCGCATGTGTTCCTGAACGCGCCCCGCGTACACCTCCCGTATTCCCGGGAGCGCCCCTGCCCCACAACGCGCCCCCGGTTCCACGAGTTGCCGGGGCCCGTCCAGCGGAAAAGCATGGGGAGGTGAGCGACGAGTACGAGAACGCGACCACGGACGAGAACTCCCCCGGCTATCTGCGTTTCCCGCACCTGAGCGGCGACCGGCTGTGCTTCGTCACCGAGGACGATCTGTGGCTGGCCCCGCTCGACGGCCGGGGGCGCGCCTGGCGGCTCACCGTCGACCGCACCAAGGTCGGCCACCCCCGGTTCTCCCCCGACGGCCGGCACATCGCGTACACGAGCTGGCGCAGTTTCGTCCCGGAGATCCATCTGGTGCCGGTGGACGGCGGACCGGGCCGCCGGCTCACCTACTGGGGCAGCGCCGACACCCAGGTGTGCGGCTGGTCCCCCGACGGCGACATCCTCGCCGTCGCCTCGCACGGCCAGCCCTTCTCGTACTTCACCTGGGCCTACTCCGTCGCCACCGACGGCGACCCCGGCCGCAAGCTGCCCTGGGGCCCGGTCTCGGACATCGGGGTCGCCGACGTCGAGGGCGAGCGCAGGACCCTGCTGCTCACCGGCACCCCGCCGCACGAACCGGCCGCCTGGAAGCGCTACCGGGGCGGGGCCACGGGCCGTATCTGGCTGCACGGCCGGCAACTGGTCTCCGGCCTCGAAGGCCATCTCGCCTGCCCGATGTTCGTCGGCGGGCGCATCGCGTTCCTCTCCGACCACGAGGGCGTCGGCAACCTCTACTCCTGCGCGTACGACGGCTCCGACCTGCGCCGGCACACCGACCACGACGCCTTCTACGCCCGGCACGCGTCGTCGGACGGCACCCGGGTCGTCTACCAGTGCGCGGGCGATCTGTGGATCGTCGACAACCTGTCCCCCGAGTCGGTCCCCCGCCGTCTCGACGTCGTCCTGGGCGGTCCGCGGGCGGGGCGGCGTACGTACCCGGTGCCCGCCGCCCAGCACGTGGACAGCATCTCCGTCGACGAGACAGGACGGGCCAGCGCCGTCGTCGTACGCGGCAGCCTGTACTGGCTCACCCACCGCGACGGCCCCGCGCGCACCATCGCGGACACCCCGGGCGTACGGGTCCGGCTCCCGGAGATGCTCGGCTCGGGCGGCCAGATCGCCTATGTCACCGACGCGGAGGGCGAGGACGCCGTCGAGATCGCCTACCTGCCGCGCGCGACCGGCGCCCGCGAGCCGCGCCGCCTCGCCTCCGGGCGGCTGGGCCGCGTACAGGAGCTGGTGTCGGACCCGCAGGGCGAGCGTCTCGCCATCGCCTCGAACGACGGACGCCTGCTCCTGCTCGACGCGACGGAGGAATCGGCCGGCATCTCCGACACGGAGTCCGCCGACAACTCCGGCACGGAGTCCGAGGACGCCTCGGGCACGGAGACCGAAGACGCCTCCGCCGCGAAGTCCGGCGACACCTCCGAAACGGACACCGAAGACCCCTCCGCCACGAAGTCCCGCGACACCTCCGAAACGGACACCGAAGACCCCTCCAGCACGAAGTCCCGCGACACCTCCGAGACGGAGACCGAAGACGCCTCCAGCACGAAATCCGGGGAAGCCGAGGTCACCGAGCTCATCCGTTCCATCAACGGCCCGGTGACGGACCTCGCCTTCTCTCCGGACGGCGCGTGGCTGACCTGGTCCCACCCCGGGATCGGGCGCTCGCTGCGGCAGATCAAGATGGCCCGCATAAAGGACCGCCTGATCGTCGACGTCACCAACGGCCGCTTCGAGGACGAGAATCCGGTCTTCACGTGGGACGGCCGCTATCTGGCCTTCCTGTCCTGGCGCGGCTTCGACCCGGTGTACGACGTCCACACCGGGGACCTGTCCTTCCCCCTCGGCTGCCGTCCCTACCTCGTCCCGCTGTCCTCCGCCACGCCTTCCCCGTTCGCGCTGAACCCGGACGGGCGGCCGGTCGCCGGGGGCCTCGACCCGGTCGAGGACGGGTCGGGCGACGGCAGCACGACCACCGTCGAACTCGAAGGCCTGGAAAGCCGGGTGACGCCCTTCCCGGTCACCGCCTCCAAGTACTCGGCGCTGCGCCCCGTCTCGGGCGGCGGCCTGGTCTGGCTGCGCTGGCCGATCTCCGGCGCGCTGGGCGAGACGTTCGCCAACCCGGACGACACGACCGGCCGTCCGACCCTGGAGTTCTTCAACATCACCAAGGCGAAGAAGTCCGAACTCGTCGACCATCTGGACTGGTTCGCGGTGAGCGGCGACGGTTCCCGGCTCGTCGTCGTCGACGAGGGCGATCTGCGCGCCGTCCCCTCCACCGAGTCCGGCGACAGCGACTCGACCGTCTGGATCGACCTGCGCCGCATCCTGCACGAGGTGGACCCGCCCGCCGAATGGCGCCAGGCGTACGCGGAGGCCGGCCGCATCATCCGCGCCTACTACTGGGACCCGAACATGTGCGGCCTCGACTGGGACGCGATCCTGGAGCAGTACCGCCCGCTGGTCGAACGGGTCGCCTCCCCGGACGAGTTCGCGGACCTGCTGCGCGAGGTCCTCGGCGAACTGGCCACCTCGCACGCCTACGTCACCGCCGCGCGCCGCAACGAGGGTCCGCCCCACTACCAGCGCTGGCAGGGCCTGCTCGGCGCCAACTTCGTCTGCCGTGACGGCAGTTGGATGCTCAAGCGGATTCTGCCCGGGGACTCGTCCGACTCCAAGGCACGCTCACCGCTGGCCGGCACCGGTATCCGCGAGGGCGCGGTCCTGACCCATGTCGACGGGCGCCGGGTGGACCCGGTCGCCGGCCCGTATCCGCTGCTCGCGGGCGCGGGCGGTACGACGGTGGAGCTGACCTTCACCCCGGCGGAGGGCGAGGGCCGCTCACGCCGGGTGGCCGTGGTCCCGCTGATCGACGAACGCCCGCTGCGCTACCAGGACTGGGTGGCCAAACGCCGCCAGGTCGTACGGGAGTTGAGCGGCGGCCACTGCGGCTATCTGCACATCCCGGACATGGGCGGCTCGGGCTGGGCCCAGTTCAACCGCGACCTGCGCATGGAGGTCTCACGCCCGGCCCTCATCGTCGACGTGCGGGGCAACGCGGGCGGCCACATCAGCGAACTGGTCGTCGAGAAGCTGACCCGCACGATTCTCGGCTGGGACCTCACACGTGACGCGCAGCCGGTGTCGTACGCCTCCAACGCCCCGCGCGGCCCGGTGGTGGCCCTGGCCGACGAGGCGACGTCGTCCGACGGCGACATGATCACCGCCGCCTTCAAACTGCTCAAACTGGGCCCGGTGGTGGGGCAGCGCACCTGGGGCGGAGTCGTCGGCATGACCGGCCGGCACCGCCTCGGCGACGGCACCGTCATCACCGTGCCGATGAACGCCGCCTGGTTCGACGCGTACGGCTGGTCCGTCGAAAACCACGGCGTCGCCCCCGACTTGGAGATCCTGCGCACCCCGCTCGACTGGGCGGAGGGCCGTCACGCCCAGTTGGACGACGCCATCCAGCTCGCCCTGGACCTGCTCCGCACCCATCCCGCGGCCTCCCCGCCGGACCACTCGAACGTGCCCGACAGAACACGACCGAAGCTCCCCCCGCGAGCGAACTGACGTGCACCCGAACCGACCTGAACGAACGGACCGGAACGAACGGACCGACCACCCGCGGCTCGGGCCGCGTTCCTGCCAGGCGGGTGCCGGGCGGGCGGCGGACGCGCGAATGGGGTGCCCCTCGGAAAGGGGCACCCCATTCAGGCCGAGCAGGTGCGACGATCAGGCGTCGTAGTCCTGGTCGAAGCGGTCCTGAGCCTCCCGCTGAGCACGCTCCGCGTCCGGCATCGCGCCGTCACGAGCCGGGGCACCGTCGCGGCCGGCCGGGGCACGGCGGCTCGCCTCGTCCTGCCGGCCCTCGGGGCGCGTCTTCTTCTTGCCCTGCTGCTTCATCCGCTCGGCCTTGTCCTTGAACTGGTCCTGCATGCTCATGAGATTCACTCCTGTTGCGGGTGAGGGATTCGGCCCTCGACCCCCCTTGTGAGTGGGGAAGTCCGGGCCTCGACCAGACTGACACGCAGGAACAGAGCACGCATTTCGGTCAGTCACTCACCGTGAGAAGCGCCGGTGGGACACATCCCGGAGACGCCCCGGATCCCCCGGAGCGCCTCCGGCCGGCCTACGGAGCCGACGATTTCCGCTCCTCCTCGTCGGCCGCCCCGCCCGCCCCGACCAGCCCCGTCCGCACGCTGCCGAGGCGCGGCTCGAACCGCCGCATCTCGCGCTGTCCGACCGCCCCGATGACCCCGGGCAGATACCCCCGGATCCCCTGCATCCCCCGCAGCCACCACTGGGCGTACACATGGCTGGAGCGGCGCTCGATCCCGGCCACGATCCGGTCGACGGCCGGACCCAGCGGATACGTCTTGTTGGACGGCCACGGCAGCCGCTGCCGCAACTCCCGCATCACCTCGTCCTGGTCGGCGCCCCGCACCATGTCCGTGTCGGTCCACGACAGATACCCCACGCCGACGCGTACGCCCCGGTGGCCGACCTCGGCGCGCAGACTGTGCGCGTACGCCTCCACACCCGACTTGGAGGCGCAGTAGGCCGACATCATGGGAGCGGGAGTGATCGCGGCCAGCGACGCGATCTGCAGCAGGTACCCCCGGCTCTCCAGCAGTGCCGGCAGGAACGCCCGCGCGGTGACCGCCGATCCGATCAGGTTCACCTCGATCACCCGCCGCCAGGCGACGGGGTCGGAGTCCACGAACGGACCCCCGCTCGCGACACCGGCGTTCGCGACGACGATGTCCACCGTGCCGAACCGCTGCTCGACCTCCTGGGCCACCCGCGCCATCGCCTCGTGGTCGGTGACATCGGCGTACCAGTGGTCGCTCTCGCTGTGCAGCCGCTCCGAGACCCGCTTCAGCTCGTCCGCCTCCAGACCGACCAGCGCGACCTTCGCCCCGCGCGCGGAGAGCTTGCGCGCGAGGAGCTCGCCGACGCCGCGCGCGGCCCCCGTGACGACGGCGACCTGCCCTTCCAGGCTCACCTTGCTCATGCGCCCTCCTTGATCTCTGCGGTCTCCGCGATTCCTGCGTTCTCCGCGCCCTCTACGGCGATCTCTGCGGCGATCTCCGCGTCGGCTGCGGCCTTTTGTCCCCCGGCGGCCTGCATGTACGTGGTGACGAGTTCCCGTATCCGGGCGGTCACCAGCTCCGGCGCCTCCACCGGAGTCATATGGCCGAGCCCCGGCATTTCGGTACTGCCGACGCAGTTCGGCAGCGTCGCGACCAGGGCCCGCGCGTGCACCACCGGTGTCAACCGGTCCACCGCGCCCGCGATCACCGCCGTCGGCACCCTCAACTCCCGTACCCCCGCCTCGAGATCGAGGGTGGCGAGCACGGCCGACCAGGCGTGGCGCACGGCGCGCGGACAGGCGTGCACGATCCGCGCGCACGCGTCCACCATGACGGGAGACGAACCGGGGCCCATGGTCGCGTACTTGAGGATCCGCCTGGCGAGCGGTGTGACGGGTCCGAGTGGCGCGCGCGAGCCGAGCACGGCCCCGGTCACCCGCGTCCGGAGCGGCCCGGCGCGCAACGGCAGCACCCGCGACTCCTCGACCAGCCGGGTGCTCCCCGTGCTGCACAACAGCGCCGCCGCCGCGTGCTCCCTGAACCGCGGCCGCGCCGAGGCCGCCATCAAGGTCATGCCGCCCATGGAGTGCCCCGCGAGCACGGCCTTCTCGCCCGGCGCGAGCGTGGCCGCGAGCACCGCCTCCAGATCGTCGGCGAGCGCCTTCGTGCTGCACGCCTCACTCGCCGGACTGCGCCCGTGCCCCCGCTGGTCGTACGCGATGACCCGGTGGTCGGCTGCGAGGTCCCGGATCTGGGCCGCCCAGAAGGCGGTCGAGCAGGTCCAGCCGTGCGCGAGGACGACGGCGGGCGCGTCCTCGGGGCCGTGCACCTCGACGTGCAGTCGCGCGCCGTCCGCGGAGTGCGCGATCAGTTCCCGTGCCGGCACGGGAGGCGCGTACGCCCCGAGCGCCTCGTGCGTCAGTCGGCTCACGCGTCTGCCTCGACCTTCTTCTCACGGGTGCTCTTCGTCCGGGGCTCGGGCGCGACGCCGGGTGCGGCCGCCGGCTCCGCTCCGGCCACGCGCAGCACGTCGTACTCCCCGAGGTCGACGCGGCGCGTGGCGCCCCGGAACTCGGTCGTCGTACCGGGCCATACGGTGGTGTTGACGCCGTTGGCGTCGAGGTACCAGCTCGTGCAGCCACCGGTGTTCCACACCGTGCGCTTCATGCGTTCCTGCACACGGTCGTTCCACGCGTCCACGGCGGCGGGCCGCGCGTCGAGCGCCACGCGGCCCCCGAGCACGTCCAACTGCCGTACGAAGTCGGCCATGTAGTTCAGCTGGGACTCGATCATCAGGATCATCGAGGAGTTCCCGAGCCCGGTGTTCGGTCCGATGATCGTCATCCAGTTGGGGAACCCGGCGGCGGTGGCACCGCGCAGCGACTTCATGCCGGTCTCCCACGCCTGCGCGAGCGTCCTGCCGTCCGCCCCGACGACCCGCTCGGCGATCGGCATGTCGGTGACGTGGAACCCGGTCCCGAACACGATCGCGTCGGCCTCGGCCCTGGTGCCGTCGGCGGCGATCAGCGTGGAGCCGTCGATCTCGGCGAGTCCGGAGGCCACGACGTCCACGTTCGGCCGGGTGAGCGCCGGATAGTAGGCGTTCGACAGCAGGATCCGCTTGCAGCCGATCCGGTAGTCGGGCGTCAGCTTCGTCCGCAGCGCCGGGTCCTTGACGGCGCGCGCGATGTTCCGCCTGGCGAGCCGCTCGACCACGCCCAGCTGATCGGGCCGCTTGGTGAACGCCTGCACCTGGAGTTCCCGGATGCCCCACAGGAGTCCGCGCCTGGCCTGCGTCGTGAACGGAAGCCGCCGGTGCAGCCACCGCTCCGCTCCGCTGATGGCCCGGTCGACCCGCGGCATCACCCAGGGCGGGGTGCGCTGGAAGAGGGTCAGCCGGGCGACGTCCGGCTGGATCGCGGGCACGATCTGGATGGCCGAGGCCCCGGTGCCGACCATGGCGACGCGCTTGCCGCTCAGGTCGTAGTCGTGGTCCCAGCGGGCGGAGTGGAACACCTTGCCGGTGAAGGTGTCGATGCCCGGGATGTGCGGGATCTTGGGGTCGGAGAGCGGGCCCGTCGCGGACACCACGACGTCCGCCGTCAGGAAGCCGCCGCTCGTCTCGATCCGCCAGCGCAGCGTCTCCGTGTCCCAGGTCATCATCTTGACCTCGGAGTCGAACCGCAGGTGCGGCCGCAGCCGGAAGACGTCCGCCACGTGCTCCAGGTACGCGCGGATGTGCTCCTGTCCGGAGAAGGTGCGCGGCCATGCGGGGTTGGGCGCGAACGAGAACGAGTACAGGTGCGACGGGACGTCACAGGCGCACCCGGGATAGCTGTTGTCGCGCCAGGTGCCGCCCACACCGCCGGCCCGCTCCAGGACCACGAAGTCGGTGATCCCTTCGCGGCGCAGTCGCACGGCGGCCCCGAGCCCGCCGAACCCGGACCCGATCACCGCCACCCGTACATGCTCGTGCTCGGTCATCCCGGCGCCTCCCTAGCCCGCAGGACCCTGCCAGTGAACACTGGCACAATCGGGAGGGTAGAGCAGCTTCGTACTCATGGGTAGGGGTCGCGACCGGGAAAGTTACCGGGGGTACGACGTAGGGTGCGGACGTGGCCGAGGGATCAGGAAAGCGGGGCGCCGGGGCGCGAGCACGGGACCCCGAGACGCGGACGACCGGCACGCGACCACCGGACGCGTCCGGCACGCGACCACGGGACGGGCGCCCGCGCGAGGCCCCGGAGCCCGGCTCCGGCCCGCTCGCGAGCGCCGACCGGTCCGCGCCGGAACCCGGCCGCCGCGAGTACCGCATGGAGGAACTGGCCGAGGCGGCCGGCATCACCGTGCGCACCCTGCGCTTCTACCGGGAGCGCAAGCTCATACCTCCGCCCCGGCGCGAGGGCCGTATCGCCTGGTACGACGACACCCACCTGGCCCGCCTGCGCACCATCTCGGCGCTGCTGGAACGCGGCCACACCCTGAACGGCATCGCGGAACTGGCCGAGGCCTTCGACCACGGCCGCGACGTGGGCGAACTGCTCGGTCTCGGCGAGCCCACCGAGGAGACCCCGGTCCGCCTCTCCCCCGAGGAACTGGCCGACGTGTTCGCCGGCCAGGCGACCCCGGAGAACCTCGCCGCGGCGCTCGACCTCGGCTATCTCGGCACGGACGGCGGCGAGATCGTGCACATCAGCCGCCGCCTGCTCGACGTCTCGGCCGCCCTCGTCCGCGAGGGCATACCGCTCGCCGACGTCCTGACGGCGGCCCGCCGCGTACGCGACCACACCGAGGCACTCGCCGAGCTCTTCACCACCCTGGTCCTCACCGAGAACCGCACCCCCGACGACCTCCAACGCCTGCGCCCGCTGGCGAAGAGCGTGGTGGAAGCGGAACTGTCGATGGCCCTGGACCGACGACTCCGGGCTCCTCGGGACCCTGAGGGCCCACCGGACCACCAGGACCCCCAGGCCTAGGCGACACCGTCACCGCGACCGGATCCGCCCGGAGGCAATGGACGGGCGGCGACTCAGAGGTCGTAGACCACCGTGACCGGCGCATGGTCGGACCAGCGCTCCTCGTGTGTCGCCGCGCGCTCCACGAAGCCCTTGACCGCCTTGCCCGCGAGCCCGGGGGTGGTGACGTGGAGGTCGATCCTCCATCCCGAATCGTTGTCGAAGGCCCGCCCCCGGTACGACCACCACGTGTACGGTCCCTCGCCGTCCGGGTGCAGGGCCCGTACGACGTCGACGTACCCGCCGTCACCCGCGTCGAGGACCTGCCCCAGCCACTCCCGCTCCTCGGGCAGGAAGCCGGAGTTCTTCTTGTTGGCGCGCCAGTTCTTGAGGTCGGCCTCCTGGTGGGCGATGTTCCAGTCGCCGCAGACGACGACCTCGCGCCCGTCGGCGGCGGCCCGCTCCCTGAGTCCCTTCAGGTGGGCGAGGAACTCCCCCATGAACCGGACCTTCTCTTCCTGCCGCCCGGTCCCGACCTCGCCCGAGGGCAGATAGAGGCTCGCGACGGTGACACCGGGCAGGTCCGCCTCGACGTACCGTCCGGAGGAGTCGAACTCCTCGGAGCCGAAGCCGATCCGGACGCGGTCGGGCTCGCGGCGTGTGTAAAGGGACACACCCGCGCGCCCCTTGGCGGCGGCTGGGGCGTGCACGACATGCCAGCCCTCGGGCGCGCGGACCTCCGCGGAGAGCTGGCCCGGCTCGGCCCGCACCTCCTGGAGACACAGCACGTCCGCGGAGGTCCCCGCGAGCCACTCCACGAAGCCCTTCTTCGCGGCGGCCCGGAGTCCGTTCACATTCACAGAGGTCACCGTTAGCAAAGCACTCGCCCTTCGGGCAGGTTGACGGAGGTCGCGGTCGGCACCCGGGCACCATACTTAATCGGTGCCACCGGCCCGAACTCGATCATTCACCGCATAGATGTACGGTAAATCGCATGAATTTTCGCCCGGTCCCTTTCGACCACCCCGACGCGATCAAGCTCAACGACCAGGTTCAGGCCGAATACGCCGAGCGCTACGGCGACGACGGCGACGCCACGCATCTGGACGCGCGGATGTTCGACCCGCCGCTGGGCCTCTATCTGATCGCGTACGACGAGTGGGACCGCCCGGTGGCCACGGGCGGCTGGCGCACGCAGGACGAGAACGACGAGGGTTACTCGGACGGAGACGCCGAGCTCAAGCGCATGTACGTGGTCCCCGAGGCCCGCGGCCTCGGCCTCGCCCGGCGCATGCTGGCGGCGCTGGAGGACGACGCCCGCGCGGCCGGCCGCGTCCGCATGGTCCTGGAGACCGGCACCAAGCAGCCCGAGGCGGTCGCCCTCTACGCGTCGAGCGGCTACGAGCCGTGCGCCAAATTCGGCTACTACCGCTTCCACGAACTGAGCCTTTGTTACGCCAAAGCCCTCTAGTCATCGGGGCGGTGTTCATCCGGAGGCGCCCCGACGGACCGAGCGCGCCTGGAGGCCGACCCGATGTCGACGACCCGACCCTTACGGAACGTACGGCTGAGAGCGAGCGCGGCGGCGGGAGGGCTGGCCGCCGCGCTGGCCCTGACCGGCTGCACCGGCGGCCAGGGCGGCTCCGCTGAGCCCGACCCCGAACTGTCGCCGCCGCCGGCCTCGTCGCCCGCTTCCTCGCCGACGTCCTCCCCGAGGCAGTCTCCGGCCTCCGACCCCGTCCAGTACCTGCCCGGCGAGTCCGTCACCGAGGCTCCGGACCTACACGACGGCGGGGTCGTCGCGAAGGTCGCGAACGGCCACGGCAACGAGGAGATCGACGTACCGGGCGGAATCGGGCCCGGAACCCTGTGGATCGCCGTGAACTGCGAGGGCCGGGGAACGCTGAAGGTCTCGGCGGAACCGGGCGGGTTGAGCTTCCCGGTCGCGTGCGCCGCCGGAAAGGTCAGCGGCGTCCTCAACCGACTGGATCTCGAGCGCGGGCACCGCCACGCCCCCGGGACGGTGACCGTGACGGCCCCGTCCGGCGTTCGCTGGGCCCTCACCGTCGGACACTGACCGACCGAACCACCGGTTCCGGGGCCACCGACGGGAGTTGTCACCGTCGGCTCCAGGGCAAGGCAAGAGGCCCGCTCCCAGTGATGGGAACGGGCCTCTTGGCTGCGGTGGACCTGTGGGGATTTGAACCCCAGACCCCCTCGATGCGAACGAGGTGCGCTACCAGACTGCGCCACAGGCCCTTGCAACGAGTGAAACTCTAGCATCCCGATCGAGGTGCTCGGAAATCCGTTCCGGGCTGGTCAGCCAGGCCCTCGCGAGCACCCGTCGGCACACCCGTCACTCGTTGGCCGCGCGGGGCCGTTCCCCGTCCTCGTACTGGTCGAACAGCGGCGTACGGCCGCGCTCGCGGGCGCGCCGCGCGGACGCCGCGCGGCGGGCGTCGCTGCGCGTGTCGTCCGCGGCCTCGGCGCCGTCCGAACCGTCCGAGAGTTCCTCGTCGGCAAGCTCGGTCTCGGACACGCTCGGCTCGACCGCGCTGGACCGCGCGGAGCTCCAGGCGTCCGGCGCCCCGAGGTCGACGCTGGACGTGGCCCGGGGCGCGACCGGCGCGGTGACATAGGTCGGCAGCGGAACCGGCACCGGGTCCCAGCTGTCCCCCTGAGCCGGCCCGCACTGGCGCTCGCGCTGCTGGTCGACCCACTCGGCGTGGTCGGTCTGCTCGACGAGGGCGCGGCGGTCGGCGGCGAGCGCCGAGAGGCCGGGGTCGGTGTCGGACCCCGGGCCCTCCTCCGGTGCGTCCGCCCCGGGTTCGACGGACGTCCGCCGGCGAGGCTGCCGCTCCCGGAGCCGCTGCGCCGCGGCCTCGGCCCGGCGGCGGTCCATGGTGTAGGTGAAGCGCCGTCGCTCCTGGGCGCGCAGATGCACGATGTACGAGCTCAGCATCACGGCCGGTACGCCGGGCGCCCACAGGAACGCGAGCCCGCCGACGGCCGCCACGATCGCGCCGAATGTGAACGCGAGGAACAGCAGGACCGTCGTACGCCGACGGCGCGCGAGGACCTTCGTACGCCGGGCCCGCGCTGCGGCCTCTGCCGAGACCGCCCGGCGTGCGCCCGGCGTGGACGACGCGGCCTGCTGGGGCGCGGACTTGGCCGGGGGTCTCGGCGCGGACGCGGACGGGCCGGACTGGTGCGGTACGGACCGGGCGGCACCCGAGGTCTCGAAGGTGCCGCTCTCCCGGCCGGCGCGTGCCCCCGGCTTCTGCTCCGTCTGGGCCGGCTCCGGCACCTGAACCCGTTCCTGTGCGTGCGGACGGTGCTGGGCCGCCGCCTGGGGCCGGGCCGGAGGCACGGCGAAGGCCCGGACGTCCACCGAATCGGTGACGTCGTCCGGGTCGGCGCTGGGCTCCTCCTCCTCGGCGGAGCGCGCGCGCAGGTCCTTGGCGTATCGACGCTCCATGCCCGCCCGTCCGGACAGCAGCCGGATGGCGGTGCTGAAGCGTTCCGTCGGACGGGCTTCGTTGAGCTCGTCCTGCCTACGGAGCCACATCGGCACCAAGTAGGCGGCCCAGGCCCCGACGATGACTGCGTAGATCAGGCCGCTGCTGCTCACGCCTCACACGGTAGAGGGGTTTGTGTGAGGCCATCTGCCAATTGAGCCGGTGTGTCGCCCGATCCGGCTGATATTTCGAGCTTTTTTTGTGACCGATGCGATCAGCAGGCCGCCGCGAGCGCGAATTTAATGCCCTGACGCGATCGTCCGCCGATCATTTTCGAACACCTATTTCATTTCCCGGTGTTGCCGGGCTTGCCCGAGTTCTGCGAACCGGCCTGCTCCGATCCCTCTTGACCCGGACGGTTCGGCACCGAACGCGTCCGGCGCCAGCGCGCGAGCAGCCCCTCGGGCACTTCCTCCGCGGTGAGCGCGAAGACGAGATGGTCCCGCCAGGCGCCGTCGATGTGGAGATAGCGCGGGCGCAGCCCTTCCTCGCGGAATCCGAGTTTTTCCACGACCCTGCGGCTGGGCCCGTTCTCGGGGCGAATGCAGACTTCGATGCGGTGCAGTCCGACGGTGCGGAAGCAGTGGTCGCTCGCCAGCGCCACGGCCGTCGGCATCACTCCGCGGCCCGCCACCGACTGGTCCACCCAGTAGCCGACGTGCCCGGAGCACATCGAGCCCCAGGTGATCCCGGCCACGGTCAACTGGCCGACCAGCCGCCCCTGGTACTCGATCACGAAGGGCAGCATCCGGCCCGCGTTGGCCTCGGCGCGCAGGTGCCGGACCATCTGCCGGTACGTCGGCCGGTGCGCGATCGGACCGCTCGGGGTGGGCGGCGGGATGGTCGCCTCCCAGGGGCGCAGCCAGTCACGGTTGCGCCGGTTCACCTCGCGCCAGGCCCGCTGGTCGCGCAGCCTTATCGGCCGGAGGACGACATCGCCGTCCACCAGCTCGACCGGCCAGGATGGGCTGTTCAGCTCGCACCCCCACTGCCGCTGGGTCTCTGGTGGTCGCCGCCGCGGATCTGGTCGACGGCGTGGATCAGGAGGGGTTCGAGAACGGCCAGTCCGTCCTTCACCCCGCCGGTGGAGCCCGGCAGGTTGACGATCAGTGTCCCTCCGGCGACTCCGGCGAGCCCGCGCGAGAGCGCCGCCGTCGGCACCTTGTCCCTTCCGAACGCCCTGATGGCCTCCGCGATGCCCGGGATCTCGTGGTCGAGCACCCGCGAGGTCGCCTCGGGGGTGCGGTCGGTGGGCGAGATGCCCGTGCCGCCGGTGGTCACGATGACGTCGTAGCCCGCCTCGGCTCCGGCGCGCAGCGCCGCCTCCACGGGGTCCCCGTCGGGGACGACCCACGGCCCGTCGACCGCGAACCCGAACCCCGCGAGGCCGGCGGTGATCAGGGGTCCGCCCTTGTCCTCGTAGACGCCGGCGGCGGCGCGGTTGGAGGCCGTGACCACCAGGGCGCTGTAGGGCGCCGGGAGGGCACCGCCGAGGACGGTGTCGCCGCTCATGCCCGGCTCCAGTGGCCCGACTTCCCGCCTGTCTTCTCTTCCACCCGTACGTCCGTGATGACCGCCCCCTTGTCGACAGCCTTGACCATGTCGATCACGGTGAGGGCCGCCACGCTGACCGCGGTGAGGGCTTCCATCTCGACGCCCGTGCGGTCGGTGGTCTTCACGGTGGCGAGGATCTCGACGGCGTCGTCCGCGACCGACAGGTCAATCGTGACACCGGACACCGACAACGGGTGGCACAGCGGGATCAGGTCGGGCGTGCGCTTGGCTCCCATGATCCCCGCGATGCGCGCGGTGGCGAGGGCGTCACCCTTGGGGACCCCCTCGCCGCGCAGCAGCTCCACGACGTGCGGCGAGACCAGGACACGGCCGCTCGCGCGCGCGGTGCGGGCGGTCACGTCCTTCCCGGACACGTCGACCATGCGGGCGGCGCCGACCTCGTCGAGGTGTGTCAGTCGGTCCTGCACAGGGGGTCCGGAGGTCTCCCCCCGGGACGGAACAGTCATGTGCGTGGGCGCTCCCGGTCAGGGCCCGTCGCGGTGCGGCGCGTGGGCCTGGTGTGCGCGACACGTTACCGCCCGTCCGTCCACCGCTACGCCTCAGTAAGGAGCTGTGCGCCCCCTGCACGATCCGGGGGTCCGCCGGCGGACGTCGGCACCGTCCGGCCGCTCAGCCGAGCAGGACGACCTCGACCTCGGCGCCGGGTTCGACCGAGGTGGTGTCCTCGGGGACGACGATCAGCGCGTCGGCGTGCGCGAGGGCCGCGACCAGGTGGGATCCCGCTCCGCCGACGGGCGTCACGGCGCCGTCCGCGTACGTCCCGCGCAGGAACTGGCGGCGGCCTTTCGGAGAGGTCAGTGCCTTGTCCGTGGAAAGGGTGGCCCTGGTCGTGGGCCGGTGGACGTCCTGCAGCCCCATCAGGGTGCGGATCGCGGGGCGCACGAAGAGTTCGAAGGACACGTACGACGACACGGGGTTGCCCGGGAGGGCGAGCAGCGGTGTGTGGTCGGGGCCGATGGAGCCGAAGCCCTGGGGTTTGCCGGGCTGCATGGCGAGGGTGCGGAAGTCGATGCCGCTGCCCGCCTCGTCCTCGTCGCCGACCGAGGAGAGCGCTTCCTTGACGACGTCGTAGGCGCCGACGCTCACTCCGCCGGTCGTGACCAGCAGGTCCGCGCGGACGAGCTGGTCCTCGATGGTCGAGCGCAGCGTCTCGGCGTCGTCCGCGACCGCGCCGACCCGGTAGGCGATGGCTCCCGCGTCGCGCGCGGCCGCGCACAGGGCGAAGCTGTTGGAGTCGTAGATCTGGCCGGCGCTCAACTCCTCGTCGGGCTGGACGAGTTCGCTGCCGGTGGACAGGACGACAACGCGCGGGCGGGGGTGAACCCGCACGGTGCCGCGGCCGATCGCGGCGAGCAGGCCGATCTGCGGCGGCCCGAGGACGGTGCCCGCTTCGAGGGCGCGGTCGCCCGCCTTCACGTCGCTGCCCCTCGCGCGGACGTGCGCGCGTGCCTCGGCCTGGCGGTGGACGTGGACCTGTCCGTAGGAGCCCTCGGGGGAGGCGCTGTGCGCGCGCATCCCGGAGACCGGGCCCTCGCCGAGTCCGCCGTCCGTCCATTCGACGGGGACGACGGCTTCGGCCCCGGGCGGCAGCGGGGCGCCGGTCATGATGCGGGCGGCCTGGCCGGGGCCCACGTAGGGCTGCTCGGCCTGGCCTGCCGCGACATCGCCGACGACGGTCAGGACCGCCGGGTATTCCTCGCTCGCGCCCGCCACATCCGCGACCCGGACCGCGTACCCGTCCATCGAGCTGTTGTCGAACGGCGGCAGGGAGACCGGCACCGTGACGTCCTCGACCAGGACGCAGCCCTGGGCGTCGAGGAGTTGCAGCTCGATGGGTTCGAGGGGACGGACGGTCGTGAGGATGTCCTCCAGGTGGTCGTCCACCGACCAGAGGTGATCCTGGCCGGTGGTGCGGGTCACGGCGCTGCTCAAAGTCCCTACATCTCCTCGGCTACGTAACTGCGAAGCCAGGTCCGGAAGTCCGGGCCCAGGTCTTCACGTTCGCATGCGAGTCTGACAATGGCACGCAGGTAGTCGCCTCGGTCCCCGGTGTCATAGCGGCGGCCCTTGAAGACGACGCCGTGCACGGGGCCGCCGACCTTCTCGTCCGAGGCGAGCTGCTGGAGGGCGTCGGTGAGCTGGATCTCGCCGCCGCGGCCGGGCTCGGTCTTGCGCAGTATGTCGAAGATGTGCGGGTCGAGGACGTAGCGGCCGATGATGGCGTAGCCGCTGGGCGCGTCCGCCGCGTCCGGCTTCTCGACCAGTCCGGTCACCTTGACCAGGTCGTCCTCGTCGGTGGCCTCGACGGCGGCGCATCCGTAGAGGTGGATCTGCTCGGGCGCGACCTCCATGAGCGCGATGACGCTGCCGCCGTGCCGCTCCTGGACCTCGACCATGCGGGCGAGCAGGGGGTCGCGGGGGTCGATCAGGTCGTCACCGAGGAGGACGGCGAAGGGCTCGTGGCCGACGTGCGGGGCGGCGCACAGGACGGCGTGGCCGAGGCCCTTGGGGTCGCCCTGGCGCACGTAGTGCATGGTCGCGAGGTCGCTGGACTCCTGGACCTTGGCGAGGCGGCTCGCGTCGCCCTTCTTCTGAAGTGCCGATTCGAGCTCGTAGTTGCGGTCGAAGTGGTCTTCGAGGGGGCGCTTGTTGCGGCCCGTGATCATCAGGACGTCGTCAAGACCCGCCGACGCGGCCTCTTCGACCACGTACTGGATCGCCGGCTTGTCGACGACCGGAAGCATCTCCTTGGGAGTGGCTTTGGTAGCCGGCAGAAACCGGGTGCCGAGGCCTGCCGCCGGAATGACAGCCTTGGTGATCCTGGGGTGTGACTCAGTCATGTCCGCAACCATAACCGGTGGCTATGTGAAGAATCTGTGGCTCCGGTTAATTCGCTGTCATATGAGCGGATTAAGAGAACTACAGGAGTCACCTGTGAGACACGTCCGACCTGAACCAGAGCCTGACAAGCGAATGTTGCGGCGAGGGTTCCTCTTGGTGAGAAATGGGTTGACGGCCGATGACGTACGGGAAACGGCCGCCGCTCTCGCCGCCCGCGCCCTGGAGCTGCCCGAACTGGCGCACGCCCGGACGGTGGCCGCCTACGTCTCCGTGGGGAGCGAACCGGGCACCCTCGCGCTCCTTGACGCGCTCCGCGCACGCGGGGTGCGCGTCCTCCTGCCGGTCCTGCTGCCGGACAACGATCTGGACTGGGGGGCGTACACCGGGGCGGACTGCCTCGTGCGGATCCAACACGGCGGGAAGATGGCCCTCTTGGAACCGGCCGGCGAGCGGCTGGGGCCGGCGGCCGTCCAGGACGCGGACGCCGTTCTGCTGCCCGGTCTCGCCGTCGACGCGCGCGGGATGCGGCTGGGTCGCGGCGGAGGCTCGTACGACCGCGTGCTGGCCCGCCTGGAGCGCTCGGGCGCCGATCCCGCGCTGGTGGTGCTCCTGTACGACACCGAGGTCGTCCAGCGGGTCCCGGCGGAGGCGCACGACCGGCCCGTCCACGCGGTGGTGACCCCCTCCGGCGTGCGCCGCTTCCGCTGACGGACGGCGGGCCGGGGAACGGAGAACGGAAGTGGGGCGCCCCCCCCGCCGGGGGGGGGCCCCCCGCCCCCCCCGCGCCCCGGCCGGGGGGGGGCCCCCCCCCCCGGGGGGGGCGGGGGGCGGGGCGGGGGGGGGGGGGGGGGCCGGGGGCGGGGGGGGGGCCCCCCCGGGGGGGGGGGCGCCCCACTTCCGTCAGGCACCGGCTTCAGGGGGTCAGGACCTCGACGCCCGTCGGAGGGTCACGGTTTCAGGACCAGGGTGTCGGCGGTCTTCTTGTCGACGGCCTTCTTGGTGAAGGCCCACGGCAGGAGTTCGCCCTTGGCCCACATCTCCGTCTGGTCGGTGTAGTGAGCGCTGTAGGCGTGCCCCGAGGCACCCGAGAGGTTGATCCACTTGGACTTGTCGAGGTCCTGGAGGTTGACGACCATCCGCATCGAGGGGACCCAGACCACTCCGTAGCCGCCCGCCGCGTTCCAGCCGGTCGCGTTGACCGTCGCCTCGCCGCCGCTGAGGTTCCAGGGGCCCCGGTTGAGCATGTACTGCAGGAAGCCGGGGCCTTCGGTACCGAGGGTCTGGTTCTTCAGGAACAGGCGGTGCAGCCGGCCCCAGCTCCAGGTGTCGATGTCCTTGCCGAGCTTGGCGGTCAGCTCCCAGCGGGCGTCCGTCATGGCCCGCGCGAACAGCTCGTCCCGGGTCTGGGTCGGTTTGTCGGTGCGGGTGGCGGGCGACTTCCACCAGTCGTTGTTCTCGTCGTCGAGGATCTTGCGGACGACCTCGAACCAGCGGTCGCCGCCGTCCGGCTGCGCCTGGTCCGCGTCGCGCTCGCCGCACTCGCGCACCTTCTGGTCCTCGTCCGCGGGACCGGTGGTGTCGACCCGGTCGACCCACAGGCACTGGCCCTTGACCCGCAGCTCCTTGGGCAGCTTGTTGCCGAAGGCGAGCTTGAGGATGTTGCGCCAGGTGGCGTTGAAGTAGGCGGCCGCGGCGGAGTCGGAGTCCTGGGTGTAGTCCCAGCCCTCCAGGAGCTTCTGCGCGTCGCGGACGTCCTTGTCGGCCACGTCGATCTTGAGCAGCTTGGGCACGATCAGCTTGGCGATCTCGCTGCTGTTGTCGAGCTGCATCTGGCGCATGTCGTCGGTCGAGAGCTTGGCGCCGCCCTTGGTCTTCGTCTCGATCAGGTCGGTGATCCGCTGGCTGCGGGTGCCGTAGCCCCAGTCCGTGGTGAGCGTGTACGGGTACTTGCCCGGGTCGACGACCGCCTGGTTGGCGGTGACGATGTAGCCGCGCTTGGGGTTGTACTCGTAGGGCAGCTCGGCCTGCTTGATGTAGCCGGTCCAGCGGTACTTGGATTCCCAGCCGGGCGACGGGAGCGAGCCGTCGTCGCCCTTGGCGCGGGTGGGGATCTTGCCCGGCAGTTGGTAGCCGATGTTGCCGCTCGCGCCGGCGCCGTCCGCGTAGACCAGGTTCTGGGACGGCACCTCGAAGGACGCGGCCGCCTTGCGGAACTCGTTCCAGTTCGACGCCTTGTCCATCTCGAACACGGCGTCCATGGTGTTGCCCGCGTCCAGCGCGGTCCAGCGCAGCGCTATCGCGTAGCCGTCGCCGCGGTCGGGCGCCCCGGCGTCGACCGTGGCCTTCTTGCCCACCTGGACGAGTTCGTCGTCACGGTCGGACAGCAGCGGCATTCCGTCGTCGGTCTGCCGGACGACGATCGTCTTGGGCGTGCCGCCCGCGACCTTGATCGTTTCCTTGCGGGTCGTGAAGGGGAGCACCTTGCCGTCGTACTCGTAGCCCGCGCCGGTGATCTTCTCCAGGTAGAGGTCGGTGACGTCGACCCCGGAGTTGGTCATGCCCCAGGCCATGTCCGCGTTGTGGCCGATGACCACTCCGGGCATGCCCGCGAAGGTGTAGCCGGTGACGTCGTACTGGCACTTGGCGGAGACGGCGGTGCAGTGCAGGCCCATCTGGTACCAGACCGACGGCAGTGACGCCGACAGGTGCGGGTCGTTGGCCAGCAGCGGCTTGCCGGTGATGGTGTGGCTTCCCGCGACGACCCAGGAGTTGGAGCCGATGCCGTTGCCGTTCACGCCGACCGCCGTGGGCAGGCCGTCGAGGACCTTGTAGAGCCCCGAGAGCTGGCTCTGGAACCCGGTGGGTGCCGCGGTGTTGCCCGTGAGCCCCGTGCCCGCCGCAGTCGCCGAGGTGCTGCCGGTCGGGCTGTACGTGCCGGTGGCACTGTCGTACGAGCCCGTCCGGACGATCGGCTTGTTCCGGCTGTACGGGTACTCCGGGTACAGGTCGGCGATCTGCTTCGGGCCGAGCCTGCTCGTCATCAGGGAACGGTCGATCTCTTCCTGCATGTTGCCGCGCAGGTCCCAGGCCATCGCCTTGAGCCAGGCCACCGAGTCGACCGGGGTCCACTGGGTCGGCGTGTAGTCGTTGGTGAAGCCGAGGGCCGCGTACTCCAGGGAGATGTCCTCGCCGCTCTTGCCCTTCAGATAGGCGTTGACTCCCTTGGCGTACGACTGCAGGTACTTCTTCGTGGAGGCCGACAGCTTGGTGTCGTACTCCTGCTTCGCGATCCGGTCCCAGCCCAGCGTGCGCAGGAACTCGTCGTTCTTGACCTGCCCCTCGCCGAACATCTCGGACAGCCGGCCCGAGGTCATGTGACGGCGCACGTCCATCTCGTAGAACCGGTCCTGCGCCTGGACGAAGCCCTGGGCCATGAACAGGTCCTCGTCGGACGAGGCGTAGATCTGCGGGATCCCGTTGCCGTCGCGCTGCACGGTCACCGGCCCCGACAGGCCGTCGAGCTGGATGGAGCCCTTGGTCTGCGGGAAGGAGGCGCGCACCGTGCTGATGCTCCAGTACGCGCCGAAGGCGATGCCTCCGATGATGGCGAGAACCAGGACAATCAAGAACAGTCGGGCTTTGCGCCCCTTCTTCCTGCCGGGCTTGCCGGGCTGTTGGCCGGAAGAGGCGGTGGTGTTGGGGGGCATCGCTGTCCTTGCTGTCCTAACGCGAGCGGCAGGCGGTCCTGGAGTGCTGGGGCAACCATAGGCGCAGGGCCAACCGCGCCTTGACGCGGAGTAGGAAACCGGGAAGCACGACCGTTCGATCTTGCCTCCGGGAACGTCAAGAAAGCGTCAAGAGTTAGGTAAGGTAACGAAGTACTTGCACTGAAGTGGCCGGCTTCCGGTGCTCGGATCCGGAGACCGCCCTCGGCGCGACCGGATCGGCGAGAAAGGAACAGCCCCTGACTGTCCACCACCTCAACCAGCTCCTGCTCGTGTGCTCGCTCGTCCTGCTCTTCGCGGTGGCGGCGGTCCGGATCTCCTCACGCAGCGGGCTTCCCACGCTGCTCGTCTACTTGGGGATCGGCGTCGCGATCGGCCAGGACGGAGTCGGCGACATCCACTTCAGCAACGCCGAGCTGACCCAGGTCATCGGGTACGCGGCCCTGGTCGTGATCCTGGCCGAGGGCGGTCTCGGCACGAAGTGGAAGGAGATCAGACCGGCCCTGCCGGCGGCCTCCTCGCTGGCGGTGGTGGGCGTCGCGGTGAGCGTCGGTGTCACGGCCTCGGCCGCGCACTACCTGATCGGTCTCGAGTGGCGGCAGGCGCTCATCATCGGGGCGGTCGTCTCGTCGACGGACGCCGCCGCGGTCTTCTCGGTGCTGCGGAAGATCCCCCTCCCCGCGCGCGTGACGGGCATCCTGGAGGCCGAGTCGGGCTTCAACGACGCCCCGGTGGTCATCCTCGTCGTCGCGTTCTCCACCGCGGGACCGGTCGAGCACTGGTACGTGCTGCTCGGCGAGATAGCGCTGGAGCTGGCCATCGGCGCCGCCGTCGGCCTCGCGGTCGGCTGGCTGGGCGCGTACGCGCTGCGGCACGTGGCGCTGCCGGCCTCCGGCCTCTACCCCATCGCCGTGATGGCGATCGCGGTCGTGGCGTACGCCGCCGGGGCGCTCGCGCACGGCAGTGGCTTCCTCGCCGTCTACCTCGCCTCCGTGCTGCTCGGCAACGCGAAGCTGCCGCACTGGCCCGCCACGCGCGGCTTCGCCGAGGGGCTCGGCTGGATCGCCCAGATCGGCATGTTCGTGCTGCTCGGCCTGCTGGTCACCCCGCACGAGATGGGCGACGACGTCTGGCCCGCGCTCGTCATCGGCCTGGTGCTGACCATGGTGGCCCGGCCGCTGAGCGTCGTCGCCGCACTGCTGCCCTTCCGCATCCCGTGGCAGGAGCAGGTGCTGCTGTCCTGGGCCGGGCTGCGCGGCGCCGTACCCATCATCCTGGCGACGATCCCGATGGTGAGCGGCATCGCCGAGAGCAAGCGGATCTTCAACATCGTCTTCGTCCTGGTCGTCGTCTACACCCTCGTCCAGGGCCCGACCCTGCCCTGGCTGGCCCGCAAACTCCGTCTCGGAGAGTCCCCCGGAGCCGCCGACCTGGGCATCGAATCGGCGCCCCTGGAACGGCTGCGCGGCCATCTGCTGTCCGTCGCGATCCCCATGGGGTCACGGATGCACGGTGTCGAGGTGGGCGAGCTGCGACTGCCCCCGGGCGCGGCGGTCACCCTCGTCGTCCGCGACGCGAAGTCCTTCGTACCGATGCCCACGACCGTGCTGCGGCTCGGCGACGAACTACTGGTGGTGGCGACCGACCCGGTCCGGGACGCGGCCGAGAGGCGACTGCGCGCGGTGGGCCAGGGCGGCAAGCTCGCCGACTGGCTCGGCAGCGGTGACGGCGGGACGGAACACCGGACGAGGCACCGAACAGGCCTGTGACGCGACGCCGGACGGTCTGCCACGGGACACCGGACGCGCTTCTTACGAGATAACGAACGAGACCTTACGAAGCGCGGCGGGGCATTCACAGGCGCGCGATCTCGTGGTGCTCATTTTCACAGGTGCGGCGACACCCGCCCCCTGTACGATGAAGGCACACCTTGATCGAACCAACTCTGCCTGACGCAGAGCTGGCGCGACCGTATGGCGGCCGTGACGTCCTCCCGCAGGAGACGCCGGTATCTACCGCAGATCCGCGCAAGAGGACAGCTCTCGGCGCCCCCCGCACGGGCGCGCTACCAGGCGGCAGAAAGGCACGGGCCGTGGCATCCACGGTCACCTCCCGTCCTGGATACGGACAGCTGCTGCGCACCCGCGGCGCTTGGACGTTCCTGCTCCCCGGCTTCGCCGCACGCCAGCCGTTCGCCATGCTGACGATCTCCATCGTGCTGCTCGTGCAGCACACCACCGGTTCGTACGGTGCGGCCGGCGCGGTCGCCGCCGTCACCGGTGTCTCCATGGCACTGTTCGCGCCGTTCACCGGGCGCCTGGCCGACCGGCACGGACAGCGGGCCGTCCTGCTGCCCGGCGTCCTCGTGCACGCCGTGTCCGGCTTCTCCCTGACCGTGCTCGCGCTGACGGGCGCCCCCTTGTGGGCGCTCTTCGTTGCCGCCGTACCGACCGGCGCCTCGGTGCCGCAGGTCGGCCCCATGGTGCGCGCCCGCTGGGGCGTGAAGCTTCAGGGCTCACCCCTGATGCCGACCGCGGCGGCCTTCGAGTCCGTCACGGACGAGCTGACCTTCGTCTTCGGCCCCCTGCTCGCCACGGCGCTGTGCACGGCCGTCGACCCCGCCGCAGGCCTGCTGACGGAGGCCTCGCTGACCCTGATCGGCGGACTGCTGTTCGCCGCGCAGAAGAGCACACAGCCCTCGGTCGCCCTCGACGGGCACGCGCGCGTGGAACACGGTTCCGCTCTGCGGATCCCCGGAGTGCGCGTCCTGATCATGACCTTCCTGGGCATCGGCTCGGTCTTCGGCGGCATGCAGGTCTCACTGGCCGCGTACAGCGAGTCGATCGGCGAGCCCGGCCTGAACGGTGTCCTGTACGGCGTCTTCGCGGCGGGCAACATGCTCTCGGGCATCGTCTGCGGCGCCGTCGCCTGGAAGGTGGCCCCGCAGCGACGGCTCGTCCTCGGGTACGCCGCCCTCGCACTGGCCGCCTCCGGACTGTGGGCGGCCAACTCGGTGATCGTGCTCGCCGGCCTCGGTCTCGTCGTCGGTATGTGCATCGCCCCGACCCTGATCACCGGCTACACCCTGGTCGAGAGCCTGGTTCCGCAGGGCGCTCGCACCGAGGCCTTCACCTGGCTCACCGGCGCCGTCGCGCTCGGCCAGGCCGCGGCCGTCACGGTCGCCGGACAACTGGAGGACAGGCTCTGGGACGGTGCCGGATTCCTGGTGCCGATGGCCGGTACGGCACTGGCTCTGGCGACCCTGGTGTCACTTCGTTCACGCCTCGCCACACAGGCCCCGACCCGTGCCGTCGCACGTGGCGTCGGTCACCGCGTGCCGGTGACAGTGGACTGATCTCGCGGAATACGTCAGTATGGACCGTCGTTAGCACTCACTGAGTGAGAGTGCCAGGAGGAAGACAAGTGCCGACCTACCAGTACCAGTGCACCGCGTGCGGCGAGGGCCTCGAGGCGGTGCAGAAGTTCACCGATGACGCCCTGACCGAATGCCCGGACTGCAGCGGCCGCCTGAAGAAGGTGTTCTCGGCCGTCGGCATTGTCTTCAAGGGCTCCGGCTTCTACCGCAATGACAGCCGCGGCTCCTCGTCGAGCAGCTCGCCGGCCTCGAAGCCGTCGACGTCCACGTCCTCGTCGGACTCGAAGTCCTCGTCGTCGACGTCCACGTCGTCGTCCTCGGACGCGAAGTCCTCGGGCACCGGCTCGTCCAGCAGCTCCGCCGCTTAGGGCCTCCTCGGTCCGCCGGGACACCCGTTCCGGGCGGCCGTCTCCGTGAGGCCCCACCAGCTCGTTTCCCGAGGACCCCGTCGTCGTACGACGACGGGGTCCTCGGCGTTCCCCCGTCCGGCTAGGGTGCCGTTCATGGCGAACACGGAGAACCCACAGACCCCGGCCGGGGAGCAGTCGACGGCTCTGGCCGAGATCGGTGTCATCGGCGGCTCGGGCTTCTACTCCTTCCTCGACGACGTGACCGAGCTGCAGGTGGACACCCCTTACGGGCCGCCCAGCGACTCCCTGTTCCTCGGCGAGATCGCCGGCCGGCGGGTCGCCTTCCTCCCCCGCCACGGCCGCGGCCACCATCTGCCGCCGCACCGCATCAACTACCGGGCCAACCTGTGGGCCCTGCGCTCCGTCGGCGCCCGCCAGATCCTCGGCCCCTGCGCCGTCGGCGGACTGCGGCCGGAGTACGGGCCCGGAACCCTGCTCGTTCCGGACCAGTTCGTGGACCGCACGAAGTCACGGCCGCAGTCCTACTTCGACGGGCTGCCGCTGCCGGACGGCTCGGTGCCGAACGTGGTGCACGTGTCGCTGGCCGACCCGTACTGCCCGGTCGGACGCGCGGCCGCCCTGGAAGCGGCGCGCGGACGGGACTGGGAGCCGGTGGACGGCGGCGCCCTCGTGGTCATAGAGGGTCCGCGGTTCTCCACCCGGGCCGAATCGCTCTGGCATCAGGCGCAGGGCTGGTCGGTGGTCGGCATGACCGGGCACCCCGAGGCCGCTCTCGCCCGTGAACTGGAGCTCTGCTACACGTCGTTGACGCTGGTCACCGACCTCGACGCCGGGGCCGAAACCGGCGAGGGCGTCTCCCACGACGAGGTGCTGAAGGTGTTCGCGGCGAACGTGGACCGGCTGCGGGGCGTGCTCTTCGACGCGGTCGCGGCACTGCCGACGAACGGAGCGCGGGACTGCCTGTGCACGACGGCCCTGGGCGGGATGGATCCGGGCTTCGAGCTGCCGTGACGACGGCCGCCACTACGACCACCGGGCCCTGACCGGACTCTCGTCCCGCCCCGTCCCGTCCTGCCGCGTCCGATCCGGATCCCGATCCCGATCCCGGAGGGCGGCAGGCGGCAGGCGGCAGGCGGCAGGCGGCAGGCGGCAGGCACCTGGGCCTTGGGGCGGTCGCCGTGACCCTGCCACCGCGGTGGTCCTCGCCGTCGCGGTGACCCTGGCCGGACCTGTGACACTCGCCGTCGCCCTGGCCCCGCCGTCGTGGCGGCGGGGATCCTCGGCCCGGAACACGGGCGGAGCCTCCCGTTCGGGTGAGGGAGTTGTCCACAATCCCTCGGTGATCCACGGACGCCGACGGGCTTCGCCGCGAGACCTCATCGTGGGATCGCAAGCCGATTCCTCGTCGCAGGTGGTGGTCACCATGGCACAGCTCTCTCCCCTCATCCGCCCGCCCGGCGCGGACGCGCCTCCTACTTGCGAGGTGCCGCACTTCGCGCCCGTCCGTGTGCGGGGCGGGCGCTACCGGCCACGCCTTCTCGCCCGGCACAGGAGGCGGGCGGTCGCCGCCTGCCTGGCGACGACGGCGGCCGCCCTCGTGGCGGCCGGCCCGGGTGACGCCGAGCCGGCGCGCGGACATCCGACGTCCGCGACCCCTGCCGCATCCGCGTCCGCCCCAACCCCCGATTCGGCGCCGGTACGGGGCCCGGGCGCGGTCGAGACGGTGAGGGCGCCGGTCCGGATCGCGGACGGCGCCACGGTGAGCCTGTTGCGTCCCGGTGACCGGGTCGACGTGGTCGCAGCGGACAGCGACGGCAAGGTACGGGTGGTCGCGAACGGGGCGCGGGTCACGGGTGTTCCAGACGTCGGCGCCACCGACACCGGAGCGCTGGTCGTCCTCTCCGTCCCACGCGCGACGGCCGCACGGCTGGCCGGTGCCGGCACCACATCACGGCTGGCGGTGACGCTGCGATGAGTGCCGAAACTGTGTCAAGTCCCTCGTTCGAGCGACCCAGTTGGATTGGCCCGACAGGCCCTGCCGTAGGTTGCGGAGCTGTTTGTTCCACAACCTGTGCGGAGGGGCCTCCTAGTGAGCGTAAACAAGCAGCCCGGCGTGTGGGAGGGCTTCAAGGCCTTCCTGATGCGTGGCAACGTCATCGACCTGGCCGTCGCCGTGGTCATCGGCGCTGCCTTCACCAACATCGTCAACTCCGTGGTGAAGGGGATCATCAACCCGCTGGTCGGTGCTGTCGGTACGAAGAACCTCGACAGTTACAGCTCCTGCTTGGAGAGCCCGTGCCGAGGCAGCGGCACGACCGCCACCGGCATCAGCCTCATGTGGGGCTCGGTGCTGGGCGCCACGCTCAGCTTCGTGATCACCGCGGCCGTCGTCTACTTCCTGATGGTGCTGCCGATGGCCAAGTTCCTGGCCCGGCAGGCGGCTCGCCAGAAGGCGAAGGAAGGCACGCACGAGGTGATCGAGGTGTCCGAGCTGGAGGTGCTGAAGGAGATCCGCGACGCGCTGGTCGCCCAGCGCGGTCCGGGACGCCGCGAGTACTGACGGCGAAGCCGTGGGCGCCAACCCGGAAACCAGGGGAGCGCCGACGCCGGGAGACCGGGGGCCCGGAGCCCAGCGGTCAGAGGACCGGGGGGCCGGATTCCAGGGGCCGGGATTCCAGGGGTCGCGAGACCGGAGAGATGGGATCCGGGAGCCGGACCGAAATCCGGGCAAGCGGGAGACTGGAATCCAGGAGCCGTGAATCCGGGGGCCGGACTCAGAGGTGGTGGGGCGGCTTCTCGTCGAGGAAGCGCTTCAGGTCGGCGGCACTGTCACCGGTGCTGTCGGCCCGCTCACCCCACCCACGGTCCGTATCGTCCGAGGACTGCTGGCTCAGCGGATCGTCGAAGACCAGTGCCGACTTCGGATCGCGCGGTTCGGGGGCGGGGGCGGGACTCATGCCCCAAGGGTACGCCGCGAGCCCTACGGCCCACCCGGATCCGGTCGGGCGACTCGCCGCCACGGCGGACGCGCGACCACCGGGCTCGGGTGGGCGGCCCGGGGCCTCCACGAGGGACCCGGCACCGGATCGCCGCGAGCAGCGCCGAAGGCCCTCCGGTCCGGCGGGTTCGGATTCCCGTGACACCTCTGACCTGGCATCTCGTCGGACCTCGGACCCCAGAAGCGCTTGTGAACGCATCCACAAGAATGTGCGGCGCTTTTCTGCTGTGCTTGGCCGTATGACGTCCCGTCCCACTCCGGAACCCGCCGCGACACCACGGCCCGCGGGCCACCGGCCGCTGCGCAGAATGACCGCCCGCGGCCGCGACGAGGCGCACCGGGTCGCGTCGCCGCTGGAGCTCCTGTTCGACCTGTGTTTCGTGGTGGCCATCGCCCAGGCGGGCGCAGAGCTGGTGCACGCCGTGGCGGAAGGGCACGCGGGCGAGGGCATCCTCGACTACGCGATGATCTTCTTCGCCATTTGGTGGGCCTGGATGAACTTCAGTTGGTTCGCGTCGGCCTACGACAATGACGACGTTCTCTACCGGATCGTCACGCTGGTGCAGATCTCGGGTGTCCTGGTGCTCGCGGCCGGGGTGTCCAAAGCGTTCGAGAGCCACGACTTCCTGGTCGTCTGGCTGGGCTACGCGATCATGCGGTTCGCGATGATCGCGCAATGGCTTCGGGTGGCGCGGTCCACCGAGGGAGCCGAGAGAACCATGGCCCTGCGGTACGCGGGCGGTGTACTGCTGTGCCAGGTCGGCTGGCTCGGCCTGCTGTTCGTGCCGGAGCCGGGCCGCCCTTGGGTGTTCCTCGTGGTGGCTGTCGCGGAGCTGTGCGTCCCGGTGTTCGCGGAGAAGGCTTTCACCACGTCCTGGCATCCGCACCACATCTCCGAACGGTACGGACTGTTCACGATCATCGTGCTGGGCGAGACCGTCGCCGCCGCCACCGTCGCGGTCAAGTCGGCCGTCGACGAGCACGACGCGCTGGGCGAGCTGCTGCCCATCGCCGCGGGTGGGCTGCTGATCGTGTTCTCCGCCTGGTGGATCTACTTCGCGGTGCCGATCCACGGGCATCTGCGGTCCAACGGGCAGGCCTTCCTGTGGGGATACGGCCACTATCTGATCTTCGCTTCGGCTGCCGCGATCGGGGCGGGTCTGGAGGTCGCGGTGGAGCAGACGGTCGGCACGGCGCACATCTCCGCGCTCTCGGCGTCCGCCGCGGTGACGCTGCCGACCGCGCTGTACTTCCTCGCCGTCTGGGCGCTGCACTCCCGGCACTTCAAGGTCGGCATCGCCCAGCAGCTCGTTCTGCCGACCACCGCGCTGCTCGTGATCCTGTGCACCTTCCTGGGCGACTGGGCCGTACTCGCCGCGGGCATCGTCTCGGCACTGGCCGTGGCGGTCGGGGTGGTGATGAGGACGCGGATGGTGCCGCGGGAAGCCGCGGGTGGCGTCACAAGAGGCACGTAGGAAGCCGACACGGACGCGCGGAAGGGGCGGCACACCGTCCGAGTCGGCGCGTGGGAAGGGCGGCACGCCGTCCTAGTCGGCGCCAGGGCATACACGCTGTCGCTGCCGGGGTCCGCGGCCGGGGAACACTGGGCGCATGACAGTTGAGGCTCTGACAGATGTCGCGGGTCTGCGGGTGGGACACGCGACGCGTACCGGGGACGGTTGGCTCACTGGGACGACGGTGGTGCTCGCTCCCGAGGGAGGGGTGATCGCCGCCGTGGACGTGCGCGGCGGCGGGCCCGGCACCAAGGAGACGGACGCGCTCGATCCGCGCAACCTCGTGCAGAGGATCGAGGCGGTCGTGCTGACCGGCGGCAGCGCGTACGGGCTGGACTCGGCGTCCGGTGTGATGGCGTGGCTGGAGGAGCGGGGGCGCGGAGTGCGGGTGGGTCCGGACCCGGCGCACGTCGTGCCCGTCGTGCCGGCCGCCTGCGTCTTCGATCTCGGGCGTGGTGGTGACTTCCGGTCACGGCCGGACGCCGGCACCGGGCGCGCCGCGGTCGAGGCGGCCGACGCGAGCGCCCTGGGCGCGCCGGTGCGGGAGGGAGGTGTGGGCGCCGGCACCGGGGCGGTGGTCGGACAGCTCAAGGGCGGGGTCGGGACGGCTGGTGCCGTACTGGAGTCGGGCATCACGGTGGCCGCGCTGGTGGTGGCCAACGCGGCGGGTTCGGTGGTCGAACCGGAAACGGGGGCGCTGTACGGGGAGTTGACGCGAGGACGGACCGCGGGTCCGTCCGCTCCGGTGCGCGAGGCCGCCCGGTTGCGGCTCGCGGAGGCCGCCGCGAGGAACGCGCCGCCGCCGTTGAACACCACGCTCGCCGTCGTCGCCACCGACGCCGATCTGACGCGGGCGCAGGCGCAGAAGCTCGCGGGGACCGCGCACGACGGCATCGCGCGGGCCGTACGGCCGGTGCATCTGCTGAACGACGGGGACACGGTGTTCGCGCTGGCCACGGGCGCCCGGCAGCTCGCCGCCGGGAATCCCCTGGCGCTCAACGAGATCCTCGCGGCGGGCGCGGACCTGGTGACGCGCGCGATCGTGCGCGCCGTACGCGCCGCGGAGTCGGTGGACGGGCCGGGCGGGACCTGGCCGTCCTACGAAGAGCTCTACGGGGAAGGCCAGTTGGATGATCGTCCCGGTTCCTCCACGTGATGGCGTTCGGATGGGTGATGGCATCGGATGGGTGAGGGTGTTCGGATGGGTGACGGTGTTCGACGAGGGAGGGTGCTCAGGGGGGAGGGCGTTCGGCTTGCGGCGGCGGGAAGCCGTTGTGCCGCCGTTCGCGCTCTCCGCGCACCGGCACGGATCGCGACTCGCCCGCCGGGGGCGTCGTAGCGGTCGGGGACCGGTCCGACAAGACCGTCGTGCCGGACAATGTGCTCCGCGGCTGGATCCTTTCGCGGAGCGCGCGCACCGCCGGAAGTGCCGTCTGACGAGGGTCTTTTGACGTCCGTGCGAGCGGCGCGGGAACTCGCCGCTCGGCCCGCCCGTTTTCCGTCCGTACGTTTTCTCGGTTCGCGGACATGATGTCCGACCGAGGGGCTACGGTATGCACCCACAAGGTGACATGCAGCAACGCCGGGAGAAACCTTGAGCGTTCCGTACGAGACGGCAGCGTACGAACCACCCGAGTCGCCCGAGTCTCCGGAGGAGCATCTCGAACGACTTCTGGGCCGCGCCCTGAACTCGTTCGAGCTGCCCGACGAGGCGATACGGCGACTCGACTGCGCGCTGGCGCACGACAGTTCGCTGCACTCCGCGCACCACAGCGCGGGGCTGCACCGGGAGACGTACCGGCACACATGGCTGCTCGCCGACGGTTCCGCCGTCACGCTGTGGGAGCTTGTGCACAACACGGCGACCGGGCGTGACGCACAGCACGAGGTCTACGTCGACGAGGAGGAGTTGCGCGCCGCCACGGCCCGGCTCCCTCTCCCGCCGGACGCGCCGGACTTCGAGCTGCCCGTGTTCGTGCAGTTGTCGTCGATCCCCGAGCCGCGCCACACCTACGTGCCCGACGACTCCGCCGATCACGCGCGCCGGCTTCTGCGGCGCGCGGAGAATCCGGACCGGCCGGACGCCGACCTCACGACCCTCCTGCTCCGGGAGGCGTTCGCGCACCAGATCACCCAGGCCTTCGGACGCCCCTGCCGCGCCGGTCAGGCCGGGCTGTGCTTCTCGCTCTACGAGCACGCGTTCCTGCTGCGCGACGGGCAGGAGATCTCCCTGTGGGAGGTCGAGCACACGGCGACGCCCGACCGGCGGCACATGTGCGAGGTGTACGCGACGGAGGACGCGGCCCGGAACGCGATGGAACGACGCGCGGCACGACTGGGCTGACACCGGAAGGGGCCCCGGCACCTGAGGTGCCGGGGCCCCTTCCGGTTCGGACCTCCGCGTCGCGCGGGTGATGGCGGACCGGCCAGGGATCAGCCGACGAATTCCGGCTTCCGGTCCTGGTTCGGACCCTCGTTCGGGCCGTCGTTCGAGCCCTGGTCCGGATTCTGGTTCCGGTTCTGGCTCTGATCCTGATCCTGGTTCTGGTCTTGGACTTGGGTGTCCGTCTCGTCCTGCGCGCCCTCCACGTGCTGTGCCGGCCGCTTCGGCAGGGCGAACATCAGCAGGAAGATGACGGCCAGCACCGCGGCCACCCAGCCCAGCGCGTGCTCGAAGGCGTTGGCGAAGGCCGGTCCCACCTGGGCGCGGGTCAGGTGGTCGCTGATCTCGCCGAAGAAGACGACCGAGACCAGGCCGAGGCCGAGCGCGTTGCCCATCTGCTGCACGGTGTTGATCAGGCCCGACGCCGAGCCCGCGTGCTCACGCGGGACCTCCGAGAGCACCGCGTCCGTCAGCGGTGCGACGATGAAGCCCATGCCCGCGCCCATGACCACCAGCGGAAGGGCCATCTGCCAGGAGGCGATGGACATGCCGTACCGGTCGGACTCCCAGATGTAGAGCAGGACTCCGAGCGCCATGAGCAGGGCGCCCGCCTGGAGCACCTTGCGTCCGAAACGCGGAACCAGCAGCTGCACGGACATGCCCGCCGCGGCCGAGACGGCGATCGAGAACGGCACGCCGGTCAGCCCCGCCCGCAGCGCGCTCCAGCCCAGCCCGAACTGCATGTACATCGTCCAGACCAGGAAGAAGATGCCGAGGGCGATACCGAAGACGGTCTGCACGGCGATGCCCGCCGCGAAACTCTTCACCTTGAACAGCGACAGCTCGACCAGCGGCGAACCGTCCCGCGCCGTCTTCCGCTTCTCGTACGCCACCAGCGCCGCGAAGACGACGAGGGAGCCGGCCATCGACGCGTATCCCCACAGCGGCCAGCCCAGCTCACGGCCGCGGGTCAGCGGGTAGAGCAGCATCAGCAGACCGAGCGTGACGAGGGCGACGCCGACGAGGTCGAGCTTGAGGGCCCGCGGGGCCTTGGACTCGCTGATGAAGCGGCGGCCCAGGATCAGCGCGACGATGCCGACCGGCAGGTTGATGAGGAAGATCGGCCGCCACTCCAGGCCGAAGAGGTTCCACTCGATGAGCAGTGCGCCGAGGAGCGGACCCGAGACCGCGCCCAGACCGACGATCGCGCCGAAGAGGCCGAAGACCTTGCCGCGCTCGTGCGCAGGGAAGGTCGCGTGCACGATCGACAGCACCTGCGGCACCATCATCGCGGCCATGGCGCCCTGCAGAATGCGCGAGGCGACGAGCATCTCCGGGTTCGCCGCGAAGCCGCACAGCGCCGACGCGACCGTGAAACCGGCAATGCCGAGGAGGAAGAGCCGCTTGCGGCCGTAGATGTCGCCGAGCCGCCCACCGGTGATGAGTCCCGCGGCGAAGGCCAGCGCATAGCCGGCGGTGATCCACTGGATCTGGCTGAACGTGGCGCCCGCGTCCCGCTGGATCGACGGGATCGCGATGTTGACGATCGTGACGTCGACCAGGTCCATGAAGGCCGCGGTCATCACGATGGCGAGGGCGAACCAGCGCCGCCGGTCGGCCGCCGCGCCGGGTGTCGGGCTGCTGAGAGCTGTCTCAGAGGTGTCGGTGGAGGTCATGCCGTAAAGGTAAGGCCCCATTAGGTCAGATCATGTCCTAGTTGTGCGGCACCCTGGACAACATGACGACCGATACACCGGCCAGGCTTCTCCAGCTCCTCTCCCTCCTCCAGACGCCCCGCGAATGGCCTGGCGGCGAGCTGTCCGAGCGCCTCGGGGTGTCCCGTCGCACGGTCCGCCGCGACGTCGACCGGCTCCGCGAGCTGGGCTATCCGGTGCAGGCGACCAAGGGCGCGGACGGCGGCTACCGGCTGGTGGCGGGCAAGGCGATGCCGCCGCTCGTCCTGGACGACGAGGAGGCCGTGGCCATCGCGGTGGGCCTGCGGGCCGGCGCCGGGCACGCCGTCGCGGGCGTGGACGAGGCCTCCGTACGGGCCCTCGCCAAGCTGGAGCAGGTGCTGCCGTCCCGGCTGCGTCATCGCGTGTCCACGCTCCAGGCCGCGACCACACCGCTGACCAGCGGAGACGGGGCGAGCATCGCGCCCGAGACGCTGACCGTGATGGCGTCGAGCATCGCCGGAGGGGAGCGGCTGCGGTTCGCGTACCGCTCGGGGGACGGAACGCCCTCGCGGCGGCTGACCGAGCCCTACCGGCTGGTCTCCACCGGCAGGCGGTGGTACCTCGTCGCGTACGACCTCGACCGTGAGGACTGGCGGACCTTCCGCGTCGACCGGGTGACCGAGCCCTTCGCGACGGGGGCCAGGTTCGCACCCCGCGACCTGCCCACCGGGAACGCCGCCGAATTCCTGCGGCAGTCGATGTACCGGCGTCAGGAGACGTACGCGTTCGAAGTCACCTTCGGCGCACCGGCCGAGTTCGTCGCGGCTCGGGTGCCCTCATGGGTCGGCGCACCCGAGCCGATCGACGAGCACCGCTGCCGCCTGCGCGCCTCCGCCAGTGACTCGGTGGAATGGCTGGCGGTACGGATCGCGATGGTCGGCTGCGAGTTCACGGTCCGGGAGCCGAGAGAACTGGTGGATTACGTAAGGGACTTGGGTGCACGACTGAGCCGGGCGGGGGGAGTGCCGCAGACTGACGGAACGTGACGGCCGGCGGGGCTCCGCGGGCCGGTGACACCGCCCGGTCTGTCGGGGACGGCAGATTATGCCGCTGTGGCAGAATCTGCCATCCGGGTCACCCCGGGGTTCAGGTTCGGGGTGGCCCGCCCCTGTCCTGCCCGGAAAACCCCACCGCGCGCGTCCTCGGCTGGATCGGGTGGATCGGGTCGACTCGAACCGTCGGCTCGCCCCGGAGCGGAACCCGCCCCCCGACACAGAAGTGGAGCCGAGCTTCGGCGCCAGGGGGGGAGGCGCCGAAGCTCGGCTCTGGGAGAGTCCCGGCGCGGGGGGGGGTGTGCGTCGGGACTCGGCTCTATGGGGCGGTGTACCTCCGCCCGGACGGGGTCCTGAAGCGTGGACCCGGAAGTTTTGTTCCCAGAGCCCAGCAGGTTGAAGCGGCCTTACATGGCCATGTCTGGTCGACTTGTGGCCAACGTGGCGGGCGTGCCCGTGCGCGGACCGGGCAGGGCGGGTTTCGAGCCTTCCCGGTGAATGAACCCGTACGGCCCACTCACCCCGCTCACCCGCCTCGCCCCGTACGTCCCCGCGCTGTCCCTCCGTCGCCGGGCCGCCGCGTCTTTGTCGCTACGCCGCCGCGTCGAATCCGGTGTCGCGTGCCAGCTTCTTCAGTTCGAGCAGGGCGTGCTTCTCGATCTGGCGGATGCGCTCGCGCGTGAGCCCGTGCTCCTTGCCGACCTCCGTGAGCGTGCGCTCCCGGCCGTCCTCGATGCCGTACCGCATCTTGATGATGGAGGCGGTGCGCTGGTCGAGGTGGCCGATCAGGTCGTCCAGTTCCTCGCTGCGCAGCAGCGTGAGAACCGACTGCTCGGGCGACACGGCCGAGGTGTCCTCCAGCAGGTCGCCGAACTGGGTCTCGCCCTCGTCGTCCACCGCCATGTTCAGCGAGACCGGGTCGCGGGCCCAGTCCAGCACGTCGCCCACGCGCTCCGGCGTCGAACCGAGCTCGGTGGCTATCTCCGTGTGCTCGGGCTCCCGCCCGTTCTCACGGTTGAACTCGCGCTGCACGCGGCGGATCCTGCCCAGTTCCTCGACCAGGTGGACGGGGAGGCGGATCGTGCGCGACTGGTCGGCGATGGAACGGGTGATGGCCTGCCGGATCCACCAGGTGGCGTACGTCGAGAACTTGAAGCCCTTGCGGTAGTCGAACTTCTCGACCGCGCGCACCAGGCCGGCGTTCCCCTCCTGGATCAGGTCGAGCAGGGGCAGGCCGCTGCGCGGGTAACGGCGCGCCACGGCCACGACCAGCCGGAGGTTCGAGCGGATGAAGACGTCCTTCGCGCGCTCGCTGTCGGCGACCAGCGCCTCCAGCTCCTCGCGGGACGCGTCCACCTTGGCCTCCGCCTCGCCGTCGAGGATCTGCCGTGCGAACACACCCGCCTCGATGACCTGGGACAACTCGACTTCCTTGGCGGCGTCGAGCAGCGGTGTTCGCGCGATCTCGTCGAGGTACATGCCGACCAGGTCGCGGTCGGCGATTTCGCCGCCTCCGGCGCGAACACTGCGTGCCGCGTCGGCGGTCCCGCCGGTGGCGGACTTACGACGGGCGACGGCACGGGTTGCCATGCGTGCTCCCTTGCGTGGTGGGCTGTCGGGTGGTCCTGGACATCGGGTTTCACCCTCCCGGGTGCCCGGCATCTGATGGAAACAACGACTGGAATCAGGACAGAATTCCCAACCCGCACCTTGATTTTTCTGATCATGCAGTACCCTGTCGCACCACACGGGAGGGCTGATGAGGTCAGAACGTACAGATGTGCAGGTCAGGCCGGGAACCGCAGCCGACCTCGACGCGCTCACGGACCTCTACAACCACTACGTACGTGAGACACCCATCACATTCGACACCGGCGTCTTCACGCCGGAAGAACGTCGTCCTTGGCTGCTCTCCCACCCTGAAGACGGACCGCACCGCCTGATGGTTGCCACGGACACGGATTCACAGGGGATTCTCGGGTACGCCACATCCAGCGCTTTTCGCGTGAAGCCCGCCTACGCGACCTCCGTCGAGGTCACGGTCTACGTCGCCCCGGACGCCGTGGCCCGGGGCGTCGGCACGCTCCTCTACGAAGCCCTGTTCGCGGCGCTCGCGACCGAGGACCTGCACCGGGCCTACGCGGGCATCGCCCTGCCCAACGAAGCGTCCGTGCGGCTGCACGAACGCTTCGGGTTCCAGCACGTCGGTACCTACCGGGAGGTCGGCCGCAAGTTCGGCCGCTACTGGGACGTCGCCTGGTACGAGAAGGAACTCACCCGCTGACACTCGGGTCGCCCCTGATTCAGGAAGGCAAGGCACTCAGCCGAACTGCACCGACCGCTTCGCCATCCCCAGCCAGAATCCGTCGATCACGGACCGCTGCGCGTCCAGCTCGCCGGAGGCGTCCGCGGCACCCATGGTCACGAAGAGCGGGGCGAAGTGCTCGGTCCGCGGGTGAGCGAGACGGCCCGCCGGGGACTTGCGCTCGAAGTCGAGCAGCGCGTCCACGTCACCGGCCTCAAGGGCGCGGTGCCCCCAGTCGTCGAACTCGCTCGACCAGGTGGGGACGCCCTCGCCGATGTGCCGCAGGGCCGCGAGATTGTGGGTGAAGAAGCCGGAGCCGACGATCAGCACGCCCTCGTCGCGCAGCGGCGCCAGCTTCCGGCCGATGTCGAACAGCCGGACCGGATCGAGCGTGGGCAGGGAGATCTGGAGCACCGGGATGTCGGCCTCGGGGAACATCTCCACGAGGGGGACGTAGGCGCCGTGATCGAGTCCGCGGTCCGGGATGTCCTGCACCGGCGTACCGGGCGTACGCAGCAGTTTCCGTACGGATTCGGCGAGCCGCGGAGCACCCGGGGCGGCGTACGTCACCTGGTAGTAGTGCTCGGGGAAGCCCCAGAAGTCGTACACGAGGGGGACCGACTCGGTCGCGCCGAGCGCGAGCGGGGCCTCCTCCCAGTGGGCGGAGACCATGAGGATCGCCTTGGGGCGGGGCAGGTCGGCGGACCAGGCGGCGAGCTGTCCGGGCCAGACCGGGTCGTCGGCGAGCGGCGGGGCACCATGACTGAGATAGAGGGCGGGCATGCGCTCCGGTGCGGGGCGCCCCTCGGTGGCTGCGGACATGGCGGCTCCCTCCAGAGGGTTCCATCGTACGGCGGCAGTGCTTGACCTTTGAAGCAGTTGCTTAAAGTCTCAAGTTCTTGAATACGAGACTACGACTGGTTCGTTTAAGTTTCAAGGATGGGCTCGTACAGTGGAGTACATGAACACGGCACCCGCTCCCGCTGAAGAGCCGCGCTGGCTCACCGACGAGGAACAGCGCATCTGGCGCGCGTACATGCACGCGACGACCCTCCTGGAGGACCACCTCGACCGCCAGCTCCAGCGCGACGCGGGCATGCCGCACATCTACTACGGGCTGCTCGTGCAGCTCGCCGAGGCACCGCACCGCCGGCTGCGGATGACCGAACTGGCCATGAACGCGAAGATCACCCGCTCCCGGCTCTCGCACGCCATCGCCCGTCTGGAGAAGAGCGGCTGGGTGCGCCGGGAGGACTGCCCGTCCGACAAGCGGGGGCAGTTCGCCGTCCTGACCGACGACGGTCACGAAGTCCTGCGGCGCACGGCGCCGGGCCATGTGGCCGCCGTACGTCAGGCCCTGTTCGACCGGCTCGGCCCGGACCAGCAGAAGGCCTTCGGCGAGGCCATGCGGATCATCGCCGAGGGACTCCAGCCGAAGGACGCGGGCGCGGATCTTCCCTGGCTGCGCTAGGCCCTCGCTTCACGCGGGAAGCGGCTGCGCGAGACCCCCGATCGCCCAGGGAGCCCGGACACCCGGACAAGGGACTGCCCCGGCTCCCTGTGCTGGGAGCCGGGGCAGTCCCCGGACTCGTACGGACCAGGCGTCCCCACCCCGCGTCCGTACGCGAAGTGCCCGGAGTGAGCGAGAGCCGTCAGTGCGCGATGACCGGCACCTTCAGCTCGTCCTGCGCGCCTTCGCCCGTGCCGGAGCCGACGACCACGGAGGCGTCCGGACGGCCGGTGTTGATCAGGGTGAAGGCGACTGCCGCGGCGACCACGAGGATGCCGACGGCGAACCAGATCGCGTTGCTGTAGCCGTGCACCATGCCCTCCGCCTGGACGAGCTGCTGCTGCGCCTTGGTGCCGGCGCCCGCCATGTGGTCCTTGATGTAGGCGGTGGTCGCGGAGGCGGCGATCGTGTTCAGCAGGGCCGTACCGATCGCACCGCCGACCTGCTGCGAGGTGTTGACCATCGCGGAGGCGACACCGGCGTCACGCGGCTCGATGCCGTGCGTGGCCAGCGACATGGCGGGCATGAACGCCGTACCCATGCCGAGGCCGAGCAGCAGCATCGCCGGCAGCACCAGGGCCGCGTAAGACGAGCCGATCTCCAGCTGCGCGAGCAGCAGCATGCCGACCGCGGCGACCAGGAAGCCGGGGCCCATCAGCAGCCGCGGCGCGACCCGGGTCATCAGACGGGCGCCGATCTGTGTGGAGCCCGTGATCATGCCCGCGATCATCGGCAGGAAGGCGAAGCCGGTCGAGATCGGCGAGTAGCCCTTCACGATCTGCAGGTAGTACGTGAGGAAGAGGAAGGTGCCGAACATCGCGATGATCGCGAGACCGAGGGAGAGGTAGACGCCGCCGCGGTTGCGCTCGGTGATGACGCGCAGGGGCAGCAGCGGGGCCTTGACCTTGGACTCGGTGAGGACGAACGCGGCCAGCAGCAGGGCCGAGGCCACGAACAGGCCGATCGTCATGGAGTCGCCCCAGCCGTCGGACGCGGCGCGGGTGAAGCCGTAGACGAGGGAGACCAGACCGAGGGTGGACAGGACGACACCGGGGATGTCGAGCGGCGAACGGTTGCGTCCGCCCTTCGGCTCACGGATGACGAAGTACGCGCCCGCGGCCGCGATGATCGCGAACGGGATGTTGACGAAGAAGGTCCAGCGCCAGTTCAGGTACTCGGTGAGGACACCACCGAGGATGAAGCCGACGGCGCCGCCGCCACCGGCGATCGCACCGTAGATGCCGAAGGCCTTGGCGCGCTCCTTGGCGTCGGTGAACATCACGGCCAGCAGCGAGAGCGCGGCGGGCGCGAGCAGCGCGCCGAACGCACCCTGAAGCGCGCGGGCGCCGAACATCATCCCGCCGCTCTGCGCCGCGCCACCGAGCGCGGAGGCCCCGGCAAAGCCGATCAGGCCCACGACGAACGCCCGCTTACGGCCCCACAGGTCGGCGATACGGCCGCCGAAGAGGAGCAGACCGCCGAAGGCGAGGGCATAGGCCGTGACGACCCACTGCCGGTTGCCGTCCGAAATACCCAGGTCCTGCTGGGCGGAGGGCAGCGCGATGTTCACGATGGTGGCGTCGAGCACCACCATCAGCTGGGCCAGCGCGATGAAGACGAGCGCCTTCCAGCGGTTGCTGTGCGCGTCGGACGCTGGGTCCGGGACAGCCTTGGCGGTTCGTGTTTCAGACATGGGGGTACCCACTCCGGGACTTCGTAGCGAAAAATTCAGTGAAAAGGGGACGGCTCGTCGACGGTGACGGCCGGGAGCGCCTCGGCGCGGCTCGTCCCTGATGACGAGTGCGCCTCGCGTGTGACACGTACGGGCCGTACGAGGCGTACGGGCTGCACGGGCGTCGAGTTGTGCGTTATCGAGTACGAGTTCGGGTTACGAGTTCTGACTGTCGCCGGGCGCCGGGCTCATCGGTCGCCCATCGACCGATCGCTTCGGCTGCCGCTCCGGCACCGGTCACACTCGTCGCAGTTCCTCCAGGTTGGCGGCCACTCCGGGCAGTTCGGAGCGGGCCGGAGCCCGCATACCGTCCAGGAACAGCTGCAGATGACGGTGCACGAAGCGGTCGATGCCCTGGCACGCGGTGCCGGGCAGCGGCCTGGTGAGCTGACTGACGGCGATCATCACATCGCCCAGCTCGACGTCGGGGCGCAGCTGTCCGGCCTCGCGCGCGCGGGCCATCAGCTGCTGCAGCAGATCGGTGATCCGGTCGCGCGCGGCGACCAGGTCGGGATGGTTCTGGTCGAAGCTCTCGGAGAGCATCGGGCACAGGGCACCGATGCGCTCGTCGGCGGCGAAGTGCACGAAGCCGCTCAGCGACTCGAAGGCGTCACCGCCTGCGGCGAGCGCCTCCTCGACCCACTCCGAGGTGCGGTCCATCACCGAGCACACGACCTCGCGGGCGAGGGCGTCGCGGTCGGGGAAGTTGCGGTACACCGTGGCGTTGCCGACACCTGCCCTGCGGGCGATCTCGTCGAACGGCACCTCGGCACCGAACTCGACGAACATCTCGCGGGCGGCGGCGACGATCCGCTCCCGGTTGCGCAGGGCATCGGCACGGGGCCGGGCCACTCGACGCTGCACGGGGGTTGCGGTCTCCACGGCGTACTCCTCGAAGCATCTCGGAGCTTGAGTGCGATCCGGGGATTCGCTCCCCGTTTCGCTCGGACGTATGGCTAAACGGGGAAACGATCCCCGGTTATTTCCCGGCCCGGACGAGAATTGTGTGACCTGCATCACATTACTGGGGAGTCGGTGGTCCGGTCGCCCCGGGGTTGTCCCGGGGTGCTCCGGACGGTGGTTCCACGCTCCCCCGGACGGCGGCTCCGCGTTCCTCCGGACGGCGGCTCCGCGCTTCTCCGGGCAGCGGTTCCGCGCTTCTCCGGATAGTGGTTCCACGTCTCTCCGGGCGTCGCCCTGCGCATCTCCGGGCGTCGCTGTCCCGGCTTCCACAAGGCTCCCGTCCTGTCTCCCGGAGCCCGAGTGACCCCGTCACGCCCTCCCGGCGGAACCCGTTTCAGGGCCTCCCGGAGATAAACCCGATCGGGCCCATCCAGCGCGCGCCCGGCGCGTCGGCGACTCAGGGTGATCGAAAGGGTGCAGTCGGAGACCGGTGGCTGCCGTGGAGCGAAGGGCCCCGCATGCAGCCGTCCAGCCGCCGGATACGCCCGCGCCGTGTGGCCGCGCTCGCCACGGTGACCGTTCTGACGCTGGCGGTCAGCACCTCCGCCGGCACCGGACACCTGACGGTCGGCTCCGCCACGGCGGGCTCCACCGCGCTGGCCCGCTCCACGGCGCTCGGCCCCTGCATGATCAACGGCCCGTCCGGGGTCCAGATGGGGGAAGGCATCCCGACCGCCCCCGGCTACGCCCGCTCCACCGGCACTCTCCGGGCCCTGACCCTGATGGTCGACTTCTCCGACGCGCCCGGCAGGGGCAGCGCTCTCGACCGGTACGACGAGTTCTTCCCGAAGACGCAGGAATGGTTCCGCACCGCCTCCTACGGCCGCCTCGACTACCGGCCCGAGGCCCCCGTCCGGCACTGGCTGCGCATGCCCAAGCCCTTCAGGGCGTACGGCATAGAACGCGGCGCGCCCTTCGACCCCGGGTACCGCGAACTGGTCCAGGACATCGTGGCCGCGGCCGATCCCGAGGTCGACTTCCGCTCGTACGACATCCTGAACGTGCTGGTCACACCGAACGCCGGGCCCTCCGCACTGGACACCGTGCTGTCCGTGACCTTCGCCGGCAACACCGAGGCGCCGGTCGCCGACGGCGTCCCGGTCGCCAACGCGTCCTTCGTCTACAGCCGCCAGGACGACGGCTCGGGCTCCTACGCCGACACGGGCTACCGCGTTCTGCCGCACGAGAACGGCCACACCTTCGGCCTGCCCGACCTCTACACCCAGGACGGCGGCGGCGCGGTGGGGCACTGGGACATCATGAGCGAGGACTGGGGGGCCGACAACGACCTCCTGGGCTGGCACAAGTGGAAACTCGGCTGGCTCGACACCTCCCAGGTCAGCTGCGCGGCGGCGCACGGCACCAGCGAGTACACGCTGACCCCGCTGGCCGTGCGCGGCGGCCCCAAACTGGTCGTCATACCCACCAGCGTCCGAAGCGGGTACGTCCTGGAGCTGCGCACCCACGCCGGCAACGACTCCGCGGTCTGCCATCCCGGCATCCTCGTCTACAAGGTCGACGCGGACGTGGACACCGGGAACGGGCCCATCACGGTGTTCGACTCCCATCGCGACAGCGGAGGCTGCACCCGTTCTCCCAACGTCCAGGCCGAGCTCTCCGACGCGCCCTACTCCCCCGGTGAGACTTTCAAGGACGCGAAGGCCGGGGTCACCGTCCAGGTCGCGTCGGCGGACGCCGGGGGGAAGTACCGGGTGTACGTGACGCGCCGCTGACCGCCGCACCGTCCGCTGACCGCCGGACTGGCGGCCGGGCGATCGTCGGACGAAAAGGCGTAGGCGCGGCGTACCGGTGCCCGTGCCGCGTGCCGGGAAGCGGCCGACCTGCTTCGGCGGCCGGGCAAGCACTAACGTGGCTCATCTGAGACCCGCCACACGGTGGCTCATCCGAGATCCGCCGAACGGTGACTCTTCTGAGAGCCGCATCGGAGAGCCCATGCCATCGAGCCCCACACCGTCGAGTCCCACACCGTCGAACGTCGCGCCCCCGAACGTCACGTCGTCGCGTGGGGGGCTCACGGCCGCCGGGGCCGGGGTGCCCGACGAGGCGGTCACGCCGTTCATCCGCGGGATCGCCGTACTGCGGCGGCTGACCGAGGCGGACGGGGTGTCCAGTCTGAGCGGCCTCGAACGGGCCACGGGGCTCGCGCGGTCCACGGTCGACCGGATCACGGTGACCCTCGCGCGCATGGGCTACGTACGCCTCGACGGCCGGGACGCCGTACTGGCCCCCCGTCTCATGGAACTCGGCAACGCCTATCTCGCCGCGCTCCGGCTTCCCCGGCTCCTGGACGCGCACGCCGACGCGCTGGCCGACGAACTCGACGAGTCGGTGTCCCTCGCCGTCGGCGACCGGGACGGCATCCGCTTCATCCACCAGGCGACCCGGCGCCGCGCGATGTCCCTGAGCTTCCGCATCGGCGACCTGCTCCCCGCCGAACGCACCGCTCCGGGACCCCTGTTCGCCTCCGAGTGGAGCGAGCGGGAGTGGACGCACTGGCGGGAGCGCCGCGCGGCCGATCCGGAGGACCGCGGCTTCCCCGCCGTACCGGCCCGGAGCAGACCGTACGAGGGAGGGGCGGACACCACCGCCCTTCCGGCCGCCCAACTCCCCACCCTCGGCGACGACTTCGAACAGCGGACGGCCGAAGCGGGCAGAGTGGGCTGGGCGTTGGACGACCAGCTGATCGAACCGGGCCTGGTCGCCGTGTCGATGCCCGTACGGCAGGCCGGGCGGATCGCCTGCGTGGTGAACGTGGTGAGCCACACCAGCCGGCACGACGCCGACGGCCTTCGGGAGGCGCTGCTGCCGCGTCTGCGGACGGCCGTGGCCGAGATGGAACGGGCGTTGGCCCTGGACCGGGAGCCGACGCCGGAACGCGCCGAGCCGTTCGCGGAGGGTGACGGGCGAGTCGGCGCGGGGACGGCGGGGACCATCGCCACCCCCTCCGGGCTCGCCGACTGGACCGGCGCCTCCAAGCAGGAACTGGGGCGGGAGTTCATCGAGTCGCTGGCCCGGGGGCTGACGGTGATCACCGCTTTCGGCGAGGGCCGCGCGGAACTGACCCTCACCGCGGTCGCCCAGGCGACCGGACTCGCCCGCGCGACCGCTCGCCGCGCCCTCATCACGCTGGAACACCTCGGATACGTCACCACGCACGACCGCGTCTTCCGGCTCACCCCGCGCGTCCTGGGGCTCGGCTTCCCGCCACTCTCACGGACCTCGCTCCCCGAGATCGCGGCCCCGCATCTGACCGAACTCTCCCAGCGGCTGCACGACTCGGTGTCGCTCGCGGTGCTGACGGGCGACGAGATCCAGTACACCGCGCGCGTCTCCACCCGTCGGATCATGAGCGTCAACGTCGCTGTCGGCACCCGGCTGCCCGCGTACGCCACCTCTCTGGGCCGGGTGATCCTGGCCGATCTTCCGGAGACCCGCGCGGCAGCCGTACTGGACGACGGTGCGCCCAACCGGTTGCCGCCGTCGACACCCCTGGCCCCTTCGACCGCATCGACCGCATCGACCGCATCGATCCCCTTGCCCTCGTTGACCCCGCGGACCATCACGGACCCGGAGCGGTTCAGGGCCGAACTGGACCGGGTGCGGAAGGCCGGATACGCCATGGTCGAGGGGGAGTTGGAGCAGGGTCTGCGGTCCATCGCCGTTCCGGTGCGCGACCGCGGCGGACGGGTCGTGGCCGCGGTGAACGTCGCCATGCACAGCAGTCGCCGTACCGCCGAGGCCTGCGTCAGCGACGTGCTGCCCGAACTTCACGCGACGGCGACCCGCATCGAGGCGGACCTGCACATCGCGGACCGTTTCGGACGGGTGCAGTTGAGCTGAACGGACCGCCGGAGCGACCGAGTTCTCAAGCCTCCCACTCCGACCGGCCCCTGCCCCAACTCCAACTCCAACTCCCCCTCCTGCTCCTGCTCCTGCTCCTGCTCGGCTCCTACCTCAACTCCTCTGCCCCTCCCCCTTCCCGCCCACCTTTTCCCGCCAACCAGCAGCGCTCATAGGGGAACTGCCAGCATGGCGTGAAGATGATCTGCGCGACCCGGCCCCGTTGACAGATCCAAAAGCAGGTTCCTAGCGTCGCTTGCGGCAGGACAAACAGCAGCCGAACGACAAGGAGCGTCCGGGTGGTCGCGTCGTGGTGAAGCAGGAGAGATCCGAGCGGACCAGGCGCAACCTGATCCGGGCCGCCTCGACCGTGTTCGACCAGTCCGGTTACGAACGCGCCACCCTGTCCTCGATCAGTGAACGCGCGCAGGTCACCAAGGGCGCCCTGTTCTTCCACTTCGCGGCCAAGTCGGATCTCGCCCGCGCCGTCCAGGCGGAGGCCTGCGCCACGTCGGCCGCCGCACTCGTGAGGCTGGCGCGGCGCGAGACTCCGGCCTTCGAGATCGCCACCGCCATGGCCCACACCCTCGTAGGCCTCCTCGAGACCGACGTGACCGTCCGCGCGGGCGCCCGTCTGACCCAGGAGATACGAACCCCCGACGACCCGTCGATCCACTGTCGCCTGAACTGGCTCGGCGCGCTGCACAGAACCCTGAGCCGGGCACGGAACGACGGCTCCCTGCTCCCCGACGTCGATGTCCGCGCGGCCGCCGTCCTGATGCTGTCGATGATCACCGGCACCACGGCCCTGCCCCGCCTCCCCACCGACCCCTCTTCCTCCAGCACCCCACCGCTCCCCCACCAGCCACGCCGGTCCGGCCCCCACTCCCTCCGCGAAACAGGGGACCAGTGGCTGACCCGCATGCTCCACCTGACCCGCCCGGCCCTCAGCCCGTGCCGGGGCACGCCTCGGCAGCCCGGACGAGCACGGTGACCCACTCCACGAGCGAATGGGGCAGGTCGAGTGCGGCAGGACAGATGACCAACGAGGCCCCTGAACAGCATGGTTGAGACGTCAGACGCCCGGCCCTCTCGGGCAACAAGGCGGACGCGCATGTCTGGCGCGAGTCAGACCTGCCGGCCGTGGCGGCAGGCACGACGGTGATCACGGACGGAGCTCACCTCGGCACCGAGGTCTGACGGACTGAGTCGCCCGGCCCATTCGTGAGCGTTCGGAACGGTCTGTCCGTCCGGCTGAACACGCAGGCACGAAGTGACAGATCACCCCGAGACGCCTTCGCGTATCCGGCGATCGGGCCGTTGGAGGGGCCTCGGAGGAGAGTCGCTGCCTACGGGCCCGACGCGGTCCTGCTGATCCACATCGGCTACGCCTGACTGAGCAACTCCGTCGCCCGAGCCAAGATCACCCACACGCTCGCCGCCTGAACCAGTGCGCGCATCTCTCCGCCCTTGGATCAGGCACCACCCGCTACAATGACCGCGGTGGCTACGCCCTCACGGGCTGCCACCACGACCTGTCGCCAAGCAAGCCTGAGCGGTCCGCCGATCCCGGCAGACTTTCAGACACGTTTTCCGACAGATCCCCGCCTTCGTGGGATGTGTCGAAAACCGTTGAGGCCCAGGTCAGCGCCTTAGCGCGCAGAGCCACCAAACGGCCCACCCTGGTTTTCAAAACGCGTCGGCTTGTGCGCACCGACCGGCCAGCGGACCGCCCGTCGTGAGCGAAAAATACCAGGACTCCCCACCCGGATCACCCTCTTGCCCCGAGGCCTGCCCTCGCCCCGAGCACCCCGAGTTGCTTCAGCTGCCCCCTTCAGTGGCGGCATGGGGTCCCTCACCCATCACCAGGTTCAGGCAGTTGTGGACGAATACGTCCCGGGACGGCGTTCCTCGCCGATGTGCTCCTGGAGAGGAACGCCGCTGTCCCCGCTTGTTCAGGAAGTTGTCCAGTGCCTCGAAACTGGCCGCCCTCCGCGTGCCGTTGGGGAAGAAGTACTGGGAGACGACCCGGTCCACGGCCTGCTGGGCGATCTCGGCGTTGGTCCACACCGTGCTGATCGGGGCCAAGTTGTTGCGCAGGTTCTCCTGAGCGTCGGCGACGGCCTGCCCGGCAGTCCGGTTGACGTGCTTCGAGAGCGTGTGCGCCTGCGATTCCGGGAAGCGCGTCTCGTCGGCGAGGTTCACGCAGTTGTGGACCAGCAGGTCAGCGGCGTGCCGTCCCTCGGAGCGCACGTAGAACGTGTGCAGTCCGTCGACGGTCAGGTCGTACACCTGGCGCGGTGCCGTATCGGTCAGGTCCCGCAGAGCGGTGACGGAGTGCGTCTCGCCGTCGGGTGAGCGCAGCCGGTCACCCTGGTGCAACTCGTTCACGTGGGTCCAGCCGAGACCGACGACATGGACACGGTGACCAGGGGTGCTGGTGATGCTGCTGCCGCCGGCGAGGACGATCCGCACCAAGTGGTCCGTGTCGTGCGCGAAGGTGGCGCTGATCTTGGCCGTCTTCTCGATGCGGTTGAGGGCCGCCGGGTCGAGCTCGTCCAGGGCCCTCAGGGCGTTGAAGGTGTCCCGGATGCCGACGCCGGTGACGAGCGAGGCGTCCACGGCGCGCAACGCCTTGGCGAGGGGCGCGAGGATCTTGCCCGCGAACAGGCTCGCGACGTCCAGGCCCGCCCAGGCGCATCCGGTCCAGCTGCCGGCCTGGAAACCAGAGCTGAATTTCTCGGCGCACTTGATCCAGCTGCCGAAGAGGATGTCGACGGGGTCGACGCCCCTCTGGTACTCCTCCATCGTGATGGTGTGCGTGACCGTCTGCGACTGTTCCTTGGTCTGGGTCTTGCCCAGGTACAGCGTCGCTTCGGAGGGGCATTTATACTTCTGCGGATCCAGGTCCTCCGCGGTGCACATGTAGAGGTCGAGGAACTGGATGTACCGGATCTTCACGGTGATCGTGCAGTCGCCGTTGTAGAAGAGCTTGTCGATGAAGCCGTCGCAGCCGTCGGTCTTCTTGGTGACCTCCGGATCGCCGACCTTCTGAATGTGGTCGACGACGTAGAACATCTTGCCGATCGTGCCGCCGTTCCCGTCGGGGACGGTTCCGGTGTTGATCTGTTTGGCCTTCTCCGCCTTCTCGGCTCTGTCGGCGGCTTCCTGGGCTTCTTCGGCGTATTTGGTGCGGTCCGAACATCCCGGGCTCGCGATCCGTTCGTATCCCGAGCCGTGGACCAGAGCCAGAACGACATGTTCGAACACGACGCGATCCGGGACCCGGCGGCGATGGCACTCCAGCGGATGGCTCACCGAGAACCCCTCCCGCACCGGCAGGAGAACGGCGAACTGGTCCCACAGGGGTTCGAGCAGGCAAGATGGCACCGCAGGCACGGGTCCTCCGTGTGATCACTGAGCGTAGAGAACTCCATGATCACGCAGAGTCCGTGCCTGTCTCACGTCGCCCCTCAGCCGACGAGCGGCCTCACCATTTGCCGGTCGGTCTAAGTCCCCGGTGGAACGAAGGTGGGTCTCAACGCAGTTGGCAGGTCGGACATCCTTCCGAACACGAGGACGTGTTCTGGGTTCATAGCGTCGTTCTCCAACGTTGCGATGATGCCCGCCGACAGCAGAATCTTGATCAGCGCACTCTGCATGTGCTGCCCGATCGTTCCGGGGTAACGGACGGCCGGCGCATCAGGGCCACCGGTGGTAAGACTGTCCACAGCCGCCCGGACCATGCCAGGGTCGCATCTCCAGCCTACGGATACAGAAGCCGAAGCCGTTTCAGCGTCGGGATCTACACGGACTACAGCGCCCGACCGATCCGTTGTCCCGGCTTCTTCTTCGAGGAAGGCGGGCAGGCCAGCGCGCTGGAGCGCCCCAACCACCTGTCTCGCCAACTCATTCCGGACAACGAGAACCGTGTTGGGTGCGCGAGTAAAACCGTACTCGGACATGACCCTTCTTCTCTGTTCAGCGGGGTGTGGCAGGCATCGCAAGGGCGCCCGCCACACCCAACTACTTTCCTACTTTTCGTCGGACTGTTCTGCGGATCGAAGGAATGCCTTCCCCTCGAACTTCCTCATCATCTCCCACAGGAGGTCCCCGGAACCTGGTCCGTCAGGGATGGACCAGGTTATTGGGGTTCCCGGGGTGAGCACATCATCCAGCATGGGTCCGCACGCCGGACAGGGGGTTCGTTCGCTGTACAGCTCCGTAATCTGGGTCGGCTTGAAATTCTTGGCCGTCAACTGGTCCAGGATATGGTTCTCTGAGTGGTAACCACCCCCCTTACTGAAGCCGACGACAAAGTCACCGGTTTTAGGGTTGTTCCACCCTGGAACCCTGGCGACCGCCACATTTCGGCCAGTGGTGATTCCGGCTGCCTTTCTGGCCTCGTATGCCATGTGGGCAATATCGGTGCTTCCGTAAGAGATCATCCCCACACAGGGATCGTTGCTGCTCGCGACCGCCGCGCGGAGAGGCTTCTTCTTGGTGCACCATCCGATGACCTCGTTGAGGATTTTCGCCCCGATGCCCTCGATGGCCTCTTCGGTCAAGGGGAGCGCGCGCAGGGCTTTCCACGCGTCGGCGAATCCGATGCCGGTCCTCGCAGCGGCGTCGGCTGCTTTGACGGCGTCCGCGATGGGCCTGATGATCTTTCCGGCGAACAGGCTTGCGACGTCCAAGGCGGCCCAGGCGCAGCCGCCCACGCTTCCTCTCTCACCACCGGGCATGAGCTGGGCGCACTTGATCCAGCTGCCGAAGAGGATGTCGACCGGATCGATGTTCGCCTGGAACTCCGCCATCGTGATGGTGTGTGTGACCTTCTGGGACAGTTCCTTGGTCCGCACCTCGCCGAGATACGTCGTGGCCTCGGTCGGACACATGAGCTTCTGCGGGTCGATGCCCTGGGCACTGCACAGATACAGGTCGACGACCTCTTTGTACTTGATCTTCGAGGTGATCGTGCAGTCACCCTTGTAGAAGAGCTTGTCGATCCAGCCGTCGCAGCCGTCGGTCTTGCTGATGACCTCCGGATCGGCGGTCTTCTCGATGTGGTCGACGACGTAGAACACGTTGCCGATCAAGTGGCCGTTCTCGTCGGGAACGGTTCCGTCGTTGATCTGCTTCGCCTTCTCCGCCTTCTCGGCCCTATCGGCGGCCTCCTGCGCTTCTTTGGCGTACTTGTCGGCGTCCTTCGCCGCCTGTTCGGCCTCGGTCGCGGCCGTGTCGGCGCGGGTGGCGGCGGCTCGGGCGTCCTTGGCGTCCTGTTCGGCCTGGGTGGCGGCGGAGCGGGCGGCTGCGGCGTCGAGTTCGGCGGCGTCGGCGCTGTCGCGGGCGTCCTTGGCGTAGCCCTCGGCGTTGCCGGCGGCTTTGTCGGCGGCGGCTGCGTCGGTGGTGGCCTGCTGGTCGTAGTCGATGGTGCGGGCCAGGGACGCTGAGGCTGCCGCTGCGGCCTTGGCGGCGCCGGCTGCGTAGCCGAGGGCGTCCTTGGAGTAGGTGCGGGCGTCGGCGGCGTGGCCGGCGGCGTTGGCCGCGTGCTGGTAGGCCTCCTTGGTGTCGCCCTTGGCCTGGTCGGCGAGGTTCTTGGCGGCCTGGGCCTCGGCGGCGGCGTTCTTGGCGTGGGCGTCGGCGACGGCCTGCTGCTGGTCGGCGATCGTCTTCGAGCCCTGTCCGGTCAGGACGACCAGGGCGGCGGCGGAGTCGTTGTCGGCGTAGGGGGAGCCGAGCTGGATGGCGTCGTTGGCCGGGTCGGCGACCCGTTTGGCGGCTGCGCCGGCGTCGACTGCGGCCTGGGCGGTGACGTAGGCGTAGCCGGCGGCTTTGGCGGACGCCGCGAGTGCCTTGGCGGCCTCCGTGTTGGCGGTGTCCGCCTGGGTCTTGGCGTCCTTGGCGTGCTGTTCGGCTTCGTCGGCGAGCTTGACCGCGGTCTTGGCCTCGGTCGAGGCGTCCTGGGATGCCTTGATGGCGTCGGCGACCGCGCTGGTGGCGGTCTTGACCGCCGCGTCGGCCTTCAGTTTGTCGGCCTGGGCGGCGTCGGCGTCGGAGCGGGCGCGTTTGGCGGCGGCCTCGGCGCGGGTGGCCGCGGCGTCCGCGTCGGCTGCCGCCTGGGTGGCGGCGTCGGCCTCGGAGCGCGCCTTGCCCGCGGCGGTTTCGGCGTCGTCGGCCGCCTTGTCGGCGTCGTTCGCTGCGGCGCGGGCGGCGGTCGCCGCGTCACCGGAATCCAGGGAGTCGGCGTACGCCTCTTTGGCGTCGGCCTTGGCGCGGGTCGCGTCAGCCTTCTGTTCGGCGTCCCAGGCGTCGTCCCGCAGGGACTTGGCGTGGTCCTTCGCCTTGACCGCGTCGTCGCGCCGGTCCCCGGCGGTCTTCTCCGCGGCCTCCGCCCTGTCCTTGGCGTCCTTCGCCGTCGTCGCCTGGGACTCGGCGTTTTTGCGGTGCTCGGCGGCCTCGGCCCGCTTGACGGCGGCCGTCTCCTTCTCCGCCTTGGCCGTCTTCTCCTCGGCCTCGGCCGCGAGCCGCTTGGCGTGCGCGTCGGCGGCGGCCGCCTTGGCGTCGCCCTCGGCCTTCAGCGCGTCGGTGAGCTGGGCCTGCGCGGTCTCCTTGTCCTTCTTGGCGTTGTCCCGGTGCACCTTGGCCGCGTCGGCGGCGGCCTTGGCCTGCAACTCGGCCGTCTCGGCGGCCTTCTTGCGGAACTCCGCCTTCGACTGCGCCGCCTGCGCCAGCGCACGCTGCGCGATGGTCGCGCTGTCCCCGGCGGAGGCGCGGGTGGCCGCCTCGGCGGTCTCACCGGCCTTCTCCAACGCCGCCAGAGCGGCGGCGGCACCCTGCGTGACCTGGTCCTTCTGCTGCCCGACCAGCAGACCACGACCACGCGGCGCGCCGTTGGTGTCGGCGACGCCGTAGGCGGCCTGGACCGCCGTGTCCGAGGTGGTCGAGGCCTTCTGCGCGGCAGCGAGCTGCGCCTTCAGGACAGCCAGTTGCTTCTTCGCGGCGACCTGCGCGGCGGCGATACCGGCCGTCGCCTTGGTGAACTGCGCCTTGTCCGGGTAGTCCAGCTGTCCGGTGCCGTTGTGGCCGGACGGCTTGATGTCGAACTGCTGCGCAGGGGTGTCGTTGCAGGTGTAGAGCTTGGCGTCGTTGCCGTTGTCGAAGGTGTGCAGGTCCAGGCACTTGCCCGTACCGACACTCTTCAGGCTGGTGGCACCGCGCAGTTCGGACGACCAGGTCTGCGACGTGGACTCCTTGCACGACGAGATCTGGATGGTCGTGCCGTTCGCCGTGTTGTTCCCCGCCACGTCCAGGCACTTGAGCGAGTTGACGTTCTGCAGGTGCAGCTTGTCCTCACTGCCCAGGAGCACCCACTTCTGCGCTGCGGTGCCGTTGCACGTATACACCTGGACCGGCGTGCCGTTGTCCTTCTTGGCGCCCTGGACGTCGAGGCACTTGTCCTTCGCGGCGTGCACCTCGATGACGGTGGGGCTGTCGCCCACCCAGCCCAGACCGCCCGGCATCCAGTAGTCCTGCCACCGGGTGAGACGGTCGGCGTCCCAGGACTGGCCCAGCATGTCGCTCAAAGCCTTCGCGCCCTTGGAAAGGGCGTTGACCACGTCCTTGTTCGCGCCCAGGATCTGGTTGCGCTGCGCGGCCTGCGAAGTGACCTCCCGCTGCCACTCGTCGGCCGCCGTGGAGGTGACGTCGCCCAGCACGCCGTCCGGGTCGATCGGATCCCGCCAACCACACGCGGCGAAGCGGGACTTCACATCCTCGACGGCGATGCGGTACTCCGGCGTGCCCGGCTGCGGCGCGGTGTGCGGAAACCCGCCGGAGGACAGGAAGAGACGGGCGTCGTCCGCGCCGGCGTTCGTCGCCGGGCCCCCGTGCATCCACTGAAAGGCACTGCGCTCGGCGAGCGCGCGATTCCACTCCGCCGACGTCGTCCCGGTGGGATCGGGGTCCTTCCCGTAGAGGGGGTCGCCCACGTGATCGACGGCCTTGAGGGTCTTGTCGTCGGCCTTCGGGGTGGCGTCGTCGTAGAAGTCGGAGTCGGTCTTCCAGAACCGGTCGGCGACCCAGGCGGACAGACCGGTCTGGGAGTAGAAGCTCTTGTCGCCGTCGGGCGGCCAGTGGAAGTCGGTGTCGGTGAATCCGCCGGGAGTAGCAAGACCGTCCAGAGGCTTCTGCCAGGCATCCCGCTGAGCCGAAAGGGTGTCCATCTCCTTGGCCGCCGCGTCGCGGTCGTTGTTGTACGCGACGGCGAGCGGTGTTCGTTCCCAGTTCTTGCGGTCGGCCAGGACGTGGAGTTTGTCCGAAGTCTGGTTGAGGCCGTCCTGCGCGGCCGCGGCCATCGACGGGCCACCGAGGCGCAGTACGTCGGCCATGAGGCACTGGTCCTGGCGCAGTTGCTCAGCGGCGGTGTCGTCGTACCAGGGGTAGGAGTCGGCCACCGGCTCGGTGTTCGGCCCGATCGAGCCGGGCTGTACCGCGAGAGCGGCCAGGACGGCCAGCGCGGCTGCCGAGGTGACGGCGAAGGTGACCTTTCGCGATCTTCGTGCTGCGGGCAGCCGGAACCATGGTCTGGGGTGCAAGAAGGCATCCCTTTCTGCGTTCACTGGGGGGTACGAACCCGAGGAACGGCCGAACGGCTTGAGAGCGGTGATCTGCTCCTGAGGGGTGCTCAGAAGCAGGCTGGACCAACCGCATCGATACACGCGCCGAGCCGGCATAGCGGCATGGCGACGCAACTCATCCCCGTGAGCGACAGTGTTCCCCCGGTCGCTGAATGACGTGCGCGAACACGGAACTGGTCAGGTTCCGCGCCATGCGCGGCGCCACCTTATGCAGACATAACCGGATCCGTACAGAGATTCGATACGCCGACGAGGGCGCTGGCGTGAAACCTCCTGTCGCCCAACAGTCCGCAGTCGGGGTCCCGGTGGCCCGGCGGCGCATGGATCTTCTAGGTGCCCCTGCGCCCAGGAGGTGGAGTGCGGTCTGTGTTCGTCCGGCAAAGTATGGCCGGTTTTCGACTCCGCCACGGTCCTTCCGTCCGGCCGAACACGCGGGCGCACAGTGACATATCACCCCGGGACGCCTTCGCGTATCCGACGATCGGACTGTTGCAGGAGCCTTGGCGGAGAGTCCCCGCCTACGGGCCGACGCGGCCCCTGCCGATCTACATCGGCTACGCCCCACTGAGCGACTCCGTCACCCGAGCCAAGATCACCCACGCGCTCGCCGCCCGAGCCAGCGCGCATATCTCTCCGCCCTCGGATCAGGTACCACCCGCTACACTGACTGCGGTGGCTACGCCCTCACGGGCTGCCACCACGACCTGTCGCCAAGCAGGCCTGAGCAGTCCGTCCATCTCGGCAGACTTCCAGACACGCATTCCGACAGATCCCGGCCTTCGTAGCTCAGGGGATAGAGCACCGCTCTCCTAAAGCGGGTGTCGCAGGTTCGAATCCTGCCGGGGGCACCAGGGAAGAGGCCCCGGACCGATCATGGTCCGGGGCCTTTGACGGCACCGATTGACGGCAGTGGCCGGTCCAGGCTCACAAGTCCACGTTCGGCGGTAGCGCCCGCGTGAATCTCGGTGGGTCAAACTGGTGCATTGGATATCGAGTGCGTCAGTAACAGGCAACAGCGTGGCCCGAGCCGCTGGCTGTTTCAGCAGTTCGAGCTGTAGCGGATGCACCCAGCTGGCGGAGCATGGTCGTGATCCCACTGTTGCTGCACATCCCCGAGCACCCCGGCGGCCAGGAGAGCCACCGTCAGGTGCGCGATCACCGTCCAAGGGGCACGGAAGAGTCCCGCGAGAACTGCCAAAACAAGTACGGTGATCAGCAGCACCCGCAGCCTACCCATGAACGCGAGGCTGGCAGTGTCGATCTGCGCTTGGTCGCCCTGCGCGGCCCATACCTCCATGCCGAGACCAAGCACCCAGTCCATCACCAGCCACGCGGTCCCCACCAGGAACAGCGGGATCGCGAGAGCAAGGTCCGGGCCCAGGGGTGTTCGGTGCGACCAGGGGCGTCGGCGTTCCGGCGCTAAAGCGGTCTTCGTCATGGCTGCATGGTTCCGAGACCGGTGGTGATGCACATGAGTACGCGTACTCAACTCTCTTGCGGTGCGGAATGCGGCCAGGCAGGTGCAGCGCCGGGAAGGCTCCCGGCCCGACGTCGGCCGCGAGGAATTTCAGAACCGTGGGCAGGCGTCAGCAAACTGAGTCTGACATCCACAGCCGACATCAACGACGCCAGACAGAGGCGTACATCAGCCCTACGGATCTCCGTAGGTGCCCTTCGGCATCCTGTACTGACATCAACGGGCACGGTTCCTGACGACCGGGCCGATTCCTGAGCAGCCGGTCCATGTGGCTCATGGCCTCGCGCTGGGTGTCCTGCACGACGTGCGTGTACGTACACGTCCATGGTGATGCTGATCTGCGAGTGCCCGAGAATCTCCGTCACCGCGCGGGGTGCGGCTCCGGCCTCCGTGAGCAGGGTCGCTGTGCCGAGCGTCGTGGAGTCGGACGACGCGGATTCCGGTGGAGTCGGCGATGCGGGGGAAAGAGCGGTAGACGTACGCCGCTCAGGTGGGCGGTGGCGCAGACCACGGTGCTGGTCGTTCCGACGAATACAGGAACTGCCCCTTGCCAAGCGGCTGTTCATCCACGCGCCGATCGCTGCGGAGGTGTCCCCGGCGACGCCGTGGCGCCGGGGCGCGGTGGCGGTGGCGGTGGCGCCACGGCGCGGGTTCGGATCCTGGTGGGGCGCGGGTTCGGATCCTGGTGGGGCGCGGGTTCGGATCCTGGTGGGGCGCGGGTTCGGATCCTGGTGGGGCGCAAGCCGAAGGGCCGGCCCGGGAGGGGTTCCTCCTGGGGCGGCCCTTCGGCGGTTTCGGGTCCGGGCCACTCGCGTCGCACTGCGTCCGGGTGGAGTCGTGGCCGGACTCACCGGGGTGTCAGCGGAGTCGGGCTGTTCAGCGTCCGGCGGTCTGGGCGGCGGACGCGACGGTGTTGCCGGTCACCGTGCCGGTCGCGCCGTCGAGGGTCACCAGGTGCCGCACGCCGTCGGTGCCCAGCACCTCGACCTCCCAGCCGCTTCCACCGCCCTGCTGCACCACCACGCGCAGCGCGTCCGGCTTGCCACCGGGTACGGCCTTGCCGGCCGCGTCGATCGCCTTGGCGGCCGACACCGCCGGCACCGGCGCGGGCGCGAGACCGCTTTCGCCGTTCTGGTCGTCCTGGCCGCTCTCGGAGTTCTGACGCGTCCTGGAATCCTCGATCTTGAAACCGCCCTCGCCGCGAACGCGGCGCTCGCCGCCGCCCTTCCAGCCGGGCACCGCCTCGACGCGCATGCGGTCGCCCCTTTCGCCGCGGTCGTGCTCGGCGACCGCGGCGGCGCCGACCACGGCTCCGCCCAGCAGGACGACCCCGACGCCGAGTGCCAGCCAGCGGCTCCGCCCGAGCTTCGGCAGGCGCGGCAGGCGCTTGCGGGACGGCTCGGCCGGCGTGGACTCGGACTGCTCCGGTGGGACGGGCTGGGACATGCTCGGGCTCCTGATCGCGTCGGCCGGCCTGATACCGGCTTCTGCGGTCAGCTTGGAACATCGTTGCTGAAGCCAGGCTGAAGGTGGCTGAAGGCGTCTTCAGCCACCGCCCGGGCGGCATGCGAGGCTGTACTCCGTGCGTGTACTGGTGGTGGAGGACGAGAGGCGGTTGGCCGCCGCCCTGCAGCGAGGTCTCACAGCCGAGGGTTTCACCGTCGATGTCGCCCACGACGGGAACCACGGGCTGTGGCTCGCCCTGGAGCAGAGCTACGACGTGATCGTGCTCGACATCATGCTGCCCGGCCTCAACGGCTACCGGGTCTGCGCCAAGCTGCGCGCGGTCGGGAGCGAGACGCCGATCCTGATGCTCACCGCCAAGGACGGCGAGTACGACGAGGCCGAGGCGCTGGACACCGGTGCCGACGACTTCCTGTCCAAGCCGTTCTCCTACGTCGTCCTGGTCGCCCGGCTCCGCGCGCTCCACCGTCGCACCGGCCGCCGGCTCCCTCCGACCCTGGAGCTCGGCGACCTGGTGATCGACCCGGCGCGCCGCACCTGCAGCCGCGACGGCAACGAGATACGGCTCACCACGCGGGAGTTCGCCATCCTGGAGTACCTCGCCCGGCGCGCGGGCGAGGTGGTGACGAAGCGCGAGATCCTCCAGCACGTCTGGGACTCCGCCTTCGAGGCGGACCTCAATCTCGTCGAGGTCCACGTCAGCGCCGTACGCCGCAAGATCGACGCCCCGTTCGGCCGATCCGCCCTGGAGACCGTCCGAGGCGCCGGATACCGGCTGGCGGCCAACGGTGGCTAGGCGCTTCCTCCCCCGCCGCGGCGAGATCCTGGCCTCGGCCCGGCGCCGAGGGCTGCGCCTGCGCCGCGACGCGACGCGGCTCGCACGACGCCTGTGGCCCGGATCGGTACGTGCCCGGGCGACGCTCGGGGCGACCGCGGTCGTCGCCCTCGCGCTGACCGCGGCCTCCTTCGCGCTCCTGGGCATCGTGCACGCCAACCTCCAGCGCACCGCCAAGGACGCCGCCGCCCAGCAGGCGGACACCGTGGGGCGGCTGGCCGCCCAGGGCAAGCTCCCGGACCTGCTGCCCCTCACCCACGGCGCCGACTTCATCCAGGTCGTGGACGCCGAAGGCCGCGTGGTGGCCGCCAGCCAGAACCTCACCGGGCGGCCGCCCGTCGGCCATGTCCGCCCGGACGAGGGCACACTGCGCGCCACCTGGTCCGGCGAGCCGTTCCACGACGAACACCGTCAGCGGATCGTCGCGGTCACCACCAGAGCCCCCGGCGGCACGCTCACCGTGTACGCGGGCACCTCGCTGCGGGACGCGGACCAGGCGGACGAGACCACCTCCGTCGCGCTGGGCATCGGCGCCCCGCTGCTGCTGGCCACGGTCGCCCTGGTCACCTGGTGGGTGACCGGCCGGGCGCTGCGTCCGGTGGAGGCCATACGGTCCGAGGTCGCCGAGATCACCGGGCACGCGCTGCACCGCCGGGTGCCGGTGCCGGACTCCCAGGACGAGGTCGCCCGCCTCGCCCGCACCATGAACGTCACCCTCGACCGGCTGGAGGAGGCGGTCGTACGCCAGCGCCGGTTCATCGCCGACGCCTCGCACGAACTGCGCAGCCCCATCACGGTCCTGCGGACCCAGTTGGAGGTCGCCCTCGCCCACCCGGACCCGGCGCTGTGGCCGGATCTGGTCAGCGAGGTCCTGGAGGACACCGTACGGCTCCAGGATCTGGCGGCCGACCTGCTGTTCCTGGCCCGGCTGGACGCGGCCGAGCCCGTCGAGAGCGGTCCGCTGGATCTGGCCGACCTGTGCCGTACGACCCTCGCCGCTCGGCACGGCGACCGGATCCCGGTCGACGCCGGACTGCAGACCGGCGTCACCATCGAGGGCAACAGCAGCCGGCTCACCCGACTCCTCACCAACCTGCTCGACAACGCGCAGCGCCATGCGGACCGGCGCATCGAGCTGACCCTGCGCGCCGATCAGGCCACGGACACGGCCGTGCTGGAGGTGAGCGACGACGGACCCGGCATTCCGGAGGCAGACCTCGACCGGATCTTCGAGCGCTTCACACGTCTGGACGACGCCCGCAGCCGCGACCTCGGCGGGGCCGGCCTGGGCCTGGCCATCGCCCGTGACATCGCCGCCCACCACAACGGCACCCTCACCGCCGAGCCCCACCCGTACGGCGCCCGCGTCGTCGCCCGTCTCCCGCTGTCACCGCAGGCCGCCGAAGGGCCGTAGCGCCGTAGGGCCGAGCACCGGCCCTCCCCCACCGGTGTGCGGCAGCCGTCCGGTCAGTCCTCGGACTTCTGCTCGTGCCGGTAGATGCCACGCGCCAGCTCCTGCAGAATGGCGTGCTCGGTCTGGCCGGTGTCCTTCGCCATCTTCCGCAGCAGCAGCGCGCACAACGCCGCCGAGCCGTCCATCAACGTCTCGGCCGCCATGGGGTCTTCCCGTCGCCGCTCGACGACGTAGGCCGTCATCATGTCGTTTCCGGAGACGTAGGCGGTCATGAACTCGATGCCTGTGCGGATGCGGTCGTAGTCGTTGCTCATGGTCGAACCGTGGCACACCGATCCGGAGTTGTGCCAAAACGGGGTGCGGGCGGTTCAGCACAGGATCGGCCGCGGGTCTCGGGTCCCGCGGCCGACCGGAACCCTCGTTCCGACGGAACGCGTCCTGCGCTCCGGGGTCGTGCTCGCCGCGCTCCCTACGCGGCACCGCTGATGTCAGGGGCGATGAAGCGCCGGTGGAGCGGACTGAAGGCGGTGTCGGGTGCGCCGGTCATACCGGCCTTCTGGATCGCGGGGGCGAGCCGTTCGGCGAAGAATGCCTCGAACGCCTCCTGTGATTCCCAGACGTCGGTGACGTGCAGCCCCTGGGCGTCGAACCAGGCCACGTGCATCTGACCGCCGGCCGCCGGGACCTTTTCCCAGTCGACCGCGTCCCGCACCGTGTCGTACTGCTCCGGTGTGACTCCCGCCCAGTGCATCGACATCACCATCGCCATGTCCAGCCCCTTACCGTTCGTAGTGGTGTACGCCCTTCTCGGACCAGCAAACATCCACTCGCTGCCGCACACCTCTCCACGACGGCCAAAGGCGTTCCCCTGCCGGTGCCGAGCATCGAGATCGTTCCACTCGCCGCGTCGTGCCGGACAGAGCGCGCGGAGGCACACCGGCGCCTGCGGAAGGCCTCGTACGCTGGCTCGATACCTCCGGCCACCGGCCGACCACCGGGTCACTGTCGTTGAGGTCATCTACAGTCACCGGCACAGAGGTTGGCCCCGCCCAGGAGGGATCGGGCGTCGTCCTCCGCGGCGCGGGAGGGGTTTCCGGCGTGCGGACACAAGGGAGTTGGGCTGCGATGGAGGACGGGGGGCGTCGTCATGACGCGGCGGATCTTGTGGTGGCGGGCTGTGGATGGCTGCTCATCGTCGCCGTCATCGCCTCGCCGGGGCTCCTGCTGAACGACGGGCCGCTCACGGCGTACATGGCTGTCTTGGGTGGCGCGGCGGGGCTTCCGTGGGTGCGTAAGAGGCTGTACCGCTGACGGTTCCCGTCGCTCCTCGGCTCCGCCGAGACCCGTCTCCGCGGGAGCAAGCCCCTAGGCCCCACCCAGACCCGCCAAGACCCGCCTCCGCACAGGAGATACGCCCCTCGGTCCCGCCAAGACCCGCCTCCGCGCGGGAGATACGCCCCCGGTTCCGCCGAGACCCGCCTCCGCGCGGGACAGGGGCTGGGGTCCGCGCCGCGCGGAGGGCATCGCCCCCGCCGACGCCCGCCCAGCCCCCGCCTCCTCAGTTCTGGTAGACCCGGTCGCTTCCCGGGCCGCCGGAGAGGGTGTCCCTGCCGGCGTCTCCGTGCAGGAGGTCGTTGCCGCTGTTGCCGTAGATCTTGTCGGCGCCGGTGCCGCCGTGCAGGCTGTCGTTGCCGCGGCCGCCCTGGAGGAGGTCGGTGCCCGAGTTGCCGTAGATCGTGTCGTTGCCGTCGTCGCCGTACAGGCTGTTGCCGTCGTAGCTGTAGATGCCCTCGTCCTCGGTTCCGCCGTACAGGACATCGTTGCCGGTGCCGCCGTGGCAGATGTAGCCGCAGGAGCTGAGGATGTCGTTGCCCGCACCGCCGAACGCGCCGTCGCTGTGGGCGCTGGCGCCGCCACCCCCGAACAGGTGGTCGTTCCCGTCCTCGCCGTAGAGGACATCCCGGAGGCCGCCGGTCAGGGTATCGTTGCCGGTCCCGCCGTAGATGCGGGAGTACACGAGGTTGTCGTAGTCGACCCTCGCCGTGTCGTTGCCGTCTCCGAGATTGACGATCAGGCCGTAGGGATCATCGGAAGGCCCGCTGCCGGACCCGGTGACCGTGCACACCGCCTGGGTGGTGTCGCCCGAGGAGGGACGGACGCAGCCCGTGCCGAGGGAGATCCGCACGGTGTCGTCGAACGTGAAGGTGTAGTTCGTCAGGTGGGTGTCCGGGTCGGTCGTGCCGAACCTCCAGAAGATCTTCAGGTGGTTCGTCTGGCCGACGGCTGCCGTGTAGTACAGCTTCTTGCCGGTGGAGACCGCCGTGGCGCTCGAAGTGGTAGCGGCGCTCGCCGTCGGGGCGGCGAGCGCCGCGGCCACGGCAACCGTGACTGCGGTGAGCGCCAGTACTTTCGGGACGGTGGTGGTACGACGACTGAACATGGTTCCCCTCGGTGGGATCGGTGGGTTCGGTACCGCTGCTCGGCTGCCTGGCGGCCCTGCGGTTCAGGACTTCAGGACTTCAGGACTTCAGGAGTTCTGGAGTCCTGGAGTCCTGGACCTATGGAGTTCTGAGCGCTGGATGTGCGTGTGCGCCCAGGCGTCCCGTTCGACACCGGTGAGGGAGGGGTAGTTGTGACCCCTGTCGTACAACTTTCTTCGATTCAGGGAGAGTTCACCTCTGATTGCCGTCCTCTTGGTGCGGACGGCTCCGGTCGTTGACGTTCCGGAGGGGCGGCTCGATGGCGGAGCGGCAAGGGGGCCAGGGACAGCGTCACGGTGATCGAGGCGGCGGCCATCACCGTCATCGCCGTTCCGGGCGAGGCGAGTTGGGCGATTCCGCCCGCCAGAGCCGCGCTCACGCCCTGCATGGTGAGCATGCCCGCCGTATGAAGTCCCAGTGCGTGGCCGCTGAGTTCGTCGGGGATCAGGGCCACCAGGCGTTCCTGCTGGATCAGGCTCGAACCGAAGCCGATCGAGGCGCCGGCGACGAGGACGGCCGCCACGGTCACGCTCGGGCGGAGGGCGAAGAGCAGGTACGGGGTCGCGAGGAGCAGCAGGAACGGGATGCCCAGCCGGGCGCGCACCCGGGGCGGCAGCAGACGGCCGGTCGTCACGTCCCCGGCGAACATGCCGAGTGCCGCGAAGGCGAACAGGGCGCCGGCCCGGCTCGGCGCGTACGACACGTACAGCGATTCGCAGCCGACGACCAGGCCGTTGGGCACCCAGAGCAGGAGATAGAGGGTGCGGCGTTCCGGTGAGGAGAAGAGGCGCGCGTTCGTGCTCCAGGTCCGGGCGATGGACGGGCGGCCCAGGGCGCGGGGTGCGCGGGGTGTCAGGCCGAGCCGGGCGGTCAGGGCCGCCGCCAGGTACAGCCCGGCCGCCAGGAGGAGCGTGACGCGTGGGGACAGCAGGGCCACCAGGACGCCACCGGTCGCGTATCCGGTGATCTGGGCGATCCCGCTCATCATGTTGAACACCGAACGCCCCAGCAGATAGCCCTCCTTGGCGAGGATCTCGTTCAGCAGGCCCCACAGGACCCCGCCACCGAGGGACTGGATCAGCCCGAGGAGCAGGAGTACGGCGAAGATCGCCCAGACCGGGAGGCCGGGGGTCGCCAGGGCCGCCGTGCCGAGCCCGAAGGCCAGCGCGATGCCCGCCACCGTCGCGCGCGGCGGCAGCCGGTCGGCGGCCGAGAGCAGGGTGGTCGCGCCGACCATCTGGGCGAGCGAGGGACCGAACATGCTCAGCGCGGTGAGCAGCGGCGAGCCGGTCGCCCGGAACACCAGGGTGCCGAGGGCCAGACCGCTCACCGTCGAGGCGGCGGTTCTGAAACAGGAGGACAGGAACAGCGGGGTGAACTCCCGCGTGCGGAAGAGCTCGGAGTAGCTGCGCATGCGCGGAGTCTGGAGGGCCGCACGGGCGGTCGATATTGTTTCGCGCAGGAGCGAAACGTCCGGTGAATCCCGCGGACGGGGTGCGGGACATCCGGCGAGCGGCCCGTGAACCGGGTGGCCGGAAGACCGGGTGCGCGTACGTGAGGTCCCGCGAGCCGTCCGGTGAACCCGGCGGACGGGGTGCGGAAGCAGTCCGGCGAGGCGTCCGGTGGCGGACCCGGCGTGGGGCCCGACCTGAGGCCTGGCGACCTGAAACCTGGGCGTGACGCCCGAGCAGGGTCCGGGCGGAGGATCGCGCAGAGGGCCGGGAAAGCAGGGGGCCGGGAAAGGGGTGCGGGGATGGGCTGGTGGCAGGTGAACGCCGACACGCTCGCCGGGAGCCGTTTCGTGCTGTCGCCGCTCGCCGAGACGTTCGCCTGTCTGAAGATGCTGCACGCGGGAACCGCCACACACCCCGGCGAGCGCGCCTGGCTCGGCGTCCACCTGCCCGCGTACCGCAAACGGCTGGCCGCCGACCCCGTCACCGCGCTGCTCGTGCGCTGCGGGCTCGGACGGGCCTGGATCGCCGACTTCCTGACCCCCACCCCGTACGGCGACGAGACCTTCGAGGCCGAGGTCGCCCGGGTGCGGGAGACCTCGCCCCACGACGCCCGTGCCCATCTCGCCCGCTCGGTGGGCGGACCGCTGCCCGCCGGCCTCGCGGACCGCGACGATCTGCCCGAGCGGGCCGCCGTGCTGCTCACCGCCGTCTGGGAGGAGTCCGTACGTCTCGACTGGGAACGGCGGCGGCGCGTCCTGGAGGCCGATGTGGTGGCGCGGACCGCGCAGCTCAGCCAGGGCGGCTGGGCGGCGGCGCTGGACGGGCTGCGGCCGGGGACCCGCTGGCTCGGCGACAACCGGCTGCAGGTCAACCTCCACGAGTACCCGCCGCGCGAGATCTCCGGCGCCCGGCTGGTCTTCGTGCCCGTCACGCCGAAGGCCGGATGGGTGTGCTGGGAGGAGTCCCGCCGCTACGCCGTGGTCTACCCCTGCGCGGGAGCGCTGGCCGACGTGCGGGCCGCGGTCGTACCGGAGAGTCTCGGGACGCTCCTCGGGACCGCCCGCGCCAGTGTCCTCGTCCTCCTCGACTCCCCCCTGTCCACCAGTCAGCTCGTCGCCGTGACCGGGCAGGGGCTGGGGTCGGTCGGACGGCATCTGCGGGTGCTGCTGGACGCGCGGCTCGTGGAGCGGCGGCGGGCGGGACGGTCGGTGCTCTACTCGCGGACGGCCGCCGGTGAGGTGCTTGTCACAGCGCAGCGGGACGGACGGAACGACGGGACCGGCGGACCCGTCACCTACCGGAGTTAGCATCCGCTCATGACTACTGACAACTCTGTGCTCGACGTCGAGATCGGGGCCCTCCAGGGGGGCTCCGCCGATCTGTCCCAGTACGCGGGCAAGGCCGTCCTCATCGTGAACGTGGCCTCCAAGTGCGGTCTGACCCCGCAGTACGCCGGCCTTGAGCAGCTCCACGCGCGCTACGCCGACCAGGGCTTCACCGTCCTCGGCGTGCCCTGCAACCAGTTCCTCGGCCAGGAGCCCGGCAGCTCCGAGGACATCGCCGAGTTCTGCTCCGCGACCTACGGCGTGACCTTCCCGATGACCGAGAAGGTCGAGGTGAACGGCGACGCGCGGCACGGGCTGTACGAGCGTCTGGTGGGCACCGCCGATGCGGAGGGGCACTCCGGCGACATCCGCTGGAACTTCGAGAAGTTCCTGATCGGCCGGGACGGCACGGTCGTCGGCCGTTTCTCCCCGCAGACCGAGCCCGAGTCCGCGGAGGTCGTCTCCGCGGTCGAGAAGGCGATCGGCTGAGCTCGTCTCCACGGCAGGGAAGGCCGTCGGCCGAGCCCTGCGGTTGACCTTGCCCCTGGGGCAAGGGGCAGCGTCCCTGTCACCGGGCGGAAGGCGCCCGGTGACGGAGGATGACAGGGTGGACAAGGACCTGCTCACCATCGGCGCGTTCGCCTCGCGGGCGCGGCTCTCGGCGAAGGCCCTGCGGCTGTACGACCGGCTGGGGCTGCTGCCCCCGGCGTACGTCGACGAGGTCAGCGGTTACCGCTACTACCGCGCCGAGCAGACCGAACGGGCCCGGCTCGTCGCGCTGCTGCGCCAGCTCGACATGCCGCTGGCGCGGATCGCGGACGTGGTGGAGGCGCCAGGTGCCGACGCGGCCGCGCTGCTCGCCGCGTACTGGGACGGTGCCGAGGCGCGGTTCGCCTCGCAGCGGGCGCTCGCCGACTTCCTCCGTGGACGTCTTTCCGGGAGGAGTTCCGATATGTACGAGAAGTTCGTCGTCGAGACCGCCGAGGTGCCCGAGCGGGTCGTGCTGGCCGAGAAGCGGCACGTCCTGGCGCCCGAGCTGCCGGTGTGGATCCCCGGCTCGCTGGGGCGGCTGGAGGAGGGCGCCCGGGAGGCCGGGGGTGTCACGGGGCCGCCCTTCGTCGTGTACTACGCCGAGGTCGGCGTGGAGAGCGACGGGCCGGCGGAGGCGTGTGTGCCGGTCGCCGACGAGGCCGCCGCGCGGGCCTGGGCCGAGCGGCGGGGTCGGGCCACCGGGGCCGAGGTCAGGGTCGAGCCGGCCCGGCGGATCGCCTATGTCCGCATCACCAAGGCCCAGGTCGCCCACCCGCAGATCCTCGCCGCCTTCGAGGCGGTCGAGAGCTGGGTCACCGAGCGGGGGCTGTCCGTCGACGGCCCGTGCCGGGAGATCTACTTCGCCGACTGGGACGCGGCCGGGCCCGAGGACGCGGTGTGCGATGTGGCGTTCCCCGTGAAGTGAGGTGACGCTCCCGGTGACGTGAAGTGACGCTCCCGGTGTTGCGGAAGAGACGTTCTCGGCGAAGTGAAGCGAACCGAAGTGACGTGACCTGAGGCGACGGCGTGGCGCGTCTGCCGCGCCGCGCCCACCTTCGTGTGGTGCAGCGCCCACCTTCGTATGACATTGCGGGCTCCGCACCGGGTGGCCGTGTACGAGTGGGAGTTTCGGTGGTCTCGTCCCCTCTCGGGAGTTCGCTGTGCCTTCTGTCGCTTCCTCGGTCAACGTTCTCGCCCCGGCGCCGGAAGGCGGGGCAGCCACGGAAGTGGCGGAGCACCGGCTCCGGTGGGAGGGTTACGCGTACACCGCCCGGGTCGCCCGGCACGGCACCCCCGTCACGGAGCCGCTGCTCGTGCTCGGCGGGTCGGACCAGACGCGCTACTCGTGGATGCGGCACGAACGGTGGCTCGGGGAGCTCGGGACCCTCGTCACGGTGGATCTGCCCGGGTTCGGGGACGCGGACTTCCTGCCCGCCGAGCACGGGATCGACTTCCTCGCCGAGTGCGCGGGACACATGCTGCGCGAGCTGGCGCTCGGCCCGGTGAACCTCTACGCGGGGTGCTACGGCGGGGCGGTCGGGCTCCGGCTCGCCCAGCGGTATCCGGAGCTGCTGCGCCGGGTCGCCGTACAGGGGATGTCGGACCACATTCCCGCCTGGTTCGCCGAGGCGCTGGTGGGCTGGGTGCGGCTCCTGGAGGAGGGGCGCGTCGAGGAGACCGCCGAGGAGTTCGTACGGTGCTTCGTGCCGCCGCCCGGCGACCGCACCGTACGCAAGCACGCCGCGCTGACCCGGCTGATGTACCAGCAGTTCGCGGCGCAGACCCCGCGCGATGTCGCGGTGACGGTCGAGCGGAACCGGCGGCTGCTGGCCCACGAGTGGTACCGGCGGGCGCCCGTCCCGACCGTTCCGTATCTCGTGTTCACCGGCGAGCACGACACGCTCACCACGCCCGACCTGGTCCGCTCCGTGGCGGCGGACCTGCCGGGCGCGTGCTTCACCACGATCGCGGAGTGCGGCCATCTGGCCCATCTTCAGCGGCCCGAGGACTTCTGCGACCTGCTCGTCCGGTTCTTCCGCGACGGGTGTCCCGAGGGAGCCGGCCTGTCGTACTGCGGGCCGTTCGAGCGGTTCTAGGGCTCGTTACGGCACTGGCGTGGGGCTCAGCGGAGCTCCTCCGGGCAGGGGGTTCCCCGGGGGAGCTGGTACGGCGCCGCGAGCCGGTAGGTGCCCGGCTTCGGGGCGAGCAGCTCCGTCCACGTGTCGCCCGCCGCGGTCTCCTGCGTCGGCATCAGACAGCCGTTGAGGTTCTCGTACGTCTTCGGGGTGCCGTCCGGACGGCCCTTCGACGCCTTCGTCTCCTGCGGCGGCTTCAGGCTCTTGCCGTCCGCGTCGACGATGCTCAGCCACGGCGAGTACGGGATGCGGATGAGGATGCGGCCCGCCTCCTTCACCTCGATGGTCAGCTCGCCCTGTTCGGCCAGGTCGACCACGGCGTGCGGCTCGGCGAGCGGGGTGGGGTCGGTGACGGTGAAGAGCTGCCAGTTGGCGTCGCCCCAGATCTGCCGGAGATAGGGCATGCCCCGCTGGACGAGCTCGCGTTCGCGCTGGCCGCCGTCGCCGTCCGGTTCGCCCTTGGGCAGCACGACGTAGTGGACGGCCCAGCGTTGCAGCCACTCGTGGTAGTTCGCGGAGTTGAGCGTGTCGTCGTAGAAGAGCGGGTTGCGCTCCATGTCGGCCTGACGGTTCCAGCCGCGGGCCAGGTTGACGTACGGGGCGAGGGCGGACGCCTCGCGGTGCGAGCGGGCGGGGACCACCTCGACGCGGCCCTTCTCGGCGTTCACCTGCTGGAGCTGGTTGACGAGCGGGGCCAGCTCACGCGCCCAGGACGCCGCCGGGGTCGTGTGCACGATGTCGTCGACCGTCTTGAAGCCGATCCATCCGGTGAATCCGACGAAGGCGACGACGATGGCGTACCACTTGCGTGACTTCGGCACGGCGAAGGGCAGTGCGGCGATCAGCGCGACGCCCGCGAAGAGCATGGCCAGGCGGGTGATGTTCGAGCCGATCTGGGAGCTGATCAGCCAGACGAGGAGCACCGCGAGGCCGTACACCGCCGACGTGATCCGTACCGTCGTCCACTCCTTGGGGACCAGGAAGCAGACCGAGACGGCGCAGGCGAGCGGCCCGAGTACCGAGAAGAAGGTCATCGGCTGGGTGCCCGAGAAGGGGAACAGCCAGGCCGAGAGCGCGACCACGACCGCCGGAGCGATGCCGAGGGCGTAAGCGCCGGGGCGGCGCTTCTCGAGGAACAGGGCCACCGCCAGCAGGCCCACGAACAGTCCGGCGACCGGCGAGGCGGCCGTCGCGAGCGCGGCGAGCGGCGCCGCGCACAGGGCCTTCGCCCAGCGTTTGTAGCGCCAGCGGTGCGGCCAGCAGAACACGACGGCGACCGCCCCGAGCGCGAACATCGTGCCGAGGCCGTACGTCACACGGCCCGAGATGGCGTTGCAGAGCAGGGCGAAGACACCCGCGACCGCCGGAGCCGCCGGGTTACGGACGGCTCGGCTGCGGACGAGGATCAGCGTCAGCAGGCCGGCCGAGAGCGTCCCGGCGATCATCATCGTCGTGCGGACGCCGAGGACCGACATCAGGTACGGCGACACCACGCTGTACGAGACCGGGTGCATTCCGCCGTACCAGGCGAGGTTGTACGCCGAATCCGGGTGCCGGCCGACGAACTCCGCCCAGGCGTCCTGCGCCGCCAGGTCACCACCACTGTTCGCGAAAGTGAAGAACCACACGATGTGGAGCACGCCGGCGAGGGCGGTGCAGAGAAGGACGGGATAGCGGTGGAAGAGGTCCAGCGGCTCGGCGGCGCCCGACGCGATCGGCCCGGCACCACCGGGACGCTGGGCGTCGCCACCAGGCCCCTCGGCGTCGCCACCGGGACCGGCTCCGTCCGTTCCTACGTCACGGACCGCCTCGCGCGTGCTGCCGTGCAGCGGTATTCGCGGGCCCGTCCCCGGGTCCGGATCGGCGTCGTCGGCGTGTGTCGGCTCCGCTGTCGCCACTGCAAGGTACTCCGTGTCCCGTTGTCCGTTCTGGGCCGGGACCCGCGGCTCGCGAGCAGCCCCGATGAGCGCGACGCTAGCACGCACTCCGCCGGACGGCGCCCGAGTGGGCCGCCGTCCGGCGGAGTGCGGTGCGGGTGCCGCTCCCCGCTGTACGTCACCGATGCGTGCGCGCGTACGTCATCGGTGTGCGTTGGTGTGCGTGTCCGCTCAGCCGACCCGGGTCAGCTTCGCTCCGAGGCCGGGCTCGGCGAGGTCGGACTGGAGCGCGACGGGGATCGTCACGGCGTCGCTGGAACCGTCGCCGACCTTCAGCTCGCCGACGACCGTGCCCGCCTTGCCGGTGTGCGGGACCGCCGTCCCGCCTTCGCCGATCCTCAGCTCGGTCTTCAGACCGGGCCAGCCGACCGCCGTCATGTTCTTGGTGGCGACGACCGGGGTCCGGCCGCCGAGCTGGTCGTCCACGTAACCGACGACCTGGCCCTTCTTCACCACCGTGGCGGAGATCAGGCTCTTCTGGACCTTGTCGATCAGCTTCTGGCTGTTGACGAGCGCCAGGTGGAGGCTGTCCCAGACCTTGCCGGTGCCGGCGTTCTGGTTCATCACCGCGCCGTAGATCGTCTGCGTCTTGCCGTCCACGGTCTTGGTCGCGGCCCACACCAGGTTGCCGCCCGCGGGCGTCGACGAACCGGTCTTCAGACCGATCACGCCGACCTGCTGCACCAGCAGGTCGTTGTTGTTGTAGATCTGCTTGTCCAGACCGGGGATCGTCGCGCTGGCCATCCCGACGATGCTGCGGAACACGTCGTTCTTCATGACCTTCTTGGCCAGCTTGATCTGGTCGGTGGCCGTGCTGACCGTCGTCTTCTGCAGACCGCTCGGGTCCGTGTACGTCGAGTTCGTCATGCCGAGGTCCTTGGCCGCGGCGTTCATCTTGGCGACGAAGCCCGCGTTGTCGGAGTCCCAGCGGGCCAGCAGCCGCGCCACGTTGTTGCCGGAGGGGATCATCAGCATCTGGAGCATCTGGCGCTCGGTGAACTGCTGGCCCTTCGACATCGCCGCCGTCGACTCGTCCGGGAGCTTCGACTCGTCCTCGGCCTGCTGGTCGACGGTGATCTTCTCGCCGTCCTCGTTCCCCTTCAGCGGGTGCTCCTGAAGGATCACGTACGCCGTCATGATCTTGGCGACGCTCGCCGTGGGGGACGGGGTCTGCTTGCCGTCGGTCCCGAGGCTGCCCACGCCGTCCACCTCGATCGCGGACTGGCCCTGGCCGGGCCAGGGCAGGTCGAGGGTGCCGCCGCCGAAGGTGTACGTGGGGTCGGCGCTGAGCGTGAGACCCGGCGTCGGCAGCGGACGGAAGGCCTGCGCGACTGCAAAGATCACCGCGAGCAGCAGGACCAGCGGCGTCCAGATCTTGACCCGCCGCACGAGCGTCCGGACCGGAGTCTGCGGCGGCGGCGGCGTGTTGGTCAGCTCGGCCAGCAGGTCCAGCGGGGGCTTCGGCGGAAGCGGAAGCTGGGTGGTGCGCTCGGGGCCGACCTGCCGGATCGCCGCGGTGGCCGCCGCGGGCCTGTCGGTGCTCCCCGGGGCGGGCTTGTCGGTGCTCCCCGGGGTGGGCTTGGTGGTCCCCGGCGCGGGCTTGGTGGTCCCCGGCGCGGGAGCGGAAGCCGACTTCGCGGCGGGCTCGGGCTTTACGGCGGGCGTGGGCTTTACGGCGGGCGTGGGCTTCGCGGCGGGCTCGGGCTTCGCGGCGGGCGTGGGCTTCTCGGCGGGCGTGGGCTTCTCGGCGGCCCCTGGCGTGGGCTTCGGCCGCGTCGGAGGGGCGAAGTCGTCGAGCCGGTTGAGGGGGACGAACTTGCTGGTGCGCGCGGGGGTACCGGCGGGCTTGGCACCGGGCTCGTCGGCGGACTTCTCACCGGTCTTGGCGGCTGCCTCGTCCGCCGGTCGGGTGGCGGGCTTTCCGCCGGCCGGACGCCGGGCGGCGTCGCCCAGCTTGAGCATGGTGGTGGGCTGGTCCACGGCCGGGGGCCGCGGAGCCTTGAAGACGGCGGTGGGCTGATCGACGGAGGGTTCGGGGGCGGGGTCCGGGTCGGTCGCCGCGTCGGCGGTCTCGTCGGCGGTCTCGTCGGAGACCGTGTCCGAGATCTCGTCCGTCACCGTGTCGGAGATCTCGTCCGTCCCGGGGTCCGAGGTCTCCTCGGTCACCGTGTCCGAGGTCTCGTCGACGGAGTCAGAGTCGCTGCCGCTGCCGCTGCCGGGCAGGCTCTTGGGCGCGGTCTTGGACTTGCCCTCGGGCTCGGACACGGGGGCGGCGTCCTGCGTGGACGCCGTGACGGGCTCGTCCCGGGGCTCCGGCTCGTCCTCGGGCTCGTACGCCGCGGGAGCCTCGCCGGGAGCGGCTTCCGGCTCCTGGCGGGCCTCGGGCTCCTCGTCGGTGTCGCTGTCGAGGTCGGCGGCGGGTTCGGCGGCGGCCTCCTCGTCCGTGTCGGCCGCCACGGACGCCTCGTCGGCCTTGTCTGAGGCGTCGGAGGGCTCAGAGGCGTCGGAGGTGCCCTCGGCCCTCTTGAATGTCACGGTCTCGGCGGACTCCACCTCGGCGTCGCCGTCCTCGGCGTCCCCGGTCGGTTCGGCGTCGTCCGTGACCGCGTCCGTGACCGTGTCGTCCGTGGCCGCGTCGACCGCGTCGACGTCGCCGGTGTCCTCGGCGTCGTTCGTGGCCCCGTCGTCACCCTCGGGTCCGTCACCGCCCGCGGATCCGGTGCCGGCGTCGGTGTCGGTGTCGGTCGCGTCCGCCGGAGCGGGCTCGTCCGATCCGGCGACCCACGCGGCCACCGCCGCGCGCAGCCGGGTGTCACGCTCGGCGCTCCCGCCGCCGACCGCGCCCGCGTCGTCGGCGGACTCCGGGGTCCGCTCGGACTCCGCCGTGCGGGACGCCTCCGCCGGACGGGAGACGTCCGCCGTGCGTGAGGCCTCCGCCGACAGCGCCTTCGTGGAGAACACCGCCGTCGCCTGATCCACCCGTACCGTGGCGGCCCTTTCACGGGCCATCGCCATGCGGGGGTCGGCCGAAGCCGAGCTCTGGGTCGACGCCGGAGCGCCCGCCCGCGCCGGACTCGGAACCGACGCCGGGGTCACCGGCGTCGCTTCCGCCGACGACGCCGACGACTCGTGCTGCTTCGACCTGTCGGGGGACTCGCCCGCCACCGATGCCTCCTCCATGCGGCGCACGCCCTCCGCGCGCCGAAACGAACCGTCAAACCCTTGAACCGCCGCCCGGACGCCGCTGTCCGAACCATGTACCAGTGTCCTGTGTGCGGGCTTGACCCCTGCGGTAGACGAGAACGACATACCTGCCGGTTCCCTCATATACCGGTCACGCGCCCTCGACAGACCAATGTGAGAGGGGTCACCCTGTCATTCATCCACGCGGGGAGGCATGGATGGGCAAGAGCCGCAGAACAATTCCGGAGGAGCTTCTGCTGTTGGCGTTGGACCCGACCACGGGTACCACCGCGCAGCCGCAGTCGCTCGACCTCGGTCTGGCCGGAGCACAGCTAGTGGAGCTGGCGCTGGCCGGACGGATAGCCCCAGACGGGGATCGTATCGCCGTGGTGGTGCCACGGCCGACCGGAGATCCAACACTGGACTGTGCGTTGGAACTGCTTCGCCGACGCGGAGCACCCGTACGCGCGGTCAACTGGATTGGCGGACCCCGCCTGGGGCTTCGCCAGACCTACCTTTCGCATCTGGAGAGGTGCGGCATGGTCCATGCCGTGGCCGGTCAGATGTGCGGGGTGCTTCCGACGACTCGCTATCAAGCGACGGACACGGATATCAGCCGGGAGATCAGAACCCGGCTGGACAACGCGATCCGCACCGGCGTCCCGCCGGACCCGCGGACCGCGGCGCTCGCCGCGCTGGCCCATGCGGTCGGTCTCGGCAAGCACCTGTATCCGGGGAACGAGGGACGTTCGTCCCGCTCCCGGCTGCGGGACCTGATCAGGCACGACCCGATGGGCGGCCTCGTGGCGCACGCCGTGATGGACGTTCAGAACGGTGTGGCCGCACAGCCACGCCGCAACCCGGCACCGGCAGGCCGTCCGGCCACCGCCGGAGTCAGGTCCGCACCGGAGACCGCGCGCGGTGTTCCGATGCAACCGCGTCATGGTTCGATGGCGCGCGCCGTGGTGCACTGAGCCGCAGCCCGACGGCGGCCCGCACCACCGCACTGCCGGCAGTACCCGCAGCACCCGCACCGCCGCACGACATGAGCGCCGCACCGCAGTCCCCATGATCCGGTTCGGGAGCCGCCGGCTCGCGCGGGGTGGCTGAGACCGTACGTCCGGACGACGACACGGCCCCAGCGCCCCGCGCGACCGCATTCCAGGACGGCCCGACTCCGGGGAGACCGCGCCCGCCTCGGCAACCGCTGGGCTCCATCGGCGATCTCCCGGGTTTCTACCGGGAGTTCACGGGCCTCACGAGCGCGACGCACGGCCGCATATACACGCCGAATCCGCGAACTTGCGCCCACCCGGCGCATATACGCCGTTTCCCAGCGGTAGAAAGCACCTTGGTGGCAATCTGCTCAACAGCAGATACGCAAAGTACAGGCCCGCAGCCGGAGGTGCACGTCCCGTGGCGTCAAGTGTCAATCCCACCGTCCGGCGGCGCCGGCTGGGCCAGGAGCTGCGCCGGCTCCGCGAACTCAAAGGCATGACGGCCGAAGAGGTCGCCGAGCGTCTGCTGGTCTCGCAGTCGAAGATCAGCCGCCTGGAGAACGGCAGGCGCAGTATCAGCCAGCGCGACGTCCGCGATCTGTGCGGGGTCTACGAGGTCGAGGACCACCGGATCGTCGACTCCCTGATGCAGATGGCCAAGGACTCGCGCCAGCAGGGCTGGTGGCACTCCTTCGGCGACATCCCGTACAGCGTCTACATCGGCCTGGAGACCGACGCGGCGAGCCTGCGCGTGTACGACCCGCAGGTCGTCCCCGGTCTGCTGCAGACGCGGCAGTACGCCGAGGCGCTGATCGCGGGGGCGCTGCCGGAGACCGCGCCCGCCGACATCGACAAGCGCGTCCAGGTGCGGCTGAAGCGGCAGGAACGAATCTCCGCCCCGGACAACCCGCTGCGCCTGTGGACCGTCCTCGACGAGTCCGCCCTGCGCCGCGCCGTCGGCAACCGCTCCCTGATGCGCGAGCAGTTGGAGTACCTCGTCGAGCAGTCCCAACTGCCGCACGTCACCGTGCAGGTGATCCCCTTCGACATGGGCGCGCACCCGGGTCTGAACGGCCAGTACGCGATCCTGGAGTTCCCCGACGCGGCCGACTCCAGCGTCGTCTACATCGAGGGAGTGACCAGCGACCTGTACCTGGAGAAGGCGAACGACGTCCAGAAGTACAGCGTGATGTACGAGCACCTGCGGGCACAGGCCCTGAACGTGGAGCAGTCACGCCAGTTCATCGCGGACATCGCGAAGGACTACGCGCGCTGAGGTGCCGGGGAGGGTGGCCTCGCGAGGCCACCCCCGCCGATGAGCGGCCGGACTTTACACTGTCGCCGCCCCGGCATGGAAGACCCCTATGGAATATGCCATCCAGTCGAGTGAATAGTCGCTTCGCCAGCCGATGTTGGCGAGTAGCGTCGATCACGCCACCGAGCAACAACGTTGGCGCGATCCGGACCGCGGGTCTCCTGACGGATCCGCAGTCCGGTGACAGTCCGCCGACGGCTTCGTTGGCGGCAACTCACCGAAGAACGACTGTTTTCTGGAGCGATCATGGCAATTCAGCAGGGTGCCACCGACACGTGGACCAAGTCTTCCTACTCCACCGGCAACGGCGCCTGCGTCGAGGTCAAGTCCCCGGTCCTCTCGGCGATGGCCGTACGGGACTCCAAGGTCCCCGCCGGGCCCACGCTCGCGTTTCCCGCGGATGCGTGGAACACCTTCGTGGCCGAGGTGAGCCGAGGGTCCTCCGACCTCGTCTGACCCCACCATGACCCGAAACAACTTCATACGCTCCACAAACAGAGCCCTCTCGACCGGCCCGCCGTCCTGGCCGAGGGGGCTCGGCCCTTTTTCTTTGAGGCTCGGTTCGCCTCCGGGGCGCAGAAGCCGGTGTCGAGAAGCCGACCGTGCTCGACCCCTCCTTCGTCGGGGCCTCCGCGCGCTCGGCTTCTCGACACCGGCGCGCCCCTTCGGCTCACTCGCCGTTCGGCACCCTTCTAGCGCAGCCGGTCCACGTAGATGTCCGTTCCCGGCACCGTGGGGATGAACGGGGCCACCAACTCCACCCGCCCCAGACCCGATTCGGCCACGGCCCCGTCCAGGCCCGTGAAGCACGCCTCCCAGCAGTCGCGCGGGTCCGCCTCCAGGAACCACAGCAGGGTCAGCCGCGTATCCACACCTTCGACCTGCTTGACGTAGGTCATCCGGTCGCCGGGGAGCGGGGTCGGCCGGAAGAGGGTCACGAGGGCGGCGGGCGAGCCTGCCAGTCGCCCGGGAAGATGGCGCGAGCGCAGCCACTCCAGCAACTCGGTTCGCCGGGAGGCGGATTCAGCGTCGACGACCTCGACCACCAGCCCCGCGTAGGGATGGTCGAGGGCATGGAAGTCCCGGGGTCCGGCGGCGCCGTCACGGTAGACGGTGGCCTCGTGGTCCTGGAAGGCCGTGAAGACGTGCGTACGGTCCTGGTAGACGCGGCCGTCGCGGTTCAGCCGCCTGTTGATGCCGACGGTCCACTTCATGTGGTCGTCGTAGCGGCCGTCGGTGACCCAGTAGGTGGAGAGGTAGCAGCCCGCGGTGACCGGCTGGGCGACCGCCGACTTCTCCGGGTAGCGCAGCAGTTGGAGATCGCGGGTGGCCACCCAGCGGCGTCCGGCGTACATCCAGGGCATGGCCATCGCGCCGGCGTAGTAGTGATCGTCCTCGTACCAACGGTTGTAGGCGTACTCGTGGCCCGGGTGCGGTTCGACCATGGTGATCAGGGCATGGCCCGGGTGGACGCCGTACGGGCCGAGGGCGGCCAGTTCCGCGTAGGTCTCGCTGCGGGTCTCCTCCGACATGACGAACCCCTTCCTCGGTGGAACGTGCGCGGGACTTCCTTCCTCCGCCGGACGCCCATACTCTGACGCTCCGTCAGACAATGCGCCAGAGTCGCGTCGGGGCGAGTGGGCCGAAAGGCGCGCCGGAGGCGGACCGGGCCGCACACAGGGGGAGGCCTCACATGTCACTGCTCGCGGGAAAGACCGTCGTCGTCTCGGGCGTCGGAGCCGGACTCGGTCATCAGGTCGCGGCGGCCGTGGTGCGCGACGGGGGCAACGCGGCGCTGGGGGCTCGCACGGAGGCGAATCTCGCCAAGTCGGCGGCCGAACTGGACCCGGACGGCGCGCACACGGCGTTCCGCGCGACGGACATCACCGACGAGGGGCAGTGCGAGGCGCTGGCGGCCCTCGCGGTGGAACGCTTCGGGCGGATCGACGCGGCGGTCCATGTCGCCGCCTGGGACAGCTACTTCGGCGGCCTGGAGGACGCCGACTTCGCGACCTGGCAGTCGGTCATCGATGTGAACCTGCTCGGCACGCTCCGGATGACCCGCGCCTGCCTGCCCGCACTGAAGGAGCGCGGCGGTTCGGTCGTCATCATCGGCACCCAGTCGTCGGTCGCCGCGCCGAGCCAGGTGCGGCAGGCGGCGTACGCGGCCTCGAAGGGGGCGCTGACGAGCGCCATGTACTCCCTGGCGCGGGAGCTCGGTCCGCACCGGATCCGGGTCAACACCGTGCTGCCCGGCTGGATGTGGGGCCCTCCCGTCGAGGCGTACGTGCAGTTCACGGCGTACACCGAGCAGGTGCCCGAGGCGGACGTCCTGAAGCGGCTCACCGAGCGGATGGCGCTGCCCGAGCTGGCCACCGACGGGGACGTCGCGGACGCCGCGGTGTTCCTGGCGTCCGACCGGGCGCGGGCGATCACGGGGCAGTCCCTGCTCGTGAACGCGGGCGAACTCATGCGGTAGGCGGTACGGCCGGCGCGACTCCTTTCCCAGGCGCACGGGACCCGCATCCCGTACGGCTGTCGACGTGTCGTTGCTGTTGTGGGTCTGACGAAGTGCCCGCTCATGGTGTGGTCCACGTCACGGGCGCGACAACCGCCCGACCGGTAAAGTAGAAGCAAAATCGTTCTGCTTTCTGATCTGTGTTCATATCTATGACCGCGCGAGGTCTTGACCGGCCGGTCGGACCAGCGGTTCAATCCCCGAAGTCCCCGCGCCCGCACGGGGGCGCCGCCCTCCCCCCGAACTCCCGGCTTCGCTCGGGCAGGGGGAACCACGCGTACTGGCGAAGTGCCGTCCGGTATCTGCAGGTTCACAAGGCGGACCCCTGGAGGGGGCAACATGAACGGTCTCGACTGGGCCGTCCTGGTCGCGTATTTCGGTGTGATGACCGCGATCGGTTTCTGGTCCCACAAGCGTGTGGACGATGTCAGCGACTTCTTCACCGCGGGCGGCAAGATGCCGTGGTGGCTGTCCGGCATCTCGCACCACATGTCGGGCTACAGCGCGGTGATGTTCACCGGCTACGCCGGCATCGCGTACACCTACGGCATCACCTCGTACGTGACCTGGGCACTGCCCATCGCCATCGGCGTCGCCATCGGCGCCAAGGCCTTCGCGCCCCGGCTCAACCGGCTGCGCTCGCGGCTGCACGTCGCCTCACCGCTGGAATACCTCAAGGACCGCTACAACGTGCAGACCCAGCAGGCGCTGGCGTGGTCCGGCATCCTGCTGAAGATCGTGGACGTCGGAGCGAAGTGGGCGGCCATCGCCACCCTGCTCAGCGTCTTCACGGGCGTGTCGCTCACCCAGGGCATCATCATCACCGGTGGCATCACGGCGGTGTACTGCACGATCGGCGGGCTGTGGGCGGACGCGCTGACCGAACTCGGCCAGTTCGTCATCCAGTTGCTGGCCGGCCTGTCGATGCTGATCATCGCGCTGAACAAGATCTCCGACCAGGGCGGTCTCTCCAAGGCGCTGGACTCGCCGAAGCTGCACGGTCACGCGAACGGGTTCGCCGGCCCGTACCTGACGGTGTTCTTCATCGCGTACCTGTTCATCAAGCTCTTCGAGTACAACGGCGGCATGTGGAACCAGGCCCAGCGCTACATGGCCACCAAGAACGCCAAGGAGGCCACCCGGTCGGCGTTCCTTTCCGCCGGACTGTGGTTCGTGTGGCCGGTCGTCCTGTTCATCCCGATGTGGCTCTCGCCGCTCCTCGTCACGGCGCAGAAGCCGGACGGCTCGGACGCGTACGGCCTGATGGCCGACCAGCTCCTGCCGCACGGGCTTTTGGGCCTGGTCGTCGTCGGGTTCTTCTCGCACACGATGGCCATGTGCTCCTCGGACGCGAACGCCATCGCGGCCGTGTTCACGCGGGACGTGGCGCCGGTGCTCTCCAGGACCGCGCGCGCCTGGGACACCCGGGCGGGGCTCATCGCGGCCCGTGTCACCACCGTCGCCTTCCTCGGCTTCTCCATGGCGGTGGCGACCCAGGTCAACTCCCCCACGTTCAAGGACATCATCACCATCGTCATCAAGTGGGTGGCGGGGCTCATGGGACCGATCGCGATCCCGTTCATCCTGGGCCTGCTGCGGCCGTTCCGTAAGTCCGGCCCGACGGCGGCGCTGACGAGCTGGGCCTGCGGTCTGCTCGCCTTCTTCCTCGTCAACTACAACCTGGACTTCTCCCAGCGCACGGACGTGAAGCTGGAGTACCAGGTCTCCGTCCCGATGGCCATCTCGCTCGTCCTGTACATCCTCATCGGCCTGCTGAAGCCCGAGGACACCCCGGAGCGGGACGCGATCATCGAAATGATCAACACGGACGACGACGGATCGGCCGCCGCGGCGGTCCCGGCCCCGGCGGGCGCCCCGGACGAGGTGGTGGGCACTCCGGTGACGGACTAGCCGGACTGGACGGACTGGAAGGACTGTAAGGGCGGGGCCGTACGGATCGGGCGTACGGCCAGGGCGTACGGATCGGGACCGGGACGGCTCAGGCGCGTGGGTAGCGGGCGAGCCAGCCCGGGGAGGAGCCCGCGGGCCCGTGCAGCGCGGGTCCCTGGGTCATCTCCATCGCGAAGTCGTCCGCGAGGACCAGCATCGTGGGACGGCCCTCCAGTTCGGCCAGCCAGGCCGGCGGGAGGGCCGTCTCGCCGTGCAGGGCGCCCAGCAGACCGCCGGCGAGGGCGCCGGTGACGGCGGAGGGCCCACCGTGGTTCACCGCGAGGCACAGCCCGTGGCGAATGTCCTCGCCGACCAGTACGCAGTACACCGCGACGGCGAGCGCGCCCTCGGCGGAACCGTCCCCCGCGAGTTCCTGAACCCGGGCCGGTGAGGGCATTCCCTGCCGTACGGCGCCCAGCGCGTGCTGGAGCGCGTCGGCGACCGGCTGGTGCCCGGGGCGGGTCGCGAGCAGCGCGAGGGCCTGCTGCACGGCCGCGTCGAGGGTCTCGCCGCGAGCGAGCGCGTGCACGATCGCGGCGTACGCGCCCGCCGTCAGGTAGGCCGAGGGGTGGCCGTGGGTCTGCGCGGCGCACTCGACGGCGAGCTGCATCACGAGCTGCGGCTCCCAGCCCACGAGCAGCCCGAAGGGCGCGGAGCGGGCGGCGGCCCCGGGGCCCCGCTCGCCGGGGTTCTTGGGCGCGTCCAGCGTGCCCATGATCTCGTCGGCGAGGCCGAGCAGACAGGCCGTGGCCGGGTCGCGGCGGGCGTAGAGCCACTCCTCGCGGGCCAGCCAGCCGTCGTCCTTGCGGCGTTCGTCGGGCCCCCAGTCGCTCTGGGTGGCCGCCCAGCGGCGGTAGGCGCGGTGCACGTCGGACGGCGGATGCCAGGCGCCGGTGTCACGGCGCACCTGGGCGCGGACGAGCCCGTCGACGCTGAACAGGGCGAGCTGGGTGAGGTGCGTGACGGCGCCGCGCCGGCCGTACGCGGGGGTCAGGTCGAGCAGGCCCTGCGCGCCGTGCGCCTCCCGGATCGCGTCCAGGGAGAGCCCGTCGAGCGGGGCGCCCAGGGCGTCGCCGACGGCCGCGCCGAGGAGCGTCCCGCGGACCCGGCTGCGGAAGTCCTGCTGCTCCCCACGGCCCCAGACGGCACCGGCTGTCGTACCCACCGAGACCTCCTGAGGCACCGTCCCTACGACCGACAGCTCAGCACTGTAATCGAACAGGAACGGTCGGTTGAGGGTGCGGATCCATATACGGATTGTGGTCCCAGTAGCCCCAAGTGGTCAGGTTTGGGCGCTCTGCGGAGGCATTCCCCGATTCCCCGCCGCGGGGTCGGGCCGTCGCGAGGAGACGGGCATCCTCGTGGGACCCGGCTCCATGGGTGCGGTCGTCGGGCCGGGGGCCTCTGCCGTAGGCGGCTGACGCTCCACCGCCGGAACCCCGGGCGCCGTCGGAGTCGGTGAGGTTCAGCCCTGGGGGTGATCGCCGGGACGGCTGGCACGGGCGCGGGCCAGGATCTCCGGCCGCCGGCTCGTCGCCCACGCGTAGCCGGGCCGGAGTTCCAGGGCCCGGTCCAGGTCCGCGAGGGCCTCCTCGTGGCGGCCCAGTTCGCTGCGGGAGACGGCGCGGCTCGCGTACGCCGACGCGTACGCCGGGTCGAGTTCCACGGCCCGGTCGTAGGCGGCCAGGGCCTCCGCGTGACGGCCCGCCGCGCGGAGGGCGTCTCCTCGCTCGCAGGCTCCCCACGCCCAGTCGGGCTGGAGGGCGACGGCCCGGTCGAGATCCGCCATCTGGCGGGCGTCCTCCCCCAGGGCCCGCCACACCCGGGCGCGGCGGGCCAGCGCCCATCCGTAGTCCGGTTTGAGTTCCAGCGCCCGGCCCAGATCGGCGAGGGCGGCGTCGAGGTCGCCCCGGCTCAGCCGGGTGGCGCCCCGGGAGGCCCAGGCGAAGTCCCGCGCGGGATCGAGCGCTATCCCCCGGTCCAGGTCGGCGAGGGCGGCGTCGTACGCGCCGAGGACCCGGTGGTACTCGCCCCTGACGGCGTAGGACCGGCCGTCGTCCGGGTCCAGGGCGAGCGCCCGGTCCAGATCGGCGATCCCGGCCGGGTAGTCGCCCGACTCGGCACGGGTCATGCCGCGGCTGCGGTAGGCGCGGGCCTGCCCGGGGTCGAGCCCGATCGCCCGGTCGAACTCCGCGAGCGCCCGCTCGTACGCCCCGCTGTGCCGCAGGACGCTGCCGCGCACCGAGCGGGCGTATGCCTCGGCGGGCGCGTCGAACCCGGCGCGGTTCAGCAACAGCTCCAGGGCCGCGGCCCGCCCACCCTCTTCCAGCGCCCGCGCCAGCTCGCTCCCCCACCGGGCCGGTGCCTCCGCGTCGGTGTCCCGCCCCGCTTCCGCCAGCGCCTGCGCCCACTGCCGGGCGGGAACGTCACCCGTGTCGCAGGCGTCCACCGCATCGCGCAGCACCAGCGGCAGCGCGGTCCGGGGCGCCGCGCAGAGCAGGTGGTACGACTCGGCGAGCCGCAGTCCCCGCCATCCGTCGTCCGCCCACAACGCGTCGCCGTCCCGTCCGCCTTCGGCCTCCCGCCGCCACCGGGCGAAGGTCCCGGCGAGCCGGTTGTGCCGTTCGGTCCAGCCGCGTGGCGAACGGAGCCGCTGCGAGCGCAGCATCGGCGCCCGTACGACGTCGTGGTACTGGATCCCGCCGCCGCGTTCGGTGACGAAGGGCAGCCCGCGCAGCCAGTCGAACAGGGCGTCGGCCTCCTCGTCCGGGCGGTCCGCCGCCGCCCGGAAGACATCGGCGTCAAGACGCCGGGGGAACGCGCAGTTCAGGGCGACGGCCCGGTGCACCGGGTCGTGTTCCCACTTCAGGAAGCGGTCGACTGCTGTCGCGCTCGGGTCGCCGACGTCGTCCGGATCGGCCGGGCGGGTCTGGGCGAGCGTCGAGACGAGGACCGGCAGCCGCCCGGTGAGGCGCAGGATCTCCTCGACGACCGGTTCGGCCACCACGCCCCGGTCCGCGAGCACTTGCCGCGCCTCCTCCTCCGTGAACGGCAGCAGCGGCAGCTCGGCCACGGAGCCGCCGCAGCTTCCCCAGCGGTGGCGGTCCAGCGGGTTCCGGCCCGCGGTCACGACCACGACGTTCGCGGGCATGGCGCCGTGGTCGTGGCGGGCCATCGTCGCGTGCAGCCAGGCGTCCAGGAACGGACCGGTGCGCTCGTAAGTGTCGAAGAACAGGACCTGGCGCGGGAAGCGGGTGGCGGCCCTGGCCAGTTCCTCCAACAGGACCGGAGTGAGGACGAGTTCGGGCGACAGGACGAGACGCACGTCGTCCCCGCCGCGCAGATGCGCGCCGAGCCCGGCCCGTACCTGGTCGGCCGCGCCCGCGAGCCGGGCCGGGTCGACGGCTCCTGCGAACGGGCCGATGCCGGGCACCATGCCGATCCCCACGAGGCCCGCCCGCGCCAGGGCCGTCCCGGCGGCGGAGGGCTCCCCGGGCGGGGCGTCGGCCGTCACCGAGTCGGCTTCACGGCGCCGCTCGCGATGGTGGGCGAGCAACCGCTCCAGATCCTTGAACCGGCGTCCTTGGCGGGCGAACTGCGCACAGATCACCTCCATCGCCTCGGGCACACTGCTGGTGCTCTCGTCGACGTACGCGGTCAGCGCCCCGGCCTCCCGGGCGAGCTGCGCCAACTCCCTGACGAGAAAGGTCTTTCCGACGCCCGCGTTTCCGTGGACATGGAACAGGAACCGGCGCCCCGGGTCCTGCGGCGGCACGTCGAAGTTCGCCACGAACGCGGCCCGTTCGGCCCCCCGCCCCACGAACGCGAGCCGCCTGCGCGCCTCGATCAACTCCTGCATCGACGGCACCGACGACCGCGCCCCAGGCATCCGCCACCTTCTCCGATCTCCCGGCGCACCACGCTCCGGCCTCACCAGTCTGGCTCAACTCACTCGAAAAGACAGGCGAGTCGGTCCGGTGCGTCGGCGTCGGCTACTCCAGCACCGGCAGCAGCTCCGGCAGGTGGCCGTCCGAGGCGGCCGCCGCCCGTTGGCGTTCCTCCGGGACCTCGCCGTAGACCGTCGTGCGGGGCTTGGCCGGGCGGCCTGCGGCTTCGGCTACCGCGATCAGTTCCTTGACGGACTTGTAGGAGCCGTAACTGGAGCCCGCCATGCGGGAGATGGTCTCTTCCATCAGGGTGCCGCCGAGGTCGTTGGCGCCGGAGCGGAGCATTTCGGCGGCGCCCTCGGTGCCGAGCTTGACCCAGCTCGTCTGGATGTTGGGGATGTGCGGGTGCAGCAGGAGGCGGGCCATCGCCATGACCGCCCGGTTGTCGCGGGTCGTCGGGCCGGGGCGGGCGATGCCGGCCAGGTAGACGGGAGCGTTGGTGTGGATGAAGGGGAGGGTCACGAACTCCGTGAAACCGCCGGTCTGTTGCTGGATGCGGGAGAGCGTGCGGAAGTGGCCGAGCCAGTGGCGCGGCTGGTCGACATGGCCGTACATCATGGTGGAGGAGGAGCGGATGCCGAGTTCGTGGGCCGTGGTGACGACCTCGATCCAGGTCGCCGCGGGCAGTTTGCCCTTCGTCAGGACCCAGCGCACCTCGTCGTCCAGGATCTCCGCGGCGGTGCCGGGAATGGTGTCCAGGCCCGCCTCCTTGGCCGCCGTCAGCCACTCGCGGATGGACAGGCCGGTGCGGGTCGCGCCGTTCACCACCTCCATCGGGGAGAAGGCGTGGACGTGCATGCCGGGGACGCGTTCCTTCACCGCCTTGGCAATGTCGAAGTACGCGGTGCCGGGCAGGTCCGGGTGGATGCCGCCCTGCATGCACACCTCGACCGCGCCGAGGTCCCAGGCCTGGGCCGCGCGGTCCGCGACCTGGTCCAGGGAGAGCGTGTACGCGTCGGCGTCGGTGCGGCGCTGGGCGAAGGCGCAGAAACGGCAGCCGGTGTAACAGACGTTGGTGAAGTTGATGTTGCGGGTGACGATGTACGTGACGTCGTCGCCGACCGCCGCCCTGCGGACGTCGTCGGCGATCCGGCACAGGGCGTCCAGCGCCGGGCCGTCGGCGTGCAGCAGCGCGAGCGCCTCGTCGTCGGTCAGCTTCGTCGGGTCGTCGGCCGCAGTCGCCAGCGCCGAACGGACGTCGGTGTCGATGCGGGACGGCACCATGCCGGGGGCGGCGGCCTCCCGCAGCGCCTCCCAGTCCCCGTACACCGCGTCGAAGTCGTCGCGGCGGTCGCCGGTGCGGCCCTCGGTGTCGATGGTGCGGTGCAGGTCGGTGCGCCCCGAGGACGTGAAGGCCTCCTCGGGCTCCTGCCAGGGGTGGCCCTCCACGACCGCGTCCGGGAGCGCGAGGCCCGTCTCCGGGTCCGCCAGGGCCCGTACGTGCGGGAGCAGGCGCGGGTCCAGCCAGGGCTCGCCGCGCTGCACGAACTCCGGGTAGACACACAGGCGTTCACGGAGTTCGAAGCCCGCCTCGGCCGACCGCTCGCGCAGCAGCTCGATCTGCGGCCAGGGGCGCTCCGGGTTGACGTGGTCGATGGTCAGCGGCGAGACCCCGCCCCAGTCGTCGATCCCCGCGCCGATGAGCCGCCCGTACTCGCTGTCGACCAGGTTGGGCGGCGCCTGGAGGCAGGCGGCCGGCCCCATGATGTGCCGGGCGACGGCCACGGTGGCGATCAGTTCGTCCAGCTCCGCGTCCGGCATCCCGCGCATCGCGGTGTCCGGCTTGGCGCGGAAGTTCTGGATGATCAGTTCCTGGATGCCGTGGTAGGCCCGGGAGATCCGGCGCAGCGCGAACAGGGAGTCGGCGCGCTCCTCGTAGGTCTCGCCGATGCCGATGAGCAGTCCGCTGGTGAAGGGGACCGAGGAACGGCCGGCGTCCTCCAGGACCCGCAGCCGGACGGCGGGCTCCTTGTCCGGGGAGCCGTGGTGCGGGCCGCCGGGCTCGGACCACAGGCGGGTCGCCGTGGTCTCCAGCATCATGCCCATCGACGGGGCGACCGGCTTCAGCCGCTGGAAGTCGGTCCACGACATCACACCCGGGTTGAGGTGCGGCAGCAGGCCCGTCTCCTCCAGGATGCGGATCGAGATGGCCCGTACGTACGCGATCGTGTCGTCGTACCCGTGCGCGTCCAGCCACTCGCGGGCCTCGGGCCAGCGGTCCTCCGGCTTGTCGCCGAGGGTGATCAGGGCTTCCTTGCAGCCGAGTTCGGCACCCCGGCGGGCGATGTCGAGGACCTCGTCCGGGGACATGAACATCCCGTGGCCGGCCCGGCGCAGCTTGCCGGGGACGGTGACGAAGGTGCAGTAGTGGCACTTGTCGCGGCACAGCCGGGTCAGCGGGATGAAGACGCTCTTGGAGTACGTGATGACGCCGGGCCGGCCGGCCGCCTCCAGGCCCGCGTCCCGCACCCGCGCGGCGGAGGCGGTCAGGTCGTCGAGGTCCGTGCCGCGGGCCTGGAGCAGCACCGCCGCCTCGGTCACGTCGAGCGCGACGCCGTCCCGCGCACGCCTGAGCGCACGCCGCATGGAGTTCGCCGTCGGCCCGGATCCGGGAGTCGCGCCCGTAGCGGAGGTCGTCATCCTTCGAGCATACGGTCGAGGTGATCAGGTATCGCCGGGCCTGCCCCATTCGGACCGCACGGCCTTCGCGAGGGCACGGCGTCGACGGCGCGCGGAGCGGCATCTGTCGTTCTCCCCGAAAGCCGCCGATTCCCCTGGTGTGCACCGCCGTTCACAGCCTTCTCCCATGGTGGTCCGTGGCACTTCGCACCACTCGTGTCACCCCTCATGTCACTGTCACGCTCGACACCCCCGGGAGTATCGGAATGTGCGAGGACGACCACGGCATCGGCAGACGCGCGCTGTTCGTGACGGGAGCGGCTGCCGCGCTTACGTTGGGGAGCGTGACCTTCCCCAGCGGTGCGAACGCGGAAGCGGCGGACAACCAGGAGACGAGGACGGTGCGCGGCACCCTCCCCACCGGCTCCCCCGACTTCGTGTACCTCCCGGTCGAAGTACCGGCCGGGGTCGCGGAGATCAAGGTCTCCTACACCTACGAGAGGCCGTCCGTGCCGGCCGGCACCGCGGGCAACGCCCTGGACATCGGCATCTTCGACGAGCACGGCACCGAACTGGGCGGCCGGGGCTTCCGGGGCTGGTCGGGTGGCGCGCGCACGGAGTTCTTCATCCGCTCCGACGACGCGACCCCCGGTTACATCCGCGGCCCGGTCCGCCCCGGCACCTGGCACATCGCGCTCGGCCCGTACACGGTGGCACCGCAGGGACTGGCGTACGAGGGCACCATCACGCTGACGTACGGCAAGGGGGCCGCGACCCCGGAGCCGGTGTACCCGCCCTCGCGCGCCAAGGGCCGCGGCCGTGCCTGGTACCGCGGCGACTGCCATCTGCACTCCTGGTACTCGGACGGCCGCCGCACCCCCGCCGAGATCGCGGAACTGGCGCGGGCGGCGGGCCTGGACTTCATCAACTCCTCGGACCACAACACGCATGCCTCGCACCCGTACTGGGCGGACCAGGCGGGCGACGATCTGCTGATCATGCTGGGTGAGGAGGTCACCACGCGCAACGGGCACGTGCTGGCGCTCGGCACGGAGCCCGGCACCTTCGTCGACTGGCGCTACCGGGCCCGCGACAACCGGTTCGGCCGGTTCGCGCGCCGTATCCGCGCTGCCGGCGGTCTCGTGGTGCCCGCGCATCCGCACGCCACCTGCGTCGGCTGCGGCTGGAAGTTCGGCTTCGGCGAGGCGGACGCGGTCGAGGTGTGGAACGGCCCGTACACCCCCGACGACGAGGTCGCCCTCGCCGACTGGGACAACATGCTGGTCGCCTCCGTGCGCGGGGGCCACGACTGGCTCCCGGCGATGGGCAACAGCGACGCGCACCGCGCCCCCGACCCGGTCGGCAGCCCGCAGACGGTCGTCCTCGCCGACGACCTGACCCGCGAGGCCATCCAGGACGGAATCCGCGCGGGCCGCTCCTACGTCGCCGAGTCGAAGCTCGTCTCCGTCTCCTTCACGGTGTCCGGCGCCAAGGGCGAACACGCGGGCATCGGGGAGCGGTTGAGGGTCGCCCCGGACACCCCGGTCACCGTCCGCCTGGAGGCCGCCGGCGCCCCGCGCTGCACGGTCCGCTTCGTCACCGACCAGGGCCTGCTGTTCACCAGCGACCCCCTGCCGGTCGCGGGCTCCGGCACGGTCGAATGGCGTACGACGGCGCAGTACGCGGCGTACGTACGGGCGGAGCTGCGCCACGAGACGGCGGCGGGACCGGTGCCCGGGGCACTGGCGGCGTTCACCAACCCGATCTTCCTGGGGGCGTAGCCCAAGGGGAGCGTGAGGGAGACCGTGCTCCCTCACGCCCGCCCCTGCGGGCCCTGAGTTCTCGTTGATCTGGGGCTGGGGCTGGTTCGGGCTCCGGCGCTGTGCTGGTGCCGGCTCTGGTTCTAGTTCTGGTAGACCCTGTCGGTTCCCGGGCCGCCGGAGAGCGTGTCGGTACCCGTGCCGCCGTGCAGCAGGTCGTTGCCGCTGTTGCCGTAGATCTTGTCGTTGCCGCTGTCGCCGTAGACCGTGTCGTTGCCCCTACCGCCGGAGATCTTGTCGTTGCCGCTGCCGCCGTACAGCTTGTCGTTGCCGTTACCGCCGTCGAGGACATCGGCACCGGCGGCGCCGTGGATGACGTCGTCGCCGTCCTCCCCGAACAGGCCGTTCGAGTCCTGCCCCGTCGCGGTGCCGGTGAGACTGTCGTTGCCGGACCCTCCCGCGCACCCGGTCTCGCAGTTGGTCATCGTGTCGTTGCCCGCCCCGCCGAACGAGCCCTCGCCGTACAGGCCCCCACCGCCGTCGATGCGGTCGTTGCCGTCGCCCCCGAAGAGCACGGCGCCGGAGTCGCCCTTGATGACGTCGTTGCCCTTGCCGCCGTAGATCGTGGCCAACGCGTCGGTGACCGTCGCGGTGTCGTTGCCGTCCCCGAGATCGGCGCCGTATCGGTCCGAGTCGTCGGCGTCCACCGTGCACTCGGCGACCTTGTGGTTGGCTGCCGACGGATATCTGCACACGTTCGTGGAGATCGTGATGTCGAACTTGTCGCGGAAGGTGAGGACGACGTCGTCACCGTATGCCGAGGGGTCGAGGTCGACGTACTTCGCGGTGACCGTCAGGTTGTTGGCCTGTCCGGCGCCGGCCGAGTACCAGACCGCGCCGCCGGAGGCAGTGAGCGAGGCCGAACTCGCCGTGGCCGCCTGGGCGGTGGACGCCGCGAACAGGCCTCCGCCGAGGGCGAGGGCGAGGGAGGCGGCGGAGGCAATAGTCCTTAACGTGCGCATGCGGAAATAACCCTTCGCGGAATCAGTGATGTTCAGGCCCGACGAAGAAAGCGCCGGTGAATTCACCGTCACCGCTGCCACCGTCGTCACGGCGGTCAGCGGTCGGTGATCGGTGATCGGTGACCAAGTCGTGAGCCCGCGTCTACGTGCGGGGCTGCTGTTGTTTCTGGTTCACACGTTTGGACACCGCGCCCCGGGCGGGGGTTGTAGCGGAATTCCACTCAGTTCTCGCGGGCGACCTTGATTTCCCTGCTCTTAACCGACCGGACACCGGCCTGCGGTCTTGGCTTCAGTTCACCGGGTGCCCGGCCCGCCCCCGCACTCCGCCCACAACAGCTTCCCGCCTCTCGACGCGCCCATCTCGCGCAGCACGGACACCCCCCACGTGTCGGCGCAGGCCCGTACGAGGTGCAGGCCGCGCCCGTGTTCGGCTTCCGCCGGGGCTACGGGGACGCGGGTGTCGCCGTAGCCGGGCGGGACTCTCGGGTCGGTGTCCCAGACGGCGACCGTCAGCCGGTCGGGCTCGGTCGAGAGGACGCGAAGGGCGTACGGACCCCGGGTGTGCAGATGGGCGTTGGTGAGCAGTTCGGACGCCAGGAGTTCCGCGGTGGGGGTGAGCGCCGTGAGGTCGCTGGCGGCGAGGACGGTACGGAGGGTGGCTCGGGCGATACCGGGGGCGCGGGGATCGTGCGGGAGTTGGAGGGTGTAGGCCCAGGGCGGCGATACGGTGGCCATCGGAAGTCTCCGATCACGAGAGGGGTTTGACTCTTCGTTTCCGGTGCCCAGTGACCTGGCCGCTCCGTCGAACGGGGTGCTTCTGGGCGGGGCGCCTGCATACGAAGATACGGCTCCCGCAAATGAAATTTGCGCGAGTTCGAGATGATCCTGCCCGACTTCCCTCGTGTGGGTGACGGCTCAACTGGACTTGCGTGCCTGAGGAGTTCGCATGACCGCACGGCCTGCCCCCACGGCACGGCGAATTCGCCTGGCCGTAGAGCTGCGCAAGATGCGCGAGCGCGCGGGCATGACGTCAACCGAGGCGGCGCGCGCCCTCGGGACGAGCCAAGGACAGCTCTCCAACGTCGAAGTGGCACGGTTCGGCGTGAGCCCCGACCGCATCAGGTCCCTGGCCCGCTTGTACTCGTGCCCCGATCAGGCCTTCGTCGAAGCCCTGGTCGAGATGGCGACGGACAAGACGCGAGGCTGGTGGGAGGCGTTCCGCGAGACCCTGCCTTCAGGACTGCTCGACCTCGCCGAACTGGAATATCACGCCACTGCCGTTCGCACGGCTTACACCACCCACATCTCGGGGCTGCTCCAGACTCGTGAGCACGCTCGCGAGATCTTCCGCCACGTGATCCCCGCCCCCACTCCCCCGGAGATCGAACACCGCGTCGCGCACCGCATCATGCGGCAGGACGTCATCTACCGTCCCGACCCGATTTCGTACCGGACCGTCATCCACGAAGCGGCCCTGCGCATCCGTGTCGGCGGACGGGAGGTGACTCGCGCCCAGCTACAGCACCTGCTCTACATGAGCGAGCGCGAGCACATCACCGTGCGGGTGCTTCCCTTCGAGGTCGGAGCGTTTCCTGGGTCGGGCCAGTCCATCAACTACCTGTACGGGCCCGTCTCTCAGCTCGACACAGCACAACTCGACCAGTTCCACGGTCCCGTGTTGCTGGACGCCGAGGCACTCTTGGAGAAATACCGGAACCTGCTCGACGTCGTCGAGGACGCCGCCCTGAGCCCCGAGAAGTCCCGCGATCTCATCCACGCCATCGCCCAAGACCTCTAGAGGAGCCACCCATGTCAATTCAGGACTGGCAGAAGTCGACCTACTGCGCCCAGGGCGAGGCGTGCCTGCACGTCGCCACCACCTGGCAGAAGTCGTCTCATTGCCAGGAAGGCGACGCCTGCCTCCATGTCGGCCTCTCCGCGACCACCACCGCAGAAACGGTCCACCTCACCGAAAGCGCCGACCCCGCCCACTCCATACTCTCGACCACCCCGGCCGCCTTCGACGCCCTTCTGCGAGCACTCAAGAGCAACAACCGCTGCTGAAGGGCCTCAGGTCGTGTCCCGACCGCCCGGGGGGAGGGACAGGTCGGCCACGACGGCCGTGTGGTCCGAGGGCCATACCCCGCCTACCGGCCCGTCCCCGGCCCGCCGTACGGACCGGACGTGCCCGAGGCCGCCGGGGCCGGGCGGGCCGACGTGGACGTAGTCGATACGTGCGGCGGGACTGTACGGGCCGACATGGGCGTTCGCCGGGTCCCAGGTGGCCCAGGGTGCCGTCGGGTCGGCGTACTCCCAGGCGTCGAGGAAGACCTGTCCGGGAACCACGGGGGCCGTCTTGTATCCCCCGAACAGGCGGATCTCGTCGGAGTCCGGCCAGGCGTTGAAGTCACCCGTGACGACCGGGGGGAAGTCGGTGCCGCCCCGGTGCGCGGCGACGAACTCCGCGAGGGCGGTGACCTGTTCGCGGCGTACGCCCGAGGCGTGGATGGCCGAGGTGAGGTGGGTGGTGAAGAAGGGCACCTCGTGGGTGGGCGTGGCCAGGCGGGCGTGCAGGGCGAGCCGTCCGTCGTACAACTCCTCGGGGGCGGGCAGCCGCAGCACCTCCTGTCCCACCACGGGCCAGCGGCTCAGCACGGCGTTGCCGACGTCGACCGTGGGGTCCCCGATCCGCCGCTGCCAGCGGTCCGAGGCATCGGAAGCCGCCCAGGTCCAGTGCATTCCGAGCTCGTCCGCGAGCCACCCGGCGAGGTTCTGGCCGCCGCACTCCCACACCTCCTGCAGCCCGACGACGTCGGGTTGCAGTTCGCGCAGCACGGCCAGGATGGCTTTCTGCCGTTCCTCCCATGGCCCGAACCGCCACCAGAGGTTCCAGGTCACAACCCGCATCCGCAGCCACCTGCTCCTGTCGCGCGACATCGGGGACCATTGAAACAACTCCCTTGTGCCACACACCAGCCCGGACAGGAGCCCCACCGACCATGGCCCGTCTCACCGATCTCAGATTCCGCGGCACGACCGCCCTTCAGCGGCACCTCGTCAACCCGCTCGCGCGCCGGATGCCGTTCCAGACGCTGCTGGAGACCACCGGCCGTGTCTCCGGCCGGCCCCGGCGCACCCCACTCGGTGGCCGCCGCGTCGGTGACACCTTCTGGCTGGTCTCGGAGTTCGGGGAACGGTCGCAGTACGTACGCAACATCCAGGCGGACCCGAGGGTGCGGGTCCGCCTCCACGGCCGCTGGCACGAGGGCACGGCGCACCTCCTCCCGGACGACGACCCGGTGGCCCGGCTGCGCACCCTGCCCCGGGGCAACAGCGCGGCGGTACGGCTCATCGGGGCGGGGCTGCTGACGGTGCGGGTGGATCTGCGGGGGTGAGGCGGCTGGGGTCCTCGCATCCCGGAAAGGCATCCCAGGCTTCCGCGTTTCCGCAGGTCATCGGGGGTGGGATGGTCCCATCGTCGCAGGTTGACGGGCTGCTGTTGTCCCAGGCCCACGAGGAATCCCATGCTGTGGCTGTCGCACCGGCCGAGCAGGTCGTCCGCCCGGCAGCGCCACACCACCCCGGCCCGCCCGTCCACAGGGGACACCCCTGTCCGTCGGTCCGGAGTGCCGACCGCCGGCGCACGCGACCTCTTCTACGGATCGACAAGGGAACGGGACACCATGAATACCCCTGCCCGCAGGAACCACAAGAGCCCCAGGGGCTGGAAGCCCTACGCCCTCGGGGCCGCGGCGGCAGCGGCGCTGCTCGCGACCACGGCGTGCGGCGCGGGCGCGGCCGGGGGTTCGGACAGCTCCGAGCCCTCGGCCCAGCCGAGTGCGACGGCTTCGGCGGAGCCGGTCGGTGCTTCGAGCGACGCGGGCAGTAATGGGCCCGGCAGCGGTGGGGGCGGCACGGGCAGCGGTGGGGGCGCGAGCAGCACCGGCACCGCGGGCAGCACCAGCACAACGGGCAGCAGCGGCACCGGCCTCAGTGGTGGCACCGCGGGCGCTGGCGGTGGCGGCAAGGAGGCGATCGTCGCCTGCTCCCAGAAGGAGCTCGGGGTGTCCGTCGTGGAGGAGAGGGATGCCAGGCACCTGGTCCTCACCGTGCAGAACGCGAGCGACAAGAAGTGCAACCTCTACCGCTACCCCCTCGTGCGGCTGGGTGCCGATGCCCGGTTCACGGCCCCCGTGATCAAGGACAGCGACGGGACCCCGGGAGTGCCCGTCACCCTCTCCCCGGGTCAGGAGGCATACGCCGCTCTGCTCGTCAGCAGCGGCACCACGGGCGAGTACGAGGCGAAGAGCATCACCCTCGGCCTCCAGGGCAGCCGGCCCGGCAGCAGTGCGGGCAACCCGATCGACGTCCCCATGCCCGTCAGCACGCTGTACGCGGACAGGAGTCAGCTCGTCACCTACTGGACGACCGCTTCCGGCTTCGCCCTGCGCTTCATCATGTCCAAGTGACGGACCTCGACCGGGGCCTCAGCCCGAGTTGGACAGGCGGTCCAGCCATTCGGTGAGCAGGGTCGCCTCGCCGGGGGTGAAGGCGGGGCTCGGGTTCTGGCGGAACTGTGCGCCGAGGCGGGTCGCGGTGGCCGGGACGGTGGAGGTCGCGGAGCCGGCCGTCCGCGGCTCGGGAGCGGTCGCGTCCGGGGTGAAGACGGAGACGTGCACCGCGTCCCGTACGCGGCGCGACAGGGTCTCGTCCGTGAAGGTCGCCGGGCGGGAGACCAGCATCAGGCAGACGCCGACGTTGGCGGACATGATCATCTGCGCGGCGAGTTCGGGGGCGAGCCGCAGCTTGCCCTGTTCGGCGGCGCGGCGCAGGTCGGCGGTGAGGATCCGGTGGGCCTCCAGGGCCGCGGCGGGCGGGGTGCGCATCGCCGGGGAGTGCATCAGGCGGTAGAGGTTCGGGTTCCGCAGGGCGAACTCGGTGTGACCGTCCCAGCCGTCACGCAGGTCCTGGACCGGGTCCGTGCCGGGATGGCGCTCCCGCTTGACCGCGAGGTAGCGCTCCCAGCCGTGGTCGACGACGGCCGACAGCAGGCCCTCCTTGTCGCCGAAGTGGCGGTAGAGCGCGGGTGCGCCGACTCCGGCGGCCTCGCACACGGCCCGGGTCGAGACGTCTCCGTCCGGGGATTTCGCGACCAGTTCGGCGGCCACGGCGAGGATGCGCGCCCGGGTGGTCACGGGGGCTGCGCCGGGGTTCGTGCTGTCGCTCATGGCGGTGATCCTGACATCTTCGGCGCTGCGGGCGGAACGGGCGGCGTCAGGCGATGCCGCCGTTGGCGCGCAGCACCTGGCCGTTGACCCAGCGGCCTCCGGGGCCCGCGAGGAAGGCGACGACGGAGGCGATGTCCTCGGGGGTGCCGAGCCGCTCCAGGGGCGACTGGGCGGCCATCCGCGCGATGGTCTCCTCGTCCTTGCCGTCCAGGAAGAGGGCGGTGGCGGTCGGGCCGGGTGCCACCGCGTTGACGGTGATGTCCCGGCCGCGCATCTCGCGGGCGAGGATCAGGGTCATGGCCTCGACGGCGCCCTTGGTGGCGGCGTACGCGGTGTAGCCGGGGATCGCGAGAGCCAGTACGGAGCTGGAGAAGTTGATGATCGCGCCGCCCGGGCGCAGCCGGCGCGCGGCCTGCTGGTCGACGACGAACGTGCCGCGGATGTTGGTGCGGTGCATCCGGTCCAGGGCGTCGAGGTCGAGGTCGACGAGCGGGGCCAGGGTCATGACACCGGCCGCGTGGACGACGACGTCGACGCCGCCGAAGGCCTTCTCGGCGGTGTCGAAGAGGGCGGCGACCTCCGCCTCCTCGGCGACGTCGGCGCGGAAGGCGACGGCCTTCCCGCCCGCCTCGCCGATCGCCGCGACCGCCTTGTCGGCCTCGGCCTCGTTGCCCGCGTAGTTCACGACGACGGCGTATCCCTCACGGGCCAGCCGCTCGGCGCTCTCACGGCCGATGCCGCGGGACCCTCCGGTGACGATCGCGACGCGCGGGGAGGTGCTCGGCTGCTCACTCATGGCGTTGCTCCTTGTCTCGGCCGGGGCAGCGGCGTTCACCATCCCGATGAGAGCAACGCTAACACTCACACCGTAGCGACGCTACCGGCGTGGACGCACCCCGGAATCGCTCGGGTTGATCGCGTCGACGCGATCCCCGTACCCACCGTCATATTCGCCGTATGATGTCGGCATGACGGTCAACATGACGATGAGTCTGCCCGACGAAGTGGCCACCTTCGTGAAGGCCAAGGGCAACGCCTCCGCGTACACCGCGCGGATACTGCGCCGGGAGATGCTCGCCGAGGAGTTGGAGAAGTCCGCGCGGCTGCGGGCCGAGGCGGGCATAGTGACCACCGCCGCGGAGCCGGCCGAGAGCGAGGACGACACGCTGGAGCGCTGGGCGCGGGTGGCGGGCAGGTGAAGCGCGGCCACGTCTACGAGCTGTCGTTCGCCGGAGGTCCCGCGCACGTCTTGGTGATCTCCTCCGATGCCCTCAACGCGCAGAACAAGACGGCCACTTGCGTACTCGTCTACCCGCAGCAGGTACGCGAAGCGACCCTTGTCGACATCCCGGTCGGCGCCCCCTCCTCGGGCACCGTCGTGCTCGGCGAGTTCCGCACCCTCTCGGCCCCACGCTTCACCGACGACCTGGGCCCGGTCGACGAACGGGTCATGGAAGCCGTCGAGATCGGCCTCCGAGCCGTCTTCGATCTCTAGCGCTGCGACCGCACAGGTTCGCCGGGGTCGCGATAGCCACCAGGCGGCAGCCAGGGGGCTCCCACGCAAGCCTCGACCGCACAGAGTGCCAGGGATGGTCGGGCTGGTTGTTACGCGGCGCATCGGTCTTCTTCGAACGATCGTCGGCCGAGGCCGATCGTCGATCCGGGTCCGGCACGGCGTTCAGGTCTCATGCCCGCTGCCCCATCACCCGGACCGCCAGCCACACGCACAGCGCGGCCAGCGGAAGCTCGGCACAGAGCGCCATCGTTGCCGCCGCGGCGAGGTCGCTCCCCGCCGCCGCGGTCGTGGTGTCGAACCAGGCGTCGATCACGAGCAGCGTGGCGGTCATGGTGGCCGCCAAAGGGTGCCGCCGGTCGTCGCGGACAGCGAGGACGCCGGTGACGATCAGACTGGCCGCTTCCAGCGTGTCGAGACCCACCCAGGTGACCGGCCAGTGTGCCGCGCTCGCGGTGTCCGGCAGCCCGGTCGCCAGCACGTACAGCCAGGGCAGCAGAGCGAGCCCGCACACGACCAGCAGCCACCCGGCCCAACCGACCAGCCGCGAACCAAGCTCAGCCCCGGCCGCCTCCCGCTCCGACGGGTCCGAGGGATTCAACAGATCCGACGGGTCCGACAAGTCCGGCCCGGCATGGCCGTGCAGCGGAAAGCACTCCGCGCCCTCGCTGCCTTCGGTTGCGAACTCCTCCGCCTGCAAGGCAAGTTGTCGCATGCTCTCGCTCCCCTTCCCGCGCCGCGCTCTCCCCTTCACGGTCTCCAGCCTCCGCCGTGCACCCAGGCGTCGTCAGTCACCCAGGTACCCCGACCTGAGGTGAAGAAAAGTGCACCCCGGCTCCGGGCAGAAACGTCATGGCCTGGCGGCAACCAGCGGTTCTACTGTTCGGTCATGCACTTCAGGACGTGGCAACCGGGCTTCCTGCGAAGGCCGTTCGGGGGCATGGGGCGCGCCATCGCGTTTCACTCCGTCGGCATCGCGATCCAGTTCGGAGTGCTGCTGGTCCTGGCGCTGCCATGGATCTACTTCGTGCCGGCGGCGCTGTGGGCACGCACGGTGGCAGCGGGAGGCACCGCGTTGGACCCGCAGGTCGTCTCACAGCTGTTGACGCGCCGCCACAGCGATCCCCTCGACCGGCTGACGCCGCGCGAACGCGAGGTGCTGGAGCTCATGGCGGGCGGCCGGTCCAACTCCGGGATCGCGGCCGAACTCGTGATCGGCGAGAGCGCGGTCGCCAAGCACATCAACAGCATCTTCACCAAGCTCGACCTGCCCAGGGCGGACGCCGACCACCGCCGGGTGCTCGCGGTCCTGCGCTTCCTCGGACTGGCGAACACGTAGAAGGCTGCTGAACACCTCACCCCGGCCACACGGCTGAACACCTCACCCCGGCCAGACGATCGCCTGCACCTCGCTGTACGCGTGCAGGGCGTACGAACCCACGTCCCGGCCGACGCCGCTCCTCTTGAAGCCGCCGAAGGGGGCCTCCATGTTGCGGCCGACGGTGTTGACGCCGACTCCGCCCGCGCGGAGCCGGCGGGCGACGCGGAAGGCGCGGGCCACGTCGCCGGACCAGACGTAGTCGATGAGGCCGTAGTCGGAGTCGTTGGCGAGGGCGACCGCCTCCTCCTCGTCGTCGAAGGGCAGGACGACGACGACCGGGCCGAAGATCTCCTCGCGGACGACCCTCATGTCCGGTGTGCAGTCGGAGAGGAGGGTGGGGGCGACGTAGAACCCGGTTGGGAGGGACGGCCGTTCGCCGCCTGACACCACCCGCGCGCCTTCCTTGCGGCCGAGTTCGACATAGGACTCGACGCGGTCGCGGTGGGCCGCCGAGATGACCGGACCGACCACCGTGCCCTGCTCGCGCGGATCGCCCACCTTCAGGTGCCCGGCGTAGGCGGCCAGTTGCTGTACCAGCCGGTCGTGCGCACCCCGCTGAACCAGCACCCGCGTCGGCGCCGTGCAGATCTGTCCGCTGTAGAAGGAGAAGGTCGTGCCGATGCCCGACACGGCCGAGGCCAGATCCGCGTCGTCGAAGACGATCGCCGCACCCTTGCCGCCCAGTTCCATGAGCTGGCGCTTCATGCCGCGCCCGCACACCTCGGCGATCCGCTGCCCGACCGCCGTCGAGCCGGTGAAGCTCACCATGTCGACGTCCGGGGAGTCGACCGCGGCCTCGCCGGACTCCGCCGTCGAGCCGCTGACCACGTTGACCACGCCCGGCGGCACACCCGCCGCCTGAAGCGCCTCCGCCATCCGGTACACGGACAGCGGGTCCTGCGGGGCCGGTTTCACCACCACCGTGTTGCCCATCGCGAGGGCGGGGGCGATCTTCCCGGCCGGATTGGCCCACGGGTTGTTGTACGAGGTGATGCAGGTGACCACGCCGACGGGCTGGCGCACGGCGAGCGCGCCCATCACGGCGGCCCCGCCGAACGGGCCCGCCTCGTTGATCTGCGGCGGCAGCGGACTCTCGACCGGCTCGGGCCGCGCGTAGCGTCGGAAGCGGGCCACCCCGACCCCGACCTGCATGCCGCGCGCCGTCCCGGTGGTGGCGCCGCTCTCCGCCTGCGCGAGGGCGGCGTACGGCACGAAGTCGCGCTGGATGAGGTCCGCCGCCCGCGCGAGGACGGCGGCCCGCTCCTCGGCGGGTGTGCCCGACCAGGAACCGAAGGCCTCGCGGGCCGCTGCCGCAGCCGCGTGCACCTGGGCCCGCGAGGCTTCGGGTGCGAGTCCGACGACCCCCTCGGTCGCCGGGTCGATCACCTCGTAGAACCCGTTGTCCGGCGGCACCCATGATCCGCCGATGAACAGCCGCTGCCCGGTGCTCTCCGAGCCCTTCCCGTCGAGGCCGGTCACCGGGTGCTCACCGTCCGGGTGTCGCGGCCCGACCGCAGCACCTTGCCCGGTACGGCGCCGGTCACGACGTCGTCCCGGATCGACTCGACCCCGTTGACCCACACGGCCCGCACCCCGATCGCCCGGGAGTCGAGGCGCGGACTGTCACCCGGCAGGTCGTGCACCAGGACGGCCTTGCCGGCGTCGATCCGCTCCGGGTCGAAGAGCACCAGGTCCGCATGGAATCCCACCTCGACACGGCCGCGGTCGCGCAGCCCGAACAGCCGCGCCGGGTCGTCCGTCAGCATCTTCACCGCCTGTTCCAGGGAGGCGAGCCGGCGTCCGCGCAGACAGTCGCCGAGGAACCGGGTGGTGTACGGGGCCCCGCACATGCGGTCCAGATGGGCGCCCGCGTCGGAGCCGCCGAGCAGGACGTCCTCGTGCCGCCAGGTCTCGGCGCGCAGCGCCCAGGAGTCCGGGTCGTTGTCGGTGGGCATGGGCCACAGGACCGTCCGCAGTTCGTCGGCCGCGCAGATCTCCACCAGGCAGGCGAAGGGCTCCTGGCCGCGCTCGGCGGCGATGTCGCGCACCACGCGCCCGGTCAGGCCCTCGTTCGCGGCGCTGTAGGTGTCGCCGATGACGTACCGGCCGAAGTCGGCGAGCCGCCGGAAGACGCCCGCCTCCTTGCTGTCCGCGCGGCGCAGCATCTCGGCGCGGACCTCCGGGTCGCCGAGCTTCGCGATGCGTTCCGGTACGGGCAGGCCGAGAATCGGGCCCCATCCCGGGATCAGGTTCAACGCGCAGAAGGTGCCGAGCGACATGTTCATCGGGGTGAGGATCGGCATGGTGAGCGCGACGACGCGGCCGCCGGACTTGCGGGCGCGTTCGCTCGCCTCCAGCTGGCGCGGGACGCGTTCGGGGACGGCGGCGTCGATCGTCAGGACGTTCCAGTTGAGCGGGCGGCCCGCCGCCGCGCTCATCTCCACGAACAGATCGATCTCGGCGTCGCTGAACTGGTCGAGGCAGCCGGCCACGATCGCCTCGATCTGGGTGCCCTCGTGCTCCCCCACGGCCTGGGCGAGGGCGAGCAGTTCGGCGGGTCCGGCATGCCGGGAGGCGACCGGCCTGCCGTCGCCGTCGGAGTGCGTGGAGGACTGGGTGGTGGACAGGCCCCAGGCCCCGGCGTCCATGGCCTCGTGGAACACCCGCAGCATGTCCGCGAGTTGTTCCGGGGTGGGCTGTCCGCCCACCGCGTCGGGGCCCATCACGTAGCGGCGCAGCGCGCAATGGCCCACCATGAAGCCCGCGTTGACGGCGATCCGGCCTTCCAGGGCGTCGAGGTAGTCCCCGAAGCTGTGCCAGTTCCAGGGCGCTCCCTCCTCCAGGGCGACCAGGGACATGCCCTCGACCTTGGACAGCATGCGGCGGGTGTAGTCGGCGTCCTCGGGACGCGCGGGGTTCAGCGGGGCCAGCGTGAACCCGCAGTTGCCGCCCGCGACCGTGGTGACGCCGTGGTTGAGGGACGGGGTGGCGTACGGGTCCCAGAAGAGCTGGGCGTCGTAGTGGGTGTGCGGGTCCACGAATCCGGGGGCGAGGACGAGCCCGTGCGCGTCCTCGCTCGTCCGGGACGGCTCGGTGACCGTGCCGATCACGGCGATACGGCCGTCCCGAAGCCCCACGTCAGCGGTGTACGCGGGCGCGCCCGTCCCGTCCACGACGGTCGCGCCCTTGATCAGGTGGTCGAGCATCGCGGAGGCACCCCCTAGACGGCTTGGCGGAACCGGGTCGTGCGGTGCACCGGGTCCGTGTCGATCTTCGGAATGACGTGCTCGCCGATCAGCCGGATCGTCTGGAGCGTCTCCTCCTTGGGGACCCCGACGGGCAGTCCGAAGCTGAGCTGGTCGGCACCGGCCTGCTCCCAGCGCTTGCACTGGGTGAGCACCTCGCCGGGGTCTCCGCAGATCAACAGCTCTTCCTCGATGAGGAGTTCGACGAACTCGGCGTTGTACTCGGGGAGCGTCTCGGGCCAGACGGGGAAGCCCTCGGGGCGCGGGAAGGTGTCGTGGTAGCGGAAGACGAGGGAGGGCAGGTAGTGCAGCCCGCCCGCGACCGCGATCCGGATCGCCTCGTCGTGGGTGGGCGCGCAGATGGCGGTGGTGGTCACCATCACGTTGTCGTTGACGAAGTCCCCGATGGGTTCGGCGTTCACGACGGCGGTCTTGTACTGCTCCAGGACCCACTCCATGTCGGAGACCTTCTGCACGCTGAAGCCGAGCACCCCGAGGCCCTTGCGGGCGGCCATGGAGTACGAGGGCGGCGACCCGGCGGCGTACCACATGGCGGGGTGCGACTTCCCGTACGGCTTGGGCAGGATCTTGCGCGGCGGGAGCGACCAGTGCTTGCCCTGGAACCCGACGTACTCGTCCTGGAGCCACATCTTCGGGAACTCGGCGATGGTCTCTTCCCAGATCTCCTTGGTGTAGTTCATGTCGGTGATGCCGGGAAGGAAGCCGAGGATCTCGTGCGAGCCGGCGCCGCGCCCGGACCCGAACTCGAAGCGGTTCTCGGTGAGATGGTCGAGCATGGCGACCTTCTCGGCGACCTTCACCGGGTGGTTGACCTGGGCGAGCGGGTTGAAGATGCCGGAGCCGAGGTGGATGCGGTCGGTGGCGTGCGCCAGATAGCCGAGGTAGACGTCGTTGGCCGAGAGGTGCGAGTACTCCTCAAGGAAGTGGTGTTCGGACGCCCAGGCGTACTTGAAGCCGGACTGGTCCGCCTGGATGACGTACTCGGTCTCCTCCATCAGCGCCTTGTGCTCCGCGAGCGGGTCGGTCTCGGCGCGCTTGCCCACGTATCCCTGTACAAAGAGCCCGAATTCCAAGGAGGTTCACCGTCCCCATCCAGTTATCTGACGTACCGTCAGATCGATTGAGCCGACTGTTCCACCGTGCGCATGGAGCGTCAATAGCTGATGCACCGTCAGAGAACACTCACGCCCGCGAGCCAGCCGCCGTCGATCACGAACGGCTGCCCGGTGATGTACGAGGAGTCCTCGCCGGTCAGGAACAGGACCAGCCGGGCCACCTCCTCCGGGCGCCCGATCCGGCCGAGCGGCACCAGCTTGCGGTAGAGCTCGTCGAGCGCCTCCGAAGCCTCCTCGGTGTTCGCGCCCGGGTCGAGCTGCGCCGGGTTGCTCATCGCCGTGTCGACGGCTCCCGGGCAGACGGCGTTGACACGGATCTTCTTGGCCGCGAGTTCGAGCGCCGCCACCCGCGTGAGGCCGACGATGGCGTGCTTGGTCGCCGCGTAGGCGCCTACGTAGGCCATGCCCGTGAGCCCCGTGTACGAGGCCGTGTTCACGATCGTGCCGCCGCCAGCCGACGCGAGCTCGGGCGCGAGGGTCTTGATCCCGAGGAACACCCCGACCTGGTTGACCTGCACGATCCGCATGAACTCGGCCAGCGGGGTGTCGACCAGTTCGTTGAAGCGCAGGATGCCGGCGTTGTTGACCAGCCCGTCGATCCGCCCGTAGGCCGCCCGCGCGGACCGCACCGCGGCGGCCCAGTCGTCCTCCTGGCTCACATCCAGGTGGACGTAGTGCGCGCCGATCTCCTTGGCGAGCGCCTCCCCCTGGTCGTCGAGCACGTCCGCGACGACCACCCGCGCGCCCTCCTCCACGAAGAGCCGCGCCTCCTGCTCGCCCTGCCCGCGCGCCGCTCCGGTGATGAGGACGACCCGCCCGTCCAGCTTGCCCATGCGCTGACTCCCTAGGTGAGGTGGGGCGCGACGTCCGCACCGAACGCCGTGATCTGGTCGAGGAGTTCGGCGCGGCTCCGGCTGCGGAACCGCACCTGTATCTGGTGCACACCCATCGCGCCGTACTCCCGCAGCGACTCGGCCAGCGCCTCGGGCGGCCCGCTCAGCGTGCGCCGCCCGACCTCCCAGCCGGGCTCACCCACGTACAGCGGCTCGGTGATGGCGCCGATCGTCAGGGGTTCCTCGATGCCCGCCTCGGCGCGCAGGGCCGTGAGCCGGGCGATCTGGCCCGGCAGCCGGTCGCGCGGATCGCCCTGCGGCAGCCAGCCGTCGCCGCGCAGGGCGGCCCGGCGCACGGCGGCGGGCGAGGACCCGCCCACCCACACGGGGATCCGTTCCTGGGCGGGCCTCGGCCGCTGCCCGAGCCCTTCGAAGTCGTACGTCTTGCCGTGGTGGGCGGGGAACTCGTCCGGGCCGAGCGCGGCGCGCAGCGCGTCGATCGTCTCGTCGAGGACGGCGCCCCGGCGCTCGAAGTCGGCCCCGACCGCCTCGAACTCCTCCCGCACATGCCCGGCGCCCACCCCGAGGACCAGACGGCCGCCCGACAGGTGGTCGAGGGTGGCGTACTGCTTGGCCGTGACGAGCGGATGCCTGAGCCCGACGATCGCCACATGACTGAGCAGCCGTACGCGCTCGGTGACGGCCGCGAGATGGGCGAGGGTGGCGACGGGGTCGTACCAGACCGTGCTCATCGCGGCTGCCAGACGGCGCGGGATGGCGACGTGGTCACAGGCGGCGATGTAGGCGAACCCGGCGCGGTCGGCGGCGCGGGCGATCCCGACGAGGTCGGCGGGGCCCGCGTCCGCCTCCCAGGGCTCGGCGTAGATGGTGCTCTGCGACTGGACGGGGAGCTGGATGCCGTAGGAGAGGCGTTCCTCGGACGGGACGGGCACGACGACCCCCTTGCCTGACTGACGGCCCGTGACTGACGGTCCGTCAGATCGAATGGGACTCGCACATAGTCGTCGCTGACGCCCCATCAGACAAGGGGCAGCCCCGGCGGAACACGTCCGCCGGGGCTGCTGTCCGGGAGGGGGCCCGTGGGGTGCGTCAGCGGGCGAAGCCGTAGCCGAAGTGAGCGTTGTTGTAGGGCGCGCCGAAGCCCACGGGCCCGAAGGAGACCGAGCCGGAGGCGGTCGGGCCGGTGCTGGTGGAGCGGAAGGCCCAGACCACGCCGGTGAGGGTGTTCTCGCCGTACGCGGAGACGTACAGCTCGGCACGGCCGTCGTGGTCGGTGTCGGCCAGCGCGGTGTATCCGCCGAAGAGGTCGCCCTTCTCGGCGGTACCGGGCACACCCGTGGTGTTCTGGCTGAACGACACGGCGCCGCTGCCGGTGAGACCGGACGCGCCGCCGCGCAGCACTGCCACCGCGCCCGCCGAGGCGACCGTGCCGATGGCCTCGCCCGGGGTGCCGACGGCGACGTCCGCGTACCCGTCGCCGTTGACGTCCCCGATCGAGATGCCCAGGCCGAAGTCGTCGCCCTTCTCCGACACTCCGGGTACGCCCACCGTGTTCTGGTTGATCACCGTCGTACGGGAGGTGTCGGGCCCCTTCGCCGAGCCGTACACCACGCCGACCTGCCCGCCGAGTCGCGCCGGCTCGACGGATTCCTCACCGCGGGCGCCGACGGGTCGCCCGATGACGAGGTCGGCGTACCCGTCCTTGTTCACGTCGCCGATGCCGAGGCTGGAGCCGCCGGGCACCAGGGTGCCGTCGGCCCGCGTCAGTTCGACCGGGGCGCTCGGCCCCTGCCGGGTACCGCGGAGGTATTCGACGCGGTAGCCGACACCCGGCCCCTCCTCGTCGGGGGTGTGGACGAGCCCGACGAGGTCGGTGATGCCGTCGTGGTCGACGTCCCCGGCGGCGACGTCGTCGATGGCGTAGGGGTTGTCGGTCTCGTAGTCGGTGTCGAAGGTGAGGGTCCCGGTCGCCGCGGCACCGGAGGTGCGGGTGAACGGACCGGACAGCAGGTGGTTGTCCGCGGCCACGTCGAGGTGACCGTCGCCATTGAAGTCGCCGACGGTGGCGTGTCGGGGCTCGACCTGGTCGAACATGGTGCCGGTCGCCACGACCTTGCCGCCGGACAGCCCCGTCTTCCCGCCCCAGACGACGGTCAGGCTGCCCGCCTGCCGCACGGACCCGACCCCCTCGCCGGGGGCGCCGACGACCAGGTCCGTGTAACCGTCGCCGTCCAGGTCGCCGAAGGTCAGGCCCCAGCCGAACGAGTCCCCCGTCTCGGCGGTGTCGGGTATGCCGGGCGTGTCCTGGCTGATGAGCTGCCGGTGCCGGGTGTCCAGCCCCTTCGAGGAGCCGTACACGACGCTCACGTATCCCGAACTGCCGTACCCGCCGGTCATGCCCCAGGGGGCGGCGACGGCGAGGTCCGCGTACCCGTCGCCGTTGAAGTCGGCACGCACGCCCGTCGCCCCGGCGCTCGCCGTGCCGGCCGCGTGCGCGCCCACCGGGCCGACGACGGCTCCGGCGACGGCCACGGCGGCCACGAGCCCGAGGCGAGAACGGAACGTGCGTCTTCTCATGGGGAACCCAACTCCTGCGGTGAGGGAACAACTGCCCGACGGAGAGGCCAAGATCCTCACTCCGCCGCCAGTACGACTCCCGCGAGGGCAGCAGGGTTGCCCTGGAACACGGCGGGGGTTCCCGAATCGTCAACCGGCGCCACCCCCGGGCCACAGCCCGTCCGCCGTCAGCCCGAGCAGCTCGATCGCGTTCCCCCGCACGATCCGCTCGACGACGTCCGGGGCCAGGTGCCCCATCTGGGCCTCGCCGACCTCCTTCGACTTCGGCCAGGTCGAGTCGGAGTGCGGGTAGTCGGTCTCGTAGAGGACGTTGCCGACGCCGATCGCGTCGAGGTTCCTCAGCCCGAACGCGTCGTCGAAGAAGCAGCCGTACACGTGGTCGGTGAAGAGCTCGGACGGCGGCCGGTGGACCTTGTCGGCGACCCCGCCCCAGCCGCGGTTCTCCTGCCACACCACGTCGGCGCGTTCGAGGATGTAGGGGATCCAGCCGATCTGCCCCTCCGCGTACATCACCTTGAGGTTCGGGAAGCGCTCGAACTTGCCGCTCATCAGCCAGTCGACCATCGAGAAGCAGCAGTTGGCGAAGGTGATCGTGGAACCGACCGCGGGCGGCGCGTCCGCGGAGGTCGACGGCATCCTGCTGCTGGAGCCGATGTGCATGGCGATGACGGTGCCCGTCTCGTCGCACGCGGCGAGGAAGGGGTCCCAGTCGTCGGTGTGCACGGACGGGAGCCCCAGATGCGGCGGGATCTCGGAGAAGGCCACCGCGCGTACGCCACGGGCGGCATTGCGCCGTACTTCGTCCGCCGCAAGCCGGGCGTCCCACAACGGTACGAGCGTGAGGGGTATCAGGCGCCCTTGGGCCTCGGGCCCGCACCACTCCTCCACCATCCAGTCGTTGTAGGCACGCACCCCGAGAAGGCCCAGCTCACGGTCGGTCGCCTCGGTGAACGTCTGCCCGCAGAAACGGGGGAAGGTGGGGAAACACAGGGCGGACTGGACATGGTTGACGTCCATGTCGGCCAGCCGTTGCGGTACGTCGTACGAGCCGGGGCGCATCTGCTCGTACGTGATGATCTCGAGCCTGATCTCGTCGCGGTCGTAGCCGACGGCCGTGTCGAGGCGGGTGAGGGGCCGGTGCAGGTCCTCGTAGACCCACCAGTCCCCGACGGGACCGTCGTCGCCCGGTGCGCCCATGACGGGGGCGAACCTCCCGCCCAGGAAGGTCATTTCCTTCAGGGGCGCGCGGACGATGCGGGGCCCGGCGTCCTGGTAGTTCGCGGGCAGCCGGTCCCGCCAGACGCCGGGGGGTTCGACCGTGTGGTCGTCCACCGAGATGATCCTCGGGAAGGCGGTCCCGGCGTCCACCGAGGGGCTCTGCGCGGTTTCCGTGGTCTCCATACGGGCCACGGTAGCGCCGATCTGACGCCCCGTCAGCTCTCTGTCCGCTCTCCGTCGACTCCCCGTCGGAGCTTCGCCGGCTCCTCGCCGGCCGGTACCGTCGGCGGTGGCGGACGGAGGAATTCCCGCCGATGTGTGAGGGGTCTGTGTGAGGACCGTGTGCCCTGTCCGGCGGCACCCTGTGATCGCTGTCTCGCACGGCTGACGCATCCGCCATGAACAAGGCAAACTGGCCTCGTTGTACTGACAGTTCGGCAGGGGGACAGCGATGGACGGTGTGCCGCGAGTACCGAAGCAGTGGCACCCGGGCTCGGAGGAGCCCGCGGCGTTGCGCTTCAGCGTGCTCGGACCGGTGCGCGCCTGGCTCGGGGACGACCCGCTTCCGGCGGGGTCCCCGCAGCAACGCGCCCTGCTGGCCGCGCTGCTGCTCCGCGACGGCCGCACGGCCACGGCATCCGAGCTCATCGACGCCCTGTGGGGCGACGAGCCGCCGTCCCAGGCGCTGGCCGCCCTGCGTACGTACGCCTCACGCCTGCGCAAGACGCTCGGCGCCGAAGTCCTGGTGAGCGAGTCCGGCGGCTACGCGATCCGCTCCCTGCGCGAGGGTGCGCTCGACCACGTAAACGCCCAGGAACTCGCCGCGGACGCCGAGAAGGCGCGCGGCTCGGGCGATCTGGCGCGCGCCCGCGACCTGCTCCGGGACGCCCTCGCCCTGTGGGACGGCGAACCGCTCGCCAGCATCCCCGGCCCCCACGCCGAGACACAGCGGGCCCGCCTGGAGGAATGGCGGCTGCAACTCCTCGAATCCTGCCTCGACATGGACCTGGAGCAGGGCTGCCACGCGGAGGCGGTCTCCGAACTCACGGCGCTCACCGCCGCGCACCCGCTGCGCGAACGCCTGCGTGAACTCCTGATGCTGGCGCTGTACCGCTCCGGCCGCCAGGCGGAAGCCCTCGCCGTGTACGCGGACACCCGGCGGCTGCTCGCCGACGAGCTGGGGGTGGACCCGCGGCAGGGCCTGAAGGAGCTCCAGCAGCGCATACTCCAGGCGGACCCGGGCCTCGCGGAACCCTCCGCCCCGAAGGCGGAGCCCACCGTCGCCCCCGTCCGCCCGGCCCAACTCCCCGCGACGGTCACCGACTTCACCGGCCGGGCGTCCTTCGTGCAGGAACTGAGCGACGTCCTCGCCTCGGCATCGTCCGACGCGGGCCGGGTCATGGCCGTCTCGGCGCTGGCGGGCATCGGGGGCGTGGGCAAGACGACACTCGCGGTGCATGTCGCCCACCAGTCCCGCGGGGCGTTCCCCGACGGGCAGTTGTACGTCGACCTGCAGGGCGCCGGATCGCGGGCGGCCGAGCCGGAGACGGTCCTCGGCGCCTTCCTGCGGGCCCTGGGAACGGCGGACTCGGCCATCCCGGACTCACTGGAGGAACGCTCGGCCCTCTACCGCTCCGTCCTCGACGGCCGCCGCGTCCTGGTCCTGCTGGACAACGCCCGCGACGCCGCCCAGGTACGCCCGCTGCTGCCCGGCACCGAGGGCTGCGCCGCCCTGGTGACCTCGCGCATACGGATGGTGGACCTGGCGGGAGCCCATCTGGTGGACCTCGACGTGATGTCTCCCGAGGAGGCGCTGCAGCTCTTCACGAAAATCGTGGGCCAGGAGCGGGTCGCCTCCGAGCGGGAGGCCGCCCTCGACGTGGTCGCGGCGTGCGGTTTCCTGCCGCTCGCCATCCGTATCGCGGCGTCCCGGCTCGCCGCCCGCCGCACCTGGACGGTGTCGGTGCTCGCGGCGAAGCTCGGCGACGAGCGCCGCCGGCTGGACGAACTCCAGGCCGGCGACCTGGCCGTCAAGGCCACCTTCGAGCTCGGCTACGGCCAGCTGGAGCCGGCCCAGGCCCGCGCCTTCCGCCTGCTGGGCCTCGCCGACGGCCCGGACATCTCGCTGGCGGCCGCGGCGGCGGTGCTGGACCTCCCGGCCGAGGCCACCGAGGACCTCCTGGAGTCCCTCGTGGACACCTCCCTCCTGGAGTCGGCGGCCCCCGGCCGCTACCGCTACCACGACCTCGTACGCCTCTACGCGCGCTCCTGCGCCGAACGCGACGAGCAGCCCCCCAGCGAGCGGGCCGCGGCCATGTCGCGGCTGCTGGACTTCTACCTGAGCACGGCGGCGGGGGTGTACGCGATCGAACGGCCCGGGGACCGGCTGGTGGACCATCTGGAGCCGACGGCCCACCCGGGCCTGTCCTTCGCGAACCGGCAGGCATCGTGGGACTGGCTGTATTCGGAGGCCGTACCCCTTCTCGCCTGTGTACGGCAGTCGGCGGGGGCGCCGACGCTCCGTCGCGCGATCGATCTCCTGTGGGCGGCGGTCGACCTCGCCGAGTCGGGGGCCAACTCGAAGGAGTACGAGGCGGCGGCCACCGCTCTGCGGGACGCTGCCCGCGCGGCCTCGGACACCCACGCGGTGGGCAGGGCGGGCGTCGTCCTGAGCAACGCGCTGTTGTTCTCAGGGGTGTTCGACCAGGCGTACCGGGAGGCCAAGGAGGCACTCCGGCTCGCCGAGGCGTCCGCCGATCCGCTGCCCTGCTGCTGGGCGGCGAACATCCTCGGGAGCATCGCGTTCTACCAGAAGCGCTACACCGACGCCGAGGGGTACTTCAGCCGAGCCATCGAGGAGTTCCGCGGCTGCGGTGACCTGGCGGGGTCGGCGAGCCCCCTGTGCAACCTGTCGCGGCTCCACCTCGCGACGGGGCGCGCCGACACCGCTGTCGTGCTCGCCCGCCAGGGGACCGAGATCTACGAGACGCTGGGCCACTCCCTTCGCGTGGCCAACGGCCGCTATGCGCTCGGGATGGCCCTCGGCAAGAGCGGCCGCCACACCGACGCCACGGCCGAACTCGAAGAAGCACTGCGGGTCTTCCGCGACAGCCGTCAGCGCCTGTGGGAGGGCATGGCCCTCTGCCGGCTGGCGGAGGTCGACCTGGATGCCCGCCAGTCGGCCCGGGCGGCCGGCAACGCCGAGATGGCGCTCACGGTCCTGCGCGGCATCGGCGGTGAATGGCGCCGGGGCAACGTACTGACCGTACTGGGCAAAGCACTGAACGGAATCGGCCAGTCCGGCAGGGCCCAGGTCTGCTGGCGCGAAGCCCTGGAGATCTACGAGAAGCTGGATTCGCCGGAGACCGCCGAGGTGCGCGCGCTCCTGACTCCCGTCGCCGCATAGGTGCGGCGGTCGTTCATCGTTCGTTTATCGCCGCCCGGCAGTCTCTCTGTTGTCGATCCGTCGCGTCGGGGGGCACACGGACCGCCGGAGTGGTCGCCGGACCCACAGTCTAGGGTTGGCGACCCGAGTGGCCCGTCCGGCCGTCCTCGGGGGAATGGCCGGGCGGGCCCCACAGTCCCAGAAAAGAACCACCACAGGGGAGGCAGCACCATGAGCGAGACCGAGAAGCCGATCGCCGAGCCGGACAACACGCACGTCACGGGCGGTGAGGACGGCGAGGAGATCACGCCGATGAACACCCACGTGACGAGCAGCCCGATCAGGCCGCTGAGCGCGACCGACGGCGACGCCACTCCGGACAACACCCACGTGACGGACGAGCCGGTCTAAGTCCCATCCCGGGGGGGGCGGACTTACACCACACGGGGATCGGCCGCGGCGGCGCGGAGGGGGAGCCGTCGCGGCCGCCGTGTGTCCGAGGTCATGACGCCGGGGGCGGGGGGACCTCTCGCCCCCGGCCGGGCCGGGGGAAACGCCCCGGTCTCATGAACTCCCTTGCCGCAGCTCCCCCTTCACCACCTTCCCGCTCGCGTTCCGTGGCAGTTCGGGGACGAACTCGATCGTGCGGGGGACCTTGTAGTTGGCCATTTCGCGGCGGGACCAGGTGATCAGGTCGCCGGCCGTGAGCGTGGAGTGCGGGCGGCGGACGACGTAGGCCCTGCCGACCTCGCCGAGCCGGCTGTCCGGTACGCCGATGACCGCCACGTCGGCGACCTCGGGGTGCAGGCCGAGCAGTTGCTCGATCTCCGCCGGGTAGGCGTTGAAGCCGCCGACGATGAACATGTCCTTGATCCGGTCGGTGATGCGGAGGTTGCCCCCGGGGTCGAGGACGCCCACGTCGCCGGTGCGCAGCCAGCCGTCCTCGGAGATGACCGCCGCGGTCGCCTCGGGGTCCTCGAAGTAGCCGCTCATCACGTTGAAACCGCGGACCAGGACCTCGCCGGGGGAGCCGGGGGCCGCCGGGGCTCCCGAGGCGTCCACCACCCGTACCTCGGTGTCCGGGATCGCCCGGCCCGAGGTCGAGGCGATCACCGCCGGCGGATCCCCCCTGCGGCACATCGTGACGATGCCGCTCGCCTCGGAGAGCCCGTACGCCGTCAGGACCGTGTCCACGCCGAGTTCCGTGCGCAGGCGTTCCACCAGACGCAGCGGCACCACCGCCGCGCCCGTGACGACCAGGCGCAGAGCCGAGAGGTCGTACGTGTCCCGGGACGGGTGGTCCAGCAGCGACTGGTGGAGGGTGGGCGGGCCGGGGAGGACGGAGATGCGTTCCGCGGCCACGTTCGCGAGCACCGTGTCCACGTCGAACACGGGCTGCGGCACCATCGTCGCCCCGCGCATCAGACAGGCGATGATCCCGGCCTTGTAGCCGAAGGTGTGGAAGAACGGGTTCACGATCAGATAGCGGTCGCCCTCGCGCAGCCCGGCGAGGTCGCTCCAGATCCCGTAGCCGCGCAGCGTCTGCGCGTGGGTGATCAGGGCGCCCTTCGGCCGGCCCGTGGTGCCCGAGGTGAAGATGATGTCCGAGGGGGAGGCGCCGGACACGGCCGCGCCGCGACGACGCACGTCGTCCGCGCCCACGCCCTCCCCGTCCGCCAGGAAGTCCTTCCAGGCACGGAAGTCGGCCGGGGCGTCGTCCGCGAGCACCACCACCTGTTCCAGGTGCGGCAGGCCGGGGAGCGGGCCGGTTCCGCGGTCGGGGCCGGTGTCAGCCCCGGCGCCGGGGCCTTCGCCGGAACCCGTTTCCCGGGGCTCCCCCGCCGCCCGGCGCAGCGACGCCACGTACGACGTGCCGAGGAACGTTCCCGTCACGAACAGCAGCTTCGCCCGGCTCCGGGCCAGTACGTACACCGCCTCGGCGCCCTTGAAGCGGGTGTTGAGGGGGACGAGGACCGCGCCCGCGGACACCGCGCCGAGGGCGGAGACGATCCAGTCGAGGGTGTTCGGGGCCCAGACGGCCACGCGGTCGCCGACCCCGACGCCGCCCGCCACGCAGGCCGCCGCGGCACGCTCCACACGGGCGCCCAACTCCTCGTAGGAGATGCGCGTCCGGCCCTCGACGACCGCCTCGCGGTCCGCGAAACGGGCCGCCGCAAACCGTACAAGTCCCGGGACGCCGCCCCACTCCAGGTCACCGCGCATCGCGCACCTCCCGCCCGAGCACCACTAGCTGACTGACCGTCAGATTAGCTGTAGCCTGACGACCTGTCAGCAGCCGGGAATGTGCGCGGAGGTCACCCATGCCAGGGATCAAGGACGCCACAGCCGTCGTCGGAATCGGGCAGACCCCCTTCGCCAGGCAACTCCCCGAGTCCGAGAAGACCTTGGCCTGCCGTGCGATCCTCGCCGCCCTGGACGACGCCGGCATCGCGCCCGCCGAGGTCGACGGGCTCGCCTCCTACACCATGGAGGAGACCGACGAGGTCGAGGTCGCCAAGGCCGTCGGGCTCGGCGACCTCACCTTCTTCAGCAAGGTCGGTTACGGGGGCGGCGGTTCCTGCGCCACCGTCGCGCACCTCGCCGCCGCCGTCGCCACCGGTCAGGCGACGGTGGGCGTGGCCTGGCGCTCGCGCAAGCGGGGCAGCGGGCCGCGCCCCTGGAAGAACACGGCCGTCCAGCTCCCCACCCCGGCCCAGTGGACGCGCCCCTTCGGGCTGCTGCGGCCCGCCGACGAGATAGGGATGCTCGCCCGCCGGTACATGCACGAGTACGGGGCGACCCGCGACCATCTCTTCAACGTGGCGCTGGCCTGCCGCAACCGGGCCAACCAGAACCCGGCCGCGATGATGTACGAGCGCCCGCTGACCCGCGAGATGTACATGACCTCCCGCTGGATCAGCGAGCCCCTGTGCCTCTTCGACAACTGCCTGGAGACGGACGGCGCGCTGGCCTGTGTGATCGTCTCCGCCGAGCGGGCCCGCGACTGCCGGCGGCGGCCCGTGTACGTCCACTCCGCGGCCCAGGGCCTGCCCGCCCAGCACCACGGCATGGTCAACTACTGGAACGACGACCCGCTCACCGGCCCCGCCTGGACCGCCGCCCGACACCTGTGGAAACACGCCGACTTCACGCCCGAGGACGTCGACGTGGCCCAGATCTACGACGCGTTCACCCCTCTCATCCCCCTCTCGCTGGAGGGATACGGCTTCTGCGGGCGGGGCGAGGGTGCGGCCTTCACGGAGGGCGGCGCGCTGGAGATCGGCGGACGGCTGCCCGTCAACACCGGGGGCGGCGGACTCAGCGAGGCCTATGTGCACGGCTTCAACCTCATCAACGAGGGCGTGAAGCAGTTGCGGGGCACGAGCACGGCGCAGGTGCCGGGAGCGGCCACCTGCCTGGTCACAGCGGGGGAAGGGGTCCCCACCTCCGCGCTCCTGCTGAGGAGTTGAGGAGCCGAGATGGCCGAGCCGACCGAGATGACCAAGGTGACCAAGGTGACCGGGACGACGAAGGTGGCTGGGATGACCGAGGTGGCCGGGATCACGGAGAAGGCCGGGAGGGCCGAGGACGCCGGGCCGGACGAGTCCCTTCTGTCGCCCGTCCTCGACGACGACGGCAGGCCCTTCTGGCGGTACGCCGCCCGGGGTGAACTGCGCGTCCAGTCCTGCGCCGCCTGCGGTGAGCTCCGCTTTCCGCCACGCCCCTGCTGCCCGCACTGCCACTCCTTCGCGAACGAGTGGCGAAGGATGAGCGGGCGGGGCCGGATCTGGTCGTACGTCGTCCCCCATCCGCCGCTCCTTCCCGCCTACGCGGAGCTGGCCCCGTACAACGCGATCGTGGTGGAGCTGGCCGACGCGCCACGGATCCGGCTGGTCGGAAATCTGGTGAGCGGCCCGGACGAACCCATCGACTCCGTCGCACCGGAACGGATTCGGATCGGATCGCGGGTGCAGGCGGTGTTCACCGAGGTGAACGGCGTCACCGTCCCGCGCTGGGTCCTGGAGCGGGCGTGACCGAGGACGCGAACGGGAACGGGAACGGAAACAGCAACGGGTCAGGAGCTCGCCCGGACCGCGCGGGCGAGGCCCGTGCCGGCGCGGGAGGGGCGGGAGGCGGGCCGGGCGGCGGGACCGGAGGCGAGGGGCTCCGCGTGAGCGTCGACAAGGACGCCGGTGTCGCCGTCCTCACGCTCGACCGGCCGGACCGGCTCAATGCCATCGACCTCGCGACGGCCGCCGAACTGGTCGCCGCCTGGCGCGAGTTCCGGTTCGACGACACCGTACGGGCGCTCGTCGTCACCGGCGCGGGACGGCGGGCCTTCTGCACCGGCATCGACCGGAGCGCCCAGGTGCCGCAGCCCGGCTCCCCGTACATGGTGGACGATCCGCTCGCCGCGATCGGGCCGAAGGCGAACGACCTGTGGAAGCCGGTGATCGCCGCCGTGAACGGGATCGCCTGCGGTGGCGCCTTCTATCTGCTGGGCGAGTCGGAGTTCGTGGTGGCCGACGAGGAGGCGACCTTCTTCGACCCGCACACGACGTACGGCATGGTCAGCGCGTACGAGTCCGTCTACCTCGCACAGCGGATGCCGTCCGGGGAGGTGGCGCGGATGGCGCTCATGGGGACCGCCGAACGGATCTCGGCGCGGCGGGCGTACGAGGTCGGGCTGGTGTCCGAACTCACGGCGCCGGGGGAGGCGTTGGCGGCGGCCATAGCGTGTGCGGCCGTCATCGCGTCCTACCCGTCCGAGGCCGTCCAGGGGACCGTACGGGCGCTCTGGCAGGCACAGGAGGCCACCCGAGCGGCAGCCCTCGCGCACGCCCCGCAGCTCGTCTCCCTCGGCAACCTGCCGGGCGACCGTCAGGCGGAGCTCTTCGCGGCGCGGCGCCCGGGCGGGTTCCGGACGCGGTGAGCCCCGCGGAAGGTCACCGGTCGGCAGTGGCCCGGGGATCGACCTCGCAGTGATCGATCCGGTCCACGACCCCCGTGCCGGCAGCGGCCATCCGGACGGTCGCCTTGCCTTTCGCGGGCACCGACACCTGGCTGGTGGAGTCGGCCATGGTGAAGCCGGTCTCGTCCTTGTAGCCGACCTTCACGGTGAAGAGAACCTCGCGCCCGTTCGGATTCCTGACCTCGACGGTCGTGTACGGGTCCTCCTCGCTCGCGCAGTGCACGAGCACCGCGGTCCCGTCCTTCGGGGCCTCGGCGGTGGCGGAGGAGGACGCCGTGGGGGTCGAACGGTGGGTGGGCCGCGAACGGTACGTACCGCCGCCGCTGCCACTGGTACTCGTACCGGAGCCGTACGCGTCACCGCCGGGCGAACTGGAGGAGCCGGACGAGCCGCCGTACAGGTCGCTGCCGGACGAACCGCTGCCGTACGAGCTGCCGCCCGACGTCGACGACGACGAACTGTCGTGGTCCTGGCGGGAACTGCTGCAACCGCCCCCGCCGCCGCTGTCGTGGCTGCGGATCTTGTGGCCCCGGCCCGACGAGAAGCCGGTCAGGGCCAGCACGACCATCGCCGACACCACTGTGAATCTGAGCCTGCGCCCCCGCGTGTACATGCCGTCACCTTACTCACGACCGCCGCACGCGCTCCGACCAGGGCCGAACGGCCCCTCTCACGTCGTGCGGGCCGTCCCGGTCCCCTTCTCCGCGTCCAGCGCGTACACGCAGCGGTCCTTGCTGCAGGCGTACACGACGCCGTCCTTGACCACGGGCGCCCCGGTGATCTCGCCTCCGGTGGCCAGCTTCCAGCGCAGCCGTCCGTCGTCGGCCTTCAGGGTGTACAGGAGATGGTCCGTGGAGCCGAAGTGGATACGGCCCTCGGCCACCGCGGGCGCGCCGACCAGGTCGCCCCCGGCCTGGAAGCGCCACTTCGGGGTGCCGGTGACGGCGTCCAGCGTGTACAGGCCCTTGCCGCTGCCCACATGGACGTGTCCGGCGGCCACGAGGACCGGCTCAGTGGAGGCGCGGGACTCGGTCGCGATGCGCCAGCGGTCGCGGCCGTCGGTCGCGTCGAGGGCGTACACCGTGCCGAGGTAGTCGGCGAGGTAGACACCGCCGCCCGTCACCGCCGGGCCCGGGGCGAAGGTGGGCGGGCAGAGGAAGACGGCCGGGGCCTCGAAGTGCCAGCGGACGTGACCGCTGGCCACGTCGACGGCGAGGACGCGGGTGCCGGCGGCGATGTAGACGTAGCCGTCGGGCGCGTGGGTCATGCGGACCGGTACGCCGCCGCAGGAGGCCGCGTCGCCGATCGGGTACGACCAGCGTTCCTCGCCCGTACGGGCCTCCAGCGCGCGCAGCCGCGCGTCCTTCCAGACGTACACCGTGCCGTCGTGGATCACCGGACCGGACTCCGGGGACTCGAAGTCGGTCTGGCCGCCGCTGATCTCCCAGAGCTTCTGGCCGTTGGAGGCCTCCCACGCCTGGATGCCGCCCCCGCGTGTGCCGGTGACGACCGTTCCGCGGTCGGCCTGCAGGGAGTAGACCCAGGCGTCGGTGGACAGGCGCCAGAGATCGGCGCCCTCCCTGGCTTCGAGCGCGAACAGCGTCGGCCCGTCGGAGGCGTGGATGCGGCCGTCCGCCACCGCCATGGACCACGCCACGTCACGGGTCTTGAAACGGCGGCGGCCGGTCGCCACGTCGAGGGCGTGGACTTCGAAGGAGGTGACGTAGACGAGGTCGCCGGCGACCGAGGGAGTGCCCCAGACGTCGTTCGACATACGGAAGCGCCAGGGGCGCCAGCCGGCCGACGCGTCGAGCGCCGGGGGCGCGGGCGCCGGTTCGGCTCCGTTCACGCCGATGCGCGGCCGGGACCAGGACGCCGCGAGCCCGGCCTCCGGGGGCGGCGCCTTCACGGCCGCCGCGCGGGCGTCCAGGACCCGCGGGCCGGGACCGATGGGCACCGGGGCGCCCGCGAGGCGCACGGGGCCGGTGTCGGGCGCGCCCACGGGCACCGGGGCGTGCGAAGGGGGCGGAGGGACCACCGGGCGGCCCCCGCCGCTGCGTCCGCTCCCCCCGGTCGGCGGCTTGACCGGGGGACGGCCGCCTCGGCGCGTCTCGATCAGGCCCACCGCCCGCTCGGGCAGCCACGCCGACGCCGTACCGCTGTCGTCGGAGCCGGAGCCGAAGAGATGGGGTGCGAGTTGCGCCTGGAGGTCGGCGGGGTTGGGGCGGGCCGTGGCGTCCATCTGCATGCAGGACTCGATGAGCGGGCGCAGCTCGTCCGGGAGACCTTCGAGGTCCGGGCCCTCGCGGAGCAGCATGAAGACCGTCTCGACGGGGTTGGCGCCGTGGAAGGGGGCGTGCCCGGTGGCCGCGAAGACGAGCATCGAGCCGAGCGAGAAGACGTCACTCGCACCGGTGACACTGCGCGAGTCCTTCGCCTGCTCGGGCGACATGTAGGCGGGGGTGCCGACGGCGACATTGGTCATGGTCAGGCGGGTGTTCGAGACGCCGGACGCGATACCGAAGTCGATCACACGCGGCCCGTCCTCGACCACCAGGACGTTCGAGGGCTTCAGGTCGCGGTGGACGAGTCCCGCTCCGTGGATCGACTGCAGCGCCTCCGCGACACCCGCCGCCAGCCAGCGCACGGCCTGGGCCGGGAGCGGCCCGCACTCATTCACTATCTCCTCGAGTGAGGGCGCGGGCACGTAGGCGGTGGCCAGCCACGGCACCGCGGCGCGGGCGTCGGCGTCGACCACGGCGGCCGTGTAGAAGCCCGACACGGCGCGGGCCGCCTCGACCTCGCGCGAGAAGCGGACCCGGAACAACTGGTCCTCGGCGAGCTCCGTTCTGACCGTCTTGATCGCCACGCGCCGGCCGGAAGCCGAGCGCGCGAGATAGACCAGCCCCATGCCGCCGGCACCCAGCCGTCCCAGCACCTCGAACGGCCCGATCCGGCGCGGATCGTGCTGCGTCAGCTGATCCACCACTTGCCTGCCACCTCCCCGTACGGGTCGCGTCATCCACGTATGAACGCGGCCCAGTGCAGCGTCTCACCACCGCACCGCCATGGCGGCACGCACCCCGATTCTTCCTGGCCGAGCCGCCTGTTGCGAACCCGGGGGCGGATCGGGGTGTCTCGTGACAAAACAACCGTCCCGGCAGAAGTACGCCCGCCGGGGCTCGACGGTTCAGGGCGGAAATGCGCCCCTCACCCCAGAAGTACCCCGCCCCGCACCCCCGGAAGTGCCGTCCCTCACTTCCATCGGACACGCCCCCGGGCCTCGATGGGCCGCACCCCGCCGCAGAAGCGTTTCCACCTGCACCGTCGAAGCGACGTCAACGGTGAAGCGTCGTCACCGCCGAAGCGATGTCACGGCCGGCCGGGGCGTCTTCATCGTTCGAGTACCGCGAACGACGCACCCTGATTGTCCGTGACGACGGCCACCCGCCCGTACGACGTGTCGAAGGGTGTCACCTGGACCCGGCCGCCGAGCCGGTTCACCGTCCCGAGTGTCTCCTCGCAGTCCTCGACCCCGAAATGGACGAGGAAGTGGGGAGGCATCTCGGCCGGAAAGACACCCGACACGGGGACGCGGCCGAAATCCGGGGTCGCGTCGGGTCCGAACAGGGCGTCGTGGAACAGGGCTCCGTAGAAACGGTCGACGGCCGCGGTGTCGCGCGCGTACAGCTCGGCCCAGCAGAACGTGCGCGGCTCGTGACGCTTGGCGAAGCCGGCGTGGGTGCCGGGCTGCCACAGCCCGAAGACGGCGCCCTCCGGGTCGGTGGCGAGGGCGGCCGTGCCCAGCGCGCCCGACGGTCCGGCCGGCGCGGGCGCGGTGATGATCTGGCCGCCCGCCTCCCTGATCCGCCGGACGAGCGCCACGGCGTCCGGGGTCGCGAAGTACACCGTCCACACGGTGGGCATCCGCCCGTCCCGCTTGGGCGTGAGCGCCGCGACCGGCTCGCCGTCCAGCTCCGCCCAGCCCTCCGGGCCGGACTCCTCGGGGAACGTCCAGCCGAAGAGCTCGCCGTAGAAGCGCTTGCCCGCCTCGACGTCGGGGAGCTGTGCGTCGACCCAGCAGGGCACACCCTCGGAGAACGCGGCGACAACGGCTGATTCGGCCATGCGGCCAAGCTAACGGCCCTTTCCGCATCCCGCAGGGCATGCGCACCTGCTCCGGTGACGCCCCGCCCCTGCTCAGGGGCCCGCGGGGGAACACGCGCGCCATTTCCGGGGGGGGTGCACGGGAGCGTGAGCCACCCTTTCCGGGCCGGGCGGAAAGTCCAGGGACCGGTTCTCGGGGCCGGGGCAGGGGCCGGGGCAGGGAGCCGGGGGGCCGGAAGCGGGGCGGGAAAGTCCGGGAACCCCTCGTCGGGGCCGGGCGGAAAGTCCAGGAATCGTTCCCCCGGAGCAGGCGGGAACGCGGGCCGCCTTCCCCGGGGAGCGGGCGCGAAGTCCGGGAAACCGTCCCCTCGGAGCGGGCGGGAACGCGAGCGGCCTTCCCTGGCGGCCCCGGGAAGGCGAGCGTCTCCTCCCGCGCGGCTCCCGGGAAGGCGAGCGGCCTTTTCCGGGGGCCGCGTGGCAGCACTCGAACCGTCGATGGGCATCGCACCGGAACACGTGAACCGTTGCCGGGGGTTCACGTGGGTGCGCGCGGTCCTCCGCCGGGGGCACCGGAGAACCCCTCCGGGGCCCTGGTGAACCCCTCGTTGAACCCCGTTGAACCCCCGCGCCGTACGGCCGCACCCCATTTGCAGTCGGCCGAATCGCGCTCCGATCACCCCTCGGTAAGCTGACGGCATGACAGGACAAGTGCGTACCGTCGACGGCCGCGTGGCCGGACGACGTGGGCAGGCGACCCGGCAGAAGCTGCTCGACTGCCTCAGCGAGATGCTGAGCTCCTCGCCCTACCGGGATGTCAAAGTCATTGACGTCGCCCGGAAGGCAGGCACTTCACCGGCGACCTTCTACCAGTACTTCCCGGACGTCGAAGGCGCCGTCCTGGAGATTGCCGAGCAAATGGCCGCCGAGGGCGCTGGGTTGACCCAGTTGCTCGAAGGCCGCTCCTGGGTCGGCAAGGCCGGTTGGCAGACCGCGCAGGAACTCGTCGACGGCTTCCTGGAGTTCTGGCGGAAGAACGACGCGATCCTTCGAGTCGTCGATCTCGGTGCCGCCGAGGGCGACAAGCGGTTCTACAAGATCCGCATGAAGATCCTGAACTCCGTGAACAACTCCCTTACGGACTCGGTCACCGACCTCCAGGCCAAGGGCAAGGTCGACAAGGACGTGAACCCGGCCGCGATGGCCGGTTCCCTTGTCGCCATGCTCGCGGCGGTGGCCTCGCACCAGAAGGGGTTCCAGTCCTGGGGCGTCAAACAGGCGGAACTCAAGCCGAATCTCGCGCTGTTGGTGTATCTGGGCGTGACCGGGAAGAAGCCGACGAAGTAGATTCCCGCATCCGAACGCCCCAGCTCCTGTCATGCGGGCGGCAGTTCACTCCGGAGGAACACTCCGGTGAACTGCCGCCCGCTGCGCTGTACGGGCGAGGAGGACCGACCGGGCCGACCAGGCAAACCGGCCGAACCGTGCGAACCGTGCGTTCAGCCGGACCGGAACCGGCCTTCCGCGGCATCGGCTGGCACCGGTCGGCGCACGAGCCTGAAGAGCCGTATCTCCCGGTCCACCCGGGCCTGATAGGCGGCGTACGGCGGCCAGAACGCCAGGGCCGTCTTCCAGACGGCGGCCCGTTCCTCTCCCGTGAGGAGCCGGGCGGTCACGGGGATGTCCTCGCCCTTCCAGTTGATGACGGCGTCGGGATGCGCGAGCAGGTTCGCGGTCCAGGCGGGATGGTCCGTACGCCCGAAATTGGACCCGACGAGAATCCACCCGACCCCCGGCACCACACCCGAGCCGGTCCCCGGCACCTCACCCGAGCCGGTCCCCGCCGCCCCACCCGAGCCGACCCCCGCCGCCTCACCCGAGCCGGTCCCCCGCACCGCACCCGACGCCTCGCGCTCCGGCATGCACGCCAGGGGGGTACGGCGCTCCAGGCCGCTCTTGGCGCCGCGCGCGGTGAGGACGACCCCCGGCAGCATCTGGGCGCTGAGCAGCACCTTGCCGCGCGTGAGCCGGTGCACGGCGCGGTCGAGCGCCGGGATGAGATGAGGGGCCACCCTGGCGAAGGTCCGGGTGGAGGACACCCTCTGCACCAGCCGCACACCGGGCATCCTTCTCGCCCCGGTCCCCGTACCCGCCCTCCCGCCGGCGCCGGACCCCGTACCGGATCCGGTACCCGATCCCGTACCGGTCCCCGCGTCACTCCCCGTGTCGCTCCCCGCGCCCCTCCTCGCGCCGCCCCTCGTACGCGAACGCCTGGCCGCCGCCATCAGACCCTCACCTCTCCGCCGTCGAAGAGACGCGCGACATCGGCGGCGTGCGCGCGCAGCCGGTGCACGGGGCCGAAGAGCAGTTCGTCGCCGGACGCTCGCTTGAAGGCGAGATGGGCGTCGTGCTCCCAGGTGAAGCCGATGCCGCCGTGCAGTTGGATGCCCTCGGAGGCGGCCACGCGCAGCGACTCCAGTGCCTGGGCGAGCGCGAGCCCGCCCACCCGCTCGCCGCCCGTCCCGGTGGCCCACGCCGCGTAGTAAGCCGCCGAGCGCGCCGACCGCACGCCCACGTACACGTCGGCGAGCCGGTGCTTGACCGCCTGGAAGGAACCGATCGGCCGCCCGAACTGCTCACGACGGCGTACGTGTTCGACGGTCCGTTCCAGCGCGCGGTCGGCGGCGCCCACCGCTTCCACGGCGAGGACGGCGGCGGCGGCGTCCCCGACGCCGGCCAGCGCGGCGGGCACGTCGGCCTGTTCCTCGCCGAGCAACTCGGCTTCCACATTCCGTAGTTCTATCCGGGCCTGTGGCCGGGTCGCGTCCAAGGACGTCTGCCGTACGCGGACGATCCCGTCGGCGCCCGCTCTCACCAGGAACAGCAGCGTCCGCGACCGCGCGAACCCGCCGGTGTGCGCGGCCACCACCAGCAGCCCGGCGCTGTGTCCGTCGAGCACCTGCGCCGCCTGCCCGTAGAGCCGCCACGCACCCTCCGCACGGCGCGCCTGGACGCCCCCGGCACGTCCGCCGCCGGCCCAGTCGCCACGGTTGTCGCCGACCAACCCGAGAGCGGTGGCCAGGCCCGTGCCGGGCACCGCGAGGGCGGCGGTCAGCGCGCCCGAGGCCAGCGGCGGCAACAGGGCGGCACGCTGGGCCTCGGTGCCGAGGTCCAGGATCAGCGGGGCGGCGAGAACGGCGGTGGACAGCAGCGGCGAGGGGGCGAGGACCCGGCCCGACTCCTCGCAGGCGAGGGCGAGTTCGGTCACCGAGCAACCGACACCGCCGTACACCTCGGGGAGGGCGAGTCCGGGCAGCCCGAGCTGTCGCGCGAGGGTTTCCCACAGCGCCGGGTCGTAACCGGCCGGGGTCCGCTCGGCGGCCCTCAGTTCCTCCGGACCGCACCGCTTCACCAGCAACTCCCGCAGCGTGCGGCGGATTTCCTCCTGCTCCGCGGTGAGACGGGCATCCATGGGCGGGCTCCTCCCTCGTCGGACAGTGGGACGGCTGGGCGGTGGGACAGCCGGGTGGGACAGCCGTGCGGCCGGACAGCCAGGCGGCGGAGCCACGATCTGACGGGCCGTCATGTTAGGTCGCCGGGTTCCAGATGCACAGGGGTGCGACCACCTCCCGGCGGGGCAGTTGTCTGATGTACCGTCAGATTCATGACGCACGCCACCCGGAGCCACAGCCGTCGAAAGGTCGCCGTCGTCGGCACAGCCCTGTCCGACTGCGGCCGCGTGGACGAGGCGACCCCGTACGCGCTGCACGCCCAGGCCGCGCGCCGCGCGCTGGCCGACTCCGGTCTCGACCGTTCGGTGATCGACGGCTTCGCGTCGGCGGGTCTCGGCACCCTCGCACCCGTCGAGGTGGCCGAGTACCTGGGGCTGCGGCCCACATGGGTCGACTCGACCTCCGTCGGCGGCTCCACCTGGGAGGTCATGGCGGCCCATGCGGCCGACGCCATCGCGGCGGGCCACGCCGACGCCGTCCTGCTCGTCTACGGCTCCACCGCCCGCGCCGACATCAAGGCGGGGCGCCGCACCGGCAACCTGTCCTTCGGCGCCCGGGGCCCGCTCCAGTTCGAGGTGCCGTACGGCCACACGCTCGTCGCCAAGTACGCGATGGCCGCCCGCCGCCACATGCACACCTACGGCACCACGCTCGAACAGCTCGCCTCGGTCGCCGTCCAGGCCCGCGCGAACGCGGCCCACAACCCGGAGGCGATGTTCCGCGCCCCGGTCACCGTCGACGACGTCCTGTCGGGGCCGATGATCGCGGACCCCTTCACCAAGCTGCACTGCTGCATCCGCTCCGACGGCGGCGCGGCGGTGCTGCTGGCGGCCGAGGAGTACGTACGCGACTGCCGTACGACCCCGGTGTGGGTGCTCGGCACCGGCGAGCACGCCTCCCACACCACCATGTCCGAGTGGGCGGACTTCACCGTCTCCCCGGCGGCGGTGAGCGGCCGGCTCGCCTTCGAACGCGCCGGCGTCCGCCCGGCCGAGATCGACCTCGCCGAGATCTACGACGCCTTCACCTACATGACCCTCGTGACCCTGGAGGACCTCGGCTTCTGCGCCAAGGGCGAGGGCGGCGCCTTCGTGGACGCGGCGAAGGGGCGGCTCCTGGTGGGCGGGGAACTGCCGGTGAACACCGACGGGGGCGGCCTGTCGGCCCAGCACCCCGGAATGCGCGGCCTGTTCCTGCTGGTGGAGGCCGTACGTCAGCTGCGCGGCGAGGTGCCGGAGGAACGGCAGGTACGGCGCCCCGACGGCACCCTGCCCGAGCTGGCGGTGGCGTCCGGCACGGGGGGCTGGTTCTGCTCCTCGGGGACGGTGGTGCTGGGGCGGGGGTGATACTCGAAGCCATGGAACCGGATCTTCATGAGCTGCTGAGATCGCTGCGGGTGTGGGACACGGAGCTGCCCGGCTTCGCGCCGGAGGAGGCGCCCGCGGACCCGCTGGCCCTGTTCACCCGGTGGTTCGCGGAGGCGGTGGCGGCCGGGCAGACCGAGCCGCACACGATGTCGCTGGCGACGGCCGGCGAGGACGGGCTGCCCGACGTCCGGACGGTGATGCTGCACGGCGCGGACGACCGGGGCTGGGCGTTCGCCTCGCACGTGACGAGCCGCAAGGGACGCCAGCTCGCCGTACGGCCGTACGCCGCCCTCGGCTTCTACTGGCCCGCGCAGGGTCGCCAGATCCGGCTCCGGGGCCCCGTCACGGTCGCGCCGCCCGAGGAGGGCCAGGCGGACCTGCACGCCCGGTCCACCGGGGCTCTGGCCGCCGCCCTGGTGGGTCACCAGAGCGACGTCCTGCCGTCCCGGGCGGCGTTGGACCGGGCGTCGGACGCAGCCTGGGAACGGGCCGAACGCGCCCCGCACTCCCCCGCCCCCACCTGGACCCTCTACCGCCTGCACCCGGACGAAGTCGAGTTCTTCCAGGGTGACGCCCGCCGACGCCACGCCCGGCTCGTCTACCGCCGCGCGGACACCGGCTGGGACACAGAGCTGCTGTGGCCGTGACACGCGCCCTCGCACCCGCCGTCGTACGTGAAGGTGTAGGCGAAGGTGAAGGTGAAGTCGTACGTCTGGTCCTACGTGAAGTCGTACGCCGCGAAGTCCGAGACAGGGCGGTAGCCGATGCGCTGGTAGAGGCCGTTGCTGGTCGGATTGGCGAGGTCGGTGAAGAGCAGCACCTCCTGGAGGCCGGCGGCGACCGCGGCGCGGCTCACCTCGGCGGTGACGGCACCGGCGTACCCCCGTCCGCGCAGATGGGCCGGGGTGTAGACGGGAGCGACGCGGAGCTGTCCGGCGATCGGGGGTGTCGCGCCCGCCATGGCGACAGGGGTGCCGTCGGGGGTCTCCCAGAGGGTGATGCCGCCGTAGGAGATCCGCTCGTCGGCCCAGGCGCCGCCGTCACGGTGCGCGCCCTCACCGATCGCCTCGGCGAACTCCGTGTACCAGCGGGCGAGCAGGTCCCGGTCGGTTTCGCCCGCGACCCTGGCCCGGCCGGCCGGCGCGGGCTCGGGCGCCGTCAGGTCGCCGAGCCGGTACAGCCGCTCGCCGCGCAGCAGCGCGGCCGTCGCTCCGGTCCGCCGCCGCCAGGCCGCCGCGAAGGCCGCCGCGGTGTCGGTGTCGGCGGAGACACCGGGCACCTCGATCTCCGCGTCCGCGAGCAGCGCGGCGAGCGTGTCCGCGTCCCGCTCGTCCAGCGGCGTGAGGTTCAGCCGGTACGGCGGCGTACGGAAGAAGGCCGCCGTGACCGCCCCGTCCCGCTCCAGGAACCCGAAGACCGGCGCGCTCCCTCCGAACCCGTCCATGCCCCGCCGGCGCAGCGCGTCCGTCACGGTCAGCGCGACGGTGTGCTGCGCCGGCCGTGACCGGAGGAAGTCTCCGGCCCGGCCGAGAAACGCGTCGAGGTCACGGGTGAGCTGCCAGTCGTACGCCAAGGTGGAGGTCATGTCCGATGATCCCGTGCGCCCACCGCGCCGTGCCTCCGATTTTTCCGCTGCCCTTCGGCCCGCTCCCCGGCCTCAACGAGCCGGCGCCGGGTCCGGATCCGTCGCCAGCCGGCCGTGCAGGTGGACGTCGCGGAACGCGTCATGGCGCCCCGCCTCGAACATCGCGCCGCGCAGGGTCCCCTCGTACCGGAATCCGCAGCGCTCGGCGACCCGGCAGGACACCTCGTGGCCCACGGCGTGGCCGAGGTCGAGGCGGTGCAGGGCGAGGTCGACGAAGCCGTAGCGGGCCGCGAGGGTGAGGGCGCGGGTGGCGACCCCACGGCCGCGGGCGTCCGGCAGGACCCAGTAGCCGACGCGGGCGCAGCCCATCACGTGGTCGATCTCGTTGACACCGATGTGGCCCAGCGTCTCGCCGCTCTCGGCGTCGGTGACGCAGAAGGAGACCCCGGTGCCGCTCGTCGCGGCGGCGACGCGCCTCCCGAGCGCCGCACGGGCCGTGTCGATGTCCCGGACGAACGTGAGCGGGGTGTTCCAGCGCTGGAACTCCGGATCGGCCAGCCCGCGCAGATACGCCGAGACATCGGCGTCGGACTCCGGGTCCCAGGGGCGCAGCAGCAGACCGAGGCCTGCCAGCTCGGGGAAGGGATGGACGGCGAACTGTTCATGGACGTCGGACATCCCGCCATTCAAACCCGTTCACGCCCGGAGGTCACTCCCCTGACGGACCGGGCTCCCGGAAGAACCCCGCGGCGGCCCGGCTCCCGGTCAGCGTCCGAACCGGACGGAGTCGGTCTCCGGCGCGTGACGCGGTTCGGGCCGGAACACGGGGACGCCCGCCCGGAACGCCACCCACAGCCTCATCCCGATCCGCAGGGCCGTCTCCTCGCACCCGACCACCTCGGTCATCATCCGGGGACCCTCCGCCAGGTCGACGACGGCGGCGACGTACGGCACCCGCTCGCCGAACGGCGGCAGATCGTTGCGGTGGACGACGGACCAGGTGTAGAGCGCGGCGCGCCCGCTCGCGGGGCGCCAGCCCACGTCCTCGCTCCAGCAGTGCGGGCAGAACTCCCGTGGGTAGTGGTGGACGCGGTCGCAGGCCGCGCAGTGCCGGATCAGCAGCCGCCCTTCGGCCGCCGCGTCCCAGTACGGCCGGGTGAAGGCGTCACCCTCGGGCACGTCGAACCCGTCGCCGGCCCCCATCGCCCCCGCGGAGCTCACCGGAAGAGTCCCAGCGCGTCGTCCAGGGACCACGTCTGCCAGGACATCGCGAACAGGCAGACCGCGGAGACCAGCGCCATCATCGCGTTCTGCCCCTGTTCCGCCCAGTCGTGGATCATGAGGGTGAAGTAGAGGACGTTGAGGAGCAGGCCCGCGACCAGGGCGACGGGTGTCAGCAGTCCGGCCACCAGCCCGAGGCCGAGGGCCAGCTCCGCGTACACGACGACGTACGCCATCGTCCGCGGGCGCGGTGCGACGACCGCGTCGAAACCGGACCGTACGGCGTTCCACCGGTGCTTGGACGCGACATCCGCAGCCCAGGCGATCCCGGTCCCGCGCTCGAACCAGCCCTTCTTGTCCTTGTGGCGCCAGCTCTCCAGCCACCACAGCCCGAGCCCGATACGGAGCACGGCCAGCCATTCCGCCCCGCCGAGCCAGATCGTGTCCATGGCCGAACCTCCCGCAGAGCCGCCGAATCTGACGGAACGTCAGTTTCGACCCCCCGGGGCCCCCGCGCAAGAGGCCGGCGCCCGCAGGCGGGCAGTACCCCTCGGGCCCTCCATCGGCCCACCCCCGTTCGAACCCTCCAGAGGGTCACGCGGGTCCGCTTCCGCGCTCCCGCACAAGGCGTACACCCCGGCGCTCACCTGCGGCGATAACGCGCTTTTCGCACACCTCCACCACACTGAAGTGACCTACGCCACCAGTCGCACGCAGCCCTCCCACAGTCGTGACCAGTTCGCAACCGATTCCGGTCTTGACCGAGACCTATCAAGCAAAGTCGTGATTACGCTCGCGCTATGGCCGACTCGACTGCTTCCACGACCCCCCGCACGGTGCCGTCCCACGAGGACCGCCCCGTGTACGTGATCGGAGGCGGCCCCGGGGGGCTCGCGGCGGCGTACGCGCTGCGCGCCCGGGGCGTACGAGCTGTCGTACTGGAGAAGGCGGACCAGGTCGGCGCGTCCTGGCGGGGCCACTACGACCGGCTGCACCTGCACACCACCCGGCGGCTGTCCGCGCTGCCGGGGCTGTCGATGCCGCGCTCGTTCGGGCGATGGGTGTCCCGCGACAACGTGGTGCGCTATCTGGAGAAGTACGCCGAGCACCACGAGCTGGAGATCGTCACGGGTGTCGAGGTCTCGCGCATCGAGCCCGCCCCGGGCGGTGACGGCTGGCTGCTGCACGCCACCGGCGGCCGTGAACTGACCGGCAGCGCGGTGGTCGTCGCGACCGGCTACAACCACACCCCGCGCGTCCCCGACTGGCCCGGCCGCGACGCCTACACCGGCGAGCTGCTGCACGCCGGCGCATACCGCAACCCCGCCCCCTACGCGGGCCGTGACGTCCTCGTCGTCGGCGTCGGCAACACGGGCGCCGAGATCGCCGTGGACCTGGTCGAGGGCGGTGCCTCGCGCGTCCGGCTGTCCGTGCGCACCGCGCCGCACATCGTGCGCCGCTCGACGGCCGGCTGGGCCGCGCAGTTCACGGGCATTGTCGTACGGCGGCTGCCGGTGCGCCTCGTGGACGGGCTGGCCGGGCCGATGGCGAGGCTGAGCGTGCCCGACCTGGCGGCGCAGGGGCTGCCCCGCCCCGGCACCGGGCTCTACTCCCGCGTCAACGAGGGCTCCATCCCCGTCCAGGACGTCGGCCTCATCGACGCCGTCCGCAAGGGGAAGGTCGAGATCGTGGCCGCGGTGGAGGGGTTCGAGGACGACAAGGCCGTCCTCGCCGACGGGAGCCGGATCGACCCCGACGTGGTGATCGCCGCGACGGGATACCTGCGAGCCCTGGAAGGCATGGTCGGCCACCTCGACGTGCTCGACGGCCGCGGGCACCCGGTCGTGCACGGCGGACACACCCCGAAGAACGCGCCCGGCCTGTACTTCACCGGCTTCACCAACCCCATCAGCGGCATGTTCCGCGAACTCGCCCTCGACGCCGAGAAGATCGCGAAGGCCGTATCCCGCCACACCTCGAAGACCGAACCCACCCCCCAGCCCACCCGCTGAGACCCACACGGGTTCCCTCACCCCCTCCGCCCCAGCCCTCCCCCAAGTCCTCGGCTCCGCTCGACCAGGGGGACCCCCATCACCCCTGGTGCTCCGCCCCAGCCCCCGCTCCTCAGACGCCGGAGGGCTGGGACTTCCCTTCCCCCGAAGGCAGCCCCAGGAACTGGGACCTCCCCACACCCGAAAGGCGGTCCGGAGGGGCTGAATCTCGCCCCGGCCGAGGCTGAAGTGGTGGGCCACCACGACGCACCCGCACCCGGGAGCGCACGGGAGGGGACGTGCCGGTACATCACATGCCCGCAGGCCGGACGGATCAGCACCCACGCCCACTTCGCAACGCCGCCGGGATCCGTCCGGATGCGGGCGGATGTACCGGCGCGGCCCCGACCCCCCACCGGACGGGACCGCGGATGTACCGGCACGGGCCCACCCACCGGACGGGATCACGGTAGGCCAGACCCCCCGCCGGGTACCTAACAGAAGCCCACCCCTGCACAACGGTTCCTGACACGGCGTCAGTTGCGTAATCTGACACTGCGTCAGTTAACAGTTGGCTGTCACACAGGAGCGGGCGGACCGATGCTTGGATCAACCCACGGCACCCTCACCACCGACTCCCGCCGGGCCCGGGTCATCGCCTGCGGCGAGCAGCCCTCCCCGGTCGTGCACGGACGGCCGGCCGAGGTCGACGACCTGGACGTCAGCGGTCGCCCGCTGTACGCCGCCGTACCCGATCTGGACCGCTTCTTCCGCCCCGAGTCCGTGGCAGTGATCGGTGCCTCGGACGCCGAGGGGCGGCCGAACACCGGGATCACCCGGCAACTGATCGGCTGGGCCGACCGGGTCGGCGCCCGGCTGCACCCGGTCCATCCCACCCGCCGGTCCGTCTTCGGCCTGCCGTGCCTCCCTTCCGTGGCGGACCTGCCGGAGCAGGTGGATCTGGCGGTGCTCCTCGTCGGCGACCCCCTTCCGGTGATCGGGGAACTGGCCGAGGCCAAGGTCAAGTTCGCGGTCGCGTTCGCGTCCGGGTTCGCCGAGACCGGGACCGAGGGCGCCGCCGCACAGACCCGGCTCGCCGCCGCCGTGCGCCGCTCCGGTCTGCGGCTGCTCGGCCCCAACACCAACCTCAACGCCTTCGAGAACTTCCGCGACGACCTCGACGGCCCCGCGGTCGCCCTCATCACCCAGTCCGGCCACCAAGGGCGGCCCGTGTTCGCGATGCAGCAACTGGGCGTCCGCCTCTCCCACTGGGCACCCACCGGCAACGAGGCCGACCTGGAGACCGCCGACTTCATCTCCTACTTCTCCGAACGGCCCGAGGTCGGCGCCATCGCCTGCTACGTCGAGGGGCTCAAGGACGGCCGCTCCTTCCTGCTAGCGGCCGACCGCGCCGCCCGCCGCGGAGTGCCCGTCGTCGCCGTCAAGGTCGGCCGCACCGAGACCGGCGCCCGCACCGCCGCGTCGCACACCGGAAAGCTGACCGGCGCCGACACCGTGGTGGACGCGGCGATGCGGCAGTACGGCGTGATCCGCGTCGACGGACTCGACGAACTCCAGGACACCGCTGCCCTGTTGGCGCGGGCCCGCGCACCGCGGGCCGACGGTGTCGTCGTCTATTCGATCTCGGGCGGCACGGGCGCGCACTTCGCGGACCTGGCGAGCGCGGCGGGTCTTGACCTGCCGGTCCTCTCGGACGCCAAGCAGGCCGAACTGCACACCTGGATACCCGACTACCTGAACGTCGCCAACCCGGTCGACAACGGCGGTCACCCGGTCGGCGACTGGCGCGGCCGGAAGATCATCGACGCGATGCTCGCCGACCCCGCCGTCGGCGTGCTGATCTGCCCGATCACCGGGCCCTTCCCGCCCATGAGCGACAAGCTGGCGCAGGATCTGGTGGACGCGGCGGAACAGACGGACAAGCTGGTGTGCGTGGTGTGGGGATCGCCGGTCGGCACGGAGACGGCGTATCGCGAGACGCTGCTCGGGTCGTCCCGGGTCGCCACCTTCCGTACGTTCTCCAACTGCATCACCGCCGTCCGCGCCCACCTCGAACACGCGCGGTTCACCGCCGCCTACCGCTCGCCCTTCGACGAGGCCCCGCGCACCCCGTCGCCCTCCTTCCGCAAGGCACAGGCCCTGATGCGCCCCGGTCAGCAGCTCAGCGAACACGGGGCCAAGCAGCTGCTGCGCGCGTACGGGATCCGCGTACCGCGCGAGCAGTTGGTGACCAGCGCGGCGGCGGCCGTTCGGGCGGCGAGCCAGGTCGGCTACCCGGTCGTCATGAAGGCCTCCGGCGCCCAGATCGCCCACAAGACCGAACTCGGCCTGGTCAAGATCGGCCTGACCTCCGCCAGCCAGGTCCGCGACGCCTATCGCGAGCTGACCGACATCGCCCGCTACGAGGGCATCACCCTCGACGGCGTCCTCGTGTGCCAGATGGTCGAGCGGGGCGTCGAGATGGTCGTCGGCGTCACGCACGACCATCTCTTCGGGCCGACCGTGACCGTCGGGCTCGGCGGGGTCCTCGTCGAGGTGCTGCGCGACGCCGCCGTCCGCGTGCCGCCGTTCGGCGACGACCAGGCGCGGGCCATGCTGTCCGAGCTGCGGGGGCGGGCACTCCTCGACGGGGTGCGCGGGGGTCCGCCGGTGGACGTGGACGCGCTGGTCGAGGTCGTGATCCGGGTCCAGCGCATGGCGCTCGAACTCGGGGACGACATCTCGGAGCTCGACATCAATCCCCTGATGGTGCTGCCGCGCGGGCAGGGCGCGGTGGCGCTGGACGCACTGGTGATGTGCCGCTGAGCCGCCGCGAACACGCGCTCCGACCCCCACTCCGACTCCGGGACGAGCACGCACCGGCCCGCGGAGACGCGCCGACCAGGCCATGCGCACGGCCTGGCAGACCCGCCCGCAACCCCGTACGAAACGGAGCACCCCCATGACCGACTCCCCCCGTGCGTCCCGTGAAGCTCCCGAATCCCATGAATCAACCGAAAAGTCCATCGACTCATTGATACGGCACGCCACTGACAACGCCGTCTCGTGGATCACCCTCGACCGCCCCGAGGCGATGAACGCGCTCACCTGGAACCAGCGGGAGCGCGTGATCGAGCTGCTCGCGGCGGCGTCCGCCGACCCCGGTGTGCGGGCCGTGGTCATCACGGCGACCGGCCGCGGGTTCTGCGCGGGCGCCGATCTGCGGGGCGGTCCGCCCGCCGGGGAGCGGGTGGCCGGCGACGTCGCCCGCACCATCCGGCTGGGCGCGCAGCGCCTGATCGCCGCCGTCCTCGACTGCGAGAAACCGGTGATCGCGGCGGTCAACGGCACGGCGGCCGGGATCGGCGCGCATCTCGCCTTCGCGTGCGATCTCGTCCTGGCGGCCGAACCCGCCCGGTTCATCGAGGTGTTCGTGCGACGCGGTCTCGTACCGGACGGCGGAGGAGCCTATCTGCTGACCCGGCTCGTCGGTCCGCAACGGGCCAAGGAGCTGATGTTCTTCGGCGACGCGCTGAGCGCCGCGGACGCCGAGCGGATCGGGCTCGTCAACAGGGTCGTACCGCCGGAGGAGTTGGAGAAGACGGCGCGTGAGTGGTCCGAGCGGCTGGCCGCCGGGCCGACCCGCGCCCTCGCCCTCACCAAACAGTTGGTCAACGCCTCTCTCGACGCCGACCGCGGCACCGCCTTCGCGGCGGAGGCGGCGGCGCAGGAGATCAACATGACGACGGGGGACGCCACCGAGGGGGTGGCGAGCTTCCTGGAACGACGGAGCCCCCGCTACGAGGGCCGCTGAACGAACACGCCCGGACAGCACCGGACTTGGCCTCACGAAGAGCGGAAGCGGGAGCGACCGCGCGGAAGCGGGGATAGCCTCACAGAAGTGAGAGTGGCCGCACGGAAGCGGGGATAGCCTCACGGAAGTGAGAGTGGCCGCACGAAGCGGGGAGAGCCTCACAGAAGTGAGAGTGGCCGCACGAAGCGGGGAGAGCCTCACAGAAGCTGGGGTGGCCGCCGGAGCAAAAGCCGCCCGTTCAGTGCTGTTTCAGTATGCGGAGGTCGCCCGCGTCGGGGTCGCCGAAGAGGACGAAGAGTTCCGGGTGGGCCTCGGTGCCGCCGATGGTCCAGTACGTGTCGTGACCGCAGTCGCCGACGCTGACGACGACACCGTCCCGCCGCCCGGACGCGGGCCCGTCGGCGTACGGGTCGTAACGGCCGCCCGTGTCGAGGAACCACGTGCCGATGCCGTCGCAGCGCGTGAACTCCTTGGTGGCCACATCCTCGAACTCGGGCTGGGCGGGCAGCGAAGTGAGCTCGGCCCGGCCGTCGGCGCGCAGCCGCAGCACGGACCCGTGATCGCCGCGCCAGACGCCGGTGAGCCGGTCGGTGCCGAGCTTCGGCGGCTCGTACTCCTGGATGAGTCCGGTGGCCAGGCCCACCGTGCCCGCCACCACGACCAGTAGGCACACCCCCAGAGCCGCGAGCGCCGGGCGGAGCCAGACGCGCCCGCCGTCCGACGGGCGTCCGGTGACGCGCTCGCGCCACCGCATCCGGGTGACACCCAACGCCGGCGGGACACCGGACACGGCGATCAGCAGGACCGTGGCGCCGACGGGCGCGAAGCCCAGGCCCACGACCGCGAGCGCTGCCCAGAGCGTGCCGAGCGCCAGCACGAAGGCCAGATGCCAGGCGCCCTCGGGGCCGGGTGCGCGCCGGGTCACCAGCCGGGCGAGCGTGGCCGCCGGCATCGTGAACGTCACCGTGTGCAGCAGCCCGAGGGCGGTGAGCAGGGCCGGCCCGAAGAGGAGCAGGCACAGCAGCCCGACGGCGGCGAAGCCACCGCCCGTCCCCGCGCCATGGTCGTCGTCGTCGAACGTCCCGACCCACCGGACGGTGACGGCGACGGCGAACTGCGCCGCGCAGATCGCCGCGGCGAGGTTCACCTCCACGCCGGTCCATGTCGACCGGGGGCGCGTGCGCCTCCCGGAGCTTCCCGACCCCATGGGGCGAAAGATACGCGGGGGAATCACGATCCGTTGCCAGGGGTTCCCGCTCAACTGTTCCGGCGGGCCCCGCCCCCTCCACTTCGGCGGGCCGCACGCGTCCGCCCCTCCTGACCTGTCGCCCGGCCGCGCTCCCGGTCTCGCGAACCCCTTCCTATCTGACATGCCGTCAGCTTCAATGGGAGGCGTGATGGGACACGCAGGGATGGCCGCCGCTGCCGTCCGCTACCTCAGGTCGGCCGGGGCCCCCACCGTCGCGGGGCCCGTCGAGGCGTTGCCGCGCCCGGATCTGCGCGCGGTCGGCGAGGACGAGCGGGCGCCGGTCGATCCGGCCCGATTCCGGCATGTGCTGGGCCACTTCGCGACCGGTGTGACCGTGGTGACGGCACCGGCCACCGGCGCGGAGGACCCGTCGGGCCCGGCCGGCTTCGCCTGCCAGTCGTTCGCCTCGCTCTCGCTGGACCCTCCGCTGATCTGCTTCATGGTCGGCCGTACGTCGACCACTTGGCCGCACATCGCCCGCGCCGGTGTCTTCTGCGTCAACGTCCTCGGCGCGCACCAGGGCGAACTGTGCCGCGGCTTCGCGGTGAGCGGCGCGGACAAGTTCGCCGGGGTGGTCCACGACGCCGCTCCGGTCTCCGGCTCCCCCCGTCTCGCGGGCACCGCGGCCTGGATCGACTGCACGATCCACGCGGTGCACACCGGAGGGGACCACCTGATCGTGGTAGGCCGGGTGGACGCGCTGGGCACGAGCGGCGACGAGGACGTGCCGCCCCTGCTCTTCCACAAGGGCCGATTCCTGACCTGACGAGAGACACGGCCGGCTCCTCATCCGCCCAGCGACACGGTCGGCCGCCCCACCCGACCAGCGACCCGGCCAGCCGCCCCCACCCCGCCTGAGACACGGCCACCTCCCACACGATCGGAAGAATCGAGCCGACCGGAAGAATCGAGCCGCCCGGCCGCCCGGTCGGTCCCGTCAGGCGGTGGCCGGCGACACCGTCCCGGTCGACGGGACCGTCGGCCGCCGGCGGCGGATCACCAGGGCCATCAGCGCGGCCGCCGCGCACAGGGCACCCGAGGCGTACCAGACCACGTCGTACGAGCCGAAGTGGTCGCGGGCGAAGCCGCCGAGGAAGGCGACGAGCGCGGCGCCGACCTGGTGGGAGGCGAGGACCCAGCCGAAGACGATGGCGCTGTCCTCGCCGTACTGCTCACGGCACAGGGCCAGGGTGGGTGGGACGGTGGCGACCCAGTCGAGACCGTAGAAGACGATGAAGAAGATCATCGGCGGGTGCACGGTCGGGGCGAGGAGCATGGGAAGGAACAGCAGCGAGACACCGCGCAGGGCGTAGTACACCGCCAGCAGGCGGCGCGGCTCGAAGCGGTCGGTGAACCAGCCCGAGGCGACCGTGCCGACCACGTCGAAGACACCGATCACCGCCAGGAGTGAGGCGGCCGCGGTGATGGGCATGCCGTGGTCGTGGGCCGCGGGGACGAAGTGCGTCTGGACCAGGCCGTTCGTCGAGGCGCCGCAGATCGCGAAGGTCCCGGCCAGCAGCCAGAAGGGGCCCGTGCGGACGGCGGAGGACAGCACGGTCACCGCGCGCCGGGCGGCGCCCCGCACCGGCGCGGGCTTGGGTACGAACTCCGTCGCCCCGTACGGCATCTGGCCCACGTCGGCCGGATGGTCGCGCAGCAGCAGCCAGACGAAAGGGACGACCGCGAGGGCGGCGAGGGACACGGTCACCGCGGCCGGGCGCCAACTGTGCTCCGTGACGATCCAGGACAGCAGCGGCAGGAAGATCAGCTGACCCGAGGCCGAGGCCGCCGTCAGGATGCCCGTCACCAGGCCCTTGCGCGCGGTGAACCAGCGGTTGGTGACCGTCGCCGCGAAGGCGAGCGCCATCGAACCGGAGCCCAGACCCACCAACAGGCCCCAGCAGAGCAGCAGTTGCCAGGCCGCCGTCATCCACACGGTCAGCCCGGAGCCGACCGCGATCACGGTCAGGGCGAACGCCACCACACGCCGGATGCCGAAGCGGTCCATGAGCGCCGCCGCGAACGGCGCCGTGAGTCCGTACAGCGCGAGGTTGAGCGAGACCGCCGCGCCGATCGTGCCGCGCGACCAGTGGAACTCCTGGTGCAGCGGGTCGATCAGCAGTCCGGGCAACGACCGGAAGGCCGCGGCGCCGATGATCGTCACGAAGGTGACGGCGGCGACGAACCAGGCGCGGTGGATGCGGTGGGCGGCCGCGGGGCGGGTGGGCCGGGAGTCCTCCGGGGCCGGAGCGGCTTCGGTTGTCTGGGTCACGCCATAGAGCTTCGAGGAACGGACCCCACCGAACCACTGGCCCGTAGGACAGCATTCATTAGGATCGGGCCATAGGATCGAACCATGGCCACTTCGGGTACGTTCCGTCCGCACCGCGTCGTCGTCCTCGCCCTCGACGGACTGCTCCCCTTCGAGCTGGGCATTCCGCACCGCATCTTCGGCAAGGCGCGGACCGCCGACGGACGGCCGCTGTACGAGGTCGTCACCTGCTCGGTCCGGCCGCCCGGCCCCGTGGAGACGGACGCGGACTACGCCGTCCTCGTCGCCAACGGACCCGATGCGCTGGCCACGGCGGACACCGTCGTCGTCCCGGCGTCGTACGAACTGGGGCCCGTCCAGCAGGACGGCATACTGACCCCCGAGCTGGTCGCCGCCCTCGCGCACATCCGCCCCGGCACCCGTCTGGTCTCCATCTGCACCGGCAGCTACGTCCTCGCCGCCGCCGGGTATCTGGACGGCCGCCCGGCCACCACGCACTGGATGCACGCCGAGCACTTCCAGCAGCTCTTCCCGCAGATCCAGGTCGACGCCGACGTGCTCTTCATCGACGACGGCGACGTCCTCACCTCCGCCGGGGTCGCGGCCGGGATCGACCTGTGTCTGCATCTCGTACGACGCGATCACGGCGCCGCCGTCGCCAACGAGGTGGCCCGCCGTACGGTCGTACCGCCGCACCGCGACGGCGGCCAGGCTCAGTACATCCGGCGCCCGGTGCCGGAGGCGCAGTCGGCCGGCACGACCGCGGCCCGCGCCTGGGCGCTCGGCCGTCTCCACGAGCCGATCCAGCTCCGTGACATGGCCGAGCAGGAGTCCATGTCGGTGCGCACCTTCACCCGGCGCTTCCGCGAGGAGGTCGGTGTCAGCCCGGGGCAGTGGCTCACCCAGCAGCGTGTCGAACACGCCCGCCACCTGCTGGAGTCCAGCGACCTGTCCGTCGACCAGGTGGCCCGCGACGCCGGTTTCGGCACGGCCCAGTCGATGCGCCAGCACCTGCAGGCGACCCTCGGCGTCACCCCGACCACCTACCGGCGCACTTTCAGGTCCGGCACCGGGTCCGAGGCGGCCGAGAGGACCGACGGAGCCGACGGAGCCGACGGAGCCGACGGAGCCGACGGAGCCGACGGAGGGAACTCCCTCACCTCCGCGCGGACATGACGTCCCGGCGGATTCCCCTGCCGACTCCCCTGCCGATTCTCCTGCCGGCTCCCGGGCGCACGTCCCGACGGCCCCCCTGAGCGCTGCCCGAACCGCCGCCCTAGAAGGTCAGCACCGCCCTCGCGACCTTCCCCGCGTGCGCGTCCTCGGCCGCCCTCTCGAAGTCCTCGACCGGGTACGTGGCCGTCACCAACTCGTCCAGGAGCAACCGGCCTTCGCGGTACAGCTCGGCGTACAGGGCGATGTCCCGCTGAGGACGGGACGAGCCGTAGCGGCAGCCGAGGATGGACTTGTCGAGGTACATCGAGGAGACGAGGAAGGACGCCTCGGCCGTGGCCGGGGGGACGCCGAGCAGGATCGCCTGGCCGTGCCGGTCGAGCAGGTCGACGGCCTGGCGGATGAGTTCGACGCGTCCGACGCATTCGAAGGCGTGCTGGGCGCCGGTGGGGAGGATGTCCTTGACCCCGTCGGTCGAGGTGAGGAAGTGCGTCGCGCCGAACTGACGGGCCACGGCCTCCTTGGCCGGATTGGAGTCGACGGCGACGATCCGCAGGGCGCCCGCGAGCCGCGCGCCCTGGATGACGTTCAGGCCGATCCCGCCCGTGCCGATGACGAGGACGGTGTCGCCGCGGTCGACCCGGGCCCGGTTCAGGACCGCTCCGACGCCCGTGAGGACCCCGCAGCCGATCAGCGCGGCGGACGTCAGCGGGATGTCCTTCGGTATCCGGACCGCCTGCACCGCCTTCACCACCGTGCGTTCCGCGAAGGCCGAGTTGGAGGCGAACTGGTAGAGCGGCTCCCCGGACCGTGTGAACGGCCGCCGCGGCATGCCGATCGCCTTGCGGCACATCGTGGGCCGCCCCCGGTCGCACTCGGCGCAGGTCCCGCAGTTGGCGAGGGTGGACAGCGCCACATGGTCGCCGGGTTCGACATGGGTGACTCCCACGCCCACGGCCTCCACCACGCCCGCGCCCTCATGGCCGAGCACCACAGGGACGGGGAAGGGGATGGTCCCGTCCACCACGGAGAGATCGCTGTGGCAGAGCCCCGCCGCGGAGATCGCCACCCGGACCTCTCCGGGTCCTGGGTCCCCGGTCTCCAGATCGTCCACGACCTGGGTCCGCTTCCCGTCGAAGATCACGCCTCGCATCGCGCCAGCTCCCCTCTTCCCGGGCCACCCCGGGCTGTTCCTGGGCCGTACCGGGCAGTTGCTGAGCTGTACCGGGCTGTTTCGGGCCCTTCCAGGCCCTTCTGGGCCCTTCTTTGGGCTGTACCGAACTGACCTGCACTCTGTCGGGCCGTTCCTTGGCCCTACCGAGGCCGTACCGGGGCCCTGACCCGGGGCCGTACCCCGGGCGGGTCGCGGCTAGCCCCGTGGTTCCTTCGGCAGGCCGAGCGTGCGCTCGGCGATGATCGTGCGCTGGATCTCGTCCGAGCCGCCGTAGATCGTGTCGGCCCGGCTGAAGAGGAACAGGTGCTGGGCGGCGTCGAGTTCGTACGACAGCGCGGCCGACCAGTCCGCCGGGCCCACCGCCGCGCCGGCCCCCCGCACCTGCATCGCCAGCTCACCGAGCCGCCGATGCCAGCCGCCCCACAGCAACTTCGCCACACTCGGCGCCGCGGCATCCCCCGGGCTTCCCGAACTGCCCAGTGTGCGCAGGGCGTTCCATCGCATCGTGCGCAACTCGGCCCACAGACGCACCAGCCGGTCACGTACGACGGGATCCGCGGCCGCTCCCGTCTCGACGGCCGTCCGCAGCACGCGCCCCAACTCCTCGGCGAAGCCGATCTGCTGGGCGAGCGTGGAGACCCCGCGCTCGAATCCGAGCAGGCTCATGGCGACCCGCCAGCCGTTCCCAGCGCCGCCGACCACGTGCTCGGCCCGCGCCACCGCCCCGTCGAAGAACACCTCGTTGAACTCGCTCGTGCCGGTCAACTGACGGATCGGACGGACCTCGACGCGGCCCGGCTGGTCCATGGGGAGGAGCAGGAAGGAGAGGCCATGGTGGCGGGCGGACCCCGGTTCCGTACGGGCGAGCACGAAGCACCAGTCCGCCTCGTGGGCGAGCGAGGTCCAGATCTTCTGCCCCGTGACCCGGAACGCCCCGGAGGGGCCAACTCCCGCTTCCTGTACGGCACTCGTCCGGATGCCCGCCAGGTCCGAGCCCGCGCCGGGTTCGCTGTACCCCTGGCACCACAGCTCACGGCCTTGGGCGATCGGCGGCAGGAAGCGGCGTTTCTGTTCCGGCGTCCCGTGCGCGATGAGCGTCGGGGCGAGCAGGTTCTCACCGATGTGGCCGGACCTGGCCGGCGCCTTCGAGCGGGCGTACTCCTCGGCCCACACGACCTGTTGGGTCAGGTCCGCGCGCCGGTTCCCGTACCCGTCCTCGTTCCAGCCGAGCCCGATCCAGCCGCCCCGCCCGAGCTCCCGCTCCCAGTCGCGGCACGCGGGTGTGCCGGCCAGGCGCTCCTCCAGCCAGGCCCGCGCCTCGCGCCGGAAGGCCTGGTCCTGCGGACCGAATGCGAAATCCACGCGCTCTCCTCCCACCGGACCCGACGACGGACTCATGCACCGAACTCATACGACGGACTCATGGGCCAGACTCATACGACGGACTCATGGGCCGGACTCATGGGCCGGACTCACGCGTTGGGGCGTGTCTTCTGCGCCGCCGCCCGTGCCATCGACTCCAGTTGTTCCAGCAGCGGCATCGGATCGACGCCCACCGTGCCGGGCAGGAAGTCGGCGATCCTCTCCGGGGTCCAGGGGCCCTCGGCGTATGCGGCGCGCAGTTCACGGGGCTGGGCCCATACGGCGATCTTTGGTCCGGCGATCGTGTAGACCTGCCCGGTGACGCGTTCCTCGCGGGCCCGGTCCGACAGCAGGTAGACCACGAGCGCGGCCACGTCCTCCGGCTCGCCGATCTCCTTCAGCTCCATGGGCACGTTCGCCGACATGCGGGTACGGGCGACGGGCGCGACCGCGTTCGCGGTGACCCCGTACTTGTGCAGTCCGAGGGCCGCGCTGCGCACGAGCGAGATGATTCCGCCCTTCGCCGCGCTGTAGTTGGCCTGCGCGACCGACCCCTGATGATTGCCGCTGGTGAAGCCGATCAGTGTGCCCGAGCCCTGTTTGCGCATCACCGCCGAGGCGGCCCGGAAGAGTGTGAACGTGCCCTTGAGGTGGGTGGCGATCACCGGGTCCCACTCCTGCTCGGACATGTTGAAGAGCATGCGTTCGCGCAGGATGCCGGCCACACAGACCACGCCGTCGAGCCGCCCGTACGCCGCGAGGGCGGTGTCGACGACGTGCTGCCCGCCCGCCATCGTCGAGATGTCGTCGGCCACCGCGACCGCTTCCCCGCCGGCCGCCTCGATCTCCTTGACGACGGTGTCGGCGACCGAACTCGTGGGTTCGGCGCCCTCGACGGACACGCCGTAGTCGTTGACGACGACGCGCGCGCCCTCGGCCGCCGCGGCGAGGGCGACCGCCCGGCCTATCCCCCGTCCCGCGCCCGTGACGGCGATGACCTTGCCCGCCAAGAAGTTCCCCACGCCCGGCCCCTTCCCGCAGTTTCTGACGGTCCGTTAGATTCAACTCGGATTCTACGACCCGTCAGATACCTGGAGACAAGCCCCCGGGGAGGACTCATGTCGCTGCCGACGCTTCATCCGGAGTTCCACGAGATCGCCAAGCGCGTGAACAACTGGGGGCGCTGGGGGGCCGACGACGAGATCGGAACACTGAACCTCATCACCGACGAGGTGGTCCGGGAAGCCGCGGCGGCCGTGCGGACCGGGCGCCGCGTGCCGCTCGCCCTCCCGCTCCAGCAGGACGGCGTGCAGACCGGGATGATCCCGGGGCGGGTCAATCCGCTGCACGCGATGGTGCAGATCAACCAGGAGATCTTCGGCCCCGGAACGGTGGCGTGCAGCGACGACTCCGTGACCATGGGCCTCCAGGCGGGCACCCACTGGGACGCGCTGACCCATGTCTCGCACTCCGGCAAGCTCTACAACGGGCGCCCCGCCTCCACCGTCACCCCGCACGGCGGCGCCGAGTTCAGCGGGATCGACAAGCCGCGGCACATCGTCTCGCGCGGCGTCCTGCTCGACGTGGCGCGGGCGCGCGGCGAACACCGCCTGGCCGGCGGACACGCGGTCACCCCCGAAGATCTGGACGCGGCGGAGGAGTTGGCGGGCACGCGGGTCCGGGCGGGCGACATCGTGCTCGTACGGACGGGGCAGATCCAGGTGTACCTGGCGGGCGACAAGCACGGGTACGGGTATCCGTCGCCCGGCCTGTCGGTGCGTACCCCGGAGTGGTTCCATGCGCGCGATGTCGCGGCGGTCGCCAACGACACCCTGACGTTCGAGATCTTCCCGCCCGAGATCGAGGACCTGTGGCTGCCCGTACATGCACTCGATCTGGTCGAAATGGGGATGTTGCAGGGCCAGAACTGGAATCTCGAAGAGTTGTCCACAGCCTGTGGACAAGAAAGCCGGTACGCGTTCCTGCTGTCGGCGATGCCGGAACCCTTCGTCGGCGGCACCGGCACACCCGTGGCCCCCGTGGCACTTCTCTAGGGTCATCCAGGGGACGCTTCTCCGAGGGCCGGCTGGCGGCGCGCCTCCCCCACTCTCGACTGCGCCCGGCCGGGAGGTCCCCCGACCTCACCCCGGGCACGGCACCGCGCGCCGCCATCCGCCTCCGGCGTACCCGCCCCGCCCCCCCTGGCCGTGGGGGAGCCGACGCCGAATCGCGACCCACACTCGCCGAGGGCCCCCGTCACCGGAACCCTCGTCGTCCCCTCGCGGCGAATCGCTGAACACAAGCGTGATCAAACGGACACGCCACGTCAACACCCGCTCGGGGATTTATGGCGCTTCACACCATTTGAGACAGCGCGTACGGAAGCGCGGCACGGCGCATTCGGCCACTACCGCGGCCGTGTACAGAGGTTTCGTGCATACATGCACAAAACCGCGCGCCCGTCGTCCACGACCCGGGCCGGGCTGGGCTGGCCGGGCTGGGCTGGGCTGCGCCGGACACAGGGGGACACACGCGAACGCGTCGCGCCGCAGGGGGCGGAAGACGCCCGGCGCGCCACGCGCGCGGGAAGAGTCGGTCCGCCCGGCGCGACCTACGCGCGCCGACAAGGGCGGAATCCGTCAGCGGCCGGACCGAATCGACCCCGACCGCCCCTCACAGGGCACTGTCACGACGGAGGCGGCATCACCTGGGCGACCGGACCGGCCCCGGCCGCTTCGGACGGCAGGCACGGCACGAACACAGGAGCGCCGGACGGCATGGACGGCACGCACACGGGAGTGTTGGACGGCAGGCACGGCACGCACACGGGAGTGTTGGACGGCAGGCACGGCACGCACACGGGAGTGCCGGACGGCAGGCACGGCACGCACGCGGGAGTGGCCGACCGGGCGCCACTAGACCGCCTCGTACGCGAAACCCCCGTAAGCGCCGTACGGGGCGTCCTGCGCGGCGCCCGAGGCGCAGCGGTCCACCTCGCACCAGATGCGTTTGCCGGCGCCCTCGGGATTCCAGCCCCAGCGGTCCGCGAGCCCGTCGACCAGTTCCAGGCCGCGGCCGTTGGTCTCGTCGCCCTCGGCGTGGCGGGGGACGGGCGGCCGGGCGCTGGAGTCGGCCACTTCGAGGCGCACGGTGGCAGCCCCGGCACCACCCGGCAGACAAAGGCGCAGCACGGCCGGACACCCGGTGTGCACCACGGCGTTCGTGACAAGCTCGGAGACGAGCAGGATCAGCGTCTCGGCGAGTGGTTCATCGGCTTCTATCCCGGACCCCGCGAGCCTTGAACGGGCCCACTGCCGGGCTCGCCCCACCTCTGCGGGGTCGGGCCGGATCTCCAGCTGCACTTGAAGCACCTGCACCGCTCACACCATCCGAACCGGCGGACACATCGCCTCGCGCCTCACAAGGGCCACGATCGTAGCCATTTTCTGCATGGCCAGAACAAGGATCACGGAACGTGATTCCCTTGCGAGACAGCATGGTTGACGTACAGTCACCCCAACAAGCGCTTCGGGCATATTCCAGCGCGAAGGAGTACGCGTGCGGCATACTGTGCGACGCTCGCCACGGGGAGTCGAACAGGCAGGTGCGGGGGTCCGCCCTGCCGTGCGAGCGGCGCGCATCGCCGGGTTCGGCGCGGCCTCTGGGGCAACACCGGGATGGCTCAGCCTCAGAACCACTCGCATCCCACACAAGGTACCGGAGCCCGGCGCCGACTCCAGGCCGTGACAAGTCACGCCTAGGACACAACCCGGTCTCAACGCTCCGTGATTCCGGTCTGCCACGATCCGTGACATCCGCCCCCGTTCCTCCCGTGACATCCCAGGACAGCGGCCGCTAGGCCGTCCCGGCCGTCAGGTCGTCCGCCAACTCCTCCTCGCTCCGCGCGGCGCCACCGGCGCGACAGGCGCGGATCCACGCCCTCTTCAGATGCAGGTGGACATCGGACTCCCAGGTGAAACCCATGCCGCCATACACCTGAAGGCAGTCGCGGGCGCCGCGCACGGCGGCCTCGTCGGCGAGCAGCCGGGCCGCCGCGATGTCCACCGGGTCGGCGGTGACCGAGGCGGCGTAGACGGCCGCACGGGCCACCTCGACCCGTACGAGCATGTCCGCGCACAGATGCTGCACCGCCTGGAAGGCCCCGATCGGCTGCCCGAACTGCTCCCGCGTCCGGGCGTGTTGCACGGCCGTCCCGCAGGTTCGGGCGGCACTGCCGAGCTGCTCGGCGGCGGTCAGGAGGGACACGAGCGGCGCGTCCGGCGTCCGGGGGGCGCGGAGTGCTCCGTCCTCGGGCCGCCGTCCGGTGCCGACGGGCAGCCGGTGCAGCGGGGTCAGCGGGTCCACCGAGGCCAGCGGCTCGGCTCCACCGGCGTTCCCGCGGACGACGTCGGCGTCGTCCAGCCATTCCACGAGTCCGCCGTCGACGGACGTCACGACCGTCTCGCCGGTGGCCGCCCCGGCGACGGCGCCCGCGGCGAGATGCGTGGCGATCAACGGGCCCGGCAGCAGCACCCGCCCCGCCTCCTCGAAGGCCAGCACGGCCTCCGGGAGACCCTGTCCGACGCCGCCCTCGGCCTCGGGCAGGCGCAGCGCGAAGAACCCCGCCGCACCCAGCTCGCGCCACAGGTCCCGGTCGAGGACACGGGCGCCGCCCCCGGCGCGCTTCCCTTCCGTCGTGCGGGCCTTCCCGTCCCCACGGTCGACGGCCGGGAGGCCCTCCGCCGCGCGCTTCCCGTCCGCCGTCCGGCCGCTCCCGACCCTCCCGTCCGCGCGGTCGACGGCCGCGCGCAGCGCCTCCCGCCCGAACCGGCCCTCCAGCAGCTCCCGTATCCCCTGCCGCAACGCCCGTTGATCGTCCGTGAGTCGGAAGTCCATTTTCCGAACTCACCTCCCCCTGGGAAGGCCGAGGATCCGCTCGGCCACGATGTTCCGCTGGATCTGCGAGGTGCCGGCCGCGATCGTGTACGACAGGGACGACAGCCGGTCCAGGGTCCATTCCCGTCCCAGGTCCAGGGCTTCGGGGCCGAGGACCTCGGCGGCGGCGTCGAACAGCTCCTGGCGGGCGTGCGAGTAGCTCAGTTTGAAGACCGAACCGCCGACGCCGGGCACTCCCCCGGTTCCCTGGGCCTCGCTGACGTTCCACTGGGTGAGCCGCCACAGCGCGCGGAACTCGGCGTTCAGACGGCCGAGGCGGCGGCGCAGCACGGTGTCGTCCCAGCGGCCGTTCTTCCGGGCCTCGCGCGCGACCTCGGCCAGGACGCGTCGGCAGGCGACCACTTCGCCCACGAAGGCGGTGCCGCGCTCGTAGGACAGCGTCACCATGGTCACGCGCCAGCCGTCGTTCTCGGCGCCGACGCGGTGGGCGACCGGGACGCGCACCTCGTCGAGGAAGACCTCCGCGAACTCGGTGGAGCCCGCGAGCGTCCGCAGCGGCCGGACGGTGATCCCGGGCGCGTCCATGGGCATCGCGAGCCAGGTGATGCCCCGGTGCTTGCGGGCGGCGGGGTCCGTCCGCACCAGCAGCTCGCACCAGTCGGCGACCTCGGCGTGGGAGGTCCAGATCTTGGACCCGCTCACCACGTAGTCGTCGCCGTCCCGCCACGCGCGCGTGCGCAGCGCCGCGAGGTCCGAGCCGGCGTCCGGTTCGCTGAAGCCCTGGCACCAGACCTCCTCGCCGCGCAGCACGGGCGGCAGCCAGCGCGCCCGCTGCTCCGCGCTCCCCTCGGAGGCGATGGTCGGTCCGGCGTGCAGCAGCCCGACGAAGTTGGCCCCCACATAGGGGGCACCCGCCCTCTCCGTCTCCTCCAGGTAGATGAGGTGCTGGGTCGGGGTGGCACCCCGGCCGCCGGCGTCGACGGGCCAGTGCAGACCCGCGTACCCGGCGTCGTACAGCCTGCGCTGCCAGCCGAGGTCGTACGCCCGTCGCGCGGGCCAGTCGTCCGGGGACGGTTTCGGCGGCAGCGTCGGCAGGACCCCGGCGAGCCACGTTCGCAGACGCGCGCGGAACTCCTCCTCCTCGGGCGTGTACGCCAGGTCCACTACAGGTCCAGGTCGAGCATGCGGATGGCGTTGCCGCGCATCAGCTTGTGGATCGTCTCGTCGTCGAGGCCCTTCACATGGTCGAGGGCGACCTCCTTGGTGTGCGGGAAGGTCGAGTCGACGTGCGGGTAGTCGGTCTCGAAGGTGGCGTTGTCGCGGCCCACGACGTCCAGGGACGCCACACCGTGCTTGTCACGGAAGAAGCAGCAGAAGATCTGCCGGTAGTAGTACGTCGACGGCGGCTCCGGGATCAGGTCCCTGACCCCGCCCCAGGCGCGGTGCTCCGACCAGACGTCGTCGGCGCGCTCCAGGGCGTACGGGATCCAGCCCATCTGGCCCTCGGAGTAGGCGAGTTTGAGGCGCGGGAACTTCACCAGGACGCCGCTGAACAGGAAGTCCATCATCGAGGCCATCGCGTTGTTGAAGGACAGGGAGGCCTGGACGGCGGGGGGCGCGTCGGGGGACGCGGCGGGCATCTGCGAGGACGAGCCGATGTGCATGTTCACGACCGTCCCCGTCTCCTGGCAGACCGCGAAGAACGGGTCCCAGTGGCCGGAGTGGATGGACGGAAGGCCCAGGTGGGTGGGGATCTCGGAGAAGGTGACGGCCTTCACGCCCCGGGCGGCGTTGCGGCGGATCTCGGCGACCGCGAGGTCGATGTCCCACAGGGGGATCAGGCACAGCGGGATCAGCCGGCCGCCGCTGTCGCCGCACCACTCCTCGACCATCCAGTCGTTGTACGCCCGCACGCAGGCCAGGGCGACTTCCTTGTCGTGGGCCTCGGCGAAGGTCTGGCCGCAGAAGCGCGGGAAGGTGGGGAAGCAGAGGCTGGCCTCGACATGGTTGAGGTCCATGTCCTTGAGGCGTTCGACGGGGTCCCAGCAGCCGGGCCGCATCTCGGCGCGGGTGATGCCCTCCAGTGTCATCTCGTCGCGGTCGAAGCCGACGGCGGCGATGTTGCGCTTGTACGGGAACTTGAGGTCCTCGTAGATCCACCAGTCGGTCGGCGGGCCGTCGGGGTCCATGGTGATCTGGTACTTGCCCGCGACGTAGGCGAGTTCGCCGATCCCGGCGGTGAGCGGCCGCGGACCGCGCTCCCGGTGCTTTCGCGGCAGCCAGGTCTCGAAGAGGTGCGCGGGCTCGATCACATGGTCGTCGACGCTGATGATGCGGGGCAGTTCGGTCATGGTCCCCTCCGCCTGCGTACGGGTCCGTCCGCGGGTTCCCCCACGACGTATCTGATGGGTCGTCAGATCTCTGTTCGGAAGCAGGCTAGCTCCGCGCCTATGGACCGACAAGGCGGCGGGCCCTACGCTCTGCGCACGATCTGACTGCCCGTCAGCTTCGGGCGCCGAAGTGCACGACCACAGGGGGTTGATGTGAACGACCACAAGGGGGCGAAGTGAACGACACCGCACACGCCCTGAGTTCCGCGCGCACGCTGTGGGAACTGGTCGCCCGCCGGGCCGACCTCACCCCCGACCGGCCCGTCCTGCTCCAGGACGACCGCTCCCTGACCTTCGGCGAGCTGCGCGACCGCTCCGAGCGGGTGGCGGCGGGCCTCCACGACAAGGGCGTACGCCCCGGCACGGTGGTCGCCTGGCAGCTCCCCACCCGGATCGAGACCGCCCTGCTGTCCTTCGCGCTGGCCCGTATCGGCGCCGTCCAGTCGCCCGTCATCCCCTTCTACCGCGACCGTGAAGTCGGCTTCGCGCTGCGGGAGTCGAAGGCCGAGTACTTCGCCGTGCCGGGCGAGTGGCGTGGCTTCGACCACACCGCGATGGCGCGCCGGCTCGGCGCGAAGAACGTCTTCGAGGCGTACGGCACGCTGCCGGACGGCGATCCCGCCGTGCTGCCCGCCCCACCCGCCGACGGCACCTCCGTCCGCTGGATCTACTGGACCTCGGGCACCACCTCCGACCCCAAGGGCGTGCTGCACACGGACCGTTCACTGATCGCGGGCGGATCGTGCCTCGCCCACGCGCTGCGGCTGTCCGCCGACGACGTGGGCTCGATGGCCTTCCCCTACGCGCACATCGCCGGCCCCGACTACACGGTGATGCTGCTGCTGTACGGCTTCCCGGCCGTGCTGTTCGAGCACTTCGCGCTGCCCGCCGCGCTGGAGGACTACCGCAGGCACGGCGTCACGGTGGCGGGCGGGTCGACCGCGTTCTACTCGATGTTCCTCGCCGAACAGCGCAAGCGGCCCGGCGAGCCGGTCATTCCCACCCTGCGGCTGCTCGCGGGCGGCGGAGCCCCGAAGCCGCCCGAGGTCTATCACTCCGTCGTCCGGGAGATGGGCGTGCAGCTCACCCACGGGTACGGGATGACCGAGGTCCCGATGATCACGATGGGCGCGCCGGACGACTCGGCGGAGAACCTCGCGACCACGGAGGGCAGGCCCCCGCGGGGCATGGAGATACGGATCGTGGACGCGGCGGGAGCCTCCCGGCCGTGCGGTGTCGACGGGGACGTACGGCTCAGGGGTGAGGCCGTGTGCCGGGGGTATCTGGACCCCGCGCAGACGGCGGAGGCGTTCGACGGGGACGGGTTCCTGATCACCGGGGACGTCGGGCATCTGACCGAAACAGGGCACCTCGTCCTCAGCGGGCGGGTGAAGGACATCATCATCCGCAAGGGCGAGAACATCTCCGCCAAGGAGATCGAGGACCTGCTGCACCGGCACCCGGCGGTCGGGGACGCGGCCGTGATCGGACTGCCCGACGCCGAGCGCGGGGAACGCGTCTGCGCGGTGGTCGAACAGCCACCGGGGGCAGCGGAGTTGACGCTGGCCGCGGTGACCTCGTATCTGCGCGGGGAAGGGCTGTCCGTGCACAAGCTGCCGGAGCAACTGGAGGTCGTGGACGCCCTTCCGCGCAACGAGACGCTACGGAAGGTGCTCAAGTACCGGCTCAGGGAGCGCTTCTCGGGGTGAGACCCGGCCGGCCGAGCAGCCGGGCCGGTCCTCACGGGGTCGGCCCGGGTGAACGGCCGGCCCTGGTGGGCGGCTGGCCCGGGGTCGGCGATCGGCCCGGGGCCAGTGATCGGCCCGGGGTCAGCGGACCGCCCCGGGGTCAGCGGACCGCCGGACCGGATCAGTGGCCGGTTCGGGCGAGCGGTCCGCCGGAGTCAGCGGTCAGCCGGACCGGACCGAGCGGCTGTCCTACTCCGGGACCGTGAAGTAGCGGGCGAACGCGCTCACGACCTCCGTCTCGCCGATCCGTCCGTCGGCGTCCGCGTCCAGGGCGGCGGCCGCGGTGGCGGCGATGTCGTCACCCACTCCGAGGGCCCTGAGAACGCGGGCGGTCTCCTCGACCGTGGCCGCGCCGTCCCCGTCGGTGTCCGCCACCGCGAGGGCCGCGTGCAGGAAGGGGCGGGCGATCTCGGCGAACCGGTCCGGGTTGTCGCGCAGCCGCTTCACGGCGCCGCTCACGAACTCCTCGCGGGTGATCCGCTGATCGCCGTCCCGGTCCGCTATTCCGGCCATGCCCTGCCAGAACGCCTCGGCTCCGATGTACAGGGCCTGGCCCTTGTCCGACCGGGCCGTCGTACCGAACTCGGCGAGAAGCGCCTTGGTCGCGGCGTTGAAGTCCTCCCGGTCGATGTAGCCGTTGCCGTCCTGGTCGAAGCCGGCGAACCGGGCGGCAATCCTGCGCTCGTACTCGGTACTGACCATGGTGTCTTCGGACCGCCTCACTACTCAGCCGGCCTCGGCCGGACTGCACTTCATCTGGGACGGAGCGTACGACGCCCGGGCGGCCCGGGGAGCCGGAAACGACGGTTGTACCAAGACCGCAAAAATTCTGGAACAACAGCGTGGCGGTGCGTCGCGCAGTGAACAGGGGACGTCACTCCGGGCAAGGGCGGGGCGAGGGGGACCGGCCCGTCAGGCCGACAGCGGGCGGGACTCCTCGTCGACGGCCGCGTCGACGTCCGGGTACACGTCGAAGAGACGGCGCACGCCGAGGGCCCCGAGGACGCGGTTGACGTGGGAGCCGTCGGCCGCGCCCTGGGCGGGCAGGATCAGCCGCAGCCGCCCCCGGCAGGACCTCATCAGACGGCGGGCGGCGATCAGGACGCCTACACCGCTGGAATCACAGAAGACCACCTCGGAGAGGTCCAGGACGATGCTGTGCCGGCCCGCGGCCACCACGTCGTGCACGCTCTGGCGCAGCGCCGGCGACGTCACGAGGTCGAGCTCGCCCGACACCCGCAGCACGGCCCACGCGTCCTCCAGGCGGCCCACCGCGCCCGGACCCGTACTCCCTCTCCCCGTGCCGCCCGCGCCGCCTTCGCCGTCGGTCACGTCGGTCACGTCGGTCACCTTGAGCGTCACCGCCACGCCTCTCGCTCGCCTCGCCCAGCAGAAACGGAAGCACTCCGTACGCTTCCTTCCAGCGCGGCTGCCCCGCCGTAGTTCCATGAAACACGGATCCCGCCAGGAAGAAACGACTGTCTACGGTCGAAAATGCTTCACGAGGGTTCTCTTTCGGTCGCGTACGACCACTTGCGGTCAGATCCAGGGGTGGAAGTGACGCACCCCTACCATTCATGGCCTGCCCAGGGGCGCACATTGACGCAAAGGGGCGTGCGTTGTCGGACGTGCCGACTACATTCAAGACAGCAGTCGAGCACAGGCTGGACAGCGGCACCGCATGACCGGACAGCGGCAGGGGACACGGACAGGACACCGGCCGGACACAGAGACACACGGATACACGGATACACGGACACGCAGACACACGGACGGGCGCCGGGCACGACCAGGGGTGAGGGGGCCGTATGGCGACGCAGGACGCACCGCCCCGCTGGGACCGCAAGATGCAACAGCGGCTCTCGCGCGGGGAGGCGGCCGCGCTCGGTGAGCTCTACGACCGATTCGCGTCGCTCGTGCACGGTCTGGCCCATCGCGTGCTCGGGGACGAGCGTGCCGCCGACGGGATCACCCGTGAGGTGTTCGCCCACGTCTGGGAGAACCCGGAGACGTACGACCCGAAGCAGGGTCCCCTGCGCTCCTGGGTGGCCGCGCTGACGCACCGCCTGGCCGTGCAGCGCCTGCGCGCCACCGAGACCGCCGCGCTCGCCCAGGGCGGCGACGGCACCGCCGAGGAGCTGGAGCGCAAGGTGCGCAGCGCGTCCGTCGCCGCCCGCGCCGACTACATCGTCACGTCCATGCCCACCCCGCTGCGGACGGCCCTGGAACTGGCGTATTTCCAGCGCCGCGACTACCGCCAGGCCGCCGCCGATCTCGGCGTCACCGAGGACGAGGCCCGCCGCCGGCTCCGCCTCGGCCTGCAGCTCCTGTCCACCGCCCATGACACCGGGCCCACCGGCGCGCCGCCGGAGTACGGGGGCGCGCGGTGACCGAGGGAACGGACCGGTTCGCGTCGTCCGACGACGAGGACGGGCGCGAGAACGTGCACGAGGACCGCGAGGGCGTGCACGAGGACATGGACGGGCACGGGCACGAGGACCGGCACGGGCACGGGCACGGGCACGGGCACGGAAGCGTGCATGAGGACGTGGACGAGGACGGGCACAGCGGGATGCATGAGGACGGGCATGAGGACGTGGGCGGCGGCGGTGCCGCCGACCCACGGCCGGGCGGTCCCCCGCGCATACCGCCGCCACGGGCCTCCGTGGAGGACACCGGACTGCCGCTGCCCGAACCGGCCGCCGCCCCCGGCCCGGCGCCGCTCCTCCTCGAACACCGTGTCCTGAAGTCACTGCTGGGCGCGTGGGCGCTGGCCGCCTGCTCGGCGGACGAGACGACGGCCGTCGAGGAGCACCTCGGACACTGCGGTTCGTGCGCGGAAGAGGCGCTGCGCCTGCGCGAGGCGGTCGGCCTGCTGCACCCGGCGGAGAGCCTCGACCTGGACCCGACGCTGCGCACCCGCGTCCTGACGAGCTGCCTGGGCCGGCGCCCACCGCGCATCCCGGTGCCCGAGTGGGCCGCTCCGTACGACGCGGAGACCGCCCGCCTCGACGCCCTGCTCCAGGACATCGGGGGCTCCGAATGGCACGCGCCCGTGCGGCTGCGCTGGTTCGAGGGCGACGGGCCGGTGAGCCGCCGTACGACGGTCGCGGGGGTCATCGCCCATCTGCTGAGCGTCGACGGACTGGTCGCCGTCGCGCTCGGTCTGGACGACCCGCTCGGCGGGGCCGACGCCCGGCGGCCGACACCGCAGGATCGCACCGAGGCGTACTGGCGTGCCTCGCGCGTCCCGCCCACCCGGTCCGTGCGCGGGCCCTGGCGGGAGCAGAGCCACACCATCGTCCGGACGGTGTCCTTCGTGGAGGGAGGCACCTCCCACGCGGGCGCGGCCGATGACAAAGAGGCCTCCGGAGGACTCACCGTGGCGTACGGCGGGTTCGAACTGCCGCTCAGCGACTCGATGCTGGACCGCGCCTTCGAGTGCTGGGTGCACGCGGGGGACATCGCCGACGCCGTGGACTACCCGTACGAACCGCCCGCTCCCCGGCATCTCCACCGGATGATCGACCTGGCCGCGCGGATGCTGCCCGTATCGCTCGCCGAGCGGCGCCGTGCCGGGCTGTCGGTCCCGCCGGCCCGGCATCTCGTCGCGGCGGGCGCTCCCGGGCGGAGCCTGCGCCTGGAGATCGAGGGGTCCGGGGGCGGGGAGTGGCTCATCCCGCTCGACTCGCCCGGCGCCGTCGGTTCCGCCGAGCGCGAGGTGGCCCATGTCGCGCTGGACGGGGTGGAATTCTGCCGCCTGGCCGCGGGCCACGTGTCCCCGGAGGAGGCGGCCGCCGGACAGGACGGCGACCGCGAGGCCATCAGGGACGTGCTGTTCGCGGCGGCGTCACTGAGCCGGATGTAACGCGGCCGCGGCGGCGGCGACGCCACGACCGCCCGACACCTCTGGGCTCGTACGCCTGAGTGCCCGTATGCCCGCATGCCCGCATGCCCTTGCGGCCGTACGCCGTCAGGCGGGTCCGGGACGGCCGGACGACCACGCGGTCACGCGGTCACGGCGTCACGGCGTCACGCGAAGATGACCGTCCGGCGCCCGTTCAGCAGGATGCGGCGTTCCGCGTGCCACTTCACCGCGCGGGCCAGCGCCTGGCACTCCACGTCACGGCCGATCGCGACCAGTTGGTCGGGGGTGACGTCGTGGCCGACCCGCTCGACCTCCTGCTCGATGATCGGGCCCTCGTCCAGGTCGGCGGTCACGTAGTGCGCGGTGGCGCCGATGAGCTTGACCCCTCGGGCGTGCGCCTGGTGATACGGCTTGGCGCCCTTGAAGCTCGGCAGGAAGGAGTGATGGATGTTGATGATGCGGCCGCTGAGCTGCTTGCACAGGTCGTCCGAGAGGACCTGCATATAGCGGGCGAGGACGACCAGCTCGACGCCCTTCTCGCGCACCAGCTCCAGGAGCTGCGCCTCGGCCTCGGCCTTGGTGTCCCTCGTCACCGCGATGTGGTGGAAGGGCACGTCGTACGACCCCACGAGCTCCGCGAAGTCCGTGTGGTTGGAGACCACTGCGGCGATGTCGACGGGCAGCGCACCGATCCGCGCGCGGAAGAGCAGGTCGTTCAGGCAGTGGCCGAACTTGCTGACCATGAGGACGACCCGCATCCGGTCCTCGGCCCGGTGGATCTGCCACTCCATGTGGAAGGCGTCGCCGATCGCTGTGAAACTCGCACGCAGTTTCTCCACAGTCACCGGGGATTCGGCGGAGAAGTGGACGCGCATGAAGAACAGACCCGTGTCGTGGTCGCCGAACTGCTGACTGTCCTCGATGTTGCAGCCGGTCATGAACAGGTAGCTCGACACGGCGTGCACGATGCCCTGCTTGTCGGGGCAGGAGAGCGTCAGGACGTACTGCTCGGAGGCGGGCGCGGTCCCGCGGACGGACGGCTCATTCATGCGGGACAGGGTCCCATACCAGGCGCCCGCGGCGGAGTGCCGTCCCGCCACGCGGACGCCCCGGGGGCACCCCCGGCCGCCCGGCCGGTGCCGCGCCCACGTCCCGGGAGCACTGCACGAGCGCGCCACGGACGGCCCCGGCCACCGCAGGACCGAGGGTCGCCGAGGGCCGCGCCGATCACCGGACCGACCACGCGGTCGATCACCGGACCACGCGTCAGTCGAACCACGGGTCGAGCCGCCGGTCGAACCGCTAGGCCGACCGCGTCAGGATGCGCAGGACCTCGAGGGTGCGCGGCGGCGCGTCCGGGTCCTCGCCGTCGCTCGACGCCAGCCGTACGTGCGCGGCGCGCGCGGCCTGCAGGGCGTCGGGCCACGCCTGGTGGTCGAGATAGGCGGAGACGGGCGCGTCGGGTCCGACCTGGTGCATGATCCGCAGGACCCGCAGGACGGCGCTGTCCACGAGGGCCGCCTCCTGGGAGTCCCGGAAGATCGTGCCCACGTACTTCTCGGCCGACCAGTTGTCCAGCCAGGTGTCCTCCACCAGGCGGTACACCGCGTCGGTGACGTCGCCGTATCCGTCGACGCCGGCGAGCCAGACGTCTCGCTGGAAGGCCGGGTCGGAAAGCATGTGCAGCGCGGAGCGCACATTGCTGCGCCAGCGCCACCAAGGCATGTCGTTCAGTGGCATGCCGCCCATGGTGGATGAGCGACGACCGCGACGGGAAGAGTTCTCCGAGTCTTGCACGGTCACCGATCGTACGTTCCCTGTGAAAAACAGTTCATCGGCCCCTGCAATTCACCTCTACGTCACCCGGTGTCGACCACGGGTCACACAAAGGTTTTTCGTGTGGGGGAATCGTGCATGTCCATGACCGGTAGGCGACGTACTCGCACCACCTCCCCCACGCCCCGGCCCCGCAAGGCCAAGCTGCTGTACGCGAGCGCGCTGGTCGCGTGCGCGTCGGTTGCCGTCGGATGCGGGGTCATCCCTGGTGCCACGGGGGGCTCCGGGGATGGCCCCGTCAAAGTAATGACCTGGGCACCGGAGAAGACCAACGCAACGAACAAGCCCGGGATGCCGGCGCTGGCCAAGGCCTACGCGCGCTGGGTCAACGCCCACGGCGGCATCAACGGCCGCAAGCTGGAGGTCCTCACCTGCAACGACCACAACGACTCGGTCGCCGCCGCGCACTGCGCCGAGCGGGCGGCCGACGAGAAGGTCGTCGCGGTCGTGGGTTCCTACAGCCAGCACAGCCGCTCGTTCCTGTCCCCGCTGGAAAGCGCGGGCATCCCCTACATCGGGGGCTTCGGCGTCACCGACGACGAGTTCACGAGCCCCGTCTCCTATCCCGTCAACGGCGGCCAGCCCGCCCTGCTGGCGGGCCTCGGCGAGCAGCTCGGCAAGAACTGCGGTCCTGTCTCGCTCATCCGTCCCGACACCATCGCCGGCGATGAGCTGCCGGTGCTGCTCAACTCCGGCCTGAAGGTGCTGGGCCACGCCCCGGTCGCCGACCAGCGGGCGGCCGAGGACGCCACCGAGTACTCCGTGCCGACGCGCCTGGCGCTCCAGCACGCGACCTCCGACGCGACCGAGCAGGGCTGCGTGGTCCCCGCGCTCGGTGAACACACCAACACCTTCATGGACTCCTTCCGGCGCGACAGCACGGACTACCCGAAGGTGCACACCGGCACCGTCATCAGCAGCATCGACCAGTCGCAGATCGACGCCGCCGGCGGCAAGTCGGGCCCCTACGAGGGCTCGTACGTCACCGGCTGGTACCCGACCGTGAACGACGCGCGCTGGAACGAGATGCGCAAGGTGATCAAGGAGCAGGCCTTCGGCGACAACCGGATCGATCCGGCCGACGCCGGAGTGCAGACCACCTGGATCGCCTACACCGTGCTGAAGAAGGTCATCGAGTCGCTCGGCGCGGGCGAGGTCTCGTCGCTCACCATCCGACACGAGCTCGACAACGGTCTCAAGGTGACCACGGGCGGGCTCACACCGACGCTCAGTTGGCGCTTCGACGACCTGACCTCGACCGGCGACTTCGCGCGCCTCGTCAACACCGATGTCACCTTCCAGGTCATTCGCGACGGTCAACTGACGGCGCAGCGAGGCGGGTTCATCAATATGGAGAAGACGCTGGCGCAAGCGGGATAGCCGGCCGGTCGGCCGGACGGACATCGCGGGCGGACCCGCCCACGGTCGGGGCGGGCTCCTCCCGCCCCGGCCACCCGGAACCAGGACAGCGACCACGACAAAGCCCGGCTCCCCCGCCGTTCAGCGAGGGAGCCGGGCTTTCGTGCCGTCACAGCCAGGCGCGGGTCACAGCCGGGTGGTTCACAGCCGCGTACGCGTCACAGCCGGGCGGGTCACACAGCCGGGCGGTCACAGCCGGGCGGGTCAGAGCTGGGTGCGGGTCCGCTGCGTCAGTCCGTACCTGGACGCGATGGAGTTCCACAGCCTCGCGGCCTTCTCCTTCTGCGCGGAGGCCGTGCCACTGGCCACGTTCCCCGCCTGGGTCTGCCCGGTGGTGCGGCCGTGACCCTTGTGGCAGCCCTTCTTGTCGTTCTTGACCTGGTCGGCCCAGGCCGCGTAGTGGTTGTCCGCGGCCGCGGAGGCCTTCCAGGCGTCGGTGAGGGCGGCGGCCAGCTCGTCGTGGTTCGGCAGCTTGTCGACCGCGAGGGAGGAGAGCCGGGTGACCAGCTCACCGCGCTGCTTGGCCGCGTCCCGCAGATCGCCGGCCGCCTGGTCGAGGTTGTTGCACACCTTCACGTCCGCCACGGCGCTGATCACCGAGTCACGGCTGCTGGTGCTGTCCGCGAGGAGCTTGTCCAGCTCGACGGCCTGCGCCTTCACCGGGTCACCGGCGGCCGCCGACGAACCCTGCGTGGCGGGCGCGGTCGCGGCCACCGTCTTGCCGGTGTCGCCGTTGCCGCCGCCTCCGCCGCCGCTGAGCAGGGCGCCGGCGCCGACACCGAGCACGATGATGCCGATGCCGACGGCCGCGATCACCGGGACGCGTGAGCGCCCGCCGCCGCCCCCGCCCGCCCCGTCACCGTCGGACGGGCCACCACGCCGTGCGGCGGCCCTGCCGCCGGGCGCACCCGGCGCGGACTGCGCGCCGTACATGTCGCCCGCCCCGCGCGGGGCCTGCGGCGCGGCCGCGTCGATACGCGGCAGCATCTGCGTCGACCCGGCGATTTCCGGCTCACTGCGGAAGAGATTGTCGAACTCCGCCGGGGGCTGCCGCTCCTCCGGGCCGCCTGCCTGCATCCCGTAGGCCCCGGAGGGCTGCGCGGGCACGGGCGGGATGTACTGCGTGGCGTCGGCGTCCGACGCGGTGGCGGGCGGCAGCGATCCGCCGGAACCGCCCTGCGGCGTCTGCCCGAGGTACTGAGCGGCCTCGGGCCGGATCTCCGGCGGCAGCGCGCCCGGTCCCACCGGCGGTATGTACTGGGTCGCACCGTCGTCCGGCGCGGCGGCCACGGGCGGGATGAACTGGGTCGCCCCGTCGTCGCCACCCGGCGCGGCCGGTATGTAAGGAATGTACTGGGTCGCCCCGTCCTCGCCGCCGGGCGGCAGCGGCACGCCCTGCTGCTCCGGGGCCCCGTAGGTGCCGTAGCCCTCGTATCCGGCGGCCGCGTGGGAGCCGTGCGCCCCCGGCGCATAGCCGTTCTGGGCGCCGTACGCCGAGGACTGCGCGCTCTCGGGCGGCAGCGGTCCGGATCCGGAGCCCTGCTGGGCGAAGCCCTGCGCCTGCTGTGCGCCGTGCGGGTCCGGGGCCGGCCAGCCCTGGGACTCGGAGGACGCCGAGGCGCCCCACGACTGGGTGCCGTTCACCGGCGCACCCCAGCCGTCACCGGGCTGCGGGGCCGGGGCGGCCGACCGGTCGGGGCCCCACTGCCCGCCCCAGGCGGGAGCGCCCGCCGGGGTCACGCGGTCACCCGTCGTACCCGGCAGCAGCGGTTCGCCACCGTCGGAGGGCAGCACGATGCCTTCGCGCGCGGGCCGCGCCGAGGGCTCCTCGCCCTGTCCACTCTGCGTCACCGGGACTCCTACGAATGGGGGACCTTCGGAATCATCGGCTCACGCTACCGGGTCCCCACAACCCACTGCTACGCAGCACCTGCGGTGACCTTCGCACCGTGTGACACGGGTAACGAAACCGCCCCCGAATGCGCTGTATTTCACTTCCCTCGCTCAGAGTGCCCTCGTTTTCCGGGTGTTCACACCGTCAGGGGTCATATGTTCATACGCACGGGTCCCGAAGGCGCGGAACAGAAATGATCACACCCGCGCCGGGACCCCGCGCTCGCGTCACCGCTCCCGGACGACTCCCCGGCCCCTCACGCCAAGCTCTCACGCCGGAGCGCACGCGCCTGGCGCGCACGGAGCCCGGTCCGCGTGGGGCGCACGCGGTGTGCGCCCCCCAGCGGGACGCGCACCGGTCCGGCCGCTCCGGGCGGCACACGCTCAACCCACGTGTCCCACGCGTACGTTCACGCCGCCGCCTGCAACTCCATGCGCGCCCCGAACTCCCGCACCACGGCCTCGTCCTGGAACGGCTCCAGTCGCTGCTGCAGGTCCTCCAGGTACTCGGCGCCGCGGTTGGAACGGAGGGTGCCGAGGAGTTCGACGGCGCGCAGGCCGGTGTGGCAGGCCTGCTCCACCTCGCGCTGCTGGACCTGTGCCGTGGCCAGCAGGACGTAGCCGATCGCCCGGCGTCGGGCCCGCGACTCGGGATGGCCGGCCAGGGACTCCTCGGCGCACCGCGCGGCGGCCTCGGCCTGGCCGAGGTCCCGGTGGCAGTGGGCCAACTCGTCGGCCAGATAGGCCTCGTCGAAGTGCGCGATCCACGTCGGGTCGTCCCCGGAGGCCTCGTCGGCGTTCTCCAGCGCCGTGACGGCCCGCCCGGACGCCACCTGCGCGGCGCGCGCGTCGCCCATCAGCGCGTGCCCGCGTGCCTCCGCGGCGTGGAACATCGACTCCGCCCGCGGTGTCACCCGCCCGCGCGCCCCTTCCTGGGCCGCGCGCGCCAACTGCGCGATCTCGCGCGGGTTGCCGAGCTGGGCGGCCAGGTGGCTCATGGACGCGGCGAGGACGTAGCCGCCGTACCCGCGGTCGCCGGCCGCCTGCGCGAGCCGCAGCGCCTGGATGTAGTACCGCTGGGCGAGCCCGGGCTGACCGGTGTCGATGGCCATGTAGCCCGCGAGTTCCGTCAGCCGGGAGACGGCGGCGAACAGTTCGCGTCCGACCGCCTCCCGGTAGGAGCCGGCGAGCAGCCCGGAGACCACGCTGTTCAGGTAGTGCACGACGACCGGGCGCACATGCCCGCTGCCGTACTGGTGGTCGAGGCCGACGAGGGCCTGGGTCATCGCGCGGACCGCCGCCACGTCCGAGAGCCCGACGCGCGGGCCCGCCGAACGGGCGACCTGCGAGTCCGGCGACGAGATCAGCCAGTCGCGGCTCGGCTCGACGAGGGCGGAGGCGGCGACGGACGACCCGGACAGGAAGTCCCGTCGCCCCACGTCGCTGCGCCACAGCTCGCAGACCTGCTCGATGGCGCCCAGTATCGTCGGCGAGAACTGGAGACCGACGCCGGACGCCAGGTTCTTGCCGTTGGCCATGCCGATCTCGTCGATCGTGACCGTCCGGCCGAGCTTGCGGCCGAGCGCCTCGGCGATGATCGCCGGAGCCCGTCCCCGCGGCTGCTGACCGCGCAGCCAGCGCGCGACGGAGGTCTTGTCGTAGCGCAGATCGAGTCCGTGCTCGGCTCCGCACATGTTGACCCGGCGGGCCAGCCCGGCGTTCGAGCAGCCCGCTTCCGCGATGAGTGCCTGCAGTCGCTCGTTCGGCTGCCTGGCGATGAGAGACCTTGCGGCCATGGCGTACCCCCTGTGGCTGCGGTGCCTGCCCACGCACCGAGTTGACGTGTCCTCACGGCCGAACACCGAAAGAAGCCGGCCAGGAAGATCAATGCCCCGCAGACATGCCGAAGATGCGGGACATGTGAGGATTGCCGGGGTAAGGGCGGTTGCCCGACCCCACCCCTGATTACCCATGACCGGCTGCCGTTCCCCCTGCGCGCCCCCACACGTGCATCCATGCGCCCCAGGCGGGGAAACGATGCTCCTCCCCCGCGCGCGTGTCCCCCGTAACCCGAGGTGGACGCCGGAGTTGAGATCCACGTGGAAGAGACCATCGCAGGCACCGAGTTCGCGCAGATCCCCCGGCAGCGTGGCGAATCGCTGCAGGAAGCCGCCGTGCGCTATGCCGAGGAACGCCACTGGGACGTGTTCCCCGGCACCTGGCTGGAATCGGTCGGCGGGGTGCAGCTCTGCTCCTGCGGTGAGCCCGCCTGTGCCGCGCCCGGCGCTCATCCTGCGCACGAGGACTGGGCGACCCGGGCGACGGGCAGCGCGACCGTCGCGCGCCGGCTCTGGTCGATGCGGCCGACGGCGTCGATCCTGCTGCCCACCGGGCGTACGTTCGACGCGATCGACGTGCCCGAGACGGCCGGGTTCCTGGCGCTCGCCCGCATGGAGCGGATGGAGCTCACCCTCGGTCCTGTGACCTGCACACCGGACCGGCGCATGCACTTCTTCGTGCTTCCCGGCGGCGCGGCGAAGGTCCCCGATCTGGTAAGGACGCTGGGCTGGACGCCCGCCTCGCTCGATCTGGTCGCGCTCGGCGAGGGAGCCTACGTCGCCGCGCCGCCGACCCGGTTCGGCTCCCGGGGCGCCGTGCAGTGGGCCTGCCGTCCGACACCCGCCAACCGCTGGCTGCCGGACGCGGAGGAGCTGATCTCGCCGCTGGCCTACGCCTGCGGACGGGATCGGTAGAGGTACGCGGGGGTTCGGGGAGGTCCGCAGAGATCCGCAGGGTCCGCAGAGATCGGTGGAGGGCCGCGGGGGTCCGCAGTGATCTGTGGAGGTCCGCGGGGGTCCGCGGTGATCTGTGGAGGTCCGCGGAGGGCCGCACAGCGATCTGCGGGGCTCCGTGGAGATCGGCGGAGACCGGCAGGGACAGGTAGCGGGCGGCCGTAGGCGCTTAGGGTGCCTGTATGAGCGAGGGAGCGAAGGACGGCGGCGTGCCCGCCGTACGTGTGCGGGGGCTCTGGAAGCGGTTCGGGGAGCAGGTCGCCGTGGCCGGGATCGATCTGGAGCTGCCCGCTGGGCAGTTCATCGGGCTGGTCGGGCCGAACGGGGCCGGCAAGACCACCACCCTCTCGATGGTGACCGGGCTGCTCAGGCCCGATGACGGCACCGTCGAGGTCGTCGGCCACGACGTGTGGCGCGACCCGGTGGAGGTGAAGGCGCGGATCGGCGTGCTGCCCGAGGGGCTCCGGCTCTTCGAGCGGCTCTCCGGGCGCGAACTGCTCGGGTACACCGGCCGGTTGCGGGGTCTGCCGGGTGCCGAGGTCGACAAGCGGGCCGCCCAGCTCCTCGACGTCCTCGACCTCGCGGGCGCGCAGCACAAACTCGTCGTCGACTACTCGACCGGCATGCGCAAGAAGATCGGTCTGGCCTGCGCACTCCTCCACAACCCCGAAGTCCTCTTCCTCGACGAGCCGTTCGAGGGCGTCGACCCGGTCTCCGCGCAGATCATCCGTGGTGTCCTGGAGCGGTACACCGCGTCCGGCGCCACCGTCGTCTTCTCCTCCCATGTGATGGAGCTGGTCGAGTCGCTGTGCGACTGGGTCGCCGTCATGGCCGCCGGACGCATCCGCGCGCACGGCCCGCTCGCCGACGTACGCGGCGGCGCGCCCTCGCTCCAGCAGGCCTTCCTGGAACTGGTCGGCGCGCACGGCCGCGGCACCACGGCCGACCTGGACTGGCTGGGCGGCGGGGCTCCCCGGTGAGCGCCGGCACCGGCGTCTCCGCCGCGTCGATCACCCCCGTCGTCGTACGTCTGAAGCTGTCGCTCCTGCGCAACGGCCTGCGGCAGTCGGCCGGGCGGCGGGCCGCGTTCATCGTGTCCACGGTGCTCGTCCTGCTCTTCGCCGCGCTCCAGTTGATCGGTCTGATCGCGCTGCGCGGCAACGCGCACGCCACCGCCGTCGGCGTCCTGCTCGTGGCGGTCCTGGCGCTCGGCTGGGCCGTGATGCCGCTGTTCTTCCCCAGCGGCGACGAGACACTCGATCCGACGCGGCTGGTGATGCTGCCCCTGCGGCCGCGGCCGCTCGTCCGGGCGCTGCTGACCGCCTCGCTGGTCGGCGTCGGACCGCTCTTCACGTTCTGTCTGCTGCTCGGTTCGGTGATCGCGGTCGCGCACGGGGCGGCGGCGTACGCGACGGCGGTGGTCGCCCTCGCGCTCGCCCTGCTGGTCTGTGTGGCCCTCGCACGGGCCGTCGCGGCCGCCAACATCCGGCTGCTGTCCAGCCGCAAGGGCCGCGATCTGGCGGTGCTCAGCGGACTGGTCGTCGCGGTCGGCGCGCAGCTGGTCAACTTCGGCGCGCAGCGGCTCGGTTCGGCGGGCGGACTGTCGAAGCTGGACCCGGTCACGGACGTCCTGCGCTGGATCCCGCCCGCGTCGGCGATCGGCGCCGTGGACTCGGTGAGCGGCGGATCGTACGGGGCCGGGATCGTCCAGCTCGCGCTGTGCGCGGCCGCCCTGGCGGGGCTGCTGGCGCTCTGGTCCCGTCATCTGACCCGGCTGATGACCTCGCCCGACGGGTCCACGCTGCAGGCCGCGGAGCCCGCCGGCCGGGAGCGCGGCTCGTCGGGGTTCGCGCGGCTGCTGCCGGCCGGGCGCACCGGCACGGTCATGGAGCGCAGCCTGCGGTACGTGTGGCGCGATCCGAAGACCAAGGCGGCGTGGGTGACCTCGCTGGCCATCGGGCTGATCGTGCCGGTGTTCAACGCGCTCCAGGGCACCGGCTCGGTCTACTTCGCGTGCTTCGCCGCGGGGATGCTCGGGATCCAGATGTACAACCAGTTCGGGCAGGACACGTCCGCGTTCTGGATGGTCGCGCTGACGATCTCCTCGACCCGCGACGCGTACGTCGAACTGCGCGGGCGGGCTCTGGCCCTGCTGGTGATCACCCTGCCGTACGCGACGCTGGTGACCGTCGTGACGAGCGGGCTGCTCGGCGCGTGGGAGAAGCTGCCCGAGGTGCTCGGCCTGTCCTTCGCGCTGCTCGGAGCGATGCTGGCGACCGGCGCCTGGTCCTCCGCGCGCTTCCCGTACTCCATCCCCCAGGAGGGCTACAAGAACGTGGCCCCCGGTCAGGCCGGGCTCGCCTGGATCGCCATCTTCGGCGGCATGGTCTCGGCCGCCCTGCTCGCCGCCCCCGTCATCGCCCTCACGATCTGGCTGAACGTGAGCGCGGACGGGGACCGGTGGAGCTGGCTGCTGCTGCCCGTGGGGGCCGTCTACGGGGCGCTGATCACGCTGCTCGGGCTCCGGCTGGCGGCCCCGCGGACGGCCCAGCGGCTGCCGGAGATCCTGGCGGCGGTCAGCAAGGGTTGAACGCGCACCGGCCGCGCCGGTTCCAGGACGGGTCCTAGCCGGTGAGCACGCCGTCCAGGAAGGGCTCGATGGCGGCGCGCCACGCCTCGGGCTGGTCGTAGTGGACGAGATGGCCGGCGTCGGCGACCTCCGCGTACTGGCCGCGCGGCAGGACCCGGACCATCTCCTGGGACTCCGCCCGGCCGAGCTCGCCGTCGAGGCCCCGTACGACCAGAGCGGGGCACTGGACCTGGGCGAGCTCCTCCCAGTGGGCGTCGTACACCCATGTCTGGCGGGACTTGAGCATCTGTTCCGGCTCGAAGACCGGGCGCCAGCCGTCGGAGGACTCGTGCATCACCTCGGCGTAGAACTCGCCGCGGGAGGAGTTGCGGCGCTCCACCCAGGGGTCGTCCTCGCCGAACCACTTCCGTACGTCGGCGAGGGTGGCGAAGGGGACGGGCCAGGCCTTGAACCAGTCCTCCCACTCGCGCTGCGAGGCGGCACCCAGCGCCGAGGCCCGCATGTCGCAGATGATCAGGGCGCGGACGAGATCGGGACGCTTGGCGGCGAGCTGCCAGCCGGTCAGCGCGCCCATGGCGTGCCCGACGAGGACGGCCGGTCCGAGACCGAGCTGGTCGAGGGCCGCCTCGGCGTCCTCGACATAGGCCTCACGGGTGTACTCGGCCTCCGGGGCCTTGTCGCTCTGGCCGTGTCCTCGCTGGTCGAGGGCGACGGCGCGGTGCCGCTCGGAGAGCCAGCGGGCGGTGGACGCCCAGTGGGAGGCGCGGCCCATGAGACCGTGCAGTAACAGCACGCCGGGCGCCTCGGAGGCCCTCGGCTGGTCGCTCTTGGGAGGATCGGCGAACTCCCAGGCAGCGAGGCGAACACCGCCCGCTCCCGTCACGTCGATGCGCCGCACCATCGGTAATGGCACCCCCCTAGCTCGCTCGGACCGGCTCGCTCCCGCTCGTACCGGCCGGTCCACTCGTACCGCTTCCTGCCGCTGCTCCTGCTGTGCTGCCCGGTGTCCCTATATGTACTCCCGCCACATCGCCACGTTATCGAATGGGGTTTCGAAACTGGCCTTTCTGCCCGCAACACCCCTCGTTCGAGTGACCGCCCGCAAGGATTGACCGCCGTCGGCGGGGGGAGATCTTCTGCGGGAGGCGGACCGCTCGGGGAAAACGGTCCGAGGGGAATGACCCTGGGAGCTCGGGGCTCCGGGTCAGCACAGGGGAGGACAGGCCCCGGCGCCGAATGGCGCCGGGGCCCTCTCCACATCTGCGGCACATCCTTACGCCCCCTCCCCGACCGCGCACCATCGCTCTCGGACACGGTCAAGAGCCCTCAGGTCATATGCCTCACGCGACAGCCTCGCACGCAAACGGTCCGGGCGCTGCGATTCCGCACACTGAATCTTCGTATCGGCCAGGTCGCGAAAGCATCACAACTGCCTCTGCCGTCACAGCAGTTGACACGCCTGGGGTGCGGCGGACCGGGTGCGCCCCACGGTGTCCGGCGAGCGCCCGGACGCCGACGTCGAGGTCAGCGACCGCCGACCCCTCGGCCGGCGTCCGGGAGCTGCCCCTCGCGGGCACCGGAAGCGCGGACGGAGAAAGAGCTCAGAATCCGGAAGCGCGGCTACCGGAAGTGCGCCTTCCGGAAGTGTGGCTACCGGAATCGCGACTACCGATGCTGCGACCAACGGAAGCACACCTTCCGGAGGCCCGGCCACCGGAAGCACTGATACCGGAGGAACCGGTACCGGAAGCGCCCGTACCGGACGCGCCCGCACCGGAAGCGCCCGCACCGGAAGTGGCCGTACCGGAAGTGGCCGTACCGGAAGCGCCCACACCGGAAGTGGCCCTACCGGACGCGCCCGCACCGGACGCGCCCGCACCGGAAGTGGCCGCACCGGACGCGCCCGCAGCGGAAGTGTCCTTGCCGGAAGCGCCCGCACCGGAAGTGGCCTTGCCGGAAGTGGCCGTACCGGACGCGTCCCCGGAGGCGGGGTTGCCGGTGGCGTGGCCGCCGGTACGGCCGCCGGTGGTGTCAGCGCTTGGCGACGAACACGTGGGAGGCAACGTCGGCCTCCAGCTCCGCGGCCTCGCCGCCGCTGCCCACGAGGACCCCGCCGGCCGACTCGGTCACGCTGACCACGGAGCCGGGCTGCACTCCCGCCCGCCGCAGCGTGTACATCAACTGCGCGTCCGTCTGGATCGGCTCACCGATGCGCCGTACGACCACGGTCTTGCCGTCCAGACCCGGGTCCAGCTCGGCCAGCGACACCATGCCCTCGTCCAGGAACGGGTCCGCGCCGTCCTTCTCACCCAGCTCCTCCAGGCCCGGGATCGGGTTTCCGTACGGCGACTCGGTCGGGTGGCGCAGCAGCTCCAGCACGCGCCGCTCCACCGCCTCGCTCATCACGTGCTCCCAGCGGCAGGCCTCCGCGTGCACCTGCTCCCACTCCAGGCCGATCACGTCGACGAGCAGACACTCGGCGAGGCGGTGCTTGCGCATGACACGCGTGGCCAGCCGCCGCCCCTCGTCGGTGAGTTCCAGATGCCGGTCGCTCGCCACCGCCACCAGACCGTCGCGCTCCATCCTCGCCACGGTCTGGCTCACCGTCGGGCCACTCTGGTCGAGCCGCTCCGCGATCCGGGCGCGCATCGGGACAACGCCTTCCTCCTCCAGCTCGAGGATGGTGCGGAGATACATCTCCGTGGTGTCGATCAGTCCGGACATTCGTGCCCCTCGATTAGCTCTGCCGGAGACTCGATGGCCCACCGGCGTGTGCGCTGGCCCTGAACTCAATTCTGACGCATAGCACTGACAACCGTGCCTAGCCGTTGAAACCGCTTGGTGCCGATTGCCCTGGAATCCCCGCGGACACGGGGCCCGACCGGCCCGCACGCTCCCCGGCCGCCGTGTTCGGCGGTGCCTCCGGAGGCCGTATTGACAGGGCACTGGTCCAGACCGCAACGTGATCCGCGACACGACGGGAGTACGGCCGCACCGGGGCGACCGGTTCAGCCGTCCCCCCGCCCCGCACCGATCCGACGCCGACGAGACGTCCACGCCGACGTGACTTCTAAGGGGCTTCGCCGATGAGCGACAGCAAGCTGGCCGGGCAGTTCTTCGACGCCGCGATCGGCCTGCTGCGGCAGGTACGGGACGAGGACGCCGGGGAGATCGAGGCGGCCGGGACCCTGATCGCCGACACCGTCGTCGACGGCGGGAGGCTCTTCGCCTTCGGCGCCGGGCACTCCTCTCTCGCCGCGCAGGACATCGTCTACCGTGCGGGCGGCCTCGCCCTGATGAACCTGCTCGCCGTGCCGGGGGTGGTGGGCGTCGACGTCATGCCCGCGACGCTGGGGTCCGCCCTGGAGCGGGTCGACGGTCTGGCGAGCGCGGTCCTCGACTCCAGCCCGCTGCGCTCCGGCGATCTGCTGGTGATCATCTCGCTCTCCGGGCGCAACGCGCTCCCGGTGGAGATGGCCATGAACGCCCACGCCCTGGGGGTGAAGGTCATCGGCGTCACCTCCGTCGCCTACACCACCGAGACGACCTCCCGGCATGTGTCGGGCACCTACCTCAAGGACCACTGCGACCTCGTTCTCGACTCGCGGATCCCGGTCGGCGACGCGGAACTCACCGTGGACTCCATCGAGGCACCCTTCGCCCCCGCCTCGACCGTCGTCACCTCGGCCCTGCTGCAGGCCGTGATGGCCACCGCCGCCGGCGCCCTGGCGGACCGCGGCATCGAACCGCCCCTGCTCCGCTCGGGCAACGTCGACGGCGGCCACGAGTGGAACGGCCGGGTCATGACGGAGTACGGGGACCGGATCTTCTACCGGCGCTGAGGACCGCGCTGCGGCACCTGCACGGAGGGTCCACCGGCCCCGTGGATCCCGACCGCCCACCGGCCCCGAGGCTCCACCCGCACCGAGGGACCCGACCGCCCACCCGCACCGAGCTTCTACCGGCCCCGAGGATCCCGACCGCCCACCCGCACCGAGCTTCTACCGGCGCCGGTGGTCTCGATCGTCCACCGGCTCCGGGGGCCGCGGGGACGTCCTCAGGGCTTCCCCGTCAGCTCCTCCAGGTCCAGGGCCATCGCGATCCGTACGGCCACGTCCTCCGCGTACATCGCGTCCATGCGCTCGAACCGGTTGCGGCCCGCGCTCCGCAGGAACGTCACGACTCCCAGCGTCCGCCCTCGGCTGCGCAGCACCGCGCACAGGGCGTGCACGGAGTCCCGCGGCCACTGACGGGCGAGGGCCCATTCGCGCGCCTGCTCGGCGTCGGCGGCGGCCGCGTCGGCCCGTACCGAACCGGCGCGTTCCACGCACTGGAGCGCGGGGTGCCCCTCCCCGTAGCGCAGGGGCAGTCCGGCCTTCCCGGTGATGTGGCTCGGTCCGGGCGACCCGGCGGGCGTGGCGACCGTCCGGACGAGCCGCGCGGGCCGCTCCCCGTCCGCGAGCGGGCCCCCGGCCACCCGGTCGACCAAGGCGTGATCGGCGAAGCCGGCGAGGGCGAAGTCGAGGTGGACGGCGGCGGCCTCGCCCGGGTCCTCGCACTCGGCCGCGGCCCGCGCGGCGCGGTGGAGCTGGTTGGCGCGGAAGCGCAGCAGCGCCGCCTCCTGCTCGGTCTGCTTGGCCTCGGTCACGTCCTGGAAGAGCCAGCCGACGCCGAGCGGTACGGGTTCCTCCGCGAGCGGCGAGGCGAGCCGCAGGAAGCCGCTGAGCCAGCAGCGCCGCTTCTCGCCCTCCGGCGTGCGCACGCTCACCCACATCTCCGCGGGAGCCGGCGGCGCGCCTTCGGACAGGACGTGGGTGAGGGCGCTCTCCAGTTCCTCGACGCCCTGGGAGAGCAGCTCGCCCAGGGGCCGGCCGAGGACGGAGGTGCGGCCCGTCCCGAGGGCCTGGGCGGCGTGCGCGTTGACCACGGCGGGCCGCAGGTCGGCGTCGACCAGCACCACGCCCCAGGCGGCGTCCTCGAAGAGTGCCTCGCTCAGGGCGATCGAGCGTTCCAGGTCGATCTGTGTGTGCACCTCGCTGAAGGCGCAGTACACCCCGGCCGGCTTGCCGTCCGGGCCGCGGACGGCGGCGGACTGGGTGCGGACGAGCACCCGGCCGCCGTCCTTGGTGAGGAGCGCGAACTCGTGGACCTGGCGGCCGGGGGCCGCCATGGCGGACATCAGCCGGGCCTCGACCTCCTCGGCGTCCGCGGTCCGCACGGCCCAGCCGGCGAATCCGCGGCGCCCCACGGCCTCGGCCGCGGTCCATCCGAGAATGCGCTCGGCCTCGCGGTTCCAGTGGGTGAGGACCCTGTCGGCGTCGAAGGCGCACAGCGCCGCGTCCATGCCGTCCAGCAGCGCGGCAAGCAGATCCGAGCCGTCCCGCTCGGGCTCGTCCGGCCCCAGCTCGTCGGTGGTCCCACTACGCCGGGAAGCACTCACCTGGACCCCCTGCAGGCTGCGTCCGCGTGTACGACGCGACAGTTCACTCACTCGTCACCATTCAACTCGAACGTGACCGAGCCCACACCTCGTTCCCCGAAGATGGGAGGAAATCGCTGTACGCCGGATTTCCGCCCCGCCCGCCCCAGGAGCCCCCCGCCCCACACGTCTCGGCACATCGCCTCGCCGAGAACCGCTCTCCGGAAATCACCCTCGATAAATCGCTTGAGGCTCCCGGGGATGTCTTCCTAGAGTGCTCCTCACGTAGGAGAGGAGGTGGTTCGGCTCATGACGGAAACCCGGACATACGAGGTGGCTGCGGGCTAGCGGCCCGTTGTCGGACTCGGTTCGGCGCCGGACCAGCATGTGTGATGTGCATGCAGCCGGCCCAATCCAACGCAGTCACCCGACCCGCGAGCTCGCCGGTGCGTCCGGCCGGCCCCGTCGCCGCCAGGCGGAGGGACCCGAGCTCGCGGGTCGTTCGCGTTCGACGGACGGATCCCCGGCGAGAGTGACCCAGGTCACAGAGGGATCGCGGGGGCGGCAGTACGCTGTGGCCATGCTTCCGATGCTCGTCCGACGCCGCCACGTGGATTTCCTGCGCGTCACGAGCATGGGCTGTCGGCGCTCCGCCTGACCCAGCCCCCTTCGCACCGCTCTCCTTCACCTGGCACCCGTGGCCCCCGCCCCACCCCTGGCGGCCGTCCGGGCACCCGTACACCCCGCGGACGCATCTCATGACGACGAACACGTCTTCCACGCCTGCCCCGAACGGGCGGCACTTCCCCTCGTACCAGCAGCTGCCGATCATCGATCTCTCCGCGGCCGACCGCGGCCCGCAGGCGCGGGCGCTGTTGCACGCCCAGTTGCACAGCGCCGCCCACGACGTGGGGTTCTTCCAGCTCATCGGGCACGGGGTGAGCGAGACCGAGACCAACGCGCTGCTGCGGGCCGCGCACCGGTTCTTCGCGCTCCCCGAGGCCGACCGGCTGGCCCTCGACAACACCGGCTCGCCGCACTTCCGCGGGTACACACGGACGGGTGACGAGCGGACCGGCGGCAGCCGGGACTGGCGGGACCAGCTCGACATAGGCGCCGAGCGGCCCGCGCGGACACCCGGTCCCGGTGAGCCCGCGTACTGGTGGCTCCAGGGGCCGAACCAGTGGCCGGCCGCGCTGCCGGAGCTGCGGACGGCGGCGCTGGCCTGGATCGAGCGGCTGAGCGCGGTCGCCGAGCGGCTGCTGCGTGAGCTGCTGACCGCCGTCGGGGGCCCCGCCGGTTTCTACGACCCGGTCTTCGGCGAGCGGGCGCATCCGCATCTGAAGCTGGTCCGGTATCCGGGGAACGCGGGCGACGGCGCCGACCAGGGCGTGGGCGCGCACAAGGACTACGGGTTCCTGACGCTGCTGCTCCAGGATCGGGTGGGCGGCCTTCAGGTGCAGCGCGAGGACGGTCTCTTCCACGACGTGCCGCCGCTGCCGGGCGCCTTCGTGGTCAACCTGGGCGAGCTCCTGGAGGTCGCCACCAACGGATATCTCGTGGCGACCAACCACCGGGTGGTGAGCCCGGCCGGGGCCACGGAGCGGTTCTCGGTGCCGTTCTTCTACAACCCGCGCCTCGACGCGCGGATCGAGCCGCTGCCCTTCCCGCATGCCTCTGCCGCGCCCGGCGTCACCGACGATCCGTCGAATCCGCTCTTCGCCGAGTACGGCTTCAACGAACTGAAGGGCAAGCTGCGGGCGCACCCGCTCGTCGCCGCCCGCCACCACGCGGAGCTGCTCGCTCCCGCGTGATGAGCGGCGGCGGACGCGGTGCCGGTGCGCGGAGTCGCCCCCGGCCGGTGCGCTCGGTCGGGTCGGTCGCGGGTCAGTGCGCGATGTCCCCGTATCCCTCGATCTCCTGGGGGCTCCGGGTGCCCGGTCCCACGTAGTGCGCGGAGGGGCGCACCAGGCGGCCGGTGCGCTTCTGCTCCAGGATGTGCGCCGACCAGCCCGCGGTACGGGCGCACGTGAACATGGATGTGAACATGTGCGCCGGGACCTCGGCGAAGTCGAGGACGATGGCCGCCCAGAACTCGACGTTCGTCGCGAGGACACGGTCCGGGCGGCGGGCGTGGAGCTCGGCGAGGGCGGCCTTCTCCAGGGCCTCGGCGATCTCGAAGCGGGGGGCGCCGAGCTCGCGGGCGGTACGGCGCAGCACCCGCGCGCGCGGGTCCTCGGCGCGGTACACGCGGTGGCCGAAACCCATCAGGCGTTCGCCCTTGTCGAGGGCGTGCCGGACGTAGGCGTCGGCGTCCCCGGTGCGCTCGATCTCCTCGATCATGCCGAGGACGCGGGAGGGGGCGCCACCGTGCAGGGGACCCGACATGGCTCCCACGGCGCCGGAGAGCGCGGCGGCCACGTCCGCGCCCGTCGAGGCGATCACGCGCGCGGTGAAGGTGGAGGCGTTCATGCCGTGCTCGGCGGCCGAGGTCCAGTAGGCGTCGACGGCGGCGACGTGCTTGGGGTCGGGCTCGCCCCGCCAGCGGATCATGAAGCGCTCGACGACGGAGTGGGCCTTGTCGATCTCGTGCTGCGGGACCATCGGCAGGCCCTGGCCGCGGGCGGACTGGGCGACGTACGACAGGGCCATGACGGCGGCGCGGGCGAGGTCGTGGCGGGCCTGCCGCTCGTCGATGTCGAGGAGGGGTTTGAGTCCCCAGACGGGGGCGAGCATGGCGAGCGCGGACTGCACGTCGACACGGATGTCGCCGGAGTGGACGGGGATCGGGAACGGCTCGGCGGGCGGCAGACCGGGGTTGAAGGCTCCGTCGACGAGGAGTCCCCAGACGTTGCCGAAGGAGACATGGCCGACGAGGTCCTCGATGTCGACGCCCCGGTACCGGAGAGCGCCGCCCTCCTTATCCGGTTCGGCGATCTCCGTCTCGAACGCGACGACTCCTTCGAGTCCGGGTACGAAGTCGGACATCAGGCGGCTCCTCGTGATGTGTGCGACGGATGGTGTTGTCGGGGTGGGGGTGACCCCGTGTTCTCGCAGGGGTGACCCTGTGCCCTTGGACCCTGTGCCCTTGCAGGGGCGACGGTCGACGTTCAGGCGCTTCGCCGGCCGGTTCCACGGTCGTTCCACGAAGACTCCCGAATGCTCTTCGGACAGTCTCCGCCGACTCGCGGTCCGAAAGCGGTCACCCCGGTGATGCCCCGTACGGCTGGTCCTCCAACCGGAACGGCACCAGCACGATATCTCCGAGTGCCACCTTTGGGGAGAGCACGCGGCACTGAGTGCCATGGCGTGATGAAGCACACCCGCCCCCGGAAGCGAGCCGCGATACGGCAGGATGACCGCGTGAACGATCGTTTCCCGGACGAATCCACGACCGAGCCCATCATCCAGGCCGCGGCCGAGGCCGCCGAGGCCGCGGACGAGGAGATCGCCGCAGACCCCGCGGCCATGCGGGCGCACTATCGCGCCGAGGGCCTCGACGAGGGCGATCTCGCCGCGCACCCCATGGAGCAGTTCTCCCGCTGGTTCAAGCAGGCGGCGCAGGCCGCGGTGCACGGTTTCGTGCACGAGCCGAACGCGATGGTCGTCTCCACGGCGGACGCCGAGGGCCGGCCCAGCTCCCGCACGGTGCTGCTCAAGCAGTACGACGAGCAGGGCTTCGTCTTCTACACCAACTACGACTCCCGCAAGGCCCAGGAGCTGGCCCGCAACCCGTACATCTCGCTGCTCTTCCCATGGCACCCGATGGCCCGGCAGGTCATCGTCACCGGGACGGCGCGGCGCACCGGCCGGGACGAGACCGCCGCGTACTTCCGCACCCGCCCGCACGGCTCCCAGCTCGGCGCCTGGGCGAGCACGCAGTCCACGGTCATCTCCTCGCGCACCGAACTGGACGTCTCGTACGCGGAGTTGAGCGCTCGCTACCCGGAGGGGGAGCAGGTGCCGGTGCCGCCGCACTGGGGCGGGTTCCGGATCGCCCCGCAGACGGTCGAGTTCTGGCAGGGCCGCGAGAACCGCCTGCACGACCGGCTCCGCTACACGGCCGAGCCCGACGGGAGCTGGCGGATCGAGCGCCTCAGCCCCTGACCACCGGACGAGGCCCCCGCCGCCTCAGCCCCTGACCGCCGGACAACCCCTCCGCCCCTGATGGCCGGACGAGCCCGGGAGCCCGCTGCCGCTCAGCCGAGTGCCTCCTCCACGATCGCTCCCCACTGGGCCACGACCCGCTCCCGGCGTGCCGCGTCGTCGGTGAGCAGGTTCGCGAGACCGAGGCCGCGTGCCATGTCGAGCAGGCCCTGCACGGTCTCGCGCACCCCGGGCCGGGATTCGTCCGCGGCCAGCAGGTCCACCGCGATGCGGTGGCTCTCGCGGCCGACACGGGCTTCGAGCTCGGTCACCCGGGAACGGAGCTGGTCCTCGTTGGAGGCCGCGACCCACAGGTGCAGGGCGGCGCGGAACAGCGGCCCGGTGTACAGGCCGACGAGGGCCGCGACGACGACACGCCGGTCGGCGGGGCCGTCGGGGAAGAGGGCGCGCAGGGCGGTGGAGCGTTCCTCGGCGACGTACTCGACCGCCGCCGTGAAGAGGTCCTCGCGGGTGGGGAAGTGGTGCTGGGCGGCGCCCCGGGACACCCCGGCGCGCTCGGCGACGACGGAGACGGTGGAGCCCGCCCAGCCGTGTTCGGCGAGGCAGGCCACCGCGGCGGCCAGGAGCCGCTGCCGGGTGGCCCGGCTGCGGTCCTGTTTGGGGACGTGCGGAGGACGTGCCGCGTGGTCCGTCGCGCTCACACCACCCATGCGGGATCCCGTCGTTCGAGGAAGGCCGTCATCCCCTCGCGGGCCTGCGCGGAGGAGAACAGCCGGGCCGAGAGCGCGGTCAGGTCCGCCGCGTCCCGGTCGAAGGTCTCCAGCACCTTAGCCGTGAGCAGCGCTTTCGTCTCGGCGAGAGCCTCAGGGGCGGCCCGGCGCAGCCCGTCCAGAACGGGCGCGAGTACGGCGTCCACGTCGACGCCGGCCACCGTCAGGAGCCCGGTGCGGACCGCCTCGGCGGCGTCGAACCGCTCGCCGGTGAGGTAGTAGCGGGCGAGGGCGCGCGGGTCGGCGCGGGGCAGCAGCGGCAGCGAGATGACGGCGGGGGCGACCCCGATCCGCACCTCGGTGAAGGCGAAGCTCGCCGCCGGGCCCGCCACCGCGATGTCACAGGCCCCGAGCAGGCCGAGGCCGCCCGCCCGGACGTGTCCCTCCACCCGGGCCACGACGGGCTTGCGCAGCTCGACGATCCGCCGCAGCAGACCGACGAAGGCCTCCGGGGGCGGGGGGTCGCGCAGGTCGGCGCCCGCGCAGAAGGTGTTCCCGGTGTGGGTCAGGACGACCGCGCGTACGTCGGCGTCCTTGCCGCAGCGGGTGAGCGCGTCGGCCAGCTCGCCCACCAGGACGGCCGACAGGGCGTTGCGGGTGTCCGGCGAGTCCAGGGTGAGGGTGGTGACGCCGCGCTCGTGCGCCGTGCGGACGACGGTCATGACAGGCCTCGCAGTTCGCGGCGCAGGATCTTCCCGGAGACCGCCCTCGGGATCGCGTCGATGAAGGTGACGAGACGGACCCGCTTGTACGGGGCGACGCGCTCGGCGACGTACATCATGACCTCGTTCGCGGAGAGGCCCGCGGCGGAGGGCTGGCGCACCACGAAGGCGTGCGGGACCTCGTTGTTGTCCTCGTTGTAGGAGCCGATGACGGCGGCGTCGGCGATGCCGGGGTGGGTGAGCAGCAGCGCCTCCAGTTCGGCGGGGGCGACCTGGAAGCCCTTGTACTTGATGAGCTCCTTGACCCGGTCCACGACGAACAGCCAGCCGTCCTCGTCCACGTGCCCGACGTCGCCGGTGTGCAGCCAGCCGTCCGGGTCGATCATCGCGGCGGTCGCGTCGGGCCGGCCCAGGTAGCCCTTCATGACCTGGGGCCCCCGCACGACGATCTCGCCGGGCTCTGCGACCCCGAGGTCCTTGTCCGGGTCGTCGAGGGAGACGATGCGCATCTCGGTGCCCGCGATGAGCTTGCCGACCGAGCCCGGGGGCGGGTTCTCGGCGTCCAGCGGGACGACGTGCGTGCCGGGCGACAGTTCGGTCATGCCGTACGCCTGGCTCACCGGCGGGAGCCCCAGCCGGGCCGAACAGGCTGCCGCCAGCGCGGCGTCCAGGGGTGCGGCCGAGCTGACGATGTACTCCAGGGACGACAGGTCGTACTCCGCGACGGCCGGGTGCTTGGCGAGGGCCAGGACGATCGGCGGTGCCACGTACAGGCCGGTGATGCGGTGTTCCTGGATGGCGCCGAGGAAGGTTTCCAGGTCGAAGCGGGGCAGCACGACGACGGTGGCGCCCTGCCGCAGGGGCGCGTTCATCAGGGCGGTCAGCCCGTAGATGTGGAAGAACGGCAGCACGGCGAGGATGCGGTCGCCCGGGTTCATCGGCATGACCGGTGCGAGCTGGGCGAGGTTGGTGGCTATGGAGCGGTGGGTGAGCATCACTCCCTTGGGGACGCCCGTGGTGCCCGAGGAGTACGGGAGCGCCGCCACGTCCTGGACGGGGTCGATGTCGACGCTCGGTTCGGGCGCGGTGCCGCCGAGCAGCTCGGCCAGCGACCGGTGCCCCGGCGCCTGGTCGCAGACGAAGATCTCCCGTACGCCGCCCGCGAGTTCGGCGGCCCGCCGGGCCGCCTCCAGCAGGGGCGAGACGGTCACGATCCAGCGGGCGGACGAGTCCTTCAGCTGCTTGGCGAACTCCTCGGGCGTGGCGAGCGGGTGCACGGTCGTGACCGACGCCCCCGCGCGCGTGGCCCCGTAGAAGACGGTCGGGAAGGCGATGGTGTTGGGACTGTGCAGGGCGAGCACATCGCCCTTGACCAGCCCCGCGTCGGCGAACGCGGCGGCCAGCCGCCGGTGGTACAGGTCGAGTTGGCCGTAGGTGATCGTGGTGCCGTCGACGCCGTCGACGAGCGCGGGTGTCTCGCCGCGCTCGGCGGCGCGGCCCAGAACGGCGTCGTGGATGGGTTCCTCGACGGCCGGTACATCTGCGTACTCGCTGCGGAACACGGTTTCTCCTAGAGCGCTCAGTACGACTTGGGCAGGCCCAGGGTCTGGTGGGAGACGTAGTTGAGAATCATCTCCCTGCTGACCGGTGCGATACGAGACACACGCGCCGCCGTAATCAGGGAGGCGAGGCCGAACTCCCGCGTGAGGCCGTTGCCGCCGAGGGTGTGGACCGCCTGGTCGACGGCCCGTACACAGGCCTCTCCGGCCGCGTACTTGGCCATGTTGGCCGCCTCTCCCGCCGCGATGTCGTCCCCCGAGTCGTACAGGAAGGCCGCCTTCTGCATCATCAGCCGGGCCAGTTCGAGTTCGATGTGGGCCTGCGCGAGCGGGTGGGCGATGGCCTGGTGGGCGCCGATCGGGGCCTTCCAGACGGTGCGCTCCCGCGCGTACTCGACGGCCCGGGCGAGCGCGAAACGGCCCATGCCGATCGCGAACGCGGCCGTCATCACCCGCTCCGGGTTGAGCCCGGCGAACAGTTGCAGCAGACCCGCGTCCTCTCCCCCACCGACGAGCGCGCCGGCCGGCAGCCGCACCTCGTCCAGCGTCAGCTCGAACTGCTTCTCGGCACTGGCCAGTTCCATGTCGATCTGGCGCCGCCCGAACCCCTCGGTGTCGCGCGGGACGATGAACAGGCAGGGCTTGAGGCTGCCGGTGCGCGCGTCCTCCGTGCGGCCCACGATGAGCGTCGCGTCGGCGATGTCGACGCCGGAGATGAACACCTTGCGGCCGGTCAGGACCCAGTCGGTGCCGTCGCGGCGGGCCGTGGTGGTGATCCGGTGCGAGTTGGAGCCGGCGTCGGGCTCGGTGATGCCGAACGCCATGGTGCGGGTGCCGTCCGACAGACCCGGCAGCCACTGCCGCTTCTGCTCCTCGGTGCCGAAGCGGGCGATGACCGTGCCGCAGATGGCGGGCGAGACGACGAGCATCAGCAGCGGGCAGCCGGCCGCGCCCAACTCCTCCAGCACGATGGACAGTTCCGCGATGCCGCCGCCTCCGCCGCCGTACTCCTCCGGGAGGTTCACCCCGAGGTAGCCGAGCTTGCCCGCCTCGGACCAGAGCTCGTCGGGGTGGCCGCCCTCGGCGACGACCTTGGTCATGTACTCGCGGCCGTACCGCTTGCCGAGAGCGGCGACCGCGGAACGGAGCGCCTTGTGTTCATCGGTCTCTGTGACAGGGCTCATGACGGCTCCTCGGTACGGAGGTTCGGTACGGAAAACTGCGGCTGAACTCGGCTGACTGTCGCTGTACGTAGCTGTTCGCGCCCGCGCGGCGGACACCCGCGCGGTGGTGCGGTGCGGCGCCCCGGCGGTCCGGCGGCGAGGCGCGCGCTCACCGGGCGTCGTCGCCCGGCACCTCGCCCGGCGTCTCCCCCGGGGCCGTCTCCTCCGTCACGACGGCCAGCAGCGCGCCCACCTCCACCTGCTGCCCGACCACGGCGTGCAGGGCGGTGAGCGTCCCCGCCGTCGGCGCGGAGATCCTGTGCTCCATCTTCATCGCCTCCAGCCACAGCAGGGGCTCTCCGGCCCGCACCGCGGCGCCCTCGGCCAGCCCCTCGGCCACCCGGACCACGGTGCCGGGCATCGGCGCGAGCAGCGACCCCGGGGCCCGGTCGGCGGCCGGATCGGGGAAGCGGGGGAGTTCGGTCAGCGCGGTGGCGTTCACGAAGACCTGGCCGTCGGCGTACCGCGTGACCTCGAACGTCCGCCGCACACCGGCCACTTCGAGGACGACCCGGCCCGCGTCGGCGCGCACCACGCGCACCCCGTCGGCCGCGAGCCCCTCGCGCGTGTGCCGGTAGGCGGCCTCGTGCTCCTCGCCGTGCATCCGGTAGCGCTTGGTCTGCGGCTGCGACGCGAGGTTCCGCCAGCCGCCGAACCGGGACCGGCCGTGCGCGTCGGCCAGGGCGGCGGCGAGCGGGGCGTACGGGTCCGGGGCGGGCGCGGTGAGCACGGCGAGGTGACGGTCGTAGAACCCCGTGTCCATCCGGGCCCCGGTGAACTCCTCGTGCCGCAGCGACCGGACGAGGAGATCCCGGTTGGTGACCGGACCGTGGATCGTGGCCCGCTCCAGGGCACCGGCCAGTTTCCGCACGGCCTCCGCGCGCGTGGCGCCGTGTGCGACGACCTTCGCGAGCATCGGGTCGTAGTGGACGGAGACCGTGTCCCCGTCGGTGAACCCGGTGTCGAGGCGGACGCCGTCCGGGACGGCGATCCGGTGCAGGGTGCCCGTCTGCGGCGCCCACGCGCCCGCCGGGTCCTCCGCGTACAGCCGGGCCTCCACGGCGTGACCGCGTGCGGGCGGCGGCTCGCTCTCCAGCCGCTCCCCTTCCGCGACCCGGAGCTGCAGGGCCACCAGGTCGACCCCGAACACGGCCTCCGTGACCGGGTGTTCGACCTGGAGGCGGGTGTTCATCTCCAGGAAGTGCGCGGTGCCGTCGGCGACCAGGAACTCGACCGTTCCGGCGCCGACGTAGTCCACGGCGCGGGCGGCGCGCACCGACAACTCGTACAGCGTGCGCGTGAGTTCGTCCCCGAGCCCGGGAGCGGGCGCCTCCTCGATGACCTTCTGGTGGCGCCGCTGGAGGGAACAGTCCCGGGTGCCGAGCGGCCAGACCGTGCCGTGCGCGTCGGCCAGGATCTGCACCTCGACGTGCCGGCCGCCCTCCACGTACGGCTCGACGAACACCTCCCCGTCCCCGAAAGCGCTCAGCGCCTCCGCGCGGGCCGCCTCCAACTCGGCGTCCAGGTGCTCCAGTTCGCGGACGATCCGCATCCCGCGCCCACCACCGCCCGCGGCGGCCTTGACCAGGACCGGAAGGTCCCCGGCGGTGACGCGCTCCAGGGGCGCGAGTCCCATCAGCTTCTTCGCCCGGGTCTTGGAGGCCATCGCCTCGATCGCCTCCGGCGAAGGACCGACCCACACAAGACCCGCGTCGATCACCGCCCGCGCGAACCCGGCGTTCTCCGACAGGAAGCCGTACCCCGGGTGCACGGCGTCCGCGCCCGCCTCCAGCGCGGCCCGCACGATCAGATCGCCCCGCAGATAGGTCTCCGAAGGCGTCGCGCCCGGCAGCCGCACCGCGGCGTCCGCCACACGTGTGTGCAGGGCGTTCTCGTCGGCGTCCGAATGGACGGCGACGGTGCGCACCCCCGCCTCGCGGCAGGTACGGAAGACCCGGCAGGCGATCTCGCCCCGGTTGGCGACCAGCAGACTCGAAATCACGAGATCCCTCACATCCGGAAGACGCCGAAGCCACCGCGCGCGCCCTCGAAGGGCGCCGTGTGGATCGCGGACAGGCACAGGCCGAGGACGGTGCGGGTGTCGCGCGGGTCGATGACCCCGTCGTCGTACAGCCGCCCGGAAAGGAACATCGGCAGCGACTCGGACTCGATCTGCTGCTCCACCATGGCGCGCAGCGCCGCGTCGGCCTCGTCGTCGTACGGGTGCCCCTTCGCGGCGGCCGACTGCCGGGCCACGATCGACAGGACGCCCGCGAGCTGCTGCGGGCCCATCACGGCCGACTTGGCGCTGGGCCACGCGAACAGGAACCGGGGGTCGTAGGCGCGCCCGCACATCCCGTAGTGGCCGGCTCCGTAGGAGGCGCCCATCAGCACCGACAGGTGCGGGACCCGCGAGTTGCTCACCGCGTTGATCATCATCGCGCCGTGCTTGATGATGCCGCCCTGCTCGTACTCCTTGCCGACCATGTAGCCGGTGGTGTTGTGCAGGAAGAGCAGCGGGATGTCGCGCTGGTTGGCGAGCTGGATGAACTGGGCGGCCTTCTGGGACTCGGCGCTGAACAGCACGCCCTGGGCGTTGGCGAGGATGCCGACCGGATAGCCGTGCAGGCTCGCCCAGCCGGTGGTCAGGCTCGTCCCGTAGAGCGGCTTGAACTCGTCGAAGTCCGAGCCGTCGACGATCCGGGCGATCACCTCGCGCGGGTCGAACGGATGCTTGAGGTCGCCCGGGACGATCCCCAGGAGCTCGTCCTCGTCGTACTTGGGGGGCGCCGCCGGAGCCGGATCGCCGTACGCCTTGCGGTGGTTGAGCCGGGCGACGACCCGGCGCGCCTGCCGGAGCGCGTCCCGCTCGTCGACGGCGAAGTAGTCCGCGAGGCCCGACACGCGCGCGTGCATCTCGGCGCCGCCCAGCGACTCGTCGTCGCTCTCCTCGCCCGTGGCCATCTTCACCAGGGGCGGCCCGCCGAGGAAGACCTTCGCCTTCTCCTTGACCATGATCACGTGGTCGGACATTCCGGGGACGTACGCGCCGCCGGCCGTCGAGTTCCCGAAGACCACGGCCACCGTGGGGATTCCGGCCGCCGACAGCCGGGTGAGGTCGCGGAAGATCGCGCCTCCGGGGATGAAGATCTCCTTCTGCGAGGGCAGGTCCGCGCCGCCCGACTCGACCAGGCTGATGCAGGGCAGCCGGTTGGCGAGCGCGATGTCGTTCGCCCGCAGCGCCTTCTTCAGGCTCCAGGGGTTGCTGGCACCGCCGCGCACGGTCGGGTCGTTCGCGGTGATCAGGCACTCGACGCCCTCGACCACGCCGATACCGGTGACGAGCGAGGCGCCCACCGCGTAGTCGCTGCCCCAGGCCGCGAGCGGTGACAGCTCCAGGAAGGGCGTGTCGGGGTCGAGCAGCAGCTCGATGCGCTCACGGGCCAGGAGCTTGCCGCGCTTCCGGTGCCGGGCGACGTACTTCTCGCCGCCGCCCGCCAGCGCCTTGGCGTGCTCGGTCTCCAGGTCGGCGAGCTTGCCGAGCATGGTCGCGCGGTGGGACGCGTACTCGGGACTCCTGAGGTCCAGCGCGGAGGAAAGCACGGTCACAGCAGGACCTCCGGAATATCGAGGTGACGGGAGCGGAGCCATTCGCCGAGGGCCTTGGCCTGGGGGTCGAAGCGGGCCTGGGAGGCGACGCCCTCGCCGAGGACGCCCTCGACCACGAAGTTCAGGGCGCGCAGGTTGGGCAGGACGTGACGGACGACCTTCAGATCACGGGTCTCCGGCAGCAGACCCCGGAACGTGTCCGTCGTGAGGTGATGGGCCAGCCACCGCCAGGCGTCGTCCGTGCGCGCCCAGACGCCGACGTTGGCGTTCCCGCCCTTGTCCCCGCTGCGCGCCCCCGCGACCAGCCCGAGCGGCGCCCGACGGGTCGGCCCCGCGGACAGCGGTTCGGGCAGGGGCGGGTCCTCGGGCGTTTCCAGTACGAGCGTGTCCTGGGCCGGGGGCACGGCGATCCGGCGTCCGTCATGGAGGACGGCCATGTGGTCCACGGCGCCATGGGGGACGTACACATCCTCGAAGACCCCATAGGGTGAGCCCGCTCCAGGTGGCGCCATCACATGGAATCCGGGGTAGCTCGCCAGCGCCAGTTCCACGGCGGCACCGCTCAGGGCCCGGCCGACCGCCCTCTGGTCCTGGTCGCGCACGACGAGCCGGAGCAGGGCGCTCGCGGTCTCCTCGGTGGGCGCGTCGGGGTGATCGGTGCGGGCGAGGTCCCAGCGGATCTCCGCCGGACGGGACCTCGCCGTGTCGAAGGCTGCCTCCAGCTGGGTCCGTACGAGCTCCGCCTTGCGCTCGATGTCGAGGCCGGTCAGCACGAAGACGACCTCGTTGCGGAAGCCGCCCAGCTTGTTGAGGCCGACCTTGAGGGTGGGCGGCGGGGCCTCGCCGCGCACACCCCCGATCCGTACCCGGTCCGGGCCCTCCTGGGTGAGGACGACCGTGTCGAGGCGGGCGGTGACGTCGGGTCCCGCGTACCGGGCGCCCTGCGTCTCGTAGAGGAGCTGCGCGGTGACCGTGCCGATGTCGACGAGGCCGCCGGTGCCGTCGTGCTTGGTGATGACGCTCGACCCGTCCTCGTGGAGTTCGGCGAGCGGGAAGCCGGGGTGGCGCAGCCGCGCGGGATCGTGGTCGGCGAAGAAGGCGTAGTTGCCGCCGGTGGCCTGGGTGCCGCACTCCAGGACGTGCCCGGCGACGACGGCCCCCGCGAGCCGGTCGTGGTCGTCCGGCCCCCAGCCGAAGTGGGCCACGGCGGGCCCGGTGACGAGCGCCGCGTCGGTGACGCGCCCGGTGACGACGATGTCCGCGCCCTCGCGCAGACAGGCGGCGATGCCGGCTCCGCCCAGATAGGCGTGGGCGGCGAGGCTGCCGGGGTACCGGTGCGTGAGGTCGTCGCCCTCGACATGGGCGACGCGGACCGGGATGCCGAGCCGCCCGGCCATCTCGCGCACGGCGTCGGCGAGTCCGGCCGGATTGAGACCGCCCGCGTTGGTGACGAGGCGGACACCGCGCTCGTGGGCGAGGCCGAGGCACTCCTCCAGCTGGCGCAGGAAGGTCTTGGCGTAGCCGCGTCCGGGGTCCTTCAGCCGGTCGCGGCCGAGGATGAGCATGGTCAGTTCGGCGAGGTAGTCGCCGGTGAGGACGTCGAGCGGGCCGCCGGTGAGCATCTCGCGCATCGCGTCGAAGCGGTCGCCGTAGAAGCCGGAGGCGTTTCCGACGCGCAGGGGGCGCTTCGCGGCTCCCGCGGTCACCGGTCGGTCTCCTTGGGCTCGCGCCCGGCGCCGGGCGGGCCGGCGAAGGACTGGGCGATGTCGAGCCAGCGGTCGGCGTCGGGACCGGTCGCCCGTACGGCCAGGTCGGCGCGATGGGCGCGCTGGGTCACCAGCAGGCAGAAGTCGAGGGCGGGGCCGGTGACGCGCTGCGGGGCGTCGGCCGGACCATGGGCCCACACCTCTCCGGAGGGGCTCTCCAGCTCCACGCGGAACTCTTCGGCGGGTGCGGCGAGGCCGTGCACGGCGAAGGCGAAGTCACGGGCGCGCACCCCGATGCGGACCACATGCCTCAGCCGGTCGGTGGGTTCGCGCACCACACCCAGCGCGTCGGCGACGTCCTGTCCGTGGGCCCAGGTCTCCATCAGGCGCCCGGTGGCCATGGAGGCGACCGACATGGGCGGGCCGTACCAGGGGAACTTGGTTCCCGTGGGTGCCGCGCGCAGGGCCGTCTCCAGGGCGGTCCGCCCCGCGCGCCAGCCGGCGAGCAGCAGGGCGGGCGGCTGGGCGGCGCCCGTCTCCGCGCCCTCGTCCACGAAGCCGTCGGGTGAGGCGAGCGCCTTCTCGACCTCCTTCGCGAAGGCCCCGGCGTCGGTGACGGCGAGCAGGGCCGACCGGTCGGTCCAGGCGAGATGCGCGATCTGGTGGGCGACGGTCCAGCCCGCGGCGGGCGTGCCGAGCGCCCACTGCTTCTCGCTCAACTCCCCTACCAGCCGGTCGAGTTCCTCACTCTCCCGGTGCAGATCGTCGATCACGGCGACCACGGACGACGCGTCGGACACGATGCGCTCCCCTCGGGACACGACGGTGTGTGGCTCGGAGCATGACAGTGCCCGAAGAAACAAGCAAGCATGCTTGCATTAATTCGGGCCGACTCCTGGCGCGGGGTTCGACGCAGCGCACTGAGGCGTCCCGCCCGCAGTGCACCCGGGCGTGCCCGCAGTACACCCGGGCGCTCCGCGCGTTTCTCTGGGACAGTTGCATAACAAGTTCACACGCCTGACCAAGTCCATTACTCTGGACTGACAGGTGCAGCACGATGAACGAATCCGAGTCGATCCCCCTGGCAGGCCCCGTGAACACCCCCAGCGCCGCCCCGTCCTCCCCGGCCTCGGCCGCCCCGGCCCTCGCACCCGCGGCCGGCGCGCCCGCGGCCACCACGGGCGCTCCCGGCCGACGTGGTGCCCTCGGGCCGGTGGGCCTGGTGCTCGCCGGCGGGATCTCGGTGCAGTTCGGCGGGGCTCTCGCGGTGAGCCTGATGCCCCGGGTGGGCGCCCTCGGCGTGGTGACACTGCGGCTGCTGGTGGCCGCGATCGTGCTGCTGCTGGTCTGCCGCCCGAAGGCGCGCGGGCACTCGCGCGCCGACTGGAGCACGGTGGTCGTCTTCGGCCTCACCATGGCCGCGATGAACGGCCTCTTCTACCAGTCGGTCGCCCGCATCCCGCTCGGCACGGCCGTCACGCTCGAAGTCCTCGGCCCGCTCGCGCTCTCCGTCCTCAGCTCCCGCCGCGCCGTGAACCTGCTCTGGGCGGGCCTCGCCCTGGGCGGTGTCTTCCTGCTCGGCGGCGGCGGAGGCTTCAGCAGCCTCGACCCCCTGGGTGTCGCCTTCGCCCTGGGCGCGGGCGCCATGTGGGCGGCGTACATCGTCTTCAGCGCGCGCACGGGCCGGCGCTTCCCCCAGGCCGACGGTCTCGCCCTGGCCATGGTGGTCGCGGCGGTGGCGTTCCTGCCCCTCGGGATCGTCGAGTCGGGTTCGAGGCTCCTCGTCCCGGCGACGGTCGCCCTGGGCGCGGCGGTGGCCATGCTCTCCTCGGTGCTCCCGTACACCCTGGAACTCCTCGCCCTGCGCCGCCTGCCCGCCGCGACCTTCGCCATCATGATGAGCCTGGAACCGGCCGTGGCCGCCGTCGCCGGCTTCCTCGTCCTGGACCAGGCCCTCTCCCTCACCGAGTCCCTCGCGATCGCCCTGGTCATCGCGGCGAGCATGGGCGCGGTGCGTACGCAGGTGGGCCGCGGGAAGGCCAAGCCGCTCGAAGCGGACCTGGACGCTTAGCGGCCCCTCGCCCCGCCCGGCGGGCGACGGCGGGTCACCCGGTCGGGCGGTCAGGCGGTCAGGCGGTCAGCGGCGGGCCATGTACAGGTCGAGTGCCTTGTGCAGCACCCTGTTGATGGGGAAGTCCCACTCCCCGAGGTACTCCGCGGCCTCGCCGCCCGCGCCCGCCTTGAAGCGGAGGAGGCCGACGAGGTGGTCGGTCTCGTCGAGGGTGTCGGTGATCCCCCGGAAGTCGTAGACGGCGGCGCCCAGCGCGTGGGCGTCGGTCATCATGCGCCACTGGATGGCGTTGTTGGGCTGCACCTCGCGCTTGCGGCCGGTGGACGCACCGTAGGAGTACCAGACGTGGCCGCCGACGGTGAGCATGGTGGCGGCGGCGAGGACGTCGCCGTCGTGGCAGGCGAGATAGAGCCGCATGCGGTCGGGGTCCTCGGCGGTCAGCGAGGTCCACATCCGCTGGAAGTAGGGCAGCGGGCGCGGGATGAAACGGTCGCGTTCCGCCGTCTCCGCGTAGAGCTCGTAGAACGCGGGCAGGTCGTCGTAGCCGCCCCGGACCACCTCGACGCCGGCCTTGTCGGCCTTCTTGATGTTGCGCCGCCACTGCTGGTTGAGCCCCTTGTGGATCTCGTCCAGGGACCGTCCGGCGAAGGGGACCTGGAAGACGTAGCGCGGCTGTCCGGCGGCGAAGCCGTCCTCGCCGCCCGGCTCGGTCCGCCGCCAGCCCATGCCCCGCAGCCGGTCGGCGATCTCGGCGGCACCCGGCTCGTACGAGGTCGCCGTCACCTCGCCGAGCCGCCGTGCCGCCGGATCGGCGATGGCCGTCTTGACCGCGTCCGCGCTCCAGCGGCGCGCGATCACGGGCGGGCCCATCTTCACGGTGAACGCGCCCCGTGACTTGAGATGCGCCAGCATCGGCCGGAGCCAGCGCTCGGCGAGGTCCGGGTCGTGCCAGTCGATGACGGGACCCTCGGGCAGATACGCGAGGTACCGCTTGACCTTCGGCAGCGGGCGCAGCAGCACGAGACCGGCCCCCTGCAGCCGTCCGTCCCCGTCGAACCAGCCGAGGCTCTCCGCCCGCCAGTCCGGCTTCACGTCGCCCCACGACGGCACCTGCATATGGCTGGCCGAGGGCCGCGAGCGGACGAACGCGAGGTGCTCGTCACGGGTGATCGCCTGCAGGCGGAGGGTCATACTCGTTGCTCCTCGAAGTCCTCAAGCCGGTGGAATCGCCAGCGTACTTACGCGGGTCCCGCGGGCCCGCCGTCCCGCGGACCGGTCTCCAGCGCTTGTGCCAGTACCTCCGCCAAGTGGCGGCCCCGCCGGTCGCTCAGGTGGGCCAACTGGGTGCGGCAGGAGAAGCCGTCGGCCAGGATCACCGCGGAGTCGTCGGCGTCCCGCACCGCCGGGAGGAGTTGTTCCTCCGCGCAGGCCCGTGACACCTCCTGGTGGCCCTTCGTGAAGCCGAAGTCGCCCGCGAGGCCGCAGCAGCCCCCGGCGAGGGTGCCGGTCAGGCCCGCCGCGTCGCGCAGCCGGCGTTCCGCCGCGTCGCCGAGGACCGCGTGCTGGTGGCAGTGCGTCTGGCCGACGGCCGGGCGGTCCAGCCGGGGCGGGGTCCAGCCCGGCGCGTACCGTTCCAGGGCCTCCGCGAAGGTCGCCACGGCCGCCGCCAGCCGCGCCGCGCGCGGGTCGTCGGGCAGCAGCCCGGGCAGGTCCGTGCGCAGCGCGGCGGCACAGCTCGGCTCCAGGACGACGACCGGGAGATCGTCCATGGCGAGGTAGGGCTCCATGAGGTCGAGCGTGCGGCGCAGCACGGCGCGGGCGCGGGCGAGCTGGCCGGTCGAGACGTACGTCAGTCCGCAGCAGACGCGGTGGCGGCGGCGCGGCAGCAGCGTGCTGACGCGGAGGGGTCCCCGGGTGACGCCGTCGCCGATGGGTCCGTGCCGCATCACCGTCCTCGGCGGCAGCAGCACGGCCAGTCCCGCGGCCTCCAGGACCCGGACGGCCGCGCGTCCGACGGAGGGTTCGAGGTGTTCGGTGAAGGTGTCCGGCCACAGGAGGACCGTCCTCCCGCCGAAGCCCGGGAACAGTTCGTCCGCGTCCCGCCGCTCCCCGTTCCCGCCGCCCCGCCGGCCGCTCTCGCCGGGACCGTCCGCCCCGGCCCGCCGCCTCTGGCGTACGTACGTCCGCACCCGGTCCCGGAACCGGGTCGACCACCACTGGCTGAACGTCTCCGGTGCCAGCCGCGGGATCTCCCGTTCGGGCGCGATACCGGCCAGGCGCTTGGCGAGGGTTGCCAACGGAGGCACGGAAGCGAGGGAGTTGACGAGCCGTGCCGAGCGGGTGCGGGCCACCGCCGAGAGCCAGAAGGGCAGCCGGCCCAGGGCGTAGTGCGCGGCGGGCCGGCGGCGGCCAGCGTAGTGGTGGTGGAGGAACTCGGCCTTGTACGTGGCCATGTCCACGCCGACCGGGCAGTCGGACCTGCATCCCTTGCACGACAGGCACAGGTCCAGCGCGTCGCGGACCTCCGTCGAGCGCCATCCGTCGGTGACGATCTCGCCGGCGAGCATCTCGTGCAGCAGCCGGGCCCGCCCGCGCGTGGAGTGCTCCTCCTCGCCGGTCGCCCGGAAGGAGGGGCACATGACGTCCGCGCCGCCCGGCACCGACGCCGTACGGCATTTGGCGACACCCACGCAGCGGCGCACCGCGGCCGAGAAGTCGCCGCCGTCCGCCGGATAGCCGAACTCCACGTCCACCGGTCGGTGCGGCAGGACCGCGAACCGCAGGTTCTCGTCCAGCCGGTCCGGGCGGACGAGCATGCCGGGGTTGAGCAGGCCGTCCGGGTCCCAGAGGTCCTTGGCCCGTTCGAAGACGCGGACCATCTCGGTGCCGTACATCGCCGGCAGCAGTTCCGCGCGCGCCTGCCCGTCGCCGTGCTCGCCGGACAGGGAGCCGCCGTGCGAGACGACGAGGTGGGCGGCCTCCTCGGAGAAGCGCCGGAAGCGGGCGACGCCCGCCGTGGAGATCAGGTCGAAGTCGATCCGGACGTGGATGCAGCCGTCGCCGAAGTGCCCGTACGGCGTTCCGCGCAGGCCATGGGCCACGAGCAGGGCCCGGAAGTCCCGCAGGTAGGCGCCGAGCCGGGCGGGCGGCACCGCGCAGTCCTCCCAGCCGGGCCAGGCCTCGCCGCCGAGCCCGCGGCCCGGGCCCGGCGGCGGGCCGCCCCCGGCGTCCGGGATCCGGGTCGCCGTGCCGCTCGCGTCCTCCCGCAGCCGCCACAGCGCCCGCTGTCCCGCCGGGTCGGTGACCACCAGGGCGTCCTGTACGTCCGCCGCCCGCACGATCGTGTCGGCGTGCGCGCGTGCCTCCGCGGGCGATCCGCCGCCCGTCTCCACGAACAGCCAGGCCCCGCCGCGCGGCAGCCCGGCGTCGGCGGGTACGAGATCGGCGGCCATCCCCTCGACGGTCAGCGGCCCCAGCGGCAGCAGACCGGCGGCGGCGTCCGCGGCGGCGCTCTCGTCGGGGTAGGCGAGGACGGCCAGCGCCCGCGCGCGGGGTGCCTCGACCAGGCGTACGACCGCCTCGGTGAGGATGCCCCAGGTGCCCTCGGAGCCGCAGAAGGCGCGGGCCACGTCCGCGCCCCGCTCGGGCAGGAGCGCGTCGAGGGCGTACCCGGAGATCCGCCGCGGGAGGTCCGGGAAGCCGGTCCGCAGCAGCGCCAACTCGCTCTCGACCAGGGCCCGCAGGCCGTCCGGGGCGCCCTGCCCGTCCCGGCCGAGGCGGCGCGTGGCGCCGCGCGCGCCGACGACCGACAGTTCCCGGACGTTGTCCGCCGTGGTGCCCCAGGCGACCGAGTGGGAGCCGCAGGAGTTGTTGCCGATCATTCCGCCGAGGGTGCAGCGGCCGTGGGTGGAGGGGTCGGGGCCGAAGCGCAGGCCGTGCGGGGCGGCGGCTTCCTGGAGCCGGTCGAGGACGGCACCGGGCTGGACGACGGCCGTACGGGCGTCCGGGTCGAGCGAGACGATCCGGTTCAGGTGGCGGGTGAAGTCCAGGACGACGCCGGTGCCGGTGGCCTGTCCGGCGATCGACGTGCCGCCGCCGCGGGCCACGACGGGCACCGCGTGGGCGCGGCACACGGCGAGGGCCGCGGCGACGTCGTCGGCGTCGCGCGGGGCCACCACACCGAGCGGTACGCGCCGGTAGTTGGAGGCGTCCATGGTGGTCAGCGCCCGCGCGGTCACGCCGAACGAGACCTCACCGCGCACGGCTCTCGCCAGCTCGGACCGCAGTTCCCCGGCGAGCCCTTCCGGCGCGCCTTCGGGAAGCCACTCCGGCCCACCCCGGGACGGTCCGCCGAGCCGTCCGCCCGGGCGTCCACCGGTTCGCCCCCGGGCTCGCCCCTCGGCTCGTCCCCCAGGTCCCCCTTCGGCCCGTCCCCCAGGCCGCCCCTCGACCCGTCCCCCAGGCCGCCCCTCGACCCGTCCCCCAGATCCCCCTTCGGCTCGCCCCTCAGGCCGCCCCTCGACCCGTCCCCCAGGCCGCCCTTCGGCCCGTCCCTCCGCCGATCCCGGCGGTGGTTCCTCCGCCGATCCCTCCGGCCGTCCCTCCGGCTGTTCCTCCGGCCGTCCACCCAGATCCGTCATGTCTCCAGGATGCCGCCGGGCACCCGCGCCGGCCGCTCGGCCGCGCACCCGAAAGGCCCCGATATGCCGGGGCGATCATGAAACCGCTTCCCGAAGCTTCCCAATCGGATCACGAACTCTCATATAGTGACGACGAGTTGAGCATCAGGTGTCGCTTCTCGCCCAGGACCGACCGAGGACACGACCGAGGACACGTTCTCCCCCCAGGAACACGACCGAGGACCGATTGATGACCCCGCCCCTGCCCTCCGGCGAACGACCCACCCCGCGCGCCACGGCAATAGCCGCGCTGACCGTCGCCGTCCCGGCCGCGGTCGCGGTGGTGGCCGCCGTCCTGCTGGCCCCCGAGCCGGCCCGCGTTCCCCTCGCCTGGGGAACCGGCGCCGCCGCGGTGCTGCTGTGCACGGCCGTCATGGTGGCCGCCCGCGCCGTACAGACCAAGCGACTGCTGCTCCGTCGCCTCGACAACGTGACCAAGGACGCCGCCCGCCTCGTGCAGGAACGCGCCCGGCTGACCGAGGAGTTCGGCCAGGAACGGGCCCGGATCGCCGACGAGGCCGCCCGCGACCGCGCCCGCGCGGCCGAGGCCGCGGCCCAGGAGCGGATCCGCCTGGCCGAGACCGCGGCCCGCGAACGCGCGCGCCTCACCGAGGAGTTCGCCGAGGAACGGGAGCTGCTCATCGGTGAGCGCACCCGGCTCACCGAGCTCAACACCGAACTCTCCGAGCGCGCCCGGCACGCCGACAGCAACCGGACCGCCGCGGTCGCGGCGACCGCCAACGCGGCCGCACGCATGCAGGCGCTGTCCACCGGCATGCTCGCCGACCTGCGGGCCATGGAGGAGCGGCACTCCGACGAGGACGTCCTCGCCGACCTCCTGCATCTCGACCACCGCACCGCGCAGGCGGGCCGCCTCGCCGACTCCGTCGCCGTCCTGACGAGTGCGCGCTCGGGACGCCGCTGGGCCCGCCCGATCGTCATGGAGTCGATCCTGCGCGGCGCCATGGGCCGCATCGGCGGCTACCAGCGCGTGCGCGTCCACTCCACCAGCGGGGCGGCCGTCGCCGGACACGCCGCCGAGGGCGTCATGCACGCACTCGCCGAACTCCTCGACAACGCCGCCAACTTCTCGCCGCCCACCGCCGAAGTGCATGTGTACGTCGAGGAGGTCCCGGCGGGTGTCATCGTCTCCGTCGAGGACAGCGGACTGGTGATGGGCGACGTCCAGCTCCGGCGCGCCGAACGCGCCGTCACCGGGGGCATCGTCAACGCGTCCGACCTCGGCGGACTCACCGGCACCCGCCTCGGCCTCGCGGTGGTCGGCCGGCTGGCCGGCAAGTACGGCCTGAAGGTGTCCTTCCGGCCCTCCGCCCGCGGCGGCACCGGCGTTCTCGTCCTGATCCCGCAGGACCTCCTCACCCCGGCGAACGCCCCGCACGGCACGACCCCGCTGCCGGCCGGGCCCGAGCCCGTCGTGTCGGCCCCGGCGGCCGTCGACGGCCGCACCTCCGCGCCGCGGTCCCCGGCCGGCCAGGACTCGCCGGAGTCCCCGTGGTCGCACGACCCACACGGCTCGCAGGGCTCGCAGGAGTCCCGGTCGCCCCGGGAATCCTCCGCGTCCCCCGTGTCGTACGCCGCCGCCCGCGCGGCCGACGACCTCGACCCGGACCCCGTCCCGACCCATGACTCGCCCCGGCACGAGCAGGGTCCCGCGTCCACCGGCGGCCTTCCCAAGCGGCGCCGCGGACGCACCCTCGCCCACGCCGAGCGCAGCCGCTCGCACGCAACGCCCCCGGCCGCCCCGGAACCCCGTACCGGCGACGACCCCAAGTCCCGGTCGGCCGCCCGCTTCGGCACCTTCCGCCAGGCGGTGCGCGGCACGGCGCCGAGCGCTCCCGAACCCGTGGCGGCCGACGATCCCTCCCAGGACGAAGAGCGCGTACGCCCCGAGGACCGCACGCGGGCCGAGGACCGCGTACGAACCGAGGAGCTCCCGCGAGCCGAGGAGCCCGTTCGGGCCGAAGGCCGCGTACGAGCCGAGGACGCGCATCCCGTACGGGACACGGACGGCGTCCGCGAAGAAGCCGCCGCCGTGCAGGGCGCCGCCGCCTCCCCCCGTTCCACCACCCCCACCGCACACTCGCTCCCGGAAGGCGACACCACCCCATGACCGGCACCATCACCGCCGACGAGAAGCTCACCTGGCTCATCGAGGGCCTCCTCGAGCGCACCCCGGGCGCCCGGCACGCACTCGTGCTCTCCCGCGACGGCCTGAAGCTGTGCCGCACTCCGGAGCTGTCCGTCGACCAGGCCGACCAGCTCGCCGCTATCGCCGCCGGCATCCAGTCGCTGTCCCACGGCGCGTCCGTGGAGTTCGGCGACGGCAGCGGGGGCGTGCGCTCGGCGATGGCCGAGTTCTACGGAGGGGTGCTGTTCATCGTGGAGGCCGGTGACGGCGCGCATCTCGCCGTCGTCACCTCCGAGGACGCCGACGCCGGGCTCGTCGGGCACAACATGAGCGAACTCGTGGAACAGCTCGGCGAGCACCTGACCTCGCCGCCCCGGTCGTCATGAGCCGTCCTGGCAGGGACGACGCGCCCGACCGGCTGTACACCCTCACCGGAGGGCGCACCCGGTCCGGGCCCGACACCCCCTTCGACCTGGTGACCCTGGTGGTCGCCGAGTGCGATCCGACGGCGGGCATGCAGTCCGAGCACGCCGCCATCCTGCGGATGTGCGAACGGCCGACGGCGGTCGTGGAGATCGCGGCGGAGCTGAGGCTGCCGGTGTCGATCACCCGCGTCCTGCTCTCCGACCTGCTCTCCACGGGCCGCGTCAGCGCCCGTCACCCGCACACCACTGTTCCTTCCGGTCTTCCCGATCCCGACATCCTGGAGCAGGTGCTCGTTGGACTCCGTAACCTCTGACGCTCGTGCGCCCCTGTCCGCGTCGGCCGACAACGGCCTCAAGATCGTGATCGTGGGTGGCTTCGGTGTCGGCAAGACGACCCTGGTCCGCTCGGTCAGCGAGATACGTCCCCTCAACACCGAGGAGACGATGACGCAGGCCGGCGAGGCCGTCGACGACATCAGCGAGGTGCGCGGCAAGTCCGCGACCACCGTCGCCTTCGACTTCGGACGCATCACGCTGGACACGCACAACATCCTGTACCTGTTCGGCGCACCCGGGCAGGAGCGGTTCTGGTTCCTGTGGGACCGGCTGTTCTCCGGAACGCTCGGGGCGATCGTCCTGGTCGACACCCGTCGTATCGACGACTCCTGGTACGCCATCGACCGGCTGGAGCACCACGGCACGCCCTTCATCGTGGCCTGCAACGACTTCGGCGGGCCCCCGCACACCCCCGCGCAGATCCGCGAGGCCCTCGACCTCGACCCCCACGTGCCGCTCATCGACTGCGACGCCCGATCCCGGGAGTCCAGCAAGCGGGTGCTGATCACGCTGGTGGAGCACCTCCAGTCCCGCTACGCCCGTCACGGCGCCGCAGCCGCGGAAGGCGCCCTTCAATCACCGGAGTTGGCGCTGTGACCCCCGCCACCGCATCCGCGCCCGTCCCCCTCGGCGGGCCGCGGTTCCAGACCGAACCCGCCGAGCTGTACCGGGAGATGCGGCGCGACCACGGTTCCGTCGTGCCGGTCGTCCTCGACGGCGACATCCCGGCGTGGCTGGTCCTCGGCTATCGCGAACTGCACCAAGTGACCGGCGATCCCCAGTTGTTCAGCCGGGACTCGGAGCTGTGGAGCCAGTGGGACCGCGTCCCCGACGACTGGCCGCTGCTGCCGATGATCGGCCGCAAGCAGCCCTCCATCCTCTACACCGTGGGCGAGCGCCACCGCGAGCGCGCCGCGATGATCAGCGACGCCCTCGAAGCCGTGGACGCCTTCGAACTGCGTTCCCAGGCCGAGAAGTTCGCCGACGAACTGATCGACGCGGTCTGCTCCAAGGGCGAGACGGACCTCGTCGGCGACTACGCGGCCCTGCTGCCCGTACGGGTCCTCGCGACGCTCTACGGCTTCGCGGACGAGCAGGGTCCGGGGCTGGTGACCGCCCTGAACGACATGATCAACGGGCGCGAGGGCGCGCTGGCCGGACAGCAGCATCTCGCCGGCTCGATGGCCAAGCTGATCGCCGACCGCAAGGAGCGCCCGGCCAACGACGTGGTCTCGCGCATGCTCGCGAACACCGCGGGCTTCACCGACGAGGAGATCGTCCAGGACCTGATGGTCATGATGGCCGCCGGTCACCAGCCGACCGCCGACTGGATCGGCAACTCGTTGCGCCTGATGCTCACCGACGAGCGGTTCGCCGCCTCGCTGTTCGGCGGCCGGCACAGTGTCCCCGAGGCCATGAACGAGGTGCTGTGGGAGGACACCCCCACCCAGAACGTGGCCGGTCGCTGGGCCTCCCGCGACACCCAGCTCGGCGGCCGCCGCATCCGGTCCGGCGACCTGCTGCTGCTCGGCCTCCAGGGCGCCAACTCCGACCCCCAGGTCCGCACCGACAGTTCCGCGCTCACCGGGGGCAACAACGCCCACTTCTCCTTCGGCCACGGGGAGCACCGCTGCCCGTTCCCGGCGCAGGAGGTCGCGGAGGTCATCGCGCGGACCGGGATCGAGGTCGTGCTCGACCGGCTGCCGGACATCGACCTGGCCGTACCCGCCGAGTCGCTGGCCCGGCGCCCCTCCCCGTGGCTGCGAGGCCTGAGCGAACTGCCCGTACGGTTCACGCCCGTACCCGTCCTCTGAGACGCCGTCGCGCCCGGCCGACGCGCTGTTCGGCCGGGGCCCGGGGCTTTCCCCTGCCCTCGGGATGCCGCACCACCCCCACCTCAGCCCTTGGAGGCACCCCCGCATGACCACCGGTACCGAAGAGACCCGCATAGTCCTGGACCCCTTCGTCACCGACCTGGACGGCGAGAGCGCCGCGCTGCGTGCCGCCGGGCCGCTCGCCGCCGTCGAACTGCCCGGCGGTGTGCCGGTGTGGGCGGTCACCCACCACGCCGAGGCGCGCGCGCTGCTCACCGACCCCCGTCTGGTGAAGGACATCAACGTCTGGGGTGCCTGGCAGCGCGGCGAGATCGCCCCCGACTGGCCGCTGATCGGACTCGCCAACCCGGGCCGCTCCATGCTCACCGTGGACGGCGCGGACCACCGGCGGATGCGCACCCTCGTGGCGCAGGCGCTGACACCGCGCCGGGTGGAGCAGATGCGGGAGCGCATCGCGAAGCTGACGGAGAGTCTGCTCGACAACCTCACCGGCGAAGTCGTCGACCTGAAGGCCGACTTCGCCTACCCGCTGCCCATGTACGTCATCGCCGACCTCATGGGCATCGAGGAGTCGCACCTGCCGCGCCTCAAGGTGCTCTTCGAGAAGTTCTTCTCGACGCAGACCCCGCCCGCGGAGGTCATCGCGACGCTCACCGAACTGGCCGGGATCATGGCGGAGACGGTGGCGGCGAAGCGCGCCGAGCCGGGCGACGACCTGACCAGCGCGCTGATCCTGGCCTCCGAGGACGGCGACCACCTCACCGACGCGGAGATCGTCTCCACCCTGCAGCTCATGGTCGCGGCGGGCCACGAGACGACGATCTCCCTGATCGTCAACGCGGTCGTCAACCTGTCCGCCCACCCCGACCAGCGGGCCCTCGTCCTGTCCGGCGAGGCCGACTGGTCCGCGGTCGTCGAGGAGACCCTGCGCCACTCCACCCCGACCTCCCACGTCCTCATCCGCTTCGCGACGGAGGACGTCCCGGTCGGGGACAAGGTGATCCCGGCGGGCGACGCGCTCATCGTGTCGTACGGCGCGATCGGCCGCGACGAGAACGCCCACGGTCCCACCGCGGGCGAGTTCGACATCAGCCGCACCGGCCAGAACCGGCACATCTCCTTCGGTCACGGCCCGCACGTCTGCCCCGGCGCGGCCCTGTCCCGGCTGGAAGCGGGCGTCGCCCTGCCGGCCCTGTACGAGCGCTTCCCGTCCCTGGACCTGGCCGTCCCGGTGTCGGAGCTCCGCAACAAGCCGGTGGTGACGCAGAACGACCTGTTCGAGCTGCCGGTCCGGCTGACCGCCGAATGAGGTGAGCCGCCCGCCGGCCACCCGTGAGGCACCCGTGCGCCGCCCGTGCGGCCGATCGCCTGACGAAGTGACCTGACGGAGCGGCAGCTCGCCGGAGGGGCCCGCCGCGGTCCCTCCGGCGACGGTGACCGTCAACCCGCGTCAACGCGCCGTCTCAGCCGACGGACGACGTTTCGCCCAGGTTTCCCGGAACGGCTAGGCTCCCGACGTGGCTGATATCCAGATCCCCGCTGACCTCAAGCCCGCCGACGGACGATTCGGCGCCGGCCCCTCCAAGGTGCGGACGGAGGCACTGGACGCGCTCGCCGCGACCGGTAGCTCCCTGCTCGGCACATCCCACCGCCAGGCCCCGGTCAAGAACCTGGTCGGCAAGGTGCGCGAGGGCGTGAGCGAGCTGTTCTCCCTGCCCGACGGGTACGAGGTGGTCCTCGGCAACGGCGGCTCCACCGCGTTCTGGGACGTCGCGACGCACGGCCTGATCGAGAACAAGTCGCAGCACCTCACGTTCGGCGAGTTCTCCTCCAAGTTCGCGAAGGCGGCCAAGCTCGCCCCGTGGCTCGCCGCGCCGACCGTGGTCTCCTCCGACCCGGGCACGCACCCCGAGCCGGTCGCCGAGGCGGGCGTCGACGTCTACGCCTTCACCCACAACGAGACCTCGACCGGTGTCGCCGCCCCGATCAAGCGGGTCGCGGGCGCCGACGAGGGCTCCCTCGTCCTGGTGGACGCCACCTCCGGCGCCGGCGGCCTGCCCGTCGACATCGCCGAGACCGACGTCTACTACTTCGCCCCGCAGAAGTCCTTCGCCTCCGACGGCGGCCTGTGGATCGGCGTGTTCTCCCCGGCCGCGATCGAGCGCGCCGAGCGGATCCACGCCTCCGGCCGGCACATCCCGGAGTTCTTCTCGCTGCCCACGGCGATCGACAACTCCCGCAAGAACCAGACGTACAACACCCCGGCCCTCGCCACGCTCTTCCTGCTCAACGAGCAGCTCGAGTGGATCAACGGCCAGGGCGGCCTCGCCTGGTCGGCGGCCCGGACGAAGGACTCCTCGACCCGCCTGTACCGCTGGGCCGAGGACAGCAAGTACGCCACCCCGTTCGTGACGGACGCGGCGAAGCGCTCCCAGGTCATCGGCACGATCGACTTCGCCGCCGAGATCGACGCCGCCGCCGTCGCCAAGGTCCTGCGCGCCAACGGCATCGTCGACACCGAGCCCTACCGCAAGCTCGGCCGCAACCAGCTCCGCGTCGCCATGTTCCCGGCGATCGACCCGGCGGACGTCGAGGCGCTGACGCGGTGCGTCGACTACGTGATCGAGAAGCTGTAACCGTTCCCTTCCCACGAGTTGAGGGGCGTCCGGCGCGCGAGCGTGCCGGACGCCCCTCAGCCGTAGGTGCGCCTATCGGTCGCGGCGCAGCAGCCTCTTGAGGCCGAAGACCACGGCGAAGAGGGCCGCGACCGCGATGGCACCGACCTTCAGCCCGCCGCCGACTCCGCCGCCCCCGTCCCCGGCGGCGGAACCGCCGCTCGCGGAGGGCGACTTGGAGCCGGAACCGGCGGCACCGGGAGCGTCCTCCGGCTGTACGGGGCTGTCCGTGCCCTCGCTGCCGTACATGAGCTTCGTTCCGTCGGGGGTGTACGTGATGGACTCGCCCTGGCCCTGGAGGGGCACGTTCAGGCGGCCCTGGCGTTTGATCCGGCCGTCGTTCCAGGCGTACGCGATGCCGCCGAAATAGCCGCGTACGGCGAGTTGGCGGCCGTCGGGGGAGAAGGCGCCGTCGGTGACCCAGAGGTCGATGGTGGCGACGGGCTTGAAGATGTTCGTGCCGCTCGCGGAGAGCTGGGCGGGGCCTTCGTAGAGGTGGCCGCCGTCCTCGTTCTTGTCGGCGATGTAGACGCGCCCGGTCTTGGGATGCACCATCAGCGCCTCCGCGTTGCGGGGGCCGTCGGAGTACTTCACGACGTACTGGGTGGCACGGATCGTCTGGTCCTTGAGCACCTTGGGCTCGGGGAGCTTGTAGATCCACACGTGGTCCCACTTGCCGCCGAGGTTGTCGCCGATGTCGCCGGCGTACAGGTCGCCGTCGGGGCCGAGGGAGATCGCCTCGACGTCGCGGGGCCTGCCGACCCCGCTCATGGTGATCGTGGCGACGGTCCGGCCGGTCCTGCTGTCGACGGCGTACAGGTAGGGCCCGTCGTCGCTGTCGTTGTGGGTCCAGTAGACGCCCGGGTGGATGCGCGAGGCGGCGAGGCCGCTGGACTCCTTGATCCGGGGGTCCTTGATGGTGAATCCCCCGTCCCCGCCGTCGGCGAGGGCGGGCGCCGCGAGGGCGACGGCGAGGGCGGCTCCGGCAAGGGCTCCGGCGGCGGCTCCGGACACGAACGAGGGCGATCGGCGCATGGCCCAAGCCTGCCATCCCGCCGGTCCGTTCACGTCGGCGCCCGCCCCAAGCCCGCCGTCCCACCGGCCCGTTCGGTCGCCCCGGGGCCTCTCGGACCCCACCGGCCGGCCCCCCGAGGGAGTGTCCAGCCTCACACCCTCACGGCTCATGGCACCCCGGCCGATCGTCCATGATGAGCGGATGCTCAGGTTCATGCCCGTCGGCGACTCCATGACGATCGGTAGCGCGGGCGAACACACATGGCGTTACCGGATGTGGCAGCACCTGCGCGCGACGTATCAGGGCCCGTTCAAGATCGTCGGCCCGCGCGAGACGCTCTACGACAAGGCGACGGAGTCCCCCGACTCGTACGAGTACGCGGACCCGGAGTTCCCCCGCGCCCACCTGGCCGGCTGGGGCGAGGGCTGGCTGCACATGGCCCCGCTGATCCGCGAGGCGGTCCGCGCGCAGCGCGCCGACGTCCTGCTGGTCTCCCTCGGTCTCATCGACCTCGGCTTCTACACGAACGCCGTCCAGACCGCCGACAACGCCCGCGCCTTCGTCGCGGAGGCGCGCGCCGCGAACCCGCGCGTCCGCATGGTCCTGCTGCCGGTGATACCGAACGTCCGCGCCGAGTCCGACGCGCCCTTCGCCGCCGAGGTCGCCGCGTTCAACGAACTGCTCGCCAAGACGGTCGCCGACCTCGACGAGCCGCGCTCCCCGCTGCTGCTCGCGTCCCCGCCCGCCTCGTACGACGTCACCTTCGACACGTACGACGGCACCCACCCCAGCGCGAGCGGCGAGCACAAGATCGCGGAGGGCTTCGCGGAGGCGATGTACCAGGCCTGGGACCTGGGCGAGCCGTACACGGCCCAACAGGCCTGACCGAAAAAGGGCGTTGCCCGGTCACCGTGCGTATCGTTGTTCCGCACGGCTGCACTCGACCGGGTCGCGGCCGGGGAGGAGTGCCACGATGACCGTCCTTGAAGACAGGATCGAGATGGCCGACAGCATCGACAGCCTTCCCGGGCTCACGCTCGACGTCATGTTCGAGGCTCTGGAGAAGATGCCCGTCCCCGAGGGTTACAAGGTCGAGATCGTCGGGGGAAACATTTTCATGACGCCTCAGCGGGACACCCACTGGCAGATCATCCGCCGGATCGTGCGGCTTCTGGAGGACGGGTTCGGTATGGATGTGAACGTCCTCTCGGACGTACGCATCGACTTCCCCGGCGAGCTGAACGGCTTCGCCCCGGACGTGGCGAAGGTCCGCGACGGAGCGGAGAGGAACCCCCAGGGGCGCTGGCGGTACGAAGACGTGGAATTCGTCGCCGAAGTGATCTCCAAGAAGACCGCCGACAATGACTACGGCCCCAAAAGGCTCACTTACGCCCTCGCCGGGATCCCCGTCTATCTGATCATCGACCCCTACCAGGGCAGGTGCCACCTGTTCACCCAGCCCAAGGACGGGGACTACACGACCGAGACGAAGATCGCCTTCGGTGACGCCGTGGACCTCACCGATACGTCGGTCGGCCTGACCGTCGAGACCGGCGCGTTTCCCCGCGGCTGAGGGCTGTCCCCTCCCGTGCCGTCACCCGCCCCGCTCTTGCCTAGAGCGCACTCCACGCCGTTGGCTGGTGAGCCATGAAGTACACACAGCTCGGACGCACGGGGCTCAAGGTCAGCCGGCTCGTCCTCGGCACGATGAACTTCGGGCCGCAGACCGACGAGGCCGACAGCCACGCCATCATGGACGCGGCGCTGGACGCCGGCATCAACTATTTCGACACGGCGAACGTGTACGGCTGGGGCGAGAACAAGGGCCGTACGGAATCGATCATCGGGAACTGGTTCGCGCAGGGCGGCGACCGCCGGGAGCGGACGGTCCTCGCCACCAAGGTGTACGGGAACATGGGCGCCGAGGGTGCTCCGTGGCCCAACCAGGACAAGCTCTCCGCCCTGAACATCCGGCGGGCGGTCGACGCGAGCCTGAAGCGCCTGCAGACCGACTACATCGACGTCTACCAGTTCCACCACGTCGACCGGTCCACTCCCTTCGAGGAGATCTGGCAGGCGATCGACGTCCTGGTACGGCAGGGGAAGATCCTCTACGTGGGGTCCAGCAACTTCCCCGGCTACAAGATCGCCCAGGCCAACGAGATCGCCGCCCGCCGCGGCGGCACCATCGGCCTGGTCAGCGAGCAGTGCCTCTACAACCTCGCCGAGCGCCGCGCCGAGATGGAGGTCATCCCGGCCGCCCAGGAGTACGGGCTCGGTGTCATCCCCTGGTCCCCGCTGCACGGCGGGCTGCTGGGCGGTGTGATCAAGAAGGAGGTCGAGGGCGGCCGACGGGCGAGCGGCCGGGCCGCCGACGCGCTCGCCAACACGACCGTACGCGCCCAGATCCAGGCGTACGAGGATCTGCTGGAGAAGCACGGTCTGGAGCCCGGAGAGGCCGCCCTGGCCTGGCTGCTGACCCGTCCCGGTGTCACCGGTCCCATCGTGGGCCCGCGCACCGCGGAGCAGCTCGCGTCGGCGCTGCGCGCGGTGGAGCTGGAGCTGTCGGAGGAGGTCCTGGAGGAGCTCGACGAGATCTTCCCGGGACCGGGACCGTCCCCCGAGGCGTTCGCCTGGTAACCAGGCAACACTCCCGGCGTCCGGCGGCGGCGGTCGTCCGTCCGACCGCTCCCCGGCGTCCGGCGGCGGAGGCGGTCACTGTCCGACCTGCAGGCATCCGGCGGTCGTCCGTCCGACCGCTGCAGGCATCCGGCGGTCGTCTGTCCGACCGCTATCGGCGTCCGGCGGTGGCGGTCGTTATCTGACCGCCGCCGCCATGGCCACGACGAAGAACATCAGCACGAGCACGCAGGCCATGATCCGGTTACGGGTCTTCGGGTTCACGTCATCGAGGTTAACCGGCCGCCGGGGCGGTCCCGTCGCCCGCCCCCAGCGGCCGGCTCACCACCGTTTCGTATCGGGGCTGCTCACCGGGCACTCCCGACACCGGCAGGTTGCTGCGGACGAGACACAGCTCACCCACCGTCCAGGGCTTTCCGGCGAAGGTGTCCAGGGCGGCGACATACGGCTTGAAGTCCGCGGAGTCGCGGCTGCGGGCCACGGTCAGATGCGGCCGGTAACGGCGGTGCTCCTCCATCTCGACGCCCGCCTTGCGGCCCGCGGCCTCGGCCCGGTCGGCCAGCAGCCGCATGGTCTCCAGGTCCCCCGCCGCCCCCACCCACAGGGCACGCCCGCCGAAGTGCCCGCCGCCGTGCAGGGACAGCGGGAACGCGGCGGTGCGGTGGGCGGCCCGCAGCAGCCGTTCCGCGAGGTCCGGGACGATGTCGTCGGCCACCTCCCCGTAGAACGCGAGGGTGAAGTGCCAGCCGGGGCGGCCCGTCCAGCGCAACGCGTCCGCACCCGGCATCCGCTGCAACGCGTCCACTTCCGGGGCGAGTTCACGCACCGCGTCGACAGGGGGCAGTACCGCCGCGAAGAGTCTCATGGGGCCAGCCTTCCAGGGAACGGCGATCAGCACACGGGAGTATGCGACCCGGCCGGCCGCCGCCCCGGTCGTTTCCCCGGGGACGCGTGAGACGGCTCCGGGCACGCGTGAGGCAGCCCCGGGTACGCGTGAGGCGGTCGGCCGCGTGAGCGGACCGACCGCCTCCGGGGCGGTGCCTGTCATGCCTGTCATACGGCGGTGACGAGCTGCTCCTCGCTCGGTACGCGCGGGACGAAGCGGATCCGGGGCCGTCCGTGGTGCCAGCCGAGGGAGACCCGCAGGCCGCCCAGGCGGGCCAGGACGAGACCGATCGTCGTCGCCGCGGCCATCGAGACCAGCCCGCCGAGCGCGAAGCCCACCCGGGGGCCGTAGACGTCGGTGACCCAGCCGATCAGCGGCGCGCCCAACGGTGTGCCGCCCACGAAGACCATCATGAACAGCGCCATGACACGGCCGCGCATGGCCGGGTCGGTGGCCATCTGGACCGAGGTGTTCGCGGTGACGTTCACCGTCAGTCCGAAGATGCCGATCGGGACCATCAGGAGCGCGAACAGCCAGAGCGTGGGGGCCATCGCCGCCACCACCTCCAGCGCGCCGAAGGCCACCGCCGCCGCGATCAGGACCCGCAACCGGGCCGTGCCGCGCCGGGCGGCGAGCAGCGCGCCGGCCAGCGAGCCGAGCGCCATCAGCGTGTTGAAGAGGCTGTAGCCCCCCGCGCCCGAGTGGAAGATGTCGTCCGCGTACGCCGACAGCCAGACGGGGAAGTTGAAGCCGAAGGTACCGATGAAGCCGACGAGGACGATCGGCCAGATCAGTTCGGGGCGGCCCGCGACGTAGTGGAGGCCCTCGCGGAGCTGGCCCTTGGCGCGCGGCGCCCGCTCGACGACGTGCAGTTCACGGGCCCGCATCAGCAGCAGGCCCGCCATGGGTGCCACGAACGACAGGCCGTTCAGGAGGAAGGCCCAGCCGGTGCCGACGCCTGTGATCAGCAGGCCCGCGACGGCGGGGCCGACCAGCCGCGCGGACTGGAAGTTGGCCGAGTTCAGGCTGACCGCGTTCTGAAGCTGGCCGGGGCCGACCATCTCGGAGACGAAGGACTGGCGTGCCGGGTTGTCGACGACGGTGGCCATACCGACGGCGAAGGCGGCGAGATAGACGTGCCAGACCTGGACATGGCCGGAGAGGGTGAGGAAGGCGAGCGCGAGGCCGGTCAGGGCCATCGCCGTCTGGGTCACCAGCAGCGTGGGGCGCTTGGGGAGACGGTCGACGAGGACACCGCCGTACAGCCCGAAGAGCAGCATCGGCAGGAACTGGAGCGCGGTGGTGATGCCGACCGCGGCGGAGGAGCCGGTCAGGCTCAGCACCAGCCAGTCCTGGGCGATGCGCTGCATCCAGGTGCCGGTGTTGGAGACGACCTGGCCCAGGAAGAACAGTCGGTAGTTACGGATCCTCAGCGAGCTGAACATCGAGGAGGAGCGGGGGGAGTCGCGGGCGGCTGTGGGGTCGTGGGTGGCTGGTGCGGGGGCGGAGTGTGCTCCGGGTCCCGTACTCAAAAGGGCTCGCCTCCAGTGCGATCGTGGACGTCGGCGTCATGGGGGGGCGTCGGCGCTTGCGGGGAAGGGCGGACCCTCCGTTGCTCCGAGACCGGTGATCCGGGCCGAGAGCAGTGATCCGGGCCGAGACCGGTGATCCGAACCGAGAGCAGTGATCCCGGCCGAGACCGGTGATCCGGCCAGTGACCGGTAATCCGGACCGAGATCGGCGATCCGGACCGAGAGCAGTGATCCGGACCGAGATCAGCGATCAGAGTCGTGACCGGTGATCCGGACCGGGATCGGGATCGGGGAGCGAAAGAGGGCCGCCGTCGGTCAGATGTGCGCGAGCTTTTCCAGGACGGGGGCGGCTTCGCGGAGCTTGGCCCATTCGTCCTCGTCTAGGGCCTCGACCAGTCCGGCCAGGAACGCGTTCCGCTTGCGGCGGCTCTCTTCGAGCATCGCCTCCGCCTTGTCGGTCTGCGTCACGACCTTCTGGCGCCGGTCCTCGGCGTGTGGCTCCAGCCTGACGAGCCCCTTGGCTTCGAGCAGCGCGACGATGCGGGTCATCGACGGCGGCTGCACGTGTTCCTTGCGGGCGAGCTCGCCGGGCGTGGCACTGCCGCAGCGGGCGAGGGTGCCGAGCACCGACATCTCGGTGGGGCTCAAGGACTCGTCGACCCGCTGGTGCTTGAGTCGACGCGACAACCGCATCACTGCGGAGCGCAAGGCGTTCACGGCGGCCTCGTCGTCGCCATGGGTGAGGTCAGGCATGTTCTTTAGCGTAACTCATTACCCTCGCTAAAGAACAATGGGGTGCCGGTGAATTGCGCCATCCACCCTCGGGATCACTCATATGAGTGAGATCGCGCCGGAAAGTGACCCGGATCCGGTCGGGAAGCGGCGACCCTCGACTCCATGGGGACCAGCGTGCTCAGCCTGCGCATCGACGGGGAGCTGCTCGACCGGCTCCGACAACATGCCGCGAAACGCGGAATGAGCGTCCAGGACTATGTGGTCCGGACGCTCATTCGCGACGACTTCGACGAGCGGTTCCAGACCGCCGTCGAGGAGACGGAGAAGTTCTACGGGGTCACGTGAGACCGCGTACCCGTACCGCTGCCACCGATCAGGTCAGGCCGAGGGCCGGCATGAGGTAGTAGAAGGTGAACACCGCCGACACCACGTACATGGCGACCGGGATGTCACGGCCGCGGCCCGCCGCCAGGCGCAGCACGACGAAGGTGATGAAGCCCATCCCGATGCCGTTCGTGATCGAGTAGGTGAACGGCATCAACATCATCGTCACGAAGGCCGGGATGGCGATCGTGTAGTCCGCCCAGTCGATCTCCTTGACCGAGTGGGACATGATCAGGAAGCCGACCGCGATCAGCGCGGGAGTGGCGGCCTGGGACGGGACCATCGTGGCGACGGGGGTCAGGAAGAGGGCGACGGCGAAGAGCGCGCCGGTGATCACGTTCGCGAAGCCCGTGCGGGCACCCTCGCCGACGCCGGCCGTGGACTCCACGAAGCAGGTGGTGGCCGACGAGGAGGAGGCGCCGCCCGCGGCGACGGCGATGCCGTCGACGAACAGGACCCTGTTGATGCCGGGCATGTTGCCCTGCGCGTCCGTCAGCTTGGCCTCGTCGCTGATGCCCATGATCGTGCCCATCGCGTCGAAGAAGCACGACAGCAGCACGGTGAAGACGAAGAGGATGCCGGTCAGCACGCCGACCTTGGCGAAGCCTCCGAAGAGGCTGAACTGGCCGATGAGCCCGAAGTCCGGGCTCGCGACCGGGTTGCCGGGCCACTTCGGGGTGGTCAGACCCCAGGACGGGACGGTGGTGACGGCGTTGATGATCACCGAGACGACCGTCATGGTGACGATCGAGATGAGGATGGCGCCGGGCACCTTGCGCACGATCAGCGCGAGGGTGAGCAGCGTGCCGAGGACGAAGACCAGGACGGGCCAGCCGTGCAGGTGACCGTCGGTGCCGAGCTGGAGCGGGACCGTCGTCTGGGCGATGTCCGGGATGCGCGTGACGAAGCCGGAGTCCACCAGGCCGATCAGCATGATGAACAGGCCGATGCCGATCGCGATGCCCTTGCGCAGGCCGAGCGGCACCGCGTTCATGACGCGCTCGCGCAGACCGGTGGCGACCAGGAGCATCACGATGAAGCCCGCGAGGACCACCATGCCCATGGCGTCCGGCCAGGACATCCGGGGCGCGAGCTGGAGGGCGACGACCGTGTTCACGCCGAGGCCCGCCGCGAGCGCGATCGGCACGTTGCCGATGACGCCCATGAGCAGCGTGGTGAAGGCGGCGGTCAGCGCGGTCGCGGTGACGAGCTGCCCGTTGTCGAGGTGGTGCCCGTACATGTCCTTCGCGCTGCCCAGGATGATCGGGTTCAGCACGATGATGTACGCCATCGCGAAGAAGGTGGCGAAACCGCCGCGGATCTCGCGCGGGAGGCTGGAGCCCCGCTCGGAGATCTTGAAGTAGCGGTCGAGGGTGCTCTGCGTGGGCCGGGACTCCGGCTCCTGCGGGGCGGGGGCCTTGGTGGCGGCCGAGGTGGACATGCGGGTCCTCAAGCGTGCAGGGGGACGGGGAACGTGATCGAGCCCGGTCAGTGGTCGCTCACCAGCAGGTTCCCCCAGGTCGCTGTTGGTGTTTTCTACGAATACAACTGGCCAGACTCGGACGGTTTCAGTATGAACATATGAGTAAGAAATCGCTATCTCCGCGCGTAGACCCATGCCGTACATGCGCGTAGACCCATGCCGCACAAGGGAGAGCGGGTGCGGACACAACCGGTCGCCGACCCTCGTAAGCTGTGCACATGGCGAAGTGGACCCCCAAGCACGAGGCGCCGGAGCCCCTGGAGGGCCCCGTCGTCGCCACCATCACGGGCGGCACGATCCTCTGGTTCGTCCTCTTCCTGGTGCAGCTCCCGTTCTACGGCTGGTTCGACGACCACGGACACCTGTGGTGGCTGTGGACCTGTCTGGCCGGCGCGGGCCTCGGACTGATCGGTATCTGGTACGTCCGCAGGCGGGACGCCGCGATCAAGCGCGCCCACGCCGCCGGCTCCAGCACCGCCCCCGTGACGGAGTAAAGGGGCCTCGTCTCCACCCACGGCAGCATTCCCCGCCGCCCTCGGTCCTCCCCAGGTCGGAACTTTGGCGCACTCGGCGGGTGAAGCCGCATATCCGCACGTACCGTCGAATGCATGACCCACATCGACGCGGGCGCCGAACTCGATCCTGTGCACCCCGTGCCCATACCCGCCTCCCGGCGGGCCGAGGGGTTGTCGGCCGCCGAGGTGGCCGAGCGGGTCGCGCGCGGAGAGGTGAACGACGTCCCGGTGCGCAGCAGCCGCACGGTGGGCGAGATCGTCCGGGCGAACGTGTTCACCCGGTTCAACGCGATCATCGGCGTGCTCTGGCTGATCATGCTGTTCGTGGCGCCGTTCCAGGACAGCCTGTTCGGCTACGTGATCATCGCCAACACCGGGATCGGCATCGTCCAGGAGTGGCGCGCCAAGAAGACCCTGGACTCGCTCGCGGTGATCGGCGAGGTGAAACCGACCGTCCGCAGGGACGGGGTCGCCGCCGAGGTCAGAGCGTCGGAGATCGTCCTCGGGGACCTCATCGAGATCGGTCCGGGCGACAAGGTCGCCGTCGACGGCACCTGCGCGGAGGCCGACGGGCTGGAGATCGACGAATCGCTGCTGACCGGTGAGGCCGACCCCGTGGTCAAGCACGTGGGCGACGCGGTGATGTCCGGCAGCTTCGTGGTCGCGGGCACCGGCGCCTTCACGGTGACCAAGGTGGGCCGGGAGGCGTACGCGGCACAACTCGCGGAGGAGGCCTCCCGGTTCACGCTGGTCCACTCCGAGCTGCGCAGCGGTATCTCCACGATCCTCAAGTACGTGACGTGGATGATGATCCCGACGGCCATCGGCCTCGTCATCAGCCAGCTCGTCGTCAAGCAGCACGGCTTCAAGGACTCCATAGCGCGGACCGTCGGCGGGATCGTGCCGATGGTCCCCGAGGGGCTGGTCCTGCTCACCTCCGTCGCCTTCGCGATCGGCGTCATCCGCCTCGGCCGAAAACAGTGCCTCGTGCAGGAACTCCCCGCCATCGAGGGCCTCGCCCGCATCGACACCGTCTGCCTCGACAAGACCGGCACCCTCACCGAGGGCGGCATGGACGTCACCGAGCTACGGCCGCTCCAGGGCGCCGACGAGTCGTATCTGCGCAGGGTCCTCGGCGCGCTCGGCGAGTCGGATCCGCGGCCGAACGCCTCCCTCCAGGCGATCATCGCCGCCTATCCGGACAGCGAGGAGTGGCGCTGCACCCAGTCTCTGCCCTTCTCCTCCGCCCGCAAGTACAGCGGCGCCGGCTTCAGCGAGGGCAACGGCGAGTCGAGCACCTGGCTGCTCGGCGCTCCCGACGTGCTGCTGCCCGACGGGGACGCGTCGCTGGCCGAAACGGAGCGGCTGAACGAGGCCGGGCTGCGGGTGCTGCTGCTCGCGAAGACCACCAAGGACCTCGACGACCCCGGCGTCGCGGAGGCCGCTCGGCCCGCCGCGCTGGTCGTGCTGGAGCAGCGGCTGCGCCCGGACGCGGCCGACACCCTGCGCTACTTCGCCGAGCAGGGCGTCAAGGCCAAGGTGATCTCCGGCGACAACGCGGTGTCGGTGGGCGCGGTGGCCGCCAAGCTCGGGCTCACCGGCGAGGTCGTGGACGCCCGCCGGCTGCCGGACGGGCCGGAGGAGATGGCGGAGTCCCTGGAGCAGGGCACGGTCTTCGGGCGGGTCACCCCGCAGCAGAAGCGGGACATGGTCGGCGCCCTGCAGTCGCGCGGGCACACGGTGGCGATGACCGGCGACGGCGTGAACGACGTCCTGGCCCTGAAGGACGCCGACATCGGGGTGAGCATGGGCTCGGGGTCCGAGGCGACCCGCGCGGTGGCCCAGATCGTGCTGCTCAACAACAGCTTCTCGACACTGCCCTCGGTGGTCGGGGAGGGCCGCCGGGTCATCGGGAACATCACCCGGGTCGCGACGCTCTTCCTGGTGAAGACGGTCTACTCGGTGCTGCTGGCCGTCCTGGTGGCGTGCTGGCAGGTCGAATACCCCTTCCTGCCACGCCACTTGACCCTGCTGTCCACGCTGACGATCGGTATCCCGGCGTTTTTCCTCGCGCTCGCCCCCAACACGGAGCGGGCCCAGCCCCACTTCGTGCGGCGGGTGATGCGGTACTCGATCCCGGGCGGGGTCGTCGCGGGCGTGGCCACCTTCGTGACGTATCTGATCGCGCGCCACCACTACACGGGAGGCGGATCACTGGAGGCGGAGACGAGCGCCGCGACGCTGACGCTCTTCCTGGTCTCGATGTGGGTGCTGGCGATCATCGCCCGGCCCTACACCTGGTGGCGGATCTGCCTCGTCGCCTCGATGGGCGGGGCGTTCGTGCTGGTGCTCGTGGTGCCGAAGCTGCAGCACTTCTTCGCGCTGAAGCTGGTCGGCGAGGCGATGCCGTGGGTCGCGGTACTGATCTCGGTGGTGGCGGCGGCCGTCCTGGAGTTCCTGTGGAGGTGGGTCGACCGCCGCGTTCCCGCATAGGGGGTGTGTCGGCCCCCGCGCGGGGAGCTGCGTCAGCTCCCCGGACGGGGGTGCCTCAGCTCCCGCGCGGGGGCTTGCTTCAGGGGTTACTGCACGTCGACGTAGTCACCCACGGCGTTGACGGCCGGGGTGCTCACGGTGCCCGCGAAGCTGTACCGGAAGTAACCGTCGACGGTGGCCGTCGTGGTCGTCTTCAGGTTGCCCGTGCCGTCCGTCTTGATCGTCTTGATCGTGGTGTAGGTGCTGCTGGTCTTCTTGCGGAACTGCAGCTTCACCGACTGGCCGGTGTAGCCGTGGTACGCGAGGTCCTCCCAGTTGGCGCGGGACAGCTTGCCGGTCACCGTGACGGTCCTGCCCTTCTTCACGGGCTCCGGCGCGGCGTTGACGGTCAGCTTGGAGTAGCGCTGGAGCCGGGTGGTGAGAAGCGCGTCCTGGTCGATGTAGCCGACCTTGCTCAGGTCGGCGTTCGGGTCGCTCGGGTCCACGCCGTTGAAGGCGATGCCGAGACCGATGGCCTTCCAGGTGGTGGCGTCGGCGTTGGACACCAGGTCGTAGTCCGGGTAGACGTCGATGGTGGACTTGCAGGTGGCGGTGGTCGTCGAGGTCTCGGTGCAGGACGGGAAGTCGTCACCGACCAGGATGTTGACCGGGTTGTCGTAGCTGCCGCGGTAGAGCTCGACGTCCAGGAGGAAGTCGTCGGCGGTGATGTCGACGTCGGCGCCGTGCTTGACGCTGAAGGTGACCGGAGCGGTGACCTTGTTGGTGGTGCCGACGACGATCGGCTTGCCGTTGTTGACCTTCACGTTCGAGAAGGAGAGGTCGAGCGCGTAGGGCGTGCCGGTGGTGGCGCCCGTGGAAGCCGTGAACGGGGTCTTGCCGGAGGCGGCGCGGGCGGCTTCCTGCACCTTGGCGATGTCCGCGCGGTGGTCGGCGGAGCCGACGGCGTGGGCGCCCGGCGCAACGAAGGCGGAGAGAGCCAGGGCGCCGGAGACGGCGGCCACAGTGGCACGTATGCGCATGCGATCCCCAAGTGGAGAAAGGGGCCCCGGAGGTGGTCGTTCCTTACGGCTCGTCTTCACGCGGGGCCAAGTGATGGTGGAGTCTGTTGACTCGGAAGAGAAGATCACCCGGGCGCACAAAAGGTTGTACGGGAGATGAATTCTTTCCGCGGCCGATGCCCCGGCGTCGCGGCGGGGTGAGAAACCAGAAATCCCCGGCCCTCGGGCCGGGGATTTCTGGTCACCTCATGGACTACTGCACGTCGACGTAGTCACCCGCGGCGCTGACGGCCGGGGTGGTCGTGGTGCCCGCGAAGCTGTAGCGGAAGTAACCGTCGGCGGTGGCCGTCGTGGTCGTCTTCAGGTTGCCGGAGCTGTCCGTCTTGATCGTCTTGATCGTGGTGTAGGTGCTGCTGCCCGCCTTGCGGAACTGCAGGCTCACCGACTGGGTGCCGTAGCCCTGGTACTTGGCGTTGTCCCAGTTCGCGCGGGTCAGGGCGCCGGTGACCGTGATGGTCTTGCCCTTCTTGACCGGCTCGGGCGCGGCGTTGACCGTCAGCTTCGACAGACGCTGGACGTTCTTGGCGCCCAGGTCACCCTGCCACTTGGCGTTGCTGCCGGCCTTGTCGACGGCGAGCGCACCGACCTTCCAGGCACCGGCCTGGGCGTCGAACAGATCATCGGTGTCGTCAGAGGCGGCCGGACGGAACTGGAGCTTGGCCGTGCACTTGAGCACGGTGGTGGACGAGGCGGTGCAGACGCCGGCGTCGTCGCCGATGATGAGGTCGGTCGGCGAGGTGATCGTGGTACCGCGGTAGAGCACCGGACCGCTGTCGAACGAGCTCGCGCTGACGCTCGAAGGGTGCGTCACGGTGTAGGTCGCGCTGACCGTGACCTGCGCGGAGGCGCCGACCACGATGTTCTTGCCACTGTTGATCACGACGCTGGAGAAGGTGACGCCGGACACCGGGTTGCCTGCGGCCTGCGCGGCCGGCACGGCGAGAGCGGAGAGGGCCAGGGCGCCGGTGACGGCGGCCACGGTGGCTCGTATACGCATGGGGTTCCCCAAGTGGAGAAAGGGGGTCCCGGCGGTGGTCGTTCCTCACGGCTCGTCGTCAGCACGGGACCCAAGTGATCACTGAGTCTGTTGACTCACGGAGTGAGATTCGCGAGAGGTGCGACTGGTTGTACGGATGTTGCGAACGAGTCGTAGTTTTTAGGTTTGCGTTGCATACCGATGACGCAACCAAGGGAAAAGCCCGGCCCCGGACGCCCCAGGGCCGGACAAACGTGCCAAAACCTCGATCAGTCGAACCAGCGGTCCCGGGCCAGTTCCTCGGTGCGCGACGGGTCCTCCAGCAGCGCCGCGACCTCGAAGCGGCGCGGCCACTGGCCCGCCGACCAGGCGAGACCGGCGGCGACGCCCTCCAGGGTGGCCGCGTGCAGCACCCCGTCGCGGGTGCGGCGCCAGTCGAGTTCGGTGCCGTCGACCACGAGCTCCTCGTGCTCGACGTACGAGGCGGGGGTCGCGGGGCCCAGCAGGACCCGTACGGACTCCGGTACGTCGTGCTCGGTGCCCTCGGAGGTCACCTCTCCGGTGACCGACTCGCTGAGCCGCCGCACCTGGAACAGCTCGGCGAGTTCGGCGGCCCGCGACGGCGGCACCGGCAGCAGCGGCACCCCGTCGGTGAAGGCCAGCAGATCCGGTGAGTCCACGACCATCGCGTCGGCCGCGTCCACGACCCGCACCTCGCCGTCCACGACGGCCCGCAGCTCGTCCGGCAGTGTCACCTGCTCGGGGTCCAGATAGGCCAACGCGCCGTAAAGAGCGTGCAGTTGGGAGCCGGAGACCTCGCGGTCCGGGTCGGCGAGCCGGTCGAGGAGTTCGGCGGCGCCGCCGGGCTCGTCGAGGAGGGCGGCCACGGACGTACGGACGCCGAGTGCCCGCAGCACCTGTTCGTCGTCGAAGCCGGTCGCGTCGGCCTCGTCGTACAGACCGCGCAGCAGCGGATCACCGCCGGCGGCGAGCAGACCGGCCGGCCGGCGCCCGTCGAGCACCGGATGTCCGCGCAGCCACCAAGCCGTGTACGGCCGGACGATCTCGTGCGTGCCGTCCGGCAGCAGAATGCGCACCTGCTGGGTGATGGCGTCCCGCAGCGGCGGCTGGGCCAGCAGCGCGAGCGCCTCGGGCCACCGGTCGTCGTCGACGAGGTCCAGATCCCGTACGGCGACGATCTCGGTGGCGACGGGCGGCACCGGCGAATCGGGCAGCCGGTCCAGGACGTCCTCGCACCACACGTCCACCGCGTCCAGCAGACCCGCGTCGTCGGGCTCGGCGAAGTCCCCGTCGCGCGGCTCCAGTTCGTCCGGATCGAGGACGACGTCGGTGGCACGCACCAGGGCGAAGCCCGCGAGGACGCCACAGGCGGCGAGCGGCTGCTCACCCCAGCGGTCGGCCAACTCGGGTTCGACGAAGGCGAGTTCGTCCTCGCGCATGACCCGGGCGAACGGGCTGCCGGGCAGCACGAGTTCACCGGCGGGCACGAGTTCGCCCTCGTCGTCCGGCAGCGCGAGCGCGCCGAGCCAGGGCTCGTCGCCGGGTTCGAGCGCGGCGTCACGGACCAGGGCGAGAACGGTGTCCGCCAGTTCCTCCGCGTCCGGGGTGTCCTCGTCCCACGCCCCGCCCTCGTCGTCGAGCGAGGCGGCCACCGCGGCCCGCACCTGCGGGGTGGTGAGCACCGCGCGGGGCGAGGCCGGGAGAGCGCCGAGCTTCTCCAGGAGCGGGTGGGCGGCGTCCGGGTGCGCGACCTTGAGGCCGAGCCGGGCGAGGGTGTCGGGGGCCACCAGGGACCCGTCGGCGGTGGGCAGCAGGATCTGGCGGGGCCCGATCGTCGTACGGCCGTCGGCCAGCGGGACCGGCAGTCCGGACAGCCGGTCCGGGTCGGCCCCGGCCAGGCTGTCGTACAGGCGGTACCACCACTCCGGGTCCTTCTCCAGACCGGCCAGCCGGTCCACGGCCTCGGTGAGCGGAACCCGGGCGACGCCCAGCGTGCGCAGTTCCACCCGCCGCTCCAGCCCGGCGGGCAGCAGGCTGGGCAGCACCTCGGCGAGCACCCGGACGGTGTCGGCGCCCGCGCCCTCCACCACCTCGGCGTCACGTGGCCGCAGGGCGACGGGGTTCTCCGCGGGGCTGCTGTCGGGCCAGTCGTCCGGGGTGTCGGCGGCCGGCATCCGCTCCGGGGGGACCGCCGGCGGCAGGAACGCGGTGCGCGGCAGCCGGTCCAGGATCGCCTGGCGCAGGGCGCCGTCCAGCTCGCCCTTGCCGAGCGGGCCGGGCACCAGGTCGATGATCCCGGTGTCCACCGGCCGCCAGTCGGCGAGGAGTTCGGCGTAGGCGTCCGCCGCGCGCTCCACCAGGAAGTCGGTCAGCGGGCCGGGGGCGGCGTGCCGCCGGGTGGTGTCGAGCGGGAGGGAGGCGATGAGGAGCGCGGGCACGCCGAGGGCCTCGTCGCTGGGTGTCGGCGCGTGCACGACGGGGCTGGTCCGCGGGCGGGCCGGGGCTCCCTCGGTGTCGACCGGGACGGCCCAGGTCACGGACCAGTGCGGGCGCAGCCGCTCCTCGACCGGACGGTCGGCGAGCAGGGCGGGGTCGAGGGGGCCGTGCCGGTCGAGGGTGCGGTAGCGGGTCACGCCGTCGCGGGAGTCGTCGATGACGGCCCCGTGCTCGGCGGCGGCGCGGCGCAGGGTGCGGATCTCGGCGTCGCCGATCTCGACGACCACTTCCTCCAGGCCGGGAAGGGCGAGCAGGAGAGCGTCGTCGATGGTGCGCAGGAGACGCTCGGCCAGGTCCTCGGCGGCGGTGTCGCGCAGCGGCAGGATCACGGCGGTGTCGTACGGGTCCGGGGCGGTGCCCTCGGCCGCGAACGGCAGCCGCAGCAGCGGCACATGGCCGTCCCGCCGGCGGATCTCGTCACCGAGGCCGGCGCTGCTCCCGGCGGTGCCGGCGGCGAGATCGCGGGCCTCGGCGAGCGCCCAGCGGACACCGCCGTGGCGTCCGACGACGGCGGGCTCGTCCGTGACGGCGAGGACCGCGGCGAAGCCGACACCGAAACGGCCCACGGCCGTGTCGGCCGCGTCCCGCTTCGCGGAGGCACGGAGGGTGGCGAGTGACTCGACACCGGCCGCGTCGAGGGGGGCGCCGGTGTTGGCCGCCACCAGGACGCCGTCGCGCAGGGTGAGGCGCAGCCGGCCCGGGGTGCCGGCGCGGGCCGCCGCGTCGGCGGCGTTCTGGGCGAGCTCCACGACGAGCCGGTCGCGGTACCCGCCGAGGACGAGGTCCTCCTCGGCGTTGGCGTCCTCGCGGAACCGGGCCGGGCTGGTCGCCCAGGCGTCCAGTACGCCGCGGCGCAGGCGCGCCGTACCGAACGGGTCCGCACCCTCGGCAGCCGGCCGCACGAACTTACTCACGGGTTCACTCTCCCTCTCGCCTGACGCGACCGCGAATGCTGCACCGGGTCGCGGCACGAAGGTACCGCGCGCTCTCCCTGGCTCCCGCCGCCGCGTGCCGCCCCTCGGCCGCAGGGCCAGGGTCCGACCTCGCCGCCCCACACCTCGGGCGCAAGATTCAGCCCCGCCGGCCCACCCCTCGGGCGCAAGATCCAGCCCCTCCGGCCCAATCCTCGGGCGCGGGGCAAGATTCAGCCCCTCCGGCGTTCGAGGAGCGGGGTCTGGGGCGGAGCCCCAGGTGCGACGGGGGTCCCCCCTGGTCGAGCGAAGCCGAGACCTTGGGGGCGGAGGGGGCGAAAGAAGGCTGTGGCTGTGCCGAGGTGCGGCCCCCGGGAGGGAAAGGCCCGGGCAGGGAGGGCCGCCGCCTCGGGGGCTACGAGTGGCCGAGCTCCGCTGTGGACTCGTCCGGGGTCACGGGGACCGAGCCCGAGTCCGGGGACGGACGCAGCGGGAACGGGTCCACCTGGGTCTCGTCGATCACGGGAAGCGGCGGCCGTGGAGGCGTCGGCATGACCGCAGCCTCGGAATGCCCCCCGCACCCGTACGCCAGGGACACCACACGCCCGTCCGCCGGCGAGAACTCGTTCGCACAGACACCGAACGCCTGTCCGAGCGAGCCCCCGATGCGATTCAGGAAGCCACAGCTCACGCACGAGGCCGGCGCGGCCTGCGCCATCGCCGTCTTGGGTCCGTACGAGTCCTCCCAGCGGTCGGCCGCGACATGCAGCCCGTACCGGGAGAGCACCCGGGCCCGGCGCAGCCCCAATTCCTCGGCCACGGACGCGATCGAGCCCCGGCGCGGGGCCATCGGCAGGTTCGCGGGCGTACCCGCGGTCACCTCCGCGTCCTCCGCCTCCACCAGCTCGGCCATGTCCTCGGAGACCGCGGAGTTCGGCGCGGGCTCGTCCTCGCCGGAGTAGCCCGGCTCCAGCCGGAGATCCTCGGCGTCCGTGGGCAGCAGGTCCCCGGGGCCCATGTCGCCGGGGCGGAGCCGCTCGCTCCACGGCACCCACTCCGGGGCCAGCAGCGCGTCCGTGCCGGGCAGCAGCACCGTCTCGTCGAGGGTGACGAGCTTCGCCCGGGAGGCGCGGGCCACGGTCGACGCCCAGCGCCAGCCGCGGTACCCGGGTTCCTTGCACTCGAAGTAGTGCGTGACAACGCGGTCCCCCTCGGAGACCAGACCGAGGTGCTCGCCGACGATGCCGGGATGGGCGGCTTCCTCGGCCGCCGCGCGGGCGAGGTCGACGGCCTCGGCGCACAGACGGTCCGGGGTGCGGCTTCGCGTTGTCGCTGCGCTCACAGGTATCGCTTCTCTCCTACGCCGTCTCACGGGTGCGCCCATCCTCAGCGGGGGTGCGGACGGAGCGGACCGGTGGGCCGCGTCGACGTCCGCGCCCGATCGCACTCGGGCGCACCTACGCCATCCATTCTGCGGGATGGCCGAGAGGCGCGCGGCCGAGAACAATCGCCGCAGGCGCTTTACGCACGCTACCTTCTCCTGGCCCCTGGGCCCACACCGGCGGGCGTCTTCGGCGCTCCGCGCCGGGATCTTTGCCGCTCCGCGGCGATTTCTCCGGCGCTCCGCGCCAAAAGTTTCCCACCCACACCACCCGTCTCACCCCGTCGAAAAGTGATCCGCCCAGCCCCGCCCCGTCTCGCCCCGTCGAAAAGTGGTCCGCCTAACCCCCCACCCGTCTTCCCCCGCCGCCAAAGAGCGGTCCGCCTCAACCCCCGCCCGTCTCCCCCCGCCGAAAAGTGATCCGCCTCGACCCCCGCCCGTCTCCCCCCGCCGAAAAGTGATCCGCCTCGACCCCCGCCCGTCTCCCCCCGCCGAAAAGTGATCCGCTCGGCGCCCACTCGGCCCCCATACGCGCGGTAACCGCACTACGCACCCCGAACTCGGGGCACTATGACGGAGTGGCATCCGCAAGGTCGCCCCAGGGAGCAACCGGTATCGGTGGCGCCAAGGGGAGTAACCGGAGTGGCGGATCGGGCCGGGTGACCGGGTCCGTCCGTGCGGTGGGACGTGCCCTGCACTTCCCGGTCACCCGGACGGCGCGCGGCATCCGCAAGGCGACCCACGCGCACGGCGCGGGCGAGTCGGGCCTCGGGAAACTGATCGAGCTGCACGCGGTGAACGGCGCGGGCGACGTCATGATCACGGTGGCGCTGGCGTCCACCGTGTTCTTCTCGGTTCCGACCGACGAGGCCCGCGGCCGGGTCGCCCTCTACCTGGGCATCACGATGGCGCCCTTCGCCCTCCTCGCCCCGGTGATCGGCCCGCTGCTGGACCGTCTGCCGCACGGCCGTCGGGCCGCGATGGCGGGCTCGATGCTCGCCCGGGCGATGCTCGCGCTGATGCTGGCGGGGGCCGTCGTCAGCGGAACCTTCGAGCTGTACCCCGCCGCACTCGGCGTGCTCGTCGCCTCCAAGGCGTACGGCGTGGTGCGCAGTGCGGTCGTGCCCCGGCTTCTGCCACCGACGTTCTCCCTGGTCAAGGCCAACTCACGGGTCACTCTGGGCGGGCTGCTGGCCACCGGTGTGGCCGGGCCGATCGCCGCCTTGCTCCAGACGCTGGGGGCCCGCTATCCGCTCTACGGCGCCTTCACGATCTTCATCGGGGGCACGTTCCTGTCGTTCTCGCTGCCGCCCAAGGTCGACTCGGCCAAGGGCGAGGACAAGGCGCTGCTCGCCGCCGACGAGGAGCATCTGCACGGCCCGCACCTGAAGAAACCCCCGCGCCCCGGACTGCGGACCGTGGGGACGGCCGTCACCCACGCCCTCGGCGCCAACTCCTCGCTGCGCTGTCTGTCCGGCTTCCTGATCTTCTTCCTCGCCTTCCTGCTGCGCGAGCACCCGCTCAGCGGCAAGAGCGCGGCGGTCTCGCTCGGCCTGGTGGTCGTCTCGGCGGGCGTGGGCAACGCGCTCGGCACGGCCGTCGGAGCCTGGCTGAAACAGCGCGCCCCCGAGATCATCATCGTGACGGTGGTGGCGTTCGTACTGGCCGCCGCGATCTTGGCGGCGCTCTTCTTCGGCACTCTGATGGTGGCGTGCCTCGCCGCGGTCGCCGGGTTCGGGCAGGCCCTCGCCAAGCTGTCCCTGGACGCACTGATCCAGCGCGACGTCCCCGAACTTGTCCGGAACTCGGCCTTCGCCCGCTCCGAGACACTGCTCCAGATGGCCTGGGTCCTCGGCGGGGCCATCGGTATCGCGATGCCGCTCAACGGCCCGCTCGGCCTCTCCGTGGCCGCCGGGATCGTCGCCGTCGGGTGGCTGACGACCGTGCGGGGGCTGCTCTCCGTGGCACGACGCGGCGGATCGGCCCGGCAGCGCGCCTCCTGAGCCGCGCGGGGGCCTCACACGGCACGCCGCACCCCACGTGGGGGCACGGGTGGGCGCGCCCGATAGCCTTCGGCCATGACCTCCCTGCCCCGCGGCAGAGCCGCTAATGGACAACGCGCTGCGCGCCGTCGCCGCGCCGTCGCCACGGTCGGCGCCGTTTCCGCCGGACTCCTCGCCCTGTCCGCCTGTGACAAGCCGACACCGATGGCCACCGTCACGGTCGGAACGAAGTCGGTGAGCTCCGAGGCCGACTGCTACAACGACGGCAACGCCGTGAAGACCGCGGACCTGACGACCTGCCTGCGGTCCAAGGACATCAAGTCCATCGACGTCGACCCCGACGCGACCGTGCGGTTCGGCGTGGACCCGAAGATCGCGGACAACGGCTGGACGATCCTGATGAACGGGCAGCAGCTCCTGCCCGAGAGCACCAAGAAGACGTACCTGACCATTCCGGGCAGCGTGTTCTTCAACCAGCAGTACGGCGCCACCGGCAGCTCGACGCTCGTCTCCGTCAAGGAGGGCGACAAGACCGTCACCGGCCTGTGGTCGTTCAAGTTCAAGAAGGACTCGGACAACTGATCACCGCCGCCGGGCCGAGGGTGCTCGTGGCCACCGCCGTCTCCGTGGAGAGGGAAGCGGTGGCCGCGGCCTCGTCCGGCACGGCGCACGCGATACGGCTTCCGGGGGCGACGCTCCACCGGCTCGGTGGGCTCGATCTGCTCGCCGCCGGTGTCGGCCCCGGCCTCGCCGCCGCCTCCGTGTCCGCGGCGCTGACCGCCGCCGCCCTCGACGGCGCGCCCTACGGCCTCGTCGTCTGCGCGGGCATCGCCGGCGGATTCCAGCCCGGCGCGCCCGTGGGATCGCTCGTGATCGCCGACGACATCGTGGCGGCGGACCTGGGCGCCGAGGCGCCGGAAGGCTTCCTCCCGGTCACCGAGCTCGGCTTCGGGACCGTCAGCCATCGCCCACCGGCCTCACTCGTACGAGGGGTCGCGGCCGTCACGGGTGGACGGGTCGGAACCGTCCTCACGGTGTCGACCGTGACCGGCAGCGCCGCCCGCGCCGCCGAACTGCGCGCCCGGCATCCCCGGGCCCTCGCCGAGGCGATGGAAGGGTTCGGGGTCGCCGAGGCGGCCGGCGCGCACGGCGTGCCGGTGCTGGAGATCCGCGCGGTGTCCAATCCCGTCGGCCCGCGCGACCGCGCCGCGTGGCGCATCGGTGACGCCCTCGCGGCCCTCACCGAGGCATTCGGGAAGCTGTGGCCCGTCCTGGAGAGTTGGAACCCGCATGAGCGCACCCACTGAATCCGCCGAAGCCCTGCGGATCGCCTATTCGCCCTGCCCCAACGACACCTTCGTCTTCGACGCCTGGGCACACGGCCGGGTCCCGGGCGCGCCCGCCCTGGACGTGACCTTCGCGGACATCGACATCACCAACGGCATGGCCGAGCGCGGCGAGTTCGACGTGCTGAAGGTGTCGTACGCCGTGCTGCCGTACGTCCTCGACGACTACGCGCTGCTGCCGTGCGGCGGCGCGCTGGGGCGGGGCTGCGGGCCGCTCGTGCTGACGAGGGAGGCCGGTGCCGACTTGACGGGTCGTACCGTCGCCGTGCCGAGCGAGAAGTCGACGGCGTATCTGCTGTTCCGGCTGTGGGCGGCGGAGACGGTTCCCGGCGGGGTCGGTGAGATCGTGGTCATGCCGTTCCACGAGATCATGCCGGCCGTACGGGACGGGAAGGTCGACGCGGGGCTCGTCATCCACGAGGCGCGTTTCACGTACCAGAACTACGGGCTGCACAAGCTCGCCGACCTGGGCGAGCACTGGGAGCGGACCACCGGGCTGCCGATCCCGCTGGGCGCGATCATCGCCAGGCGGTCGCTGGGCGCGGAGCGGCTCCGGGAGCTCGCCGACGCCGCCCGGACCTCGGTCCGCGCCGCCTGGGACGATCCCGAGGCGTCCCGCGGCTACGTCCTGGAACACGCGCAGGAAATGGACCCGAGCGTCGCGGACCAGCACATCGGCCTGTACGTCAACGAGTTCACGGCCGATCTGGGCGACGACGGATACGCGGCGGTCCGCGGACTGCTCACGCGCGCGGCGGCCGAGGGACTGGTGCCACCCCTCGGCCCGAACGCGCTGGACTTCCCCTGATTTCCCTTCCGGACCTTTCCGAATTCTCCTCAGCGGCCGGTCGGGGGCCGCTGACGGAGGGTCACACGTCGAGCTGGTCGGCGACCGCGCGCAGCAGTCCGGCGATCTTCTTGCCGGAGGCCTTGTCGGGGTAGCGGCCCCCCTCCAGGGAAGGCGTGATGTTCTCCAGCAGGGTCGTCAGGTCCTGGACGATGGAGGCCAGTTCGTCCGGCTTGCGGCGCTGGGCCGCCGCGACCGAGGGAGCCGGCTCCAGAAGGGTCACCGAAAGCGCCTGATCGCCGCGCTGACCGGCCACGACGCCGAACTCGACGCGCTGGCCGGGCTTGAGGGCGTCTACTCCGGCGGGCAGGACCGAGGAATGGACGAAGACGTCGCCGCCGTCGTCACGGGAGAGAAAGCCGAAGCCCTTCTCGGAATTGAACCACTTGACTTTGCCGGTGGGCACGTCTGTCCTCGTCCTCGTACTCGTCGGGAACTTCTCTGGAACGGCTCGGGTGGTTGCGGGGGCAACCGCCCGTAAAACGCCTCTGGATAGCACTAGAGCGGGTCAGCCGACCCGCCGGTACCAAGGCTAATGGTCCGTCGGCTCGTGACAAGACGTCGCTGGATTGTTCCTTCGCGCAGGGAACTACCCTGGTCGGGTGCGTGACAAAACCCAAGCGAATTCCCCCGAAGCCGGTGACCGGCTGATCCGTGCCGGTGCCATCGTGTTCTTCATCGGAGCGTTGGCCACACTGGTCACCGTGGCACCGCTGTTGCTCGGTACGAAACCTTTCCCGTTCTACATGTTCGGCTTGAGCATGCTCATGGGCGTCGGATTCCTGCTGGCCGCGGCGGGCGTGCTCCAGTCCGCCGCGCAGGGCCGCCGCCGGGCCCGCGCCGCCCGTTCCTGACGGCGCTCGTTCCCGGCACCCGCCCGGCCCGCGCCCTGCGGGTTCCCGGCGCGCCCCCGACAGCGGTCGTTCCGACGGACCGGTGTCGGCGCCGTCATGCCCTCACCGGTAGTTCTCCAGCCAGGCCGGGAACTCCGTGAGATCGCCGAGGACGACGTCCGCGCCCGCCGCGCGCAGTTCCTCGGCGTCGCACGGCCCGGTCGCCACGCCCACGGCGTACGCCCGCGCCGTGTGCGCGCCGCGTACGTCGCCGGTGTGGTCGCCGACGTACACGCTCGCGCCGTGCTCGCGCAGGGCCACCGCCTTCTGCTCGGCCCACAGGTTGCCGACGAGTTCGTCCGCGTCGATGCCCAGGTGATCCAGGTGCAGCCTGGCGTTGGGCTCCCACTTCGCGGTCACGACGACCGTGCGGCCGCCCGCCGCCCGTACCGCCGCGACGGCCTCGCGCGCGCCGGGCATCGCGAGCGTGCCGGTGATCGCGTACGTGGGGTACATCCCGCGGTAGAGGTCGGCCATCGCCGGGACCTCCTCGGCGGGGAACCAGTTGACGAGCTCGTCCTCCAGCGGCGGCCCGAGCCGCGTGACCACGAGATCCGCGTCGATGTACGTCCCGGTCCGCGCCGAGATCGCCTCGTAGCAGGCGTGGATCCCGGGCCGGGAGTCGATCAGGGTCATGTCGAGGTCGAAGCCGACGGTCAGCGCGGGAGACGTCATATGGGCCATTGTGCCCAGGCCGCCGGGCGCCCGGTCCAGCGCTTTTCCGCGGCGCCGGTCCGGCCGTTCCGGGGCGCCGGGCGTCAGCGGCCCCGCTGGGAGCGCCAGACCACGTACAGGGCCGAGGTGACAGCCGCGCCGCGGACGACCCAGGGCCAGGTCTGGGCCATCGCGTCGTTCATGTGGCCCTCGGCGATCGGGGTGCCCCAGCGGCCGTTCGTACGGCCCCAGAGCCAGACGAGGCCGGCCGTGGCGGACAGCCCCGGCAGGACGAGGACGGCCCACTTCGATTCCGCGCGGCTCAGCCGGCGCGAGCCGTAGGCGATCAGCCAGCCGAGGCCGAGCGCGAACCAGTTGCCGAGGACGGCGCCCGCGACGAGGAGGGCGGCGGCGAGCAGGAGCAGCGGGTTGGTGTAGCCGCTCAGGCGCGGGAGGCGGCGGCGCAAGCGGCGCCCGACGGCGGCCTCGGCCGCCGGTTCGTCCTCGGGGCCCGGTGCCGCCGTCTCCTTGGCCGGGTTCGCGTCCTCCTCGGCCGCGCGGTCCTTGTCCCCCGGGGGCGGCCTGAGCAGTTCGGGGATCTCCACGCCGCCGACGAACCCGGGCACGCTGTCGCCGAGCCCGAAGGGGCTGTCGGTCGAGCGCCACCAGTCCGGCCGGGTCGCGCTGTCGCCCAGTTCGCGGGCGCTCGCCAGGTGGGGCGGGGACGGCGTGTCGGCCCCCGCGCCCTCGGCGGGCCGCTCCTGCGAAGGGCGCGGGCGGGGGACGACGCGGCGCAGTCCCTTGGGACGCTCCTCCGGTTCGGCGGCGGCGCGCTGGGCGGGCACCTCGGCCCAGGTCCGGGTACCGGCCGCGGTGCCGCCGACGCCCTGTCCGGCCGCCGCGACGATCTCGTCGGGGCTGCCGAGGCGGTCGAGGATGCGGCGGACGGCGGCCGGGCTGTCGACGGCGGCCTTCGCCCGGCGGCGGTCGATCTCGCCGCGCAGTTCGGAAACCAGGCGCATCCGGGTGCCCGACGGCAACTGCCGCTGCTGGGCCAGGTCGCCGACCCGGCTCAGATAGTCGAAGACCAGCTGGTCGCTCTCGATCCCCACGAAGTCCCCTCCGGGGCCGGTGCGTTGGATACCCCGCGGTGACGAAGGTACCGGTTTTTCCGTGTGCGGGAGCGACCCGCCCGGGGCTCGGGCAGCCGTACGACCGTCACCGCCCGCCCCGGCCGCGGGGCCGTCGGACGCTCCACGGGCCGGGGGCCGGGCCCGGGGAGGGTGCCACCCGCTACCGTTGACAGGATGAGCCCCGAGACGACCGCCCCGCGGTCCCTGGCGGAAGCCCTCCGCGCGCGGGACGACGCCTCGCTGTCCGCCCTGCTGCGGTCCCGGCCGGACCTGATCACCCCCGTGCCCACGGATCTCACCCAGCTCGCCACCCGGGCGGGCACGCGAGCGTCGGTCGTCCGTGCCCTGGAGCGTCTGGACCGTTTCACGCTGCACACGGCGGAGGCGCTGGCGGTGGCGGGGGAACCGGCGACGTACGACGAACTGCTCGGGCTGCTGGCCGGCGACGACGCCGACCCCACGGTCACGGCGGCCTTCCCGCACGCCCTCGGGACCCTGCGCGAGCAGGCGCTCCTCTGGGGTGGCGACGACCGCCTCCGGCTCGTGCGGACGGCACGCGAGCTGCTCGCCCCGTCGCCGCAGCACCCGTCCCCGACGGGGCTCGGGCCGACGGTCGGCGAGGCCACGGCGGGCATGTCGCCGGGACGCATCCAGGAGATCGTGGCCACGGCCGGCCTGGCGTCCACCCATGACTCCGTGTCGGCGGTGGCCTCGCTGAGCGCCCTGTTCGCCGACCGGATCCGGATGTCGGCGCTGCTCGACGAGGCGCCCGCCGAGGCGATCGAGGTGCTGTCCCGGCTGGTGTGGGGGCCGCCGTACGGGCAGGTGACGGCCGAACCCGCGGCGCATCTGCGCTGGCTGATCGGGCGGGGGCTGCTGCTGTCGACGGGTCCTGGCACGGTCGTGCTGCCCCGGGAGGTCGCCCTGCATCTGCGGGCCGGCCGCGCGCACCGGGTGACGGAGCCGCTGGCGCCCGCGGTCGAGGCCGCCGCGCCCCACCGTCCACAGGTTGTGGACGCCGCCGCGGCCGGTCAGGCGTACACGACCCTGGCGACCGTCGAGGAACTGCTGAAGGACTGGCACGAGGGCGGTCCCCCGGTGCTGCGCGCGGGCGGGCTGAGTGTGCGGGACCTGAAGCGGACGGCGGTGGCGCTCGACGTCTCCGAGCCGATCGCCGCGTTCTGGGTGGAACTCGCCTACGCGGCGGGCCTGGTGGCGTCGGACGGCGAGGCCGAGGAACGGTACGCGGCCACGCCGGCCTACGACGCGTGGCTGGAGCTGCCCGCAGCGGAGCGCTGGGCGCGGCTCGCCTCGGCGTGGCTCGCGGCGACCCGCACGACGGGTCTGATCGGCGGCCGGGACGCGAAGGACCGTACGCTCTCGGCGCTCGGCCCCGGTCTCGACCGTTCCGCGGCGCCGGAGGTCCGCCACCGCGTCCTCGCCCTGCTCGCCGAACTGCCCGAGGGGTCCTCGCCCGCCACGGACTCCCTCCTCGCCCGGCTGCACTGGGAACGGCCCTCGCGCGCTGCCCGGCCCTCGCCGGACGACCTGCGCGCCCGGCTGGCCCGCTGGACGCTGTCCGAGTCGGAGCTGCTCGGGGTGACCGGCCGGGGCGCGCTGTCCGCGCAGGGGCGGGCGCTGCTGGGTCTGCCGTCGACGACGGCCGCGAAGGGCACGGAGCCGTCCGGACCGGGTGACAGGCTCCCCGCCCACAAGCGGCACCACCCCGTGACCGCCCCCGTGCCGCACTCCCCCGCCGAGCGGGCCGCGGCGGCCGCCCGAGCCGCCGGGCTGCTGGCTCCGCTGCTGCCCGAGCCGCTCGACCACGTCCTGCTGCAGGCGGACCTGACGGCGGTCGCGCCCGGCCCCCTGGAGCGCCCGCTGGCCGACACGCTCGGGGTGCTCGCGGACATCGAGTCCAAGGGCGGGGCGACGGTCTACCGCTTCACGCCGGGCTCGGTGCGCCGGGCGCTCGACGCGGGCCGTTCGGCGTCCGACCTGCACGCCTTCCTCGCCGCCCACTCCCGTACGCCGGTCCCGCAGCCGCTCGCCTATCTGATCGACGACATGGCGCGCCGGCACGGCCATCTGCGGATCGGGGCGGCGTCGGCGTACGTCCGCTGCGACGACGAGGCCGTGCTCAACGAGATCCTCGCCGACAAGCGGTCGCAGGAGTTCGGGCTGCGGCGGATCGCTCCGACGGTGCTGGCCGGGCAGACCGATCCGGCGAGCCTGCTCACCGGGCTCAGGTCGATGGGGTTCGCGCCCGCCGCCGAGTCGGCGGAGGGTGACGTCCTGATCAGCCGGGCGCACGCCCACCGCACCCCGCCGCGCACCGCCCCGGAGCCCGTCCCGGACGGCCCGCCGGTGCCCGACGCCACCCTCCTCGGCGCCGCGGTCCGCGCGATCCGGGCCGGGGACCTCGCCTCCACCGCCCCGCGCAAGGAGGACCCGGCCGCCGGCCGTCCCGGCGACGGCGGGCTGCCCCGCACCAGCTCCGCCGAGACCCTCGCGACGATGCAGGCCGCCGTCATGACGGGCGAGGCGGTGTGGATCGGCTATGTGAACGCCGAGGGCGCCGCCAGCCAGCGCGTCATCGCCCCCATCCGGGTCGAGGGCGGCTTCGTCACGGCGTACGACCACACGGCGGACGAGGTCCGCACCTATCCGCTGCACCGGGTCACGGGGGTGGCGGAGCTGGCCGACGACCAGCCGTGATCACCCGCCGGTAGGGCACACTGGACGTTTGGCCGAGCATCCGCGCCGGGTGCCGCCACGCAGAAAGGGACGGGTGTGAACGGACCCCTCATCGTCCAGTCCGACAAAACGCTTCTGCTCGAAGTCGATCACGAGCTGGCCGACGCCTGCCGTCGGGTCATCGCCCCCTTCGCCGAGCTGGAGCGGGCGCCCGAACACATCCACACCTACCGGGTGACGCCGCTCGGCCTGTGGAACGCGCGGGCCGCCGGGCACGACGCCGAGCAGGTCGTGGACGCGCTGGTGGAGTTCAGCCGCTATCCGGTCCCGCACGCGCTGCTGGTGGACATCGCCGAGACGATGGACCGCTACGGACGGCTCACGCTGAGCAAGCATCCGGCCCACGGCCTCGTCCTCACCACCACCGACCGGCCCGTCCTCGAAGAGGTGCTGCGCTCCAAGCGCGTCGCCCCGCTCGTCGGCAACCGGATCGACGCCGACACCGTGGCGGTGCACCCCTCCGAGCGCGGCCAGATCAAGCAGACCCTGCTGAAGCTGGGCTGGCCGGCCGAGGACCTCGCCGGGTACGTCGACGGCGAGGCGCACGCCATCGAGCTCGACGAGAACGGCTGGGCGCTGCGGCCCTACCAGCGGCAGGCCGTGGAGAACTTCTGGCACGGCGGCTCCGGTGTGGTCGTGCTGCCCTGCGGCGCGGGCAAGACGCTCGTCGGGGCCGGTGCCATGGCGCAGGCCAAGGCGACCACGCTCATCCTCGTCACGAACACCGTCTCCGCCCGGCAGTGGAAGCACGAGCTGGTGAAGCGGACCTCGCTGACCGAGGAGGAGATCGGCGAGTACAGCGGTACGCGCAAGGAGATCCGCCCGGTCACGATCGCCACCTACCAGGTGCTGACGACCCGCCGGAAGGGCGTCTACCCGCACCTGGAACTCTTCGACTCCCGCGACTGGGGCCTCATCCTCTACGACGAGGTCCATCTGCTGCCCGCTCCCGTCTTCAAGTTCACCGCCGACCTCCAGGCCCGGCGCCGGCTGGGGCTGACCGCCACGCTGGTGCGGGAGGACGGGCGCGAGTCGGACGTCTTCTCGCTCATCGGGCCCAAGCGGTTCGACGCGCCCTGGAAGGAGATCGAGGCGCAGGGCTACATCGCGCCCGCCGACTGTGTCGAGGTGCGGGTGAACCTCACCGACTCCGAGCGGATCGCGTACGCCACCGCCGAGGCCGAGGAGAAGTACCGCTTCTGCGCGACGACCGCGACCAAGCGGAAGGTGACCGAGGCGCTGGTCCGCAGGTTCGCGGGTCAGCAGATCCTCGTGATCGGCCAGTACATCGACCAGCTCGACGAGCTGGGCGAGCATCTGAACGCGCCCGTCATCAAGGGCGAGACCAGCAACGCCCAGCGGGAGAAGCTGTTCGACGCCTTCCGGGAGGGCGAGATCAGCGTCCTCGTCGTGTCGAAGGTCGCCAACTTCTCCATCGACCTGCCGGAGGCCACGGTGGCCATCCAGGTCTCGGGCACCTTCGGCTCCCGCCAGGAGGAGGCCCAGCGCCTGGGCCGCGTTCTGCGCCCCAAGGCCGACGGCCACCAGGCCCACTTCTACTCCGTGGTCGCCCGCGACACGATCGACCAGGACTTCGCCGCCCACCGCCAGCGCTTCCTGGCGGAACAGGGCTACGCCTACCGGATCCTGGACGCCGACGAACTCCTGACCGACACGGATTAGCCCCCAGGGGTGGCCGGCCCACAACCCCGGGCGGGGTGCTGCGACCGTGAGCCGGTGACGCCGCCCGCCCCTCCGTCTCCCGGCGTACGGCTCACCACCGGGAGGCGGAGGGGCGGGCGCCGGCGTTCCGCGGGGCCCGCCCGGCGGCGCTGAGCGGGCGCACCGGGCGTCGGCACGAGGCCCCGGGACCAGGTCACCGTCGTACCGGCCGGGATGCCGCTCAGCCGCACTGGACGGGCCTACGGCCCAGCGAGGCGCGGGGCGGACTAAGCCCCGGATACCGGGAAGGCGGCCCACCGACACTGGACCGGCCTGGGGCCCACCGGCGCGGGGCCCGAGGCCGCTCACCGGAGAACGGCGAGATGCGGCCCCCGGCTCTGGACCGGCGTACGGCGAGATGCGGCCCACCGGCTCTGGACCGGGCTACGGCTCACCGGGGCGGGGGTTCGAGGGCAGGTCACCGGCGTATGCGGCGGGAGGGCGGTTCAGCCGTGCTGGGCGGGCCGGGGCCGCGAGTGCCCCGAGAGGTGTGCGGGGATCGGCGTCAGGTGGGGACAGGGGCGGTCCCGTAGCGAGGGTCAGGGCACCGGCGTCAGGGCACCGGCGAGAAGAAGCGGGCGTACGCGTCAGTGGCGGCGGACACCTGCTTCTTCGCCGTATTCGCCGAGCAGGACGACCCCGAGAGCCGCTCGCGCGAACACCTTGACGGCGCGCACGGCGTCGCCGAGGCGGTGACGATGGTGGACAGAGGTGACGGCCGTCGCGCCACGCGCGACAGGCCCGGGATGGGCAGGACCTTGGGTGAAAGTGGCTGCACTCATATCTCCATGGTGCGCACCGATACTCCGAATGGCGTCGGTCTTCGGACCGAACCTCGCCACCCCCCAGGTACGGCTCCGGGCCCCCCGCCGTACACCCCACGACGGACACCGACCCCTAGGGTCCCCGGATGCCCGACCCCGACAGGGCAGTCATCCAGCGGAAAATCCGTTGGCCCCGGCTTCCACCCGTCGCCTAGAATCTTCGCTCTTGCCCGCCTCCCTTCACGGAGTGCCGCCGCCCGGCCGGAAACCGGACGGCACCTGGAATCACACCGGATTCCGCACGGATTCTGTACGGATTCCCAACGAAATCCGCAGAGATCCACGATCGGCGTCACCACGAGCACTCCCGAAGCACTCGAAGCACTCCCGCAGCAGGTTTCCCCGGAGGCAATTCCCCGTGTCCACCCTGTCCGACGGCCGCCCGTCCGGTGCCCCGTCCGAGTCCGACGATCCCCTGTCCCGCGAGCGCGCCCACCTCTCCCACTCCCGTTCGGCGCTCCGCGCGATGCGCGAGGACGCGGAGAACCTCGACATCCGCGACGTCACCGCGAACTGGGTGAACGCCGAGGTGCTGCACCGGCAGATCGGCGAGCGCATCAAGGCCCTCGCCGACCTCAGCCACACCCCGCTGTTCTTCGGACGGCTCGACTATCTGCACGCCCCGGGCTCCGACCGGGCGGAGGGCGCGGAGGGCGAGCGGTTCTACATCGGGCGTCGGCATGTCCACGACGCCGGCGGCGACCCGATGGTCATCGACTGGCGCGCGCCGGTGTCGCAGCCGTTCTACCGGGCCTCGAAGAAGGACCCGATGGACGTCGGGCTGCGCCGCCGCTTCGGCTACACCGGCGGCGACCTCACGGCCTACGAGGACGAGCACCTCTCCGACCCGGCCGAGGCCGCGGCCACCAGCAAGCTGCTCCAGCAGGAGATCGAGCGCCCGCGCGTCGGTCCGATGCGCGACATCGTGGCGACCATCCAGCCGGAGCAGGACGAGATCGTACGGTCCGGGCTGTCCGGTTCGGTCTGTGTGCAGGGAGGCCCCGGCACCGGGAAGACCGCCGTGGGCCTGCACCGCGTCGCGTATCTGCTGTACGCGCACCGGGAGCGGCTCGCCCGCACCGGCACCCTGGTCATCGGGCCGAACAAGTCCTTCCTGCACTACATCGAGCAAGTCCTGCCCGCCCTGGGCGAGTTGGAGGTCAAGCAGGCGACCGTCGACGATCTGGTCGCGCATGTCGAGGTGCGCGGCAGCGACGAGGCGCCCGCGGCCGTGCTCAAGGGCGACGCCCGGATGGCCGAGCTGCTGCGCCGGGCCGTCCGCTCGCACGTGACCCTCCCGACCGAGCCGGTCATGGTGATCAGGGGATCGCGGCGCTGGCGCGTCCCGGCGTACGAACTGGAGGAGATCGTCAGGGAGTTGCTCGACCGGGACATCCGGTACGGCGCCGCCCACCAGGCCCTTCCGCAGCGGATCGCGCACGCCGTGCTGGTCCAGATGGAGCGCTCCGGTGAGGCCCCGGACGACCGGGTGCAGGACGCCGTCGCCCGCAACGCCGCCGTGAAGGCCGCCGTCAAGGCGATCTGGCCGCCGGTCGACCCGGCGAAGCTGGTGCTCCGGCTGCTGACCGACGCGGAGTTCCTCGCCGAGCACGCGGAGGAGCTGCTCGACGAGGGCGAGCAGAAGCTGATCCTGTGGGCGAAGCCGGTGCGCGGCGTGAAGTCCGCCAAGTGGTCGGCCGCCGACGCCGTGCTGATCGACGAGGCCACGGACCTGGTCCAGCGCACGCACTCCCTCGGCCATGTGGTGCTCGACGAGGCGCAGGACCTCTCCCCGATGCAGTACCGCGCGGTGGGACGGCGCTGCACGACGGGGTCGGCGACCGTGCTCGGGGACCTGGCGCAGGGGACGACCCCGTGGGCGACCCGGAGCTGGGAGGAGGCCCTCGGTCACCTGGGCAAGGGAGACGCCGTCGTCGAGGAGCTGACGGCGGGTTTCCGCGTCCCCACGGACGTCATCACCTACGCGTCCCGGCTGCTGCCGCACATCGCGCCCGGTCTCACGCCGGTCGCGTCGGTGCGGGAGAACCCGGGCTTCTTCGAGGTCCGCGCGAGCACGGCGGACGCCGAAGTGGTGGGCGCGGTGGAGGAGTTGCTGGGCCACGAGGGGTCGGTCGGGCTGATCGCCGCGGACGCCCGGATCCCGGTGCTCGCCGAGGCGCTGACGGCGGCCGGCCGGACGTATCTCGGCCCCGGCGAGGAGACGACGGCCGAGACCCGGCTGACCCTGGTGCCGGCCTCGCTCGCCAAGGGCCTGGAGTACGACTATGTGGTCCTGGACGAGCCGCGGGCCGTCGTCGACGGCGAACCGGACGAGCGCACCGGCCTGCGCCGCCTGTACGTGGCGCTCACCCGTGCCGTCTCGGGGCTGATCGTGACACACGCGGCGCCGCTCCCGGCCGAGCTGACCTGAGCCGCCCGAGCCCGACCGGCCCGACCGGCCCGACCTGACCGGCAGAGCCGCGCCGACCCGACCGGCAGAGCCGCGCCGACCCGAGCGACCGATCCGGCCTGACGGGCCGGCGGGCGGGCGGCCGGGCGGCTGGACGGACGGCGCACCGGGGAACGGCGGCACAAGGGGATGCCGTCCCACACGCCGGGGGCCCCGCCGCCCCACGCGTCACAGGGAGTCGGCGCCCCACGCGTCGAGGGGGCGCCGCTCTACCCGTCGAAAGAGGCCGACGCCCTACGCGTCGAAAGGGGCAGACGCCCCAACACGTCGAAGGGGGGCCGGGGGCCTACGCGTCCAGGGCGGTCCGCCACTCCCGTACGGCCGCCGCCGAGACAGGACCCGTCCAGCCGCCCGGACGTGCCGCACCGCCGATGTGGAAGGCGTCCAGGCCCGCGGCGCGCAGCCCCGGCACATGGTCGAGGCGCAGACCGCCGCCGACCATGATCCGCGGCTCGTATCCCGGTTCGCCGCGGCGGGCGGACTCGGCCGCGAGGACGGACAGCCCGTCGTCGACGCCCGTCGGGGACCCGGCGGTCAGATAGGCGTCGAGGCCGGGCAGGTCCGCGAGCTGCTTGCGCAGGGCGTCGCGGTCGGCGGCGCGGTCGATCGCGCGGTGGAACGTCCAGCGGCAACCGTCCAGTCCGTCGACGATCCGCTCCACGGCGGCCAGGTCGGGTCCGCCCTGCTCGTCCAGGAAGCCGAGCACGAACTCGTCCGCGCCCGCGTCCCGCAGCTCCCCCGCGACCCGTACGAGCGTGTCGACGCCCCGCGCGCCGCCCGCCGCGAAGCCGTCCGACAGACGCAGCATCACCCGCAGGGCGATGTCGACGGAGGCACGGATCCCGGCGAACGTCTCCACCGACGGGGTCAGCCCGTCGGCCGCCATGTCGGTGACCAGCTCCAGCCGGTCCGCACCGCCGGCCTGAGCGGCGACCGCGTCCTCCACGCCGAGGGCGATCACCTCCAGGACTGCGCTCTTCCGCTCGCTCATCGGACCTCTTCCCTTGGGCCGCTATAGGTCTAGTCCAATCCAAGAGTACGCGGGCGGCAGCGGGGGCGCGAGAAGATCACGACGAGTGGAGGGGCCGTCGAGGGTTTTCCCCTCCGGCCCACCGAGGCGGCTTCGCCGTTCAGCCGAACAGGTTGAGCTCTTCCTGCCGCGCCCCCACCAGTTCGTACGCCGTCGTCTTCGCGACCGGCCGCCCCGAGCAGAGGCGTACGAGGGTCGCGGCGCCGCCGATGTAGCGGGCCGGGGGCCGGTCGCCGGGGACGCCGCCCAGGCGCAGGGGGTCGTCGAGGTCGTCGAGGTCCGCGTGCAGCGGCACATGGTCGCGTTCCCGGCTGACCCGGACCAGGAGCGTGAGGGCGTGCGGAAGTCCCGCGCCCTCGTAGGCGCCCGGTTCCCCGAACGCCTCGCGCACGTCCCCGGCATGGACCCACTCACCGAACGCGACCGCGTCGAGGACACCCCCGGCGCGGGCGATCGCCGGGCCCGCCTCGGTCATCCCGCGTTCCAGCTCGTCGACGACCCTCGCCGTCGGCCAGTCGCCGCGCTCGGCGATGTCGCGGTCGTTGGCCTCGGGCGAGAAGGCCCCGGGTTCGAAGCGGCTCTCGACGACCCGCGTCAGCGCGGCCGAGCAGTGCGCCAGTACGTCCCGTACCGTCCACGCCGGACACCCGGCCGTCGGACGCGCGAAGTCGCCCTCCGGCCTGGCCCGCAACAGCGGGATCAGCGCGTCGCGCTCGGTGCGCAGGAGCAGACCGGGCAGTTCCGGGTCCCGTACATCGTGTGCGTCTCCAGGAATCATGACTCCACGCTAGGACCTGTCGTCGCCCGAGGCGCTTGTTCGGATCCGACCGTCGGGCGTGAGAAGAGTGAGAGGTGTGTGCCCGCTACGGGCGCGGTTCGAAGGAGATGTGCGGGGACAGGGCGCGGAGGAAGTCGGGGGCGTCGAAGATCTTCCCGGCGGAGGCGACACCGACCGTCCTGGTCCGGCCCGTGAGGACACGGCCGACCGCTTCCACCACGAGCGGCGCGGTGACGGCGTAGATGTCCCGGCCCCGGGCCACGGCCCGCCGTTCGGCGCCCCCGGAGCGCACGACGACATCGACGACGAAGGTCTGCCCGGACCGCCCGCGCTCGTCGACCGCACGCGGCGCCGGGGTGTCCGGGGCCGCCAGTTCCCCGGCCGCCTCGACGGTCATGTAGGTGCGCACCTCGGGGACGGCGAGGTGGCTGGGCACGGTGACCACGTCGGCCATCGAGAACTCCCCGATGACGGCCCGCGGACCCGTCGGTTCGGGGAACGGCCACTCCAGGGTGGGCGGGGCGTCCCGGCGGTACTCCAACTGCCCGTTGCTGTAACGGACGCGCCGGCCGCCGCGCCGTTCTCGGGAGACCGCGCCCGCCGCGCGCGTCCCGGCGGTGGGGTGCCAGCCGCTCAGCCCGTACGCGATGTGCGCCTCGTCGGCCGCCGTCCACTCGCCCATCGCGGCGGTGGCCAGCAGGTCGCCGAGGCCGCCGTAGAAGGCCATGGCCGGGACGATCACCGTTCCCGCGGCACGGGCGCGTTCCGTGAACCGCGTGAACGTGTCGAGGTTGGCCTCGATCTCGGCCGCCACGTCCACGTACGGGATCCCCGCGCGCAGGGCCGCCTCGATCACCGGGGCGGCCGTGGTGGCGAACGGTCCGGCGCAGTTGACGACAGCCGCCGCACCGGCGAGCGCGTGGTCGAGCGAGGCCGGATCGTCGACCGACGCCGGACGGACGTCGAGTCCGGGGTGCGAGGCCGCCAGTTCCTTCAGCTTCCCGGCGTCGCGGCCGGAGAGGACCGGGACGAACCCGCGCTCCAGCAGTTCCGCCACGACGAACCGTCCGGTGTGCCCGTACGCGCCGAACACCGTCACCGCCTGCCCCGACTCCATGGGTTCTCCCCCGTGCTCGAAGTGAACTGCCTTGATCCGTCACGGACATCCTGTCGAGGGCGGTCGTCCCGCACGAGTGTCCGGAACGACATGCCCCGTACAATTCCGGACATGACCTCTGTCGCGCTGGCCGTCACCGACGGGATGCTGCACTTCGAACTGGCCCTGGCCTGCGAGGTCTTCGGCTCCGCCCCGGCCGCCGTGACGGGACCCTGGTACGACCTCGCGCTGTGCGGGCCGAAGTCCGTGCGGGCCGGCCGGTTCCGGCTGGAGCCCGACCACGGCTTCGACGAACTCCCGCGCGCCGACACGGTGATCGTCCCGGGCTGGGCCGACATCGACCGGGAGCCGCCCGCCGCCCTGGTCGACGCGGTGCGCGCGGCCCACGAGGCGGGCGCGCGCGTGGCCTCCCTGTGCACCGGCGCGTTCGTCCTGGCCGCCGCCGGTCTGCTGGACGGCAGGCGCGCGACCACGCACTGGGCGCACACCCGTGAGCTGGCCGCCCGCCATCCCCGGGTGACGGTGGATCCGGACGTCCTCTACGTGGACGACGGCCGTGTGCTCACCTCCGCGGGCAAGGCCGCCGCCATGGATCTGTGCCTTCACCTCGTCCGCCTCGACCACGGCTCGTCGGTCGCCAACACCGTCGCCCGCCATCTGGTCGTGCCACCCCATCGGGACGGCGGCCAGGCCCAGTTCGTCACCACCCCGGTGCCCGCCCCGGACCACCACCCGCTCGCCGAACTGTTCCCCTGGGTCATCGAGCGGCTGGACCGTCCGCTGACCGTGGAGGACCTGGCCCGCCGGGCACGGATGAGCTCACGCAACCTGGGCCGCCACTTCAGGTCGGTGACCGGCACCACCCCGCTGCAATGGCTGCTGACCCAACGGATCCGCCACGCCCAGGAGTTGCTGGAGACCACCGACGCCGGGGTCGACACCATCGCGGCGGCCACCGGCATGGGCACCGCCACGACGCTGCGCCGGCACTTCAACCGTACGGTCGGCGTTCCTCCGGACGCCTACCGCCGCACCTTCCGCTCACGGACCCGCCCCGGCCCGGACGACAGCGGGGCACCACACCCCGTTCGCCCCTGAGCCGGCGTCGGCGGCCGTCCCGGGGCGGGGACAATGGCGGCATGGCAGCAGAGAGCAACCGCCACCCGGCCCACGCGGAGCTGACGAAGCGCTGGGCGGACACCGTGCTGGCCGCCCGTGACGGCGACGCCGGGTCCGGCCCCGCGCCCGGACCCTACGCGGCGAACCTCCTGGACCGCTGGGCCGAACCGCAGCGCCGGTACCACACCACCGGCCATCTCCTCGCGGTCCTCGACCACATCGACCTCCTGCAGGCGCACGGCGAGCGTGCCGAGGATCCGGCCGCCGTGCGTCTGGCCGCCTGGTTCCACGACGCCGTGTACCTCCCGGACCGCTCGGAGAACGAGGAACGCTCGGCCCGGCTCGCCGAACGCGCGCTGGCCGAGCTGGGTGTCCGCGCGGACCGGACGGCCGAGGTCGCCCGGCTCGTCCGGCTCACCGTCTCCCACGACCCGGCCGACGACGACACCAATGGCGCCGTCCTGTGCGACGCGGACCTGGCGATCCTGGCGTCGCCCCCGGCCGCGTACGCCGCCTACACCGCCGCCGTCCGCGAGGAGTACGCGTTCGTCCCCGACGACGCCTTCCGCGCGGGCCGGGCGGCCGTGCTGCGTCAACTCCTCGACCTGCCGAGGCTGTTCAGGACACCGTACGGAGAACGCGAGTGGGCGCGGCCGGCGCACCGGAACATGGGCGACGAGCTGGCGGGTCTGACCGAGGTCTGAGGCCGGCCCTGACGGAAAGGGTTCGACGGCGGGCTCCGGACCCCGTACGAAGGAGGTATGCCCCCGAGTCCTGGACCTCTGAAGCCGGACATACCATCCGTCGCCCCCGGCCCCTCCGCCTCCGGCCCCTCCGCGACGCCCGCGGCCGACCGCCCCCGCATGCCCCTGTCCGTCTACATCCTCGCCCTGTCCGTCTTCGCCCTCGGCACCAGTGAGTTCATGCTGTCCGGGCTGCTGCAGCCCATCGCGCACGACATGGGCGTGACGATCCCGCGGGCGGGTCTGCTGATCTCGGCGTTCGCGATCGGCATGGTCGTCGGTGCGCCGCTGCTCGCCGTGGCCACGCTCCGCCTGCCCCGGCGGACCACCCTCGTCGCCCTGATCGCGGTCTTCGGGCTCGGCCAGGTGGCCGGAGCCCTGGCGCCGGGCTACGCCGTGCTCTTCGTGTCCCGGGTCGTCAGCGCCCTGGCCTGCGCGGGTTTCTGGGCGGTCGGCGCGGCCGTGGCCATCGCGATGGTGCCGGTGACCTCACGGGCGCGGGCGCTGGCCGTGATGATCGGCGGCCTGTCGATCGCGAACGTGCTGGGCGTGCCCGCGGGCGCCTTCCTCGGCGAGGGGCTCGGCTGGCGGGCCGCGTTCTGGGCCGTCGGGGCGGCCTCCGCCGTCGCGCTCGTCGGCATCGTGACCCTCGTCCCGCCCATTCCGCCCCCCGCCGAACGGCCGCGGCTCCGCAGGGAACTGCTCATCTACCGCGACCGGCGGGTCTGGCTGGCCATCGGCACGATCGCGCTCACCGCGGCCGGTGTCTTCTGCGCGTTCAGTTATCTCGCCCCGCTGCTCACCGACGTCGCCCACCTGGACAAGGGCTGGGTCCCGACCGTGCTGGCGCTGTTCGGCGTGGGCGCGGTCATCGGGACGACGCTCGGCGGCCGGTTCACCGACGCCCACCTGTTCAGGATGCTGATCACCGGCATGGCGGCGGACACCGCCGTCCTCGTCGCGTTCGCCTTCCTCGGGCGGTACGCCGTCGCCGCCGTCCTGCTCTCCTTCCTGCTCGGGGTCGCCTGCTTCAGTACCGCCCCCGCCCTGAACGCCCGGATGTTCGACGTCGCCGGGGCCGCCCCCACCCTGGCCGCCGCCACCACGACCGCCGCCTTCAACCTGGGCAACGCCGCGGGTCCCTGGCTCGGCGGCACCGTCATCGACGCCGGGCTCGGCTACCCGGCCACCGCCTGGGCGGGCGCGGCGCTGAACGTGGCCGCCATCGGCCTGGCCCTCGTCGCGCTGCGACCGGACCGCCGTACGCCGGGCTCAAGGGTCGTGGGCAAGGGGGGATCGGCGAGGAATCCCGTACGTTCCAAGGCGTGATCCGTCCTATTCTCGGCCGCATGACAGACATGGGTGGGGACCGGGTGGAAGAAGCCGTCGCGAGCTGTGCCGGGCTGCTGCGGCCGGCGGCCGGGCGGGACTGGGACGGCGTGCGGGCGGGACGGCTGGCGTGGAGCTGCCGGCGGACCGCCGAGCACATCGCCAGTGATCTCATCGCGTACGCCGGGCAGTTGGCCGGGCGGGCCACCACCGCGTACGTGCCGTTCGGCATCACGCTGGACGAGGGCACCGGCAACGCGGGAGTCGTCGACGTGATCGAGGCGACCGGCGGACTGCTCGCCGCCGCCGTCCGGACGACACCGCGCGAGGTGCGGGCCTTCCACCCGTACCCCTTCCGCAGCGCGAACCGCGAGGGCTTCGCCGCGATGGGGGTCACCGAGGTGCTGCTGCACACGCACGACATCGCCGAGGGACTGGGCCTGCCGTACAGCCCGCCGGACGAGCTGTGCGCCTGGGTCCTCACCCGGATCTTCCCGCACGTCAGGCCCGAACCCGACGCCCCGTGGGGCACGCTCCTGTGGGCCACCGGGCGCGGTGACCTGCCGGGCCGGGAACCCCTCGCCGAGTGGCGCTGGAACAACAACCTGGTGATCGACACCGAGCGGCTCACCCTCCAGGGGGTCACCCCGGCCGCCGCCGCCGATCTGCGCGCGGGCGGCACGGGGGGCTTCGAGTGGATCGAGGGCGGTCCGTTCCAGGGCACGCGGGACGCCGCGGGGATGATCGTGAGCGCGTACGAGGAGGGGGCGCACCGGCCTGAATGGGGGATGTTCGTGCTCGTACGGCGCGAGGACGGCCGGGCGGTCGGCGGGATCGGCTTCCACGGCGTGCCCGACGAGGAGGGACGCGCCGAGGTCGGCTACGACCTCGCGGAGGACGCCCGGGGCCGGGGCTACGCGACCGAGGCCCTGCGCGCCCTCTCCGAACAGGCCCTGGCCCGCGACGACGTCAAGCTCCTGTTCGCCGCCATCCACCGGGACAACGCCGCGTCCCAGCGGGTGATCGCCCGCGCCGGATTCACCCGCGTGAGCGAGGACTTGGAGAAGGCGGCCCGCGAACTGCACGGCGTGGAGGACTCGTTGCGGCTGTACGCCCGCGACCACTGAGCACCGAACAGGCGGATCCCGCCGAGCCACCGCACCCGGCCACCGGGCCCGTTCACCCCACCCGGTCACCAGGACCGGTCAGCCCACCCGGTCACCACACCCAGTCAGCCCGCCCGATCACCCGGCCCAGTCATCCCACCCGGGTCACCGCACCCGGTCAGCCCGCCCAGTCATCCCACCGGGTCACCGCGCCCGGTCACCCTGCCCGATCACCCCGCCCGGTCACCGAGCGCTTGCGGCGGCGCAGTCCCGACCCGTGCAGCAGCCGTACGACCTCGCGGCTGCTGACCTCCACCGCCCCCGCGGCGACCGCGTCGGCGTAGCGGTGCGAGGGGATGTCGTAGTGGTCGCGCTCGAAGGCGCGCGGGGGTGCGCCCAACTCCTCGGCGAACGTGTGGAGTTCGTCGTAGGAGACATCGCTGATCAGGTGGGACCACACCCGGCCGTGGCCCGGCCAGGTGGGGGGATCGATGTAGACGGTCACGAGGGTGGGTTTCCGCCGGTCGCCGAGGCGAGGGAGCCCACCGGGGACACCTTCACGCCCGCCTGGTGGCACACCCAGTGCGGGTCGGGTCCCAGCTCGGGCTCGACTTCGAGGGCGTGCGGGTCGCCGGCGGCGCACACCGGGCAGAGCGGCCACCGTCCGTACCGCTCCAGGAGCGCGTCCTGCACGTCCTGGGCGACGAGTCCGGCGACGAATCCGGCACCCTCCGGCCACTGCTCGACCCACCAGCGGCGCTGCACCACCGAGTCCTCGACCAGGGAGACGACGTCCGCCTCGGCGACCTGGCCCGCGATCAGGTCGGCGAGCACACGGGCGCGCGCCGCGTGCAACGCCTGTTCCAGGGGACTGAGGGGGTTGCCGGTGGGGTCCATCCCTCAATCTTCGCAGGGAATCCTGGCCTTCGGGCAGGGCTGGACCGTGGTCCTCGATGTCATTGGTGCTGGGCCATGTGGGCGAGGATCTGTGTGGCGCCGTCGGGGGAGAAGGCGCCGTTGATGCCTTCCGCGGCTCCTTCGGCTGCCTGGACGGAGCGGGGCCGCATGACGGTTTCGTAGGCGCGGACGGCGTCGTCGACGGTGGGGTTTTCGATGAGGGCGTGGGCGAGGTCGGCGCCGTCGAGCATGGCGAGGTTGGCGCCCATGCCGGAGAACGGGGACATGAGGTGGGCGGCGTCGCCGAGGAGGGTGACGCCGGGGGTGTGGGTCCAGGTGTGGGGGACGGGCAGGGCGAACAGGGGCCGGTTGGTGTAGCCGGTGTCGGTGGCGGTGATGAGGCCGAGCAGGTCGGGGCTCCAGCCGGTGAACTTCTCCAGGAGGGCTTCGCGGACGGCTGCGGTGTCGGTCAGGTCGAGGCCTGCCCGCTGATGCCAGTCCTGTGCGGTGCGCATGCCGATGTAGACGCGGATGTGTCCGCCGCTGTTGCGCTGGGCGACGAAGCCCTGGTTGTCGTCGAGGGCCATCATGGTGCCGTTGCCGGTGAGAGCGGCGAGGCGGGGGTGGCGGGCGTCGGCGTCGTCGAGTCCGGCCTCGACGAAGGTGACGCCCGTGTAGAGGGGCGTCGCGTCGGACAGGAGGGGGCGGACCTGGGACCAGGCGCCGTCGGCTCCGATGACGAGGTCGGCCTCGGTGCTGGTGCCGTCCGCGAAGCGCAGGCGGTGGGTGCCGTTGCCGAGGGCTTCGGTGCGGGTGAGTTTGTGTCCCCAGCGCACGGTGTCGGGTTTGAGCGAGTCGAGCAGGATGTCGCGGAGCTGTCCGCGGTCGATCTCGGGGTTGCCTTCGGCGCCGTCGGCCTCGGGCGGGATCGCGTCGAACAGGATGCGGCCGTCGCGGCCGACCAGGCGCATCTGCTGGCCTTCGGGGCGGGCTCGGGCAAGGAAGTCGTCCCAGAGGCCGGCCGCGCGCAGGGCGTGCTGACCGGAGTCGGGGTGCATGTCGAGGGTGCCGCCCTGGTTGCGGGCGGTGGGGGACGCGTCCAGGTCGTGGACGGCCGCGGTGATGCCGTGTTGCTGCAGGATGCGCGCGCAGGTCAGGCCGCTGGGGCCGGCGCCGATGATCGCGATGCGGTGGGTGGGCATGGCTGGTCACGCCTTTCGGGCAGAGGGGAGCGTGCGGAACGGGCCGGGCTGTGCCACGCGGCGCCGCCGTTCCAGAAGAGCACACCAGCTCAATAAGTGCAACGACACAACTTTTGAAGTTGGGCAATCAAATGTGTAGGGTCGTGGCATGACCAACGCGACGACCGGCACCTCGGCGACAGGCCCGGCACCGGCACCGGCACCGGTAGGGCGCCGCGAACGCAAGAAGGCCGCCACCCGCCGAGCCCTGGCCGACGCCGCCCTGCGCCTCTTCGTCGAGCGGGGATACGAGCAGGTCGGCATCCGTGAGATCGCGGACGCCGCCGACGTGTCCACCACCACGCTGTTCAAGCACTTCCCGGTCAAGGAAGCCCTCGCCTTCGACGAGGACGCCGACCAGGAAGCCCGTCTGCTCGCCGCCGTGCACGAGCGGCCCCCGGGCCGGTCCATCCCCGCGGCCCTGCGCGAGCATGCCCTGCGCCACCGCGCCGCGGCCGTGGACGACGACGCCGATTTCACCGCGTTCATCGAGCTGGTGGACAACACCCCGGCGTTGCGGGACTACGCCCAGCGCATGTGGTTGCGCCACGAAACCGCCCTCGCTCACGCCATTGCCGAGGAGAGCGGACTTCCGGCCGACGACCCGGCCTGTGCCGCCCTCGCCCACTTCGCCCTCGAAGCACCCCGGATCGCCCGCGGCAGCCAGGATCCCCGCCAGGCCGTCACGCGCGCCTTCGACCTCCTGGAGAAGGGCTGGGGCGCGGCCGTCTCCAGGGGGTGAGCGCCTGACGCCCGTGCGCACTCTTGACCGACACCCCGACGGAAAATATCTTTCATAATGTGACCCATGACGTGAAGGAAATTTTCGCGGGTGAGGCGCCGCCCGCCCCCGCCGCCCTCGCGGCCAAGGTGCGCACCCTCGCCCCCTCGATGACGCGTTCCATGCAGCGGGTCGCCGAGGCCGTCGCCGCCGACCCGGCCGGCTGCGCGGCCCTCACGGTCACCGGACTCGCCGAGCTCACCGGCACCAGCGAGGCCACGGTCGTGCGCACGGCCCGCCTCCTCGGCTATCCCGGATACCGGGACCTGCGTCTCGCGCTCGCCGGGCTCGCCGCCCAGCAGCAGTCGGGCCGGGCCCCCGCCGTCACCGCCGACATCGCGGTCGACGACCCGATCGCGGACGTCGTGGCGAAGCTCGCGTACGACGAGCAGCAGACCCTCGCCGACACCGCGGCCGCGCTCGACACGGTCCAGCTCGGCCATGCCGTCGCCGCCATAGCCACCGCCCGCCGCGTCGACATCTACGGCGTCGGCGCGTCCGGCCTGGTCGCCCAGGATCTCCTGCAGAAGCTCATGCGGATCGGGCTCATAGCCCACGCCCACAGCGACCCGCACCTCGCGGTGACCAACGCGGTGCAGCTCCGCGCCAAGGACGTGGCGATAGCCATCACGCACTCCGGCTCGACGGGCGACGTCATCGAACCGCTCCGCGTCGCCTTCGAGCACGGGGCGACGACGGTGGCGATCACCGGCCGCCCCGGCGGACCGGTCGCGCAGTACGCCGACCACATCCTCACCACCTCGACCGCCCGCGAGAGCGAGCTGCGCCCGGCGGCCATGTCGTCGCGCACCAGCCAGCTCCTGGTGGTGGACTGTCTGTTCGTGGGGGTCGCCCAGCGCACCTACGAGACGGCGGCGCCCGCGCTGTCCGCCTCGTACGAGGCCCTGGCACACCGCCACTCCCCGCGCGGCGGACGGTAGCCGCCCCGCGCGAACCGAGCACGGGGGATCTGATGCAGCGGGGAGACTGCGGTCCGTGGGTGACTGGTCGCGCCCACGCGCCCCGCCGCACTTCGTCCCGGCCCGCACCCCGCCTCCGGGGCGCGGTACGACACCTCACCGGAAAGAGCCGCTCCTCCCATGACCTCCATGCCCCACCACGGCGATCTTCGAGCTGAGTTGGAGACGCTGACCACCGAGGCGTTCCGTCCGGAACTGTCCGAGATCGACCGGTTGCCCACGCTGGAGATCGCGCGGCTCATGAACGGGGAGGACACGACGGTGCCGACGGCCGTCGCCGCACAGCTCCCGCTCATCGCCGCCGCGATCGACGACATCGCGGAGCGCATGGCCCGCGGCGGGCGTCTCATCTACGCGGGCGCCGGCACCGCGGGCCGCCTCGGCGTCCTGGACGCCTCCGAGTGCCCGCCCACCTTCAACACCGAGCCCTCCCAGGTGGTCGGCGTGATCGCGGGCGGCCCGACCGCCATGGTCACCTCGATCGAGGGTGCCGAGGACTCCCGGGAGCTGGCGGCGGCCGACCTGGACGCGCTCGCCGTGACGGCCGACGACACGGTGGTCGGTGTCTCCGCCTCGGGCCGCACCCCGTACGCCGTGGGCGCGGTCGAGCACGCCCGCAAGCAGGGCGCGCTCACGGTCGGCCTGTCCTGCAACGCGCACAGCGCGCTCGCCGCAGCCGCCGACCACGGCATCGAGGTCGTGGTGGGCCCCGAGCTGCTCACCGGCTCCACCCGCCTGAAGTCCGGCACCGCGCAGAAGCTCGTCCTGAACATGCTCTCGACGATCACGATGATCCGGCTCGGCAAGACGTACGGGAACCTGATGGTCGACGTGCGCGCCTCGAACGAGAAGCTGCGGGCCCGGTCCCGCCGGATCGTCGCGCTCGCCACCGGCGCCTCCGACGAGGAGATCGAGCGGGCGCTGGCCGGCACGGACGGCGAGGTGAAGAACGCCATCCTGACCATCCTCGGCGGTGTGGACGGGCCCGCCGCCGCCCGCCTTCTGGAGGAGTCCGAGGGCCATCTGCGCGCCGCGCTGGCGAAGGCGTCCGGATGACCAGCACGCTCGGGGAGTGCGCACACCGGACTCCACCACAGCAGCGGCGATCCTCCCCCTCGTGGGCGGCCCCGCGAACGTCCTGACCGTCGCCCACTGCATGACCCGGCTCCGGCTGGGTCTGCGGGACCGGAGCCTGGTGGACGAGGAGGGCCTGCGGGCCCTGCCCGCCGTCCTCGGCCTGGTCAAGGACGCCACCACCTGCCAGATCGTGCTGGGCCCCGGCACGGTCGCCCGCGTCACGCCGGAGTTCGAGGCGCTGCTGACGACCGCGGCCGACCGGCTCGCCCCGCACGACGCCGGAACCACCACGGCCGACCGGCTCGCCCCGCACGACGCCGGAACCACCACGGCCGACCTGCTGTCCCTGCGCGGCGCCGAACTGAAGGCCGCCAGGACCCGCCGCAACGCCACCCCCCTCAAACTGCTGCTGCGGCGGATCGCCGACATCTTCGTACCGCTGATCCCCGCCCTGATCGGCTGCGGGGTGATCGCGGGCCTGAACGGCCTGCTGGTCAACCTCGGCGTGCTGCCGGGCCTCACCCCCGCGCTGACCGCGATCGCCGCCGGATTCATGGCCCTGATCGCCGTCTTCGTCGGCTACAACACGGCCAAGGAGTTCGGCGGCACCCCGGTCCTGGGCGGCGCGGTGGCCGCGGTGATCGTGTACGCGGGGGTCGCCAAGGTGACGGTCCTCGGCGTGACCCTCGCCCCCGGCCAGGGCGGTGTCCTGGGCGCCCTGGCCGCGGCCCTGCTCGGGACGTACGTGGAGAAGTGGTGCCGCCGCTGGGTACCGCCGACTCTGGACGTCCTGGTCACCCCGACCCTCACCGTGCTGCTGACCGGCCTGGTGACGCTGTACGCGCTGATGTACGCGGCCGGCGCCCTCTCCTCCGCCATCGGCACGGCCGCCGCCTGGCTGCTGTCCACCACGGGCGCCTTCGCCGGGCTCGTCCTCGGGGCCCTGTTCCTCCCCCTGGTGATGCTGGGCCTGCACCAGGCCCTCATCCCCATCCACACCACGCTCATCGAGCAGCAGGGCTACACCGTCCTGCTGCCCGTCCTGGCCATGGCCGGCGCGGGCCAGGTCGGCGCCGCCCTCGCGGTGTACGTCCGGCTGCGCCACGACACCTCGCTGCGTACGACGATCAGATCGGCACTCCCGGCCGGTCTCCTCGGCGTCGGCGAACCCCTGATCTACGGCGTCTCGCTCCCCCTCGGCCGCCCGTTCGTCACCGCCTGCGCGGGCGGCGCGGCGGGCGGCGCCTTCATCGGATTCTTCTCGATGCTGGGCGACCGGGTCGGCTCGACGGCCATCGGCCCCTCGGGCCTGGCCCTGTTCCCGCTGCTGTCCGGCAACCGGGGCCTCGCCCTCACCGCGGCGATCTACGCGGGCGGACTCCTCACCGGGTACGCCGTCGGCTTCGCGGCCACCTATTTCTTCGGCCTCGGCGGCCTGACACCGGCCCGCCGGGCGGAACGGGCCACGGAACAGGCCGCCGTCTAGGACCTGTCCCGGCCGGACTGTCGGTGGCACGTGCGAGGCTGGGAGCATGAACCACGCACAGCTGGCCGAACTGGGCCGCGCCCTGCGGGTGCTCGGGGAGCACGGCGACGCCCTGAGCACCGACACCCCCGACGCCAAGCTGCACGAGGTCAAGGCGGACCTGAAGCGGGCCCTGAGCCTGCTCGACGAGACGGTCGCAACGGCCAAGCCGACCACCCGCTGCGCCGAGCATCCGAACGGCCCGGTGGACGAGAGCGCCCCGGACCGCTGTCTGCTCTGCGAGACCCGCCGCCGCACCGCCCGCCGCACCGAGGTGAACGACGCGTACGCGCACGGCCGGGCGCCCGCCCCTGACGAGCTGCCCGACCGCACGATGACCCGCTACGGAGTCCGCGCCGACCGCCCCCAGCCCCAGCAGCGCTGGCTCCCGGAGGTCTGGAGCGGCCAGGAGTGGCACCTCTGCGGCACCCCCCGTCGCGACCGCCACGAAGCCGAGCGCTACCTCGCCGCCGAACGCCACGCCCCCCGCCCCGGCATGGCCTACCGCCTCGTCCACGAGTTCACCGACTACGAGGTGCTCCGCATCTGGGGCACGCCGGTGAAGGTGGACATCGAGCCGATGGGGAACCTGTAGGCGAACGGTCCTGGAGCGCCGGGGGAACTCGCCAACAGATCCGCGAGCAAGCCCGCCGGAGACCCGGCCCGCCCCTGGCCCGGGGTCACGGCAGGCGTCCCTCCGCGTTGAGCCGTCGCACCCGTTCCCGCAGTACCTCCCCCGGCGGCGCCTCCCCGAGGGCCTCCTCGGGACAGTCCCACTCGCAACCGCCGCCGGGCGGCCGCAGTTGTACGAGGCCGCCCTCGCGCCCCATCACCTGGCCGAGCCGTCCGTCCCGCACGTCGACGGCGTACTCCGCGCTCACGCCTCGCCACCACCGTCGCCGGTGCCGCACGCGCGCAGTACGGCGGCCAGCTTCTGGGCGGTGCCCACGTTGCAGCGGCCGAGCGCGACGAGGGCGAAGGGTTCGTCGCTCGCGCCGGTCACCGGATCGACCCGCAGCGAGGGCAGCACCACACCGACCCCGGTCAGTGCCGCCCGCAGCTCCTCGACGATCTCCTCCGTCGGCCGCACGCGCTTGCTCGACGTCATCTCCATCGCACCGCACCTTCCACGCTGAGTGTTCGCATTCACCACCCAGCGTGACCGAAACCCCTCTAGCCTGGCCAGAGTCGGCGCTCCAACAACCCCTCCTGTGCGACAGGGAGTTGCCATGCCCGGACCCAAGGACCTCGATCCGTCCTCCTCACCCCGCGCCATGATCGGCGCGGAGTTGCGGCACGCCCGCGAGAACGCCGGCCTCAGCCAGGCCGAACTGGGCGAACCGCTCTTCGTCAGCGGTTCCTTCATCGGCCAACTGGAGTCGGGGACACGGCGGTTGCAGCTTGAGTACGCCGTCCAGATAGACGAGATCCTGGGGACGAACGGGTTCTTCACCCGCAACTGCGCCGCCCTCGCCAAGTCGAGGTACCCGGACCACTTCGCCGAGGCGGCGGAGGCGGAGGCGATCGCTACGGCGATCAGGCAGTACGCGGCGCTGCTGATCCCGGGCCTGTTGCAGACGCCGGAGTACGCGCGAGCAGTCTTCCGCGCGTACCGGCCGACGGCGACGAAGGACGTCATCGACGAGTTGGTGGCTGCCCGGCTGGAGCGTGCGCATTTGCTCGACGATCCAACAACGCCGCTGTTGTGGGCGGTTCTGGACGAGGCGGTGCTGCGCCGAGAGGTGGGCGGAACCGGAGTGATGGCGGAGGCCCTGCGTCACCTGACCGCGCTGATCCGACGGCACCGGATCCTCGCGCAGGTGCTGCCGTTCGGCTCTGGGGCACACGCGTCGATGGACGGTCCACTCAAACTCATGCAATTCGAGGACGCACCGACACTCTCCTTCGTCGAGGCACCCGACATGGGCAAGCTGCTGGATGACCCGGGCACGGTCGCCCGACACACCCTGATGTTCAACCTCCTTCAGGCGGAGGCGCTTTCGCCTCAGGACTCCCTGGCCCTGATCGAATCCGTGGCGCAGGATTACGAACATGGAGACCCACACCCGTGAGAACGACCTGACCACCGCCACCTGGTACAAGTCCAGTTACAGCGGCGGCAGCGGCGGCGACTGCCTCGAAGTCGCTCGCTGGCGCAAGTCCAGCTACAGCGGAGGCCAGGGCGGCGACTGCCTCGAAGTCGCCGACGGTCACCCCAGCCTCGTCCCCGTCCGGGACTCCAAGAATCCGCTCGGGCCGGTGATCACCTTCGGGGCCGCCGCCTGGGGCACCTTCGTCGGTCACCTCGGCACGACCGGCTGACCGGAAAAGGGACGGCGCCCGCGTCACAGCGGGCGCCGTCCCTCCGGGACAGCAAGGTCAGTGAGTCGGCTCGGCTCAGCTGAGCGAACCCAGCGCGGCGGCGTCGTACGGGGCCAGGTCGTCGAAGCGGCCGGCCAGGACCTTCGCGGCCCACTCGGGGTCCTGGAGCAGCGCGCGGCCGACGGCGACGAGGTCGAACTCGTCGCGCTCCATGCGGTCGAGGAGGTCGTCGATGCCCTTGACCGGGGAACCCTCGCCCGCGAAGGCCTTGATGAAGTCGCCGTCCAGGCCGACCGAGCCGACCGTGATGGTGGGCTTGCCCGTCAGCTTCTTCGTCCAGCCGGCGAGGTTGAGGTCGGAACCGTCGAACTCGGGCACCCAGTAGCGGCGCGTGGAGGCGTGGAAGGAGTCCACTCCGGCGGCGGCGAGCGGGGCGAGGATCGCCTCCAGCTCCTCCGGGGTCTCGGCGAGCCGGGCGTCGTAGGCCTGCTGCTTCCACTGCGAGTAGCGGAAGATGACCGGGAACTCGGGCGAGACCGCCGCGCGCACCGCGGCGACGATCTCCGCCGAGAACTGCGTACGGGCCACCGGGTCGCCGCCGTACGCGTCCTCGCGCCGGTTGGTGCCCGCCCAGTGGAACTGGTCGAGCAGGTAGCCGTGGGCGCCGTGCAGTTCGACACCGTCGAAGCCGATGCGCTCGGCGTCGGCGGCAGCCTTGGCGAACGCCTCGATGACGTCGTCGAGGTCCTGCTGGGTCATGCTCTTGCCGGTGACCTCGGCGCCCTCCTTGTAGAGGCCGGAGGGGCCGACGGGCGGGGCGTCGGCGAAGGGCGGCTCGCCCGCCTTGCGGACCATGCCGATGTGCCAGAGCTGCGGGACGATCGTGCCGCCCGCCGCGTGCACGGCGTCGGCGACGTTCGTCCAGCCGGCGAGCTGGTCCTCGCCGTGGAAGCGCGGCACGTCGTTGCTCTGTCCGGCCGAGTCGTGGCCGACGTACGTTCCCTCGGTCACGATGAGGCCCACGCCCGCGGCGGCGCGGCGGGCGTAGTAGCCGACGACGTTCTCCCCCGGTACACCGCCCGGCGAGAACATCCGGGTCATCGGGGCCATGGCGATCCGGTTCGGGACGGTCAGGCCGTTGATCGAGACGGGACGGGAAAGGATCTCGGCTGCGCGGGACGCGGCGTCAGCGGTCACGTGGGGGCTCCTCGAACAGGTGGTCGATATGACGTCGAGTGGTCGGCGAGGCAGGAGATCCCGTGCGGTATGTGCACATGCATCAACTGCTCCTCAGCGTCAACCGCCCCGCCGGGCAGGGCATTCCGCCGTGCCGGAACCTGTCGCTGTGATCCGGACCACGCTCACCGGGGACCCACAGAAAACGCGGGGCACGCGGGGAGCGGGAAGAGCGGGAAACGCCCGAGGGCGGCACCCCCCGCCGTAGCAGGGGATGCCGCCCTCGGTAAGGACGCAGATCAACCAGAGGTCGATCAGAAGTCCATGTCACCGCCCGGCATGCCGCCCGGAGCGCCGCCGGCGGCGGCCTTCTCCGGCTTGTCGGCGATGACGGCCTCGGTGGTCAGGAACAGCGCGGCGATGGAGGCGGCGTTCTGCAGGGCAGAGCGCGTCACCTTCGCCGGGTCGATGATGCCTTCGGCGATCATGTCGACGTACTCACCGGTCGCGGCGTTCAGGCCGTGACCGACGGGCAGGTTGCGCACCTTCTCGACGATGACGCCACCCTCGAGACCACCGTTGACGGCGATCTGCTTGAGCGGGGCCTCCAGGGCCAGACGCACGGCGTTGGCGCCGGTCGCCTCGTCACCCGTGAGCTCGAGCTTCTCGAACACCGAGGAAGCCTGGAGCAGGGCCACGCCACCACCGGCGACGATGCCCTCCTCGACGGCCGCCTTCGCGTTGCGAACGGCGTCCTCGATGCGGTGCTTGCGCTCCTTGAGCTCGACCTCGGTGGCGGCACCGGCCTTGATGACGGCCACGCCGCCGGCCAGCTTCGCCAGACGCTCCTGGAGCTTCTCGCGGTCGTAGTCCGAGTCCGAGTTCTCGATCTCGGCACGGATCTGGTTGACCCGGCCGGCGACCTGGTCGGCAGAGCCGGAGCCGTCGACGATCGTGGTCTCGTCCTTGGTGATGACGACCTTGCGGGCACGGCCCAGCAGGTCCAGACCCGCGTTCTCCAGCTTGAGGCCGACCTCCTCGGAGATGACCTCGCCGCCCGTGAGGATGGCGATGTCGCCGAGCATGGCCTTGCGGCGGTCACCGAAGCCCGGGGCCTTGACGGCGACGGACTTGAAGGTGCCACGGATCTTGTTGACGACCAGGGTCGACAGGGCCTCGCCCTCGACGTCCTCGGCGATGATCAGCAGCGGCTTGCCGCCCTGCATGACCTTCTCGAGGAGCGGGAGCAGGTCCTTGACGTTCGCGATCTTGGAGTTCGCGATCAGGATGTACGGGTCGTCGAGGACGGCCTCCATACGCTCCATGTCGGTGGCGAAGTACGCCGAGATGTAGCCCTTGTCGAAGCGCATACCCTCGGTGAGCTCCAGCTCCAGACCGAAGGTCTGGGACTCCTCGACGGTGATGACGCCTTCCTTGCCGACCTTGTCCATCGCCTCGGCGATGAGCTCGCCGATCTGGGTGTCGGCGGCGGAGATGGAGGCCGTGGAAGCGATCTGCTCCTTGGTCTCGACATCCTTGGCCTGCTCGAGGAGGGCACCGGAGACGGCCTCGACGGCCTTCTCGATACCGCGCTTGAGAGCCATCGGGTTGGCGCCGGCGGCGACGTTGCGCAGACCCTCGCGCACGAGCGCCTGGGCCAGCACGGTCGCCGTGGTCGTACCGTCGCCGGCGACGTCGTCCGTCTTCTTGGCGACTTCCTTGACCAGCTCGGCGCCGATCTTCTCGTACGGGTCCTCGAGCTCGATCTCCTTGGCGATGGAAACACCATCGTTGGTGATCGTGGGCGCGCCCCACTTCTTCTCGAGGACGACGTTACGGCCCTTGGGGCCGAGGGTGACCTTGACGGCGTCGGCGAGCTGGTTCATCCCGCGCTCGAGACCGCGCCGTGCCTCCTCGTCGAACGCGATGATCTTGGCCATGTGAAGTGGTCCTCCCGGACGGGGTGGATTTCTCCGGATCGTGCCCGCGCCCGCGACGGACGGCCTGCGAGCCCTGTGGTTCCTTGCCCCACAGGCCCGCGGGCCTCGCTGACCCGATCCAAGTTCTGTCACTCTCACTGGGAGAGTGCTAACGCCAATGATTAGCACTCGACCCCGCCGAGTGCAAGGTGTGCTCGCGAAGCTAGCTCGTTGAGGGGTGACGGTCGGGCGACGGGCGGGAGCAAGGTGTGCTCGCGAAGCGAGCCCATCGAGCGCCCTCCAGACAGCCCTCCGGGTGCGGCCCTCGCACGGGGGGCGCTCGCGGGCGCGCGGGCGCGCACGAGACAGGGGAAGGGCGCCGGGGACGCACGAGGGGCCCGCATCCCTGGTGGGATGCGGGCCCCTCGGCGTGAGTGCGTCGGTGGCCGTTCGCGCCCGGACTAGACGGCGAGTTTGACCATGTCCGCCTGCGGACCCTTCTGGCCCTGCGAGATTTCGAACTCCACTCGCTGACCCTCTTCAAGGGTGCGGTAGCCGTCCATCTGAATCGCGCTGTAGTGCACGAAGACGTCCGCACCACCGTCGACCGCGATGAAGCCGTACCCCTTCTCCGCGTTGAACCACTTGACGGTGCCCTGAGCCATGCCTAACTCCCCTATTACTGGCCCTTGCACAGATCCACACTTCGCGGATCCGGGTCAGACCTCACCCCCCAATGGTTGGGGGTGTGCGCCGGAACGCGTCGACCGCGGCTGAATGTATCTGTCCAACTGCCCTCTGCAACAGGTCAATCGGACGAGAATTCTGGGCATGGCTGATCAATGATATGCGGAGGGACCGCAAGGATTCAGGGCAATTCGGGCCCCGTAAATGCCATAAACAACCCATAAAGGGGAGGCAGTTTGGCTACTTCTTGTCGGCCGCCGAACGGGTACTCATATGCGTCCGGCATGGAACCAACATCGAAAGCGAAGTCGCTTCCCCAACTGTAGCGCCCTCAACCATACAGAATTGCCCCCTCCGTTTCTCTCACGGAGGGGGCAATTCGATGAACTCTGCGTGTTCGGCATTACCGAGGGTAACGATCAGCCCCCGGCGACGGCCGGAATGATCGAGACGCCCACACCGTCCGGGGTCGCCGTCTCCAGACCCTGCTCGAACCGCACGTCGTCGTCGTTGACGTACACGTTGACGAAGCGGCGCAGCTTGCCCTGGTCGTCCAGGACGCGCGCGGCGATGCCCGTGTGGTTCTTCTCCAGGTCACCGATGACCTCGGCGAGGGTCGTGCCCTCGGCCGTCACCTCGGCGGCGCCACCGGTGTAGGTGCGCAGGATGGTGGGGATGCGGACGTTGACGCTCATGATGCGAGGCCAGCCTCTCGGAAGGAGTCGAGGTTCGGGCGGATGGTCGCGGTCAGCCCGGTGTCCGAGGCCACCGCGTCCAGGGTCTTGAGGCCGTCGCCGGTGTTCAGCACGACAGTGGTCAGGGTCGGGTCCAGGAGACCGTTCTCGATCAGCTTGCGCGTGACGCCCACGGTCACCCCGCCGGCCGTCTCCGCGAAGATGCCCTCGGTGCGCGCGAGCAGCTTGATCGCGTCGACGATCTGCTCGTCGTTCACGTCCTCCACCGCACCGCCGGTGCGCCGCGCGATGTCGAGCACGTACGGCCCGTCCGCGGGGTTGCCGATGGCAAGCGACTTGGCGATGGTGTCCGGCTTCTGCGGCCGTACGACGTCGTGTCCTGCCTTGTAGGCGACGGACACCGGGGAGCAGCCCTCGGCCTGGGCGCCGAAGATCTTGTAGGGCTTGTCCTCGACGAGCCCGAGCTTGATGAGCTCCTGGAGGCCCTTGTCGACCTTCGTGAGCTGGGAGCCGGAGGCGATCGGCACGACGAGCTGGTCGGGGAGCTTCCAGCCGAGCTGCTCGCAGATCTCGTAGGCCAGCGTCTTGGAGCCCTCGGCGTAGTACGGCCGCAGGTTGACGTTGACGAAGCCCCAGCCCTCGCCGGCCGGGTCGCCGATCAGCTCGGAGCAGAAGCGGTTCACGTCGTCGTAGTTGCCCTGGATGCCGACCAGCTCGCCGCCGTAGACCGCGGCCATGACGACCTTGCCCTGCTCCAGGTCGTGCGGGATGAACACGCAGGAGCGGAAGCCGGCGCGGGCCGCCGCGGCGCCCACGGCGCCGGCGAGGTTGCCGGTGGAGGAGCAGGAGAGGGTGGTGAAGCCGAAGGCGCGGGCCGCTTCGATGGCCTGGGCGACGACGCGGTCCTTGAAGGAGTGCGTCGGGTTGCCGGAATCGTCCTTGACGAACAGCTTTCCGGTGTCGACACCCAGCTCGCGGGCCAGGTTGTCGGCCTGGACGAGCTTGGTCCAGCCGGGGTTGATGTTCGGCTTGTCGGCCACGTCCGCGGGGACGGGCAGGAGGGGCGCGTAGCGCCAGATGTTCGCGGGTCCCGCTTCGATGCGCTTGCGGAGCTCTTCGGTTTCGTAGGCCGAGAAGTCGTAGGCGATCTCCAGCGGGCCGAAACACTCCTCGCAGGCGAAGACCGGGCCGAGCGGGACGCGGTGTCCGCACTCGCGGCAGGAAAGCGCCGCGGCCGGGCCGAGGTCCACCGCTTCGGCGGAGTTCGTGGTACTTGCATCTGTCTGCGCAGCCATGGAGGCGAGGCCCTTTCCTCATCTTCCTCACGACGCACTTCGCCGTGAGACGGATTTGGCACCTTCCCGAGCCGGGAGCCTCGCGACGCGATCGACATCGATCGGTACGAGACCGGCTGGAGGGTTGCCGGGGCTTCATCGGGCCGTATCCCTCTGCCCCTCTGGATGAGCGGTATTTGATTGTTGAACTGTTGAACGCGATACATGCCGATGATCCAGGACATGCGATGGTCATCCGCGTTGTTCAAGACTGTAACCGAAGGCCAGGACAGTTGAGATAGTCGTCCGAACCGCGAGACGACGGCAATCGATCTGCCGCTGGCCGCAGCGGGCACGCCGATGAGAGCGTGTGATCAGACAGTGAGGAGCCGCAGACCGTGCTGAAAGAAGTCGAAAGCTGGCTGAGCACACGCTCCTGGTCCGTGACCGACCGCCCCCTCCACCGGCTCATGGCCGCCAAACGCATCACCGGGTCGACGGTCAGTGTCGTGCTGCCCGCGCTCAACGAGGAGGAGACGGTCGGCGAGATCGTCGCGATCATCCGCCACGACCTGATGCAGCAGGTGCCCCTCGTCGACGAGATCGTCGTCGTCGACTCGGGCTCGACGGACCGCACCTCCGCGGTCGCCGCCGCCGCGGGCGCGCGCGTCGTGCACCGCGACGACATCCTCCCGCGGATCCCGGCCGTGCCCGGCAAGGGCGAGGTGCTGTGGAGGTCGCTGCTCGTGACGAGCGGGGACATCGTCTGTTTCATCGACGCGGACCTCAAGGAGTTCTCGTCCGACTTCGTCTCCGGCATCGTGGGCCCGCTGCTCACCGATCCCGGCGTCGATCTGGTCAAGGCCATGTACGACCGTCCGCTGGGCGGCGCCACCGGCCAGGGCGGCCGGGTCACCGAGCTGATGGCCCGCCCTCTGCTGAACATGCACTGGCCGCAGCTCGCGGGCTTCGTCCAGCCGCTCGGCGGCGAGTACGCGGCCCGCCGCTCACTGCTCGAACAGCTCCCGTTCCCCGTCGGCTACGGCGTGGAACTGGGCATGCTCGTCGACGCCCTGCACCTGGTGGGCCTGGACGCGCTCGCCCAGGTCGACGTCGGGGTGCGCAAGCACCGCCACCAGGACGGCCAGGCGCTCGGCCGAATGGCCGCCGCGATCTACCGCACCGCCCAGCTCCGGCTGGCGCGCGGCCATCTGATCCGACCCGCCCTCACCCAGTTCGAGCGCGGCCGGGACGGTTTCCAGCCGCGCACGTACTCGGTCGACACGGAGGAAAGGCCACCGATGACCGAAATCTCCGAGTACCAGCGGCGCAAGGCCGCGTAGGCAGGACCGACCGACCGCGGCCGCATACGGCCGAAGTGAACGTTTGAGCGTTTCGACACGGGGCTAGGTTTCGAGGCATGGCTTCAACGCACGGTGCCCACCGGATTCTGGTCGCGTCCAACCGCGGCCCGATCACCTACGAGGTACGGGAGGACGACTCGCTGCACGCCCGGCGCGGCGGCGGTGGTCTCGTCTCGGGACTCTCGGCGATCGGGCCGGACGCGGGCGCCCTATGGGTGTGTTCCGCCCTCGGCGACGGCGACCGGGAGGCCGTACGGCGCGGAGTCGGCGAGGACGGCGTGCGGATGCTCGCCATCGACGCCGAGGTGCACGCCGACGCGTACAACGGCATCGCCAACTCCGTGCTGTGGTTCGTCCACCACATGCTGTACCAGACCCCGCTGGAGCCGGTCTTCGACGCGGAGTTCCGGCGCCAGTGGGCGTCGTACCGGACCTACAACCGCGCCTTCGCCGAGGCGCTGGCCGAGGAGGCCGCCGACGGCGCCTCCGTGCTGGTCCAGGACTACCACCTGTGCCTGGTGCCGGGGATGCTCCGCGAGCTGCGCCCCGACCTGCGCATCGGCCACTTCTCCCACACCCCGTGGGCACCCGAGGACTACTTCCGGATGCTCCCCGACGACATCCGCGCGGAGCTGCTGGACGGCATGCTCGGCGCCGACCGGGTGGCGTTCCTGACCTGGCGGTGGGCGGCGGCCTTCATGCGCTGCGCGGGCGAGGTCGACCCCGAGCGCTACCGCGTGACCCCGCCCTCGGACGCCGCGCCCGCGGTCGAGCACCTGGACGGCGGCCCGCCCCGCCGGACCCGCGTCGGTGTGCACGGCCTCGGCGCGGACGCCGAGTTCCTGCGCGAGCGCTCGCACCGGGCGGACGTCGAGGAGCGGATGGCCGCGCTGCGCGAGGAGATCGGCGAGGGCCGCAGGACCGTCGTACGCGTCGACCGGACCGAACTGTCCAAGAACATCGTGCGGGGGATGCTGGCGTACCGGCAGCTCCTCGACGAGCACCCGGAGTGGCGCGAGCGGGTCGTCCATGTGGCGTTCGCCTATCCCTCGCGGCAGGACCTGGCCGTGTACCGGGACTACACGGCCGAGGTGCAGCGGGTCGCCGACGAGATCAACTCCCGGTACGGGACGCCGGGTTGGACCCCGGTGGTGCTGCACGTGAAGGACGACTTCGCGCGCTCGCTCGCCGCGTACCGACTGGCCGACGTCGCCCTCGTCAACCCCATCAGGGACGGCATGAACCTCGTCGCCAAGGAGGTCCCGGTCGTCTCCGACGAGGGCTGTGTGCTGGTGCTCTCGCGGGAGGCCGGGGCGTACGAGGAGCTGGGCGAGGACGCGATCCCGGTGAACCCGTACGACGTGATCGGTACGGCGCGGGCGCTGCACGAGGCGCTCGGCATGCAGCCGGGCGAGCGGGCCGAGCGCACCAAGCGGCTGGCCGCCGCGGCCACCGCCCTGCCGCCGGCCCAGTGGTTCCTGGACCAGCTCCAGGCACTGGAGACCTGAGCACGGTCCAGCCCCTCCGGCTGGATCCCGGCTGCGGCTGCGATTTTCAGCCCCGGCCGGGGAAATCTCAGCCCCTCCGGCGTTTGAGGAGCGGGGGTCCGGGGGCGGAGCCCCCAGGGGCGGGACGGGTAGGGGCGGAGGGGCGGAGGGGCGGAGGGGCGAAACCAGCTTGCGGCCCACCCGCCCGCTCAGGCGGCGAGCGGCCGGGTCAGGTGAGGTGGGCCGCGAGAGCGGCGAGCAGGTGGACGACTCCGGCGGGGCCGTCCACCACCAGGTCGGCCCGTTCGGCGAGTTCGCCGACCTCGGAACTGCCGCTGCACACCAGGAGTCCGGGGACCCCGTCGGAGCGGAGCTTGTCGACGGCGGCGAAGGCGGGCAGGTCGCCCAGGTCGTCACCGGCGTACAGGACGGCCTCGGCGCCGATCTCCCGGACGTACTCCATGAGGGCGACGCCCTTGTCCATGCCGGGCGGGCGCAGCTCCAGGACCATGCGGCCGGGCTCGACGATCAGGCCGTGCCGAGTGGCCAGTTCGGCCAGCGGCTCCCGGAGCGCCTCGAAGGCGGCCTGGGGGTCCTCGGCGCGGCGCGTGTGCACGGCGACGGCGCGGCCCTTCTCCTCGATCCAGGTGCCCTGCCAGGCGCCGATCCGGTCGAGGAACCCCGGCAGTTCGGCGCGGACGGCGGCCACACCGGGGTGCGGGGCGGGGGCGGTGACCGTGCCGCTCACCGCGTCCCAGCGCTCGGCGCCGTAGTGGCCGAGGACGACGAGGTGCTCAAGGCCGGGGACGCCCGCGAAGCCGCCGTGGCGCACGGCCACACCGGCCGGGCGGCCGGTGACCACGGCGACGGAGGCGACCTTGGGGGCGAGCGCCGCGAGGGCGGGGACCGCGTCGGGGTGCGCGCGGGCCCGGTCGGGGTCGGGGACGATGGGGGCGAGGGTTCCGTCGAAGTCGAGTGCGACGACCGTCCGGGCGGGGCGCGTGAGGATCGCTTCCAGAGCGTCGCGCCCGGCGGGGGTCACCGGGGCCGGCAAGGAGTCCTTGGATTCGGGGTGGCTGCCCATGGGGCGACCCTATCCGGGTGGCGGCGGACGCACCTCTGACTCATGGCCGAGCGGGGGTCCTTTCGGCCGGAATGCCTCGGTCCCGCCGCCCGGTCCCGCCGCCGGCCCTCACCGCTCGTCCCGGCGGGCCTCCCGTACCCGGCGGAGCCTGTTCACCGTGACGGGATCGTGCGCGAGGGCCCTCGGGTCGTTCAGCAGCGCGTTGAGAAGCTGGTAGTAGCGGACCGGGGCGAGGCCCAGCTTCTCGCGTATGGCGCGCTCCTTGGCACCGGGGCCGGAGAAGCCGCGGCGCTCCAGGGCGAGAATGCTCCGTTCGCGCGCGGGCAGCTCTTCCATGGACAGCACGGTAGTCCCCGGCACCGACAGGCGCCGGGGACGGGCACCGGAACAGGGACCGGGCCTGCGTCTGCCGCAGCCGTTGCCGCAGCCGTTGTCGCATCCGTTGTCGCATCCGTTGTCGCATCCGTTGTCGCATCCGTTGTCGCATGCGCCTCGGAATGCGGACATAAGGCCTGCACCACGCGAGTGGACTAGACCTCTCTAGGGGTAAAGGGCGACACTGTCCCCCGTGAGACATGTCATCGCCCTCGATGTGGGCGGCACCGGGATGAAGGCCGCCCTCGTCGGGGTGGACACCGAGCCTTCCCCGGGCCGCCCCGACGTGCCGCCGCCGCGGACCCCCGGGCACCCCGCGCTGCTGTACCAGGCCCGCCGGGCGACCGGCCGCGAGCGCGGGCCCGACGCCGTCGTCGAGGAGATCCTCGACTTCGCCGCCGAGCTGCGCGCCTACGGCGAGGAGCACCTCGGCGAGAGCGCCCTGGCCGCCGGAGTCGCCGTCCCCGGCATCGTCGACGCCAGGAACGGCATCGCCGTCTTCGCCGCCAACCTCGGCTGGCGCGACGTCCCGCTGCGCCGGCTGCTCGGCGAGCGCCTCGGCGGTGTGCCCGTCGCGCTCGGGCACGACGTGCGCACGGGCGGGCTCGCGGAGGGCCGGATCGGGGCAGGCCGGGGAGCGGACCGCTTCCTCTTCGTCCCGCTGGGCACCGGCATAGCGGGAGCCATCGGCATCGACGGCAGCGTCGAGGAGGGCGCGCACGGCTTCGCGGGCGAGATCGGCCACATCGTCGTACGGCCCGGCGGGACCCCGTGTCCCTGCGGGCAGCGCGGCTGTCTCGAACGCTTCGCCTCCGCGTCGGCCGTCAGCCAGGCCTGGGCCGAGGCGTCCGGCGACCCGGAGGCGGACGCGGCGGACTGCGCCAAGGCCGTCGCGTCGGGCGACCCGAGGGCGCGGGCCGTCTGGCAGGAGGCCGTCGACGCGCTCGCCGACGGCCTGGTCACCGCGCTCACCCTGCTGGACCCGCGCACCCTGATCATCGGTGGCGGGCTCGCCGAGGCGGGGGAAACCTTGTTCACGCCGCTGCGGGCCGCGGTCGAACTCCGCGTCACCTTCCAGAAGCTGCCGTCGATCGTCCCCGCGGCCCTCGGGGACACCGCCGGTTGCCTCGGTGCCGGGCTCCTCGCCCGGGACCTCCTGAACACCACTTCTACGACTCCCCGGAGGTAACCACCCGATGGCCCCTAGCAAGGTTCTCGCCGGCGCCCGGGTGGTACTGCCCACCGGGATCGTGCACGACGGCCGCGTGATCATCGACGGTCCGCGGATCGCCGACGCGGGTGACCCCTCGGCACAACCTGCCGGAGTCCTTGGGGGAGCCCCCGCGGACACGCCGGTGATCGACCTGTCCGGCCACTGGGTGGTCCCCGGCTTCGTCGACATCCACAACCACGGCGGTGGTGGCGCCTCCTTCACCTCGGGAACGGTCGAGGACGTCCTGCGGGGCATCCACACCCACCGTCTGCACGGCACCACGACCGTCGTCGCCTCGACGGTCACCGGTGACATGCACGGCCTCGCCGAGCGCGCCGGGATGCTCTCCGAACTGGCCGAGCAGGGCGATATCGCGGGCATCCACTTCGAGGGCCCGTTCATCTCGCCCTGCCGCAAGGGCGCGCACTCCGAGGAGCTGCTGCGCGACCCGGACCCGGCGGAGGTCCGCAAGCTGATCGACGCGGCGCGCGGCCGGGCCGCCATGGTCACGCTCGCCCCCGAACTGCCGGGCGGCCTCGACTCCGTACGCCTGCTCGCCGAACACGGGGTGATCGCCGCGATCGGGCACACCGACGCGTCGTACGAGCAGACGAAGGCGGCCATCGACGCGGGCGCGACCGTGGCGACGCACCTGTTCAACGCGATGCCGGCGCTCGGACACCGCGCGCCGGGCCCCATCGCCGCCCTCCTGGAGGACGAGCGGATCACCGTCGAGCTGATCAACGACGGCACGCATCTGCACCCCGCCTCGCTGGAGCTGGCGTTCCATCACGCCGGTCCCGGCCGGGTCGCGTTCATCACCGACGCGATGGACGCGGCGGGCTTCGGCGACGGCCGCTACATGCTCGGCCCGCTGGAGGTCGAGGTCGCCGACGGCGTCGCCCGCCTGGTGGAGGGCGGTTCGATCGCGGGCTCCACCCTCACCCTCGACCGCGCCTTCCAGCGCGCCGTCACGGTCGACAGGCTGCCGGTCGAGGACGTCGTGGCGGCCATCTGCGCCAACCCCGCCCGCCTGCTGGGCCGGTACGACCGGGTGGGCTCCCTGGAACCGGGCAAGGACGCGGACCTCGTGGTCCTGGACGCCGACTTCGCGCTCAAGGGCGTGATGCGTGGCGGAGAATGGGTGGTCGATCCCCGACTAGGGTGATTCACACCATTGTTGCCGACGGCGGTTGACCCGGGGGGACTGGGCCGACCGCCGTTGCGTTTGGCATGATCGAGCCTCCGGAACCACCGGCGGGCGCCCGAGAGGCGTCCACGTCACACACACTTCTTCGGGGGAGGTCGGCCCAGGTGATCCTCACGGTCACGCTGAACACCGCTCTCGACATCACCTATCGCGTGCGGGCACTGCGTCCGCACAGCTCACACCGGGTGAGCGAGGTGACCGAACGCCCGGGCGGCAAGGGCCTGAACGTGGCGCGGGTGCTCGCCGCGCTCGGCCACGAGGTGACGGTCACCGGTTTCACGGGCGGCGCGACCGGCCGCACCGTGCGGGACCAACTGGCCGGTACCGCCGGGGTGGTGGACGCGCTCGTCCCGGTCGAGGGATCGACGCGCCGCACGATAGCCGTGGTCGACACGACCACCGGTGACACGACCCAGCTCAACGAACCGGGACCGGCGATAACCCCCGCCGAGTGGTCGGCCTTCCAGGAGACGTACGAGCATCTGCTGCGCTCCGCCTCGGCGGTGGCCCTGTGCGGCAGCCTGCCGCCGGGGGTCCCGGTCGGCGCCTACGCCCAACTCGTCCGCACCGCGCGCACCTTGGCCGTGCCGGTGCTGCTGGACACCAGCGGCGAACCGCTGCGCCGGGGCGTCGCCGCCCGCCCCGACATCGTCAAGCCGAACGCCGACGAACTCGCCGAACTCACGGGCTCCCACGAACCGTTGCAGGCCACCCGGAACGCCCGACGGCGCGGCGCCCACGCGGTGGTCGCCTCCCTCGGCGCGGACGGGCTGCTCGCCCACACGCCCGATGGCCGCTGGCGCGCCACCCCGCCCGTCCGCGCCCGCGGCAACCCGACCGGCGCGGGCGACTCGGCCGTCGCGGGCCTGCTGTCGGGCCTGGTCGAGAAGCTTCCCTGGCCGGCCCGTCTCGCCCGCGCCGTCGCCCTGTCGACGGCGACCGTGGCGGCGCCCACGGCGGGCGAGTTCGACCGCCCGCTGTACGAGAGCCTGCTCGACCGGATCGCCGTGACGGCGGACACGACGGCGGCGTGACTCGGCCCCGCGACGTGTGTCCGGATCGCCCGGCCTGAACGACTGAGGGGCGCCACGGCAGCCTCGCTGTCGTGACGCCCCTCAGCAGGCCGCTGCCGGCCCGCCTACTTCCAGCCCGCTTCCAACCAGAGCTGGTCGAAGTTGACGTCGCACTGGTTGCCCTGCCCGCAGGAGATCTGAATGGTGTTGGTGCCCTTGTTGAGGGTGATGTCCGCCCAGGTGTTGGTCCACCCCTTCGCGTAGTCGCCCTCGGGGGCATTGGCGAAGTTCTTCAAGTTGAGCGGGCGGTCCTGGGGCGTGCCGTTCACGGTGAGCGTGGCGTTGGCGTCCTTGCCGGGCACGCCGTAGTTGACGGACAGCGTGTACTTGCCGGCCTTGGTGATTCCGTTGACGCTCCACGTGATGGACGCGCCGACGTTGTTGAACCCCGTGACGTACACCCCGCCGTCCGCCTTGGCGCCCTGGACGTCGGACGCCGTCGTCACGCCGGTGCCCAGGTTGAGTGCCTTCGCGTCGATCTTGGGGAGTGCCACGGCGGCGCCGGGCGCCTTCGTCGTCGTCTCGCTCGGGGACGCGCTCTGGGAGGTCGACGGGGTCGAGCCCGCCTGGTCGCCGCCCTTGTCGCCGTCCCCGCCGCCCGTCATGGCGACGGCGATGCCGATCACGACGGCCGCGACCACGGCGATCGCGCCGATGAGGAGGCCCTTGGTGTTGGGGCCGCGACCGCGGCCACCACCGTCACCGTGACCGGGCATCGGCGTGCGCGCCGTCTGCGCGCCGCCGGGAACGGTCTCGGGCGCGCCGTAGTGCGCGCTGGGCTGGCCGTAGCCGCCCTGCTGCGGCACCTGGCCGTACGGGGCGGTGGGGGCGGCCTGCTGGCCGTAGGTGCCCTGAGCGGTCTGCTGACCGTACTTGCGCTCGCCGACCGCCCGCACCCGGTTGACCGAGCCCGGGTAGCCGTAGCCGCCGCCTCCAGAGGGCGGCGTGGCTCCGTTGGCCTGACCGTCGGCGTAGAGATAGCCGAACGGGTCGTCGTCCTCGGGCGTGCTCGCGCCGTTGTTGCCGGGCGTCATCCCTTGGTCTCCTCAGCGGGTGCGGTTCTGATGCGGTACACGAATGATTGGCGAGCCTACCCGGTTTCGCTGGGCCGAACGGGGGGCATCCACCGCATCAACCTACTGACCTGTGTCTTATCCCGCACGCCGGTGCTGTTTGGGACGCGAACGTTTCTCCACGTACATCCGTTCGTCAGCGGATTTCAACACCTCGTCCGCCGTCATGCCACAGTGCGCCCACCCGATGCCGAAACTCGCGCCCACGCGGACGGCCCGCCCATCGACCCTGATGGGAGGGATGATCGCGTTCCGCAGGCGGACGGCGAGGTCCTGGGCGTCCGCCCGGCCGAGACCGTCGGCGAGCACCACGAACTCGTCGCCGCCGAGCCGGGCCACCGTGTCGCCGTCCCGGACCCCGTGGGTGAGCCGGCGGGCGACCTCGATGAGAACCTCGTCACCCGCGTTGTGCCCGAACCGGTCGTTGATCGACTTGAAGCCGTCGAGGTCGCAGAAGAGCACCGCGAGCCCCTTGGCGCCGTCGTCCGTCTCCCCCTCCGGGGCGCTGGTGTGCACATGGTGGTCGAAGGCGTCGAACGCCTCGACGCCGGCGCGGAAGTCGAAGCCGTGCCCGTTCCCGTCGTAGGCGGGGTGGCCGTTGTCGTCGTACTCGCCGGACGCCGGCTCCGCGAAGTCCCCGTGCCCGTACGCCGCGTCCAGCGAGGCGACCGCGCCGGGCGGCAGGGACTGCGGGCGCTGGCAGAGCCGGGCGCCGAGCCGGGATCGCAGCTCGGCGGAGTTGGGCAGGCCGGTGAGGGCGTCGTGCGAGGCGCGGTGCGCGAGCTGGAGCTCACGGCGCTTGCGGTCCTCTATGTCCTCGACATGGGTGAGCAGGAAGCGGGGGCCGTCGGCGGCGTCCGCGACGACGGAGTTGCGCAGATGGACCCAGACGTAGGTGCCGTCACGGCGCCCGAGCCGCAGCTCGGCGCGGCCGCCCTCGGCGGAGGTCCGCAGCAGCGTGCCGATGTCCTCGGGGTGCACGAGGTCGGAGAAGGAGTAGCGGCGCATCGCGGAGGCGGGCCGACCGAGGAGCCGGCACAGGGCGTCGTTGGTGCGCAGGATGCGGCCGTGCTGATCGCCGCCCATCTCGGCGATCGCCATGCCGGAGGGGGCGTACTCGAAGGCCTGCCGGAAGGACTCCTCGCTGGCGCGCAGGGCCTGCTGGTCGCGCTCCAGACGGACCAGGGCGCGCTGCATATTCGCACGTAGACGCGCGTTGCTGATCGCGATGGCGGCCTGGAAGGCGTACATCTGGAGCGCCTCCCGTCCCCAGGCGCCCGGCCTGCGGCCGTTGCGCGGCCGGTCCACCGACAGCACGCCGATCAGCTCGCCGTGGCCGCTGCCGCCCTTGCCGCCGCCGCTGCCGCCGCTGCCGGAGACACTCGGGGTGTACATCGGCGCGAAGAGGCGGTCGGAGGGGTGCCACTCGTCCTCGAAGCGGGGCGCGGGACCGTCGGTGTACCACTGCGGTACGTCGTCCTCGTCGAGGACCCAGCCCTCGGTGTGCGGTATGAACCGCAGGTCGCCCCAGGCCTCGCCCATGGTCAGCCGGCGGTCCCAGGAGGCACGGGAGCCGACGCGGCCGGTGATGAGGGCTTCGGCGGCGGAGTTCCCGGCGAGAGCGGCGACCACGAGGTCGCCGTCGGGGCGTACGAGGTTGACGCAGGCCAGCTCGTAGCCGAGCCCGGTGACCACGCCGTCGGCGACGGTCTGCAGCGTGTCGGCCAGGCTGCGGGCGGTGTTCATGTCCGCCATCACCTGGTGCAGCTGCCGCAGGGTCGCAAGACGGACGTAGGGCTCCGACTCGGTCTCCATTCGCCCTCCCCTCGAGACCTCGCAGCAACTCCAGGGTTCTCTCGGCGTACTAGGTGCTGATCGGTTCCGTGCTGACTGCTCGGCGCTTCCGGTGAACCGCTTCGCGCCGTACTGCTTGGTAGCTTCCTGCGTAACACCCCCGCCACTGAATCACAGCGCGCTCCCCACTCGGTACACAGGGTCAACAAAATATGAGCCCTGTGACTCAAGTCACAGCAGAACCTGAGCAATTGAGTGGAGTTTCTGCATTTCAGTGTGCGTTTACCGAATGCATTATTGGACGACTGTGCAGAACCTGTGCACTCTTGCGCTCACTGAATGAGTACGGATGAGAGTACGGCCGTCCCCGTCTCCGCTTCCGTCCACCCCGCCCCATCCCGCCTCCGTGTCCGGCGCCGGCTCCGGCACCGGGGCGGGCACCGTTCCCGGCGCCGTCCTGGGCGGCTCTCCGTCCCCGGACCTAGGTCCCGGCTCGGGCCGAGGTCCGATGCGCCGTCCCCGGAGCGGAGACTAGCGTTTCGGCGTGCTCACGACTTCCCCTGCCCTTCCCGTCACCCCGTCCGTGCATGCTGAGGGGGTGAGCAACGACGAGTTCCGCGCCGCCATGACCCGGCTGGCCGCGGGTGTGGTCCTGGTGACCGCCCATGAGCCCGCGCTGGCGCCGGACGGACCGGGCCGCGAGGACGTCGGCATGACCGCGACCGCGTTCATGTCCGTCTCCCTGGACCCGCCGCTCGTCCTCGTCAGCCTGCGCGAGGGTTCGCGGATGGACGACCTGCTCGACGAACAGCCCCTGTGGGGCGTCTCCGTGCTCTCGGAGAGCCAGCGCCACATCGCCGGCCGCTTCTCCATGAAGGGCCGGATCAGCGACCGGCTCCTCTTCGAGGACCTCCCCTACGTCCGCGGCGAGACGTCCGGGGCGCTCCTGATGGGCGGCGCCCTGGCGACCCTGGAGTGCCGCACCGAACAGCGGATCCCCGCGGGCGACCACACCCTCGTCATCGGCCGCGTCCTGACGGCCCACGTGCCGAGCGCCGACGGCGGCCCCCTCGCGTACTTCAAGGGCCGCTACCGGCAACTGGGCTGAGCCGGCCTCCCGGCGAGCCGCTCCCGCAGGGCCCGCCCGACCGCCGGACCGGCCGGCTCAGCGATCCAGGACGGTGACGTCGAGAACCGCCAGTCGCTCCGGGTCGTTGACGATGTCGATCACGGCGATCCGGCCGTGTACGACTGTGAAGGCGAGAACACCGACCGGGCGTCCCTCGACGACCACCACGACACCCGCGACGCCGTTCACGAGGGCGGGCCGCGCGATGTGGGCCAGGTCCGCGAAGGCGCTCGCGTTGGAGGCCACGGCGACGGCACCGGCCGTCACACCCCGGTCGGAGCGGGCGACGACATCGGGGTCCAGGACGGCGACGAGCGCCTCCAGGTCCCCTTCGCGGGCCGCCGCGAGAAACGCCTCGACGACCTCCCGCTGCTGGGCCGGATCGGCGTCCGACACCGGCGCGCCGCCCTGTACCCGGCGCCGGGCCCGGCTGGCGAGCTGGCGGGAGGCCGCGGGCGTCCGGCCCAGGACGGTCGCGATCTCGTCGAAGGGCACGGCGAACAGGTCGTGCAGAACGAAGGAGAGCCGCTCGGCGGGCGTCAGCGTCTCCAGGACGACGAGCAGCGCGAGACCGACCGAGTCGGCGATCAGCGCCTCCTGCTCCGGGTCGACCCCGCTGAGCGGACTGAGCACCGGATCGGGCATCCGCACCCCCTGCCACTCCGCCGCCTTCTCCAGCGGTTCCTCCCCGCGGGTCCTGCGCGATCGCAACATGTCCAGGCAGACCCGGCCCACCACGGTCGTCAGCCAGCCCCCGAGATTGCCGACCCCGCTCGCGTCGGCGCGGCTGAGCCTCAGCCACGCCTCCTGCACGGCGTCGTCGGCCTCGGCGAACGAGCCGAGCATGCGGTAGGCGACGGCGCGCAGCCGGCTGCGGTGGCTCTCGAACCGCGCGGCGAGGAACTCGATACCGTCGCGCGCGTGCGCTCCCCCGCCGTCCGCCGTCCGCGCGTCCTTCGGGAAGTCCTCGTGGGCGCTGTCGCTCATCGCTGGTCACCACTCCTTGTCGCGGGCCGTCATGGAAGTGACGGACCCCGCGACGAAGATGTGACAGGCGGGCCGGAGAGCGGGGCGGGGCCGGGTCTAGCCCCAGTCGCGGCCGGTGCGGCCGCGCTTGGTGTCGGAGCGCTGCTTCTTCTCGCGCAGGCGGCGTTCGTTGATGCCCCGGGGGATACGGGTGGCGCGGCGCGGCTTGGGCGGCGGCGCGGTGGCCTCGGCGAGAAGGGAGGCGAGGCGCACGGCCGCCGTCTCGCGGTTGCGCCACTGGGAGCGATGCTCGGACGACCGGACGCTGATGACCCCGTCGACGAGCCGCCCCTCCAGTTTCGCGAGGGCACGGTCCTTCCACACGGGCGGCAGCGCCTCGGTGTTCGCGAGGTCGAACCGGAGCTCGACCTGTGTGTCGCTGGTGTTGACGTGCTGCCCGCCCGGCCCGCCGGAACGCGAGAAACGCCAGATCAGCTCGGCCTCGGGCAGGGAGACGGAGCCGCGGATGACATAGGGACCGGACATGTGTTCATGGTCGCGTGCCCGGCCGGTCCGCGTCACCCGTTTTTCGGTGTCTCTCGGGGTGAACGACGTCTCTCCGGGTGAAACGCGTCTCTCCGGGTGAAGAGGGGGGTCCGGGTAAAAAAGGTAAAGACAGACGGAACCTCGAGTACCCCCCTTGGCGTTCATAGAGGTGACGGTAGCTTCGTCCCCAGTACGAAGCCCGTACGTCACGAGGGAAGGGACTCCCAACAATGGCTGTAAGCCTGTCCAAGGGTGGCAACGTCTCGCTCACCAAGGAGGCACCGGGCCTGACGGCCGTCACCGTGGGCCTCGGCTGGGATGTCCGCACCACCACGGGCACCGACTTCGACCTCGACGCCTCGGCCATCGCGGTCAACCCCCAGGGCAAGGTCTATTCGGACTCCCACTTCGTCTTCTTCAACAACAAGCAGACCCCCGACCAGACCATCGTCCACACCGGTGACAACACGACGGGTGAGGGCGCCGGCGACGACGAGGCGATCAACGTCAACCTGGCGGGCCTCCCCGCCGACGTCGAGAAGATCGTCTTCCCGGTCTCCATCTACGACGCGGAGAACCGCTCGCAGAACTTCGGCCAGGTCCGCAACGCCTACATCCGCATCGTGAACCAGGCCGGCGGCGCCGAGATCGCCCGCTACGACCTCTCGGAGGACGCGGCCACCGAGACCGCCATGGTCTTCGGCGAGCTCTACCGCAACGGCGCGGAGTGGAAGTTCCGCGCGGTCGGCCAGGGTTACGCCTCGGGTCTGGCGGGCATCGCGCAGGACTTCGGCGTCAGCGTCTGATCCTGAGCACCCGCACGACGAGAGGAGCCCCCGGACTTCGGCCGGGGGCTCCTCTCGTACGGCCGCCCGCCCGCAACACCCGGCACCCGCACCGCCCGTGATGCCCGGCAGTCGCACCGCCCGCGACGCCCGGAGACCGTGGCCCCGTGATGCCCGGCAGGTGCCCCTCGCGGTGCCCGCTGGCTCACGGGTGGGCCGGCTTGCCCTTCCCGTACAGCCAGTCCTTCCAGATTCCGCTGAAGTCCTTGTCCGGCGCGGCCTTCTCGACGTACGCCGTGAAGTCGGCCGTGTCCGCGTTCGCGTGACGACGGGTGGCGGCCCAGCCCTGGATGATGTCGTAGAAGGTGTCGTCGCCCACCAGCCGGCGAATCTTGTGCAGGACCATCGCGCCGCGGTAGTAGACGGGCGGATCGGAGATCTGCGCGGCGCCGGGCGGGTCGGCGGGCGGGAAGGCCCACACCTCGCCGCTGTCGACCGGCTCGTAATAGTCGCCCTTGTAGAGGGAGTTGAAGATCTCGTCGGCCGTGTCGCCGCCGTGGTCCTCCTGCCACAGCCACTCCGCGTAGGTGGCGAACCCCTCGTTGAGCCACATGTCCCGCCAGGACTTCGGGGTGACCGAGTCGCCGAACCACTGGTGGGCCAGTTCATGGACCAGGGTCCTGGTGTCGGGGGCGCCGGGGAAGACGGGGCGCGTCTGGGTCTCCAGGGCGTAGCCCGCGTCGTCGGGGCGGTCCACGATCGCGCCGGTGGAGGAGAAGGGGTACGGGCCGAAGTTGCGCTCCTCCCAGTCCATGATCCCCGGGATCCCGCCGAGCACCTTCCTGCTCGCCTGTGTCTGGGTCGGGTCCACCGCCACATAGACCGGCAGCCCCTTCTTCGTCGTCGAGCGGGTGATGTCGTAGCGGCCGATCGCGAGTGTCGCCAGATAGCTCGCCATGGGTTCGGCCGTGTGCCAGGCGTACGTCGTACGGTCCTTCGCGGTCGTCTCGCTCGTCAGCTCACCGTTGGAGACGGCCTGGAGACCCTTCGGGACGGTGATCCTGACGTCGTACGCCGCCTTGTCGAAGGGGTGGTGGTTGCCGGGGAACCAGGCCATCGACCCCGTCGGCTCCCCGAGGGCGAGGGCGCCGTCGGCCGTGCGCAGCCAGCCCTCCTTGGAGGTGTCGGGGTCGGTGATCGTCCGGGGGGTGCCGGAGTAGCGGACCGTCGTACGGAACGTCCTGCCCTTGTCCAGGTCGTCGTGCGGGCGCACGGTCAGCTCCTGGCCCGCCCGGCTCCAGCGTGCGCTCCGGCCCTCGACGGTGACGTCGGAGACGTGCAGCCCCAGCAGGTCGAGATGGAAGGCGCTGAGGTCCTGGAGCGCCCGCGCGGTGATCTCGGCCGTTCCCGTCAGCCGCTTGTCCCGCGGGTCGTAGGCGAGGGTCAGACCGTAGTGCGTGACGTCGTACCCGCCGTTGCCCATCTTCGGGAAGTACGGGTCGCCGACACCGGCCGCGCCGGGCTTGCCGTGCACGCCGTCCCCGCCGCAGGCGGTGAGGCCGACGACGAGCGCGAGAGCCAGGGCAAAGGGGACGGTGACGGAAGATCGGGGCACATCCGCGATCCTAGGCCGCCGCTCCCCCGCTGCGGCGGGGCGAGGCGACGCCCGTCGGCCGAAGGCCCCCGAGGCGGCCGGAAACCACCGCCGCCGTGCCACCCGGATCGAGGGCGGCCCCGGCACCTTCGCACCCGTACCGCCGCGCCCGGCCGCCGGCGCGGCTCCGGCGTCCGCCGGGGGCCGCTCCGGCTCCCCGACGCCCGGGGCGGGGCCGGAGGCTCCCCGGCCCTCCGGCCCTGCCCCGGAGCGACTCCGGGCCCCCTCGCCGACCCCCGCGGACGGCCGGAAACCACCGGCGGGGAAGCGGAGGGAAGGTGGAGGGAAAGCGGAGCGGAAGCGGTCCGCCGGGCGTGACACCATCACCTCGTGCTCGACATCGGCTATGCCCTCTCCAACCGTTTCCCCGACCCCCCGCAGACCGACTACCGCCGCGCGGACGTCCACGCGCTGCGGCACGACCTGTTCTGCGGCGACGTCTACCTCGCCGACACCAAGACGGACCGGGAGGTGTCGACGGGCTGGGGATGGGTGCCGGTGCTGGACTTCGCGTGGGCGCTGTGCGACATCGTGGAGCAGCTCGACCGCGACCCGCTCGGCAGCCGGGCCTCCCGCCCCCAGCAGGCAGAGCTGGACTTCACCGAGTCGACCGACCGGATGCTCTTCGAGCGCCGCTTCGGCTGGGTGGACGTCGAGGCCGACTGGATGCATCGCGACGAGGAGCCGCTGACGTTCTCCCACACCGAGCTCCGCCGCGAGGCCCGTGACTTCCTGCACGACCTGCTCGCGGACCTCACCGACCTGCACGACGACCTCGCCGAGAACCCGGCGATCTGGACGCTCCAGGCCCGTTTCCCCCGCGTCTCCTGAACCGGCGGGACCGCGGGTCCGTTGTGCCGCGCGTAGGTGGCGCCGCCCCGAAGCGGTGGCCCGGCTCCACGGCCTGACGGGTCCTAGCCCTCCACCCTGACCCCCAGCGCCGCCGCCAGCACCGGCGCCAGGTCCAGGAGCTGGGCCGTGCTGATGACCGCGCCCGCGAGCCGGTCCACGCCTCGCGCGATGTCCAGCTCCGCCGCCGCGCGCAGGTCCACGTCCACGAGGGTGGCCTCGGTGAGGTCCGCCCCCTTCAGAACGCAGTCCACGAACTCCACCCGCTCCAGGCGGGCGCCCCCGAAGTCCGGCTCGACCAGGACGCAGCTCTCGAAGACGACGTCCTTGAGTCTCGCCTTGCGCAGATTCAGATAGTCGATCTTCCCGCCGCGCACGACCACCCGCTCCAGGACGGAGCCGTGGAGCTGCACTCCGCCGAGGCGGGCGTCGATCACCTCGACGTCACGCAGTGTCGACTCGGCGAGGTCGGTGCCCACACCTCGTATGCCCGTCAGGACCGAGTCCAGCACACGCGCGTGGTGCAGCCGCGTCTCGTCCAGCGCGCAGCCCGTCAGCGCGCAGTCCATGAAGCGGGCTCCCCCGCCGTCCTGTCCGGCGAAGTCCGCGTCCCGGAACTCCAGGCCGTCGTAGTCGCCGTCCGGCTCCAGCGCCGCGCCGTCGTGCGGCTCCAGCACCGGCAGCCGGACCTCCGGCCGCCGCGCCGCCTTGATCCCCGCCTCCGGCGCCTTCGCACCCGTCCCGCCGCGCCCGCCCGCCACTCTCCTCGCCATGCCCCCATCCTGCCCGCCCCCACTGACAATCCGCGCCGGCCCGCGAGAACCGCCCGCATGTCACATTCCCGGCCCCCGAACCGTCGTACGCACAGAAGGCCCGCTGTCAGAGCGCCGAAGGACCCGCGCACCGGACCCCGGACATCCACTTCGGACATCCACATCGGGCATCGACCCCGGACATCGACCCCGAGCAGAGGAGACCTCCAGCCATGCGTCGCATCACCGTCATCGGCGGCGGCTTCGCCGGACTCACCGCCGCCATCACCGCCGCCGAGGCGGGCGCCGAGGTCACCGTCCACGAAGCCCACCACACCCTCGGCGGGCGGGCCAGGACCGCCGAGGGGCCCTACCGGACGAACGAGGGACCGCACGCCCTCTACAGCGCCGGGCCGCACTGGACCTGGCTCGAACAACGGGACCTGATCGGGGCACTGGCCCCGATCCCGCCCCTGGAGGCGGCCCGGCTGCGGCTGCGTCACAAGGGCGCGCTGCGCCGCACCCCGCCTTTCGCGATGCTCAAACTGCTGCGCCGCTCCTGCCGGCGGGCCCCCTCGGACGTCGACTTCATGACCTGGGCCACCGGGCAGGCCGGCGCGGAGGGCGCGCGGGCCGCCGCCCACTACTCCGCCGTCGCCCTCTTCCACCACGATCCCGGTTCGCTGTCCGCGGCGTTCGTGCAGGAGCGGCTGCGCCGGGCCATGAGACTGCCGACGGAGGCGAACTGCCCCCGGGGCGGCTGGGCGAACGTCATCGACCGGATGGCCGGGCGCGCCTGGCACCTCGGCGTCCGGATGGAGACGCTGTCCCGGGTGGACGCCGTCCCCGCGGACCGGGGTCCGGTCATCGTGGCCACCTCGCTCGACGCGGCCCGCCGCCTCCTCAAGGACCCGTCGCTGACCTGGCCGAGCGGCCGTACCGCCCTCGTGGACCTGGCGCTGCGGACCCGCCGCGGCGACGCGTTCGCCGTCGGTGACCTGGACGCGCCGGGCTGGATCGAACGGTTCACCGCCCGGGACCGCACCCTCGCCCCGGCCGGGGAGCAGCTCCTCCAGGGGCAGATCCCGATCGCCCCGGGCGAGACCGGGGCGCACGGCGTCGCCCGCGCCGAGCGGTTGCTCGACCTCGCCTTCGAGGGCTGGCGCGAGCGGGTCACCTGGCGGCGCGCGAGCGTCGCGAACGGCCGTACGGGCGCGGTCGACCCGCCCGGCACGAGCTGGCGGGACCGCCCGCGCATCGACCGCGGTGACGGCGTCTATCTCGTGGGCGACCAGGTCGCCGCCCCGGGGGTGCTCTCGGAGGTGTCCTTCAACAGCGCGATGGAGGCCGTGGCGCTGGCCCTGCGCATCCGACAGCGCCTTGACCTCAAGCGAGCTTGAGGTTGAAGAGTGGTTACTCACCCGACCTCGCGAGACGCTCCCGCGGCCACACGGACCTCGCGGACCTCGCGGGGTCTCACGGACCTCGCGAGACCCCGCCGCCTCGCAGACCTCGTAGATGCTGAGGAGCCCCCGATGTACGCGATCCGCCTGCACGCCTTCGGTCCCGCCGAGAACCTCGTCCACGAACGGACCGAGGACCCCGAGCCGGGTCCCGGCCAGGTCCGTATCGCCGTCGCCGCCGCCGGCGTCCATCTCCTGGACACCGCCCTGCGCGCGGGCATGCGGGGCGGCCCGGCCCCGGCGCCCACCCTGCCGACCGTCCCCGGCCGCGAGGTCGCCGGAACCGTCGAGTCCCTCGGCGAGGGCGTCGCCGCACTCTGGCTCGGCAGGCGCGTCGTCGCCCACCTCGGCTTCGCGCCCGGAGGCTACGCAGAGCTGGCCGTCACGGATGTCGAGCGCCTCCGCGACATTCCCGCGAACCTCGACTTCGCCCAGGCCGTCACCATGATCGGGACCGGCCGTACGGCCATGGGGATCGTGCAGTTCGCCGAGTTCGGCCCGTCCTCCGTGGTCGTGGTGCCCGCGGCGGCGGGAGGCATCGGCACGCTCCTCGTGCAGTACGCGCACCACGCGGGCGCGACCGTGGTCGGCCTCGCGGGCGGCCCGGAGAAGGTGGCGCGGGCCCGCGCGAACGGCGCCGATCCGGCCGTCGACTACACCGTGCCGGGCTGGCCGGAGAAGGTCCGTGCGCACCTCGGCGGCCGGGCGGCGACCGTCGTGCTCGACGGCGTCGGCGGCGATGTCGCCCGGGACGCCGTCGGACTGCTCGGCCCCGGCGGCCGGCACATCGTCTTCGGCTGGTCCGGCACGGGCATCCGCGGCGGCTCCCCGTACCTCGTGGAAGGGGTGTCGGAGCAGGTGCTCGGCCCCGTGATGATGCGGAAGGCCGGCGGACCCGACCCCGTACGAACCCTGGAACTGCGGGCCCTGGCCGAGGCCGCGGCCGGGCGCCTCACCCCGGCCGTCACCCGCTTCCCCCTCGCCGAGGCCGCCTCGGCGCACCGGGCCCTGGAGAACAGGGCCACGATCGGAAAGGTGGTGCTGGAACCATGACCGCGAGCCCGTGGAACGCGTCCGGCGAAGCCATGTCGTCCAAAGATGCGACTGGTCCTGATTCATGGTCTTCTGAGCGAATGAGTGTCACCCGGACAGGTGAACCAGAGTCGCCCGTGGGCCCCGACCCCCACCGCTGGTGGGCGCTGGTCGTCATCGCGCTGGCCCAGCTGATGGTCGTACTGGACGCGACCATCGTGAACATCGCTCTCCCCTCCGCTCAGCACGACCTCGGCATGTCCGACGGCAACCGGCAGTGGGTCATCACCGCCTACACGCTGGCCTTCGGCGGGCTGCTGCTGCTCGGCGGCCGGATCGCCGACCTCGTCGGCCGCAAACGCACGTTCGTCATCGGGCTGATCGGCTTCGCCCTCGCGTCCGGGATCGGCGGCGCGGCCACCACGTCCGGCATGCTGTTCGGCGCCCGCGCCCTCCAGGGTGCCTTCGCCGCCCTGCTCGCGCCGTCCGCGCTGTCCCTGCTGACCACGACGTTCACCGATCCGAGGGAACGCGGTAAGGCCTTCGGTGTCTACGGAGCGCTGGCGGGCTCGGGTGCGGCGATCGGCTTCATCGTGGGCGGCCTGCTGACGGAGTACCTGAACTGGCGCTGGTGCCTGTACGTCAACATCCCCATCGCGGCCATCGCGGTCATCGGCGCGTTCGGGCTGCTGCGTGACCGGCCGGGCTTCAAGAACGTCCACCTCGACGTGCCCGGCGCGGTGCTGGGCTGCGGCGGACTGGTGGCGATCGTCTACGGGGTCAGCGAGGCGAATTCGCGCGGCTGGACGGACCCGCTGGTGCTGGGCCTCATCGCGGGCGGAGTGGCGCTGCTGGTGGCGTTCGTGTGGTGGCAGAACAGGGCGCCGAGCCCGCTCCTGCCGCTGCACATCGTCAAGGACCGCAACCGCGCCGGCTGCTTCCTGACGATGGGACTCGCCGTCATCGCCCTGTTCGGCATGTTCCTGTTCATGACCTACTACCTCCAGGTCATCCTCGGGTACTCGCCGGTGAAGACCGGTCTCGCGTTCCTGCCGCTGACCGTCGCGATCATCATCGGTTCGACACAGATCTCGGCGCGGCTGCTGCCCCGTGTGGCGCCGCGCACGCTGATGGTCCCGGGTGCGGTCCTCGCCGCCGGCGGCATGGTGATCTTCACGCAGCTCACGGTCAACTCCGACTACGCGGGCCAGCTGCTGCCCGGCCTGCTCCTGATGGGTCTCGGCATGGGCCTGGTCTTCATGCCGGTCTTCGCCACCGCGACCGCCGGGGTCGCCCCGCAGGACGCGGGCGTGACCTCCGCGACGGTCAACACCTCGCAGCAGGTGGGCGGTTCGATCGGCACGGCCCTGCTGAACACCATCGCCACCACCACCAGCACGGCGTACATCGCCGCCCATCTCCACAACCCCGCCCAGAAGGCGCTGATCGTCCGGGAGGGCGTCGTCCACGGCTACACCGTGGCCATCTGGTGGGCCACCGGCATCCTGCTGCTGGCCGGTCTGGTCGCGGGCCTCATGGTCACGGCGAAGGCCCCGAGGCACGCGGCCACGGGCGCGGCCGTCACCGAGTCCGTGGGCTGACGGCTGCGGCTCCGTTCCCCGGCGGGGGCTCCCGCGCCCGACCGCCGGGACCGGCGTGACCGGCGCCACCGGCCGTCCGTGCGGGTCAGTGGCGCCCCGACACCCGGTCCGCGACCTGGGCCAGCCGGGACGACTCGGGAGTGCGGGTGGTCAGTTCGCGGCGGTCCGCGGTGCGGTAGGTCGCGTACATGCCGTGGACGCCGATCCAGCGGAAGGGCTCCGGTTCCCACTTGCGGACCTTGTGGTTCACCCAGGGCAGGGCGGTCAGGTCGGTCGCGCCCGCCTGGCCGGAGTCCTGCCGCACGAGGTCGCGCAGGGTGCGGGCGGCGAGATTGGTGGTGGCGACGCCGGAGCCGACGTAACCGCCGGCCCAGCCGAGGCCCGTCGCCCGGTCCAGGGTGACCGTGGCGCACCAGTCGCGCGGGACGCCGAGGACGCCCGACCAGGCGTGGGCCACCTGGACGCCGGTCAGCGACGGGAAGAAGCGCACGAGGATCTCGTACAGGGCGTCGACGGTCGCCGGCTGGGTGCGGCCGTCGTTGTCGGTGCGCGAGCCGAAGCGGTAGGGGACACCGCGGCCGCCGAGCGCGATGCGGTCGTCGGCGGTGCGCTGGGCGTACATGTAGGCGTGCGCCATGTCGCCGAGCGTCTCGCGGCCCTCCCAGCCGATCTCCGCCCACTGGCCGGCGGTCAGCGGCTCCGTCGCGATCATGGAGGAGTTCATGGGCAGCCAGGTGCGCTTCTGGCCCTTGAGGTTCGCGGTGAAGCCCTCGGTGCAGCGCAGGATGTAGGGAGCGCGGACGGTGCCGTACGGCGTCACCGCGTGCTGCGGGCGGATCTCGGTCACCGGCGTCTGCTCGTGGATGGTCACGCCGAGCGCCTCGACGGCCGCGGCGAGGCCCTTGACCAGCTTCACCGGGTGCAGCCGGGCCCCGTGCGGGGTCCAGGCCGAGCCCACCGCGTCGGCGACCCGGATCCGCTCGGCGGTCTCCTTCGCGCCGTACAGCTCGCGGTCCGTCTCGCCGAACGACAGCTCGTGCGCGTGGAAGGCCTTGAGCCGGGCCAGCTGGGCCGGCGTGTACGCCACTTCGAGGACGCCGCCTTGGTGGATGTCGGCCTCGATGCCCTCTTCGGCGGCCACCTCGACGACCTCGCGCACGGTGTCGTTCATGGCCTGCTGGAGGCGTACGGCCGCGTCCCGGCCGTGCAGCTTCGCGTACCGGTCGCGCCCCGCGATGCCGTTGTAGAGCCAGCCGCCGTTGCGCCCCGAGGCGCCGTAGCCGCAGAACTTCTGCTCCAGGACGGTGACGCGCAGGGAGGGGGCCGCCTTCTTCAGGTAGTACGCGGTCCACAGTCCCGTGTAGCCGCCGCCGACCACGACGACATCGGCGGACGCGTCGCCGGGCAGCGGCTCCCGGGGGGCGGGGAGGCCGTCGTCCGCGTACCAGAAGGAGATGCCGCCGTTCACGGTTTTGCTCGCCGAGCTGTTCATGGCCGGACGCTAACCGTTCCTAGGGACTGAGCGGAAGTGAGTCCTGTTGCCAGAACCCCTGCTCAGCCGAACGCCCCGGACGGTGCTGGGTGTTCTGGTTGCCCGCGTTCGCTCCGCGTCCGGGCGGCACGGATCGTGTCCGTGGTCCGGGAATGCGGGGGCGGCCCGCGGCCGGAGGTCGCTGATGAACATCGCCTCACGTCCCGGAGAGCCCGGTCGGGCCTGGACGGTCCGATGCCCGTACCCATCGCTCTGGTGGGTACGGGGCGGTGCCGTCCGACGCCTGATCGGATGCCCCAGGGCGCGCCTTCCGATGGCCACGGCGGCCGCGTCGTGGCGGGTGGCTTTCCTGGTGGTGCTGGTGAGGGGTTTCTGCCAGTGCTGGGCGCCCCACCTGCTGGTGTAGGCGGGGTCTACCGCGACCAGCGGGATGCCGAGCTCGGTCGCCATCGACACCAGGCGGGCGCGCAGCCGGGCCACGGGCATCCCGGAGATCAGCTGGCGGAACTTCTTCCGGCGGCCGTGCTTCTCCCGGCTGGTCTCGGCGGTGAAGTCGAGGTCCTCGACCGCGATCGCCAGGTGGTGGCGGGTAGCCCAGTGGAGCAGGCGGGTCAGTGCGTGGCGTACCTGGGCGTCGCGGTGGTCGGCGGTGCCGGACAGGTCGTAGTCGAAGCGGCGCGGGGCGCCGACCGGATTGCCGTGCGCGTCCAGCCGCCAGGCCGCGAGGTGGTCGGCATTGGTGTCCACCCCGATCAGGCCACCGGCCCGGACGGCCGTCAGGGGCACCGTCTGGACGGGAGGGAGGGTCCAGGAGGCGGTCAAATACCAGCGCCGGCGGCCGGTGTCCTCGTGAATGCGGTAGGCCACCGCCCGGTCGCCCTCGACCCGGTCACGCCTCTTGGCCCTGTACGAACGAAGACCATCGGCGCTCACTCACGCACGCCGGAACACCCTCATGCCAGTCACCGAGCAGCAGTTACCGACCCCGGGGAGTATCGGCTGTCTCCTTAGGATTCCATGCTTTTCCGCGCCCTCTGGCCAGCGGATAACAGGCGAGACCGATCAGGACGGAGGTGAAATGCCCGAGATCGGTGAAGGCGCGCGAGGTCATGAAGGGAATCCCGTACACCGCCAGAACGATCACCAGATACAGGTACCGCCAGGGCGTGGCGATCCGGTAGGTGAGCACGCCGACCACCCCCGCCAGGGCGTAGCTCACCCCGACGTCGAGCGTGTCGACGGCGGAGTGCGGTGCCACGCCGTGCTTGATCGCCCAGAGCAGCGCCCCCTCGCTGACCAGCGTCGACAGGACATGCGCGGCCGCGTTGACCGCGAGCCAGCGCGCGGTTCCGAGCCAGCGTTCGGCCGGCGCCTGGAAGAGGGTGTACAGCACGGCGTACGGCACCCAGTGACCGCCGTCGATCCACATCGCGCTCGCGAAGAGCACCCGCACCGGGTTGTTCGACAGCTCGTGGATGTTCGTCGAGCGCTGGCGCAGGAAGTCCTCTTCGAAATCCGGAGACATGTGGTGCAGGGCGACTGTCGTGATGAAAAGAATGGTCAGCCAGATGTATGTGCCCGGCGCGCCGCGCACATACATCCACACCCTGTGGAAGACCCGGTCAATGCGCATGGCCCGATTCACCCATGCCCGCAGTGTCCCTCGTGCGATCGACATTCCGGACGAGCCGCCCGCGTCGCGGGAACTTCCGGCGGAGCCCTCCGGCGGAGCCCCCCGGCCGAGCCCCCTCCGGCGGAGCCCTCCGGAGCTAGTCTCGGCCCATGATCCGTACCGCGACTCCCGACGACATCCCCGTCATCCACGCCCTGGTCCGTGAACTCGCCGAGTACGAGAAAGCCTTGGAGGAGGCGCGGGCGACGCCCGAGCAGTTGCGCGAGGCGCTGTTCGGAAAGAATCCGGCCGCGTACGCGCACATCGCGCAGGACGACGTCACGGGTGAGCCGGTCGGCTTCTCGCTGTGGTTCCTGAACTTCTCGACCTGGCGCGGCGTCCACGGCGTCTACCTGGAGGACCTGTACGTACGCCCGACCGCGCGCGGCGCCGGACACGGCAAGGCGCTGCTCACGGAGCTCGCGCGGATCTGCCGGGAGCGCGGTTACCAGCGTCTGGAGTGGTCCGTCCTGAACTGGAACCGGCCCTCGATCGACTTCTACGAGTCTCTGGGCGCGCGCCCGCAGGGCGAGTGGACGGTGTACCGGCTCACGGACGAGGCGCTGGAGACGCTCGGAAAGCGCGGCTGAGGCCCGTCGCTTCCCGGGATCCGGGGGCGCGACCCGCCGACCTGGCCGATCCGCCGAGCCGCAGAGCCGCAGAGCCGCCGATCTGCCGCGTACACGGCACGAACGATGAAATTGGCCGAATCGACAAAGTGTTCGTACCGTGCTGGCTACTCTCTGGTGCTGTGAAGGTTACCGATGGTGCGGAACTCCGTTTCTCCCTACTGGGCCCGATGCGTGCCTGGCGGGGCGAGACGGAACTGGCACTCGGCTCCCCGCAGCAACGGGCCGTGCTCGCGGTGCTGCTCCTGCGCCGCGGGCGTCCGGCCGGTGTCGGCGAACTCGTCGACGGCATCTGGGGGCACGACCCGCCGACCGGTGCCGTCCCCGCGCTGCGCACCTATGTGTCGCGGCTGCGCAAGCTGCTGGAGTCCGAACGGACCCCGGGCGACCCGCCCCGGCTGCTGGTGTCCATCGGTGACGGATACGCGCTGCGGACCGAGGAGATCACCAGCGATCTCGCCGAGTTCGAGGAGAACCTGGCACGGGCCGAGGGGTTCCGCGCCCGGGGCGACAGCCGCGCGGCGGCCCGGCTGCTGAGCACCACGCTCGCCGGCTGGCACGGCACCCCCCTGGCCGGCGTTCCCGGCCCGTTCGCGGAGACCGAACGGGCGCGGCTGACCGAACGGCGACTGACCGCCCTGGAGTACCGGATCCGGGTGGAGCTCGAACTCGGCTGCCACGAAGCGGTGTTGCCCGAACTGGTGGCACTGCGCGCCGCGCAGCCGCTGCGCGAGGCCGTGTGCGAACTACTGCTGGTGGCCCTGTACCGCTGCGGGCGGCAGGCCGAGGCCCTGGAGGTCTACGCGAGCACCCGCCGCACGCTCGTCGACGAACTCGGCATCGAACCCGGCCCGTCCCTGCGCGCCGCGCACGCACGGCTGCTGGCCGGGGACGCGGACCTGTCGCCGCCGCCGGTCCCGGTACCGGCCGCGGACACCGGGGACGGCCCGGACCCCGAGCAGCCGGACGACCCCGACCGGGACGAGCGCGTACGGACCACCACGGGTGACGTACACCCGTCCCAACTCCCGGCCGACCTGGCCCTGTTCAGCGGGCGTGACATCGAACTCGGACGGGTGGACGCGCTGTTGCCCGCCGAGGACCATCCGGACACGGCCGTCATCGGCCTCATCAACGGTATGGCGGGGGCGGGCAAGACCACTCTGGCCGTGCACTGGGCACACCGCGTCGCCCACCGCTTCCCCGACGGCAGCCTCTATGTGAACCTGCGCGGATACGACCAGGGCGGCTCGGTCATGGACCCGTCCGAGGCGCTGGAGACGTTCCTCGTCGCCCTCGGGGTGGCCCCGCAGGCCGTCCCCGAAGGGCTCGACGCGCAGGCCGCCCTCTACCGCAGCGTCCTCGCTCGCCGGCGCGTCCTGATCGTGCTGGACAACGCCCGTGACAGCGGGCAGGTACGCCCGCTGCTGCCCGGCACACCGGGCTGTCTCGTCATCGTCACCAGCCGCAGCCGGCTGACCGGACTGGTGGCAGGCCACGGCGCCCACCCGCTGACCCTGGGCCCGCTGACCACCGGCGAGGCCCGCGCGATGCTCACCCGGCGCATCGGCGCCGCCCGGGTGGAAGCCGAACCGGAGGCCGCCGACGCCATCGTCGAGCTGTGCGACCGGTTGCCGCTGGCCCTCGCCATCGTGGCGGCGCGGGCCGCCCACCACCCCGGATTCCGGCTCACGGACATCGCCGGGGAACTCCGCGAGACCCACGGAAGCCTGGACGCGTTCACCGGCGGCGACGCCCACACGGACGCGCGCGCCGTCTTCTCGTGGTCGTACCACGCGCTGCCGTCGCCCGCCGCGGAACTGTTCCGCCGGCTGTCCCTCCACCCGGGCCCCGACATCAGCACGGCGGCAGCCGCCGCGCTGGCCGCGGTGCCCCCGCGCCCGGCCCGCGCGCTGCTGGCCGAACTCACCGGGGCCAGCCTGCTCGGTGAGCACGCGCCCGGCCGCTTCGCCTTCCACGACCTGCTGCGCGCCTACGCCCGCGAACTGGCCGGCACCGAGGACACCGCGGAGCGGCGCGGCACGGCGCTGCGCCGCATGCACGACCACTATCTGCACACCACCCACCACGCCTCCGCGATCATCAGCCCGCTCCGCGAGACCCTTCCCCTGCCGCCCAGCACAACGGACGGCGGCACGGTCCGGTTCACCGGACCGAAGAAAGCCATGCAGTGGCTGCGCACGGAACGGCACGTCCTGCGGGCGGTCGTCGAGCACGCCGCCGCCCACGGCTACGAGGACCACGCCTGGCGCACCGCCGTCGGCCTCGACCTGTACTTCGACCGGCTGGGCTTCTGGCACGACCTGATGGAGATCAACAGTGCCGCGCTCCGGGCCGCCCGGGCCGTCGGCGACCGTCTCGGCGAGGCGCACGCCCTGCGCGGTCTGGGCTTCTTCCACACCCGGTTCGCACACTCCGCCGAGGCGCGGCGGGACCTCGGCCGGGCGCTGGAGCTGTTCCGGGCCGAGGGCGACGCGTTCGGCGAGGCACGCACCCGGCGCTGCCTGGCCTACCAGGCCAACGGGGAGAGCCGGTACACGGTGTCGCTGGACCACTACGCGCACGCCCGCGAGCTGTACCGGGCCAAGGGCGACACGAGCAGCGAGGCCATCGTCCTCAACGAGGTCGGCTGGACGTACATCCTGCTCGGTGAGCACGACAAGGCGCTGGAACACTGCGAGAAGGCCGTCGCCCTGCACCAGGAGATCGGCAACCCGACCGGCGAGGCCGGGGCACAGGACAGTGTCGGCTACGCCCACCACCAGCTCGGCCAGTACGAGGCCGCCGTCGAACGCTTCGAGCACGCGCTGGCGCTGTACCAGGAGATCGGCGACCACTATCTGGAGGCCGACACCCTGCGCCACATCGCCGACTCCCGGCTCGCCGCCGGGGACCGGGACGCGGCGATCGGCGCCTTCAGGGCGGCGCTCGCCCTCCTGGAGGAGAACTCCCACCCGGAGGCCGCCGACCTGCGGCAGACCCTGCTCGACCTGAACGCCTCCGAACCCGGAGCGAGCGGTCCGGCGTGAACGGAGGGGTCGGGCCCGGCCGGATGCGATCGGGCGCGGCGGGGCCGACCGGGGTGAGACCGGGTGCGTCGGGACCGACCGGGGTGAGACCGGGTGCGTCGGGACCGACCGGATCCGATCGGGCGCGACGGGACCGACCGGGCCGGGATCAGGCGCGGGCGGGTGTGGTCCGTGGTCAGGCTGCCGCCCGGACCGGCTCCCGCCCCTGCTCGTACCGCTGCTCCTGCTCCTGCTCCTGCTGCCGATCCGGGTCCTGCCCCCGCTTCTGCTGCCGCTCGGGCTCCTGTTCCTGCTCCCGCGGTCGGCCGTCCTCGTCCGCGAAGACACCGTGTTCGCGCAGCGCCAGCCGCAGACTGCGCAGCGCGTAGTACACCCGCGACTTGACCGTGCCCTGCGGGATGCCCAGCGCCTCGGCCGCCTCCTGGGTGGTGCGGTCCTCGAAGAACGTCGCCCGGATCACGTCGCGGTGAGCGGGAGTGAGCGTCCGCAGGGCCTCCCGCACCACGATCGACGACAGCATCCTCTCGATGTCGTCCACCTCGGCGCCCAGCTCACTCAGCCAGGTGGCGCCGCCTATCTCCAACGGCCGCGCCATCCGCGTCCGGTGCGCGTCGATGACAAGGTTGCGGGCGACCCGGAACATCCAGGGGCGTACGGCCATCCCCTCGTCGTCGGCCAGGTTCCGCTTGTTCCAGCAGCGCAGCAGCGTCTCCTGGATGACGTCCTCGGTGCGGTGCGTGTCCCCGCCGAGCATGCGCAGGACATACGTGTAGAGCGCCGGGCCGTGTTCCAGGTAGAGGTCACGCAGCGCCCGTTCCTCGGGAGAGACCGCGCTCGCCGATCCGATGACCATGACGTTCATGGTGTGCTCCTGTCCTTGGGATGACCGGCCCCGGTCAAGGGGGACCTGGGGTCGGGGCCTCCTGGGGAACGGAGTGTTCCGAGGGGTGTTCCACGTTCGTTTGACGTCGGGTCTACGAAGTGATGGACGAGCTGGTCGGGTCGGGTGTGACCGGCGGTACGCGTGAGGTCGCGCGCGGTGACTCAGACGTACGCCTCCAGTGCGTCGACCTGTCCGCGGACCTGACCGACGAGTGCCGCGTAGCCGGGGGGCAGCAGGCCGTGCCGGTCCAACGTGTGCCACATGTGCAGGAGTTCGCGCCCGTGGGCGACGACGGCCCGGTCGTCGTCGAGCTGCTGCCAGGCCGCCGCGGCCCGCGCCACCTCCGCGGGTGCCCTGCCGTCCCTGGCCCGGCACCGGATCCGGGCCACGGCCAGGGCCAGCACGATGGCCTCCCGGTGGTCCCCGCGCAGGTGCGCGAGGTACGCCTCGACGGCCCGCGCCTCCACGGCGTGCGGGTGCTCGGCGCCCATCGAGGCGGTCAGGCTCTCGCGCAGCGCGGTCGCGTCGGCGAACGCCTCGTCGAGCCGGCCGTCGGCGGCGAGCGCGTTGATACGGCCGATCCGTTCGGTGAGGCCGTCGGGGAGACCGCTGGTGACGGCGGGCGCGGCGACGGCGCCCGGGTCGGGTACCTCGGCGCGGGCGGCGGCCGTGGCGCGGGCCCGGGCGACCGCGGTGGCGACGGCGGAGGCGGTGTCCGCGTCGGAGGGGGGAACGACGACGGTGGCGACGGGAACGGCCGCCGCGGGAGCCGCGGGTCCGGGCTCGTGGGACGGCTCCTCCTCCGGTTCGAGGACGCGGCTCGAACCGTCCGGCAGTACTTCCAGGACGAAGCGGGCGGCGCCGGGGCTGTCGTAGACCGTCGCCACGACGGCGCCCGCACGTTCCTCCGCGTGCCCCTGCAACCGGTCGAGGACGGCCTCGTGCACGGACTGGCCGGGCGCCGGAACAAGGGTGTGTCCGTCGATCTCGGCGAGCCCCTCGCCGGAGATGTACACATCGAAGTGGGCCACGGCTGTCCTCCTCATGCGGCGGTCTGGGTGGAAGTGGTGACGGGCGTGCTCGTGGTCGTGGTCGCGTCAGGGGTGGGCGTGACGCCCGGGGTGGCGCCCGAGGGAGGGGCGCCGATTCCCTGGTACTTCGCGAACTGGGCGCGGATGGCGAGGACATAGCCCTGGGCCTCGTTCGTCTGCGGCACCCCCTTGGCCGCGTGGACGGCGTCCATCCCGACGTCGTAACCGGCGAGGGCGAGGTCGAGGACGGTGTTGGTGGTGCCGTTCCCGTCGCTCTGGTTCACCTCGCCGTTGTCGACCATCTGCTGGCCCTGCTTGGCGAGTTCACACAGGTAGCGGCCCTGCGCCATGATCGAGTCCTTCGCGTCCAGGGCCGAGGTCTTGCCGTTGCCGTCGTCGTCCTTGCCGTACTGCGTGAAGATGTCGGGCGGTAGCTGCGAGAGGCCCTGCTCGCCGTTCGGGCCGACCAGGGCGCTGTTGAAACCGGACTCCTTCTCGATCTGCGAGGCGATGACGATCGGGCCGATGGCGCCGCACAGTTCACCGGCCTTCTGAATCGGGTCCACCAGGTCCGCGGGGACGGTGGAGGTGTCGAGCTGACCCTTGCCGTCGCCCTGGAAGATGCCGAGCGACTGGTCCGCGTCGGCCTGGCTCGGGGGACTGCCGCCTCCGCCGTGGAACAGCAGGTACAGCGCGATGAGCGGCGCGAGCAGAACACCGAACCCGCCCAGGACCACGACGACGACCAGCGTTCCGGCCAGGGCGAGCGGCGACAGCAGGCAACCGCAGCCGGTGCCCGCGATGATCCCGTTCCTGACGGCGGTCGACGAACCGCCTTCTCCGCCTTCTCCGCTCATGGGCGCCCGCCTTCTTCCCTCCGCCTTGAACCGCTGTGGCCACATGGCCCGTTGTGCTGTCCGACGGGCTCGACAGATCGAAACGGCGCCCGGAGCAAATAAGTTCAAACCAGTGGAAACCAGATGAGCCAGAGCAGCGGATCAGCAAGCGAAGAGGGGGGCGGGGCACACATGGGCACTCCTTCGGCAATGCCGTCGGGCCCGGGGTCATGGGTACGGGGACCGAAGAACCCGCAGCCGACGCCGCCGGAAGCGCGGCCCGCTCCTGACACCGACGGAACCGGCCGGCCGGCGGCGCCGGGCGGACCGGTCACCCCGGTGCCACCGGCCGGTACCCCGGCCCCCAGCGGGGGGCCGGTGCTTCCCACCGGACAGCCCGCGCACCCCGAGGGCCCCGGTCCCGCGGGCCATCCCGCATCACCACAGGCCCACGCGGCTCAGCCGGTGTCACCACAGGCCCACGCGACCCAACCGACGTCACCGCAGGCCCGTGCCGCCCAGCCGGCGTCCGCGCAGGACCGCGCGGTCCGGTACGCGCCGGAACAAGTCCCCGCGGCTCAGCCGGTGTTCGCTCCGGCCCCGGCGGTTCAGCACACGTCACGTCAAGTCCGCGCCGCCCAGCCGGTGTTCACCGCGGCTGCGCAGGCCCCGCCGGTCGCGCTCCGGCCCAAGGCGGTCTCGTCGAAGTCCGCTCCCGGGCGGCGCTCGGCGCCCGCCGCCGCCGACGCGGAGGCGGCCTGGGGTCAGTCGAAGCGGCCCAGGGCGACGCGCGGGACGTCGCGCGACGAGGTCGGCTGGGTCAAGGCGCACGGCGGGTCCGGCGCGACCTCGCTGGCCGAGGCGTTCGGCGGGGTGGAGGTGGGAGCCCGCTGGCCGGACCCCGCCCGCGGCGAGCCACGCCGGGTCGTCCTGGTCGGCCGGACCAGCGCGCGCGGACTGCGGTCCGTCTCCCAGGCGTTGGGCGCCCTCACGGACGGCAACGCCCCGCAGGGCCTCGAACTGCTGGGCGTGGTCCTCGTCGCCGACGCCCCCGGACGGCTGCCGCTCGGTCTGCTGCGCCGCGTCCGCGTGCTCCGCTCCGTCGCCCGCGTGCACCGTGTGCCGTGGATACCGGCCTGGCGTACGGGCGGCCGCCCGAAGTCCGTCCCCAGACAACTCGTCACGCTCGCCAAGCTGGTGGGCGGCGAGCTCTACGGCGAGGGAGCCGTGTCGTGACCCACCCCCTCCTCGACGCGCGGTTCCTGGCCGCCTACACCCCGCCGGTGGAGGCCGACACGATCCTCGGCCTGCTGGCCTGGTGCGCCTCGGCCTGTGGCGTCGGCGGACTGATCATCGTCGGCATCCAGATGGCGCTCCAACTGCGCCGCGGCGACCCCGGCGAGGGCGGCGAGCACTTCCGCGGCGTCTTCTTCGTCACCCTGAGCTGCCTGGTCGCCACCTGCGCCGGTCCGCTCGTCGCGGCCCTCGGCAGCCTCCAACTCCTCGGCCCCTGACCCAGCACACCCAGTCGTACAGCCAGTCACCTTCCCGCCCACCGCTCGTGCCGGGCGCCGAATCCCTCGGAGATCCTCATGTCCTCTCTGCTCTACGAAGCCTCCAACATCCTCGCCGCCGGCGTCCCCCAACCCGCCGCCAACGCCCCCGGCGAACTCACCTCCAAGGTCAACACCGTCCTCGGCATAGCCGCCTGGGCCGGCACCGCCGCCGGTGTCGCCGGCGTGCTGATCACCGGCGCGATGATGGCCGTCTCCGTCAAGCGGGGTGAGAGCTCGGAGCACATGAGCCGGCTCGGCATGGTGCTCGGCGGCTGTGTCCTCGTGGCCACCGCGGGCCCGCTGATCAGCTTCGTCTTCGCGTAGGCCCGGCGGACGGTCGTGATGTTCAAACGCAGGGAGCGCCGGATCGCGGAGTCCGGTCCGTACTACAAGCAGCGCGGTTGGCAGCTGTCGGCGGGATTCCTCGGCATCGTGGTCGTGGTGGGCGGGATCGTCACCATGTTGTCCGGCCCGGACACGACCACGGCCCATGCGAACGCCGCGGCCTCCGAAGGCCCGCTGGCCGGCGCGTCCGCCACGAAGGACGGCCGGCCCCACGGCTGCCGTACCGACGACAGCGCGGGCGCGGCACTGCCGCAGGCCGCGCCCAAGGACGTGAGCTGGCGCACGCTCGGTGTCGCGCGGGTGCCCGTCTCCGTCTCGGCGGGGCCGACCCGCATCCAGGGGCCCCTGTGGTGGTGTTACGCGCACACGCCCACCGGGGCCGCGCTGGCCGCCCACATCATCCCCTCGCAGATGAGCGGATCCGACTGGCGCACCGTCACCGAGCAGCAGGTCGTCTCCGGGCAGGGCCGCAAGATGTTCGAGTTCCAGCGCGGCACCGTCCAGAGCACCGACAGCCAGAACAGCGGTACGGCCGTCGCCTCGTACACCGGCTTCTCGGTGACCTCGTACACGGACACGGCGGCGACCGTCCGCCTGCTCCTCAAGAGCGCCCAGGGATACGCGGCGACCGACATCTCCCTGCTCTGGAGCGGCGGCGACTGGAAGGTCGAGCCCGACGACAACGGTTCGCTGCACACGCCGGTGTCGGCCGTCCAGAGCACCAACGGCTTCATTCTTTGGGGGGTTTGACGTGAACTGCACGTCCGGGAATCCGGTCATCGACCTGGTGAAGGGGTTCTTCAGCTTTCTCGGCGATCCCATCGGGACCATCGTCGACCTGATCGCGAAGACCATCCTCGCGGGCGCGGTCGCGGTGTTCGCGGCGCTGACCACCAACGTCCCGACGCTGGAGCAGACCCAGACGTCGAAGGACATCAGCAGCGACACCCAGTGGATCGTGGTCTACCTCGCCGTCGGCTCGCTGCTCTTCGCCGCCTGCCGCATGGCCATCGAGCGGAAGGGCGACGCGGGCCGAACGGCGCTGAAGGGCATCATGCGCGTGGTGCTCGTCTCGGGTGCCGCCACCACCGTCGTCGTGGCCGCCGCGGCCGTGGGGGACAGCTACTCCAACTACCTGTTCAACAACGCCGTACGGGATTCGCTGAGCAACGTCGGAGCGTGCTCGGACGGCAGCGGGATCCAGTCCTTCCTGCTGCTGGTCCTCGCGTTCCTGCTGCTGATCGCCGGGATCGTCCACACGGTCCTGATGTACATCCGGCTCGGCGTGATGATGCTGCTCCTCGGCACGCTCCCGCTGGCCGCCGCCGCCTCGATGACGGACTGGGGCGCCGGCTGGTGGCGCAAGCACATCGGCTGGATGATCGCCTGGCTGCTCTACAAACCCGCGGTCGCCCTCGTCCTCAACGCGGGCATGGCGATGATCAACTCGGGCAAGAACAGCGGCACCGGTGACACCGCCACCATCAACACCCGGATCGCCGGCATCGGCGTGATGCTGCTGTCCGCCATCGCGCTGCCCGCGCTGCTGAAGCTCATCGTTCCCGCGACGGCCGCCATGGGCACCGGCAACCCCATGTCCAGCATCGGACAGGCGGGCTCCAGCCTGGCCAGTGGCGCCGTCCAGCTCGGCGGCAGCCGCGGCGGCTCGGGCGGCGGCGGGCAGATGGGTCCGAGCGGAGCGACCGGATCCGGCGGCTCGGGCGGCTCGTCCGGTGCGGGCGGCTCCTCCGGCGGGAGCGGAGAGGCCGGCGCGACCGGATCGGGTGGCGCGGCCGGGGCGGGCCGGGCCGGTGCCTCGGGTGCCGGAGCGGCCGGCGGGGGTGCGAGCGGCGCGGCAGCGGCGGCCGGACCCGCGGGTGTCGCCGTCCTCGCGGCGGTGGCCGCGGCACAGGTGGCGAGTTCCACCGTCTCCGGCGCCGTCGAGGGCGCCGACGGCGAACTGGGCCACAACAAGTGATCCCCGGGGAGACGGCGGCGTCCGGACCGCGTGCCCGGCGCGGGCGCGACCGGTCGTCACCCGCGGGCGGCCCCCGCCGGTGACCGGCCGACTCCCCGTCGTCTCCCCTCCCCGACCCTCCCCCCCCATGAACGGCCGCCGGGCTCCCGCTCCCCCCTGGGAGCCCGGCGGTCTCCCACCGCCGCGCCGCCCCCGTCACTCCACGAAGGGAAACCGGACTCATGTCCACGGAAGCCGTCATCCATCCGACCTACGGAAACTGGCGCAGGCCACGGCGGCCGGGGCTCGGACCGCTCGGACTCGTCGGCACCTTCGGGGTCTTCGGCGGACTCGTCGTCACCCTGCTGGCGTCGCTGATCTCGCTGTACGCGGCGCTGGTCGTGCTCGTACCGGTCGTCGTGTTCCTCGTGCCGCTCGCCATCCGTACCCAGGACGGGCGCAACGTCTACCAGTTGATCACCCTGCGCATCGGATGGATGCGCCGCAAGGCGAAGGGCGCGCACCTCTACGTCTCCGGCCCGCTGTCCGCCCGCCCCGGTGGCCGGTTCCGCCCGCCGGGCCTGCTCAACAAGGTCACCGCGACCGAGGGCCGGGACGCCTACGACCGCCCCTTCGGCGTCCTGCACCACCCGGTCCGCAACCTGTACACGATCGTCCTCGGCTGCGACCCCGACGGCGGTTCGCTCATCGACCCGGACCAGGTCGACGTCTGGGTCGCGCTGTGGGGCGAGTGGCTGGCCCGGCTGGCCCACGAACCCGGTCTGCGCGGCGCCACCGTGATCGTGGAGACCGCCCCCGACCCGGGTACCCGGCTCGCCCACGAGGTGCTGCCCCGCATCCACCCCGACGCTCCGCCGGCCGCCCGCGCGGTCATGGAGGAGGTCGTGGAGCGGTACCCCAGCGCGTCCTCCGAGATGCACACCTACATCACCCTGACCTACGGCATCCCGCCGGGCCAGCGGCGCAAGAAGGACGACGTGATCACCGATCTCGCCATCCGTATCCCGGGCCTGCTCAGCGGGCTCGTCGCGGCCGGCGGCGGTGCCGCGTACCCGCTGTCGGCCGAGCGGATCGCCGAGGTCGTCCGGGTCGCCTACGACCCCGCCGTCGCCGCCGACGTCCTCAACGCCCGCGCCCAGCAGGGCGGAACGGGTCTGGAGTGGGACGACGCGGGGCCCGCCGCCGCCGTCGAGACCGTGAACAGCTACCAGCACGACTCCGGCGTCTCCCGGACCTGGATGCTGACCCTGGCGCCGCGCGGCACCATCCGCTCCTCGGTGCTCCGGGGCATGCTGGAGGCGGCCCCCGGCACCCGGCGCAAGCGGGTCGCCCTGGTCTACCGGCCCATCGACCCGGCCACCTCGGCCCGCATCGTCGAGGCGGACCGACGCAGCGCCCAGTTCATGGCGTCGTCCGGCAAGGGCATGGTGCAGGCCCGCGCGGCCTCCGAGGTGAGGGCGGCGGAGCAGACCGCCGCCGAGGAGGCGTCGGGCGCCGGACTGGTCGAGTTCTCGCTGATGCTGACGGTCACCGTCGACAGCGTGGAGGAACTGGCGGACGCGAGCGTCACCGTCCGCAACCTGACCGCCGCGTCCCGGGTGCTGATGCGGCCCGCGGACCGGATGCAGGCGGCGGCGTTCAGCTGCACCCTGCCCGCCGGAATCCTCCCCTGGGAGCAGACCCTCGTCCCGCACGAACTTCAGGAGGCGCTGTGAGCCGGCGCGAGCAGAAGCAGGCCGAGCGGGCCGACCGGCTGGCCGAGGAGCAGGCGCTCAGGGCACCTGCCCCCGGCGGGACCGGCGCGGAGCCCTGGGCGCAGACGTCCGGACGGAAGAAGCAGTCCAGGGCGGGGAGCTCCGGCGGCCGGGACGGCGGAACGGGCCTCGCCCCCGCCACCGTCCCGTCGGGCAGCCCGCCCGAGTCCGCCAGGTCCGCAAAGTCCCCCAAGGAGAAGACTCCGGCGAAGCCCAAGGAACTGTTCGTCCCGCACCGCGGCTGGTACGGCGTGGGCGGTGGGCGCGTCGGCTACATGGACCCGCCCACCATGTGGCGGGCAACTACCGTGCAGGCCTGTGGCATGTGGCCCTTCGCCGCCGGTTCCGGCTCGCCCATGACCGGGGTCCCGCTCGGGCAGCACCTGTTCACCGGCGCCACCGTGTGCGGCGACCCGCTGAACTGGTTCACCCGGGCCCGCTACATCTCCAACCCCTCGCTGTTCATGCTCGGCATGCCGGGCCTGGGCAAGTCCACCCTGATCAACCGGATGCTGATCGGGCTCGCCGCGACCGGTGTCGTCCCGCTCGTCCTCGGCGACCTCAAGCCGGACTACGCCGACACCGTCCGCGCGCTCGGCGGCCAGGTGATCTCCATCGGCCGCGGCCGGGGCGGCATCAACGTCCTCGACCCGGGTGCCATGGGCGAGGCCGCCGCGAAGATCGGCGGCGAGGCCGGCGAGGTCCTGAAGGCCGAGGCCCACGGCCGCGTACTGAACATGGTCGCCGCCCTCATCACCATCGTCCGCGGGCGGCCCATGGACGACCACGAGCAGTCCGTGCTCTCCGCCGTCCTGCACCATCTGCGCGAGCGCACCGTCGGAGGCCGCGCGCTGCTGCTGCCCGACGTGCTGCGGGTGCTGACCGAGGGCCCGCCCCGGGTCCGCGCGGTCACCCTCGACCGGGGTGACGACGCCCGCTACCGGGACGCCGTCGACCCGCTGCACCGCTCGCTGCTCGGCATCCTCGACGGCCCGCTCGGCGACACCTTCGCCTCCGAGACGTCCACCCGGATCGACCCGGACGCGCCCGCCGTGTGCATCGACATCTCCGGCATCGGCGAGGCGGACACCCAGCTCACCGCCGCCGCGATGCTCGCCGCCTGGTCCGACGGACTCGGCACGGTGGCCGCCTCGCACGCCCTCGCGGACGCCGGACTCGCCCCCAGGCGCTGGTTCTTCACCGTCCTCGACGAACTGTGGCGCCCGCTGCGGGCCGCCTCCGGCATCGTCGACCGCATCGACGCGCTGACCCGGCTGAACCGCTCGCTCGGCCTCGGCGACGCGAAGATCACCCACACCCTCAAGGACGCCGAGGCGCTCGGCACCGACGCCGACCGCGCCAAGGCCCGCGGCTTCGTCGAGCGGGCCGGGATGGTGGTGTGCGCCGGGCTGCCGAAGACCGAGATGGAGGACCTCGGCAAGGTGGTCGGCCTGTCCCGGCGCGAGATCGAACTCGTGTCGTCCTGGTCCTCACCGCCCGGCTGGGGCGTCAACGGCGACAACGAGGAACCGCCGGGCCGCGGCCGCTTCCTCATCAAGGTCGGCGGCCGTCCCGGCATCCCCATCAAGGTCGCCATCACCGACGCGGAGCGCCGGCTGCACAACACCAACACCCGTTGGACGACCAACGAGGAGGCAGTCGAGCAGGCCGCCGCCCGTGCCGCCGAGCAGGTGGCGCGGGCCGCCCAGGAAGGTGTCCACGGATTCCCCGGCACTCCCGGAACCGAGGCGGCGGCCGGGCGGTGGACCGCGTGAGCGCCTCCCGCGGCGGTGGCGGCGACCCGCACGACCTGCTGCCGTGGGCCATCGTCGCCCTCGCCGGCACCGGTCTGCTGATGTTCACCGTGGCCTGGTCGGGCGGCACTCTGGGGGCCGGTCTCTCCGGCAACGGCTGGGACGCACCGCCGTTCGCCCTCTCCACCGTCACCCACCTGGTCTCCGACGGACCGGGCGCGCTGTGGCCCACGGCGCCGGCCGCCGCCGTCTACGCGGGCATGCTCGGCCTGCTGGCGCTCGTCGCGCTGCCCGTCGCCCTCGTCGTACGCCTCTTCATGGACCGTTCGGCCCGCCCCAAGGGCCTGGCCGGGCGCCGTGAACTCGCCGCCATGTGCCCGAAGGGCATCGAGGCCCGCGCCCGCGAACTGCGCCCCGGGCTCAAGGGCCGCGACCAGGTGCACCCGGACGAGACCGGCAACCTCCTCGGCGACCTGGATCCCAAGGGCCCCGAGCTGCGCAGCAGTTACGAGGACGTGGAACTCGACCTCATGGCACCCCGGGCCGGCAAGTCGACCGGGATCGCCGTGCCCCGGGTGCTGCGCGCCCAGGGCGCCGTCCTGCTCACGTCCAACAAGGCCGACGTGTACGCCGTCACCCGCGCCGAGCGCGCGAAGGCGGGCACGGTCTGGACGTTCGACCCGCAGGGCATCGCCCACACCCCGCGGGCGATGTGGTGGAACCTCCTCGGCGAGTGCCACACCATCGAGGGCGCCCGCCGGATGTCCGGTCACTTCGTCGCGTCCGTCAACGACGACACCGCGAAGAAGGACTTCTGGATCTCGGCCGCCCAGAACACGCTCACCGCGCTCTTCCTCGCCGCCGCGCGGGGCCGGGCCCCGGTGACCGAGATCCTCGCCTGGCTCGCCGACCCCGCCGACCGCGCCCCGATCGACCTCCTGCGCCAGGTCGGACTCGTCGCGATGGCCGAGCAGTTGCAGGGCACGGTGCGGGGCGCGGTCGAGACGCGGGACGGCATCTACGAGACCGCCCGGCAGACCGTCTCCTGCCTCCTCGACCCCGAGATCCTCGCCTGGGTCACCCCTGACCCCGACCTCCCGGAGTTCCGTCCCGACCGGCACGTCCTCGGCCACGACACGCTCTACCTGCTGTCCAAGGACGGCGGCGGCTCGGCGGCAGGCGTCATCGCGGGTCTCGCCGACGCGACCATGCGGGCGGGAGTCGTCGCCGCCGAGCGCATGGGCGGGCGCCTCGACCCGCCGCTGACCGCGGTCCTCGACGAGGCGGCGAACGTCTGCCGCATCTCCGATCTCCCCGATCTGTACTCGCACTTCGGCTCCCGTGGCATCAACGTCGTGACGCTGCTCCAGAGTTACCGACAGGGAGCCCGGGTGTGGGGCGAGGTCGGGATGGACGCGCTGTGGAGCGCAGCGACCATCAAGCTCCTCGGCGCGGGCCTGGACGACGCCGACTTCGTCCAGAAGATCTCCACCCTGGTCGGCCAGCACGACGTCAGGACCCCGAGCATCTCGCGCAGCAAGGACGGCACGTCACGCTCGTACTCCTACCGTCAGGAGGCCGTCCTGCCGCCCGACAGGATCCGCGCGCTGCCCAAGGGCACGGCGCTGCTCCTCGCGACCGGGGTCAGGCCCGCCCTGATCCGGCTGCGCCCCTGGTACAAGGAGCCCGGCGCGGGCGTCATCTCGGCGGCGGCGAAGGCGGAGACGGCGGCGATCACGGAACGGGCAGCGGGCCGTCTGCTGCCGGGCGTGGCCCTGGAGAAGACGGTCCCGGGGCGGGACGCCGCGCCAGCGTGACCGTGCGCAGCACCAGTTCGGCGGGCCCGTACCGGACCCGGTTCATCAGCCAGGCGCCGAGGGCCAGTTGGAGGCCGTACAGCGGCACGCAGCCCGCCAGGACGACGGCCGTGCCGACACGGTCGTAGAGCCCGAGGCCGTACCCGGTGAACACGCAGGCCAGGACCAGCGACTGGGTGAGGTAGTGACTGAGCGCCATGCGCCCGGAGGCGGCGAGCACGCCCGCCGCCGGGCGCAGCGCGTCGGCCAGCAGGAGCACTCCGCACGCGTACGACACCGTGAGGGCCGGCGCGGTCAGCAACGACACCGCGTGGCCGACCAGGAACCACCGGCTGTCCAGGGGCCCGTTCGCGCAGCACGCGGTGACCGCGCCGCCGGCCAGACCGACCGGCAGCCACCGTGCGGCCGTCCGCCGCAGCCACACCCGGTCCCGCCCGCGCCGCTCGACCAGTCCCGCCTTCGCCGCCGCGAGTCCGGCCAGGAACGCGGCCAGCATGTCGGGGGCGTACATCAGGTTGGCGCCGAGCGCGGTCGGCAGTTCACGCAGGTGCGCCCCGATCACCGACAGGGCACCGCCCCGGTAGGCGGCCACGGCGTCCGCGACCTGCGGGGCGTACCGGGCCGGGGTGAGCGGCTCGGTGAGGGCGACGGTCGCCAGCCCGTACCCGAGCAGCAGGACGGCCAGGCCCGCCACCAGACAGACCGCGACCCGCAGGGCGGCCCGGGGGCCGAGGTCGCGCAGGCCGTAGAGCACCAGGGCCAGAGCGGCGTACGTCATGAGGATGTCGCCGGGATAGAGCAGCACGGCATGCGCGAGACCCAGTGCGAACAGCCCGGCCGTACGCCGCAGATGCTGCGCGGCGAACGCGGCACCCGCCTTCCCGGCGGCACGCCTCTGGAGGACGAAGCTGTAGCCGAACAGGAAGGAGAGGAGCTGATAGACGGTGGTGGTCGCGGTCACCGCCCACGCCGCCGCCCGGTCGATGCCGGAGGCGTCGGGGCCGCCGCCGAACGCCGTGTAAGGACCCGCCATGAGCTGGGCGTTGACGAGCAGGATGCCGAACAGGGCGAACCCGCGCAGCACGTCGACCCCGTGAACCCGCCCGAGGCCGTCGGATCCGCCCCCGCCCCGCCGCGCCGCCGCCGCGCCCCGGCTCACGACGAGCCCCGGCTCACGACGAGCCCACGACACGGGTGCAGAGGGCTCACGACGAGACCACGACGCCGGTGCCGAACGCCAGGGTCGAGGACAGGAACCATCCGAACGACGGCGCCAGCAGATACCGCAGCGTCCACAACCGGGCCGTGGCCGGCCGGTCCTGCGCGTAGACCACGGGCACGCTGCCGCCGACCGGCGGCAGCCCGCACAGCGGCCCCCGCCACCCCGGGTCGAAGATCAGCCCCCGCCCCAGGTGGTCGGAGAACACCACGAGCCCGCCCCACCGCCGGTCCGACGCCTTACGGGGCGTCACGTGGCCCATGACCCGCAGTCCGCGCACCCACAGCCGTACGGCCCCCAGCGCCGACCGTGTCGCCAGCGTCAGAAAGCCGAGGCCGAACCCCGTGCACAGCGCCAGCAGCACCAACTCCGCGCCCATACCGATCCCTTCGTCCGCGAAACCGCACCTGGGACGCACAACGGGTCGCGCGTCCGGCCGGTTCACCCCCCGCTTTGAACCACCGGACGCCACTGCCCCGTTGTGGTGACGACCCCGCCCCGCACACCCCACGCGACGCCCACGAAAGGAGCTTCGGCACAGATGAGACGGACTCTGCGCGCACACGGCCACCGGACGGCGGCGACCGTCACCCTGGCCCTCGCCCTGACGGCGACGGCCCCGCAGCCGGCCCGGGCCGAGCCCAGCACCCTCACCGAGGTACGCGCCGAACTCAAGCGCCTCTACCACGACGCGGAGGTCGCCACGAACAAGTACGACGCCGCCGACGAGAAGGTGGGCGAGCAGGAGAAGCGCGTCCACACGCTCCAGGGCCGGATCGAGGCGGCCGAGTCGAGACTGGGCCGCCTCACCTACCTGGCGGGGGCGGCGGCCCGCGCCCAGTACCGGGGCGACAGCCTGCCCGCCGAGATGCAGTTCGCCCTCTCCGACAACCCCGAACGCGCCCTGGACAACGCGTCCTTGGCCCGGCAGGCACAGCAGGCCACCCAAGGCGTGCTGACCGCCCTGAGTGCCACCCGCAAGGACCTGGGGACCCGCACCGACGAGGCCGCGGACGAACTGAGGAGTCTGCGGGCGAGCCGCCGCACCAAGGACACCGAGCGCCAGGCGATCGAGAAGCACATCGACGACGCGAAGAATCTGGAGTCACGGCTGGAGAAGAAGGAGGTCGAGCGGCTCGCCGCGCTGGAGAAGCAGGAGGCCGCCGACGCCCAGGCGAAGTGGGTGGGCACGGGCATCCTCGAGAAGGTCGGCACCGACGCGACCCCGGCCGGCAAGAAGGCCATCGCCTTCGCCACCCAGCAGCTCGGCAAGCCCTACGTATGGGGAGCCGAGGGCCCCGACTCCTTCGACTGCTCCGGCCTCACCTCGCAGGCCTGGCTGGCGGCGGGCCACCCGATCCCGCGCACCTCGGAGGAGCAGTGGCGCCGGCTCAAGCACGTCCCCATCGAGGACATGCGCCCCGGCGACCTCATCATCTACTTCGCCGACGCCAGCCATGTCGCCCTCTACATCGGCGGCGGCAAGATCATCCAGGCTCCCCGGCCCGGCCGCTGGGTGTACGTCTCCCCGGCCGCGTCGATGGAGATCCTCGGGGTGGTCCGGCCGGACGCCTGACCTTCGACGCACACGAGGACGAGGACAGGGCACAGGACGGGGACGCGGAGAGGGAGGAAAAGGACCGGGACGAGAACGGGGACGAGGGGCGAGCCGCCGTGGCCCGCCCCTCGTTCCGCCGGAACGCCGAACGGGTCCGTCAGCCCTGGGCGGGCCGCGGCCCGGGCGGCGGCCCGAACGGGTCGACGGCGTCGACGGCGGGCACCTCCTTGGGGCGGTGCGAACCCGGCTTGCAGCCGGCGAACACACCCGACGGGTCGCGCAGGTTCTGCATGATCGGGCCCAGGAAGTCCCGGTGCCAGCTCGCCGGGCCGCTCAAGCCGGACTCGGAGCCGGTGTCGCTCAGCTCCCCCCAGGCGAGCCACAGCCCGTGCAGCTGGGCCACCGCCTCCGGGTGCTCCCACCAGCGCGAGCACCACAGGGCCATGGAGGTGACCTCCCGGCCGTAGACCGGCAGCAGCACGTGGTGCACCCACAGGGTGAGCTGCCGCAGCGCCCGTCCGTACTCCGGCGACTCCAGATAGAGGATGAACTTCGGCGCGGGGGACGGTGGCGGACTGCCCTGCGGGGCCTGAGCTGCGGATTCCGGGGAAGGTTCCGGGGGCGCTGCCCGGGAGGGTTCCGGGGGCGCTGCGGTCGCCTGCTCGGCGTCAGGCGTCTGGACCGTCATGGCGCTCCTTCCTGATGTGCGGTGAGAGCCGCGTCGGACAGTGGTCGAGGAACCCGCGGAACAACGAAGTCCGGGTCCCGTCCGGTCACCACAACGCACGCGTGAGGTACGGGGTTCACGGATCCGGCGATTCCCCGGCGTCGGAGAAGATCACTCGGCACGACCGTCAGCGCTCGACCACTGACCGCGCTGCCGTACCGGGAAGGTCCAGGATCCCCGCCGGATCCCCGCCGGATTCAGGCCGAGGGCGGGTGAACCGTGGCAGGGCGCCTGCCGTTGTTGCCTGTCGAGAAAGACAGGGCGGTGGCAACCGCCCGCAAGGCAACCGCACACGATCACGTGAGCAATCGCCGGTCCCGTCCCGTTCGATCCGCTGTGCGGGTAGGCGGCGGCTGCTCGTCGGGCAGAAAGGGAAGGCACCGCGATGGCTTTCGACGAAAGGGCATTCCGGCGGGGGCGAGACAAATCCTTCGAACGTCTGAACCGCTACCGGGGTCTGCGAGAGGCGGACAATCCCGCTCTCCACGCCGCCATGACCGCCTTCTACAACCAAGTGAGGTTCGAGGGGCGCGAGATCAACGCGGGACGGCAGCCCGTGGCGAACACCCAGGTGGTCCACAACCTGGTGCGTGAGCTGAACAAGCAGGGCGCCTTCTCGGTCCGGGCCCGCTGGTGGCTGGACAATCAGAGCAAGAGTGCGTACAGCAAGCCCCGTAAATGGGCCGACGCTCTGGTGGAGGCGGGCGCCAAGCACGTCAGGAACACCGGCGCATGGTCGAAGACGACCGGGATGCCGGCGGAGTTGAGGGCGGAGTTCAACAACGGAAGGACGCTGGAGAGTACTCCCGGGGCGGCGATCCTCGACGGGCTAGAGACGGGACACGACCGTGCGTCGTCCTCGCCCTCGTTGAACTACATGTGGGGCGAAGCATCTCAGACCTTCATGGCCCAATCCCGCGGGACGGTTCACGCGGACGTCTACCGGGGGATAGACGAGAACAGCGTGCTGAAGACGATCGAGATGCCTGAACTGCTGAACAAGATGGCGAGGGGGGAAGTCGATGGCGTGACGTTCCACGTACGGCGGCGGAACCAGCAAACGGCCGTACTGGACGAGGTCGACACGTTCACGGTCCGATCCCAGAGTTCCTGGGACCAGGTCATGACCCTCGATCGGACGCCGTCGTATCTCGAGGAGCAGAGCCGGGAGTATCAGACCCAGCAGGTGGCGCGCTCGATACTCAGGAACCGTCAGGGACTTCAGCAGTCGCTCGACGGTTTCAGGAGCATTCTCGACAACGCGAAGTGGGACCCCGACCAGGCCGTCTTCGTGACGGCCGCCGGCACGGAGTTCCCGCACAGCACGGCGACCCGTGAGCAGATCGCAGGATGGCAACGTCATCCTTCGCAGAGCTCGCAGGCCGGTCAGAACTGGCCCGCCGCGCCCTCGGCGGCGCAAACGCTGGAGGACAGGCTCCAGGCCGTCGCTTCCGCGCAGGAGGCGCGAGGAAGCGAGTCGTCCCGGTCGTCGGGCTCCAACCCGCAGTTCCCGCCCGGAAACACGGTGAGGGAGTCCTTCCAGACGGACTCCACGGTCTCCAGTCACGGCTCCGGCGGTTATCTGGGCCCGGTGAACACCCTGAGCAGCGAGCAGGGCGTGTACATGTCCAACGCCCGCAATCAGCTTCCCACCGGAGGCCAGATGTTCAGTGGCTACACGGCAACCAGCGGCCCGGCGCCGCACTTCGACACCCCGAACTACGAAATCGAGAATCCGCTCGCGACCACCATGTCCAACATGAGCCTGGCGGTCTCACCCAGTGAGGAACCGGGTGCCGTTCGGTCTTCGTATTTCGACCAGTACTACGGCAACCAGAACGCGAGGCAGACCTACGGCGGCGGCCCGGGCGCAACGGCCTCCGGCCCTTACTCCGGGTACACCATGAGTGCCACGCCACAGATCGATTCGGTGGACCGTCAGTCCTACTTCCCCAATTCTCAGGCGAATCGCGGCGGTGGCAGCACCTCCTCCGACAGCCAGTTCGGCGAACCCCTGAACCGGGTCAACGCCAACGACTACACCCCCGCTCCCGCTGCGGGGACGGGGCCGTACAACTCCTCGTACGACGCCCAGGAGCGCACCCCGAGCACGGGCTCGGCCTCCTCGGGCTTCGGAGCACCCCTGGAACCCGCCCCCAGGAACCCCAGTCCTCCGCCCGAGGCCCCGGTGCAGAGCAGTTCGTCGGGGCACGGGCACAGCAGCAGGAAGCCGAAGCCGAGCGGCGGGACGACAGGGTCCCAGCAGAAGAAGAAGCCCGGCGGCTCCCGCAGGAGCTGACGGTCCCCACCCGGGCCCGCAGCGTGCTCGCGGCGGTGCGGGCCCGGCCGTGGGACGCGCCGACGGCACGACCAGCGGCACGCCCACGAGCGGCACGATCACGGGACACCGAAGCCCCTTTCGGGGGCGACTGGTTGAACCGCCGGGCGCGCCGGGTCCGTTGTTCTCCTCCGACTGGCGTCGGCACCCGGCCGACGGATCACAGCCGACAGGTTCGGGAGGTTCGCCCATGACCACAGCCCACGCGTGGCGGTCCGCGTCGCAGGGTCTGCTGGAACGCCGCCGGTCCGCGTCCGGCGCGGACGGCTGCTACGCCCGTCGGACGGCCCCCGCGCGACCGGTCGCCGACACCCCGTCGTTCCAGGAGGACGCCACCTCGCGGTTTCCCGAGGACGCCACCTCGCGGTTTCCCGAGGGCGGAGCCTCGCGGTTTCCCGAGGAGGGCGCCGCGTGGTTTCCCGAGGAGGGCGCCGCGTGGTTTCCCGAGGAGGGCGCCGCGTGGTTTCCCGAGGAGGGCGCCGCGTGGTTCCGAGAGGCCCCGCTGCCTCCCGGTCTGCTGCCGTTGCCGCACGGGTTCGAGCTGCGCGGGGCGTGACCCGCGCGCCGACCCGACGTCGCACATCCGGCATGGCGAGGTTCAGACAGGGATGAGGGGCAACCATGGCGAATGACAGCGTCGCTTCCCCGGCCGGGAGGCGGCCGACCAGAAACACCCTGCCCGCGCAGCCGAATTCCCCCGAACTCGGGCTGGCGCGCAGCCTGCTCCAGACCGAGTACGCCCTGCGAGGCAGGCGTCCCGGCGGCACAGCGCGCCCGAGGGACACCGGTAGCGCCTGGGATCAACTGGCGGACGAGCTGCGGCGCTTCATCGACAGCCTCAGAGGCCGGTCACCGTCGCGCGGGGGCGCTCCCTCGGCCGGCGGCGGGCCGGAGGCCGACGGATCCGGCCGGAGCGAGCCCGACTCGGCTTCGGGGACGAGGGGCGGGTCGCCCGAGCAGGCTCTCTCCACCCAGCCGGCGCCCGCGTCGAGGGAAGCCTTCGAAGCGACGATCAGCCGGCTTCCGCCCGGTGCGCGGGAGGCCTTCGAGGACGCGGTTCTGGAGCTGGTCAGAACCGAGAAGAAGTGGAGGAAGGCGTACGACAGATCCCCCACGAGCATGCCGAGCGTCGCGATGTACGCCAACAACGCGTACCTCAGGGAGCTGCGGCGCAACGCTCCCCCGAGCGATGACCCGCCGCGGCGAACGCGGAACCTGTCGCAGGGCCCAGTACCGCGGACGGCCACGGCCGCCGAGGCCATGACCAACGCCCAGACCACCGCCATGGCCCAGGACCGACAGCAGTTCGAGCAGGTCCGCGCACTCTGGGAGCGCCCGGCGTCGACTCGGCGGAACTCGGTCGCGTCGTCGGTCAGGAGTGATTTCGACCATCCGGGCGAGAACGAGATGAGCGACGGCCTCGCCTTCCAGGCGGCCCAGCGGGCGCGGTACGCCTCCAGCACCGACAACTCCCGCGATCCGGGCCAGGACCAGCTCAGTGACGCCATCGGCTTCCAGGCTGCCCAGAACGCGAGACTCGAAAGAGTCACCGCCGTCCCCGTGAGCCCGACACCCACCCCCGTCCAGCAGGCCGGGCAGGCCGTCCGCGCCTTGAGCGACACCGACTTCAGCGACCCGGGCTGGGAACCGACGGTCCACGGCCATGCCTTCCCCCTGACCGAGACCACCCCGCTGTTCGGGAGCCACGACCCCGTGCCCCTTGCTCTCCTCAGCCCCATGACGCCCCTGTCCGCGCTGGTCGGTCCCGCGCACCTGGCGACGAACGAGCCGCCGCCCCCGCTCAGCGACGCGGGACGCAGGTCCGCGCTCGACTCGATCTCCTCCACGCACTCGGTCTCCTCCACTCACTCGGTCTCCCGCGGTACGGGCTCCCCCTCACGTTCCACCCCCGTGCCCACCCGCGTGCACACCGGGCAGAACACGAACGCGACCACCTCGAGGGCTCGACAGGGCTGACATCCGCCGCCGGGTGAACCATCCACCCCCGCCCGCCCGTCGTGCCTGCGGCGACGATCTCGTCGCCGTTTCAGCCCCCGCCCGATGGAGAGGCACCCGCTCTATGCGCAGACGCACCTCGTTACTCCTGGCTCTGCTCCTGGTCGTCGTCGGCGTGACCGGCACGGCCATGGCGATGCAACGGCATCGCTCCGGCAGCGCAGACCTCCACGGAAGACCCGCCGCCGACGTCGGCACCGCCGAGCACACCGTCACCCTCCAGAACAGGACGGACAGCCGCATCTGGGTCGGCAGCACGGTCAACGCCGACGGCTCGACCGCGCTCACCGGCCTGCCGGTGCTGGACCCGGGCCAGTCCGCCACCCTCACCGTCCCCGAGCGCGAGGGGGCCGGTCACTGGCGCGGCACCTTCTTCGCCCGCCAGGGCTGCGGCGGCGAGGAGGGCAGTACGTTCCACTGTGCCGTCGGTGACTGCGGACCCTTCGCGGACCGCTGCTCCACGGGCGAACAGCCCACGGGGCTCGCCGAGTTCAACTTCGATCCGGCCGACTCCCTGGCACCCTGGTACGACGTCAGTTACGTCAACGCCGTCGCGGCACCCGTCACCATCACGCCCGACGGCGAGGCACCGCCGACGAGCGGGGCGTGCGCGGTCGCCGGCTGCGCGGAGGACCTGCTGTCCGGCTGCCCGGCCGACAACCTCGTCAAGGACCCGGGCACGGGCACGCCTCTGGTGTGCGTCAACCCGGACCGGGACGCGAAGACCCCCTACAGCGACATGATCAACCAGAAGTGCCCCACCGCGTACGCCTGGTCCAAGCAGGACGCCGAGCCCGGCAACAAGGTCATGTACCAGTGCACGAGGTGCGCCGGCCTGACCGTCGCCTTCGGCACCGGCGCCGCCGCCCCGACCGACCCCGCCACCACGGCCGCCCCGCCGGGTCCCGGGAAGCAGACCCCGGCCGCCGGCCGCAAGGGCGTCAGCCTGAACCCCGTCGACGGCGCCTCCCAGGCGCTGGCCGATTCCGGCGCGTCCTGGTACTTCGACTGGGCGTCCTCCACCGGTGCCGTCACCAAGCCGGCCGGTGTCGACTACGTCCCGATGATCTGGGGCCCCGGCTCGGTCACCGACGCCGAACTGGGCCAGGCCGCCACGGAGGGCAGGGAACTGCTCGGCTTCAACGAGCCGGACTCACCGAAACAGGCCGCCATGACTCCCGAGCAGGCGCTCGACCTGTGGCCGCGGCTGGAGGCGACCGGCCTGCGCCTGGGCGCTCCCGCGGTCGCCACCGGCGCCGACGTGGCCGGCGGCTGGCTGGACCGCTTCATGCAGGGAGCCGCCCAGCGCGGTCTGCGGGTGGACTTCATCCCCCTGCACTGGTACGGCGCCGACTTCGGCCCGGCGGCCACCGACCAGCTGCGCGGCTACCTCCAGGCCGTACACGACCGCTACCACAAGCCGATCTGGCTGACCGAGTACGGCCTGATCGACTTCTCCCGGGGCACACCCCGCTATCCCGGCGAGCAGGAGCAGACCGACTTCATCAGGTCGTCGACGACGATGCTGGACGGCCTGGACTTCGTCGAGCGCTACGCGTGGTTCACGCTCTCGACCGTGACCAGCCCGACCGGCCTCTACGACGGAGCGACGGCCAACGCCAGTGGTCGCGTCTACCACGACGCGAGCTGACCCACGGTTGAACCGACCTCCGCCGCGGTCCGTTGTTCGGGTGAACCCGGCCGGGGCTCCTCCCCCCGGAGCCTCGGCCGGACCTTGATCGAGACACCGAAGACGCCGAAGACGCCTGGGAGTTCCAAGACACCGAAGACGTCGGAGACTTCGAAGGCACCGAACGCACCGAACGCACCGAACGCACCGAACGCACCGAACGCACCGAAGACATCGGCAGCGCGGGAAGCGAAGGAGACGTATGTCAGGCGGTCCGCCCCGGCTCGGCAGCCCCTTGGGCGCGGGCGCCGGGCGGGCCGTTCTCCAGGCGGCCGAGCCGCGCACGGACCTTCTCGGCGTCCGGATGATCGAACTCCACGAAGATGGCCAGCGCCTGAAGCCAGCTCTCGCGCGCGGCCTCCGGCTCCCGGGCCTCCAGACGGACGTCGCCGAGGTTGCTCAGGGTGTGGCCCTCGCCCCACCGGTTGCCGATGTCCCGGTGGGTCCTGAGCGCCTGGAGGTGGTACTCGACCGCGGCGCCATGGCGCCCGAGACGCCGGTGGACGGTGCCGAGGATGTCGAGGGTGACGCCCTCGACCCACCGGTTGCCGTTGACGCGCAGAACGGCCAGCGCCTGGTCCAGGCAGTCGACGGCCTCGTCGAACCGGCCGAGCCGCTGGTAGGCGTCACCCAGGTTGCTCAGGGCGATCCCCTCGCCCCAGGCACTCCCGATGACCCGTTCGATGGCCAGCCCGCGGCGGGTGTACTCGACGGCCTTGGCGAGCTGTCCGGTCTGGAGATAGGCGTCGCCCAGGTTGGACACGGCCGACCCCCTGCCGTCGTGGTCCCCGAGATCCCGGTACGCGACCATCGCCTGACGCAGGTGGTCGATCGTCTCGTCGAGCCGGCCCGAGCTGCGCAGGGCGGCGCCCAGGTCCGCGAGGCCCTGGGCCTCCCCCACCCGGTCATGGGCGGCGCGGGCGGCGGCCAGCCCCACCCCGGCGGTGTCGAGCCAGTCGTGCATGTGGCTGCGGAGATAGAAGAACCCCCACAGGACGGCGGGCAGCCGCCAGGCGATACCCGGATACCCGGAGGCGGCGGCCTGGTGCACCACGCTGACCAGGTTGCTCCGTTCCGTCTCGCACCAGCCGAGCGCCTCGTCGTGCGTGCTGAACTCCCGTGGCCTGCACAGGGGAGGCAGCGGATCGAGGGGGATCCGAAGGCGGCGCGGGGTGATGTACGGGTAGGCGGCGTCGGCGGTGTGCAGATACCAGGAGAGCAGCCGCTCCGTCGCCCGGTCCCGCTCCCCCGGTGTCTCCTCGGCGTGGACCCGCTCGGCGGCGTACACGCGCAGCAGGTCGTGCAGGGTGTAGCGGCCGGGGAAGTGTTCCGTGAGCAGATGGGCGCGGGTGAGTTCGACGAGCAGGCCCCGGGCCTCGCGCGGCGGGAGCCCGGCGAGCGCGGCCGCGGCGGGCGCGGAGATGTCGGGCCCGGAATGCAGGCTCAGCAGGTGGAAGAGGCGCGCGGCCGGAGCGGACAGCGCCTTGCACGACCAGGAGAAGACGGCCCGTACGTCCGTGGTGATGTCGTCGCCTCCCGCGAAGGCGTCCAGGCTGCCGTGGCTCTCGCGGAGCTCGTCGACGATGGCACTGAGCGGGAAGCCGGGATACGCGGCCGCGTGGGCGGCGACGATGGACAGCGCCAGCGGCAGCCGGGCGCACCGCGTGATGATCTCCTCCACCGCCCGCGGTTCCGCCGCCGGCCGGTCGGCGCCGAGGCGGCGCGCCAGGAGGTCGTACGCCTCGGCGGGTGTGAGCTGGTCCAGCGTCAGCGGGTGCGCCCCCTCCGCGGCGACCAGACCGGTGAGCTGGTTGCGGCTGGTGACGATGACCAGACAGCCGGGGGAACCGGGCAGCAGCGGGCGCACCTGCTCGGTGTCGCGGGCGTTGTCGAGCAGGACGAGCACCCGCCGCTGGGCGAGCATGCTGCGGTAGAGCGCCGCCTGGGCGTCGAGACTCGCGGGAATCCGCATCGGGGGGACGCCGAACGCGTCGAGGAACGTCCGGATGGCGTCGTCCGGCGTCACCACCACGCCGGTCGGGTCGAAACCGCGCAGGTTGACGTAGAGCTGTCCGTCGGGGAAGCGGTCGGCCATCTCGTGGGCCCAGTGCACGGCCAGGGTCGTCTTGCCGATACCGGCCATACCGCCGATCGCGCCGATCACCACCGTCGTCGGAACGTCGTCCGTTTCGGGCAACAGGGCCCGTACTCGGTCGAGTTCTGCCTCTCTACCGATGAACGTCGGCAGGTCGGCGGGCAGTTGAGCCGGAATCGCCGCGTGCGCGACGACCGGCGAGGCCGGTTTCACGGACGGTCCGGGTTCGGGTTCGGGCGGCCGGGTCCGCCGGGGCGGCCGGGCGTCCAGAGACGCGTCGGCGGCCAGGATGCGGTCGTGCAGGTCCTTCAGCGGCGTGCCGGGCTCGATGCCCAGCTCGGCCACCAGAGTGCCGCGCGTCCCGCGGTAGGCGGCCAGCGCCTCGGCCTGCCGACCGGACCTGTACAGCGCCAGCATGAGCAGCTTGCACAGTTGCTCCCGCAGCGGGTACTTCCCGGTCAACGAGACCAGTTCGGCGATGACTTCGCCGTGGCGTCCGAGTTCCACGTCGACGTCCAGCCGCATCTCCAGCGCGGCCAGCCGCTGTTCGTTCAGCCGGGAGCCCTCGGACTCGGCGAGCGGTCCGGGCACTCCGGCCAGGGCCGCTCCCTGCCAGCCGCCGAGCGCGGCGTGCAGCAGACCGGCCGCCGCGGACGGATCGCCACCGGCGCGCAGTTTCCTGGCCTCGGCGACCCGCTGCTCGAACACCCCGAGATCCAGGGCGCCTTCGGGGATCCGGAGCAGATATCCGTCACCGACCGAGACAACGACCCGAGGAGCGTCGGCGGCTTCGCGTCCCGGCTCCAGCCCCTTGCGCAGACGCGACACATACGTCCGTACGACCGACACGGCGGCCGCCGGCGGCTCCTCGCCCCAGACCGCGTCGATGAGTTCGCCGAGCGTGACGGGACGTCCTCGCCGGAGCAGCAGCGCCGCCAGCACCGCCCGCTGCTGCGGGGAACCGACGTCCACCTCCCGCTCACCGCGCCATGCCCGGACCGGCCCCAGTACGGCGAAGCGTACGGAATCCTCGTAGGCGTTCACTCTCTGCACTCTACTGAACACCCGTGTCATGTCAGGGGTGTCGGCGATGTGGAGGAGCCCACACACCCCTCCGGTCCCGTCCCGCGCCGCCCCGGAATTGAACCGATCCCGGACGGCGCCCGTTGCGCTACGAGGAACCGACGCGACGGGCCCGGCCGACGCCACGCGACCGGGATCGTCAGGAAGGAAACGCCATGAGCCGGGATGCAGAGACACCCGAACCGACCACCGGGGGCGACCCCGCCGCACCCGGGAAGCCGACGGATCTCAGCGGGCCGGAACCCGTGGGGGAGGCGTCCGCGCCCGTGGTCCTGGGGAAGACGTCCGCGCCCGTGGTCCTGGGGGAGGCATCAGCGCCTGTGACCCTCGGGGAGGCATCCGCGCCCGGGCTCGTGGGGGAGGTGTCCGAGTCGGCCCCCCGCTTCGCGGTGGTCATCTCCGGCGACGGCTCCGCCACCATCGACGGTGAGCCCGTACCGTCGGCGGACGGGGTGACGGTCGACGCAGCGATCCTCGACGTGCTGCACGGATACGCACGGGACCGCGGCACCACCGTGGCCGCCACCGTCTCGGACCCCTCCGCCGGCTACGTGGCGTACGTCGAGGTGGCCCCGGACGGTTCGAGCACGCTGGTGGACCAGCGGGAGCGGCCAGAGCCTTCCTGGACCGCCGAGGGGTCTCCGGAACCGGCCGAGAACGAGAACACGGCCGCGGCGCACGCGGGAACCGGACCCGCCGGAGACGGCCCCGCCGGAGGATCCGCCGAGGACTTCGCCGAAGAGGCAACCCCCGACGAGCCGCTCGACGAGGACGTCGACAACAACCTGGACGCCGACGACCGGACCGAAGAGGATCTGGACGCCGAAGACGAACTCGACGATGCCGATGCCGAAGACGGACTCGACGATGCCGACGATGACGATGACGACTTCGACGTCGAGGCGTACACGCTGGCGCGGCAGCGCTGGCGGGAATCCGCGTCGCTGCCCCCGCCGCCCTCCCCCGGCGGGGGCAGCGACCTCGGCGAGGGCGGCGACCCCGGCGTGAGGCCCGTCCCGCACCTCGTACCGCAACTCGTCCGCAGGAGCGGAACGCGTCAGTCGGACGACGAGTACGTGGGGCCCGGCCTGCTTCACAGGCCCCTGGTGGTCGGGCCGGTGGCCCTCGTCGTGGCCGCCCTCGTCATCGTTCCGCTGGTGATCCTGGGCAGTGGCGGGTCGGACGACGGCGGGCGCCAGAAACAGGCCGCCCGGTCGAGCGACGAGACCAGCGGACGCCCGCGGGCCGAGAAGTCGGGGCCGATCTCCACCTCGTCCGCGAGCATGTCGCCGCCACCCAGTTCCTCGGCCTCGCCGTCGGCCGGGCCGAAGGAGTCCAAGGGCGCGAAGGAGTCGAAGGGCCCCAAGGGCACCAGGGACCCGAGGAGCGGCGGAGGGGTCACGGTCACGGTGACCGCGAGGCCGCCGCAGGCCACGGTGACCGCGAAGCCCGCGCAGGACACCGCCGCCACCGCCGTGAACCGTCTGGCCCGCAACGATCCCTCGGGGCGGCACATCTGCTACCGCGCCTATGTCTCCGGACAGGGCTGGCAGAAGCCCGTGTGCGACGGCACGATGGCCGGCACCTCGGGCCGGAACCGTCCGATCAAGGCCCTCAACATCGCGGTGTCCGGCAGCGGCGGTTCGGCCGCGAACGCCTTTGTCCACGACCCCAAGTCGTCCACTGGGCAGGGCAGGTGGGAACCGCAATGGACGGCCGTCATCGCCGACGGCAGGAACAACTACATCGGCAGCACGAAGGCGAGCGCCCCCGCCATGTCGGGCTTCGCCATCAACATCGGCAGCGGCCGGATCTGCCAGACGGCCAAGCTCCACGGCTTCGACTGGGGCGGCCAGGGCTGCGCCGACGCGCGCCCCGGCTACATCTTCGGTGGCGCCCTGGAGAACGACCGCTGGCTCGAAGCGGTGAAGTTCACGGTCTGAAGCCCGAGCGCACGAACCCTTCGCCAACTACCTTGACCCATAGCTAGGTTGCTTCAGCGATATCCCTGTCCCCGGTGCTCGCCGAGACCATCGACGCCTACCGCACCTGCGAGTTCGTGACGCTCGGCCGCGACGGCACCCCGCTCGCCCGGCCGACGGCGGCCTTCCAGAACTGCTGACCAGGGGGCTCGGGGGCACGACCACTCCCCGCTGCATCACCGACCACGACACCTGACCGGACCCCGACAGCCGCCTGCCCCCTCGACCGCCGCCGTCACCGCCGCATCCACTGAACGCAAAAGCCCAGCTCAGACACTGTCCGAGTTGGGCTTGAAGAACGAGCGTGCCGCTACGGAGCCGAATTGTCGACGATCTCGGCGATCTCCACGAACTCGATGACTGGCGTGACCCCGTACAGACCGGTCACGCGCTCGCGCAACTCGTCGGAGAAGAACTGCTCCGCCTGTTCTTTCGAGTCCCAGACGTAGAAGTTGACCGCCTGCTGCTGCTTCTCGTCGAAGGTGAAGAACTTGAACCGCACGCCTGGCATGCCTTCGAACATGCCCCGAGCGTCCTCGGCCACCTTGGTTATCCGTGAGCGATCGAAGTCGCCGGTGTAGGAGAAGGTGACGGTGGCGCCGATCATGGGAACTCCCCGTGCCGATAGGAAAATCACCTTGCCTCGCCTAAAAACGCTACGCCCTCGCGCTCTGACCAGCCAACTCGATCGGGGCCGATCCCGCCGCCGCCCGCGCCAAGCGCCACCGCCACCGCCACCGCCACTGAACGCAAAAGCCCAGCTCAGACACTGTCCGAGTTGGGCTTCAAGCTGATCCCCCTGTCGGACTCGAACCGCCGACCTAGGCATTGCAAGATCGCCAGAGCGTTGCCCCGGGCTTCCCCGACGTTCCCCGTTTCACCGTCCGTGCAGGTCAGATGGCATTGCGGTGATGGGGGTGTCCGGCGCTCGGTGATCGTTCACGGGGTTTCCCTGCAAGAGCGTCCGCCAGTAGGTCATCGAATACGGGGTCCCGTGGGCGCGGCGATCCATTGGGCGAGGGAGAGCAGGGTGGATTCGACGCTGTTCGCCATGTAGTCGCGGAGTGCGTCGAGGTCGCCGCGGGTGGTGCCCAGTACCGGGTCGAGGCGGAGGAGTTGCCAGGACTGCTCGACGACGGTTCCGCGTCCCTGGGGGCGGAAGGTCCAGCTCCACCGCACGATGCCGTCTTCGGCGCCGCCGACAACGAAGGTGAAGGCGTCGCCGGGGTCGGCTCGTACGATCTGGGAGCGGGTCGTCCATTCCCTGCCGTCCTTCTGATTGCGGCCGCTGAACCAGGCGCCGACCCGAGGCCCGGCGCCCTGGTCGAACGTGACGTCGGTCGCGTTGGGGCTCCAGCGGCCGATCGCGGACACGTCACTGACCAGGTCATAGACCCGGGCGGGTGCGGCATCGACCCATGCGCGTCTGGTGAAGGCGAAGCCTGACGCGTCCAGAGTCTCGAAGAGGTCGTGTTCGCTGGTGGTGGCGCTCAAGGCGTCCTCCTGGGTGCGTGCGGGGTGGTGCCGGGTCGGCGACGCCCACGTCATCACCAGTCCTGTCGGGGAGCCAGACCGGCTGGTGCCTATCCACAGTTGGGGCAGGCTGTGCGTTTCGAGTCGGCCCATACTCGGATCCATGACCGGAAAATCGCAGCTCGGGGACTTCCTGCAGGCACGGCGCTCCCAGCTGCGTCCCGAGGATGTCGGGATGCCCACCTACGGGGAGCGTCGGCGTGTGCCGGGGCTTCGGCGCGAGGAGTTGGCGCTGCTGGCGGGTGTGAGCGCCTCTTACTACACCCGGCTCGAGCAGGGGCAGTCACTGAGCGCCTCGCCTGAAGTGCTGGACGCGATCGCCGGGGCGCTGCGGCTGGACGAGTCCGAGCGGCGGTACCTGCACGATCTGGCCCGGGTGGACAGGCCTCGTACCCGGGGTCGGCGGCCTGCGCCGGAGCGTGTGACCGAGGCGACGGCTCAGTTGCTGGACGCGCTGGCGGACGTTCCCGCGATCGTGCTCGGCCGGCGCAGCGACGTGCTGGCGTGGAATCGCCTGGGTCACGCGCTGTTCGCCGGGCACCTGGACCCGGGCGCCCCGGACCTGCCGACGCAGCGTCCCAACATGGCCAGACTGGTGTTCCTCGACTGTCATACCCGCGACCTGTACGCGGACTGGCCGAGCAAGGCCAGGGCGGTGGTGGGGAATCTGCGCCTGGTGGCGGCCCAGCATCCGCAGGACACGGCGTTGCACGCGCTGCTGGGTGAACTGAGCGCAAAGAGCGGTGAGTTCGCCTCGATGTGGGCCGACCACCGGGTCAAGGCGTGTGCCGTCGCCGCCTATGAGATGCGGCACCCGCTGGTCGGCCCGCTGACCGTCTTTCAGCAGACCCTGAGCCATGGGCCGGGCCCCAACATGGTGGTCGCCACCACGGAGACGGGCTCGCCCTCACGGGCCGCGCTGGCCCTGCTCGCCCAGGCCATCACCCAGGACACCGTCCCGGCCGACCCGGCGCAGCCTGCGCCACGGGCCGACGTCGGCTGACCTCACGCAACGCCACGGGGCGCTCGGCCGGCACGTGCGAGCACCCGTCCCACCCGGGCACGGCTGACGACCAGCCGCCGGCATCAGCCCCCGGGGCCACAGGGCCCCGTGCGGAATCCGCCTGTCTCCACGCATGCGTCGGCGTGTTGCTGTCGCATGCCCGAAAACCAGTGAAGGAACCATGTTCAAGAAGATCTCCGCGCCCGCCGTGTCGGCGGCCGTCCTTGTCGCGGCCGCTGCCGCAGCGCTCAGCCCGGCCGCGGCGTCGGCCGTCTCCGCCCCGCTGAGCAGCCCGCGGATCGCCGTGCACTTCGACCTGGCCAAGGGCCAGACGCCGGAGAACATCGCCCTGGCACCGGGTGGCACCGCGTACGTCACCTTCGCCGAGGGCCGCCAGATCGCCGAGGTCTCCCGCAAGGGCGCCATCCGGATCCTGGCCACCCTGCCCAAGCCCGCCGACGGGGGTGTCCACACCCCGGTCCTGGGCTTCCCGCTGACCGTCGGCATCGTCCGTGCCCACGACGGAACCCTGTACTTCCTCTACGCCACCGGCACCCCCGACCTCACCGGGGTGTGGCGCCTGCGCCCCGGCGGCGAACCCCAGCGGATCGCCGCGCTGCCCGCCGACGGCCTGCCCAACGGCCTGGCGCTGGACCCGCGCACCCGCACCCTCTACGTCACCGACTCCGTGCTGGGCACCGTCTGGAGTCTGCCCACCACCGGCGGCACCCCCACTGCCTGGTCCACTGCCCCCGAACTGGCCTCCACCGGCTTCCTCGGCGCCAACGGCCTGAAGATCCACAACGGTGCCGTCTGGGCCACCAACCTCGACAAGGGCACCGTCCTGCGCATCCCCATTCTCCGAGACGGGCGCGCCGGTTCGGTCCGGACCGAGGCCACCGGCCTGCCGGGGATCGACGACTTCGCCTTCACCGGCCACGGCGACCGGCTGCTGGCCGCGCTCAACGGCCCCGGTGAGGTCGCGCTCGTCCAGCCCGACGGCAGCCACTCCGTCGTGCTGACCGCGGCCGACGGCCTGCAGAACCCCACGTCCGTCGCCCTGCGCGGCGACACCGTCTACGTGCTGAGCGCCGCCTACGTCACCGCCAAGGATCCCGGCCTTCTCCTCGCCCACCTGAACGACTGAGGCCCGTCCCGCGCCGGCCGGAAGCGCACCCCCGGGGAAGCACACCGGCCCCTCGGGACGCCCCGCTCCGTCAACTCCCGCTCAGCCCGTCACGGCCGCCCGGTCTCCCGGAAGGCCCGCACCTCAGGAGAACGTCATGCAGAACACGCACGAGCTCAAACTCGGCGACGTCACCGTCACCCGCATCGAGGAGATGCACGGTCCGATCATGCCCCCGGACCAGTTCTTCCCCGACCTGCCCGAGCACGCCTGGCAGGAACACCGCGAGATGCTGGTTCCCGACCATCTGGGTGCCGACGACGCGATAGTCAACATCGCGATGCAGACCTGGCTGCTGCGCAGCGAGGGCCGGACCATCCTGATCGACACCGGCGTCGGCAACGACAAGACCCGCCCAGCGGTCGCCGGATGGGACCACCTGCGGCTGGACTACCTCGGCAACCTCGTCCGCGCCGGCGTACGGCCCGAGGACGTCGACCTGGTGGTCAACACCCACCTGCACGTCGACCACGTCGGCTGGAACACCCGCCTGATCGAAGGCGCCTGGGTACCCACGTTCCCGAACGCCACCTACCTGATGCCCAAGGCCGACTTCGAGTTCTGGAACCCGGCGAACAACCCGGACATCGCCGGCGGCGTCAACGAGAACGTCTTCGAGGACAGCGTCGCCCCCGTGCACGCCGCGGGCCAGGTCCAGTTGTGGGAGGAAGCCCACACCATCGACGCCGGCCTGTGCCTGGAAGCAGCCCCCGGCCACACGCCCGGATCCAGCGTCGTCAAGCTGACCTCCGGAAGCGACCGGGCCCTGTTCGCCGGCGACCTGATGCACACCCCCCTGCAGGTCACACACCCCGACCACAACAGCTGCTTCTGCCAGGACCCGGCCCAGGCCCGCACCACCCGCCGCAGGCTGCTCGGCTGGGCCGCCGACACAGGCGCCCTCGTTCTGCCCGCCCACTTCAGCGGCCACAGCGCCCTCGAAGTCGAGCACAAGGGCAGCGGATTCGCGATCAAGGAGTGGGCACCGATCACCCGGTACTGACCCCGACTCGACCCCGCCGCCGCTCCGGCCGTCCCGGAGCGGCGGCACCCACCTGACCAACCAGCAGCCAGGAGGACCCAGATGGCACCCGCCGATCCCGCCACCGTCACCACCACCTCGGGCCCGATCCGTGGTCGCCTCCACCGGCACGGGTCCGTCTTCCTCAATGTGCCCTACGGCGCACCGCCCGTCGGACGCGGGCGTTTCGCCGCACCGAGCCCGCACGAACGGTGGACCGGGATCCGTGACGCGACACAGCCGGGACCGACTGCGCCCCAGCCCGCCCGGGACTCCTTCGGCACCCTCGACATGTCGCCCTACTTCGGCCCGGGCTGGCAGCGCGGCGACGACTACCTCACCGTGAACATCTGGGCCCCGCAGCCGGATGGACCGACCCGGCCGGTCATGGTGTTCGTGCACGGCGGCGGGTTCGTCGCGGGCTCCAACCGCGCACCGCTCTACGACGGAACGGCTTTCGCCCGCGACGGCGTCGTCCTGATCACCGTCAACTACCGCCTGGGCATCCCCGGCTTCCTGCACCTGCCCGACGCCCCGGACAACCGCGGCATGCTCGACGTCCTGGCCGCCCTGCACTGGATCCGGGAGAACGCCGCGCGCTTCGGCGGCGACCCCGACAACCTCACGCTCTTCGGCCAGTCCGCCGGAGCCATCATCGTCGGCGGCATCCTGGCCGACCCGGCATCCTCGGGCCTGGTCCGACGGGCGATCATCCAGAGCGGCAGCGGCACCGGCGCCTTCACTCCCGACCAGGCGGGCATCGTCACCGCGGCGGTCGGACGCGAGCTGGACCTCGACCCCACCGTCAAGACCCTGGCCGATGTCCCCGACGAGCGCCTGGTCTCCGTCATGGCCGGCCTGACCGGCCTGGACCTGCGCACGTCCACCCACCACGACCCGCTCGGCGGAATCACGTCCTTCAGCCTGGTCGGCGAGCACCAGCCGGCCACCGCGGTCGCCGCCGGCCAGGGAGGCGAGGTCGAACTGCTGATCGGCGCCAATCTCGACGAGGGCAGTCTCTACCTGGCCCCGTCGGGACTCCTGGCGAACACCACCGACGCCGATGTCCGGGCCACCGCGGCACGGTTCCACCCCGACCCCGACGAAGCCGTCCGTGCCTACCGGGCACAGCACCCGTCCGCCTCAGCCGCCGATCTGCGCACCACCATCCTCGGTGACGGACTGTTCACAGCCGGTACCCGGAAGATGGCCGCCGCACACGCGAGCGCCGCGGCCAGACGGACGTACTGCTACGAATTCGTCTGGCGCTCCGACGCGAACGACGGACGACTGGGCGCGAGCCATGTCATGGAGTTGCCGTTCGTCTTCGACCGCCTGTCCCTGCCGTCGCTGCGCGGCCCACGAGGGCTCCTCGGCAACGCCGAACCGCCCGCCCCACTCGCCACCCGGATCCACCGATCGTGGATACGGTTTGCCGAGACCGGCGATCCCGGCTGGCCCATCCACGAACCGGCCGGAGGCCACGTCCAGCACATCGGCGCCGCCTGACGGCCAACCGCGCGGGCCCCATAGTGGCCCCATCGGGCCACTTAGAGGCCCGATCCGCAAGTGGTTCAGACCATGAAGTCATCACGGAAAGGCAGAAGCCCCAGGTCACAACGAGTGCGTCCTGAGGCCTTCCGGAGCCCCCTGTCGGATTCGAACCGACGACCTACGCATTACAAGTGCGTTGCTCTGGCCATCTGAGCTAAGGAGGCCTGCCGCGCGCGGGGCGGGCGTGCCCGTGCAGTGTACCCACGTCGCAGCGGGGGCCTGTCGAGAGTTTCCGCGAACTTCACCGGTGCCCGGGTACTGACAGAACACATGAACGCCAGGTAGCGTCCTGACCCGGTTCACTCATGTGGACTACACCACTATGGGCGTTTCCGTAGTGGATCACCACCTTTACAACGGATCGTCCGGCACGTTCCTGCCGGTGAAGGGGGCCCATCACCATGGCCACTGTCTCGTTCGACAAGGCGACCCGGATCTACCCGGGTTCCGAGAAGCCCGCCGTCGATGCCCTGGAGATCGACATCGAGGACGGCGAGTTCCTCGTCCTCGTCGGTCCCTCCGGCTGCGGCAAGTCCACCTCGCTCCGCATGCTCGCGGGGCTCGAGGACGTGAACGCCGGCGCCATCCGCATCGGTGACCGCGACGTCACGCACCTGCCGCCCAAGGACCGGGACATCGCGATGGTGTTCCAGAACTACGCGCTGTACCCGCACATGACCGTCGCCGACAACATGGGCTTCGCGCTCAAGATCGCCGGCGTCAACAAGGCCGAGATCCGCCAGAAGGTCGAGGACGCGGCGAAGATCCTCGACCTCACCGAGTACCTCGGCCGCAAGCCGAAGGCCCTCTCCGGCGGTCAGCGCCAGCGTGTCGCCATGGGCCGCGCCATCGTGCGTGAGCCCCAGGTCTTCCTCATGGACGAGCCGCTGTCGAACCTCGACGCCAAGCTCCGCGTCTCCACCCGTACGCAGATCGCCTCGCTGCAGCGCCGCCTCGGCATCACCACGGTGTACGTCACCCACGACCAGGTCGAGGCCATGACCATGGGCGACCGGGTGGCCGTGCTCAAGGACGGTCTGCTCCAGCAGGTCGACTCGCCGCGCAACATGTACGACCGTCCGGCCAACCTCTTCGTCGCCGGCTTCATCGGCTCCCCGGCCATGAACCTGGTCGAGGTCCCGATCACCGATGGCGGCGTGAAGTTCGGCAACAGCGTCGTCCCGGTCAACCGCGAGGCCCTCAAGGCCGCCGCCGACAAGGGCGACCGCACGGTCACCGTCGGCGTCCGCCCCGAGCACTTCGACGTCGTCGAGCACAACGGCGAGGCCGCGAAGTCGCTGTCGAAGGACACCGAGGACGCCCCGGCCGGCCTCGCCGTCTCGGTGAACGTCGTCGAGGAGCTCGGCGCCGACGGCTACGTCTACGGCTCCGCCAAGGTCGACGACAAGCTCACGGACCTCGTCGTCCGCGTCAGCGGCCGCTCGGTCCCGGACAAGGGCGCCACGCTGCACGTCGTCCCGCGTCCGGGCGAGATCCACGTGTTCTCCACCTCGACGGGCGAGCGCCTGTCCGACTGACGTCCGCGTCATCCGGGCGGAAGCGCACACCCCGTAGGGGTTGAATTCACCCAAGTTGACGAAGAGGGCCCGGCAGCCTGCTGCGGGGCCCTGTTCGTTGTCGACAAATACCCCGGCAGACCGGGCATTTCGATATGTGTACGTCAACGCGGTACCCAGAAGACACCGCTTCCCCATCCCCCGAACCGGTGACTAAATGTCGCCAAATCATCACCCCGCGCTACCCTCACTCGCGTGAAGCACTCCACCACTAACCAACAGACCCGGCGTGGCCGTGGCCCCGCCCGCCGGATCGGCCGCACCCTCGCCCTCGTTCTGCCTGTCGTCCTGGTGCTCTCCGGGACTCTCGCGGTCACCCGAGTCAACTGGTCGGGGAATTCCTCGAGCTCGGTGCTCACCGCGTCCTCCGAAGACGTCTCGGCGCGAGCCGTCTCCCGTGCCCCGCAGGACGTCCTGCGCGACAAGCTGCTCCTGGAACTCCAGGAGCAGAACCCGGGCGTGGCCCTCACCGACCTCCAGGAGGCGGTGAACGACCGTCCGTCGCTCGGGAAGCACTGCGTCTCCATCGCCCGCGCCCTGGGCCGCGCGGCGGTCCGTGCGTACGGACCGACCCGGGCCCAGTCCTTCGCCCGGCCCGTCTGCGACACGGCGTTCGCCTCGGGGGTCGCGGCCACCCATTTCTGAGGCCACCGCCCCCGCCCCCGGCCCGCCCCCTCGGAGACCACAGTTCCCTCCGAGGGGCACGGCCTCCACGGCCGCCCGCTCACGCCCGCCCGCCCGCCGACGGCAGCGCGCGTCATCCGGTCCGACGCGTCGCGCGCCGTCCGGTCGATCACGCCTCACGCCTCACGCCATCCGGTCGATCACCTCGCACATCGGCTGATTCCGGGCCGCCCGGTAACAGCTGATTAAGGAACGGTTGCCGCGAGAGGCCGCGCGCGGGGCGCCACGTACAGTTCGGGCATGACCGATCCGAACGCCGCGTCGCGCCCCGTTCAAGCCGTCGTCCTGGCCGGCGGCCAGGGCTCCCGGCTGCGTCCCTACACCGACGACCGGCCCAAGCCGATGGTCGAGATCCCCGGCACCGGGACACCGATCATCGGCCACCAGCTGACCTGGCTCGCCGAAGAAGGCGTGACCGACGTCGTCGTCTCCTGCGGTCACCTCGCCGACGTCCTGCAGAAGTGGCTGGACTCGGCCGACCTCCCGCTCAACGTCACGACGGTCGTCGAGACGGAGCCCCTCGGCCGCGGTGGCGGTCTCAAGTACGCCGCCGCGCACCTCCCGCACCCGGACCTGCCCTGGTACGCGACGAACGGCGACATCTGGACCCGTTTCTCGCTGCGCGACATGGCGGACTTCCACGCCGAGCGCGACGCGGTCGCCACCCTCGCACTGGCCCGCCCCCGTATCCCGTGGGGCGCCGTCAAGACGGACGGCTTCGGTCACATCACGGACTTCATCGAGGCCCCGCCCTCCACGTTCGAGATCAACGCGGGCGTCTACGTCTTCTCGCCCGAGTTCACCGACATGCTCCCCGAGCGCGGCGACCACGAGCGCACCACCTTCCCGCGCCTGGCCCGCGAACGCCGGCTGTCCGGCTTCCCGATCCCGCAGGGTGCTTACTGGCGCGCCATCGACACCGCCAAGGACCTCACGGAGGCGGCGAAGGAACTCGCGGCCCTGGGCCGCTAGAGACCGCCCTCCGGCCCTACGAGAGCCACCCAGGCACGACGACAGGGCCCGCGCCCGCCCAACGCGACGTACGCGCACCCACGCACCCACGCACCACGCATCGCTCACGACGTACACGCACCGCGGCACGTGGCACCACGCGCACGCACCACGGCAGGACCCCGCACGCTTGCGTGCGGGGTCCTGCCGTTCGTCGCGGATGGCCGGGGTGTCAGCCCAGCAGGCCGCCCACCAGGCCCGGCTGGCCGGTGGACGAACTCCCGCCGGTGGTGGTGCCATTCGCCGCGCCCGTACCGCCGGTGCCGCCACCACCGCCGACGCCACCGCCTCCGCCACCCCCACCGCCGGTCGACGTGCCGCCGCTGCTGGTGGGGCCCGCGCTGGTGCTCGGGGCCTGGCCGACCGGGGAGGACTGCTGGGGCGGGGCCTGACCGCTGCCCTGGGTCCGGCTGGGCTGCCCGCCGCCGGCCCGGCCGGTCTCCTGGGTCGCACCCGGCGTACTGGCCGCCGTCGACGGAGGCGCGGAGCTGCTCCGGCTGGGCGCCACCGAGGCCGACGGGGTGGCCTTCTGGTGCCGCTTGCCGGGCGTCTCGGGGAGCGGGGAACCGGGCAGTTCGTTGCGCGGGGCCTCGCCGGGTCCGGGGACGACGATCCGGCCCGAATCACGGACGGCGCCGCCGAGGAGCGACCCGATGAGCAGGGTGAGTCCGACGACGACGGCCGTGAGCAGCGCGCCCCGGCGCAGCACGCGAGCGCGCAGGTCCCAGATGTCGGCGCGCGGCCCGAGTGTCCGCCAGGCCTCACTGGCCAGTCGCCCGTCGGCGGAGTAGACCGGGGCGCCCGCGATGATCAGCGGGGACCAGGCGGCGAGGTAGATGATGTCGGGCGCGTCGTACGCGGGAACCGTCTTCCAGCTCACCGTGACGATGAGCGCCGCCGAGAGCATCGCGCCGACGACCGCGGCCACCCGCTGCCACAGCCCGAGGACGGTCAGGACGCCGACGATGACCTGGAGGAAAGCGATGACGAGCCCGGAGCCGACGGGGTGCTGGAACGCGAACTGCCGCAGCGGCTCGGCGACTTCCCACGGGTGCAGCGTGTTGAGCCACTTCGTCATGGAGCCGCGCTTGCCGCCGTCGAAGTAGACCGGATCGCAGAGCTTGCCCATGCCGGCGTAGACGGAGATGAATCCGAGGAAGACGCGCAGCGGGAGCAGCACGACGCCGAGGTTCATCCGGCGGCCCGGGTGATAGGCGTGCCGTACCGGGTCGGAGCTGCGCCGCCTGGCGGGGGCGTCACCCGCCGTCTCGTCGAAGCCGTCGCCCTCGAAGCCGTCCTCGAAGTCGCCGTCCGCGTAGGCCTGTTCGCCGTAGGACCGCTCGCCGTAGGGCCGATCGCCGTACGGCCGTCCGTCGTAGGCCTGTTCGTCATAGGCGCTGCCCACGCCGCGCATCTGCGGCAGCAGTCGCTGCTCATCGCCGACGGGGGTGCGCGGGCTGCCGACAAGGGGGGTCTCGACCGTGTCGACGGTCAGATCGCCCGCGTAGCCGGGCTGTTCGCCGATGCGCGGGATGACCTGGGTCGAACCGGCGTCGGCCGTCGGTCCGGTGGAGCCGTGCGTCAGCCCCGCGCTCCGTACGGCCTGGAGCAGGCGGTGGGCGCCGGTGTCGTCCGGCGCGGACTTCCCGCTCCAGACGACGGGAGCGCGGCGGCGGGCCCCGTCGGCCGGACCGGCCCCGCCCGCCCGGCCCGGCGCACCGGCGCCGGGAGAGCCCAAGTGCCGTGCGATGCGCGGGGACTGGCGCCGCGAGGGGCTCGCCAGTTGAACGCGGAAGCTCGCATGATTGACGATGACCTGCGCCGGATCGCTCGGCACCTTCACCATGCTCAGCGCGGGAACGTCGTCGAATCCCGACGAGCGGTCCCCCGTGGGTGTGCGGGGTGTTCTGGTGTCCACACTCATCTAACCGAGTGACGTGTGCTTAGGACACTGCTTTGACCACGCCGAACTGTCCGGACCGCGTCAAGATCATCCAGAACGTCCCGTTCGCCCCACGAGGGTGGCCGCCCGGACGCCTGGTCAGGCGCGTCGGCGTGCCGCCTCGTACAGCACAACTCCCGCCGCCACACCGGCGTTCAGCGACTCCGCGCCACCGGGCATCGGGATCCGCACCCGGAAGTCGCAGGTCTCGCCGACCAGTCGGGACAGGCCCTTGCCCTCGCTGCCGACGACGATGACGACGGGGCCGCCCAGCGCCTCCAGGTCACCGACCTCGACCTCGCCGTCCGCGGCGAGTCCGACCACCACGAGACCGGCCTTCTTGTACGTCTCCAGGGCGCGCGTCAGGTTGGCGGCGCGCGCGACGGGCGTACGGGCGGCGGCACCGGCCGACGTCTTCCAGGCACCGGCGGTCATGCCGGCCGCACGGCGCTCGGGCACGACGACGCCGTGGCCGCCGAAGGCGGAGGCGGAACGGACGACCGCGCCGAGGTTGCGGGGGTCGGTCACGCCGTCGAGGGCGACGATCAGCGGGTCCTGGCCCTCGTCGTACGCGGCGGCGGCGAGGTCCTCGGGGTGCGCGTACTCGTACGGCGGGACCTGGAGGACGAGACCCTGGTGGTTGAGCCCGTTGGTCATGCGGTCGAGCTCGGGACGCGGGGCCTCCATCAGGTGGATGCCGCCGCGCTCGGCGACGAGCTGGAGCGCCTCGCGGACCCGCTCGTCGTTGTCGATGAACTGCTGCACGTACAGCGTCGTCGCCGGCACGCCCTCGCGCAGCGCCTCGACGACGGAGTTGCGCCCGACGACCATCTCGGACGTGCCCTTGCCGCCGCGACCCTTGGGGTGGGCGGGGCGGCGGACGATCTGCTTCGCCTTGGCGTTGGCGACGCGGTTCTTCTTGTGACCCTTGCGCGCCTCGGCGGGCGGGGTCGGACCCTTGCCTTCCAGGCCCCGGCGCCGCTGGCCGCCACTGCCGACCTGCGCGCCCTTCTTGCCGGACATGCGGCGGTTGTTAGCAGCCATGACCTACCTGTCTGTGTGAGACGTGCGTGCGTACGTATATGAAGTGTGCCGCCCGGAGGTCCGGGCGGCACAATCGATCAAGGCCGACGAGGGTCGGCCGGGGCCGCCGGAACGGCTGCTCAGCGCGGTCCGAGCGTCCAGCGCGGCCCCTGCGGGCCGTCCTCGATGACCAGGCCGGACTGGTTGAGCTGGTCACGGATGGCGTCCGCGGTGGCCCAGTCCTTGCGGGTGCGGGCGGCCTCGCGCTGGTCGAGGACCATCCGGACCAGGGTGTCGACGACGCCGTGCAGGTCATCGCCGCGATCGCTGTCGTCCGCCCACTGCGGGTCGAGCGGGTCGAGTCCGAGGACGCCGAGCATGGCCCGCACCTCGGCGAGGCGGGCGACGGCGGCTTCCTTGTCGTCGGCGGCGAGGGCGGAGTTCCCCTGGCGGACCGTCGTGTGCACGATGGCGAGCGCCTGCGGGACGCCCAGGTCGTCGTCCATCGCCTCGGCGAACGCGGGCGGCACCTCGGCGGACGGCTCGACGACGCCCCCCGCCTTCTCGACCACCCGCTGGACGAAGCCCTCGATGCGCGCGAAGGCCGACTCGGCCTCGCGCAGGGCCTCTTCGCTGTACTCGATCATCGAGCGGTAGTGCGGGGTGCCGAGGTAGTAGCGCAGCACGATGGGGCGCCACGCCTTGACCATCTCGGAGACGAGGACCGAGTTCCCGAGGGACTTCGACATCTTCTCGCCGCTCATGGTGACCCAGGCGTTGTGCACCCAGTACTTCGCGAACTCGTCCCCGAAGGCCTTGGCCTGCGCGATCTCGTTCTCGTGGTGCGGGAAGATCAGGTCGATCCCGCCGCCGTGGATGTCGAAGACGGTGCCCAGGTACTTGTGGGCCATGGCCGAGCACTCCAGGTGCCAGCCGGGACGGCCCCGGCCCCAGGGCGTCTCCCAGCTCGGCTCGCCCGGCTTCACGGCCTTCCACATGGCGAAGTCGCGCGGGTCGCGCTTGCCGGTCTCGCCCTCGCCCGACGGCTGGAGCAGGTTGTCGAGCTCCTGGTTGGAGAGCTGGAGGTAACCCGGGAAGGACCGCACGTCGAAGTAGACGTTCCCGTCGGACGCGTACGCGTGACCGCGCTCGATGAGCCCGCGCATCATCTCGATCATCTCGGGGATGTGGCCGGTTGCACGGGGTTCGTACGTGGGCGGCAGGCAGCCGAGCGCGTCGTAGCCGTCGTTGAACGCGCGCTCGTTCTCGTAGCCGATGGACCACCAGGGGCGGCCCTGGTCGGCCGACTTGGCGATGATCTTGTCGTCGATGTCCGTGACGTTCCTGACGAACGTCACGTCATAGCCGCGGTACTCGAACCAGCGGCGCATGATGTCGAAGTCGAGGCCCGAGCGGATGTGCCCGATGTGCGGTGCGGCCTGCACGGTCGCGCCACAGAGGTAGATCGAGACGCAACCCGGCACGAGCGGGGTGAAGTCACGGATCTGCCGGGCGCTGGTGTCGTACAGGCGAATGGTCACGCCTCCAGGGTAGTGGGCCCCGGGTAGTGCCCCGCGACCCTTCCCCCGCAAGGCCACGTATTCGTGACACACGGAGGACCGCCCGCCCCGTTCACCCCGCCCGCCCCCTTCGGCGTACGAGGATCACCCGTTCGGCCGAACGGAACCCTGCCCGTGTCGGCCCGAACGGACGACCCGTGTCAGGCCCGTACGGACGACCCGTGTCAGCCCGTACGAACGCCACGGCTCGGTCCGTCCGCACGGCCCACCTCAGCCCGTACGGACGACCAGTGCCGTGGCGACCGCCATCAGGCCCTCGGCGCGGCCCGGGAATCCGAGTCCGTCCGTCGTGGCGCCCGACACCGAGACCGGCGCGCCGACGGCCTCCGACAGGATCTTCTGGGCCTCGTCCCGCCGCTTGCCGATCTTCGGGCGGGGTCCGACGACCTGGACCGCGACGTTGCCGACGGTGAAACCGGCCTCGCGGACGATCCGCGCCGCCTCCGTCAGCAGCACGACCCCCGACGCCCCGGACCACTCGGGGCGCCCGGTGCCGAAGTGGGCACCGAGGTCACCGAGGCCCGCCGCCGAGAAGAGCGCGTTGCACGCGGCGTGCGCGACGACGTCCGCGTCGGAGTGCCCGGCGAGTCCGGGTCCCTCCCCCTCCCACTTCAGGCCGGCGCACCACAGCTCCCGGCCTTCCTCGAAGGCGTGGATGTCGGTGCCGATCCCGACGAGCGGGAGCACCGGCCCCGGGCCGGGGTCCGGCGTCCGCTCCGGTGTCTCAGAACCCATCGTTCAGCCTCCGCCGTGCGAGGACCGCCTCCGCGAGCACCAGATCGAGCGGACGCGTCACCTTGAACGCCTCCGCGTGGCCCGGCACGACCACGACCCGCACGCCCAGCTGCTCGACCATGCTCGCGTCGTCGGTCACGTTGTCGGTGACGGTCTCGTGGGCCCGCACCAGCGTCTCGCGGTCGAAGCCCTGGGGCGTCTGCACGGCACGCAGCCGCGCCCGCTCGGGGGTCGCCACGACCGGCTCGGGCTCCCCGGCGACGGCCGCGGGCTCGACCTCCTTGACGGTGTCGGCGAGCGGCAGCGCCGGTACGACGGCGGGAGCGCCGTCCCGGACGGCCTCGATGACGGCGTCCACGGTGTCCACGGGGACGAGTGGCCGGGCCGCGTCGTGCACGAGGACGATGTCGATACCGGGCGGCAGCGCGTCGAGCCCGTACTTCACGGACTCCTGGCGCCTGTCACCGCCCGGGACGACGAGGAAGTCGGTGCGGTCGGGCAGCGCGTGCGCGTCGAGCAGTGTCTTGACCTCGGCCGTGCCGTCCGGCGGAGCCACGACGACGACCAGCGAGACGGCACGGGACGCGGCCATCGCGCGGACCGCGTGGATGAGCATGGGCGTGCCGTTCAGCGCGCGGAGCGCCTTGGGGGCGCCCGGACCGAGGCGCACACCTCGTCCGGCGGCCGGGATCACGGCGGCGGTGCGGGCCTCCGGCGGCGAAGGGAGCGAAACGTCAGACATCGGTTCCTGTCAGGTTTGTGTGCTCGACCGGGATGGGTATGGCCTGGGGGTACCCCCTGCTCGGAGAGCTGGGGGAGCGCCGGGCGCGACGCCTTGACCGGACCCTTCCGTGACATCCGGTCGAGTCGAGGGCCCGGGTCGGCACCTCAAGTATCGGATACGCCGGTATACCGCGGGAAAGCCGATGCCGGGTGAACGTCCGGTTTACCGAATGGGCGCGGGTACGAACATGCCGCAGCGCCCGGCGACAGCAATTGCGTCATCGGGCACCGCGGCATTTTCATTGCGCTGCTGCGCGGGCTTGTGCGTACGTCAAGACGGCTGGCGTCTCGGCGACTGAGCCGGCGTCAGGACGCGAGGACCTCGTCGAGCAGGGCCTCGGCCTTGTCCTCGTTGGTGTTCTCCGCGAGGGCGAGCTCGCTCACCAGAATCTGGCGCGCCTTGGCGAGCATGCGCTTCTCACCTGCGGAGAGTCCGCGCTCGCGCTCACGACGCCACAGGTCACGCACGACTTCCGCGACCTTGATGACATCGCCGGAGGCGAGCTTCTCCAGATTTGCCTTGTAGCGACGCGACCAGTTCGTGGGCTCCTCGGCGTACGGCGCGCGCAGCACCTCGAAGACCCGGTCCAGTCCGTCCTGACCGACCACATCACGCACGCCGACGAACTCCGCATTGTCCGCTGGCACACGTACCGTCAGGTCACCCTGGGCGACCTTCAGCACCAAGTAGGTCTTGTCCACGCCTTTGATCTGGCGAGTTTCGATGGCCTCGATCAGCGCGGCCCCGTGATGGGGATAGACCACGGTGTCGCCAACCTTGAACGTCATGTGACAGGTACCCCTTCCGTGGCTATCCAGAGTAACACGGAAACGGCGTCTTCTGAATGGCGTTTTCGCAGGTCAGGGCATATCTCGGGGCTTGACAACCGCAACAGGAACGTGCTGCGAGGGACGAGCGGAAGAGGGTATTCGCAGGTCGGAGCCGCTGTCCAGGCAGAGTGAAACGCGTACGTTACAGGCACCCGAAGCCCACGGTCAGGGTCTGAACATCCCGTTTTGTCCGGCTCCAAGAGCGCGACTTCCGCTACTCCGTTCGATGGGCGCAGCCGAGTACGAGACGAATCCGGAATTGATCAAGGGGTTCGAAGATCACGCACTCATCGACCCCCGTTGACCCCGTGATCCATTTTCCGGAGAGCCGGGCATTCATTCCACGAAATGCGCAAGCCTAAGTCTGCGGAACTTATGTGAATGGCGGACGAGCGCGCGATCAAAGTAGCCGACGCGCCGCGAGAGCGGAGCGTGAACAGTGGGGCGCACATCCGGCGCAATGGAGCCCGCGGGCGCATGCCCCACCGGCCCGCCGCCACCCGGACCGCTCCCCCGTTTCCCCCTCGGGCGGGCAAAGTCGGCGGCTTGGGGAGGGTCGGGTGCGGTCGCGCGGGAACGGATCGGTAACCTAAGGCCGCTGACAGACCCTTAGGGCGGCTTTACACAGAGGCCGCCCTGCTTCGCCCACGTTCAAGGAGTTGCCGCCGCCGTGAGCAGCAGCCTTCGACGCGGCACTCTCGCCGCCGCCGTCATCGCGTTCTCGTTCGCCTCGCTCGCCGCGTGCGCTGCCGGCAGCGACGCCCAGACGTTGGAGGTCAAGCCGGACAACGCGGCCACCTCCGTGGGCGACATCAAGGTCCAGAACGCGCTCGTCATCACCCAGCCCGACGTGAAGGCCACCGGTCCGGCGGTGGTCTCCGCGACGCTGTTCAACAACGGCACCACCGCGCAGACCCTGGACTCGATCAACGTCGAGGGCGAGGGCACCGCCCAGATCACGCCCGTCGGCGGCAAGGGCAAGCTGACCGTCCCGGCCGGCGGCTCGGTCGTCATCGGCGGCAAGGGCAACGCCTCGGCGGCGCTCTCCAGCCCCTCCCAGACCGTCCTGAACGGCAGCGTCCAGAAAGTGACCTTCGCCTTCAGCGAGACCGGTGACGTGAGCCTGAGCGCCTACGTCGTCCCGGCCGAGAGCTACTTCTCCAAGTGGGGTCCGAGCGACATCCCCGCCGCGCCGACGTCGTCCCCGGCCACTGCGCCGTCCGCGTCGATCACGGGCTCCCCGTCGGCGCCCGCCTCGGGCCAGCCGAGCAACAGCGCGTCGGCCAACCCCTCGGCGTCCGCCTCGCAGTGACGTGACCCCGCCGTACGACAGTACGACGAGCCGTCGTACGACATGCCGTACGACGAAGGGCGGGACCCCTGGCCAGGGGTCCCGCCCTTCGTCGTGGCTCTCAGTTCACGCTCTGCGCCGTGCTCCGGGCTCGCGCCCGGAGGTGGGGCCGGTCTACGGCTCGAACTTGTAGCCGAGACCGCGCACCGTCACCAGGTACCGGGGCGCGCCCGGGTCCGGCTCGATCTTCGCGCGCAGACGCTTGACGTGGACGTCGAGGGTCTTGGTGTCACCGACGTAGTCGGCACCCCAGACCCGGTCGATGAGCTGCATACGGGTCAGCACGCGGCCGGCGTTGCGCAGCAGCATCTCCAGGAGGTCGAACTCCTTCAGCGGGAGGTCGACCTTGCCGCCGGAGACGGTGACCACGTGACGGTCGACGTCCATCCGGACGGGACCGGCCTCAAGGGCCGCCGGGGCGACCTCCTCCGGCTCCCCGCGGCGGCGCAGGACGGCCCGGATACGGGCGACCAGCTCCCGGGAGGAGAAGGGCTTGGTGACATAGTCGTCGGCTCCTATTTCGAGCCCGACCACCTTGTCGATCTCGCTGTCCTTGGCGGTGACCATGATCACCGGGACGTTGGAGCGGCCACGCAGCTGGCGGCAGACCTCGGTGCCGGGCAGCCCCGGCAGCATCAGGTCGAGGAGGACGAGGTCGGCGCCATTGCGCTCGAACTCGTCGAGTCCGTCGGGCCCGGTGGTCGCGATGGCGACCTCGAAGCCCTCCTTGCGGAGCATGTACGACAGGGCGTCGGAGAAGGACTCCTCGTCCTCGACGACGAGCACACGGGTCACGGAAGGACCTCCGGGGCAGGAAGCGGTTCATACGGGGATGTGACGGTGGTCGTCCCGTCGGGCTGTCCGGTCTCGTCCTCTTCGTCGAGTCCGGGCATGTGGTGATCGGTGACACGGTCGCGCGCCGCGGTCGCCTCCGGCAGCCGCAGGGTGAACGTGGAGCCCTGACCCTCGGAGCTCCACACCGTGACCTCCCCGCCGTGCGAGGCGGCCACGTGTTTGACGATCGCCAGCCCGAGGCCCGTACCGCCGGTGGCACGGGAGCGGGCCGGATCGACACGGTAGAAGCGCTCGAAGATGCGCTCCTTGTCCTTGTCCGAGATGCCGATGCCCTGGTCGGTCACGGCGATCTCGATGTGTTCCCCACCGGGTGCCGTCACCCGGCGGGCGGCTATCCCGACGCGGGTGCGGGCGGGCGAGTAGTTGACGGCGTTCTCGACGAGGTTGCCGAGGGCCGCGGCGAGCTGGCCCCGGTTCCCCCACAGGCTCAGGTCGGCGGTGCCGCCGGCGGCCATGGTGATCTGCTTCGTGCCGGCCTGGTGGCGGCAGCGGTCGATCGCCTCGGCGACCAGCTCGTCGACACGGACCGGCTCGGCGTCCTCCAGGGGGTCGTCGTTCTGCACCCTCGACAGGTCGATGAGCTCCTGGACGAGGTTGGTGAGCCGGGTGGCCTCTATCTGCATGCGTCCGGCGAAGCGCTCGACGGCCTCCGGGTCGTCCGAGGCGTCCATGACGGCCTCGGAGAGCAGGGAGAGCGCCCCGACGGGAGTCTTGAGCTCATGGCTCACGTTCGCGACGAAGTCCCGCCGTACGGCTTCGATCCGGCGCGCCTCCGTCAGGTCCTCCACGAGGAGGAGGACGAGTCGCGACCCGAGGGGTGCCACACGCGCGGAGACGGCGAGTGCCTCACCCCTCCCCGTGCCCCTTCTGGGCAGGTCCAGCTCCACCTGCCGTATCTCCCCGTCACGACGGGTGTCACGCGCCATGTGGAGCATCGGTTCGACGGCCAGCTTGCCGCCGCGCACCAGTCCGAGGGCGTACGCCGCCGAACTGGCCTTGACCACGGCGTCCGCTTCGTCGAGTACGACCGCCGAAGACCTGAGCACCGACAGCACGGTGTCGACACCGGGCGGAAGCACCGCGTCCGTGTGCAGAGAGGTGCGGGTCGGGCGTTTCTGGTCGCGCTCGCTCCAGCGGAACGCCAGCATGGCGATGACACCGGTAAGCACTCCGGCGATCGCTGCCGCTGCGGCGACCGCCGCGTTCACGTCCATGCACCCAGGTTAGGCATGCCGTCGCTCCTGGCCACAGCCATCCGAGTGCGAGCTCGAACACTCGTCGCCCAGAGTTCACCCAGGAGCCAGTACTGATTCACTTGAGGTGCCGGAAACGGACGCGTACGGGCCCGAACGTGGGAGCGTGGGGTTCACGGGTCCCTCCGGCGGCCGTCCGGCGGCCGGAACAGCCAGGTCCCGGACCCCGGACCCCCCGAAGCTGACGTACGAGAGGGACAACCACATGCGTGACGCGTATCACGAGGAACTTGACTCGATCGGCGACGGCCTGGTCGAGATGGCCCGGCTCGTCGGGTCGGCGATCGGGCGCGCCACGACGGCCATCCTCGATTCCGATCTGAAGCTGGCCGAGAGCGTGATCGCGGCCGACCAGAAGGTCGACGATCTCCAGCACGAGCTGGAAGCCCGCGCGATAGCCCTGCTGGCCCGCCAGCAGCCGGTGGCGACGGATCTCCGTATCGTCGTCACCTCTCTGCGGATGTCGGCCGACCTGGAGCGTTCCGGCGACCTGGCCCAGCACGTGGCCAAGCTGGCCCGGCTGCGCTTCCCCGACCGCGCCATCCCGCACGACCTGCACGCCACGATCCTGGAGATGGGCCAGCTCGCGCAGCGCCTGATGGCCAAGGCCGCCGAGGTCATCATCACCAAGGACGTCGACCTGGCGATGCAGCTGGAGCAGGACGACGACGACATGGACCTCCTGCACCGCACGCTCTTCCAGCACCTGCTGGACGACAAGTGGAAGCACGGCATCGAGACCGCCGTCGACGTCACCCTCCTCGGCCGCTACTACGAGCGCTTCGCCGACCACGCCGTCTCGGTCGCCAAGCGTGTCGTCTACCTGGTCACCGGCGAGCACGCCGACGAACTCCAGGCGGACATCCAGCCGGTCACGGGAGTGGAAAGCGTGTAGCCCTCTCCGGCGCCCCGGGGACCATGGCCCACCCGGGCCCCGTCCCCTCGGGGGGCGCCAGGGCTTGCCAGGGCTGCCAGGGGGCTGCGGTCCACCCCCGGCGATTCCCTCGGGAGCGCCAGGACTACGGACCACACCGGCCCTCCCCCGGAGACGCCAGGGCGGCTGCCCACCCCGGCCCTTCCCTCGGGAACACCAGGGCTAGAGGCCGCCCCGGCCCCCTCCGCCCCGAGCAGGACGGCTATCGCCTGGCCCGGCTCTCCTGGGAGGGCCAAGGCCACAGCCCCGCCCCTCGTGGAGGAGCCAAGGCACTCGGCCGCCCCGGCCCTCCCTGGACGAGCCAGGGCTGTGGGCCCGGGTTCATCCCGGACGGGTTCTGGCGTTAGGGGGCCAACGTCCACGGGCGCCAGGGCAGGGGCGACCGGTCGATCCGGCTCTCCTCGGAGGGGCGCGGCCCTTCCGGACGTACGAAGCCCGCGGGCCCGACCGTCTCCTCCCGGGAGACGGTCGGGCCCGGCCTCTTTCCCCGGCGGCGGACGGCTGGGCCCGGCCGCTGCCCCGGCGGCCGACAACCGGACCCGGCCTCTTCCCCGGCGAGCGACAACTGGGCCCCGCCTCTTTCCCCGACGGCCGACAACCGGACCCGGCCTCTTCCCCGGCGAGCGACAACTGGGCCCCGCCTCTTTCCCCGACGGGCGACGGCTGGGCCCGGCCGCTGCCCCGGCCGGAGACGGCCGAGGGCATCTCCCGTCAAAGGCAGAGGCCTGGAGATTGTCGCGGGCGACCCCTCGTGGGCGGGCGAGGGCGGTGCGTCGCGTCCCTCTCGGGAGGCGGCAGCCCCGCCCGGTACTTCTCGGCGGTGAGGACCGCGGACCGATCTCTCGTCGGCGGGCGTGGGCGGCGGACCCAGCCGTTGCCGTCGGGGACGGGCGGGGACCGGGACCCAGGCATTGACCCGGACGACCCGCCGCGCGGGCACGGGCAGCGCGCTCCGCTCCCGGCCCGCCCCGCGCGGGATTCACGCCCCGGGAGCGTGAGACGCCTCAGTGCGCCGTTGATGCGCCCGCCTGGCTGGGCATGAGATGGGCGACAGGAGCTGTGCGGCGCGGTGTGCGTCGTACGCCTCCGTGCCTGAAGGAGGGACCCATGGCCGAATCCCCCAGCACGCCCGACCCGACCCAGGACCGCGACACCCAACAGCCCGCCGAGATCAAAAGTCTCCCTTTGTTCGGCGCCTGCGGCTGCGGCTCCGGCTGCGGCTGCGGCTGCCAGTCGGGCAATCCCTGCCAGTGCGGCTGATCGCATACGTACGTCCGGAAGGGCCCCGTCACCGCGACGGGGCCCTTCCCCCTTCCCCGTTCGCCCTTCGCCCGGCTTCTGCCGGCTCGTGGTCCACCGGGAGGGACGGCGACCCGCCCTCGATACGGCCGTGTCGCACCGCGCGGGCCGCCGGACGGTCCTCTCGACCGGGCGAATCCCGTAGGTCAGACCGAAATCCCGGAGGGCCACTCGAAAACTCCGAAGATCGGTCGGGATCTCCGAGGACCGCGCGAGACCTCCGAGGACCGGATGTGCTCGCGACGGACCGAACTCTGCTCGATTATGGGGCTGTTGTCCGATTGGCCGTGGTCTGACCGGTGAACTCTGCTACCTCTGGGACCGGGGAGGCGGGCCCTGGCCCGCGGCAGCGCGAGGGGCGTTGCCAGGAGGGGACACACGTGAGCACGACACCACGGGACGCGGTCATCGCCATCGAGCAGAAGGCGGTCGACCGCGCCTACGACTGCTACGAGGCCCGGCTCGCGGAGATGACGTCGCCGTCGGCGGCCACGGCTTCCGCGAGCGGCAAGGACGGCATCGCGGTCCGCAAGGAGGCGGAGAGCACGGCGGAGGAGTACGACGGTCTCGGGGGCGAGGCCCTGGTCATCAGCCGCGTCGACGTCCAGGAAGCGGGCGACGCCGAGCCGGAGACGTTCTACGTCGGGCGACGCCATGTCTTCGACACCGTGACCCGCGATCAGGTGGTCGTCTCCTGGACGAACCCGATCGCCGTGAGCTGGCAGAACGCCCGCCCGGAGACACCGGGCGAAGTGCTCCTGCGGCGCCGGCTGCGCTGCGCCGAGCGCACGGTCGAGGACTTCCTGGACGAGATCACCCCGGCCGCGGAACCGCACACCGGCTTACTGGGCCCCGGGCAAGAGGCCGCCTTACCAACGGCTTTCGAGGAGGAGCCCGCTCCCCTCGAAGCTCCTGACACCGCGGACACCGCGGACACCAGTGACGCCGTTGACGCCCCTGAAGGCTCTGATGCCTCTGATGCCTCTGACGCTCTCGAACCCCTTGGGTCGGAGGAGGCCCAGGAGCAACCGGCAAGCACCACCGCCCCGCCCGCCCGGGACGACATCGGACGGCCGCGTACCGTCCCGTCGCCACGGCATGGCGTCGGCCGACGGCGTCAGAAGCCGCAACCGGTCGACGAGTTCCTGCTGCGGGAACTGCGTCGCTCCCGCAGCGGCCGGATGCGCGACATCGTCGAGACGATCAGACGTGACCAGATGGCACTGGTCACCGGTTCGCCCGCGGACATCCTCGTCATCCAGGGCGGGCCCGGCACCGGAAAGTCGGCGGTCGGTCTGCACCGCGTGACCTGGCTCGTCAACAACGACCACTTCCGCGCCCAGGACATCCTGGTCGTCGGACCGCACCAGAACTTCCTGGAGTACGTGGGGCGTGTACTGCCGACCCTCGGCACCCGCAACGTCACCGCCGTCCAACTGGCCCGCCTCTGGGAAGGAGAGATCCGGGGCACGGACTCCACCGCCGCGCGGCTGGTGAAGTCCGACGAACGGATGGCGGCCGTCCTGCGCGGACGGGTGGAGAGCGAGTGCCGGCCCGAAGCCCTCGACACCGTCGTCTCCGCCGCTTCCCACGCCCAGGACGAACCGTCCTTCGTCGTTGTCGTGGGCAGCACTTCCCTGCGGCTGCCACGCTCGGAGGTGCTCGGTCTCCTCCAGGACGCCCGCGAGGGACCGGAGGGCTACCGGGCACGCAGGGACCGGTTCCGCACCCTGCTGGTGGACCGGTTGCTGGGTGAGCTCGTCCGGATCGCTCCGCGCCGCAGCAGGGACGCGACGGTACGCCGCGATCTGGAGCGCAACCGGCAGGTCGCGACCCTCGTCGACCGGGTCTGGCCCGCCCTCAGTCCCGAGGAAGCGCTGCGCGGTCTCCTCAACTCGCCCACCAGACTGGCCGAGTGCGCCTCCGGAATCCTCGACGCCGGTGAACAGGCGCTTCTTCAAAGGCTGAAGGCCGAGAGCGCGGCCGAAGAGCCCTGGACCATCGACGACTTGGTATGCCTTGAGGAGCTGCGTTTCCTCATCGCGGGCGAGAGCCCGCAGAGGTACCGGCACATCGTGGTCGACGAGGCGCAGGACCTCACCCCGATGCAGGCGAGGTCGCTGCGCAGACGGTGCCCGACCGGTTCGATGACCGTGCTCGGGGATCTGGCCCAGGCCACCGGACCGCATTCCTACACCGCCTGGGACCAGTTGGGCGGAATCCTGTCCGCCCAAGGGGACTGGCGCGTGGCCGAGTTGAACACCAGCTACCGCGTGCCGGCGGAGATCATGGAGTTCGTGGCGCCGCTGGCCCGAGCCGTCGCGCCCTCCCTGCCCTACCCGGCGGCCGTGCGACGGGCCGGCGACGAAGCGGTGCGGCTCGTCGCCACGACTCCCTGGGAGCTGCTCGACGACGCGGCGACCCGGACGGCACGCCTCGTGGGCACCGATGACGGACGGTCCCCCCGCTCGATCGCCGTGATCGTTCCCGACGACTCCGACTGGCTGGAGGAGGTCCGCCGACGCGTCGACCTCGTGGACGGCATGACCGACGACACGCTCCGCACGGTGTCCGTGCTCCCCGCGGCGCAGGCCAAGGGCATGGAGTTCGACCATGTGCTGGTCCTGGAGCCGACGACCATCGCCAACCGGGGCCCCGCCGGACTGCGCCAGCTGTACGTGGCCCTGACCCGCAGCACCCAGACGCTCACGATCCTCCACACGACACCGCTGCCGCTCGAACTCGGCCTTCCGGCCGACGACGCGGACGCCGAAGCCCCGCCCACGCTCACGCACTTGGCGCCCGCCACGACACCGTCGAAGGGAACTCCGGGCACCGACAGCTCAACTCCCGACGGTTCCAACCTCGATGACGCCACTCCCGACGGCTCGGCTCCCGACGGCTCCACTCCCGATGACGCCCCGGCCGATGAACTGCCGGTCGGCACCTCCGTCGAGGTGCGTGTGCTCGGCCCCGGCCCCGGATCCCACTGGAAGGTGAAGGTCCTCGCCCCCGCCACGGAGCGGACGGTTCTCCTTGTTCCCCGCCACGGCGAACCCACCCCGGCCACGGGCTCCCTCATGGACGGCTGGGTGACCCGGAACGAAGGCAGGCTGAGTCTGGTCTCGGCCGGCGACTTCGGCCGCAGACCCATCTCCGCCCGGATGGCGCTCCGTTACGAAGCCGCGCTCGGTGTCCTGCGGGACATCGCCCACGGCGGCGCGGCTCCGCCGGAAACGACGGCCCTCCTGTCCGAACTGAAGGGCATGGCCGCCCGTTGCCTGCGCCGCGACCGGGTCGACTGGCTGAGCGTCTGGCGCCTGCTGGGTTCCGCCGACCGCGACCGTCTGGGCGATCTGGCGGATCTCGCCGGGCGCACACGACAAGCGGTCGTGTCGGACGCTCCCGGCCTGCGAGCCGCCCTGACGGACGATCCGGCGTTCCGTCACTGGGCCGACGCCCTCGACCGGGCTCGTTTCGAACTGCGCCACCGATTCGACCCCGAACCGGCCCCGGAGCCGAACGCAGAACCCGTACGAAAACTCGTACCCGCGCAGCCCGTACGAGAGCGCGTGCCGGAGCCCGACACGACACCCGAGCCCAAGCCCGACAGCAGCCCCCAAGCCGAAGCCGAAACCGAAACCGGAACCAAAGCCGACAGCGCACGACCCGAGGCGATCACGGCTCCACCGACCGAGCCGCGCCGGCCACACGAGCAGAAGGACGCCGACCCCATGAACACTGCCGCTCTCCTGGACACCGACCCCGCCCCGTCCGAGGGACGGCCGGTGTGGAGCGAGGCACTCGCGCGGCACCTGGACCTCGAGGCGCGGAGCGACCGGGACTGCAACACGCACGAGGCCGTGCGCTTCGAACTGCGGGCCGCGCTCCTGCGAGCGGGACTACGCCCTTCGGACTCCGGCGTCTCCGACGTGATCCTCGACGGGCCGGACGGCTTCTTCCGCTACGAGGTGCTCGGCGCCGACCGTTCCGGGTTCACGCACCTGCGTGCGGGAGCGGTCCGCCTCATGGAACTCGACCGGGTGGAAGCCCGCTCCGCGGACACCCGTTACCTGGTCCTGTCCGAACCGCCCGTGGAGGACTGGGCCCCCGACGCGATCCGGGAGGTCTTCGGCGTGCACGTCGTCTGGCGGACCGCAGCCGGCTGGCACGGCCCGAACGCCCGAACCGCCTTGCACCTGACCGACTGACCCACAGCCCCCGACCGACCCCGGCGACCGCCCCGCCATCTACCGTCCGACCACCTCCTGTCCGGCCGGGAAGACACCCGCGAACAGGAAACCCCTGGCCACGGTGTCCAGGTGTCCCCGGCAGCCGAAATCGAGGCGCCACGCGGACTGCGGACTCGTATGCTCCGAACAGAAGGGGCGTGGGGAGAGCGATGACGGAGTACTTCCTGCTGGTGTGCGACGACGTGCCCCATGACGTGGTGCTCACCGGCCCCGGCCCCGGTCGACTGGACACGGCTCACGTCGTACGCCGGCTGACCGGACTGAGTCTGTGGCGCAGCAAGGTTCTCGCGGACCGGGCCCCGGTGGTGATCCTCGACGGCCTGCCCCAGCGGGAGGCCGAGGCGGCGGTCGCGGCTCTCCATGCCGTGGGCGCGCGGGCGGAGACGAGGGAACACGCGATGGGGCGCCCGATCCTCTTCCTCGACGTCGATGGCCCCCTCATCCCGCTCGGCGGAGGGCCCGGTCACCACCGGGCCTCCGACACGGACACCGCCCCCGCCTCCGAAGCGCTCCCCGAAGCGGGAAATCCCCTGCTCGGGCGGCTCGATCCGACCGTGGGCCCGCGTCTGACGGCGCTGGGATGCGAGCTGGTGTGGGCCACGACGTGGATGAACGAGGCGAACGCGTCCGTCGGTCCACGGATCGGACTGCCCTGGCTGCCTGTGGTGGAGTGGCCCGAGGCCACCGCCGACGAGGGTCCGCGTGGCCTTCACTGGAAGACCCGCACCCTCGTGGAGTGGGCCGCCGGCCGCCCGTTCGTCTGGGTCGACGACGAGATCGGCCCGGTGGATCGGTTCTGGGTCGACTCGCAGCACGAGGGCCCTTCCCTGCTTCACCGAGTCGACCCGTCCAAGGGCCTGACCGAGGACGACTTCTCCACACTGGCCGACTGGCTCCGTACGACCGTCGCCGCCCGGTGAGAACCCGGCGGGGACCCCGGGCTCAATTCGGGCCCGTCGGCTCTTGCCGTGCCGAGACCGACGCCCACACACCGGCATTCCGCCACCCTCCGCAACAGCGGCCCGCGGCGGGCCAGATGCCGGCTGCCTAAAGGGCGACAGCGGTCCCGGTGACCGCGATACCGGTGTCGAGACCGCCGGGGACGGTGACGCCGATGACACTCGGGCGCCCCATGTCGTCACCCTGATGAATCGTCAGTGTCACCGGCGGATCGACGAGCCCCAGATCGCGTAGGTAACCACCGAGCGCCGCGGCGGCCGCGCCGGTGGCGGGATCCTCGAAGACGCCCCCGGTCGGGAAGGGATTACGGGCGTGGAAGACGGACGGGGACTCCCGCCACACCAGGTCGACGGTGGTCCAGCCGTGGCGGCTCATCAGCCTGGGAAGCGCCTCGGTGTCGTAGTCGAGTACGGCCAGACGCTCGCGGCTCGCGGCGGCGATGACCGGGTGCCACGCCCCGGCGTACGCGACCCGCGGCGGCAACCCCGGGTCCAGTTCGTCGGCCGACCAGCGCAGCGCCCCGAGCAGGTCCGCCAGGTCGGCCGAGGCGATCGGCGCGGTCCTCGGGGGTACGCTCACGAGCGTCGCGGACACGGCCCCATCGGGGCGGTGAGCGGTGGACACCCGTACCGGACCGGCCTGGGTGTGGAACGTCAACTCCCCCACTCCGTGCCGCCGCGCGTACGCGACCGCCGTCGCCACGGTCGCGTGGCCGCAGAACGGCACCTCCATGAGGGGGCTGAAGTACCTCACGTCCAGGCTGCCGTCATCGCGGGGCACCACAAAGGCCGTTTCGGAATATCCGATTTCGGCGGCGACGGCCGACATGGCGGCTTCATCGGCCCCGGCGGCGTCCAGGACCACGCCGGCCGGGTTTCCGCCCTCCGGAACATCGCTGAAGGCCACATAGCGCAGAACATCCATTCCCATTCACCCACGGTAACCGCCACGAGCCGTCCCCGGTGCGGCCATCGGTCACCCGCGAACATGGGGCGAGACGGTGGGGAAGGTTCTGTCCAGGCAGTGGTCGTATGCGGACTTCATGGAGGGATACGACGCGCCTTTCAGGTCGGTCACCGGGATCCTGCTCTGCGTGCTAGGCCGGTTCCCCGGTCGTCTCCGCCCTGAGTTTCATCGCACGCTCGCGCGGGTCGTACCCGGAGGAGACGCCCTCGACCAGCACAAGGTCCCCGTCAATGTGGTCGGTCCGCAGCCGCAGGATTTCCTGGTACGCAGGGGACGCGTACCAGGCGCGGGCCTCGGTCAAGCCGGGGAACTCGATCAGCACCATGCTGCCCGGCCATTTCCCCTCCACCACCTCGGTCGGCGGGCCGTGGATCAGGAAGCGGCCGTGAAACGGGTCGAGGGTGTCCTGGATGCGTTCCAAGTACTCAAGGACGTCGGGGTGGTGACGGCGGTCATGGAGATGCGCAAAACCATATGCGGGCACGTCCGCTTCCTTCCTTCGCTCCAGCGAGACGACCTGAACGTAGCCGCCCGCTCAGCACTCCGCGATTTCCTGCGAGGTAATCCCCGGCCAGGAGGGGAACCCTCCGCGCACACCCCATTCAGCGGCAACTGTCACCGTCCCGTCGTCCGGTCTGCTGCAGGTTTGGGTGACAGGTTTGACCTGCCCCAGATCCTGGGTTCCAGCCGCGGTGGCTACTAGACACTCACCGACCCACGCGGCGGTGTCGTAGGGCTCGGCTAAGTTGCACGCATGACCGACAGGGATCCGCTCGTACCGGCACTCACCGGCCTGCTCGTCGACGTCGTGTGGTGGCTGGAGACCTGCGGGGATGAGGAAGTGGATCCCGACTCCGCGGTGAAGATGATGGAGGGTGTGGGCGGGGCCCTCCTGCAACTTTCCTCAGACCAACGGCAGAAGCTCTTGCAGGTGGTGGCGGACTTGGCCGAAGCGGAGCAAAACCCTGCGCGGCGCGAGTTCCTGGAGTCGTTCCCGTTCTCCATTGGCATGATCGAGGAGCAAGGGAACTGAGGCAAGGCCGGTTGGTAGGCGCCTGTTCAGCCACAACTGACCATGGGCGGCCGTGACCTGCGGCCGCCTTATCGATCACCGCTCTGACCTGCCGCTGAGCTGTCGGCAGTTGTCGACGCTGGTCACCATCGAGCGCTCTTCCACGGCAGGGCCTACGTCTTCAGAAATCCTGGCCTATCGCGATCAGAACCAGTGGGGCGTCCTTCTTCGGCAGCGCCACCTCATGGCTTCCATCAACCGTGTTCAGCTCGTAGAACGAAAGCCTGCCGTTCAGCGGGAGCTTCTTGTCGAGCTGCGTGAGCGTGAACGGACCGTTGAGTACCGTCTCCTGGCCAGTACGGCGCTCCCGCCACATCAGCGGCTGCCCTTGGGCAACGAACAGGGTGCCTATCTTGAGGTGCTGTATCTGTCGGCCCTTGCCGATGTTCAACAGAACTGTTCGGCCGATGGTTTTACTGAGCGCGGCCACTTCGAAGACTTGGCCCTGGAGCAGATCAGCGGCGTCCTGTGCGGGAGTACGACGCCTGATGAAGGTCAGGGCGAGAAGCAGATCGGTGACGTTTTGCGTACCGGCGGCACGCCGGGCAGCTCTCGGGGCGGTCATGGCGATGATCTTGACAGCCAGGGCGTAGGCCCACAAGGACCCAGCGGAGCTCACCACGGGCAGCGGGCGCCGGCCGGCGCCGGGGGGTCATCCCAGTCCCCCGAGCCTGGACAGCCGTACGCCGAATCCCGTGAAAACGGCATGCACGCGCTGCGGCACTTCTACGCGTCCGTGCTTCTGGATGCTGGGGAGAGCATCAAGGCTCTCGCGGAGTACCTCGGGCACTCCGACCCGGGTCTGACGCTGAAGGTGTACGCGCACCTCATGCCGAGCAGCCGGGACCGGGCCCGGAAGGCTCTCGGCGAGGCACTCCGACCGCCGCAGAAGCCGCCGCGCTGAGGTCCCACAGAGGGCCCAGGCCGTGAAAACGCCCCGATCCGCGCCATAAGCGCAGGTCGAGGGCGTGATCGCGGAGGTTACTTCTTCTTGCCCTGGTTCTTGACCGCCTCGATCGCCGCCGCTGCAGCGTCCGGGTCGAGGTAGGTGCCGCCCGGGTTGAGGGGCTTGAAGTCGGCGTCCAGCTCGTAGGAGAGGGGGATGCCGGTGGGGATGTTCAGGCCCGCGATGTCGGCGTCGGAGATGCCGTCGAGGTGCTTGACCAGGGCGCGGAGGCTGTTGCCGTGGGCTGCGACCAGGACCGTACGGCCGGTCAGCAGGTCCGGGACGATGCCGTCGAACCAGTACGGAAGCATGCGGACGACGACGTCCTTGAGGCACTCCGTCTGCGGGCGCAGCTCCGGCGGCAGCGCCGCGTAGCGCGCGTCGTCGAACTGGGAGTACTCGGAGTCGCGGTCGAGCGCCGGCGGCGGGGTGTCGTACGAGCGGCGCCAGAGCATGAACTGCTCCTCGCCGAACTCGGCGAGCGTCTGGGCCTTGTCCTTGCCCTGCAGGGCGCCGTAGTGACGCTCGTTCAGGCGCCAGCTGCGGTGGACCGGGATCCATTGGCGGTCCGCGGACTCCAGGGCCAGCTGCGCGGTGCGGATCGCGCGCTTCTGGAGCGAGGTGTGGACCACGTCGGGCAGCAGGCCGGCGTCCTTGAGCAGCTCACCGCCGCGTACTGCCTCCTTCTCGCCCTTCTCGTTGAGGTTGACGTCCACCCAACCGGTGAACAGGTTCTTCGCGTTCCATTCGCTCTCGCCGTGGCGGAGGAGGATCAGCTTGTACGGTGCGTCGGCCATGGCTCCGAGCGTAATCGAACCCCGCGACCGCTCGCGCCCCCGGCCATCAGTCGGACACGGGAACCCCCGCTTGGCCGCGCCGCCCCCACTTCGGCGTCCTTCAGTTGACGGCATCTGTTAATTGAGTGGCTCTCCGAGACAGCTCCCTCGTAAGTTGTGATCACCGCCTGAGCCGCTTACATCCGTGGGGGATCCATGCCAGCCGCCGTCATGAGACGTGCCGTCCGGGAGACCGTCTCAGGGCTCCCCCGCGAGTTCTGGTGGCTGTGGACCAGCACGCTGATCAACCGGCTCGGGGCCTTCGTCGCCACCTTCATGGCCCTGTATCTGACCCTCGACCGCGGCTACTCCGCCTCGTACGCGGGTCTGGTCGCGTCCTTGCACGGCCTCGGCGGCGTGGTCTCCTCGCTCGCCGCAGGAGTGATGACCGACCGGTTCGGCCGGCGGCCCACCCTGCTCGTCGCGCAGGTGTCGACGGCCGGCTCGGTCGCGTTGCTCGGCTTCATGCACGACCCGGTGGCCATCGCCGCGGTCGCCTTCCTGGTCGGCATGGCCAGCAACGCCTCCCGGCCCGCCGTGCAGGCGATGATGGCCGACATCGTCCGGCCCGAGGACCGCGTCCGCGCCTTCTCCCTCAACTACTGGGCCATCAACCTCGGTTTCGCCGTCTCCTCGATGGGCGCCGGCTTCATCGCCGAATACAGCTACCTCGCGGGCTTCCTCATCGAGGCCGGCATGACCCTCGTCTGCGCACTCGTCGTCTTCGCGAAGCTCCCGGAGTCCAGGCCCGTACAGGCGGCCAAGGAGACGGAACCCGCGGTCGGGCTCGGGACCGTGCTGCGCGACGGACGGTTCATGAGCGTCGTCGGGCTGTCGTTCCTCGTCGCCCTCGTCTTCCAGCAGGGTTCCGTCGGACTGCCGGTCGCCATGGGCAGGGCCGGTTTCACCCCGGCCGACTACGGCACGGCGATGGCCGTCAACGGCGTACTCATCGTCGCACTCCAGATCCCGGTCACCCGTTTCATCGAGCACCGGGACCCCAAGCGGCTGCTCGTGATCTCGTCGCTGCTCGCCGGGTACGGGTTCGGGCTCACCGTCTTCGCCGGGTCGGTCGGGGTCTTCACGCTCACCGTCTGCGTGTGGACCCTCGCCGAGATCGTCAACGCCCCGACGCAGACCGGTCTCGTCGTCCGTCTCTCCCCCGTCCACGGCCGTGGTCGCTACCAGGGCATGTACACGCTTTCCTGGGCCCTCGCCGCGCTCATCGCCCCGGTGATGTCGGGTGTCGTCATCGACCGCTTCGGCGCGGCCTGGCTCTGGGGGCTGTGCGCGGTGGTCGGTACGGCGGCGGGGCTCGGGTACGGGCTGCTCATGCGCCGGCTCCCGGCGGAGGAGTCGTCGGTGCGGGAGCCGGTGCGGGAGTCCGTACCGGAGCCTGTACGAGGGTTCGCGCCGGACTCCGTGCGGGAGCCGTCCCAGGGCGCCGGAGCCGGGGCCGGAGCCGGGGCCGGGGCCGGAGTCATCCCGACCTGAGGAAACCGGTCCAGGGACACCCCGACCTCGGGACACCCCGGCCTCGGGGCCCGGAGGGTGCAAAGGCGCCCTCCGGGAAAGCGTCCGCACCTCACGGATGCATCCGCGCCCCCTTCACCACCTTGTCCACCGCGTTCCGCGGCCCGTACACCGCGAGTCCCGCCAGGTCCAGTCCGCCGGTCGGCACGGCCCGTACGGCCGCGCGGTTGTCCCGGTCGTTTCCCGTGGTGAACAGGTCCGACGTGAAGACCGAGCGGGGCAGCACACGGGACAGTGCGCGGCCGTGGGCGGCGGTCAGCGTCTCCTTCGACGCTTCGAAGACCAGCACGGGCTGCCGGAACATCGGAAGGTAGGACACCCCGTCGGCGTCCTCGTACGGCTCCCCGATCACCTCGGAGACCGCCGTCCCCAGGCCGCTGACGAGGAAGGCGGTCACATTGAGCCGCTGCCAGGGCTCCAGGTCGTCCCGCAGGACGACGGCGATCTTGGTGTCGAAGCGGACGGGTGCGTCGCCCGAAGGACTCAGCCCGATCCGGCTGTTCGCGCCGCTGGTACCGGAAGGGTCCATGTCGCTCTCGGCGCCCGCGCCGGACGGGCTCGTGTCGCTCTCGGCGCCCGGACCGGACGGGCTCGTGTCGCTCTCGGCGCCCGGACCGGACGGACTCATGTCGCTCTCGGCGCCCGGACCGGACGGGCTCATGTCGCTCTCGGCGCCCGGACCGGACGGGCTCATGTCGTTCTCGCTGCTCATGCGAAGAGACTGCCGACCCGCGTGCGCCCTCGTCTTGTACGTTCTTTGCATGGCCCCTCAGCGCGAGATATCCGCGTGGCGCCCGAGCGTCCCCGGCATCGTCGAGGTCTTCCACGCGCACTACACCGAGTACGCGTACCCGATGCACGTGCACGAGGCCTGGACCCTGCTCATCGTCGACGACGGCGCGGTGCGCTACGACCTCGACCGGCATCAGCACGGCACCCCGCACGACACGGTGTCGCTGCTGCCGCCGTACATCCCGCACAACGGCGCGCCCGCCACCGAGGACGGCTTCCGCAAACGGGTCCTCTACCTCGACAGTTCCCGCCTGGCCGACGACCTCATCGGACCGGCGATGGACGGGCCCGATCTGGTGGAACCCGTACTGCGCCGCCGGGTCGGCCAGTTGCACACGGCACTCGCGCACCCCGGGGACGAACTGGAGGCCGACAGCAGACTGACGCTGATCGCGGACCGGCTGCGGGGTCTGCTGCGCCCCCGGTCCGCCGAGGAGCTGTCGCGCCCCGACCGGCCGCTGGCCCACCGTCTGCGCGCGCTCCTCGACGAACGGCTCGTCGAGGGGATCGCCCTCGACGAGGCCGCACGGCTCGTGCCCGCCCACCCCGCCCATCTGGTCCGGGCGTTCAGCGGCGCGTTCGGCATCGCCCCGCACCAGTACCTGATGTCCCGCCGCGTCGACCGTGCCCGCCGCCTGCTCCTGGACGGACGGCCACCGGGCGAGGTGGCCGCCGCGACCGGCTTCTACGACCAGTCCCATCTCACCCGCCATTTCCGGCGGTTGGTGGGCGTCACCCCGGGACGGTACGCACGGTCGTGAGCCCGGCGGGGGAAGCGCCGTGATCTAGAGATCGCGCTGGGCCTCGTACAGATTGCGCGGCCGGACGACGTCCGTCGTGCCGTACAGCTCCAGTCGGGAACGCAGGTCCCCGGTGAAGTCGGGTACGTCGATCTGGTCGAACTCGGTGACCTCGTTGACGCCGACGGTTGCGCTGCGGGGGGCGAGGCCGTCGATCTTCACGAGGCCGGCGCGGCCGTTGGTGACCCGGATGTTCCAGTGGGTGAAGCGCGCGCCGAACAGGGGCCCGGCGGAGGCGTCGCCGCCGTGCCGACCGTCGTTGTCGACGGTGATGTCGGTGCGGACGTTCGCGAAGGGCAGTCCGCGGTGGGAGTCGAAGGTGCCCATCCGCATGTCGCCGCGCGACCATACGTTGTACGAGGACAGGCCCTCGACGTTGATGCCGTGCAGTTGGGTTCCGGCGGGCGCGGGGACGGTGCGCTCCTCGACGGTGAAGTCCACGATCAGGTTGTCGTGCGAGCCCTCGCGGCAGAAGTACGGATGGTGCGAACCGCGTCCGGCGACGGTCGTGCGGCGCAGGGTGCAGGCTGAGGCGGCGACGAGGCCGAATCCGTTGTCGACGTGGCGGACCGTGACGTCGTCCACCCAGCAGTCGTAGGCGCATTGCAGGACGACACCGTTGTAGCCCTTGTCGAGGAGGTGCGGGGACTGCGGTGTCTCCACCGCCTCCAGGGTCAGCCCCTCCACCCCCGAGCCCGTCAATTCCTCGACGTGCGTGGTCAGCCGCGGATCCCACTCCGGGCGTACGTCGAGCGGGAGGGGGCGTTCGAGGGTCACCCTCCGGCCGCGCACACGCGCGACGCGGACGGGCCACTCGTAGGGCACGTACGAGGTCAGTTTCGTCTTGTCGTCCCAGAAGTACGCCTCGGGTCCGGGTCCGTCGCCCGACATGTGTTCCAGGAGGGTGTGGTCGGCGTCGTCGGCGAGACGGAGGAGGACGAGCGTGCCGGGGCGCAGTTTCGAGGCGTCCGCGACGGTGACCGTCCAGGATCCCTGGCGTGCGGGCTCGACGGTCGTGAGGGTCTGCCAGGCGTCGCGTCCGTTGCCGGTCCAGCCCTCGAAGGGCCACGCCTTCGCCCTGATGGCGGCGACGAGGGAGTCCCAACGGGCCGTGGGGGCGAGCCAGATGAGGCCTCCGGCCCAGGACCAGGACGACTTGTCGCCGCCGTAGCGGGATCCGTAGACCCCGATCAGTTCGGTGAGGTTCCTGGTCGCGTACAGCGTCGTACGGCCGCTGCCGGCGCCCCGGAGGACCACGTTCGAGTGACCGATGTGGATCAGGTCGTCGATGCGGAACGTTCCGGCGGGGAGGGTGACCGTGCCACCGCCGGCCCTTCCGGCAGCGGCGATGGCACGGTTGATCGCGGGAGCGCAGTCCGTCGTTCCGTCGTCGGCGACGGCGCCGTGGTCACGGATGTCGGCCACGACGGGGCGGCGGGGGAAGCGCGCCGCCCCGCCGCGCGCACCGGACCTGCCGACGTACGGGATCTGCGGGTGGGTGAACGGGGAGCGGGTGAACTCGCGCCAGAGCGCAGGGACTTCGCCGCCCGGCCGGGCGGGTGTTCCCGGGGCGCCCCCGGAGGTCGCGACGGCCGTCGCCCGCGCGGGTGACGGCACTGCCGCCGTGGCTCCGGGCGATGCGGCCGCCGTCGCCGCCGTCGTGCCGGTCACGGCGGTGGCCGCCACGGCCGTGGCACTGCCGAGCAGGGCCCGTCTGGTGATCCCCGCGTATCCGTTCCTGTCGGTCATGCCCGTCCGCCCTTCCATGTGGCGCTCATGCGGCCTCATGCGACTTTTCATGGATGTGAACGACGTTCAGATCTGCGTCGGCGGCGAGCATGCCACGCCAACCCCGGGCACGGAAGGGGTCACGTAATGCTTAATTCACGGAGGGCAGCGGTCAGTTGGCGGGGCGCTGCGTGAGGGCCGCTGGGTCAGATGTGTGAACGCGTCCAGATTGCGCGTCGACTCGCCGCGGGCCACCCGCCAGGCGTACTCCTTGCGGATCGCGGAGGCGAAACCGAGTTGCAGGAGCGTGTTGAAGGAGCCGTCGGCGGCTTCGAGGACGGACCCGAGGAGACGGTCGACCTCCTCCGGGGTGACGGCGGTCAGCGGCAGCTTGCCGACCAGGTACACGTCACCCAGGGAGTCGACCGCGTAGGCGACCCCGTAGAGCTTGAGGTTGCGCTCCAGGAGCCAGCGGTGAACCTCTTCGTGGTTCTCGTCGGGGTGGCGGATCACGAAGGCGTTCAGCGACAGCGAGTGTTTGCCGACGATCAGCGAGACCGTCGTCGAGAGCTTGCGGGTGCCGGGCAGTTTCACGACGTACGAGCCCGCCCCGGGGCTCTCCCACTCCAACTCGGCCTCGGTGAGGACCCGCTCGATGATCGACGCTGCGTCAGCCATGAGGCGAGCGTACGTGACCCGCGGCGGGGGCGACGCGCCGGTCAGACGGGGTGCGGCCACTGTTCGCGCGGCCCAGGAGCCGGGCGCGGAACCACCAACGAGCCGCGGGACGCACCCGCCGGACGGACCGCGCGGGCCAGACGCGGCCCCGCCATCGGGCATGGGCACCGGCCATCAGACGTAGGACGCCGCCGGACGGACCCGCGAGGGGTCAGGCACGGCACCGCCGTCGGGCATGGACAGCCGCCATCAGACGTAGGACGCCGGCGGCGGGCAGACCCGCGCGGGTCAGGTACTGCACCGCCATCAGACGTAGGAAGCCGCCGTTGGGCAGACCCGCGAGGGGTCAAGGCGCGGCACCGCCGTCCGGCAGACCCGCGCGGGGGCAGGCGCGGCACCGCCGTCCGGTGTAGGGAGCCGCCATCAGGCGTAAAACGCCGCCGCCGGACGGACCGCGCGGGGCAGGAGCGGGACGCGTCGTCAGGCGTGGGACGCCCGGATCCCACGTCGGTGGTCCTGGGTCGCCGCCGTGTACACGTCCGCCGTGGCCGCCGCCGCGGTGTCCCAGCCGAACTGCTCCGCGTGCCGCGCCGCGGCGGCACCCATACGGGTCACGAGCGTCTCGTCGTCGGCGAATTCGCCCAGCACGCGCGCGTAGTCGGCGGGATGGTGGCCGGGAACCAGGAAGCCGGTCTCCTGGTGGCGCACGGCCACCGGCAGGCCGCCCACCTCGGCCGCGAGCACCGGCGTACCGGCCGCCTGGGCCTCGATGGCGACGAGCCCGAAGGACTCGTTGTACGAGGGCATGACCAGCACGGACGCGGCCCGGAACCAGTCCGCGAGCTGATCCTGTCCGACGGGCGGCCGGAACCGCACGACATCGGCGATGCCCAGCCGCGCGGCCAGCTTCTGGAGCCCTTCGGGCTTGGCGAGCCCGCTGCCGCTCGGACCGCCCACCACGGGGACGACGATCCTGCGGCGCAGTTCCGGGCGCTCGTCGAGCAACACGGCGACCGCGCGGAGCAGCACGTCGGGCGCCTTCAGGGGCTGTATGCGGCCGGCGAAGAGGGGGATCAGAGCGTCCTGCGGCAGGTCGAGCCGGGCGCGGGCGGCGGCGCGGCCGTCGGCGGGCCGGAAGCGGTCGAGATTGACGCCCGGGTGGACGACGGCGACCTTGCCGGCCTGCGCTCCGTAATGGCGTACGAGTTCGTCGGCCTCCTCCGCGGTGTTCGCGATGAGGCGGTCGGCGGCGCGCACGATCTGGGTCTCGCCGATGACGCGGGCGGCGGGCTCGGGGGTGTCGCCCTCGGCCAGCGCCGCGTTCTTGACCTTGGCCATGGTGTGCATCGCGTGCACCAGGGGCGCGCCCCAGCGCTCGGCGGCCAGCCAGCCGACGTGGCCGGAGAGCCAGTAGTGCGAGTGCACGAGGTCGTAGTAGCCGGGGCGGTGACCTGCCCAGGCCTGCATGACGCCGTGGGTGAAGGCGCACAGCTGGGCGGGGAGGTCTTCCTTGGCGAGGCCTTCGTAGGGACCGGCGTCGACGTGCCGGACGAGGACACCCGGAGCCAGCTCGACGCTCGGCGGGAGGGCCGCCGTGGTGGCCCGCGTGAAGATCTCGACCTCGATGTTGATCGCGGCGAGGCGCTGGGCGAGTTCGACGATGTATACGTTCATCCCGCCCGCGTCGCCGGTGCCCGGCTGGTGCAGGGGCGAGGTGTGCACGGAGAGCATCGCCACGCGACGGGGCCTGCGATGCAGCCTGAGCCGTGAGGGTGCCGCCGGAGAGCGACGCCCGAGCCTGCTCACGTACTGGCTCACGTGGCGTTCCTCCTCGCTCCGGGCATGCCTGCCGGAGGACGTGTCACGCCCTCCAGGTGATGGAACGCCGGAGGTGTCCGCCCCATTTCCCCTTTGCCGAATCATTACCATTGATCGCTCAACCGTTCGATCCCACGATGCGTCTGCTTCCCTGCCGGCCAGGGATTGCGCAAGGGTTTCCCCAGCGTCTCCGTCGGCGTTCTCGCGGGTTCTCGGCCACGGTCTCCGCCGGGTTCCCGTCAGGTTCCTGGCCGGGTTCCCGCCCGGGTTCCGCCAGGTTTTCCACAGCGGGCCGCAGGCGTCCTCAGGGTTGTCCACAGGGTCGCCCGGCCCCCGCCGGGGCCGCCTACTCTCGTACGCATGACAACCCGCGCAGCGCCCCTCCCTCCCTCTCGGCTTCGCTCGAGCAGGGGTACCCCCATCGTGGGTACGGTGACGCGCGGGACGACGAACCCCAACCGGCTGCGCCGCATGGACCGCTGGATCGCGGCGGTGCACGGCGCCGAACTCCGCAGGACGCCGGAGCCGGTGGCGGTCGACCTCGGCTATGGCGCCGCGCCCTGGACGGCGGTCGAGCTGCTGACCCGGCTGCGCGCCGCCGCACCCCGCACCCATGTCTTCGGCGTCGAGATCGAACCGGCACGGGTCGCCGCCGCCCGCCCGTACGAACGCGAGGGTCTCGCCTTCCGGCACGGTGGCTTCGAGGTCCCGGTGCCGGGCCGGCCGCACCTGATCCGGGCCGCGAACGTCCTGCGCCAGTACGACGAGGAACAGGTCGCCGACGTCTGGCGGCGGCTCTGCGCGCGGCTCGCGCCGGCCGGCCGCGGCTCCCGGGGCGGACTGCTCGTCGAGGGCACCTGCGACGAGATCGGCCGTCGGCACGTGTGGGTCGCCCTCGGCCCGGAAGGCCCGCGCACGGTCACGTTCGCCACCCGGCTCGGCTCGCTCGACCGTCCGTCCGACCTGGCCGAACGGCTGCCGAAGGCGCTCATCCACCGCAATGTTCCGGGCGAGCCCGTGCACACCTTCCTGCGCGACTTCGACCGCGCCTGGGCGGCAGCCGCGCCGTACGCCGCGTACGGCGCCCGGCAGCGCTGGATACGCACGGTCCGCGACCTGACGGCCGACTGGCCGGTCACGGACGGGATCGCACGCTGGCGCCAGGGCGAAGTGACCGTGCGCTGGGAGGCGTTGGCACCCCGCACCTGACCGGGCGCCGCACACCCCGCGGACCACGACAGCGCCCGGCGCGGTGCGGACCGGACGGACCAGGAGCCACGAGCCGATCGGCCCACGAGCGCCCGAGCTGATCGGCGCACGAGCGCCCGAGCCGATCCGCCCAGAAGCGTCCAACCGATCGGCCCGCGCGGGAACCGCGAACTCATCGGCCCGCGCGGGAACGGCGAACTCATCGGCCCGCGCGGGAACGGCGAACTCATCGGCCCGCGCGGGAACGGCGAACTGATCGGCGCGGAACGGCGAGTCGATCGGCACAGGGACGCCGAGCCGATCGGCACGGAACGCCGAACCGATCCGCCCAGGCGGCCGGGAGGCGGCGAGTGCGTGTCCTGCGGGGAACGATCTCGGTGAGTCGCACGTCACACAGGCGGGGGAATGAGATCGTCATGCCGAAGCGGGCCCGGGGGAAGGGAGTTCGTGCCCGCCTCGCACGCGAGGGGAAGGGAGTTCTTGCCCGGCTCTGTCGCATTGCGCGTCGACATGGCACGATCCCCCAGGCGTCCGTATGTTACTGACGGTAAATCAGTTTGGGGGCGGAGTAATGGGATCCGGCAAGGGGAGCCTGACCACGGCGGCCATGGCCCTGGCCTGCGCATGTGCCTGCGTGGTACTGGCGTCACCAGGGACGGCCTACGCGAGCCCGGCACCGAAACCGGCGCCGCCCAGAACTCCCACGGCGATCCCGGTTCCCGTGAGCACCAAGGACCTTGAAGCCGTCCGCAAGAAGCTGGACAAGCTCTACCACGACGCGGCGGTCGCCACGGACGCGTACAACGCCGCCGAGGAGAAGGCCCAGAAGCAGTCCGCCGAGATCATCGGTCTGGCCCAGGAGATCGTCAAGGGCCAGGCGCGGCTGGACGAGTTGAAGGACCGCGCGGGCGCCGCGGCCCGAGCGCAGTACCGGGGCGGCGGGCTGCCGCCCGAGGCGCGGCTGTGGCTCAGCAACGACCCGCAGGAGTTCCTCGACGGCGCGGGACGGGTGCGGCAGGGCGAGCACGCCACCAAGGGACTGCTCGACGAGATGGCGCGCACCCAGCAGGACTTGCAGCAGTACGCGAAAGACGCCTCCGCGCAGTGGCGGAAGCTGGAGGGCGACCGCGAGGCCAGGGCCGAGGCCAAGAAGAAGATCAAGCAGCGGATCTCCGACGCCGAGAAGCTGGAGTCCCGGCTGGAGAAGAAGGAGAAGGAACGGCTGGCGAAGCTGGAGGAGGAGGCCGCGTACCAGGCGCAGTCGGTCTGGCTGAGCTCCGGCGTCCTCGCGGACATCAAGAGTGACGCGTCCGAGCAGGGCAAGAAGGCCGTGAAGTTCGCGACCGACCAGATCGGCAAGCCGTACGAATGGGGCGCCGAGGGCCCGAGGACCTTCGACTGCTCGGGGCTCACCTCACAGGCCTGGGCGGCGGCCGGTCACCCCATCCCCCGCACCTCGCAGGAGCAGTGGAAGCAGCTCAAGCACGTCGACATCAAGGACATGCGCCCAGGGGACCTGATCATCTACTTCGACGACGCCAGCCATGTCGGGATGTACATAGGGGACGGCGCGATCGTGCACGCCCCGCGCCCCGGACGCACGATCACGATCACGGGGGCGGGTTCGATGCAGATCCTCGGCGTCGTACGGCCGGACGCGTAGGACGGGACGCGCAGGTCGGGGCGCGCAGCAGGGCGCGTAGGACGAGACGCGCAGGACGCCGCGCACGTCACCCGCGCGTCACCGCACAGAACGCCCTGCAACGTGCCCAAAACCGCGAACCGCGAGAGGCGTCACGCGATGCCACGGCACGCGTGACGCGCCGCACGTGACGCACAGCACGGTTGCCCCACCCTCGCAACCCCGGGGACGTGACCTTCGTCATCCCTGACGGAACCGCGTCCTGTCCAAGTGCGTTACGGGATGCGGCATATGACGGTGGCCCTTCGCCGGACGCCGCGCCGTCCGCCATTCCGTTGCGGCACCGGCGGGCGCTATGGTCCCCGTCGGTGGGTCGAGGTCCTTCGACCACCACGCCCTCGGGGGGAGGGAAGGAACCCAGACGATGCCCGTACCCGTACCGCGGCAGAGAGCGATCCCGGCCGTGGAAAGTGGTCAGGCTCAAGCCGTGTTCTCACCCGGCGGCCCATCCGGAGACATCACCGGCGGCCCCGCCGGGACAGCACCGGAAGCCCGCACCACGACCCCGATCGCCGGCACCACCAACCTGACTCTCCTGGTCATCGAAGACGACCCGGCGGGTTCGCTCGGCGTGCCCGAAATGCTCGACGCGGCCGGCAAGCCGATCCGGATCCGTACCGCCCGCAACCTCACCGAGGCCGAGCGGCTGCTCACCGACGACGTCCACTGCATCCTGCTCGACCTCGCGCTGCCCGCGCCCGGCCGGGCGGCGGACGGCGCCGACGAGCTGGCGACGCTCAAGCACGTCCTGCGCCTCGCGCCCGGCCACGCCGTCCTCGCGCTCACCGCGTCCGGCGACGCCGAGCGCGGCACCGAGGCGGTACGCGTCGGCGCCCAGGACTACCTCTTCCGCGACGAGCTGGACAGCCGGCTGCTCAGCCGCGCGATCCGGTACGCGGTGGAGAGGAAACGTTCCGACAAGGCCGAGCGGCGACTCACCGAGTCCAAGCTGCGCGCCCAGGAGAACGCCCGTCTGGAGCGCGGTCTGCTGCCGACCCCGCTGCTGGAGGGCTCCCCGCTGCGCTTCGCCGCGCGTTACCGTCCGGGCCGCTCCCGCGCGCTGCTCGGCGGGGACTTCTACGACACCGTGCGCACGGCCGACGGCACGGTGCACGCGATGATCGGCGATGTCTGCGGGCACGGGCCCGACGAGGCGGCGCTCGGTGTGGAACTGCGCATCGCCTGGCGCGCGCTGACGTTCGCGGGCCTGTGCGGAGACGAACTCCTGTCCACGCTGCAGCAGGTCCTGGAGCACGAGCGCGAGAACGACGAGATCTTCGCGACGCTGTGCACCGTGGACATCGCGCCGGACGGCCGCCGCGCCGGGCTCTGCCTCGCCGGTCACCCGTCGCCGCTGATCGCCCGTCCGGGCCGGCCCGCCCAACTGCTGCCGTACGAGAACAACGGGCCCGCGCTCGGTCTGCTCCCGAACGCCCGCTGGCCGCGCATGCAGGTGGAACTGGGTGCCGCGTGGAGCCTGATGCTCTACACCGACGGTCTGATCGAGGGCCACACCGGCGTGGGCAACGAACGCCTGGGCCTGGACGGCATGGTGGCGATGGTCCGCCGCCAGCTCGCCCAGGGACTCCAGGGCGAGGAGTTGCTGCGCGCGGCGGTGAACGAGGCCCGCGAACTGAACGGCGGGGAACTGGCGGACGACGTGGCGGTACTGCTCCTGGACAGGACGCCGTAGCGCCCGCGTCGCGAGACATGCGGTCCACCGCGTCCGCCGCGTCGCGAGGCATCGGGTCCACCGCGTGCGCCGTGTCTCGGGCCGTGGGTCCCCGCCGTGTCTCTGGCGGTGGGTCCCCGCGCGTCTCGGGCCGTGGGTCCCCGCGCGTCTCGGGCCGTGGGTCCCCGCGCGTCTCGGGCCGTGGGTCCCCGCCGTGTCTCTGGCGGTGGGTCCCCGCGCGTCTCGGGCCGTGGGTCCCCGCGCGTCTCGGGCCGTGGGTCCCCGCG